>JBIIMS010000003.1:0-387475 GCA_044337875.1 Gemmataceae bacterium
GTTAGCCCACCGCCGCCTTCGTCACCCTCGCGTATGCGGGGGTCCATTCTTATTATGACTTATTGTCCCTAAGCCCACCCACTGCGCTGGGTGGGTCTCTTCCTTTTACTTTCCATTCATTGATATGGGGCTTGTTTTAAGACAGAGGAGTTGCGATGGGGAAGCCCCACTGCAACTCCTCCATTTGAACCTTTAGATTTTGCACCTAAGTGATGAGTGTTATTTCAGGCTCTGAAAGATATGTCTTCTTTCCGTCGCTAATTTTCTGCTTCTGCTTGTTCCTATTTCCGTGTAATTCCGTGTTAATCCGTGGCTATGCTTATGTCTCTGCTTGTTCTTCCTTCCGTGTTTTTCCGTGTTCGTCCGTGGCAAATGCTTATTCTTAATTACCGTCGCTCACGCTTCCGGCTCTGAAAGATTTGTTTCCGTGGCTGGTCTTCTGCTAAAGATTTTTGTTTTCCCATATTCCCAAAGCCTTCTCAAATTCCCCGGTTTATCGTAGGTGTCATACTTTTACTTTTCATCTTCACAAAAGAACAAGTCCATGTTATTGGCTGTCTTCATTGGTGGATAATTTTTTTACTTTGAGATCACGCATGCAAGTTTCTAGTCCTAAATCGATGGCTGGTAAGGCAGATTATGGCAGGCCTGGTCAGTGCATTCTCAAAGTGATTAATGGTAAAAATCCCGGAACGATAAAAACCCTGACGAGTGCAGTCACCCTTTTGGGCGAAGAAAAAGGCTGCGATATCCGTTTGAATTCTCCCCAGGTCGAGCAGCTTCAATGTGTAATTGTTGAAACACCACACGGCTTCATGGTTCGTAACCTTTACGATTGCGATAAAGTCAAAGTTAATGGCGAAGCTATGGAGCAAGCGGTATTACATACCGGTGATGAGCTATCGGTTGGCCCGTTTTCTTTTTATGTAGAGTACGCAGAAGCGGGGATGTCGGCCCAGCAAAAATTAGCACCCGAAGATCATCTCGAAGAAGAAAGGCAGGCATTAAGGGCGCAAGCCGCAGGGGTGGCAGCGCAGCAATCCGCACTTCTTCAGGAAGAACTTCGTTTGTCGCAATTAGAAAAAGCACTTCAAGAAAAAGAAAAGCAACTCGGATTGCATTTCCAGGAAAAACACTTAAGGCAGGTGCAGATCCAACGGAATTTGAAATCGCGCTTCAGTAAATTAAAGCAACAAGAAACCGCCCTCATTGGAACCATGAAAGAGCAGCAGGAAAATCTTCTTTCTCAAACTGAAGCTGCTCGCTTTGCACAAAAGCGCTATGAAAAACTTCGAAACAAACTTAAATCCCGCTGGAAAAACATTGCCCGTAGGCAGCTTGCAATCCTTGCCACCAGAAACACCGCTATCGATGAATCCATGGCAAAGCTTTCCAAAGAATATGAGCATATTGTCAAGGAGCGGAAATCGCTGGCCTCTGCCCAAGAGTTGTTTCAATCAACTTGTGAAACTGAAAATCGAAAACTTAAAGAATCTTATGATCAGCTCGACAGCGAACAACAACAACGCGCCCTCAAGGCTACAACGCGCGAGATTGATTTGTTGCACCGCGAGAAAGAACTTTCAGCTAAGTTTTCGTTACTGGATCAAAACCAATTGATTCTCGAGCAAAATGAAAAGCACTGGAATACCTATCTGACCCGGCTCAAACTCGAGGAAGAAGGTTTGGAAAAACGCATTCTTAACCTGCGTGAGAAACTTCCTGATTGTTCCTGGCCTTTGCCTAATACGGATTCTGTCGCTAACCATCAGCCAATTTTAAACATCCCTACAGATGCAGCCGCTTTAATGGTACAGCTTGAAGGGATGGCGAGCCATCTGGATGATCAGCGGTTGGTATTATTGGAAGCCTGGCATAATCTGGAACAGCGCAAAATATCTTGGGAAAAAGAACAGAACGGTCTTCTCGCAGAGCTTGATGTCTCAGGCAATGAACTGGGTCGTAAGCAAAAACAGATCGAGCAATGGGAACTTTCACTGGTTCAAAAAGAAGAAAATTTATTCTGCAAAGAACAGCAGCTTTCCTTGCAGCGAAAACAAATTGAGGCAGATCGAGCTTCACTCACCCTTCAGCTGAAATCATACGAGACCGATCGCAATGTTCTTATTCATGAACTCGAGGTGCGTTCTGAAACAATGGAAAAACTCGGACAGTTGACTCATGAAACCCGTAAGGATCTTTGCCAAAAAGGTTTGAAAGAACGCGATGAATTGCAAAAGGAAAAGCTTCGTCTCGATGAAATCCGCCTAGCTGCAAACAACATCTGGAAAGATTACCAAAACCGATTGCATGAACTCGAATTTCAAAAACAATCCCTTGCCATGGCTGAACTTGCGGTAGGCAGGATGACTCTTGAGGTGCTTGCGGGTAGCAAGGATGGCGTTGGCGCAGATCGTAGACTCGAAAAAATCCGTAAGGGAATTACTCTACGGTTCGAGGAAGAACGCACCATGATTCAAGAGGGGAAAAACCACCTTCAAGCGGGGGCCGTTGTATTTGAAAGGCAGATCCGTGAACTAGCCCAAAGGGAAAATGAACTGACAATTCGCTCAGGTGATCTTGCTGTTGCTCAAACCAACTTCGATGAAATACGCCAACAGTTTGAGCAAGATAAAATGCTAAACCTTGAATCAATCAAAATTCTCGAAGGCAGGAACAAACTTTTAGAAGCTCAAATTGCAGATTTGAAGGCACAGGTCGAAAAACTGCATGCAGTTCTTATTGAAGAAACTTCTAATGTTAAAACTACTCAAGCCACTGTGCTCCGAATCGCAGCTTAATCTTTGGGCAGGGGAATATAGTGCATCAAGATTTTTTCGTTGATGGTTGGTGATTCGAGAGTTTCATAGGGTGGTGAAGTTTGTGTTTTGAGGGATACAATTTGCGCAGAAACGATTTGTTCTTCTGCTTTGTGAGTTTGGTTCCATTCTTCCAGCATCATTTTTAAGAAGGCCCGTGAGAAGGGATCTCGTGGAAATTCATAAAGGCCCCAGATAAGAAATCTTTTGCGGGCGTAAGAATCTTCCTTAGCCCAAACCATTCGTCTGTCGCTTGATCGATTATCTTGGCTGGGATTAAACAGATTAACTTTGGAGCCATCTGCTTTGGTGCCTTCCGCCCAGATTTTCAAACCATCTTTCAAAACCCCTGGCGAAAACATCGCCCAATATTGATCTAAGCCGGTTATCCTTCCTACGGTGTCTATTACCGTAGCTTCATCCGAAACCATGGGCGGGTTTAAATACCTTTGGTAATTCATCACCATCACAAATATAAGCAGGCAGGGTATTAACCAGCGTGGGCCCGGTGTTGAAAGAACCTCAGGGCCATTTGCTTCTGTGCTAGTGGCTTCTGTGATAGAGCCAAGAAATTTCCATGGAATAAATGTGGCGACAATATCCCAAAACAAACTGGGCAGAAATACCAACCAGTAGGCAATGCACATGAAGGAAAAAAGGCCCACATCCATGCACATGTAGATGCCTAGATGAAAACCTACCATGATTCCAAAGGCTATCAATCTTAAGTAGGCATTACCAAAAGGCATTAAAAGGATAAAGGGTATGGATATTTCTAAGAGAAGGGTGGCTTTGGTTAAAAGCACAAGAATGGCTGGGTATTGCAATAGCCAGTAACCAAAAGGATTGGTGAAATAATCCATGTTGAGGACATAATATAATGCGTTGAAATCTCCACGCCATTCGTAGCTTACCTTGGGGATTGCTGCGTTGAAGTAAAGGATGCAGAGTTGCAGAATGATTGCAGCGGTGCCCCAAGAAAGAATGCGGTTCGAATGATAAGTGGTTGCAGTTTTCGAAAGGGAGTCGAGGCTGAACCGTGCGCCCAGAGGTACAAAAAATGACCAGAAAAGTGCACATCGCAACAACACATCATTGCCTTGAAGTATCATGGGTTGGCGTGCGTGTGATCCCATGAGTAGAAACCAGGAAATGGCAATAGCCCAGCGGGTCTGATATCCCAAAAGCAGGGCAACACCAGCTAGGCCAGATAAAATAAACAAGAATGCCTGCCAAGCAAATGATCCTGAAAGCATGTGTGGACTGATCCACCAGACGATTCCCATGGGAAAAGGCGAATGCCAGAGCACTTCACGCGGTGTCGCCCCTTGGTCGGTATAGAAAAACGAAAGTTCGAAACTGCGAAGTAAAAGGTCGTATAGCAGAATTAGGGCGATACCAATGCGGAACAGGCCTAGCGATCTGAGATCGAGTGCAAACAGTTCGCTCAAGTGATTTTTCCTAGCCGGAATGGTTTGCATCGGTGTTCGCAAGGTTCTTTAAGAAAAATCAGTTTGCATATCTGCTTCCTTCATTCATTATACTTCCACTTGATGCTAAGGGGTTGTTCATTGTGCGACTATTTTTGATTTTATTGGTATGTTTTTGCGTCAAGTTATGCGCAGGGTCGCGATTAAATTCGATGAACCCATTCCTAAGCAGGGGGTATTTCTATGTCGCAATTTTTTAAATCGATCACTTCCCATTCTTTTGATGCTACGGTTGGGCAGATGGGTAGTTAGATTGCAGCAGTTGCTGTGCTTGGAATGGAAATGTATAAAATTAATTGATGTGGAATTGTTTTTTGGAGTATTGCTGGTGCTTACGGTTAGCTTACTCATGGTGTTGATGGGTTTGATTCTTCCTTTGACATACGGCAAGGCTAATGATTCAATTGGTTGAGCAATCAGATGCAGTTCCTATTTGTTCTGATACAATGAGCTTGTTTTAATAGTAATTTTAGTCCCTGATGAAACGGTGCTTTTCATGTTCACGAAATTTATGAAGCTGGGTGTTTTAGGTGCTGCAGGTGTAGGTTTAATTCTCGCGCAGCAGAATGTAAATGGGCAGCGTGATACCGTTATTCCAGCGGTTGGGGGCATTACCAAACCTCCGATTAGTTCGAACCAATACTGGGGTTGCCTGGGTTATTGCAATGGCCCCTTGCGATCCACAAATAATCAATACTGGGGTTGCTTGGGTTATTGCAACACGCCCTTAAATTCAAACAATGATGTATATGTTCCAACTCAGGAAACAGCCACGCCTTTCACTCCTATGTTTGCTGCGGCTGCTGCTGCGGGCAGCAATGCCAAGTTCCTTTTCCCCTTTGGGGATTTGATGAACAAAATGGCGACCATGCAGGCGCCCCCACCTCCTGAACCTGATCCGGTTGAAGTTGCAAGGCTTACCAAGCAACTGGCGGATGAGAATAATAAATTGCGGGTTCAAGCTGCTGCAGAGCTTGCAAAGCGCAAAGCCAAAGCTGCGGTAAAGCCATTGATGGCCATGCTGCGAGACCCAGACCCTGTGGTGCGAACAAGTGCTGCAGCGGCTTTGGCACATTTGGGCAAAGATGTAGTGGGGGAGGTCACGCAGGGTTTGTACGCGGAAGATCGCATGACTCGCATGGGTTCTGCAATGACATTGGGAATGATAGGCGAGCCTGCAAAAACCGCAATTACTGCGCTTAAAGGAAGCCTTATAGATGCAGATGTGAAAGTGCGGGGGCATGCTGCCCAAGCGATTTACAGGATTTCAAAAGATGCGAAAACCGCTCTCCCGGTGTTGTTGAAATGCATGCAGGATGAAGATGAGCATGTTCGGGTGGGGGTGATCAATGCACTTGCAATGATGGGGGCGGATGCAAAACCTGCAGAGTCCGAGTTGAAAGCCAGACTGACAGATACCGTCCCATTGATTCAAATCAAGGCTGCAGAGGCGTTACTGGAAATTACCAAAGACCCAAAGGGGTTGGCGCCGTTGCTTGTTCCTGTTTTAGAAAAGCTTGCGGGTAATGAAGATGCGGGAATTCGTGCAGATGTTGTTGCATTGATTGGCCAGCTTGGTATTCACGATGCAAAGGCGTTGGAATTATTGCAGATTGCTTCGCGGGATAAAGATGCAAATGTTGGGCAGATTGCTGCAAGTGCTTTGTATCATGTAGGCGATCCTGCAGTGCCTTCTTTGATGAAGGGGCTTACGGATTTAAATGTGCAGGTTAGGTTTCGTTCGGTAACCGCACTGGCGCAGATGGGGCCAAAAGCAGAAAAAGCTATACCGGCTCTTATTAATGCGCTTAATGATTCAGACATTTCAATCCGATGGGAAGCTGCTTTGGCGTTGGGTAAGATGAAAAGCCTTGCGAAGCCTGCTGTAGAAAAACTAATCGATGCCTTGGAAGACCCTGCGTATCAGGTTAGGCTGATGGCTGCAGAGGCACTGGGGGAAATTGGACCCGATGCCAAACCAGCCTTGGAAGCATTGAAGAATGCGCAAAACGATAAACGAGGCGAGGTTGTTGACGCTGCTAGGCTTGCGATCAAGACAATATCAAAATAGATTTACATGCCTGCGCGAATGATGCCTAAAAGCTGATTAGCTTAGACTCGCAGAGGTTGTGCACTCTGCGAGAAGCTTCTGGTTAAAATAGATTTACATGCCTGCGCGAATGATGCCTAAAAACTGATCAGCTTTGACTCGCAGAGGTTGTGCACTCTGCGAGAAGCTGCCGGTTAAAATAGATTTACATGCCTGCGCGAATGATGCCTAAAAACTGATCAGCTTTGAGGCTGGCGCCGCCTATCAAACCACCATCCACATCGGGTTGGCTTAAAAGGCTTGCTGCGTTATCAGGTTTTACACTACCACCGTATTGAATGACCATATGCGCGGCGGCTTCAGCGCCATGATGCTTGGCAATCCAACTGCGAATAAACGCATGGGCATCTTGTGCTTGCTGAGGGGTAGCGTTATGGCCTGTACCGATGGCCCAAACGGGTTCATAGGCCAAAACCATTGATTTGAAACAGGTGGCACTAACACCAGCGAGGCTGCCATCGAGTTGATTCTTGAGGATCTCATTGGTTTTATTAGCTTGGCGTTCATCGAGCGTTTCGCCAATGCAAAGAATAACATGCAGGCCGACATTTAAAGCGGCATGAACCTTTTTATTAACTGCGATATCGCATTCACCCATTTTGTGTCTGCGTTCGCTATGTCCAAGGATTACATATTTACAGCCAATGTCGAGGAGCATAGCGGGGCTGATTTCGCCTGTGAAAGCACCTTCTTTTTCGTGGTAACAATTTTGGGCACCCAGTGCGATATGGGTTCCTTTTAGAACTTCCCCTACGGTTTGAAGGTAGGTGAAAGGTGGGCAGAGCGCGACATCAACGTGATGGTTTCCTGCCATGAGTGCAACCACTTCTTGGGCCAGTTTTTTTGCGGTTGCATGATCGGTGAACATTTTCCAGTTGCCTGCAACAAATTTCTTACGCATGTTTATTCCGACTTTCTAAAAGAGGTTAATACTTGAAGTTATATTAAAGAATAAAAGCCTTATTTGCCAGCATCTTAAGCAATAATCGGCAAAATATTAGTTCCTACTCAGGAACTAATCCGTGGCGAATAAACAACTCATTGAAAGAAGTTACTGGTTTTTAGCCAGAGATTTGTGCGATGGGATACGATCCCAGCACAGTTACTTCAGTACATTCATCATTAAATGCTTTGAGCATTTTGCTGATTTTAGGGTCATCGATATGGCCTTCGAAATCTGCAAAGAAGATGTATTCGTTTTTTGCAATTCGTGAAGGAAAAGATTCGATCCAAGCCAAGTTCACTTTGTTGGACTTGAATACAGCAATGGCATCTGCAAGCGAGCCTGGGCTGTGTGGAATGCGGAACATGAGAGTGGTTTTGTCGTTGCCAGTCTTGGCGGTTTTCTGATGCCCAATGACTGCGAACCGGGTTTCGTTGTCTGCAGAATCTTGAATGTCTTCAAACAAAATGCGTAAGCCATAGCGAACAGCGGCTTGCCTGCTAGCAACCGCTGCGGCACCTGGTTCGCGTTGGGCTAATTCTGCAGCAGTGGTAGTGCTTGAAACTTCGGTAAGCAAAGCGTGCGGGGTGTTTTTACCAAGCCAGTTTCGGCATTGAGAGATTGCTTGGGGCTTACTGTAAACCCTGCGGATATCTTTTGCTTCGCATTTTGCCATCAGGTTGTGATGAATTTGTAATCTGATTTCAGAGCAGATAATCATTTGGGGCATGCGCATGAACATATCAAGGGTGTCAGCAATGCGCCCATCGGTGGAGTTTTCAACAGGAACAACGCCAAAATCGGCATGGCCGCGGTTTACTTCTTCGAATACTGCGGTGATACTGCCAACGGGAACAAATTCGACAGCCTGGCCAAAGCGTTCGATGGCGGCAAGATGGCTGTAACTGTATTCTGGCCCGAGGTAGGTAACTTTAAGGAGTTTTTGTAAAGCTCTGGAACCACTCATGATTTCGCGGAAAACTGCACGAACGGTATTTACATCAAGGGCGTTTGGGTATTTCGAATGGGCTTCTAAAACATTCGCTAGAACTTCTTCTTCGCGGGCAGGAGAGAAGATATCTTCCCCATTCTCCATTTTAATTTTCCCAACTTCACCTGCTGCGGAGGCTCGGTCGTTTATTAGTTTTAGGATTTGCAAATCGAGTTTATCAATTTGATTGCGAACACTTTTGACAAGTGCTTGCGCTTTGGCAGGGTTTGGAGGAGTGACCGCTTCGATTTTTCGCGCCATGATAAGTCTCGTTTGGGAATACTTTTTTGCGAAAAGTTTGGTTAATGTATGGGTGCCATCGCTCAGTGTCAATGAAGTAATCTCAGAACCCGCAACAAAAGGGTCTTCGCATCAACTTATCACATTGCCTATATTTTTTAAAGCCCTTAAATTAACAAATTGAAGAGATTTTGTTAGTGTTCAAAAGGGCAGTGTCAGATCGTGCTGCCAAATTGGCGGTCGGGGTGAAAGTTCGGCCTTTTTTTGGCTTCCTCCTTCATACTAAAATATTTTTCGTAATCGTTTTATCTCTATTCTAATATTAGACTTACGGTTGATTCGGAATGTTTCTTCGATTCTGGCATGGCAGTTGCTCAATTATCTTTATTAAAATTCTGCCTATACTAATTAAGATTCGATTGTCCTGTTTTTTGAGTGTAGGTGAATTTTGGTGTCATTACTTTGTGTTAATTGGCAATATTTGTAAATAACTGTTTGGCTTGAGCGAATAATTTACTGACTATCTTACATTTTCGAGCTATTTTGCCCGAATCTTTTCTTGGAGAACTGAGATGGCTGAAGAAAAAATCATCGGTATTGATCTGGGAACCACCAACTCCGTCGTTGCGGTTATGGAAGGTGGCGAAGTGAAAGTCATTGCTAATCAGGAAGGCAATCGCATTACCCCTAGCGTGGTTGCATTCACGGATAAGGGCGACCGATTAGTTGGCGATCCTGCCAAGCGACAGGCGGTAACTAATCCCCGCAGAACTGTCTATTCCATCAAGCGTTTTATGGGTCGTAGGGTAAGCGAAGTTAAGGGCGAAGAAAAGTTGGTCCCCTACAAAGTATTAGGCGGCCCCGAAGAAACTGCAAAAGTAGACATCGATGGCAAGTCTTATACCCCTCCCGAAATATCTGCAATGATTCTGCGCAAGCTTAAAGAATCTGCAGAGAACTATCTTGGCCACACGGTTCGTAAGGCTGTTATCACTGTTCCTGCGTATTTTAATGATGCTCAAAGGCAATCCACCATCGAAGCGGCTCAGATTGCTGGTTTCGATACCGAGTGGGAAATCGAAGATCCAGTTACCGGTAACAAATCCCGCCAGCGTATGCGCATTATTAATGAGCCTACCGCTGCTTCCCTTGCTTATGGCATGGATAAGAAGGCCAACGAAAAAATTGCGGTATTCGATCTTGGGGGTGGTACCTTTGATATTTCCATCCTTGATGTAGGCGATGGTATTTTCAAAGTTGAATCTACCAATGGTGATACCCACCTTGGTGGTGACGATTTTGACCAAGTGGTTATCGATCACATTGCAGAAGAATTCAAGAAAGAGAATGGCATCGATCTGCGCAAGGATCAGATGGCATTGCAACGCCTCAAAGAAGCTGCAGAGCGTGCCAAGAAAGATCTTTCCCAGCAAACTACGACTGATATCAATCTGCCATTTATTACTGCAGATGCCACTGGGCCTAAGCATTTACAGATGGCTATGACACGAGCCAAATTTGAGCAATTAGTTGATCCTTTGATCGAAAAATGTCGCGGCCCTGTGGTTCGTGCCCTTGCTGACGCCAAGATGAAACCATCTGATATTGATGAAGTTGTCATGGTGGGCGGGATGACACGCATGCCCAAGATTCAGTGGTTGGTCAAGGATATCTTCGGCAAAGAAGGCCATCGTGGTGTGAACCCAGATGAAGTGGTTGCAATCGGTGCTGCTATTCAAGGCGCGCAACTTCTTCTAGGCAGCAAATCAGAATTGTTGCTGGTGGATGTCACCCCTCTTTCGCTGGGTATTGAAACTTTGGGTGGCAGGTTGACTCGCTTGATCGAGCGCAACACCTCCATCCCTTCTGAAAAGAAACAGGTATTCTCGACCGCTGCAGATGGCCAGACTGCGGTTACCATCTCTGTTTATCAGGGTGAAAGTGAAATTGCCAAGAGCGTAGGTAATCGCATGCTTGGTGAATTCAACCTCGAGGGCATTGCTCCTGCAGCCCGTGGTGAACCACAGATCGAAGTTACTTTTGCTTTGGATACCAACGGCATTCTCAAAGTCACCGCCAAGGATCTTGGCACTGGCAAAGAGGCCAAGGTTGAAATCAAGGGCTCGAGCGGTATCAGCAAAGAAGAAGTTGACAGGATGCGTAAGGATGCCGAGTTGCATGCTGATGAAGATAAGCGCAAGCTGGAAATCATCAATGCTCGTAACGAAGCGGATAACACGGTCTTTCAAATTGAAAAGCAGCTTAAAGAGCATGGCTCGAAATTGTCCGATTCCACCAAAACAGTGGTTCAGGGCGCTATCGATCGGGTCAAGGAGTCTTGCAAGGGCGAAGATGCTCAGGCAATGAAGCAAGCTACTTCCGATTTGATCACTGCTTCACAAGAGTTGGCCAAGCATATGTCGGGTGGCCCCGGCGATGCAGGGCAACCTGGCGCTGCACCAGGGCAGGGCGCTGCTCCGGGTGGCAAGGGTGGCGATGATGTCATCGATGCCGAGTTTGAAGTGAAGAAGTAATCAGGATTAAATAAAGAAAAGCTCTGGAGAAATCTCCGGAGCTTTTTTTATAGGTTATCGATACCTATAGGAATAAAGCTTAGCCCCCATTTTGCCCAGATTCTTCTTAATTAAGCTTTGCGCTTGGTGTTCTATATATCCCGCCTTGACCTGCTTTTTCCTTTGTTGTTATAAACCCTAATGAATACTTAGCTTCGTTTAGGCATGGATGTCTGAATAGAAGATAAAGAATAGGGAGTGGTTTCGGATGAAAAAGCCGGACGCCGTACAGCACAGTTGGTTCACTTGGCCAGCCTTTTTGGCCTTGATCATTGCGTTTTCAATGGTGGGATGGGCTATTGCTGTAAACCCCAATGAGCGCACGGTAAAGCCTGGTCCTAGCCCGCAAGATAAAGACGAAATCAACAAGAAAGACGGCAAAATCTGGGTCCTCGACTTCAAATTTAAAGATCCAAGACTAGTTAAAGTCGATATCCCCGGCCGTGGTCAAAAAATTTGCTGGTACCTCTGGTATCAGGTAATAAATAACACGGATAAGCCACGCAGGTTCGTTCCAGATTTCGAAATCCGCACAACGGATACCAACACCGTACATAAAGATCAGATTCTGCCTAAAGTTCAAAAAGCGGTTATTAGGCTGGAAGACCCTACTGCGGACCCAGATGATTCAGATTCTGGCTTCTATAAAATCAAGAATTCCGTAACGATTGCCAAGGATGAAATACCCCCCTCGCAACCCGGTGTACCCCCTAAAACCGTCACCGGAGTGGCTATTTGGGATGATGTAGACCCCGATGCCAACAGATTTAGCATTTTTATCACCGGATTATCCAACGGGTGGGCTGTAACTGACCCCATACCCCCAGATATTGAGCCTGTAGTTCGTCGTAAGACCTTACAGGTCAACTTCAAACGGCTAGGCGACAAGTTCAACCAGAAGAGTGGCGAAATCCAGTTTATTCCGCCTGCTAGCTGGATTTACAGGGCTGCTACCGTCAAAATTCCGCCTCTTGGCATTGCCAATAAAGATGACGCTGGCAAAAAAGAATAATTCTTGTAGAATACTACTTCTAAATCTTCGTGTTCCTTTCCCACCCAAGCATGGGTCGGAAAATTTTTTTTGACTGGAGCTATAAACATGGCACATAAAAAAGGTCAGGGATCTGTAAAGAACGGTCGCGAATCCAATGCACAGCGCCTTGGTATCAAAGTTTTTGGTGGCGGCAGCGTAACCATCGGCTGCATTATTCTTAGGCAGCGCGGTACCAAGTTCCATCCTGGTAAAAATGTTCGCAGGGCCAAGGATGACACCCTTTTCGCCATGGCAGATGGCAAGGTTGTTTTTGATCGCGATGGCCGTCGCGTTAATGTTGTTCCCCCAGTTGCTGTTGGTGTTAACTAATAAAGCACGCTTCTAATGTTTTCTGCACGCCTGCTGGTTTCTACCAACAGGCGTGTTTTTTTATTCCCTCCTTAACCCTCGTTTTATCTCATGCCTTCTTCACCTCCCAACTTCCAAAACTTTTTGAACCTCGATGAGTTTGAAACTGCCGCAAGGCTTTTGCTTTCTCCCATGGCTCATGCGTATTTTTCCGGAGGTGCCTGCGATCAAATCACCCTTCGAGAAAATATCTCTTCCTGGAATACCATCAAGCTTTGGCCCAGAATTTTGCAAGGTGTTGCGAACCCAGATTTAACAACAACCCTCTTTGGCCATTCGGTCGCACTCCCCTTTTTCCCTGCGCCAGTTGCAATGCTTAAACTTGCTCACCCCCAAGGCGAACTCGCGGTGGCAAGGGCCATGAATCAATTAACCCTGCCTTATTTTGCCAGCACCATGGCGACCACCTCTCTGGAAGATGTCGCCCAAGAATCCAAAAGTACCGCAGCCTATTTTCAGCTCTATTGTTTTAAAGATCTCGCATTAACCAAATCGTTGATCCAACGAGCAGAGCAAGCAGGATTCAAAGGCTTGGTGGTTACCGTAGATGCTCAAAGCTTGGGGAAAAGAGAAGCCGATATCAGGCATGAGTTTCACCTGCCTACTCCTCTGAAACTTGAAAACCTTGATAGCCAATCCAACCTTGCACTTCATGCTGCTAAAGGTTCCGGGGCAGAGCGTGTTTCCGCTCACTTTGATACCTCGTTGGATTGGAAATCGCTTGAAGCCATCCTTGCCGATACGAAAATTCCATGGGCGATCAAAGGGGTTTTGCATCCTGAGGATGCAACTATTGCTGCAAGCCTTGGGGCTAAAGCCATCTTCATTTCCAACCATGGTGGCAGGCAGCTCGATGGGGTTCCGACCGCACTTGAGGTGCTGCCCATGTTTGCCAAAGTTCTAAAAGGGAAAACAGAAATCTTTGTTGATGGTGGTATTCGCAGAGGCACGGATATTATTAAAGCTATTCTTTTAGGCGCAAATGGTGTGCTTATTGGGAAGCCGATGGTTTGGGCGCTTGCAGTTGGCGGCGAAGCGGGCGTTTTGAAGATGATGCAAATCCTTGAAGATGAGTTGCGTTTGGGAATGTGCTTGCTGGGTTGCTCCTCCCTGAAAAATCTCGATGATCGATATTTGTTTAACCGTTAATGCTTGCAAGGTAAGATGCTAGTTTAAGGATAAAGAGCAATATGAAAAATCCACTTTTATTTATGATTGTCGCAATAGTTACTATTGGCTTTTGCGATAAGGCAACTGCCAAGCCGATCAAAGTTTTCATCCTTGCAGGCCAATCAAACATGGAGGGTGCGGGTGTAATAAAGTCGGAGCCGCAGCGTAATGGTGGTAAAGGCTCGCTGGAATATCTTGTGAAGGATACGGCCACTGCCAAACAGTTTTCTACCCTTGTTGATTCATCCAAGAATTGGCGCAGTCGGGATGATGTGTTTATTAGTTATCTTGATCGCAAGGGCCCCCTCACAGTAGGGTTTGGATCAAAAAAAGAAACAATAGGACCCGAGCTAGGTTTTGGATGGGTGGTGGGCGATGCTTTCGAAGAACAAGTTTTGCTCATCAAATGTGCCTGGGGTGGCAAGAGCCTTGCGGTTGATTTTCGCCCGCCTAGCGCAGGCAAACTTCCTTACTCACTAGGTGAGAAAAGTGATGCTGAGATTGCGAAAGATCCTGCCATCTTGGGCAAATACTATCGTGAAACACTGGCGCTAACTAAATCTGCTCTCGCTAACATCAAAGATCTCGTTCCAGGCAGTGATGGAGAATATGTGATTGCTGGCTTTGGCTGGCACCAAGGTTGGAACGATCGCATAAGTGATAAGTTCAACGCAGAATATCAAAGTAACATGGCCCACTTTATTCGCGACATCCGCAAAGATCTTGGCGCCCCTAAGATGCCTTTTGTCATTGCTGAAACCGGCATGACTGGCCCCGAGGAAAAGCATCCACGCGCCCTTTCTCTTATGAAGGCACAAGCCGCTGTTGCAGAGCAGCCCGAATTTAAAGGCAATGTCGCGTTTGTAGGCACCAAAAGTTTCTGGCGTGAAAAAGATCAGTCCCCCAGTGGGCAGGGCTATCATTGGAATTCGAATGCCGAGACCTATTATTTGATAGGCGAATCCATGGGCAAGGCGATGATCAAGCTGTTATCACCTAACAAGAATTAATACTCATGCTGCGAATGGGAAAATCATTCTCTTTTCGATACTATTTTGCATTTCTTCTAGTAAAACTCCCGGTAATCCAAGTAAGCGCAAACTCCGTATAATGATAACTAGTGTGCCATGGGCTTTCATTAAGTAAAGATCCGGTGGAATCACCCCGTTAATGCTTGGAGTCAACCCCTTGATTATTATCTGTCGCCATCTGTTTGCAATCGGTCTGCTATTGGGCATCTCGATATGTCTGGTGGGCTGTGATCAAAAAAAAATGGCTCCCCCAGCATTTCCACCTCCCGTAGTAAGTATTACAAAACCAGTTCTGTACACTGTTCAAAATTACCACGAATACAACGGCAACTTGGATGCCATCGAAACAGTTCATATCCAAGCTCGTGTAAAAGGGTTTCTTAATGAGATAGCCTTTACTGAGGGAGAGGAAGTTAAAAAAGGAGCCCTGCTTTTTAAGATCGATCCTCGCGAACATTCTGCAGCAGTAAAAAGAACCGAAGCTGATCTTCGCAAAGCTACCACCGAGTTTGAAAGGTATCGATCAGAGGCAGATCGTGGTAGCAGGCTTGTTGGCACGCGAGCAGTTGGCACTGAAGATTTTGAGCAACGGGTTGCAGTTCGCGATACTGCTGCAGCAACCATGCTGCAAGCTCAGGCAGCATTAGAAGGGGCTAAGCTTCAACTCAGCTTTGCCGAAATTCATTCTCCTATTAATGGGCAGATCGGGCGTGCCTTGGTAACTCGAGGAAATCTTGTAGGTCAAAATGAGCCAACCTTGCTGACCACTATCGTCAGCATGGATCCGCTGTTTGTATATTTCGATATTCCAGAGCGCGATTTAGTTCAATTTCAGCGTGCCCGTAATGCAGGCAAACAAGCTGATGTTCTTAGTGGCTCGCTTCCTCTCGAGGTTGGTGTGACCAGCGATGAAGGATATCCTCATGCTGGCAAAATTGACTTCCGAGAAAATAAGGTGGATATCGGTACTGGCACAGTGCGGATGCGAGGCCGTATCCCTAATCCGCGCATTCCGCCTGGCAACACCCATCTTTTATACCCCGGCCTTTATGCCCGGGTTCGTGTTCCTTCAGGTGATCCCCGATCATTGCCTGCTATCCCTGAAGATGCTTTGATGACTGGGCAGGAGGGCCGGTTTGTTTATGTGCTAGGTGAAGGTGATGTTGTGCAAAAGCGAACCGTGCAAGTTGGCCCGCAAATTTATAAAGGTATACCAACTGATACTGCGAAATCTCAGGGCTGGACTTTGTTCGCTGCTGCCACCACGCCCGAAGGTAAGGATCAGGTTGTTCAATTGCCTGCTGTGATTTCAATTGAAAGTGGCTTAACTGTTAATGATCGAGTGGTGGTTAATGGCTTGACTAAGGCCCGACCTGGTACGCCGGTTTCTCCTTTGGCTTTCGAGCTTAAGCTTCCAACACCTGCAGGCGCCAAATAATTCATTACCGCATCGCAGGAATTTAGAGTACCTCATGCTTTCAAAGTTCTTTATCGATCGCCCTGTTTTTGCAAATGTTATTGCCATCGTAACCATTCTTCTCGGAATTGTGGCGCTGTATCGGTTGCCCGTCGAACGCTATCCCGCAATTGTTCCTCCAACCGTGGTCGTGAGTGCTGCATACCCGGGGGCTAATGCTAAAGTTGTTGCCGACACTGTTGCTGCGCCTATCGAGCAACAAGTTAATGGCGTCGAAAACATGATGTACATGACATCTACTAGTTCTTCCGATGGTACCTATGCTCTGACGATTACTTTCGAAATTGGAACAAATCTGGATGATGCCCAAGTGTTGGTTCAGAACCGGGTGGCGATTGCTCAACCTAGTCTTCCCGAGGAAGTTCGCAGGCAGGGATTATCGGTTAAGAAGCAATCCTCGAATATTATCATGGCAGTTACTTTGACATCACCCAGTAAGAAATTTGATGGGTTGTTTTTGTCTAATTACGCAACTCTGCGTTTACGCGATGAACTAAGCCGGGTGGATGGCGTTGGTGATGTACTGGTGCGTGGAGTTGGTGCTTATGCCATGCGCATCTGGCTGGATCCAGACAAGCTTGCATCGCGGCAGTTGACAACACAGGATGTAACTGCGGCATTGGCGAGGCAGAATGTTCAGGTGGCAGCGGGGCAGGTTGGTCAACCACCCAGCCCTGATGGACAGCGCTTTCAAATGACTGTAACCACTCTGGGCAGGCTTTCCGATTCTGACCAATTCGAAGGTATTGTTGTTAAGGCAAGCGATTCTGGGCAGATGGTTTATTTGCGTGATGTTGCACGGGTCGAACTCGGTGCGCAAAACTACGATTCGTATGCTTCTCGTAATGGCATGGATTCCGCCAACATGCTTGTCTACCAGCTTCCTGGTTCCAACGCTATCGATGTTGCCCGCTCGGTTCGTGTTGCCATGGAAAAAATAAAGCCCACCTTGCCCGAAGGGTTGGAGTACAGCATTCCGTTTGATACGACCAAATTTGTCGAAGCTGCTATTCAAAGCGTTTATACCACTTTAATCGAAGCAGGGCTTTTGGTACTGATCGTGATCTTAGTGTTTCTGCAAAGCTGGCGGGCCCTATTGATTCCTGCTACCACTGTCCCAGTCACCATTATTGGTGCGTTTGCTTTCATGCCACTCTTGGGCTTTTCTGTTAACATGCTTACGCTTTTCGGATTGGTTCTTGCCATCGGTATTGTTGTTGATGATGCAATTGTAATTGTTGAAAATGCCATGCACCATATCGAACGAGGCTTGGCCCCTCGCGATGCCACCATCAAAGCAATGACCGAGGTTACAGGCCCAGTCATTGCAATTACTTTGGTTTTGATGGCAGTGTTTTTGCCAACAGCTTTTCTGGGCGGAATCACAGGCCAACTTTACCGCCAGTTTGCTCTTACCATTGCTGCCACTGCTTTCATCAGCGCTGTAAATGCGCTTACTCTAAAGCCAGCACAATGCGCCACTTATCTTAGGCCTTATACTGGGAAGAACTTTTTCACCCGTGTGTTTGATTTCTTCTATAAGCCCTTGGAATGGTTCTATTCCTGCTGCATCAGCCAATTGTTGCGTGTGTGGTGGTTAGTGCTGATTGTTTTTGTAGGCATTGCGATCTTTACAGGCTGGTGGTATCAGAAAACCCCTACAGGATTTTTGCCTACGGAAGATCAAGGGTATGTCATTATCGCAGTTCAATTGCCCGATGCTGCATCGCTAGATCGAACTCGTGAAGTTACAGAGCGGATGAGCAAAATATTTGCCAACACCCCAGGTGTGGAACATTGGTTCGTGCTGGGTGGGTTTTCTTTATTGGATGGAACCAATGCCTCGAATGGTGCAACCGCATTTGCTGCCTGGTCCGATTGGTCTGAGCGAAAAACACCAGACCTATCGCAAGAATCGCTGGTTGGTCGATTGCAAAAAGAGTTCGGCCAGATGCAGGAATCTTTTATCTTGGTGTTGGTGCCTCCCTCTATTCAAGGGTTGGGTGTTGCAGGCGGGTTCCAAATGCAGATCGAAGATCGCGAAGGCGTGGGGCCTGAAATTCTTCAAGAACGCACCCAAGCCGTTATCGATGAAGCAAGAAAATCACCCGAAATCGGAGGTGCTTCCAGTTCCTTCCGGGCTGGTGTTCCCCAACTTTATTTGAACATCGATCGTGTTAAAGCTGAGCGAATGGGCGTGATGCTTAGCGATGTTTTTGCAACGCTGCAAACAAACCTTGGCTCGGTTTATGTGAACGACTTTAATAAATTTGATCGTACTTATCAGGTAAGGGTTCAGGCTGATGCCCGATTCCGTTCCGATCCTTCCAGGCTTAGGCGTTTGGAAGTTCGCAATCGTAATGGCCAGCGTGTTCCTTTGGCAACTTTGCTCACACCCGAGACTAGAATCGGGCCGCAATCCATCATCCGATATAATTTGTACCCAACCGCCTCTATCAATGGTGGCGCTGCTCCAGGGGTTAGTTCGGGCGAGGCGCTCAAGGTTATGGAATCTGTTGCTGCTAAAGTTCTTCCGCGTTCTATGGGTTTTGATTGGACTGGCATTGCCTACCAAGAAAAGCGAATCAGTGGCGAAGCGGTCTTTGTTTTCGCCCTTGCTGTGTTGTTGGTTTATCTGGTGCTGGCTGCGCAATACGAAAGCTGGTTGCTTCCCCTTGCGGTGATTTTGGTTGTTCCTCTTGGAATTTTTGGCGTAGTAGCTGCGGTTAATTTCACGGGTACGGATAATAACATGTACACGCAGATTGGTGTGGTGTTGATTATCGCACTGGCTTCGAAGAATGCAATTTTGATCGTCGAGTTTGCACGTGAGCTACGACTTCAAGGAAGATCGATTCATGAAGCTGCGATTGAGGCAGCAAGAATGCGTTTTCGACCTATCCTTATGACGAGTTTTGCTTTCATCATGGGTGTGTTGCCTTTGGTCTGGGCGACTGGCGCTGCTGCTGCAAGTCGAAGGGCATTGGGTACTGCGGTTTTCGGTGGGATGATCACTTCGACCGTGCTTGCGGTTTTCTTTGTGCCTGTGTTTTATGTTGCGGTTCAGAAATTGATTGAGCTTTGGAATGGCCCGCCCAAGTTCATTTCTAGAGAAGAAGTGCACCCATCTGTTTAAGATGGGTGTGTAGAATCCAGACTTTTATTACTAACGGAGAGGGGGGGATTTGAACCCCCGATACCCTTGCGAGTATTTCAGTTTTCGAGACTGACGCATTCAGCCGCTCTGCCACCTCTCCAAACTCAAACCACTTCGCTGCTAAGTTTCTATCTTACAAGAAGAATGTGGCAAAGGCGATAATGTTTTAACCCGTTCTCCATGTATGATGGCAAACGGGTTTTATTATCACACTTCAATATCTAGCAATTTCGCTTATTATTTTAACTCTTTGATTCTGATCCTGCGGTATTCCATCTGACCACGATCAGCTTCAAGGCCGATAGGGCCTGTCATTGGCAGTTCATTTGGAAACTTCAATTCTTCGCCATTGCAGGTGCAGGTTGCGACTTTTCCTTTCACAATCACTTCGATTTCGTTCCAATCCTGTGCCTTGTATTTCTTCAAATCTTTGTAGGGGCCAGCAACAAGGTAATCCCTGCATTGTAGTTGTGGCTTGCGGATGAAGACGCCGCTGTCTGCGTTTACTTCAGCACGGAATTCCAACTTCAAATGGAAGTCGGTTGGGAATTCTTCTACAGTCCACATTTGCGCGGTGCCTTTGCCAGGGTTAACGATAATTTTGCCATCTTTTGCGGAGTAACGGCCATCGCTTGCATTGGCTTTGCCATCGAAGGCTGGGCCATTGCTGTAGCGCCATCCGGTTAAATCTTTGCCGTTTAGCAATAGCTTGAATCCTGGTTCGAGAACGAATCCTGCGTCTGCTTGGGATATAGCAAGGCTGAGGGTTAAAGTGATAAGAGTTGAGTTCATCGATCTGGTTCTCCTGTTGGAAGTTTCTGGTCAGATTTCAACCAAGTTTTGGGTTTGGTGAAATGCTACACGGGGTTAAATAGTTCGATCAGTTACAGTATCTTTGGTGAAGGTAGTAAGCCATCATAAAATTGTAATTCTTGAAGTGTAAGCAAAGCAGAAGTATTAGCCACGGAAGGAAGGCCAAGAATAAGCAGAAGCATAGCCACAGAAGGAGGAAAAGACAGAAGCAGAAGAATTTGCCACGGACGAACACGGAATTACACAGAAGGAAGACCAACAAGAAGATTAGCCACGGAAGTAAGCTACATCTTGATTTGGGTTGATGAATGGCTTCAAAGCCCATGGACTGCGTTCCATGGGTCTATTGTTTTAAATGATGAAATGTAGGCAATGCAGACCCTACCCAGCACAGTGGGCGGGCTTGAAGGTATTGAGAAGAGGGTTGTCCCTAGGGGGAAAAAAGAAAGCAAAGGCTTAAATGTTGTTCCTAGGGTTATTTAACTTTAGAAGCAATCCACAATCTTGCGAGTGAGGTTGGTTTAAAGCCATCGCCCTGTTTTTCCAGTTCTAGGGTAACTTGAGTTTGTTTTCCCATTTTAATGAGTGAGATAACTTTTCCTGCGATTGATTCTGCGGATGCCTTGCGATCGATCCCTGCAGAAGCAACTTTGATTGGAGTGCCTTTTTTAAGAAGGTTCACCTGATCTTCGCCTTCGTTGAAAAGAGTCAGGATAAGCTTTGAGCCATCAGATTCATCCACATAGCCGGGTGCGCCTTCTATAAGGATGCGTTGTGCGTGAACAGCTTTTTGTTCGGTTCTGAATTTGTTCAGGCTTTCATCATCGAGAAAGATTTCCCAAGCTATGCGAACTTTGCCTTTGCCTATGCCATGGGTTTTGGTGCGAAGTTTGTCGCCCTTTTTGATATCAGAGAATTGAGTGGGTTGGCCTGCCTTCCAGAATCGGGTTTCTTTATCAGTTTCGATAACCACACCTTTTTCCCGGATGAAAGTTAGATCGCCCTTGGCCCATGTGGTAGAAATTTTTCCAGCCTTGGCATCGATTTCTTCCACGAAGAAGTATTCGCCATGCCCGTTCATCATGTTCATTTCGTCTTGGATGTAGGTAAGCAAAACCCATTCGCCTTTTTCGTTTTCATGAAGGCGAAAGATGGCTCGTTCGCCAATGCGGAAGTCTTGCAAATCGCCAAGGGTTGCATGATGCAGCAGCTCTGCATATGGCATAACGGTAAAGGTGATTACTTCATCAGTGTTTTCTCTGCGGAACTTTCCGGTTCGGGTTTGTAGATCAATGCTGATCAGTTCGCCCCATGGCCTTTGCATTTTATCAAAGGGGATGATCACTTTTCCCGGGGTGATTTTAAGAACGGGCTTGGCTGGAGCATCTGCAGCAGGGATTGTTTCCCCTAGGAAAGAAAACATTGCAAGTGTCAGGGCGGAAGCAGTGATTAGCCGTAGTTGAGTTCTCATTATATATAAGGTTCGTTTGAGATTGTTTTGCAAGTTTTAGAAACGCTCTAAAAATCAAGGTAAGAGAGACATTGCAACCGAGGTGGTCAAGTCGCAGTGACCTTATAACATTTTAGAAAATAATATTAAAAAATCGATGAATAAGCGTTGGAAGGAAGCCCAAGCAGAAGAATTAGCCACGGATGAACACGGAAACAAAACACTGCATTTAATTTAGGTTGATGGATATCTTCAAAGCCCATGGACTACGTTTCATGGGCCGCTTGTTTTTGAATGATAGGAGATAAGGCAGACCCACAGGGCAGGGGGTGGGCTTGAAGGCATTGATAAGAGGGTTGGGAGTAGGGAGAAAAAAGAAAGCAATGGTTTTAATGGTTTTTCAAAAGGTTATTTACCTTTAGAAGCAATCCACAATCTTGCGAGTGAGGTTGGTTTAAAACTATCGCCTTGCTTTTCCAGTTCCAGAGTAACTTGAGTTTGTTTTTCCGTTTTAATGAGTGATACAACTTTTATCTTATAAAACTTTATTCTGTAATCGCTTACACCTTAAGTTAATGGCATTCAGGCCTGCCCCCTTTTGTTCAATTCAATTAGCTCATTTAATTCGCTTTTTGGCACATGTGCTTTACCGAACGCTTGCTTAATCCTTGACTTTGAAAAGTGTAATTTTGTTGTTGACAGCAGCACGGAATTTGTTAAATTTGTAATCATGATGGTTTAAATTCTCTCCAAAAAAGTTCTCTGATTTTATTATTTTTTCAATGTTGTTTTTATTAATTTATTCTTTTTTAATTTTTTAACTCTATTTATTCACACTATGTTTCTGATACTGGGATGTTGCAATTAAACGAAACTGTAGCTATTTCTTTTTGCTATGAAGGTACTTCTAATATTATTATCGTTGTAGAGCAGTCAGGGTTTGTTGGTAAATCCGATATAAGAAATAGTTATTTTGGGCCTTGAGTAATTTGTGCTATTTCGCAAACGGTTTCATGCTGGTTCAATTTCCTTGTTGTAAATGTTAAATGACACCGTTAAAGTTAATTTAATATATTTTATTATTAGTATCTTGTTTGTAATTAAGTTTTTTAAAGAGAACTGCAATGTATCTAATAGCCTTCGGTTTCATTTTGATTGCTATGATGGGTTGCGGTCCTGCCAAAATAAGTATTTCTGGGAAAGTTTCTTATGATGGAATTGAAGTGGATGAAGGGGCCATATCTTTTGAATCTCCCGATGGCAAAAGCCCTTCCGTGGGTGGGATGATCCAAAAGGGGTTTTATAAAATTGAAAATGTTGATGTTTCTTCGGGCGGTAAAAAAATAGTTCGTATTAACGCTGTGACAAAAACGGGAAGAAAAATTCCTGCGGGGCCGCCTTTTCCTCAAGGCGATATGGTTGATGAAATCATCAAGATGCCTGCTCAATTTAATGAAAAATCTAACCTCAGTGCAGAGATCTCCTCTTCAAAACCTAATGTTTTTGATTTCAATCTTATAAAAGGTTTGGTTAAACCGTAATTTATGGGGGCACTATGAAACAGCGAATTCATCAAGCTTTTACACTGATTGAGTTGTTGGTAGTCATAGCAATTATTGCCATTCTTATAGGTTTACTTTTACCCGCAGTACAAAAAGTTCGGGAAGCTTCTTCAAGAATGCAGTGCTCCAACAATTTAAAACAAATCAGTCTTGGATTTCAAAACTTTCATGGGATTTTTAGTGCGTTTCCTGCCGCCTTTAAATTTGATCCAACTGGAACAACACTAGGTAAAATTGATAATTCTGAAGCTACCTGGGTTTATTTTTTGTTGCCATTCATCGAGCAAGAGGCCTTGTATAAAACCGGGAATTTATCTCAAAACTTTGGGAGCCTTCCCAATCAGAATAGCCAGATTAGTGGTAAGATTCTTCCCGGTTTTACCTGCCCTTCTGATATTCCAAGTGATCTTGGGATGAACATGTATGGAAAGGGAAATTATGTTGCAAATGGGGGAATTGGCCCTATGAATTCCAATTTTGCGCAACCCTATAGATCCATTGTAACGCCTGGCCCTTTTATTCTTAACATACAAGCGAAAATTTCCGATTTCACCGATGGAACTTCGAATACTGTCATGGTTTCAGAAATTCGAAAAGTAGCCGGTGCGAATGATTTTCGTGGGGTAAATCATTATCCAGAAGGGCCTATTTATTTTCATAATCATACCCCTAATACTTCAATCCCCGATGATTTTAGAACTGCTTTTTGTATTACTTCTTTGGAAGTTCCCTGTATCGGGGTTTACAGTGCTTATAACAATCGTTCTGTAATTCTGTCGGCCCGCAGCAAGCACACTGGCGGCGTCAATCTTGGAATGTGTGATGGCAGTGTCAAATTCGCAACGAATAATATCAGTCAGGCAACCTGGCGAGCAGTCGGCACCATTTCGCAGGGTGAGGTTGTTGCCTCTGATTTTTAAATTGCGTTAAAAAGGTCTAATTTGGTTCTGGCAGTCAAATAATCGCAAAGTCACATCATGATAGAAACTTTGTTAGTGTATTATTTCATCAAAATGTTTTAAAAATAATGGCGGTCAGTGTTTGTTTTAACAGGAATTGCCTAATTAGATTTCTACGTCTATGCTTGAAGAGGGTTGTGAATTAGAATTATCTTCGGAAGCTTGATTTATGCAATGGATATTGAAAGTGTTAGGGGGAAAACCAAGATTACAGGATTGGGAGAATCGTGCAGCTTCTTTAAAGGTGGAGCAAGGACCACGCCCCAAAGACAACCGCGATTGTTTTGAACGAGAGGTAGCAAAGGAAGCCTTGGGTGTACCAGAGCAAGGCGGGCCGCATCAACGGGTTGCAAAATCCATCATGGCTTATGAGATATTTCCACCTGAAGTGGTATCTCCTGTTTTGCATCGATCACCGATTCAGGTGGGTGATACGGTTGGCATATTGTTTCATTTTTTGCCTAGCGTTGATCTGTTTTGTGGGGCAATAGTTCTTGAATGTTTTGATGAGGCAAGGGATGAAATTTGGCGAACCGGATTTAAGTATCGCACTTTGTCGGGCCATCCAGAACTTGGCGAAGAAACTTTCAGTGTCGAGAAAAATATGAATACTGGAACGGTAGTAGTGGCACTGCGATCGTGGTCAAGGGCAGGAACATGGCTGACCTGGCTTGCATGGCCTTACACCCGGTATAGCCAGATCCGTGCTAATAAATCTGCATTGGCGTATCTTGCAAAGGTAGCAGCGCAAAAAGTTTCACTTTCAAAGTCAAATTAACAAACCATGTTAAAGGTAGATTTTACATTCCTAAGTGCAACTATTACAATTTTTTGAAAGAACAGCCATTGGTTCATGGGTGTATCAAAAAGGTTGAGTTGGCAAGATGTTCAGCTTATGCGGTGGAAGGCTAGCGAGGTAAATCAGATTTTTTGAAAAAAGGCTCAAGGTGGAAAGCAGGTGTTGAAATAAGGTGTCATATTTGGCAAGTAAGGTAATAAACGGGTGCCTTTAGATTCCAGATCGGTCAGTTAATGATTATTTTGGAAAATTTAGGCGTCATGGCACAAGGGTTGCCATCTTTATTACGCTGTTAAGAGTTTTTAAAGAAGATGAAGAGGTGGGGTATGAGCCAGAGAGATTCAAATATGTTGTTTTTGAAGGATATGCTGGAGCATTTGGTTTCCTGCCAGCAGCAATTGCAATGGACGACCGACAGCCAAGCTGTGCATGTTTTGACCGAAGTGATGCTAAGAGATTTGGAAAGATGCAACAGATTGTGTGAAAGCATCAAGAGGAAAGCAAATCATGCGGTAGCAGTCTAGCAATTATAAAGCTGACAAGAAAACTTTAATTAAAAGCAAAAACCAGTGTGCCAAAAGGCATGCTGGTTTTTTTTCGTATTCGTGTGATTGGCATAGCTGAAATAATCGTCACATCTTCGCTAGTTTTTGCGAACGGTAAAAGCCAAACGATCTGTATAGGTGGAAGCATAATAGCAAGAACCTTCGGTACAAAGGTCGTAGTGGATATTTTCGGACGAAAAGATAATCCGATAAGAACATTGTAGATTGCAGCCGGCGTAGGAAACGCCAGGCACCTGGAGCGTTAGGTTCCCGGCTGAATCACTCGCCGATTGAAATATGTCATCTGTGTGGATGGCTAGGGCGGAGTGATGTAGTTCACCCGGGGAAGTTTCAGGGCCAGCTTGTAAAAGACAAGCCACCCCCGACCCAAGTTTTAACTAGGAGTTACGATGAAGAGGATGCGCATGGTAGCGCCGCTGTTGGCAGTTCTGGTTGGCTTGTTTGCCACCCAAAACGTGTCAGCCTCAAACTGCGGTGCTGGTAAGTACAATGCTTCTGGCTCGCCTTGCTGCGATGCCCAGAGTTGTTTTTCTTCTGCCACCGGGCAGATGAGAGAAAATTTCCGCCTTGTTGTGGACAATGTCCTTGGCAAGCGCTGGTTGACTTCCTACACCACAGTACAGGAAACAACCATGAAGCAAGTCACGAAGACTTGCTACAAAGACGAAGCCCGCACTTGCTATAAGAAGTGCTATGAAACGGTCTTCAAAAATGTTGAAGAACAAGTTCAGAAAAAAGTGGTTGAAACCGCTTACAAAGATTGCGAATATACCGTATGCAAGCCAGTCAAGAAGACTTGCATGAAGGAAGTTACTTCCACGGTTTGCAAGCCTGTTTGCGAAACCCACTACAAAGATTGCAAGTATACCATTTGCAAGCGCGTTCCAGTTCAATGCGAAAAGGAATGCTGCTACACTGTTTGCAAACCTGTAACCGAAGTGCATTGCCACAAGGTTACCTGCCAGTTGCAGAAGAAAATCTGCGAACAGCATGAAAAGGAATGCAAGTACACCGTTTGCAAACCTGTGCAAGAAACTTGCATCAAGGAAGTTAAATGTGTACAGAACAAGAAGGTTATTGAAAATTGCGTAAAAGAAGTTAAGTGTGTTGAATACAAGAACGTACAAGAAACGATTGAAAAAGAAGTCGTTAAAACTGTATGGAAGCCTGTTGAAACCACCAAGACTGTTTCACGCAGAGTTGGCGAATGGGTTGTAGAAAACTACACCATCCCCGCAACCACCAAAACCCAGTGGGCTCGTACACCTAGTGAATCGGTGTTTGATCCTGCTACCTGCCGTACTGTTTGCAAACCAGGTAAGTTGACCCGCGTTTGCTGCGAAGTTCCTGCGAAGGAATGCTGCCGCAAGGTGTTCAAAGTTAACACTGTATGCGAACAAGTTACTTGCAAATCTTTCGTAAGGGAATGTGTTAAGGAAAAAGTTCCAGTAACTGTATGCAAAAAAGTTGCTGTCTGCACTGTAAAGAAAGTTCCTTACACTGTATGCAAAGTTGTTCCTGAAACCATCATCAAGAAAGTTCCTTACACGGTTACCAGGATGGTTCCTGAAACCATTGTAAAGAAAGTTCCTTATACCGTCAGCAAGACCATTCGTGGTGCTTATGTTGATGGCAAGGGTGTTGGCCACGGCGAAGCTGGTTCTGATAAGGCTGATGGTAAGAACGGTAATGGCAAGGGTGGCGATGCCAAGAATGGCAACGACGGCAAGGGCTCCAATGGCAATGCAGGCAACGATGCTGGCAAACCTTGGACCTTCACCGAAGGCGCAACTTTTGACAAAACCTACACTACCACTTCCACCAAGATGGTTCGTGAAACCCAGGTCAAGAAAGTTCCCTACACTGTCTACAAGACTGTGACTGAGGAAGCTGTTAAGAAGGTTCCTTACACTGTAGTCAAGATGGTTCCTGAAACCGTCAAGAAGATGGTGCCTGTAACCGTGACCGAAATGGAAACCACGAAGTGTGTAAAGAAAGTTCCTTACAAGGTATGCCGAACTGAAACCGTAACCGTATGCAAGAGAGTTCCTGAAACGATCTGCAAGATGGTACCTTACACGGTTAATGTAAAGGTTCCTTACAAGGTAACTGAATGTGTACCAGTAACCGTATGCAAGAGGGTCAAAGTTGATCCTTGTGACAACGGCAAGTGTGGCAAGAACGAATGCGATCCTTGCAAGGAAAAGCTCCTTGATAAGATTTTCCGCAACCGTCTTTGCTGCAAGAATCCTTGCGAAGATAGCTGCGCTCCAGCAAAAGTCGAGGCAACACCTGCCAAGTAATTAGCTGAGCGAGTTAAAATAAGACCGGCCCCAAGAATCATTCTTGGGGCCGGTTTTTTTATTTTCATATCTGCCCCGAAAGCGTTAAATCAGAGCCGGAAGCGTGAGCGACGGTAAGGAAAGAAAAAGAAATCCGTTGCTAAAGCATCTGACTAAGAAAATAATCGAAAGATAATTGTAGTAGTATAATATTTTTATTTATGGGACGATTTGTCTTGTGAAATTACATTCGTAATAAGTTAATCAGAGCCGGAAGCGTAGGCGACGGGAAATAGATTCGCCGCAAATGGTTGGAAGAAAACTTTATGCCTCAAGAACCTGTGGCCTACTTTATTACCTTTACCACCTATGGAACTTGGTTGCAGGGCCGCGATCCGGGGTGGGTTGATCGAGAACATAATGAATACGGTGCCCCAATTCTTAAAGCTGACAGTGAGCGAGAATCTGCCCACCGCACTAAGTTGAGACAAGCTGAATATCGTCTTGACGAGCTCCGACGTAGGATCGTCTTAAGAACGATTCTTGAAGTGGCTGTCAACCGCAGATGGCGGGCGTTGGCTGTTCATGTGCGGACCAATCACGCGCATGTTGTAGTTTCTGCAGGGGCGAAGCCAGAAAAGGTCCTGGCGGATTGTAAAGCCTGGGCAAGCAGGCGGTTACGTGAAGAATTCAATGAGGATGCCGCTCGCGATCGCTGGACTCAGCATGGAAGTACTATTTATCTCTGGAGCGAGGCATCGGTTGCAGAGAAGGTGGAATATGTTGTCAACGGTCAAGGAAGTCCCATGTCTGTATTTGATTATCGCAGATGATTAGTTTGTGCAATCAGAGCCGGAAGCGTGAGCGACGGTAAGGGAAGAAAAAGCAGTCCGTCGCTCACGCTTCCGGCTCTGAAAAGCCCCCATCGCTGACTCTTTTAGCTTTTATCTGCGTTTATCATCGATCCCATCTTTGGTGCTGTGTATTCTTAACATATTATTGTTACAATGTTGACATGGTGTGCCTAAAGCAATTAGCTAATTGGCCAAGTCTCTGAGGGAATTTGCGATGACTAGTAGATTAGCTGGCCTATTCTTGATGTTAAGTTTGGCCCTGCATTTGGGTTGCGCTCAGGAAAAAGAAAGCCCTGCTGCCAAACCGCTTCCCACTGATGCTAAAAAGGTGGAAGCTAAGAAGGTGCCTGTAGGTCCGAACATTCTTTTTGAAGTTGATGGCGAAACCCGAAAAGTCTGGATCAGCGCAGAGGTTTGCAGAACCATGGGGCCCTTAGAGCAATTGCTTTGCAGGAAAGGAACCAAGGAGCATGAATCTGTTCTAATTGCAGATATTGATGCCCGCGATTTGCATAAAGCCCTGGTGCTTGCGCGTGGCGAACCCGGCTCGCCCGTTACCTTCCGCCCAGAGTACAAAGCTGCAACGGGTTCTATAATTCGCATCACCCTGATGTACGAAAAAGATGGCAAGAAACTTACCGTGCCTGCACAGGATTGGGTGCGCGATACTAAATCAATGAAAGCTTTGGCTCATGATTGGGTTTTCGCAGGAAGTAGATTTGTTCCCGATCCACTCGATAAAAATAAACCCCCCATCTACCTTGCAAATGAAGGCGATGTTATTTGTGTCAGCAATTTTGAATCTGCCTTGCTGGATCTTCCAATCGAAAGCAGCAAGCAGAACGCTGATGTGCAATTCGAAGCTTTTACCGAGAATATTCCACCTGATGGCACCAAGGTTGCTGTCTGTTTAGAAGTGATACCGCCTACAACAAAAAAACCATGAGTAATTGTTTTTGTTGCATTTGGTTTTGCTTAAGGTTAAACCAGAGTAGTTGTATAGTTGTGGCCTAGGCCACTTAGGATAATTCCCACCAAGTCAGGAAACCCAAGATGAATAGTAGACTTAAATTAACTCGTCGTTGTGCCATCAAAACCATGGGTATTGCGCTTACTGCGCCAATGGTTTTCAAACGGTTCACCCAGGCAGCACCCAGCGAAACCCTGATGCATGCCAGTTTCGGTGCAGGCGGCATGGCTCGTGCTGATATTAATTCGCTTACTGCGAGCAAAAACCTCAAGCTGGTTGCTGTTGCAGATGTGGATAAAAGCAGACTCGAAGAATTGAAGAAATCATTTCCCGATGTAAAGGTCTATACCGATTGGCGAGAGCTGCTCGACAAGGAAAAAGGTTTGAACTCTGCAAACATCTCTACACCTGACCATATGCATGCGCCAATTACCATGCGAGCCATGCAGCAGGGGTTGAATGTCTACACGCAGAAACCTCTTACCCAATCCATTTATGAATCCAGGCAGCTAACTAAGGTTGCAGCAGAGAAAAAACTCTTCACCCAGATGGGTATTCAAATTCATTCGCATGAAGTTCATAAGACTGTAGTTAATGCAATCCAGACCGGCGTTATTGGTAAGGTGAAGGAAATCTATAGCTGGAGTGGCAAGCAATGGGGCGATAAAGGCCCCCGACCTGAAAAAACAGATGCTGTTCCTGAAACACTTGATTGGAATGGCTGGCTAGGCGTTGCTGCAGAACGACCTTATATCACAGGTTATTATCATCCCGGCAATTGGCGCAAACGATTAGATTTCGGCACAGGTACTTTCGGAGATATGGGTTGCCATATCCTTGATCCTGTTTTTAGTTCCGTTGCTTTTACCTACCCTAATTCAGTTATCTGTCTGCAAGGTGGCGCAGGCCCTGATAGTTGGGGGCTTGATAATCAGGTTCGATATACTTTCCCGGGAACCAAGTTCACTACTGATACGGTTACACTCAATTGGTTCGATGGCAGCCTGAGGCCGGGTAAGGAAGTTCAAGCTTTACTGGGCGATCGCAAAATTACCGATCAAGGCTCGATTTACATAGGCACCACGGGTGTCTTGTATTCTCCTTATATTGGTGCTCCTGTTCTTTTCCCAACGGAAAAAGGCAAGGATATCCCCATTGTTAAAATCCCAGGTGACAACCATTATCTGCAATGGGTGGAAGCTTGCAGGGGCAATGGCGCTGCTTCTGCTCCATTCAGTTATTCTGGCCCAATGACCGAATCTGTTTTATTGGGTACGATGTCTACCCGCTTTCCCAAGCAGGAATTGACTTGGAATGCAGAGAAAATGGAGATCACCAACTTCAAGGATGCGAACCAGTTTGTGCGTAAGACCTACCGCAAGGGTTATGAAGTTGAAGGCTTGTAGTTGATTCGTTCGTTAAGTGAAAAGGTTCAACCAAAAGGCTTCTTGTAATCAAGGGGCCTTTTTAATTTGAAGCTTGCTCGAAGGTTACTAGATATCTTAAGATTCATGTATAGCGTTCAGGATATGGTAAATTTCTTACTTCTGGAGAATTTTTAAATGCGAATGTTGATCCAAAAATTTATGGCTGTGCTTTTAGGTTTCACGATGGTTGCTACATCGGTTATGGCCTGCTCACGCGCCTTGTGGAATACCGATGGCCATGCTGTGACTGTTGGTCGAAATATGGATTGGATCAATAACATGGCGGTTGATTTTTTTGTCATCCCCCGTGGAATTGAGCGGGATGGGTTGGTAGGCCCAAACTCTGTTAAGTGGAAATCCAAGTACGGGCAGTTGGCATTGGTGCGCGAGGGTGCGGGGGTAGTCGATGGTGTTAACGAAAAAGGCCTTGCTGGGCATATGTTATGGCTTGGCGCTTCGGATTATGGTGCCCGCGATCTAAACCGACCAGCGATGAGTTTAGGGATTTGGTTGCAATACTGTCTGGATAACTTTGCTTCTGTTGCGGAAGTTGCCGCTGCATTCGAGAAAGATCCCTTTCAAATTGTTACCACTAAATTTGATGGACTGAAGGCAAGTACACATTTGGCGTTTGAAGATTCGACCGGCGATTCTGTTATCATCGAATATCAAGACGGAAAACCAAAGGTATACCATAACCGCAAGCATACGGTGATGACCAATGACCCAGTGTTTTCAAAGCAATTGGAGAAATTGGCCAACTATAAAGGCTTTGGCGGAAATGACCCACTGCCCGGAAGCAGTGCTGCAGCAGATCGTTTTGTTCGGGCTGCATATTATTTGCAGGGATTACCCAAAGCTTCAAATAATCGAGAATCTGTCGCTTATATTTTTAGCGTGATGCGAAATGTTTCACAGCCTTTTTCAGAAATCGATCTCAAGGCAATTGTTTCGGGCCAACCGCACAATAGCCCCACCCGCTGGCGCACGGTCATCGATCTCACCAACGGGAATTTTTATTACGAATCCACTCTTTCTCCTAATATCATCTGGGTCAACTTCAAAGAACTTGATTTCAGTACTGCTTCCGGCCTGCGGAAGATGGATTTACAGGAAGACAATTTGATAGGCGATTCTACAAAAGGTTTCAAACCAGCGAAGGGTTTTTCAGTCTTGAAGCCAGAGTAATAGCGCGGACTATGCCGTTGCTCAAATGTTTGTCATCAGTTTTTAGCTGAAAGGCTTAACGATAATGTGGCTCATCAAGGCATCTCTTCGTAATCCGTACATGGTTGCAGCGTTTGTCTTCATGCTGATTATTCTGGGTTCGCTTTCAATTTTAAGTATTCCCATAGATATTCTGCCTGTGTTCAAGGCGCCTGCAGTGCAGGTGCTGACTTATTACCCCGGTATGCCTGCTTCTTCGATAGAGAAAACCATCACCAATCGAATCGAGCGCTGGGTGAATCAGGCACCCGGTGCACGATTGGTTGAATCAAGGTCGGTGCCCGGCGTGAGTGTAGTTAAAGTATACTTTAGAGATGATATTGATCCTAACGAGGCTCTGACTCTTACGAACTCGCTTGCCTTGGGCGCCCTGCCTAATCTGCCCCCTAATACCCTTCCGCCAGTTGCTTTGCCTTTTGATGCCACGGGTACTTTGCCTGTTGGAATTCTAACGGTTAGTAACCCATTTATGGATGATGCCAGGCAGAAGGATGTCGCACGGATACAGGTTAGAAACATGCTGGGGGCTGTGCCAGGCTGCATTTCACCCGTGGTGGTGGGTGGGCGTGATCGAAGCGTAATGGTTTATCTTGATCCTGCAAAAATGGAAGCGCGCAATATGGCGCCCCTCGATGTGGTTGCAGCTTTGCGTAAAGGCAATCTCATGGTTACTCCTGGAACCGCTTATTTTGGATCAGATCAGTTGCTGCTTGATAGCAACGCGATGGCCGAAAAAGTTGAAGACTTTAACGATATGCCTCTCACTTTTGGCGGGGTTTCAAATGTGCTTTTACGAGATATCGGCCGTGCGGAGGATGCTTCTGCCATTCAAACTTCCAGAGTTCGTATTGATGATCGCAATGAGGTTTTTGTACCTATTTATCGCCAGCGGGGCTCCAGTAGTTTGAAAGTCGTTGATGGCGTGCGCGATCTTATTCCAGCAATGGAAGAGCGATTACCCAAGGGTACGAAGTTAGATCTGGTGATGGATCAAACCGTGGTGGTGCGATCCGCTCTTAGTTCGTTGGTGGAAGAAGCGGTGATCGGTGCTTTGTTGGTTTCGATCATGATTCTTTTGTTTTTAGGGAATTGGAGAATGACTCTGATAGCGTCGTTTTCAATTCCTCTTGCACTCATGGGGGCAGTGATCGGTTTGCATATCACAGGCAATACCATCAATGCGATGACACTTGCGGGCCTGGCCTTGGCAATTGGGCCTTTGGTCGATGATGCCATTGTTGAACTTGAAAATAATCATCGGAATTATCATATGGGCAAGTCGCGGGTAAGGGCAGCTCTCGATGGTTGTTCTGAAGTGATGGTGCCTGTATTGGTTGCAACTTTCACCACGGTTTTGGTGTTGGCACCACTGGCACTGATGCCTGGGATCGGAGGATTTTTATTTCGCCCGCTAACCATGGCAGTAGGTTTTGCAATGTTAACATCCTTTTTATTATCGCGAACTTTCGTGCCTATGATGTGCGCAAATTTCCTGCCTGATGAACATCTTCATTCCAGTGTAGCGGCAGTTGCCAAGAAATCGGGAAGGCTATCGCAGGTTCTGGATCGCTTTCAAAGTGTACTAGATCGTTTAACGCAAAGGTATTTAAGCTTGCTTGATTGGAGCTTAGAAAATAGGGCTACGGTGATTTTTGGTGTGGTGCTACTTTTTGTATTATCGCTGGGGCTGTTGAAGGGGATAGGCAGGGAGTTTTTCCCCCAAGTAGATGCTGGGCAGATTACCTTGCACCTTAGGTCGCCTTCCAACCTGCGACTTGATGCCAGCGAAAATCGTGTGAAACAGGTGGAGCAGTTTCTTAAAGAGAACATCCCTGCTGACGAGCGTGAGATGATTGTTTCTGAAATTGGATTGAACCCTGATTGGTCTGCTGCATATACCACGAATTCTGGCCAGCAAGATGCGGTAATACGAGTGCAGTTGAATCAGAAGAGGTCGAAAAGTGCGCAGGAATATGCTGCGAAGTTAAGGCATTTGTTTAATACAAAACCTGAGTTTAGCGATCTGCGGGTCGATTTTGATACGGGTGGGATGATTTCTACCGCGCTTAATCAAGGGGCTTCCTCACCCATTGATATTGAGATTGAAGGAGGCACGGTTGAGCAATCTTTAAGTATTGCAAGAAAGCTGCGCGAAAGTGTTTCTTCCGTCAGGGGTACTGTTGATGTGCGGGTACACCAGCGGGATGATGCCCCTTACTTGGTGCTGGATGTTGACCGGGTTAAATCTGCAAAACTTGGACTTTCAGCAGAGGATGTTGTGCTTCAAGTTGTGGTCGCTTTAAATTCGAGTGTTTCTGTGAGCCGAAATTTCTGGATCGATTCGCAAACGGGTAACCAGTATTTCGTTGGGGTGCAATACCCCGAAGATGTAGATCGTAAATTAGATGATGTCATGGGGCTTCCTGTAAAAGGGGCTGGCCAACCTACACCTGTGAATCTTGGATCGTTGGTAACCCCACGAAGAAAATCCGGTGCGGTAGAAATCAACCATGCGGGGCTTCGAAAGGTGACAAATCTTTTGGTAAACACCGAGGGAAGAGACATGGGGGCGGTGGCAGGAGAAATTACCGACATCGTTAAAACCGTTGAACTTCCCGAGGGGATGCGATTACAGCTTAAAGGGGAATACGGGCGAATGAATGATTCGTTTCGTCAACTTTCTTTGGGATTGGTTCTTGCTGCTGTCTTGGTTTACCTATTGCAAGTGACTTTGTTTCGTTCTTGGTCGGGCCCGCTGGTGATCATGTCGACCGTGCCTTTGGGGTTCATTGGTGTGTTATGGATGTTATACCTCACAGGAACCACATTGAATGTACAATCACTCATGGGGGTTATTTTTCTGGTTGGAATAGCGGTGAACAATGGTGTGTTATTGGTGGATTTTGCGAATCGTAGCAGGCTGAATGGTACCAATGCAAGAGAAGCTATTTGTGCTGCTGCTTCTACCCGTTTTCGCCCCATCTTGATGACATTTCTCGCTACGGTTCTTGCGTTAACACCTATGGCATTGGGAACAGGCCGTGGGAACGAGGCAAATGTTCCCTTGGCGCGCGCAGTTGTAGGGGGATTATTCAGTTCCACTTTCTTAACTCTGTTTTTAGTGCCAATATTGTACACGATTATTGTTCGTAAATATAATGCGGTCGATCCACGGTTGGCAAATGAATTAGATGACAATACCAGTGGACCGATTGTTTCGTGAAAAGGAGATGAGAAGATGGCTGATAATAAAAAAGAATCATGGCTGACTGCAGTACTGCTTATTGCAATTAGTGCGATTGGGTTATGGTCGCTGACATTTTTGCCAACTACGGCTAAAGGTGTTCAGGTTACAAACCCAAATGCGCCAGTAGGCATTCGTGTAAAAACGATAAATCCAAAAATGGGTGCAGGGTTAGGGGTAAGTGTGGAACAACCGGCAGAGGTTGCGCCTTATTATCGGGCATCTTTATTTGCAAAGTTGGGAGGCACGATTACCTTCCTCGAAAAAGATATTGGCGACAAAGTAACCGCAGGAGAAAAATTAATAGAGTTGGATCCTACGGTGCAGGATGCTCAATTGCAAAATAAGTTGATCATCAAGGCGCCATTTGATGGTGTGATAGCAACCCGTTCAGTTGATCCGGGGACTTTTGTTCCCAGTGCAGCCATTGTTCCTGGTTCTCCCGCATTATTAGTGATTGAAAAAACAGATATCGTTACGGTATCGATGCAAGTACCCGACACTTTTGTTGCCTATGTGGGCATTGGTACGGAAGCGGAGATTCGGATGGATTCTTTTCCTGGGCGCGCTTTGAAGTGTAAATTAAGCCGATTGGCGCCATCCCTTAACGCTGCGGATAGAACACTTCGGGTGGAGGTTGATTTATATAATGGTACCGAGGCAGAGCATCGGGCGTTTTTAGCTAAAGCCGTATTAAATAATCAAGCAGATTTAAAAAGCAGAAAGTTGCCTGTGTTTCCAACGGGATTGGAAGCCAACGGCGCAGCTCGCTTATTGCCTGGAATGTATGGCCGCATGCGCTTGAACCTTCGTGAGTTTAAGAACACTGCGTTGATTCCGAGTGGTGCCATTGTTCGGCTTGGTGGTGTGCCTTATCTTTATCGGGTGGAATCTGGAGTGGCGCATCGGGCCCGGGTTTCGGTTGAGCTTGATGATGGCACCTTGGCAAGAGTGTTTTGGCTCGAGCGGGAAAATGGGAAAGATATTTCCCGTGAATTAAATCCCAAAGAAGAGATCATTTTAAGTAATCAAGGAGAGCTTGAAGAAGGAACTGCAGTCGAACCCACGCTTTCTAGTTTTGGTGATTAAGTAAGGTTTAGAAGGTGAATTGGAATCGGCTGCCAAAAGAATGAAAAGCCGCATTGTCTGGCCCAGTAGATGTACCAGGCGGAGTATTTCTAGTATTATCTTGGCCAAAAAAACCGGTGGTGTAAACATAATTGGTCATGATCATTGCGTTAGGATTAAGATACCAGTTTAAACCAAGGGTGACAGAACTCAGATAACCCCCACGAGGTTTGGCATCTGGAACATCAAATTGCGATTTGATAAAGTCGAACTTTGTTCCAATTTCCCATGCCCCACTTCCTTCCTCCCCTTTTCCATGTCCGAAGGAAAAATTCTTGACCGGAATAACTTGCGAATACATGGGGTCCATTTTGTTGATGCCCCGATGATCGCCCTTGGTTAGGAAACAAAGCATTTCTATCGAGTAACCATCAAAGTAAAGATCACCTACGGGTTTAACATTTGCGGGAAGGGTACCGTTGGAATTGGGAAGGCCACCAACATAAGAGTTATTCAAAAACTGACCATTATATTGGCCACCCAACGAAAAAGGGCCGTTTGCGTAATTAAGACATAAAGTGTAAAGCTCGGTGCCATCTCTTGTAAAAATAGCCCTTGTATTAATCAGGTTGGGAACTTGAAAAGAGGAACCTGCCCTGACTAATGGGGCCACATTGGAGCTGGCTACTGGGAGGCCTTTGTTAACTCCCAACAAATCTTGGGGATTTGCACGAACTGAACCCGTTGAGCCAAGGTTCAGCCAGTGATTGCTTTCCTCATCATAAATAGGCATGACGCAAAGCCTGACATCAAATGCAAGTTCAGCGGAATTGCTGACTGCGAATGCCCCAGTGCGCGTGTTGGTTTGAAATAAACCAACCCAGGAATAAACATGGTCTTCTAAATAAGTGTTGCTGATGGTGATTCCATTGCTGAAAAGGTAGGGATCTTCAATGGAATCCCAGACACTGGGGCGTTCCATGAAAGGGATGTTCCTACCACTGCTTGCACTATAAAAACTCAATTCTTCCTTGATATGGCCCACACGCAAGGTACCGAGCAATGGAATATTATGCATGCCAATAAAAACATTGTTAAAAGTTACATTTGGAGTGGGCGTAGTAAGGGCATCAATTCGTTCATCTGATGCCCTGGAAAAGTCCATTTCAAAAACCCATTCCATGTAGGTGTAGAAATTTCCATCACTTCGCAACCTTGCCCGCCTGAAATCCGAACCTTGCTGTAATCCAATATCGGGCAATAGCTTTTGGGCGTAGGGATCAACGCTATAAAATCCAAAATCCATTTGAAAGAGCCCGCCTATGCGTGCCTTGAAGGCTTTGTCTTCCGATTCGAAGGTAAGTCTGCCATCTTTTCCCCAGGTGGCCATCATCCCGTTATCTTTGACGGGCCAATTAGGGCCGCGACGATTAGGTGTGGTTTCTTTGGTAATGTCTGTTAACTCTTCGAGGGATGGTAATTTTTGGAGTTCTTTAGTCTCTAAGGAAAATTTTGGTGTGGTTGGGATTTCTGTACCCGTGGGCGATTTTTGTTGTTCGCTTTGTTCTTTAAGTAATTTTGATTGTTCTAGGATTAGTAATTTTTGTTGTTCTAAGACTTTGGATTGCTCCTCCAATTTAGTTTGTTGAGCTTTGATGAAAAGTTTTAATTCTTCTGCTGGATCTTGTGCGTGTAGGGAAGAAGAAACGAGCATTAAAACACCCAGCATAACAAACAATAAAGCTACGCTTTTCACTAGGTGAAAAGTATATTTAGTGCCAGAAAGGTCGGAGAACTTAAAAACCAAGATTCAATCCAGTAGTGACGATTATGTAACCTGTAGTAATTAATCGGCTTACGAAGTTAGTTTTAATGAGAAAAGTTAAATTATAATTAAAGATTCAGAGAAAAAGACCGATCCTGAAATCCCACTCTATATATCTCCCCTATTTTCACTTTTTAAGCCCGGTTTATAAAGTTGTGTTTTATCAACTTTAATGAAATTAGATAAATTCATTATTTCTTTGACGCAAGTTTGCCGATTAATACAAGGATGCAGATTGTAGCATCGAGATGAAGCTTCCTTAATTTGGATGTGCTGAATTGAAAATTGATACAAAGTTCTGGATAACTCTAGTGCTGGGCTTTTCGCTCTGCCTGACCGGATGTATTCCAGGCCCAGTAAAAGAGTATTGGGATCATGGAATGAAGGTGGGGCCGGAGTATTCTAAGCCGCCCGCACCAGTTTCCGTTGATTGGATTGATAAGGATGATATCCGTATTCGGACCGATCCCGAAGAACACAGGAATTGGTGGAAGAATTTTAATGATCCTAATCTGGATGAATTGATTTGTTATGCAACGAAACAGAATTTGAATTTGAAACAAGCTGGTTACAGGGTGATGGCATCTCGGGCTGACCTAGCAATTGCAATGGGTCAATTCATGCCCCAGACCCAAAGTATGCAAAGTGGTTTTACCCAATATGGTTTGAGCACCGCAGTTGCAAATAGATCATCGCGGGGCTTGAGCCTTATCCCTAACAATTATTACCCTCAATATAATTTTGGGTTTAATTTGGCTTGGGAGCTGGATTTCTGGGGTCGCTATCGCAGAGCAATTGAATCTTCCAGCGATCAACTCGATGCATCGATTGAAAATTATGATGAGGTAATGGTTTCGATGTTGGGAGATATTGGCGAGAATTATGTACTGTACCGATATTGTGAGCGGGTAGTTGAATTATTGAGGGAAAACATTGAGTATCAGAAAATTAGCTTGCAGGTAGCCAAAGCCAAGTTCAATGCTGGTCTCTCTAGTGAATTAGATGTTGATCAAGCGCAGAGCGATTTAAGTTATATTGAAGCTTCGGTTCAAATGTTTCTTCGTTTCCAGCGGTTGGAAAATAATACGCTTTGCACTTTACTAGGTATTTCACCAGAAGACCTCGGTAAAAAGATGACTAAAAAAGGAATTCCCGTTCCGCCTAAAGATGTGGCAGTTGGTATACCCGCACAACTCATTACAAGAAGGCCGGATGTGCGGATGGCAGAAAGGCAAGCCGCTGCCCAGTGCGCAAAGATAGGTGTTGCAATGTCGGAACTGTTCCCCCATTTATATATCAATGGTTCCTTTGGTTACAATGCGATGAATAATACTGCATTGTTTACTTCCCCTGCGGCTTATGGAACGATTGGGCCAGGCTTAAGTTGGAATATTTTCAATTATGGAAGATTGTTGAACAATGTTAAAATGCAGGATGCGAACTTTCAGGTGAATGTTGCAAAGTTTCAGCAATCGTTGGTTGTTGCTGGTAAAGAAGTGGAAAATGCTATCGTGGAGTATGTAAAGAGTGCGGATGCGATCAAGGAAATGGACGTTTCGGTTGCTGCTATTCGTAAGGCAAGCGATATTGTAATTGTGCAGTATAAGGCGGGTACCGCCGATTTTAACAGGGTTTCCTTGATTCAGGAAAAGCGAATATCGCGAGAAATGGAATTAGCCCTTTATCAGGAAACTTATGCCCGAGGGATGGTGAAAATTTATAAGTCGCTCGGCGGTGGTTGGCAGGTAAGATTAGATGGATGCGACGAAGGCGGAGCAATTGCAGGGGAACCCAAGGAATTGCCATTGCCCAAAACGGAAATACTTCGCCCTCTGCCCGAAAGCAAGCTAGAGGAACCCAAAAAGTGATGCGTTCATTAGTAAGCTTAATGATTGGCATGATGGTGTTACTTGGTTCGCTTGGTGCGTTGATCGCCTCGGATACTCGGTGCCCAAAATGTCCGGATGATTACAAAACCAAACCCATGCCAATTGCTCTAGAATACTTTAAAACAGTTGGTAATGATTGTTACAAAATAAAGAGCTGCCCGCCTATTCATCCGTATTTTAAACCAAACGGTTTTGATGATTACAAGATGAAAAGTATGCCTTGTGTTAAGGCACTTGATAAAGGTTCGTGTGCTCCGGATGGCGGCACCGGAGTTAATTTTTTTGGTTTACGCCCTAGGTTAGAAACACATAAAAAACTAACTCAGCCATGATGATTATTATCAGGGGTAGGGTTCTGTACAGAGGTTTGATTTTCGAGTGGGGCAGTCCTTTTTGCTCCTGTGATCCACAAGATTGTATAGAAGAAAACTGGGGTATAAAAAATTCCCAGGAATGTAACCCCAAGCATGCCGAAGAAAACTGCGATGCCCAGAGCCTGACGCATTTCTGCACCCGCGCCTTCTGAAAGCGCCAAGGGTACCACACCTAGAATAAACGCAAACGAGGTCATTAAAATTGGCCTTAATCTTAGTTTACTAGCTTCCACGGTAGCTTCCTTTAAAGGTTTGCCCTGCTCAAATAATTGTTTTGCAAATTCCACAATAAGGATTGCGTTCTTGCTGGCAAGGCCTACCAAAACAACAAATCCAATCTGCGTGAAAATGTTGATGTCCATCTTAAATATTTGTAACCCCAACAAGCTTGATAGTAAGCACATGGGAACCACTAATATAACTGCTAAAGGAAGGCTCCAGCTTTCGTACTGTGCTGCCAGTACTAAGAACACAAATATCACCGCAAGGCCGAATACGATCGTTGCAGTATTGCCTGACTCGAATTGGAGAAATGAAAGTTCTGTCCATTCAAAAGCCATGTTTCGAGGAAGATTCTTGTTGGCAATAGCTTCCATTTCTAGTGCGGATTGACCCGAGCTGAAGCCTTTGGCATTATTCCCGTACAATGCGGTTGCGGGGTACATGTTATAGCGAATAAGAAAGTTAGGGCCGGAAGCGTTTTTAAAACTCATGAATGCACCCATGGGAACCAACTGATTCGATTTGTTGCGGATCTTGATTAGCGTTAGGTCGTTTATTGATTGGCGAAAATCCGCATCTGCCATCACATTTACCTGCCAAGATCTGCCAAAAAGATTAAAGTTGTTCACATAATATGACCCTAGGAACCCTTGTAAAGTTTCAAAGACATCCTGCATCTGCAAGCCAAGAGTCATGACTTTGTCGCGGTTGATATCCAGATAAATCCATGGAGTGTCATCTTGGCTGCCTGTAAAAACACCTCGAAGCATGGTGCTGTTATTAGCCTCTACTGCAAGGCCATCGGTAGTTTTCTGTAAACTTTCCAGCCCGACAGGGCCGCGATCTTCAATCATCATTTTGAACCCGCCTGCTGTGCCTAACCCGTCTACGGGTGGGGGGCCGAATAAGTTAACCATTGCAACTGGGATTTCCTTACGGCATCGTTGGGTTATCTTTGCACTTATATATTCGCTGGTCAGGCCCTTTTTGATTCGTTCTTCAAATGGTTTTAGGATGATGTTAACAGAGCCCAAGTTTGGAGCATTTGCCCCGATTAACAAGGATTGCCCTGCAATACCCACAGTATGGTCTACCCCTTCAGTTTCTTCAGCGATTGTGCAGATGTTTTGTATAGCTCTTGCAGTTCTTTGGACCGATGCAGCATCGATCAACTGCACATTTGCCAACAGATATCCTTTGTCTTGTGGTGGTATGAATCCTGTGGGAGTAATCTTGAAGTAATGATAAGTTCCATATAGTAGCCCGCCATAAACTAATAGTGCCAGAACGGAAAGTTTAAGCATAAGTCGAACTGTGCCGCCGTATGCTGTTGTTCCAAGGTTGAAGATTTTGTTGAATAGTAAGAAAAACCACCCGAAGAAAAAGTCGAGTGTTTTTTGTAAGATGTCTTTCTTTGCGCCTTTTGGTTGTAGTAAGAGTGCAGCGAGCGCAGGGCTTAAAGTTAGAGAGTTGAATGCCGAGATGATGGTGGAGACAGAAATGGTGATGGCAAATTGTCTGAAAAATTGGCCGGTGATTCCGCTGATGAATGCGCAAGGTATAAAGACAGCACATAAAACCAAGGCAACTGCGATGACGGGACCGGTTACTTCGGTCATGGCTTTTCGTGCAGCATCCCGTGGGGAAAGTCCTTCATGCAGCCAGCGCTCCACATTTTCCACCACTACAATTGCATCATCCACCACAATCCCGATGGCAAGCACCAAGCCAAACAGTGACAGGTTGTTTAAGCTGAAACCAAGAGCTGCCATTGCTGCAAATGTTCCGACCACTGCAACGGGCACCGCAATAAGGGGAATGAGAGTTGCCCGCCATGTTTGCAAAAATATCAAAACCACCAGTGCCACCAGGATGATTGCATCCCTTAGGGTTTTAAAAACTTCCATGATGGAATCTTTAATAAAAGGTGTGGTATCGTAGACAATCTTGTAATCCAAGCCTGGAGGAAAGCGTTTCTTTAAAGCGCTCATTTTCTCGTATATGCCGTTAGCTGTGGAAATAGCGTTCGAACCCGGAAGTTGATAAACAGAAAGAGCAACAGATGGTTGATTATCGAGGGAGCAAATCTGGTCATACTGTTGAGAGCCAAGTTCTACCCGGGCGATATCTTTTAATCTGACGAGGGTGGAAACCGGGTCGTCGGTTGTGGGCGGGGTCACCTTGATAATGACATTTTCAAATTGCTCTACATCATAAAGCCTGCCTAGGGTATTGATGATTAGTTGGAGTTGTTGCCCTTTGGGGGCGGGTTCTTGCCCAATGGAACCTGCTGCAACTTGCAAATTCTGCTGGCTTAAAGCCGAGATAATATCGTCGGCAGTAAGGCCGAGGGCAGTCATTTTTGCAGGGTTTAGCCATGCCCGCATAGAGTAATCGCGCTGGCCCATAAAGGTGACATTGCCCACGCCCGGAAGGCGAAGTAATTCATCGCGAATCTGGATGGTGGCAAAATTAGACATATAAAGATCGTTATACAATGGTTTTTTAGTTTCAGAATCATTCTCGGAGAACATGTTGATAATCATCATGATGCTAGGAGAGATTTTCTTGACAGCAACACCTTCTCTTTGAACCAGATCGGGAACATTGGGAAGCCCAAGCGAAACACGGTTCTGCACCAAAACCTGTGCCATGTTCGCATCCATACCTAGCTTGAAAGTTACCAGCAAAGTGTAGCTGCCATCGTTGGCGCATTGGGAAGACATGTAAAGCATGTTTTCGACGCCCGAAACCTGCTGTTCGATGGGCGCTGCAACGGTGTCAAGCACTGTTTGAGCATTAGCGCCTGGATAACTTGCGGTTACGATCACCGTGGGGGGTGAAATATCTGGGTACTGTGCAATCGGAAGTGAGGTGAGTGCTGCAGTTCCCATGATGGTAATCACAATCGACAAAACAGCAGCGAAGATCGGCCTGTCGATGAAGAAATGCGATATCATTCCGCCCCACCTTTGTTCAGATTTTTTTTGCGCAATTTAGTAAGTAATCCCATTGTGGAGATTGAAATTATCTTAGTGGCACCTTTATTAATTGCTTTTGCGGTTTTGGTTTTAAATAGGGGGAGGTTGCCAATGGATTCAATGACATAGAAAAATACCGGAGTGAAAAGTATACCCATGATTGTAACACCAAGCATGCCACTGAAAACCGCAACGCCCAAAGCCTGGCGCATTTCAGAGCCCGCTCCCTCAGCAATTACAAGCGGGACCACACCTAGAATAAATGCAAAGGAAGTCATTAAGATGGGCCTTAGCCTAAGTTTGCAGGCTTCAACTGTGGCATCCGTCACGGATTTTCCCTCTTCATGCAATTGCTTGGCAAATTCGATGATCAAAATCGAATTCTTACTGCAAAGCCCAACAAGTACCACTAACCCAATTTCGGTGAAGAGGTTGATACCAGTCCTTCCTACGATCGTTCCGATCAGTGCGGAAAAGATACAAACAGGAACCACTAATATTACGGCCAAAGGCAGACCCCAACTTTCATACTGGGCTGATAGTACCAAAAACACAAAAATCACAGAAAGCGGAAATACCAACTTATTGCGAAGGTCTTGGCTCTCCATGATTTGCAAAAAGCTTAGCCCAGTCCATTCGGTTTTCATCGAGGGGGAAAGAACTTCGAGTGATTTTTCATTCATTTTTGTTACTGCATCTGCAGAACTTAAAATCCAAGGCAAATTGATTCCTACGATTTGCGAAGCAGGATATAAATTATAGCGAATGACCATATTGGGCCCGTTGGTATTGGTGAAATTCACAATCGTGCTTAGCGGAACCATCTGGCCCTTAGTATTGGCCACATTAATAAGGGCAAGATTTTCAGGCTTTGCTCTAAATTCGGGTTCTGCCATTATGGTAACTTGCCAGAACCTACCAAAAGCATTGAAGTTATTTATAAAAACGGAGCCAATAAGAGAATTCATTGCATTATTGACATCTTGCATTTTGATTTGGAGAGCATTAACCTTTGCGCGGTCAATATCTGCAAAAAGCTGAGGAGCTTGCGCTTGGAATAAAGTAAAAAGTGCATACATACCTGCAATGGAAGACCTTTGATCCACCAGTTTTTGAGTTTCTTTCTCAAGGCTTGCTGCACCGAGGTCACCCCGGTCTTCTACCATTAATTGAAACCCCCCAGCGATCCCGATTCCGGGTACAGGTGGGGTTGGAAGCACTTGAACTTTTGCCTCCCGATTAAATTGTTTGATCGTTTCGTTGATTTTAAAGGTGAGAGCGGTGGCGCTGAGTTCTTTGCTGTTTCGTTCGTTGAAAGGGGCCAATACTACAAACATTGATGCATTATTGGATGCAAAAGCATTGTAAAGAAATGAAAAACCCGAGGTGGTAAAAGTGTGAGCAACACCTGGAACTTTCAATGTTGCTTTTTCTATCTGTGCCATTAATTCTTGGGATCTTTGAAGGCTTGCACCATCGGGTAAAAGCACATTCATCAAAAGCCATCCCTGATCTTGATTAGGAACAAAACCTTTTGGGATTTTTGCGAACAAACCAACTGTTGCGAACACTATGAACAAATAAAATGCGAGTACTAAAATGCAATATCGAAGGCACTTGGTCACCATCCACCCATAAACATTGGTGCCGATGCCAAAGGTTTTTTCAAAGAGCCAGAAAAACCATCCGAGAAATAAATCAAGTAGGAATTGGAATGGGTCTTTTTTAGTGCCCGGTGGTTTGAGAAGGATGGCTGCAAGCGCAGGGCTCAAGGTTAATGAGTTGATCGCAGAAAGTACAGTGGAAACAGAAATGGTTACTGCAAACTGTTTGAAGAATTGGCCAGTTATACCGCTGATAAAGGTGCATGGAATAAAGACCGCACATAGTACGAGGGCTACCGCAATCACCGGCCCAGTTACTTCTTTCATTGCATTGCGGGCAGCTTCACGAGGCGTTGCGCCTTTGTGTAGCCACCTTTCTACATTTTCCACAACTACAATTGCATCATCCACCACAATCCCGATCGCAAGCACCAAACCAAAAAGCGAAATGTTGTTGATGGAATACCCCAGCAGGGCCATTACTGCAAAAGTTCCAATGATTGCAACCGGTACCGCAATTAGGGGAATAAGGGTTGCACGCCAGCTTTGTAAAAAAACCAAAACCACAATACCCACAAGAATAATTGCATCTCGCAGGGTTTTAAAAACTTCAGCAATAGATTCGCTGATAAAAGGGGTGGTGTCGTAAACAATGCTATATTCCATCCCTGGTGGAAAATTCTTTGCAAGTTGCTGGATCTTTTTTTTAATCCCGGCAGCAACATCGAGGGCATTTGTACCCGGGAGTTGGAAAACTGCCAAGGCTACCGAAGGCAGCCCATCTACGGTTGCAGACATATCATAGCGAAGTGCGCCTAATTCAACCCTTCCAACATCTTTGAGCCTGACGAATTTTGGAGAAGAATTCGGGTCTTTATTAGATGCGGCTACAGTTTTAAGAATGATGTCGCCAAATTGTTCAGGGTTTTCGAGGCGGCCCAAGGCGTTGAAGGGATATTGAGTTTCGGTCAATTCCTGACTGGGGGCCTGCCCTAGTCTTCCTGCTGCTAAGGGTGCGTTTTGTTGTTGGATTGCGTTGACAACATCATTTGAGGAAAGACCAAGGGAAGTAAGTTTTTCCGGATCCAGCCAAGCGCGAATAGCATAATCCCTTTGACCCATTATTGTGATATCGCCAACCCCCTCTAGTCTGAAAATTTCATCTTTAACATGAATGGTTGCGTAATTTGAAAGGAAGATGTCATCATAGCGGCCATCAGCGGAAGTGAAGTTAATTGAAAGAAGAATCTGGGGGGCTTTTTTCTTAATCATTAACCCCTGCTTTTGGACTTGCTTGGGGAGTTGAGGTACTGCAAGGTTGACACGATTTTGTACTGCAACCAGTGCGGTGTTCAAATCTGTATTCAATGCGAATGTAACAGTAAGGTTGTATAGGCCTGTATTGTCGCATGTGGACGACATGAACAACATGTTTTCCACGCCATTGACTTGCTGTTCGATCGGCGCAGCAATGGTATCTGCAACTACTTGAGCGCTAGCTCCGGGGTATACCACGGAAACTTGAACCGTTGGTGGTGCAACAGGAGGGTACTGGGCAATAGGCAGGGTGACGAGAGCCAGTGCGCCAGCGATTGTAAGAAAGACAGAGACCACCGCTGCGAATATCGGTCGGTCGATAAAGAAGTTTGAAATCACTATTTGCTCGGTTTTGTTTCTGTCAGACTACCATCTAAGAACTGGGTTACCGGCATTTCAATTAAATCTGGTCTGATGATAGTTCCCGGTCTAACCAAGTGGATTCCAGAAACGACGACTTTTTCATCAGCGTTCAGGCCTGATTCAATTGCTCTTAAGTTATCAGGCTGCAAATCGCCAACGGTAACCCTGCGATATTCCAATTTATAATCCTTATCCATCACATAGACAAATTTCAAACCTTGGTCCGTGCCAATAGCTCTATCTGCAATTAAGATTGCATTTTTAGGATTAGAAATAGGAACTAATACCCTGCAAAACATGCCATGTAAAAACAATGGAGTCTTATCATTTTTGAATATATTTTTTATAATTGCACGAAGATTTATGGTGCCTGTCTGAGAGTCAATAAGGTTGCTAGTAAAATTTAAAGTTCCTTGATGCGGGAAGCCTTTTTCATCAGCCAATCCTATGAACACAGGTGTTTGCGGAAAATCATCTGCTGAATCATTTTTTTTCTTGCCTGCTTGCACTCTGCGAATGACCTTGAGCAATGTTCTTTCATCTGCATCGAAGTAGCAATAAATCGGATCTTCGGAAACGATGGTTGTGAGTTGGGTGCTATCTTGGGTTACAAGATTCCCCAAGGTTACAAAATATTTGCTGATACGCCCGGAAATAGGCGAAATCACAGAGCAAAACTCAAGATCTAGGTTACGCACTTCCGTGGAAGCTTTTGACGCCTCGACCGCTGCAGCAGCTTCCTCTTCTGCTGCAACATATTTATCGAGATCTTGCTTGCTTATAGCGCCCGGGGTTTTTCCTACATCTTTGGCACGCAGATTATCCGCCTTGGCTAGTTTGAGTTTGGCTTCATAAAGTTTGACCTGACCATTGGCATCATCCAACTTGGCTTGGTAAGGTCTAGGGTCGATTGCGAAAAGTAAATCACCCTTTTGCACATAGGAACCTTCCTTGAATGGGGTGGAAACTACATAGCCGGTGGCTCTTGGTTTTATTTCGACATAATTGATTGCATTAAATCTTCCTGTGAATCGAACATTTTCAGTAATTTCGCGTTGCACCACGGTGCTTACTTGCACAGCGGGGTTTTTATCCCCGTCTGGGTCAGGTAACTTTGGTGGTGTACAACCAAGGAGCATGGATATAAAAATGCATAGGGCTGCAGAAAAATATCTAAACATCTGATGAACAATGCCTCTGAATTGGGTGGTCTATACCTAATGAAACCATTCTATCTTTAATTCCGCGATTTTCCGATAGTATTTTATGTCAATTTTGGCATGCATAAAAGAATTAAGGAGTCGCCCGCAGGTTTAATGCGATGCAACTCCAGTCTGTTTTGAGTCCACGAAGGCAAACAAAAGCATTTTATTTGTATTGAAGGTTCTTGATTTCGATACCCCCGTTTTCAGCGCGAATGCCAAAGGGCGTCTTTCCGGGCTTTGTCTTCATCATTTTTTGTAATTCGCCATTGTTTTTGAACTCAGCAGAATCGCCTTTCAGGATGATTTCGAAAGAATTCCAATCATCAAATTTGATGTTTTTGACATCCCCTTTTTTAATATCGAACTTCATACCCCGTAAAAAAAGATCGTTGTTACACTTTGCATCAGGCTTATATTCAAACTTGATGTGTATATCTTTTTCAAAATCTTGCACGGTGTTGATGGTTAGGTCGCCTTTTACCTTGGGGTCGATCACCAGATTACCATCTTTTATTATGAACCGCATTTTTGCTGCATCGGATTTGCCTTCGAGGGGCTCATTGGTTTTGTTCATTTTCCAGCCCGAGAAATCTTTGCCATTGAAAAGCAAAGTGAATCCTGAATCAGCCTTGGGTTCTGCAAAGGAAAGAGATGCTGCCAATAGTAGAACAAAAGCTTTCATGAAATAACTTCTTCGTTAGTGTTTTTGAAAATCAAATCTCGAACAGCGGGCACTAAATTATCAGGAATTACCATGGTGGTTTGTCCTGATACTTCTAAGAGGGCTTCGTCTTCTGCAGCCAATTCATTTTCCGTCGCGTTTTCGTAATGTGCAATAAGCTTTTTAACTTTGGCTTCGTCCCACCCTTGAGGAAATTCTGTTTTATTCATTTGGTTTTCCTTCGCCTTTTACGATAAGCGAGTAAAGTTTTTCCTTTAAGTTCATAAGCTGTGACTACAAACACGCTCTTTTTATCTAGATCGGGAACATATACGACTCTTAAGTATCTTCCCGCATTTGTTTTGCCAATCGCAATACGCGATCCTTCTGATCCAGGCCTGTCTTCACCAGAGTGTGCTAAAACTGAGGCAACTTCTTCTTCATTAACGCCATGGTTGTAAATGTGTGGCTGACTAGTTTCTGGATCTTGATAAAATCGGACTAACATACCACCTCTTATATCATTAATTACATCAGGGTTTCCACCAAGCGTCAAGCTTCATGGATAACGATTTAACAATATCAGGGTTAGCCTCTGCGAGGTTTTTCTCTTCATGAGGGTCCGAACCGATTTTGTATAACTCTATTTTCGCTTCACCTGGAGTCTTGATTCCGCCCTTTGCATTAGCTGCATTAGGCACTATTAACTTCCAATCATTGGAAACACACCATCTCCAGGTGAGGTTCTTTTCAGGTTTTTCAATGTCAATTGCATTGTGCAGGAAACAAGCACCCACTACTGCATCACGCATCTTAACTGCGTTAGCATCAAGCAGATCAATCCCTTTTAAACCTTCCGGCACGGGTAGACCGCAGAACTTGTAAATTGTGGGGGCAATATCGATCGAGGAAACAGGCGTATCAATCATTTGCGGTTTAATTTTGCCTGGATGTCGGATCATGATGGGCGTGCGTAATCCGCCATCATAAGGAGACTGTTTTGAATCCAATCTGTATTGGGGGTTTCCTTCCTGTTGAATCCAACCATTGTCGGTGACATAAACAACGAGAGTGTTTTCTGCGAGGCCTTTTTTGTCGAGATGGCCAAGAAGTTCGCCACAAGTTTCATCAAACCATTCACACATGGCCCAATATCGGGCAAGATGAATGGAAGGCGTTTTATCTTTATACTTGGCCAAATATTTTTCAGGAGGGTTATGGGGAGAGTGTGGCAGCATGGGTGCATACCACAAAAAAAAGGGTTTATCCTTGGAGGTTTCAATAAAATCATAGATGGGTTGAAGGCCTTTTCTGCCGATGTTTAAGCCTTCATCACCATGCCTGCCTCCGAGGGTTTGATCGCCATGAGACATACCGTGGGTGAAGCCACCTGTTTTGAAATTGCCCTGCCACCATTTGCCAGTTTGAAAACTGTTGTAACCAGCTTTGCCAAGTTCTGCGGGGAGTCGTGGGCTATTAGCCATGAAACTGGTGATGCGATTCACTTGGGCCAAAAATTCAGGGTCCTTATAACGCTGCGCCATCGGCTTACCCATGGGCACTGGGGGCTCATTGCCCGTGATTTTGGATTCATGCGGGTGCTTGCCTGTCAGAATGGACGCTAGGGAAGGGCAGCAAAGCGAGGAAGGCACATAGCCGCGTTTATAAACCAGACTTTGGCTCGCAAGCTTATCAAGATGTGGCGTCTTGATTTGTTTGTGGCCCATGAACGAGTAGTCGCCCCACCCTTGATCATCCGAGACAATCAAAACTACATTGGGTTTATTTGTTTGGCTGAACGCTTGCTGGGTGCAAGCGATCACTCCAATAATAATTAATAAAGATCTCATAATAGTTATTTCCTAGCTTATGTGGGCGCCTTTTGCATCAACATAAACGGCATAGAGGGACTGGCTTGCAGTCATGAACAAGCGATTGCGCTTGGGGCCACCAAAGCAGACATTGGAACAGATTTCGGGAAGAAGAATCTGGCCAATACGAACGCCATCGGGCGCAAAGATATGTACGCCATCGTACCCTTCACCCACCCAACCTGCGCTGGACCATATGTTCCCTTGGGTATCGCAGCGGATGCCATCAGAAAAGCCTGCGACTTTCTTGCCATTGAGTTCAAGGGTCATCGAGGTGAACTCCCTTGCAGGGCCAAGTTTTTTGCCATCAAGGATGTCGAACATCCAAATGTTCTTGGGTGCTTTTTCATAGTGCGATGCGCCCGTATCTGCGACATAAAGCTTTTTGTAATCGGGTGAGAAACATAAACCGTTTGGTTTGAAGGGCTCATCGGTGAGCTTTTCGATGACGCCGGTCTTTGCATCAATGCGATAAACAGCTTCCTTCTGATTGGGTTGGGTGCTGGTGCCCGGAACTTTGATTCCTTCGTAATCCATGAGGGCGCCGTAGCCTGGATCGGTGAACCAGATAGAGCCATCTTCAGGGTGAACAACCGCATCGTTGGGCGCATTAAAAGGCTTGCCATTGAACTTTTCTGCAAGGGTGGTGATGGATCCATCGTATTCGTAACGAACCACTTTTCGGGTGGAATGTTCGCAGGAAATCTGCCTGCCTTGGTAATCGAAGGTGTTGCCATTGGAGCAACCGACGGGCTTGCGAAAAACACTTACATGGTTGTCTTCGCTGAGGTAACGGAATTGGCGATCATTGGGGATATCGCTCCAGAGGAGGTAGTTGCCTACGCCATTCCAAGCGGGGCCTTCAGCCCAAAGGTTGCCAGTTGCGAGGCGTTGGATGGGGGTGTTACCTATCTTCAATTTTTCAAATCTTTTGTCGAGGGCAATGATATCAGGGTCTGGATAACGGACTGGGTTTGCGCCTGGGGTGAAGTCGCGTTTCACAGATTGCGCCAATGCCATAGGTGCAACAGCAAGAGCGCTAGCAGCGCCCAAAAAATTTCTTCGATTAAGGTTGGAAATGCTCATGAACAAAGACTCCGGCAAAAGGGGGAGAAAAAATATTGAACTCGAAGGCTATAGAGTAATCGTAAGAAGAGGTGCTAGGCAAGCATCTGTTTGAAAAAAGCTGGGAAATCTCAATGCTACCAAATTCGTGAAATTCCATAGGCATCGAAGGATTCATCCGCACTAACAATTTGGATGTTCTCGCATAAAGCTTGGGCCGCGAGCATTCGATCGAATGGATCACGATGATTGGTTGGATAAGGTAAATTGCAAACTGTAATAGTGTGGGATGGTTCCAAAGGTAACAGCAAAAATCCATATTTTTTGTAGCAAGTCTGCCAAAAGATATCGAATGGCTGGTTCATCTGCCATTTACCTTTGCTTACTTTGATTGCAATTTCCCAAAGGGAAACAGGACTGATTAGCACATCATTTGCAATATCTTGGATTGCTTTTTGGGCTGGGGTACTAAGTTTGGCATCGCCGGTGGTATACCAATAAACTGTATGCGTATCTAAGAGGATGCGCATTACATGTATTCCTCAAAATCTTTCAAATGATCTTGATCTTCGGCGATAATGGTGATCATACCTTTACATAAGCCGGGTCCGGGCCTTTGTTGAGATTTTTGGGGTTCGCTGATCAGCTTTGCAATTGGCTGTTCATTTTCGGTAATGATGAGTTCTTGGCCTGGGTTTAATTTGTGGATTAAATCTTTAAGACGGGCTTGAGCTTCTTCGATGGTGATTGATGTGAGCATTTGGCTTCCGATTTAATATGATTGATCTATCCATACAAGTATATTTGTAACACATAATTATTAGTATAACAAAAAGTTTACCATTTCTGAAAAGCATCATGCCTAAATCATAATAGTAATTGAAGTGTTTTATCTCAGGCAATTAGGCACCTGTTAACCCAGATGAACCTTACTTACCTTCTTTGGCCCACTGTTTCATTTGTTCGATGTTTTTCAGCAGGATAGCGTTTTTGCTAGCGCCCTTCTTGGGGCCCAGATATTCGGCCATGTCGCTATCGTACTGCGCTTCGGTTTCAGGAATTCGCCCAAGATCATTGGTGCGGATTTCCCAATCTGCAAGTGCCTTACGATGCCTTTCAAGTTCCGCAGCATATTTTTCGTCTGATGCAAGGTTCTTGATTTCCCAAGGGTCTTTACGAAGATCGTAAAGTTCTTCTTTGGGTCTTTTAGTTGCATAAATCTGGCTTTGAATCTGGTCGAGTTTGCCTTGGTTAAAAAGTTCTTTCATGCGGATGAGGATTTGCTTGCCATCCTTGTAACCATTGGGTTGAAGGTGGGGCCTTTCATTTAGGTAATTGCGGATGTATTTGAAATTTTCGGACCTTGCAGAGCGAATATGCTCGACGGTTTCATCGGCACGATCCCTAGCGCTGAATACAAATTCGCGGGGTTTGTAATCGTTTGCGAAGATGTTTTTACCCTGCATGGATTCCGGAATGGGTATCCCAGCGAAAGCTAAGGAACTTGCAGCGATATCGATATGCTCGACCAAATCGTTACGCACTTTGTTGGAAGCAACCTTGGGGCCGTGAACCACTAAGGGAACATGAATGCCTTCTTCGTAAAGAAATTGTTTGCCCCGTGCATGGCTGATGCCATGATCGGTCCAGAAAAAGATGATGGTGTTATCGTAGACATTTTCGTTTTTGAGTCGCTTGATGAGTTGTCCTAAAAGTTTGTCGGTAAGCCTGATGGTGTCGAGGTAGGCAGCCCAATCATTAAGAATGACTGGGTCGTTAGGGTAATACGGTGGAAGTTTGATAAGTGGTGAATTGGGATCTGTGGGTTTACCTAGTTCTTTGAGAACGAGATCGTTCCAGTTTTTACCTTCGCGGTATTTGCCGCCATGAAGTTGGATTTGAGTGAAGAAGGGCTGATCTTTTTTTCGATTGGCCCAATCATTACCATCATAGATTTTAGGATTAAATTCGAAGTTGTAATCGGTTTTGCCTTTTGCGATTTGCGGGAAAGCGCAGTTGGAAGTGTGGTATCCAGCTTGCTGAAAAAGTGCGGGTACAGGAACAACTTCTTTGGGAAGGTTAATTTTAAGGGAGCCTCTGCCACTGCGATGATGTTGCGCGCCTATGGAAGTTTGATACATACCTGTGATCATTGCGCTGCGAGAGATGGAGCAAATGGGGCCTGTAACAAAGGCATGGGAAAAGCGTGTACCTTTGGTTGCCAATTGATCGAGGTTGGGTGTTGCGATTGCTTTTTCGCCATAGCACCCAAAATGTGCGGACATATCTTCAACCACGACCCAGACAATATTAGGCCTGGAAACATCAACAGCGTTGGAGGATGAAACAGCAATCGCTCCAAGGAGCAGAAATCCAAGCATGGTAGCAGCCTCTTTTATTTGAGCAGGGGTTTGATTTTTTCAGCAAGAACTTCATAGCCTTTAGGGCTTAGATGAAGTTTATCATCTGCGAAGCACTCGGTTTTATACTGGCCTGAAGAGTCCAAAAACAAAGGGGCGATGTCAATAAAGGTGAGTTGTGGGTTGGTTTTGCAGTAGGATTCCAAAAGAGAGTTGGCTTTTTTCTGGTCAGCCATTTGTTTATCACGGGAGGCACTGTGTTTAATGCCTAGCAAGATGATTTTGGTTTTCGGATTGTCTTTGTGGATGAAGTTTACAAAGGCCTTAAAATCTTCTGCGACTTGTTGAGGAGTGCGCTTTGCATTGATATCGTTATCGCCTGAATAGAAAACAATGGTTTTGGGTTTGTATGGAAGGAGGATGCGAGGTGCGAAGTGCACGACATCGCGGGTTTGCGAGCCACCGAAACCGCAGTTTTCGTAGGGCATGCCCGGGAAATTTTCAGCGAGGTTCCAACGACGGATGGTAGAACTGCCCGTGAAGAAAATAGCATCCTCAGATGGGGGCTTTGTTTTTAAACGCTTTTCGATTGCAACAATATCCTTTTCATATTTTTCAACCCTGTTGGATTCGGCATCTTGAAAAGATGGAACTAGTAATAGGCAAAAAGAAAATCGAAGAAGCGTAAGCATGGTAAAAGCCTTTAATAAGGTTAGATGAATCAACATTTAAGGTAGTTGAAACAAGTGTGTGATGCATTAAAAAAGGAAGAGGAGTGTTATTTTTTTTCGCGTTTGTAGATTGCCAGGAATGTCTGGGAACCTAGGTTTGATTTGAATGCATCGGGTTTTTTCTTACCTTCGAGGTCGTAGCAAATCATCAGGATATTGCCTGAAAATTCATAGATTGCAGGAAAAGTTTTGCCTTGGTTTGGGCCTTCAATGCCAATGATATCCATCCCCTTGGGTTTGGAATCGGGATAGAATTTCAGGTTGCCTTTGTCGGTAAGAGTTCCAACTTTGGTGGAATAGGAGGTTCCCGAGATGATGAGTGAAACGCTGGAGATGAATTCTTGAGGGAGCTTTTTTCCTCCGAGTTCTCCACTTTCAAGAATCCAAGTGCCCGAGATTTTTTGGATGTCTTTTTCTTGAGCGGAAGTGCTGGATGCAAGAATTGAAAAAATAATTACAAAGGCGAATTGATAAGTGAATCGTTGCATGTTGATAACCCTTTAGAACCATGAAATGGAATGATAAATTCTGTACGATATCATTTTAAAAATTCATTCATGTGAGAGCTTTTGTTTGCCGTCCGATTAAAGATTGAAAAAAGTACAGCGGTATTTAACCCAACCACCAGCATGCCCGTTGCTGCTTCCAATGGTTCGAGCATCCTGAATGGAGCAACTAAAACATGTTTGCCAGTTCCTAATGTGGTGTAGGTGGTAGCGGAAAAATAAAGTGCGTCATTAATGTTGTTGAAAGTCCCGAAGGACATCAGTAAACAGCACCAAAAAACAATTTGAATAAAACTCGACACTACGAAGAAAAATGTTGCAATTAGAATTGAAGGCATGAGCAGTCCTATGCCGGATGCTCTGGGAAAATATTCCGTGAATTTGATTTGTATGTTGATTGTAAGGGAGAGAAAAAACGAATGTAAAATGAGGCACAAGGACATGGTGCCTATTCCATAAACACCTACTTCAGAAAAGGCGATATTTAAAATTAAATCCATAGTTTGTCTTTCAATTGTTACTTAAAGTAAGATTTTAGTGACTAAAAGCTAAGGGATTTTGCAAGTAATTGTTCTGAAAAGAATTCGCAAACGCTTATTTTAAATATACCGCTAATCAAAAAAACCTTCAAAGTCAGGATTTTTTCTGGCTATATTTGAAAGCACTGCGAATAAAATAGCAGTATTTAAGCCAGTAACTAGCATCCCTGTGCAGGCAATCATGGGTTCAAATGCACGATAGGGGGGCACTAGATATTGTTTACCTGCTCCTATTGTGGTGTAGGTTGCTCCGGAAAAATGCAATGCTTCAAAGAAATCGTCAAATTTACCAAGGTCGAAAACTAAAAGACTCCAAAGGATCACCTGGATAGAGCAGGAAATAATGATCAAAAAAGTGGATGCAAGTAGTGGCCCCATAATAGATGCCATGCCCTTTAGGTGGGGATAATTACGCATATAATAGGATTGTGATTTTAAAATCAGGAACATAAAGAAAGCATGGATAATCAGGTTGATAGCCATGAATCCAAATCCAATTAAAAGCACGGAAATATGGGTAAATGACATTAAGCTAGTCTTTCAAATGAGTCTTAAAGCTGGATTTTAGTGCCTAAGAGGTTAAGGAATTTGGCGAGCCATTGGGGGTGTGCGGGCCATGCGGGCGCACTAACAAGATTGCCTTCCACAAAAGCCTGATCAATTCCAATGTTTGCAACGGTGCCCCCGCTTACAGTAATTTCAGGCCCAACTGCAGGGTAGGCGGAGCAGGTTCTGCCTTTTAATACGCCTGCTGCAGCGAGTAATTGTGGCCCATGACAGATGGCTGCGATTGGCTTGTTCGTGTCTGCAAAATGTTTGACGATTGCGAGCACTTCGGGGTTTAGGCGAAGGTATTCGGGCGCTCTGCCCCCCGGAATCACCAAGGCATCATAGTGGGCCGGGTTGATTTCTGAGAATGTTGCATTAAGGGTGAAACGATGGCCGGGCTTTTCGCTGTAGGTTTGCTGGCCTTCGAAATCATGAATTGCGGTGAGAATATAATCGCCTGATTTTTTGTTAGGGCAAATGGCATGAACATGATGCCCAACCATGAGGAGTGCCTGAAAGGGCACCATTACTTCATAATCTTCAACAAAATCGCCTACCAGCATCAGTATTTTTTTTGCAGCCATGACTTTCGCTCCTTTTGAAAACAAAACATTGGGATGAATATGCCAAAAAAGAGTTTCAAATCCTAGATTATTTTTTGGGAAGTTGGTGGTAGATGGGGTCGTCGGGTCGTTTGCCATACCAGAGGTCGAGGCCTTTTTTAGAGCGAAAGCCATTGGGTCCTCTAAAAACAAGCTTTAATAAAAGCCAAATGGTCTGGCCTGGGTTCATCGTCCAGATTTTTCGTGCAGAGGTGGTGACTCTGGCTTTGGGAATAATGAATGCGCCTACTTTTGATAATTTGGAAGAGAATGCAACATCTTCCGCAGCGTAGAATTCTTCGGGAAAGCCCCCGATTTTTTCGAATGCCTCACGGGTTACAAAAATGCAGCACCCGCCCACTAATTTAAATATCCTTCCAAAGAACAGCCCCATCCGGTGAAGCACACTAGCCCAAAAAGGCAGCTTTGTATCGTAATTAAAATGGCAACCGCCTCCTACCGCCCCCGCCTTTATGGCTTCAAGGCTTTCCTTTAAGCAGGCTTGATTAATGCAGGTATCTGCATCAATGAAGAAGAAGATATCTCCCTTGGCTGCTTTTGCGCCGCTGTTTCTTGTCGCTGCAATTTTGCGATTATTTACTGAAATAACCATGGCACCTGCAGCTTCCCCAACGGCTTTTGTGTTGTCGGTTGAAGCATCATCTACCACCAAGATCTCGTAATTTTCCGAAATGCCTATTGTTGATTGATGGATAGCATTGATGGTTTTATTTAAATAAGCTTCTTCGTTATGAGCAGGAATAATGAACGATAACATCTTGAGCACCCTTTAATTATTTAATGGTATTGTTACAGATGGAAGGGCAGATTTCAAAGTTATCCGAAAAGGATTGTTTGAGCTTTGAATAAAAACAATCCATAATAAGTGTCATGAACCCAGAACCCCTTAAGCAAATAAAACTTCTAAAGATGGTTGGGATGGTGAAAACCTTTCCCGGCGTAAAGGCGCTTCGTGGCGTAACTGTAGAGCTTGCGAAGGGGGAAATACTTGCGTTATTGGGAGAGAATGGCGCAGGGAAAAGCACACTGATCAAAATATTGGCAGGGGCTTTTCAGCCCGATACTGGAGATATATTCGTCGATGGGCAGCAGTTGAAAATGCAAGGCCCTACTGATTCACGCAACGCAGGGATTGCAGTGATTCATCAAGAATTTTCTTTAATAGCAGGCTTGACCGCAAGTGAGAATATATTTCTAGCAAAGCCCCTTCAAACGTATTCGTTTATTCATCTTCAACAAGAATATGTAAAGGCAAAAGAGCTGTTGGATAAATTGGGTGCAGATTTTGACCCCCGCACTCCATGCAGGTTATTAAGTGTCGCCCAGATGCAAATTGTTGAAATTGCAAAGGCTCTTTCGGACAAGGCTTCGATTTTAGTGTTGGATGAACCCACTGCAGCTTTGACCCCCCGAGAAACCAGCAGGCTTTTTATCCTTCTTGATCAACTCAAGAAGTCGGGATTGGGAATTATTTATGTGAGCCATCGGCTTGATGAGGTTTTTCAAATCGCAGATCGAATGCAAGTGCTGAGAGATGGTGCAGAAGTCGCAACCACCGCTGCTAATGCAACAACTCAAACTCAAATCATCAAGTGGATGGTGGGCAGGGATATTGAGCAAAGTGGCGTTTCAAAAAAAGAAGTTAGTGGGAAAGTGGTAATGAGCGCCAAGGGCCTGACGAAGGGCGTCAAGGTTAAGAATGTGAGCCTTGAAATTCGAGAGGGTGAGATTCTGGGATTAACAGGATTGGTGGGTTCGGGCCGTACCGAAGTTGCGAGAATCCTTGCGGGTGCGGATATACCCGAAAAGGGCGAAATAAGTATCGAGGGCAGAAAACTGAACTTGAGGTCGGTAAGCGAAGCCATTAGCCAAGGTATATTCCTGCTGACGGAAGATAGGAAAAACCAGGGCTTGTTTCTTGACAGACCCGTGCACGAAAACTTCAGCATCGCATCGCTGTTTCGTTTTGCCTATTTCGGGATGATCAACAAGGCTAAAGAGATTAAAGCTTTTCTAAACCACAAGGATTCCATGGGGATCAGGGTTTCTTCGCCTTTGATAAGGGTGGGAAATCTTTCAGGTGGGAACCAGCAAAAGGTATTGCTTGCGCGTTGGCTCGAAAGAAAAGGTAGAGTCTTTTTGTTGGATGAACCAACCAGGGGCGTCGATGTTGGCGCTAAAGAAGAAATCTATCTTCTGCTTAGAAAGCTTGCTGCAGAGGGCAATGCCATTCTTCTTATAAGCAGTGAATTACCTGAGGTTTTGGCTCTTTCGGATCGAATCTTGGTGATGCACGAAGGGCAGATCAAAGGCGAAATAAAAGATGTTGCTAAAGCAACACAGGAACAAATCATGGAGCTTGCCATTCAATGAATAGTGCTTTAGCAGGAAAGATATCTGGATGGCTTGCAGGCCGTGGGATGATATTGGTTTTATTGATGCTCGCGGTATTTCTGGGGTTTGCAACCCTCGCAGACCAGAACCCCAACGATGCAGATGCGGGAACTACACTTGCGAAAACATTGGATGGTTCAAAAAACATTTTGATTGTAGTGCGCCCATCAGAAGAAGATGCGATTTTTGCCCAAGCTATCGAAAGCCAGACGACCATGCAAAAGGGCAGGGTGGTGGAAATCATCAAGGGTACGCCTTCCGAGGCTCGGGCTTGTTTAGAAAGATTGCAGAAGGAAGGCGTTAAGCTGGATTTCATCGTTTGTAATCACTTTACTGCCACCTGGTCGATCTTTGAAAATATGGACACGAAGTTTCCGGGTTTGGGTGATGTTAAGATTGTGGAGCCCGCTTCTTATCGCTGGCCCAACTTCTTTAAACGCGATAATCTTGTAAACATCGTTAACCAGATTGCTGTCATTGCCATACTTGCGGTGGGGATGACTTTTGTAATCCTCACGGGTGGGATTGATCTTTCCGTAGGTGCGATGATTGCTTTTTCTGCAGTCTTGGTTGCAAGGCTGATTCGCGATTATGGTGGTGGCACTGAAGCTCAGGCCCCTGCACTTATAGCCTGTAGCCTTGCTGCGGTTGGCATTTGCGCCCTCATGGGAATGTTTTCTGGAACCATGGTTGCTTGCTTTTCCATCCCACCTTTTATCACCACTCTTGCAATGATGCTTATCGCAGGAGGGATGGCTTATTTGATTTCCGATGGGCAATCCATCGATCGGGTGCCTGAATCATTTATGTGGTTGGGCAGGGGTAGCACCCTGATGCGCATTCCGGTTGCAGTGCTACTTACTGCGATCATTTATTTGATCGCACATCTTGCAATGACTCGAACGGTTTTTGGTCGTTATGTTTATGCGGTCGGGGGCAATCGGGAAGCTGCAAGGTTGAGTGGCGTTTCGGTATTGGGGGTGCTTATTTTGGTTTATACTCTTTCAGGTGCGTTGGCAGGCTTAGGCGGTGTTGTGATGGCTTCGCAGTTGAAAAGTGGTGCACCAACTTATGGTCATATGTATGAACTTTATGTGATTGCTGCGGTTGTGGTTGGGGGCACTTCACTTGCGGGTGGCGAGGGAAAAATTACTGGCACCCTGATTGGTGCTTTGATTCTTGCTGTGATTCAAAATGGGATGAATCTTCTTGGGTTTGATAGTAATACGCAGAAGTGTATTCTGGGAGGTGTGCTGCTGTTGGCAATATTATTGGATGGATCGCGGCTTAAGCTTATTAAATGAGCTTAAAGTTCTGCCTGAGAATTCGTGCTGCCTGGACAAGAGAGTACATTTTTGCTTCTGCAATTTCAGAGGGTGCAAGCGGGCTATCGGCAAAGGTTGCAAAGCCACAGTCAGGATTTAGAAGAATTCTTCTGGGGCCAAAAAGGTTAGCAGCCTTGGTTGCTTTTTTCACGATTTCTTCAACACTTTCGATCAAGCTAGATTTAGGGTTAACCATTCCCAATCCAAGACGATAGCTTTCAGGAAGATTAGCAAGCACTTCCATCTCGCCCGCCCGAGGTGTGCACAGTTCTAAAAACAAAATGCCCACGGGGGCTTTTTCCAACAGAGGCATCAAGGGCCTGTAATCGCCTGCGAGTGCAACCGATTCATCCTTTGACCAATTGCCTCTGCAGATGTGCAGTGCCAGCCTTTCTTTTGGAAACCCTTCTAATGTTCGTGCTAGAAGTTCGGACGCAAACTCCAGTTCTTCGTGGGTGGCTTTTAGCTTTTCACCCAATGCCCCACACATGAAGCTACGCTGCTTGGCGGGTTTTCCAAATACTACTTCAGTAAGAACAGGTTCATCAAGTTGAATGATGGCTGCGCCTGAAGTAATTAAATCTTGGATTTCTTCGCGAAGGATTTTGATGACAGCAGAGGCTAATTCTTCGCGGGTTTGATAGATTTTTTCGGAGAGGCATTCGAGCCAAAGGGTGCGGGTAAGTAGATATGGGCCGGGTAATGCGACTTTGCAAGGCTTGTGGGTGATGGATTGCAGGTATTGCAGTTCGTGAAGCACGAGGGGTTTGCTGCGGGAAATCGGGCCTAGCACTGCGGGATGATGAATCTCACTTCCTTGAACATCTAAAGCTTTGAGCTCTTCTGCGAATTTTTCCGGATCATCAACATAAGGTAGCAAATCACTGATGGGAATAAGTTGGCAATTCGCCAGTCTCGACCCAACGAAGCTGGCGTAACTATCCCGCCGTTGTTCACCATCTGAAACCAGATCCACACCCGCACGATCCTGTGCTTGAAGCACAAGCCTGATCGCATCGTTTGCAGTGGTTTGAAGTTCTTCATCGCTGATGCGGTTTTCTAATCTTTCGTGTATTGCCTTTAGCATCCATCGTGGCCTTGGCCAAGATCCGATCCCAGTTACTGTGAAAGCGGGAAGTTCCGCATTTCGAGGCAGATGTGGTTGAGCCTCTGCAACGGCCTTTGCCATCGGTCTTTCGATGTTTACTGAAGCGTTGGTGTTTGGTGTGCGTTTCCCTTTGCGCACATGATAACTGCGCTGGGAATTATTCTTCGTTTTGGAAATGATATTGTTGCCTGTCAGGCGGGCCCATGCAGGAAGATCATCTTCAACGGTGGCATCGGTAGAAAGAATTTCTAATACTTGATCTGGTTCAAGCGGGCCAAGATGTTTGCGTATTAGGATAAGCAAACCGTTGCCACAATCGAGGTCTGCACCATCAAAGGAGGCATTGGGTTTTTGGGGATGATCCGAATTCCATTCCATGATTTGGGCCTTAATAGGAAAGGGAGGGAACGCCCGATGCCATGAATTCAACCAGCTTTGCGCCCCCCACGATCACTGCACCATCTATAAGCATTGTATCATCCAGCTTGCGTTTCTTGAAGCAAGGGGAACAAACATAGATCTTACCGCCCGCAGCTGCAAAGTTCGTCATCAATTCTTTTAAAGGGGCAAAACCTTCTTCGTGAATCGTGTCTGCATAACCAGCTTGGCAAAGCCTGACGCCCTCGATACTAAGAAAAACCACGGTATCCTGTTCGCTTGCAACTGCTGCGGTTGCAACGACAAAGGCAACGGTGGCTCTGTCGGGGTTTTCTTTGGCGCAAGTTAGGCTGATGACAAATCGGTTGTTCATGGATTAATCCTTGTTTCTAATAAAGTAGTGAGGATGTTGTTGGAGTACGAGACGATTGCCAGTCATTTTGCACCAAGCGGGGATATCTTCCGGGGCGCCTGGGTCGAGTGCTGTAACCTTAAGAAGCTTGCCCGGAAGCATGGCACGAAGTTTCCCACGAAGTAGAAGAACCAAATCACCACACCCTAAATCGCCTGCATCCCAGATTAAATCAGGTACTAAGGGTGAATTGGTTGACGAAGGATGCTGATTTTCTGGGGGAGTAAAGTTGCAATCTAGTTCCGCTGGCAGGGCACCAGTAGAGAGTTCAAAAGCCTTGCAAAGGCAGGGTCGCCTGCGGATGTGTTGAATCAGCGTAGATTTAAGTTCAGTTTGGTTTTGTTCCAAGCCTTTTGCTAAGCATGGTAAGCATTTGGGGCTGGTTTTAAGGCCCAAGGCGTTGCTGTAAAGTACATCTTCAGCGAGCAATGGAGACTTGCAGGCAAGGCAAGGCTGGGAGGTCCAATATTGTAATTGGGTTACGATTTCATCGAATTTTTGCTGATCCTGCTCGGTCCAAAGTGCCATGAATATCAGTTAACTCCGGAAATTAGGTTAAGGAAAGGGCATGGGCAAAGATCTTATCTTAGCTTGAGGTATTTTATCTTGACTTCTGCTTTGCCTCCTTTAGTGTAATAATAATATACTATTTAAGAGAATTAAGTTACATTGATCAATGAATTTAGTATTCTTAATAAGAACTCATGCCCGAGTAAAAAGTGCAAGTAGAGGAGCGATTAAAGATGTCAGCAGAACCCCGCAAAAGAAGACTTGAAGTTGAAGAAATTGGCGATGTAACAGTTGTTAACTTCGTTGATCGCAAAATTCTAGACGAACAAAATATTCAGATCATTGGTGAGCAGTTGTTTGAATTGGTGGATTCCGAAGGCAAGAAGAAGATCCTTCTTGACTTTAAAAATGTTGATTATCTTTCCAGTGCAGCTTTGGGTAAATTGATCACCTTAAATAAGAAGGCGAATACCTCAGGTGGCAAGTTGGTGCTTTGTAACATCCGTCCTGAAATCAAGGAAGTATTCGAAATCACAAAGCTTGATAAGTTTTTTAAGATCAAAGAAGATGAGCAAGTTGGTTTGCAAGCTTTCGCCTAAGTGATAATCGCTCCAATTGAATTATTAGGCGTTTTAATTTAGCTGCTAATTTTAATTATCTGCTAAATTTATTAGGGAGTTTAGATTTCTTTTATTATTCAGAGATTTGAAAAGTGTCAGACTTCGAAAATTCTGCCCTAGAAATTATTATTCCATCAGACACCGCTGAAGCCAGACGGGTTCAGGACGTGCTTGAACAGGGATTGCAAAATGTAAAAGCCCCTGACAAAGATGTTTTTTGCATCAGGTTGGCGCTTGAAGAAGCTCTTGTGAATGCCATCAAGCATGGTAATCAAATGGAAATAAACAAAAAAGTATTCATCAAATACACCCTTGATGTTGATGTTTTTGAAATCATGATTTCCGATGAAGGCCCTGGATTCGACCCCAACGATGTGCCTGACCCCACCGATATCGAAAATCTTGAAAGGCCTTGCGGTCGCGGCCTTATGCTTATGCGCCATTACATGACCGAAGTGAACTATAATTCAACAGGCAATTCGGTTCGCATGAAAAAAGTGTTCAAAAAAGCCTAATCCATTTCTCTGCTTTCCCAAAAGTTTAAATGTCTACCCCAATGATGCAGCAGTACCTGGAGGCCAAAAATAGCCATCCGGGCATGATGTTACTTTTTCGAATGGGTGATTTTTATGAGCTATTCAATGAAGATGCTCAGGAGGCCTCGAGAATTCTTGGCCTGACTCTCACCTCGCGGGATAAATCGGTTCCGATGGCGGGGTTCCCCCATCACTCGCTTGAAAATCATTTAAGAAAACTATTGCAAGCGGGCAAGCGCGTTGCAGTTTGTGACCAGGTTGAAGAAGCTTCTGAAGCAAAGGGTTTGGTGCGCAGGGAAGTTACCCGCATCATCACGCCTGGCACCCTTACTGAAGATGATCTGCTTGACCCTAGAAGTAATAATCACCTTGTTTGTGTTTTGCAGGGTGCAAAGAATTCCCTTTGTGGGTTGGCCTGGGTGGAGCTTTCTACCGGGCAGTTTTTTGCAGTTGATCTTTCTCCTTCAGATCTCCGTGATTATCTTGCAAGGCTTCGGCCTGCGGAAATTCTTTTTCCCGATGATCCTAAAAATCCTGAGCCACCGTTCGATCTTGTGGCACTTCTTCCTGATGCAGCTTTTTCACCCAGAGCCGATTGGTGCTTCGAGTCTGGTTCAGCGTTAGGTGTACTTCACAAGCATTTTGATGTTTCGACCCTCTCAGGGTTTGGGTTTGAAGATAAACAAATCTGTTTACGTGCTGCAGGCGCACTTCTTGGTTACCTTCATGAAACCTTGAAAGCTGCCTTGGTTCACTTGCGAAAAATCACGCCTTTTTCTCAGGGTTCTTTTCTTGCAATTGATGAGGTAACCCGCAGAAGCTTGGAGCTGACCCGCACCATGCGTGATGGAGGCCGTGAAGGTTCGCTGCTTCATCGTATTGATCGAACTTCCACACCTATGGGCGCACGATTGCTTTCCGACTGGCTGCTTTCCCCCCTTGCAAATATTAATCTCATCAATCAGCGACTTGATGCGGTAGATATTTTCAAACGCGATTATGGGCTGCGCGCTGATCTGCGTAATGTTTTGTCAAAGGCTTATGATCTGCAAAGGCTTTCCGCGCGAATTGGAACTGGGCGGGCAGGGCCAAGAGATCTCGGGTCTGTCGCCCGTACTTTAGTTTTATTGCCCGAGATTCAAGCGGTGCTTGCCCGGGGAAATAGCCCTTTGTTGCAAGCGCTTTCGCAAAAAATCGCTCTCCTGCCCCACCTGCGGGATAAATTATTCGCAGCACTTGAAGAGCAACTTCCTCTTTCCGCTAAAGAAGGTGGGATTATCAAGCAGGGTTATGATTTTGATCTGGATGAGTTGCGTAACATTTCGATTTCCGGGAAGGAATGGATGGCAAACTTCCAAGCTCAGGAAATCGCACGCACTGGAATCTCCAGCCTTAAGGTCGGGTTCAATCAGGTTTTTGGATACTTCATTGAAATCACCCACACCCATACAGCAAAGGTTCCCCCTGATTATCAGCGTAAGCAGACTTTGAAAAATGCAGAGCGATACATTACGCCTGAACTCAAAGAACAGGAAGAGAAAGTTCTTAATGCCCAAGAAAAACTCGAGAAGTGCGAGTACGAATTATTCCTGCAACTCAGAGAATTGGCTTCATCCCATACCTTGGAGCTGATGGCAACTGCAGAAACCCTCGCAATTGCTGATGTTTTATGTTCGCTGGCGGAACTTGCATCTGAAAGAGGTTGGACTCGTCCTGACATTGTTGAAAAGCCTATATTGGATATTGTGGATGGTAAGCATCCTGTTTTAGAGCAGACAATGCCTTCGGGTACTTTTGTGCCCAATAGCGCCTCGTTGCATCCAGAGCATGGCATGTTTTTGCTGATCACCGGACCAAACATGGGTGGAAAAAGCGTTTACATCAGGCAGGTCGCACTCATCACCCTGCTTGCGCATGTGGGTAGCTTTGTGCCAGCTTCCAGAGTGATAGTTGGTTTGACGGATCGCATTTTTACCCGTGTTGGTGCAAGCGATGAACTTGGGCGCTCGCAAAGCACCTTCATGGTTGAAATGACCGAAGCTGCCAACATTCTTAATAATGCCACCGCTTCAAGTTTGGTTATCCTTGATGAAATCGGAAGGGGAACCAGCACCTACGATGGCGTAAGTATTGCCTGGGCCATTACGGAACATTTGCACGACAAAGTTGGTTGTAGAACTCTCTTTGCTACGCATTATCATGAGTTAGCGCAGCTTGAGGAATCTTTAAAAAAGTTTAAAAACCTGAGGGTTTGTGTGCGTGAAACCCCCACAGGGATTATTTTCCTGCACCGTATCGAAGCTGGAAGTGCAGACCAGAGCTATGGTATTCATGTAGCCCAAAGGGCTGGGGTTCCAAGGCCTGTTCTTGATCGCGCAAAAATCATCCTCGCAGATTTGGAAGAACGGCATTTGCTTTCCAATGAACAAGAAGGCGCTCTTATCCGCAGACCCAAAATTATCCAAGGTAGCCTTTTTGCAAGCACAGAAGATCCTATTCTTGCATCTCTTCGCGAACTCGATGTGGCTAAGTTTTCTTCCGATCAGCTTCTTGATCTTATTATTCGTTGGCAAAAAGACCTCCGAAAAGGGTAGAATCTTTTCTTCTCTTTGTTTTATTTCTTTCGAGTGCCCCACGCATGGCGAATAATGCTGATTCTTTTTATCAGAAAACCAAGGTCGCGGTTGAGGAAGGCCGGCTTGATGAGGCGCTGCAAGCTATTCGAGTGCAAAAATCGCCTGTCAATTCTAAAACCCGCGAGCTTATCTCCACCCTCGCCAACGCACTTGCCCACCGAGCAGATCGGCATCTTACCCTTGATAACGAAGATGCCGCCTGGATTGATCTGACTAGTGCGGAATCACTGCGTAGTAATCTGCCAAGAATTGAAAAACTTCGATCCACCCTTACTAAACTCATGGTTAGTAGGGCACAGAACTATCTCAAGGAAGGGGCCCTTAGGCAGTGTGAGGAAGTGTTGGGCAAACTTCGGGATCGTAATGGCTCCTCTTCTGAACTTAGCACTTTGGTTACCACTTGCGTTATGTGGATTGAGGGTAGGGAATTTGCTGAGACAGGCGAGTTCCAGCCCGCAATGGCTTCTTTGGAAAGGGTCAGGCGAAGGTTGACCGGCAGTGATATGGGTGTAATTCGCGAAATAGAAATGCTTTCCAAAAAGAAGGATGATTTTGAATCTCTGAAACCTGAATTTAACAATGCTGTTTCTAAACGCGATGCCCCACGCATTATTGAACTTGCAAACCAGTTGCTACTTATTGCCCCCAGAGAGCATACTATCAACAGGATCCGCAATGCTTTTCTGAGAGGCATCGAAGGAAATTCAAATGCTATCTGGAGCATCGAAAAACCTGAAATTATTGATCTTCCAGCCCCTGTAATCCTTGATGATTCTGCTTTCTTTCTTTGGATTGACGGCTTTGCTGGCTATTTGGTTCTGCTCGATGATAAAGTTTCCATTGGCCATGCGGGCTCCGAAAATTCAGTCAACCTTCCCTGGGTTGCTGATATTGGTAGGGTTCACGCCAGCCTCATCAGACAAAAAGAATGCTTTGCTATTGAGCCACATTTGACTGTCGCAATTGATGGCAACAAAATTACAGAAACTTCCATTCTTGGTGAAGATACTAGTATTAGCTTGGGCGATACTTGCGAAATTAATTTCAAGCTTCCCTATCGGGGCAGTCTTACAGCTTTTTTATTCCCTGTAAGCCATCATCGGCCGCCTGCTCCCGTCGATGCAATCATTCTTTTGTCTCAAACCTTGATACTCTGGGATAATGAAGCTTCACATATCAGGGTCCCGGGGCTTGATAAAAAGATTGTGATCTACCGTACTTCGCAAGGTCTTAATATTAAATCTGAAGGGATTACGGTCGTTGCAGGAAAAAAAATTACCGGTCCAAGTTTGTTGCCTAACAATGCTCCTGTGATTTCTGGCTCGGTTACTTTTTCTTTGGAGCCTGCCCCCGCACGGCTCGGCATGTGAGGTAATCATGGGTTTTAGATATCAGTGTGGCGATAAGCCTTTGGATGGGTATACGATAAAACGCGGTATAGGTAGCGGCGGGTTTGGTGATGTCTACCTTGCTGTGAGTGATGGTGGTAAAGATGTTGCGCTCAAATGCATTCGCTCTACGATGAATCGCGAAATTGAAAGACGGGGCGTTTCTCAATGTATTAATCTTAAACATCCATCTTTACTTACGCTTTATGATCTACGCACCGATGATCGGCTTGAAACTTGGGTTGTCATGGAACTGCTATTGGGCCAAAGCCTTGCCTTGCTTATTAATAAACATCCCAAGGGTATGCCACTTGATCAGGTTCGCACTTGCATCACCCAGATTGCACAAGCCATTCATCATCTTCACGATCACGGAATTGTTCACAGAGATTTAAAGCCAGGGAATGTTTTTATTGAAAAAGATATTGTCAAAGTAGGGGATTACGGCCTTAGTAAAACCATTGGTGCAGGCGTTCATCGCGACAATACCCAGCGTGTGGGAACAACTAATTACATGGCTCCTGAACTCATCACGGGCAATTACGACAAGAAAGTTGATATCTATGCTCTGGGCATTATTCTTTTCGAAATGCTTTCAGGTAAAAAGCCTTTTATAGCAAGTAATCATGATGAATTTTCCCGGAAGCAACTTCAGAATCGCATTGATTTTACATGCCTGCCTAGCAAGGCTTTCATCCCAGTGCTTAGTAAGGCTCTGGCAATTGATAAGAATGAAAGATACTCCAGCGTTCTGATCATGCTCGATGAATTTCATGCGGTTTGTGATCAGATTTTGAAACCTGATTCCTCCGCTTTAGCTAGTAACCCGACTCTTAGTGGTACCCGAGTTCAGCCTGTTGTTAGTCCGAGGTGGAAAAGTTTTTATCAAAAGTGGGCGGACAAACTTTTGATTCCTCTTTTGAAGTCTGCCTTATTTTCATGCCTTTGCTCACTTGCTTTTTCCTTTATGGGTTTGCTTCCTTCTCCTTTAGTTGGGTTCATGCTGGCAGGGATTTCCTGGTTGATCGCAGGCGCTGTTCTGGTGTTTTCCCTTTTTTGGAAAGGCAAAACCCGGGAATCGGTTCCTTATCGTATGATTCAAGCTGGATTGGGATTAGTTGCAGGAGCCTTGGCGTTTTGGATGGCGGGCACTGGTGAGGTTCTTGAAATTTCGATTTCCAACCCAGGCGCTATGATTGCAATTCCCGTCTGGGCCAGAGTTCTGCTTTTCTACATGGTGGCTATGTTTTTTCCGAAGTGGTGGAAGATGGCATGGCGTTATCGAAGAACCCGTATCGATTATGTTGCAACGCTGATTGCAATTGTTTGGGCCCTTCTTTTGGTTACCATTTTAAAGCTGCAATTAATTCACGCACTTGCGTTTGTTTTTGCGGTGATCATTGTTCAAGCGGTTGCTCTGAAAACAAAACGATTGTCCAAGTTGGGAAGGTAGAGACTATTTCCCCGGCCTTTCGCCTTGGATTTGAATACAGAAATGCTCAAATTCGATCGGTTCGATTTTCGAAATATCAGGGCCTATCTCCGCCCTTTCCAGCACTGCGCTGATCAACACCCATAAGGATGCAGATTCGCCTGTGTGATCGTAACCATCTGCATCAACATCGCCTTCAACGTGCCAGTACCAGAATCGCCTTTCCAGTCCAAGGTCGGCATCTTCCTGCCAACCTTTAAGCGACCGAACGCAGGCATCAAGTGCAATTTTCCATGTTTTTAAATCTCGAATAGAAATGATCAGTTCGTCTTGGGCCTGTTCAAGTACTAAGCCGGGTATTTGCCTGATGTTTTCAAAGAGTTTGTTTTCTAATGCGCTGGCGCGCCAAGGCGAATAGAGGTGAACCACCACGCAGGGGGTTTCAAAAATCAGTCCCATCAGGTTAATTTGCATTTAAATCACTCTGGTTCCAAAAGGCTTCACTATTAGATTCTTAGCAGGGAAGGGCGGGAAAGCTAGCAAATAATCTAAGAAGGGGTGTCTGAAGTTTCGGTTACAGCCTGATTTTTAGGCACTGGTAGTGCAATGATTACCAGATAGGCACTAATACCGATGATCCAGGTTACAAGCCTTTGCACCAGAGATGCCAGTACCCCCATCGCGCGATCTGTGCCAAACCACGAGTAAAGTGCACCAAAACCAAATTCTCCAATGCCTGCACCGCCCGGGAACATCGGGGTCGCTTGAATCACCAAGCCCAATGGCACAATTAAGAAATGTTCGAGAAGATTGGGTATTGATTGATCATCTCGCAGTACTTGCGCTGCACAGTAGAAAGATAATGTCAGGCATACATGCCCTGTCCAAGAAATCAAAAGGGATTGTATCACCACTAATGGCTTGCAGCGGTAACGCCAGAAGGTAAGCCAGAATTCTGCAGCCGGCCCTGCAACCCATCTTCGTAACCTGCCTTCAAACCGTTCGACTCGCCATTGAGGTAACCAACCCAAAACAAACCAGCCCAACCCGGTGATACCGCAGAACGATAAAGTAATCTTGATGATGGATTTAGTTGCAGCAGCGCCATTACCTTCTCCCAAGTACCCTGCAAGCAAAAAGATTGCACCTGTGGCGCCCGAGAAAAAAATGAGCCCCCAAAGTGCAATGGCCCTATCTAGAAGGATGATGGTGACCGCAACACTTCTACGGGATTGGTTTTTGCAGACCGCAGCGGCTTTAACAAGATCGCCCCCGACCGAGCCGGGCAAAAGTGTATTGAAGAAAAATCCTATGAACCCGATGCGCATAGTGTTCCAAAAGCCGATTCCCATATCTTGCGCAAGCATCATCAGATGCCAGCGAATGATCGTTCCGCAAACACCCAAGAAGAAAAGAAAGATTGAAGCAAAGAGAAAAAGCAAGTGGATGGGTTTTCCTTCCACCACGTGTTTTTGCCAGACTGCTTCCAACCCGTTTTCATTCCCCGGTAGCCAATTGGAATTGATGACATAGGCGAGCAAACCCAAGGCGAGCAAATATTTCGAAACATTCAAAAGCATGCGTATCAATGTTCTACCCTCATGAAAAGCGACACAGCATTTTCATGTTTGAAGCCAAAAATGTAAAGACTGCTTAGATGCGATCCAGCAGATCAATCCAAGTTGCCAGCGTATCTAGTGTTACGGAATTGAAGTATTGATGCCCCATATCCTTCATTTCCCGAAGAATTAGGGGGTATTGGAACTCTAGAAGCTTCTTGGCGGTATCCAGTACCGTCTCGCGAATTGGATCTTTATCACCCACTGCAAGGAAGAAAGATAGAGGTTGGTTGGCAATGCGCTCTTTAGGAGTCGCACCTAGGGATGCCCCCACCGCAGCCACGCCGCGGATCAGTTCCCGCTGTTGGAACGCAAGATAAAACGCCATCTGCCCGCCTGTGCCCATTCCATGAACGACCACTCTCTTGCGATCGATGTTGTAGTTTTCGGTGGCATGGCGGATGGATTCAAGAATCAGATCAGATTCGCCTGGGGTCCATCCTAGGTCGGCATCAGACCGGGGCGCTACCATGATGATTTTATATTCAGCACAATACTGGTCCCAAATTCCCATGAGGTCGTCGAGATCTTTATCTTTGCCTTTGCCTGCTGGATGAAGCCAAACCATCAAGCCATAAGAGGTTCTTGGATCATAAGAAACGGGAACGGAAACCCAGTAGTTGCGATCGCCCGCAGCGCTTTGTTTTTTGATGGTTCCTATCTCTGGTTTTTTTTCGGGCTCTTTCTCGAGGTTTGCGAGTGAAGATTTCTCCGGAGGTTTTTCTGGTAGGAAGCTTGTCGCTTGGCCAATCGGTCCCTTCAAGGTTGTGGTTGTTCCATCTTCCCTCTTTACTTCAACCGCAAGGAAAGACCCTATCACTGCAGTGGATAACAAGGTTGAAAGCGCATCGCGATTTGCAACCTCTGCGTTTGCAGTAACCTTGGTGATATCAGGCCCCACTCCTGCTTTTAAGATACGATCACCTACTTTTATCCCAGCCTTAGCAGCTCCACTTTCAGGAAAAACATATCGAACCTGAACACCTTTGGTCGGATCATCCCGCATCGGAAGAATCCCGAAGAAGCCTAAAGGTGGAGATTCCAAGCTGCCTGATAGTTCGATTTTTTCTAGCTTGATTTCATCTTTCCCACGCACGATGGTCAGCGATACCATGTCACCTTCGTACTTGGGCCCAAGTTGATGCATGAGCTGAGCATGGCTTTCCACTTTTTTGCTATCGATTGCAATAATCTTATCCGCAACTTTAAGCCCTGCTTTAAATGCTGCGCTATTCGGGGCAACCGAATTAATAACTACTTCATCTGCATACCTATCTTTGTTTTGCATGGTGATCCCCAGAAGGCCCTTACGAAGATCTTTTCCGAGTTTTAGTTTTGCAAGTGTGCTATAGATGTGGTCTAGGGGAATTGCAAAGCCGATGCCTGAGTCGTACCATTCGAACCCTGCGGTTTCGCCCTCAGCTTCGGGTGATGCAGGAACGAGAATGCCCAGAACATTGCCCTGTAAATCGATGAGAGGCCCGCCATAATTTACGGGGGAAATCTTGGCATCGGTCTGGATGGCTCGTCCCCAGATTCTGCCCAAGGCCGAAACAATACCCATGCTTACACTCGGTGGCGCACCGGGGCTTCCACCCAAGGTTCGACCTAATGCGATTACTGTTTGGCCCACTTCCATTTTGGATGCAGGAAGTGCTTCGGGAATTGGAAGATTCGACGCATCGATTTTTAAAAGCGTTACCATGCGCGACTGATCTGTTGAAACCACTTTGGCTATGTAGCGTTTGTTGTCCATGGTGGAAACGATGATGGAAGTAGGCTTGTTGGCGAAATTGAAAGCGCTGGAAATGACATAACCATCCGCAGATACGATGACACCCGTGGTTGGGCCTGAACCTTTGCGCACGCCTGGGCCAGCAGCAGGGCCGGGCCTTCGTTTTCCAGCGCCACCCGCACCACCACCTGCAGAAATCACCTCGGTTCCACCCGTGGTTTCAATTTGTACAAGCGCTGGGGAAACACGCTGTACTGCCCCTTGAATCGCTTTTTCTTGAAGCTCTTCCAAGGTGTTTTGAGCCAGCATTATTTCTACCACGCCTAACAAAAATAGTGTTGTGCTCATGATTAGTTTCCTTTAGTTTCTGCGCCCTTGTTTGGCAAAGCTTTGGGTGGTGACTCGACTTGTACGCTTATGGTTTGCAATTTATCACCCCTGCGTATTTCCAACTGAATCCGCTCTTGAGGTCGGTACTTCTGCATTAATTCCAAAAGTGAATTAACGCTTACTACGGGCAGGCCATCCACATAAACAATCAAGTCATCTGGAAGAAGGCCTGCTTTTTGTGCAGGCGAACCGGGCTCAACATATTCAATGTAAGGCGGGGTTCGATCTACCACATTGGGTACATACACAATGCCTAGGTATCCACCACCACCGGTTGACTTCGATGCTTTTGTTACGGGCTTGTACGCTTCCTTTTTCTCGATCAAGTTGGTGATCGATATTTTCTTGGTACTACCATCTGCAAGCTTAATCTCGAGTTCTGCATTTACAGGAACAGCATAATTAATCCAAGTGTTGGTTTGTTCGTTGCGAAGTTCTTTGCCAATAATTCCGATGATGTCACCCATGCGATTGGTGATGATTCCCCCTGCAGCACCGGGGTTGTTAGTGATCGCATCCACAACATAGACATTTCCTGAATAGGGCGCCTCGAATATTCCTATTCTGCCAAACAGCCTGGCGTAGGCTGCGATGGTTCCCTTCATTACCGAAACGGGTTCATCTCTGCTTGCGATTTGAAATTGGTTGCTGAATGCAAGAATGGAAGTTCCGGGCGTAGCCAGCGGAGTTTTTGCAGCAGCAACGATGTCAAAAAAAGGTAGGTCGTCAATTTTGGATTTATCTGTTCCTATTTTCAAGAGTGCGATATCCAGCTCAGGTTCCATTGCTACAAGCTTTGCGGGCAATCTGGTTCCATCGTAAAGATGAACCCTTAGGTCGGTTGTTTCCATTAGATGGTTAGCGACGGTGAGAACATAGCCATTGGGGCTGACCAAAACGCCTGTGCCATAGGCTGGTAGACCTTTGAAACCTCCGGAGCCATAGATCTTGACCATTTTCGGGTTCACTTTTTGAACCACATCATTGAGCGACATTTCGCCTGCTTGGTAAGAAACAGCAAGTGCTGCGAAAAGTGATGCTTGTAGTAAGAAAGTCATGTGTATAGTTCCGATTGCGTTACTAGAAAACCATTAGAAATATCATACTTGATTTTGCGATTGGATGGGTTGAAATAATTCATTCAATTATGTGAAAACAGATCAATTAATCGGGGTTGCATCCCATAGTTTTAATTGGTTGTCCCCCCCTAGGGAAAGGAATTTTCTTCCGCCTGGAAGTTCGATTACGCTAAAAACCTGCTTTTCATGAGCATTGAATTTAAGCAACTCTTGCCCGGTTAATCCATCCCAGAAACGAATAGTGCCATCCCCCCACCCCCAGCCAACAAGACGGGTGGAATCTTTAGTCCAATTTAACCCACGAATGGGGGAGGTTTCGAAATTTCGGAAGTCGCGAAAATTAGTCATAGCAGGAAAATTCATCATCTCAACGGTTCCTAGTCCTTTGATTACGCATATTTCATTGAACCCGGGGCTTAACTCAGAAAACTTTATTCCTGAAGGCGCTTTTATGTATTCCTTTATCAAGGTGCCATCTTGCCAGCTTATTTCAACGAGCGAACCAGTTCTTTGGCTTGCAATAAAAGAATTTAATTTAGGAAGATTTTCTAATTTGGTGAAAGAAGATAATGCACCTTGGTAGATTGCAATCAACTCTCCTGATTCAATGTTGTAAATATTGACTAGACTGGTGCTGACGTTGTCAAACTCAGATGTATTCAGGCCGATGGCAAATTTATCCCCTTTCGGAGATATAATGATTGCACCCGAAGGTGGGGAAGGGCAACGAAGCGGAACCTTGTGAGTGTTTCCCTGATGATCCACCCTCCAAATTTCCCTGTTGTCAAGAATCACTAGAAAGTATGGATAAGAAGGATGCGGGGCAACTGCAACTGAAAAGTCTGGTAATTTGACCCGCTTGAGTAACTTACCCTCCGGCACAGCAACCAGAGATATTTCGCTCGATTCCTCAAATAGCAATGCAATTTCTTGTTTGGCATCAAGCACAAAACCTAATGCAGGTTTCTGCAGAGTGTGTATCACCTTGGAACTTGCTACCCTATTTTCATCCCAAATTAACAGTTCAGATTTTGGGGGCGTCACTTGGTATGCCATACTGGATAACTTCCCACCGATAGGCCATTTGATCTGCCTGATATTGGGAAATGCATGGCCTGTTCTTCGTTCAAGGAGGTCTCCGCTTTCTGAATTGTAAATATCGATGGTTTGTTCCCCACCCCCCAATGCAATTTGTTTGCCATCGGGGCTCCATGCCATTGCGAAGGAGAAGGTATCTTTCAGATCCTTGGAGACGAGATTAGTTTTGGTGTTGATGTCTCTGACAATCAATTTTTGCGGGTAGTATACCCATGCAATCTTCTTCCCATCATTACTGGATTCGCAAATCTGGCATAACCGCCCCTCACAAGGAAAGTCATCCACTTTGGATTTTAAGTTGGTATCCCATATTTGAATTCGCCCATCGTTACCCCAAGTTACGAAACGGTCTTTTCCGCAAGTGCAAAGATTCAATTGAAAGATAGTTTTCTCACCGGGCTTTTCCCAAAGAATTTTACCTGACGAGACATCCAGTACTTTCCAGGAATATGTAGTCATTATCAGCAACCGATTATCACCCAAAAACTTTAATCTGAGGTTTTTTTCTTCATTCTTAATGGAACCCACCTCTTTAAAAGTTGCAGCATCAATCCATTGAATAACATTATCGCTGGTAACAAATGCAAGTGTTTTACCGTTTGCTGAAAAAGTTGGTTCCTTAGCCTCTGGGATAGATTTAATTTCCTTGGCGGTGTTTATATCCACTATAGAAATGGATTCACTTTTCTTTAGGCAGATGGCAGCGAGGTTGTTCCCGTCCAAGGAATACCCTAGGGAATAATCGTCCAAGGCTGCAGCTTTTTGATGTGCCTGTGAACAAAGCTTGTTCCAGTAGTGCCATTCAAAACCGCGTAACTCATCTCCCCCCAATTGAACGGGGGTCAAGCCATTTAGCCTATCGATGACCTTGGAAAATTCGCCATCTCTGAATGCACTTTGGATTGAGCGCATTTCCGATGCATAATATTGGCGGTCAGCTAGTTTTCGATCGCGCAAATATCTCTTGGCTTCAGTTTCGGAAAGATTTTTCTGGATTAAATTATCATTGGCTTGGATTGTCACTTTTTGCAACAAAAACATGAATACAATGGTGGAAACGGTTAGCGATAAAAAAATAATTCCAAGAAGTGATACTAAAAGTGCGTGCTTTTGGCACCAGCGTACTCCGAGGATGAATTTACCCAAAGGCCTAGCAATCGTTGGTTCGCCTGCGAGAAATTTTTCCAGGTCGATGCTTAAATCGTTCATGGTCGAATAGCGGAGGGAAGGTTTTTTCTCCATGCATTTCATGCAAATTGCTTCGAGGTCGCGATGAATATCCTTCCTGTAAGTCTTAAGTGGAGTCGGGGGTTTTTCCATAACCTCCTTCATTAATTCGCCCATGGTGCTGGATTGAAAAGGAGCCTTATTAGCAAGTAACTGATAAAGTATCCCACCCACACCATAAATATCACATGCCACCGAAAGCGATTCTCGCCCCATCGTTTGTTCTGGTGCCATGTACATCGGGGTGCCCAAACCAACCCCCGAACCGGTAACTGTTGTGGTTACAGTAAGAGTAAGCTTTGCGAGTCCGAAGTCTGCAATTTTTGGAGTGATTCTATCATCAGGGCAAGCATCCCCAAGTATTTCAAGCAGGATATTTCCTGGTTTCAAATCACAATGAAGCACGCCCCTAGAGTGTGCATGAAACATGGCCTGTGTTATTTTCAAAGCCCATTCTGCCGCAACCCTCTCATGAACAAAAGTGGTTTTATTCTTAAGCCAGTTGGATAAGGATGCCCCTTCCACAAAGGGTGAAACAAGAATAGCCTGATTGGGCATGTCAATAATATCGAGCAAAGGCAGGATCCCCGGGTGATCAAGCCTTGCAGCAGCACGGGCTTCCCGAACCGCAAGCTGCTTGCTTTCAGTATTGTCTTCGGAGGAAATGCGAGGCATTTTGATAGCCACCTCGCGCCTTAGTTTCTCGTCATATCCCTTATAAACAATCCCGTAGCCTCCTTCGCCGATTTTTCCAATCAACTTGAATCGCCCTATTTGCAATTCTTCTTCGGGCAGGGAATGCAGTAACTTGGGGATTAAACCGAGAAGCGATTGTATTTCTTGATCTTCGCAAATCCAAGCACTAGAAGGGATGCAACCATTTCTTATCAATAGTTCGCCAAGTTCGATGCAGGTGAAAAGTATGGGCAAGCTTAAGGACGATTCACTCAGCGGATTAAGTGATAAATCGTACTCCACCTCTTCGTAAATTCTCCTTAAAGCACCGATATGCTTTAAGCGTTTTCCCCAGCGTTTTTCAAATCCATCTTGTAGCTCGTTGGGTAAAGTAGATGACTGATTGTATCTAGAACGCAAAATCGTACGGGCGGGTAGACCAAGTTTTCCAATACCAATCTGAAGCGCCATTGCAATAGCATCTGAATCTTCTGTATCTGCAAGAGTTACTATTAAATGCTCGCCATCATTTCTCTTCGAATTTTTAATCCCGTTATCAATATTGAAAATCCATAGCAGCAGAGAATCGCCAAAGGATTGTAAAAAAGCCAGATCTTGCTGCTCTTTTTGTGTCAAAGCAACAGCTTGATTTGCTAACACCATGCTGCAATGACTAATTAAAAGCTCTTGAAGAATGCGGGGAAAATGTTCATCAGTTTTCCCTAATAGAAGGTATGCTGCGCCCAATAAATCGTCTGTCATTTTGTGTAAAGCAGAATCAATCCCCAAGGAAAAAGGTGCAACAGAAGTTGTGGATGGAACGGGCTGCATGATTGTATGAGATCTTATTCCTTGAAGGGTTTTGGTCTGGTTTGTTTATTATCATCCATCCCCACTGGAGTTATCCGCGAGGTTTCAGAAGGTGTGAATTTGACATCCTTGGGAACCGGTGGCAATTCTTTATTGTATTCATCCTGACTTGAACATCCCGAAACAAAAAACCAGAAAACAACTGCAACGAGAAAGATGCCCCTGATACTGATTGAATTCAATTTTTTTTTCATTCAAGTACCTCAGCATCGCCATCTGATTTCCCCGCAGCAGCTTGAAACGCAGCCCACCGGGGTTCGCCCTTGGCCAGGATGATGGCAGTGGTTGTTGGGGTTGCGAAATTCTTGGTGATAGCCCGAACCGAGCCGTCCGCCATCACAAAATTGGCAATCCCACTATGTGCGCTATTGGGGGAAAAATGCATCTGGGTTGGGGCGCTGTTGAAAGTGTAATTCATTGGAAAACCGCTGGCACCCATCCAAGACATGGAATAACTTCGCTGCCCATTTGAAGTATTCCCAAGGTATTCCCCAAATAGGAGGGTATTTGAAGTGCCATCGGTGATGGCGGTAATTGCAAATTGTTCATTGGGAACAAAAACCCCCTCATGGAAAGCATAATAATTTAGAATTGCTGAAGGAAAAGGAACGGGAAATCTGCCAAGGGTTCCTGCATTGGGTACATAATTAGTCAACCCTGGGATGCCCCCCGATGCAGCAAACTGGCTCACCTGTGTACCTGTTATGCCTCCGCGCGGATCAATAAAACAAATCACATTATTAGTTGCACTTCCTTCCACCGCGTAAGGATCATCCGAAGGGCAGAGGAACATTTTTATTTTCGTGCGTGCAAGAGAATAGGTATTGGGTGCATCGAAATTAAGCCAGCTAACACCACCCGAATTAGAATTGAAAGTGTAAAGCTCGGGCTTAAACCCTTTGAATAAATTTTCCTGCTCGATGTAAGGTAGAAGTTGTACAAGCACCCCTGCTTGGGTTCCTATTGCGGTGGCTTGGGCTGTAGAGGCGGCACCGTGTTTCCCCAGCGGAAGTTTTCGAAAAGTAACTTCAAAGTTGAGGGTGGCAAGCGCCAGTTGTTTCATATTATTGGCGCAAGTCATGCGGGCGGCAGTCTCCCGCACTTTTTGAATCGCAGGCAACAACAAACCAATTAATATCGCGATGATTGCAATGACGACCAATAATTCAATTAAAGTGAAAGCTCGTCTAAGTTTTTGAAGGATAATTGCGGGCATGACAAATATCGTTTCTGTTAAGCGTCAGAACTAAATTGATATTCCAGCTTCCAGCCATCTACTTTCAGAGAGGCATATTCCTTATCGCAATACTTAATTATTATCCTACCCGGAAGCTCTTTGCCACAGGAATCTTTTTTATAGTCTGAAAAGTGGATTTCGCATGGATCGTCCTCACGATCAGTGGAAACCTCATAACCCAAAACGCTTGGAATCAGCAGGATTGAAGTATTACTTGGTATTAACGCCAGCGAAATTGGTTCATAACTCTTCAGAATCAATACGCTGTGCTGAAAAGTGAAGTTTTAGAGTGTTTTTCGAGCGGAAATAGTAAGATTCGATGCCTCCCTGCGAGAAATCAACTACAAATCTTTTTTGCCAAAGGCTTATAGCTATTAGAGTTGGAAGCAGATAAAAGCTTCGGGGCGCGGCTTATAAGAGCCAACCTCGACAACGATCTATTGGACTGCGAACGCTTACTGGAAAAGCAATAGCTGCTTTAAATTCAAAAGTCATGCAAATTGGCCCCCGTTCTACTAGTGAGATTCTGGCCGACCATTGCAAAATTATGTGCTTGATGATGTTATTAGAAAAAGCTGAGAGGCAGTTTTAAGGGCCATTTAATTGGGCCTCATTCCATCGATTCGAGTGCATTACTTGCTGCTGAAGTAACCGGTATTCCATCTTAGGGCTCTTATAAAAAGTTGGCAGGTCAATTTTTAACTTTACCGCCAGTGTAAGTTAAGGTACCTTGGACATAAGCTCTCACTTTCTTTAAGAGAATTTCAGGATTAGTTTAATGGATCCAGAATTGCCCACTCCCGGACCGATAAATTATAACGATTCAGAAGAAATTATCCGTCTTCTGAAAAGATTAGTCCCCTTTGCTCTGACTAAAATTGACAGGCTTTTAGTATCTAAGTTAGACCCAGAAGATATTGTTCAATCGGTTTTTCGCAACTTCTTTACAGCATTGCAAAAAGGAAACTTCAAGCCTGCGAGTTGGGAGGAAATGTGGTACCTGCTTGCCAAAATGACCATTTGGAAATGCAATAGTAAGCGAGAGTTCTATTTAAGCCAGGCACGGGATGTGCGGATTGAAAAACCCTTTGACGATATAGAAGTTTCGAGAAGTAACCCGATGATTTTGGATGAAAAATTAATACTTGAGGAGTCTCTTGACTTAGTAATGATCAAGCTTGAAGATCAAAACAGACAGAATGTGTTTTGCTTGATTCTGCAGGGTCATTCCCCTGCAGAAATTGCTGAGGAATTAGGGGTTTCTAAAAGAACGGTTGAACGATTCAAAAACGATATCCGCGAAATTCTTACTCTGGAAATTAATCAGGGCTTTTTAAAGAAATAAATGCCACAAATTACAGATTCAAATAATCCAGTCAGGCCGCCTTTCACGTTTCACTAAGGCAATGTTAGTGTGTTGCTAACCTTGTTGATTCTTGGAGTTGTCATTAATGAAATGATGACAACTCTTAAAATAATTGATTGCACGATCTTATGATAAAAGAAAACCTACAGACAAGATCTGTTAGTTAAGATTAACTTTTGCAAATCATGTCAACTCTAATTGGAAAACCAAGCAATAGAAATCATTACGGTTGTAATAAATATTGATCCTGTTTGAAGTCAAAACTAAAGTTTTACTCCAGCTTCCAGCCATCCACTTTAAGGGAGGCATATTCCTTATCGCCATACTTGATTAGTATCTTGCCGGGGAGTTCCCTTCCAGAGGAATCTTTTTTGTAGTCTGAGAAGTGGATTTCGCAGGGGTCATCCTCACGATCGGTGGAAACCTCGTAACCCAAAAGTTTGGAATCAGCAGGATTAAAGTACCACTTGGTATTAACGCCTGCGAGATTGGTTCGTAACACTTCTGCATCAATGCGCTGTGCAGCAAAGTTAGGTTTAAGAGTGTTTTCCGAGGGGGTATAGTAAGGCTCGATTCCGCCATGCGAGAAATCGCCTACAAACCCTTTTTCGCCATAAGCTAATAACTGTCTGAGTTGAAAAAAGGCAACGAGAAGACCACCACTTCCGGGCGGATCTTTGAGCACCTTTCCTGTTTGTTCCACAGCTAAAGGCTCAACGGAAAAATCAATACCATCGAAAATGCCCTGAACGAGATCATTCTTTGCGTCCTTAGCACCCTTTGCAAGAATGCGCAAAACAACAACGGCCTGTCTCCCTTTGTCACCTATCTTGCCTGTGGTTTGCACCTGCCAGTTGCCCGAGAGGGAAGAGAAGTCGCCATTCTTCTTGAAGTTGTTAAGGAGCCTTTCTTTTTCGAGTTTGTTGAAATAATAGTTTGCATAACCAGGCTTGGCTTCATAAAGCTTTGCTGCTGGGCCTGTCGGCAGTTTCGGCCCTGGGGCCTTTGGTGGAACCTGGCCTTTGGGAAGTGGCATAGGCATTGGTTTGGGTTCAACTGGCACCGGGGGTGCGCCATTGGGGTTCCCGATCTCGGTTTTTTCTGATCCCATCAGCCTGACCAAAACTTCTTTTCTTTCTGAAGATCCATTTTCTAACTCACGCTTGTAAGTCAAAGGCAACCGCCAGCCTTTGGGGTACAAGCCAAGTACATTTTTAAACTGATTCACACTCGTCATCGGTCTGCCTGCAAAGTATAGAAGCTGATCATCAATCTTAATTCCCCTACGGGAAGCATCGGAATCAATCATGCCACTCACTGATACTTTTCCGAGGGCGGATTCTTCGAAACCACTTGCAACCACTGCGCCCAAGGAGGCATGATCGACAAAGTGCCCAGCACGCAAATGACCCATGAAGTTTTTAATCTGATTGATGGAGATGGCGTAACCCACACCAGAATTGATGCGCGATCTTTTATCGAAAGAGCCCCTACCATTGATGCCAATCAGCTCTGCATTCATGTTGAAAAGCGGGCCACCCGAATTACCGGGGTTGATGGAAGTATCGATCTGGATGCAATCGGTGTATTCGAACATTCCTTTTTCCGGATATTGGTACCGATGCGTGCCACTCACCAAACCGAAAGTTACGGTGGGGGAAAAGTCGGTGGCTAGCATGAAAGGATTACCCATTGCGATCGAGAAATCGCCCACTTGAACTTTGTCGCTGTTGGCAAGTTTTGCAAAAGGGAAAGGTTTGTTTGGTTCCTTGGGAAGAAGTTTGATGAGTGCCACATCGCCAACTTTATCGAGTCCAACAAGTACAGCATCGTAAAGGACGCCATCTTGAAGGCCGCATTTAAGAGCAGGGCTTTGGCCAGCAACCACATGGAAGTTGGTAAGTGCAAAACCATCAGCACTAATGAGAACGCCTGAACCGCCCCCAGTAACCACCGCAACCACTGCGGGTGCCACCTTTTTAATTACATCCATGCGGGAGGATTCAAACTGTTTTAATTTGGGATCGAGGTCTGCAGCAAAGCAAAGATTAATGTTTAGCAAAGCAGCAAGCATGGCCCAAAAAATACGGGTTCTCATGTTCAAAGATCCTTTCATTACTTATTAATTTGAGCGTTCGCTAGGTCGAGGTGTTTGCCAAATTCCAAGGGGTTGGAAGAGCGCACGACTATGCGAAGCCTTTGTACATCCTTGATGTTAAGATTGATTGCGTTATCGCGTTTTTTATCTTTTCGCGTTAACTCTAACTTTACAAGTTGTTTGCCATCCCCTTCGATTTCGAGAATTACTGATCCTTCAATCCCGCCCACCAGATCATCAAAACCAGCGATGGCTTTGAACTCGCGGTATTCACCCTTAAGGTCGAACTCGAGATCAGTGGTGGCAAGCATTGCCAAACCTTTGGCATAAGTTATTCCGTTGATGCGAAGTGGCCCGCCATCAAGGTTGGTATCTTTTCTAAATGCGGAAAGTCTTTCTTCATCTTGCGATAAAAGTATTTTGCTGGGCTCGATATCGGAGAGGTAAGCGAGTTTGCCTTTGCTGAAATCAAGCTTATGAATAGAGCCTAAAGGCAGGGTTAAATCCAAGCCTGCAGAGGTCTTGATTATAAGGTTCTCTTTGTCGAGAGTGATCTTTGCAGCCAGAAACTCGGACTTTGATTTATCGATGACCTTGCAAAGAACAGGTAAAGCCTCGGCATCGAGGGCACGCAAAAAGACTAGCCCATGAAGGTTGGCCTGTGGCACTGGGATCGGTTTGGTGGAACCCACGGTGCTGAACTCCATGGTTTTACCATCGTCGCTTCCTTTGCCTAATGTGCCCTCAAGAAGGTTTAGAATTCCTTCGGGGTTGTCTGCATCTTTCTTGAGAATTGCAACGACATCTCGCTTGCGCTTTTTGCTAATTCTTTCATTCCAAGTCGCCCGATCAGAAGCAACCTGCGCTTTAAAAAGCACCCATGAAATCTTACTGGTGGGGACGGCGAGTTTTTCGCCGCTTGCTAAATTTAGCTCCATCGAATCGCCTTTGATTGAGCAAGTGTTGGCGACAATCTGCGAGCCATCTGAAAGCTCGACAAGTGAAAAAGGATTAGGAGGATGAATTGCGGTTGGCTCTAGAGTAACCTGCATCATTTCCAAAAGTGGGATCTTGCGAACTGCGCCCGAAGCATCCAGCACGATTTCCGTGTCGGTGAAGGAGGTGATTTTACCTTGAATGGTTTCACCCTTGAGCGTTTTAAATTCAGCAGCATCAACGACAAAGGGTTGAGTCGTAAAGACTATCAACCCAATGCTGAAAACCAGAGCAAGAATAGTGGAAGGTTTGTTCATCACGGTGCGGGATTCGCATCTCCCAATCGTTTGAAATATATTTCGACGGCTTCACGGTATTTTGGAGGAAGGCTTCGGGTGAGTTCCACCATGGCCCGTGCTCTATCTTTCTCGGGAAGTTTGCCCCAGACTTCTGCAAGTTCGCGTACGCGTTTTTGATCTACCTGACCTGCACCGCCACCATTACCACCAATGCTATCTTGTTGAGGCGCGGAGGATTGCACATTATTTCCAGGAGGGCCGTTGCCTGCGCCGGGCGCACCAGGGCCACCTGCGCCATCCCCAGCTTTCTTTGCCTGATCTTCCATTTCTTTGATCATTTCATCCAAGCGCACAACAACTTCCTTTTGGATTTTTTGTGTCTTGTTGCCACCTTGCCCGAGATCTAACCTGCGCTGGATGTTTTCCATCTTGCGTGAAATCCAGCCCAAGTCTTTGTCCCGCCATACCATCATTTCGATTGCCATCAAAGCTGCAACATTGCGGTAGCGTTCGGGAGATTCAGAAACATCATCGAGCAGCCTGTTGATGGTATCATCAGCTTCTTTTTTCATCATCAGGGAGTATTCAGCAACAGCCTTGTGAAAAAGGTAGGAGGAAGGATCTGCAACCTGTTCAGGCCGGAATAGTTTCAAAGTATCCAGCGCAAGTTCATACACTTTGTTCTGGCTCAAGATTCTGGAATAGGTAACTGCTAGGTTGGCGCGAAAGAACATTGGCTTAGAAGCATCTTTCAGCAATGCTGGAATTTCTTGTGGCGCTTCAAAGACAGATTCTTTTGCCTGATTAAGAATCAATGCTGCTTCAGGGTCAAGAAGCGCAAAAGTTTGCGCAAGCTTGTCGGAATAACTATCTGCGCTTGCCCACAAGGCATCAATCGCCTTTTGCTGTTCTGCGGAAAGTGGAGGTTTGGTTTTCGCCCATGCATCAGCTTGGGCTTTAACCTCTGCTGCTGTTGGAGATTTCAACACCCCAAAGGATGGAATTTCCAAAATAGGTTTTACTGGGGGTACTGGGTTTGCACCGCTGCACCAGCTCCAGCTTAATACTCCCAATGCCAAAGCGCCTGCAACTATTCTTGATCCATTAATCATTGCTAACACCCTTCGTTTATTGGCCTTTGTTTCGACCCTTGGCAATATCTTCTGTCACCTTGGAAAGTTTCTGCTGCCTGGTTGAAAGGTCTTTGAACTCTTTTCTCACTCCTATAGCTTTTTCTTTTTCCTTAGCATCTGCAACCTTGGAAATATTGGGGACCTGCTCGCCCTCGATCTGCTTGCCGTAGATGGTGGTGCGATTGTTTACCCTTATCTGCATCGATCGGATCATTTTTAATTCTGCAATCATATCGATCAACTTTTGATCTGGGGGACTTCCACCACTTGAAGGCGGCATCGGGGGCATCGGAGGCTTGGGCTCTTGATTATCCTTGCGGGCCTTCTTTAATGCAGCCACCATTTCTTTCAAGGCATCGATAATATCGTTTTCAATTGCAACCGTAACTTCCCCCACATCGGCTCTGCGCAACCTGCCCGCAGTGGTATTCATATCACCCAACACCTGCTTGAATACTTCTGCAAATGCAACTGCGGAACCTTCTGCTTCGATAAGGTTGAGAGCCTTGTTGGCTTCCTTGCTGATTTCATCTTCCTTGTCGGAGAGTTCGAGAGCTTTTTGATCTTCTGCCCTGCTGGATTTTTTATCAGGGTTGCCCGTAATGATTTTGTCTAATGCCACTGTGCCATCTTTAACTGCGATTTGCATTGCGAGCATTTTTTCGCAACGGCCCTGAAGTTGCGCCAGCAATCTTTCGATCTCTTCCTCACGCAATTGCTTTAACAGTTCTTCCAGTTTTTTCTGTGCCTGTTTTAGCTTATCAACAGCCTTGGCTTGATCTTCTGATGCGCCTTGCTTGTCGTCTTTTTCGATTTTTTTCTCTGCAGCTTCCTGCTCCTTCACACCTTCTTGAATCTGTTTCTTGGCTATTTGAGTTTCAGGATTGGGAGGCATATCTGCAGATTCGCCGGATTTGCTATCCATCGGGTCGCCACCCTTGCCATCCTTGGGTTCACCACCACCTTTAGAGTCTTTACCTTTGCCGTCTTTAGGGTCGCCACCTTTAGAGTCTTTACCCTTGCCATCTTTCGGGTCGCCATCTTTGGAGTCTTTACCCTTACCGTCTTTAGGGTCGCCGCCTTTAGAGTCTTTACCCTTGCCATCTTTGGGGTCGCCGTCTTTAGAGTCTTTACCCTTACCGTCTTTGGGGTCGCCATCTTTAGAGTCTTTACCCTTGCCATCTTTGGGGTCGCCATCTTTAGAATCTTTACCCTTACCGTCTTTGGGGTCGCCGTCTTTGCCATCCTTGGAATCCTTACCGTCTTTAGAATCTTTACCATCCTTGCCTTTACCATCTTTCGAATCTTTGCTGTCTTTGGGGTCGCCAGCTTTTTTAGGATCGACAAGGTCTTTGGTTTCCTTGGTGACTTTGTTTTGGGCTTTTGCGATGTCTGTTTTTCCTAGTTTGCCCAACTCGGTGTTGGCTTGAACGCGCTCTTGTTTCTCAATCACTTCTTTTAATTTTTCGAGAAGCTTTTGCACTTCCTCGCGTTCTTTGCGTAATGCGGATTCGCGGTCATCTTTGAGCAATACATCGATAAGCTTGCGTAAGTCATCGCGGATTTCCTGATTTTGCGTGAGCACGCCTTGCAGGGTATCGATATTTTTGAAAGCGTTAGAGGTTTTAAGAGCTAGAATCAGTGTGGTGAACTTGACTTCGATCCCTTGTTCAGAAGCGGATTTTAAAGCATTCTTCAATGCTTGAGCTTTATCGCGATCTTCTGCTTTGGGGCTGTTCTCAAGCCTCTGGGCCAGTCTTAATAAATCGGTGGTGAAATCCTTAAACTGTTGCTTAAGCCGTTCTTGGCTACCGGTCACATCCGCTTGAATGGCTTTATTATCTTCCTTGGCTGGTTTTGCGTCTTGGGCTTGTACGATTGCAAAAGCCAATCCAAGAAAAAGTATTAAAGAACCAAGGCGGGTAAACATGGAACCACTCCCCTAGAGACAATTCGAAAGACTAGAATAAGCTCGGATAACCCATTCATACACATTATTGACGAGCGAGACCAGATTTGCCAACAGGATTGTTAAGAAAGGGTTAAGTTTGACCGTATTTGAGGAGCCAATTATGAGGAAAAAAGGAGAAACGCCCCCTAAAAGGGCTCTCCTTGAGCTATTTTTTTCAATAACCAAGCCTTTTATGGCACTTGGGGTATTGGTTTGCCATCGCTCTTCTGAATCAGCAGCTTTAATATTTCTTGGTCGATGGGCATTTTGAAAGTTCGTACCGAGCCATCGCCATAAGCAGCGGAAAATTTGCCATCGATGCTCAACATTTTTGGCAAAGCTTTGGTTGGGTCAAAAGCAAGGTCGTAAGGATTGGTCCAAACCACAGGCTCTTCAACTTCCACCACCATGAGGGTATTGGAGGTTCCATCCGTAAATGTTTGTAATTTGGCAGATTTATCAAGTTCGAATGCAGCGCCTTTGCCATAGAAAAGACGGTAATGTGTTTTATTGTCGCCTGGCTTATTCGCTTTAGGGTGGAAATAAACCTTGGGCATGTTCTTTGCAAGCTTTAAATTGTGTTCGCTATCCCAAGGCTCATCCAATTTAAATTGTTTGTAAAGTGCCTCTTGCTCAATAAAGGGCAGGATCGCAACCCGCCAGCTGAGCAAGGGCTTGCCCGTTTTCTTGTCGCAGATGGCTGCAGCGGGAAAACCAGTATAAGTGGCTTCATAATTGTGCATGGCCAAGCCTATTTGCTTTAGGTTATTCATGGACGATGCTCGCTGGGCAGCTTCTCTTACCTTGGCAACCGCGGGCAGCATCATTCCAATTGCGATTGCAGTAGTAGGAATTAAGGCATTGGAGGAAATCTGGGGAGTGGTGTAATCCGCCTTCAAGGAAGTTCCTGCCAGGGTGATGGGGGGATTCTTCAAAAGGTTTTCTGCTTCGTTAAGAATTGCCAAGCCAACCATGGCTGCTAAAAATTCGGGTAGGTCGGTCAATGGGTTGGCGCCAACTTGGTCTTTGGGAAATACTCTCTTCTCCACTTCCTTGCGAGGTTCCACTAACTGGGCAAGTCCCATTTTTGCAAATTCTTTTATGGTTTCCAGTGCAGCCTTCGCTTGCTCTTCTTTTTCGTAGGTGTAAGTGGTGGAAAGCCGTATGGTTTTTTCAACTGCAATCCCCGCCTCCATGTATTGGATGCCGTTCACAAGTGAATTGAATGGAGGGGGGGCAATCGCAAAAACTTCTTTGGGTATGGGTTCAAAGTTGATTGCAGCATTGATAAGCCCGGAAGCATTGCCCTTTAGAAATCGGGCAAAGTCACCCTTTGCGGGGGCAGTGTTCTTTCCCAAGGTAGGCAGTAGAGATGAGGCGCCCACTGCAATCAGCTTTCCTTGATTCATCAATATCAGCCCGATGCCATCTTTCAACTGCATGTTGATGCCATCTTTTTTTATTGTTTCTCCATCGGGCATAGCAGATAAAAACAAGGCTTTTTCTTCAACGGGATTCTTGAGGGAAATCAAGAAGGCGAAATCTGGAGGAGACCCGGGGTTTTTCGGAAACATCACAAACCCTGTGATTGTTTCAACCGTGGTTGGGTCTGGGACAAAACGCTTTTCTAATTCGATCAAAGCCTTAGGGCCAGCTTTTTTCAAAAGCTCCCGCATTTCCTTCATTGATTCAGAATGCCAAAGCTTTGCCAGATCCATATGCACCGCTGCAACTGCATTCCCAGGCACCAGTTTTAAGTCTTCTGGCTGCTGCGCAACAACATTGCTAATGCAAATAAATGAAAGGTTTAGAGTCAGAACTAAACAAAAGATGGGTTTTAAGAAATGACTCATGTTAGACCTCAATATTAGAAATGGACCACCCCAAACCTAGGCACGAATACTAGCAAGTTAAATTAAATCAGTCCAAGGTTTTTAACCAATTGCTCCGAACTTGGTACCCGGTTAAGGCTGTAAATATGAATCGCCTTGGTGCCATGCTTGATTAACTTACTGCAAATATCGGTGCAAATATCGACGCCTACATTGCCTACTTCTTCATCGGTTTTGCAAGCATCAATTTTTTGCAGTATGGCTGAGGGAATCTTTGCGCCACACATTGCGGTGAATCTTTTTACCTGCTCTGCACCCAAAAAGGGAAGAATTCCCGGGATGATTGGCACAGTAACTTTGTGCTTGGTTCGTAGGTAATCCTGAAAAGTCAGGAAGGCATCCACATCGTAGAACAGTTGCGTGATTAGAAATTGCGCTCCTGCATTGATCTTGGCTGCGGTACGATCCCAATCGAGAATTTTATCCGAGCATTCGATATGGCCTTCTGGGTAGCCTGATGCCCCGATTGCAAAGTGCTTTTTTTCTTTGATATATTCGATTAAATCTAGACTGTGGGTAAACCCCCCTGCAGTTGGTTTGAATTCCGTTTCACCTTTAGGTGGATCGCCCCTAAGTGCGAGGATGTTTTCAACCCCCATGCCTCGGGCTTCTTCAAGAACTTCGCCAATCATTTCACGGGTGGAGCCGACGCAGGTAAGGTGTGGCATAGCTTCGATGTTAAATTCTTTTTTGATACGATTTACAATGCGAAGGGTTTGGTTGCGGGTGCTGCCACCTGCCCCATAAGTAACCGAGGTAAACGTAGGATTTAGGGATTTAAGCTTGGGGATGGTTTCTTCAAAAAGTACGCGTTCGCCTTCTTCGGTTTTCGGTGGGAAGAATTCGAGCGAGAAAGTAACTTTATTAGTGTTTAGCAAATCCGTGATACGCATGGAACTAATTCTCTAATCTTTGTAATAGCCCTATCTAGACAAATGTAACCGAAAGCGGATAAAAATCTCAACAGGAGTTCATCTCGAGTTGGGATTTTGCATTAAAAGTAACTTCACGAGCGCATGGAAAGTATATGAAAAGCCTGAAAGTGTGACTTATTGAGTCAAAGTCTGCAGTTCTGAGGTTAATCTAATAATCACTAAATTAAGAATTCGAATAGCACTCAATTTATGGAGAGATTCTTGATTTACTTTTTCATCAAGACATAAATACCCCGGCTATATCTGATGGATCCACCAGAAAGAAGCTGTCAATTAATTCGAAATTGTTGCCATCAAATATTTTAACATGCGGCCCACCTGTCGGCCCAGCACCGGTAACGATATCTATTATCCCATCGTTATTGCGATCAGTTAGGCCAACTCTAACACCTCCGATAAAAGCGGCATCGTAAGCATAAAAGCTATGAAGTTCTGCGAGTGTTCGAGATTCAAATATTTTAACATGTGCAGCGCCGCCAAATCCTGTGCCTGTAACAATTTGTGTGGAACCGTTGCTGTAAAGGTCACCTGCAGCGACGAAAATTCCGCCAAGGAAAGTAGAATCATATGCCATGAAAGATAAAAGCTCGTTGCCGCTGATTGCATCAAAAGCTTTTACATGAGGGGCACCTCCTGTGCCTGCACCAGTGATGATATCTAATCTGCCATCATTATTAACATCCCCAAGGGCAATGGAAACTCCGCCCACAAAAGTAGGTGCATATGCCATAAAATCAAGGATTAACTGATTATTTCTTCCGTCAAAAACTCGTACATTAGGGCCGCCACCCGGGCCTGCGCCAGTAACGATATCAACAATTCCATCGCCATTAATGTCGCCTACAGCAACAACAACACCGCCCCTAAAGTTGGTGTTGTATGCGAAGAAAGAGCTTTTTACGGCTCCGGTTGATGGATCGATCACCATAATGTGAGGGCCGCCACCGATTCCGGGTGCGGTTACAATGGAGTATTGTCCATTGCCTTCGAAATCACCTGCGCCAACGTGGATAGCCCCTTGGAACTGGGGATAGGGGTTGAAGCTAGAAATGATTTGGCCATTTGCTTGATTGGTAATAACAATGGAACCCAGATCGGCTTTTAATAAATCAGCGACACCATCATTGGTAATGTCAAAGAAAAATCCAGTGGAGCCACCACTTAAAGAATGCGAATCCGATTCCCCGACTTGGATGGTTACAAGTGTTTTGGATTGTTGCCAGAGTTGTGAGAAGACGGAGTTGGATTGAGGATCAGCAGAAAAGAGGGTGTTACCATCTGGGGAGAGCAGGAAGGAACCAAAGCCATTCTGGAATGCAGAAGCGCCATAAAGGTCTTGGGAATGGGTCCAAATATTATTGGTGCGCTGGAAGAAGAAGACCCCGTTATCGCTAGAAAAGACATTGGAGCCTACAGCAAAAACGGTATTACCATCGTTAGAGATGCCTACGGAAGAGCCAAAAATAGAGGCAAGTAAATTGCCTTGAGGGTTGAGAGTGGATTGTAGAGACCAAGTCGAACCAGAGCGGGTGTAGATGAAAGCATTACCCTTACCTGAATTGCTATAAGGCGAGCCAATGATGGCTGTATTACCATCGGAGGAAAGCCCAACAGAGGATCCGAAATTAGAGCCAGCATCCAGATTTGGAGGCGTTACTTGGGATTGAAGAGTCCAAACGCCATTGGTTCTGGAATAGAAAAAAGCAGTTCCTGAAGCGACGCCGTTTACAGGAAAGGATTGGTAACCAAGTAAAGCAGTGTTACCATCTGCGGAAAGAGCAACATAATTGCCTTGATGGTAGAAAATATTAAAACCATTTTGTTGTGCTAGATCAGCCTGTTGGGTCCACACGCCACCTGATAAAGAATAAATATATTGTCCACCAGATCGGGTGCCAGCAAAGAGGGTGGTGCCATCAGAGGAGATAATGACTTTGGACCCTAATGCAGTATTATAGATTGGGTTCATTGCCATAGGGTCGTAGGGGATTACGATTTTAGGTTGTTGGTTCCAAACACCACCGGAGCGGGTAAAGACATAAACGCCCCCTTGGTTTTGATTTAGCATAGATCCCGGTGCGCCAACGACTAAAGTATTACCATCGCCTGAAATGGATACGGAACTGCCAAAAGAATCATCAGCAATCCCATCGGATGCAAAAATTTGAGATTGTAATATCCAGTTGTTGCCCGATTTGGAAAAGAGATAAACTGATCCTTGGTCACTATTGGAGCCCACATTATCCAAGGGGGTGCCAACCGCCATGGTGTTGCCATCGGAAGATAAGGCAATGCTTGAACCAAAGCGATCGCCACTGATAATTGCGCCAAAAGAAGGCCCTTCACTTGAAGGTGCAGTAAGCTTTGCCTCTTTGCCAACGGCTGAATATTCGAATGAAAAAACGCCTTTAGTCGGGCTGTTAAAAGAAAAGGTGTTATCTGGGTTTTGAATCAGTGTTGGGCCGGCGGGACTGATAGTTGGAAATAGCTGTACAGGATTAGGAGCACCGGCAGTATAGGAAGTTCCAAGGTTGCTTAATTGCAAACCACCTCCATCAAGATTTAAATCGTTTTGAAGAACATTAAGGACAACGCTGGTATTGGGTGCTATGTTTTTGTAGGTGTCTGGTGCAGCTTGGATAATGTGGTTTATCATTACTGGGGTTGCATCTGTAAACCAAGAAACGTTCGTATTCGTTTGTTGAATAGGGTTGCCTGCAATATCCGTGATGTTGGTACCATTGGGATTTAGTGTAAGGGTGTAATTGCCTGAAATGGATGTAATACTTTGAATGCCCGTAATGGTGTAAATATTTCCAGAATTAGTTATTCGCCCCCCGGTAAGAAAAACGGATTTACCATTTCGAGTTAATGTTAAATCTTTGATATCAAATCCTGCCATGGGTTCTGAAAAGTTTAGATTAATTGTTGCAACGGGAGTCGTGCGCGGAGTATCTACTAAAGCAAAAGTGCCTGTGGGCGAAACAGTATCGATAATTACATTTAATATTTGAGAGTGTGGGGATGTAACACTGCTGTTATCTGTACTTGTTGCGGTGAAAGAATAAAGGCCATCTAAAAGGGTGGTTGCTGTGTAGTCAAATAACCAACTTCCTTGAGAGTTGGCTAAGGTAGAGCCGATGTTATTTGCACCGTTATAAAGGGTAACTGTGTTGTTGGGGTTGGTATTTCCTGAAAGAAATATTGTTTGATCGTTGGTGATGGCATCCGAATTTGAAAATCCGGTATCTGTAACAACCGTGGTAATGTTAGGAGTATTAAAAGTACCAACTGTGAGAGTTACAAGAGTTTTGGATTGTTGCCAAGCTTGTGAGAAGACGGAGTTGGATTGAGGGTCGGCAGAAAAGAGGGTGTTGCCATCTGGGGATAGAACGAATGAGCCAAAGCCATTCTGGAAGGCGGAAGCGCCATAAAGGTCTTGGGAATGGGTCCAAATATTATTGGTGCGCTGGAAGAAGAAGACGCCATTATCGCTAGAAAAGACATTGGAGCCTACAGCAAAAACGGTATTACCATCATTGGAGATGCCGATGGAAGAACCAAAAATAGAGGCAAGCAAATTGCCTTGAGGGTTGAGAGTGGATTGTAGAGACCAAGTCGAACCAGAACGGGTGTAGATGAAAGCATTACCCTTACCTGAATTGCTATAAGGCGAGCCAATGATGGCTGTAGCGCCATCTGCGGAAAGCCCAACAGAGGACCCGAAATTAGAGTTGGCACCAAGATTTGCGGGTGTTACTTGGGATTGAAGAGTCCAAACGCCATTGGTTCTGAAAAAGAAAAAAGCAGTTCCGGAAGCGACGCCATTGACGGGGAAGGATTCGTAGCCAAGTAAAGCAGTGTTGCCATCTGCGGAAAGAGCAGCATAGTTTGCTTGATGATAAAAATAATTCATGCCGCTTTGTTGTGCTAGATCAGCCTGTTGGGTCCACACGCCACCTGATAAAGAATAAATATATTGTCCACCAGATCTGGTGCCCGCAAAGAGAGTATTGCCATCGGAGGAAATAAGGACTTTTGAACCTAATGCAGTATTATAGGTGGGGTTCATTGCCATAGGGTCGTACGGTATAAAGATTTTAGAATGTTGAGTCCAAACTCCATTGGTGCGGCTGAAGACATATAAACTTCCTTGGCTATTAATGTCAGATCCAGGTGTGCCTACGACCAAAGTACTTCCATCCCCGGAGATGGATACGGAACTACCAAAGGCATCAGCGCCAGCACCATCGGACGCAAAAAGCTGGGATTGTAAAATCCAGTTGGTGCCCGACTTGGAAAAGAGATAGACAGACCCTTGATCGCTGTTTGCCCCAACATTATCTAAGCGAGCACCAACTGCCATGGTGTTACCATCGGAAGATAGGGCAATGCTTGAACCAAACCGATCACTAGCTTCACTGTTTTGGGCCTGAACTTTTACTTCTTTACTAGATATGGAATATTCAAAAGTGAAAGTACCATTAGAAGTGCTTTTAAAAGTGAAAGTGTTATCGAGATTTTGAATTAAAGCAGGGCCAGCAGGCGTAATGGTGGGATATATCGGTACCGGGTTAGGATCACCCGCAGTATAAGAGGATCCAAGATTACTTAGCTGCAAACCTGTTCCATTTGTGTCTGTATCATTATTTAAAACATAGAGAATAGTTTCGATATTGTTAGCGACAAGGATATTATCTGCAACCGCAGTGATAACGGGTGTGATTCTAGGTTCCAGTTCAAGCAAACTTAGCTTTTTATGAGTAATTTTAGCTTTAATTATGTTTGATTGATCTTGGTTCATATTAAAAAAAGACTGTTTGAATTTCCAAAACATTTGCATTCTCCAAAGCCGAATTTGTCCTGTTGTCCCTATACTGCCTAATCTAACAATACCTTGCAGGGTCTTCTTTGTAAACATCGGTTAAATATTTATATATCTGGAAGAGGTGTATTTAATTTTAGAGTCTATAATTTTTAAGGAGCCTTATAATCCTTAATTAGGGAGTTTATTTAGAGTATTAACAACTGGCGCTCAGTAAAACATTACTTGCTCTTGTTTCAATAGATGCGGACATTTTTCGTCACTATATCAATTTCAATGACAGCAATGCTCGAGAAAGAGCGGTTAGGCTAGGCACCAATGGCGTAAAACTGGTGGGCCCTTAGTTCTGATCAAACTATTCTGCCACCTGCCAATAATGCGGGAGTCGCTGGCTAAGTTACACCACTCTTCTTCCGATCACTTTCACACGCTTTGGCTGATCAATTAATTAAAAAAACGCATGGCATTGATTCTTTGGCGATCAGACAGGGTATAATAAGGGTGTCTTTTACGCCTGTTTGGGCATTACGCAGCGCTTGGCAAGCCGCTATTGTAGGCGGATTAGTGGGCAATGGCCACATTTGTGAATAGCCAAGGCAATCGGGTAAGTAAGCCTTTTCAAAGCATTCCTGACAGAGAAAGGTGCGAACTATGTCTATTAAAGTAGGTGTGTGGATTGACCACAAGCAGGCCATTTTGGTCTTGGTCAAAGATGCAGGCAAGGAAATCAAGAAGATTGCCTCTGGGATCGAATCTCCTGTTCGGTCTGGCGCCAACCATTCGTATACCCCGAATGACTTTGTTGCAGAAGTTAGGCTGGAACGAAAACTCGACAGCCAGCTCAAGAAGTTTTATGATGAGGTAATAGTGGGCCTAAAGGGAGCAGAATCACTTTTGATCCTCGGCCCATGTGAAGCCAAAGGCCAGCTTTATAAGCGCCTCAAGAGCAAAAAAATCCGTGGGCTTGTCGTGGACCTACAAACTGCAGATAAGATGACAGATCGTCAACTTGCTGCGAAAGTAGCCCAGCATTTTGTTTCTGCGCCCGCCAAGAAATCTGTTGCACCAAAAAAGGCTGCAATGAAGACAACAGCTAGGAAGAAGACTGCGAAAGCCAATTAAGAAAAGGCCACGAAGAAGTCGGGAAAGTTAGTTCTTTCGAACCTGTGCTACTGAGATCCGGATTAATATCTGAAGCTCATTAGAACAGGGCCATTACTGTATCCTAGTTGGCGCACGCATCAGCGGATTAACATCCGCCGCTCAGTAAAACATTACTTGCCTTTGTTCCAATAGATACGGACATTTTTCGTGGCTCTGCCAACTGCAACGATGTCGATTTTGCCATCGCCATCTAAATCGGCAGCAGCAAGATCTTCAATCGCAACGCCACCTTCATCAACATCATTGCGGTTCCAAGTAGCGCCTTTGCCGTCACTTGTTGAGTAAATACGCACGCCATTTTTCTTACCCTTTTCCTTGGCAAGCTCATCCCTCACGCCAATGATCAATTCATCACCCGGCATGCCATCGAGATCTGCGCAGGTAACAGCATGGCCCCATTTAAGTTGGTCATCAAGCACTTTGCGGTTCCAGAGTTCGCCCGGTTTGGATTGAGTGTAAACCACAACCTGGTTACCATGCCAAGGTTCAATGGTGGCAATGAAGGGCGAACCATCGGCAAGTTTGCCCTGCTTGATTTCGCTTGCGCCCCGGTTGGACTTGAGGTTTTCCTGATTACCAACCCCAAGTTTAGAGGTGGTCCATTTGTCGTTTAGTTTGGAAACTTTATGAACACCATCGTAGGTTGCGGTGATGAAATCCATGGCTTTGGTGCCTGAGCGGGAAACGGGTGCAAAGTTATGCATCACATGAAGTGATTCATCAAGAACTTCGGGCATCCAGCGATCCTTCATGGGGTTTGAAGGAATGTGGTAGGCGAGCAACCGAACAGGGGAACCATCGGTCCAGTTGTTTTCTTTGGTGCTGTTTCTACCCATAAGTGGGCCAAGGATAAGTTCAGGTTTTCCATCGCCATCGGTGTCAGCAAAGCGGATGCGGTGAACGGTGGGTTCTTCTGCGATGGGGAACATCGCCCAAGGTTCATCAAGATTTTTGCCACGCTTAAGCCATTGAAGTGTGCCACCTGATTTAGTGTTGAAGGGCTTCCAATCTGCGCCGATGACCAGATCAAGATGGCCATCGCCATCGATATCGTGGGCAGCGATGCAAACATTATCGGGTTTGGTTTGGCCTGTGATGATGGTATGAAGTTTCCAGGTGGGATTTTCAAACCAGATGACGCGGTTGCTATCAACAACGACGATGTCCTTTTTGCCATCTTCGTTAATATCTTCGAGGATGACAGCGTATCCAACGGTAAGGGAGCGGTCGATTTCCTGCATTTTAAAGTCGTCGGGGTTGATGGCAAGTGCGAGGTTTAAAAGGGCAAGAGTTGTAATTGTTAAAAGCATCTGAGAATCTCCAAATAGCAGGGTAATAAAAGGAAGGTTGATGTAAGATAACATTTGGCATATGGATGTCTAGATATTGGTTGAATTAAAGTTAGGATAATGGTTCATGAATGATTTGCTCAAGAATCATGAACTAATTTAACCAAGATCGAGAGTTTCTTTGGATCAGGTTTAGCGTGAACCTGATATTTTGTTTCACCTTTATAAAGGGGATAAGTATGTTTCGATTAGCTACGGTTTGTTTTGTAGCAGCAGGGTTTCTTGCTGTTTCCGCAATGGGCTTTGCCCAAGATGAAAAGAAGACCAAGGGTAAGGGCGGCTTAGGCGATCCTGAATCGGCTTTCAAAAAGATGGATGAAAATGGCGATGGCAAGGTAAGCAAGGAAGAGTTCAAAAAAGCTCAAAACGCCATGGCTGAAAAGGCGGCAGAATCAGGCAAGGATTTCTTGAAGAAGGCTTTTGCTAACAAGCCTGACCTTCATGAAAAGATGTTTGCAGCAATGGATACCAACAAAGATGGTTATCTTGATTTGGAAGAGTTCAAGACGGGCCGTGAAAAGTCCCGCGAACTGATGAAGGAAATCTTCAAGAAGAAAGAATAGTTTAACCCATATATTGGTGCTCGGGGAGACTTTGTTTCTCCCCGGCCCATTCTTATTTCAAAGATTGATGATTCTAGTTTTTAAGCTTGTACACTTCTCTTCAAATCCTCTTCAATTCTTTTCACAATCAAAACTTGCTTAAAAAGTATTTTAAAACTGGCGTTTTAAAGTGCTGATACTAGTATGAGTATGGTTCTTTTGGATGTTGTTGTACTAAAAACTATTCCGTTATAAATGTCTGAACATCCTTAAAAAATAAATCGGGGAACATTATGTCTCAGAAGCATAAAGTGGTGGTTATAGGTGGAGGATTTGGCGGATTAACCTTGGTAAAAAAACTTGCTTATGAACCTGTTGAGGTTCTTTTAATTGATAGGTCGAATCATCATCTTTTTCAACCTTTGCTTTATCAAGTTGCGACGGGTGGTTTGTCGCCTGCAAATATTGCAATGCCTTTGCGGACACTGGTACGCTATCAGTCTAATTGCAGGTCAATACTGGGCGAAGTTGCTAGTGTTGATGTTAAAAAGCAAGAGGTGGTATTGACGGATGGCGACCGTTTTGGATTTGACACGCTAGTGGTTGCAGCAGGGGCGGTTACAAGTTATTTCAATCATCCAGAATGGGCAGATAATTCGGTTGGTCTGAAAAGTCTGGATGATGCATTGAAGATTCGTGGGCGCATCCTTCGTTCATTCGAACGAGCAGAGCGCAGTGCCGATGTTCAGGAACAGGCGAGTCTTCTTACATTTGTTGTGGTTGGTGGTGGACCAACCGGAGTTGAGATGGCTGGTGCAATAGCTGAACTTGCTCACTATTCGATGAGAAACGAGTTTCGAAATATTAAACCTGAATCTGCAAGGGTGATTCTTGTGGAAGGTCACCCTAGGCCGCTTACGATGTTTCGAGAGGATCTTTCCGCTCAAGCCTGTAAAGATCTTGAGCGCTTAGGAGTGGAACTTAGACTGGGGGTTCAGGTAAAAGCGGTATCAGCAGATGAGGTTGAACTTTCGACGGGTGAAAAATTATCCACCCACACCGTAATTTGGGCTGCGGGTGTTAGTGGAAACCCGTTGGGATCTGCGATATCTCAAGCTACTGGAGTTGCGCTTGAACGGGGGCAACGGATTCCAGTTGGGGCTGATTGCTCGGTTTCCGGCCATCCTAATATTTTTGTCATTGGTGATCTAGCTGCATTCACTCCACAAGGGGAAACTCAAACACTTCCTGGTGTGGCTCCGGTTGCAACCCAACAGGCTCAGTATGTTGGTAAATTAATACATAATCGATTGAATGGAAATCCCGCTCTGCCACCTTTTAGTTACTTCGATAAGGGAAGCATGGCAACGATAGGGCGAGGACGCGCCATAGCGCAGGTGAAAGGTTTTGGGATGACGGGTTTTTTAGCTTGGATGGCATGGTTGTTCATCCATGTCCTTTTGCTAGTTGGGTTTCAAAACCGGTTGCTGGTATTGACACAATGGGCGGTTAATTTTGTGACTCAAAATCGTGGGGCCAGAGTAATGGGCCGTAATGATTCTTGGAAATCATGATGTGAAAACGATTTAGCGATTATTATTCATTGAATACTTCAACTGCTATGTAAAGCACAAACGCCTTATGTAAAGCCGTATTCGTATTTTAAAGGAAGAATAATTAGGGCAGGGGCTTTACCATGATGTTACGGAACCAGGTTTTGCTTTCTGCATCGTGGGCTTGAAGTGCGAATGTGCCATGGGTTAGCACGCGTTCTTCACGACCTTTTTTTCTCACGGGTTTTTCAATCTCCGTGTAGTCAACAATGGTTTTGCCATTGATCTTGATCACGATCTGTTTTCCCTTGACCATGATGTAGTATTGGTACCATTCATCATCTTTGACGGTTGATTCGAGCCGGTCTTCGACATCAACCAGACTTGCAGTTTTGCGTGGGTCTTTGACGAAAGTGTTATTGATCTGTGCTTCGTAACCTTTTTTTACACCACCTTTGCCACGATTTTCGGTGTGGAAGAAAATACCAGAGTTGGCACTGGGGGCAGTTTTAACTTCGGCTTTGAACTCGAAGTTCTTAAAGTCGTGTTTTTCCACTTCGCCAATGTAGAAGAGGTGGGCCATGCCGCCTTGAAGGAAAAGATTGCCTTCCTTGACTTGGAAGCATTCGGGTTTTTCGTTAGCTTCCCAGCCATTGAGGGTTTTGCCATCAAAAAGGGAGACCCAACCTTTTTCATCTTCAAACGCTTGGGTGGAAAATGTGAGTGCAAATAAAGGCAATAGTGCTAGTGCAAAGCGTACAAACTTCATCGGTGTTTCCTTTGTTTTTAAGTTCAACTAAATATCTTCAGATTATGTAAGATACTCTTGGACCTATAGTATTGCCAGTTTGTTTTTTGGGGATGAATATGAAAGCCGTTTTACTGGTAGTTTTTATTGGCACTTTAACTTTTGCTGTTGCAGATGTTTCAGGCGATGCGGTTTTAAAAAAGCAGATTGGTAAAGATGAAGCAATCATCACCACCACTTCCAGGGTTGCTGGGGCGATTCACTCTTTCAAATTTCGGGGTAAGGAATACATCGATAGTTTTGACCATGGCAGGCAGTTGCAATCCGCTTCGAATTTTAACATGGGGAAGAAGTTTATCCCGGAAGTGTTCAACCCTACGGAGGCGGGCTCTGAATTTGATGGCAAAGGGCCAAATTCTTCAAGCAAGCTGTTGTTTTTGGAAGTGAAAAATGAAGAGCTTGTAACTAAAAATCAGATGGCGTTCTGGATCAGGCCCGGGATGAAGTCGCACGGCAATTTGGCTTACAACACCGCAGAGCTTTCCAATCATCTTTTGCACAAACAAGTTCGGTTTGGCTTCATGGGGTTAGAGCAAGTGTTGGATTACCGGGTGACTTTTAGCGTGCCTGAAAAAGAAGGGCATACTTATGCTCAGTTTGAAGCTTTAACGGGTTACATGCCTTGGGGGTTCCAGCAATTCCTAAGATGGAATCCTGAGCAAAAGAGGTTGGTACCTTTGGATAAACAATCGGGGGAACAATCTTTTCACGTGGTGTTTGCAACCGAAGATGGCAAGCATGCAATGGGCGTGGTTTCATTGGAAAAGAAGAGCAAAGGTATGACTGGCCCAGGGTATGGCAGATTTTATTTCCCCAATGATAAAGTGGTGAAGTGGAATTGTGTCTATCGGTTGCAGGATAAGGATGGGGTGCAGGCGGGGGATTATTCTTTTCGGATGCTGGTGCCCTTTGGCACAGTTACGGAGGTGGAAAACACCATCAAAAGCATTCTGGAGAAGGTGAACGAGTAATGGAATAAGCTTCTTCAATCCCCGATGAATGTACATGAATTTAGCGCAAACAAAAGGATTCGATTTCAACTTCCTTGCAAATGCGTATAATGCCCCGAAGTTCAATATTGGCAAAAACAACAGCAGGGGATTGACATGGCTGGAGAGAAAATTAGCTCGCGTGCTCAGGATTATTCGCAGTGGTACCTCGATATCGTCAACAGAGCAGGGCTGGCAGAAAATTCTGATGTTCGTGGTTGCATGGTAATCAAGCCACATGGTTATGCCATCTGGGAACGAATCCAACGCGCACTCGATAAAATGTTTAAAGATACAGGCCATGTGAACGCCTACTTCCCCTTATTCATTCCCAAATCATTCCTCGCCAAGGAAGAACAGATGGCGGAGGGCTTCGCCAAGGAATGCGCAGTCATCACGCATTATCGATTAAAGGCGATTCCGGGCAAAGGTGTGGAAGTTGATCCCGATGCAAAGTTGGACGAAGAGCTGATCGTAAGGCCCACTTCTGAAACCATCATTTGGAACACCTACAAGAATTGGATTCAGAGTTATCGTGATCTGCCTTTGTTGATTAATCAGTGGGCGAATGTGGTGCGTTGGGAAATGCGCACAAGATTGTTTTTACGAACTGCGGAATTTCTTTGGCAGGAAGGGCACACCGCCCATGCAACCGAAGCTGAAGCCGAGGAAGAAACCCACAAGATGCTCGAGGTTTATCGCAAATTTGCAGAGGAATGGATGGCTATGCCCGTTTTAACAGGTGCTAAAAGCGAAGGGCAGAAGTTTCCTGGTGCAGTTTATACGCTATGCATTGAAGCCATGATGCAGGATAGAAAAGCGTTGCAGGCGGGGACAAGCCATTTCTTGGGCCAGAACTTTGCCAAGGCATTCAATGTGCAATTCCAGAGCAAGGAAGGCAAGCTTGAATATGCGTGGGCCACGAGTTGGGGTGTTTCCACCCGCTTGATTGGCGGGCTCATCATGACCCATAGCGATGATCAGGGATTGGTTGTGCCACCAAGGTTGGCGCCCATTCATGTGGTGATCTGCCCGATTGGGAAAAATCCTGAAGAGCAAAAAGCTACTTCAGAAGTGGCAGATAAACTTGCAGCAGATTTGGTGGCTTTGCCTCGGGATGAATTTTATGGTTACGACACAATGACGGTGAAGGTGGATCGAGATTTTGAAAAGTCCCCTGGTTTTAGATTCAATGAGTGGGAATTAAAGGGTGTGCCTGTAAGGGTTGAAATCGGACCCAAGGATCTTGCCTCGAATGCTTGCGTACTTGCCAGACGGGATCAACCCGGCAAAGAGGGTAAACAGATGGGCGTACCCCTTGCTGAAGCAGCAACCAAAATTGATGCCTTGCTTCGCGAAATTCAGAATAAGTTATTCGAGAAGGCGAAGGCGTTTCGAGATGCCAACATGCATCAAATTGATTCGTATGAAGAATTTAAAAAGAAGATTGAAGCCCCCGGTGGTTTTTTCCTAGCGCATTGGGATGGCACCAAGGAAACGGAAGATAAGATTGCAGAAGAAACTAAAGCCACCATCAGGTGCATACCCTTTAACCTTGGTAAGGAAGAGGGCAAGTGCATGGTGACGGGCAATCCCTCGAAGCAGAGGGTGGTGTTTGCGAAGTCGTATTAATTAAGGTTAAAAGACACCTTTGATCGGCTCGCCTGCATGGCCATAAAAGATGGGGCGGTTACCAGAGGTGTATAAGGGTTTGTTGCGATCGAGGCCGAGCTTTTCGTAAATGGTGGATGCGTAATCTTCGGGAGTGTAACCCGATTCGACCACATAGCCACCTTCGCGGTCAGTTTTCCCGATGATTTGCCCACCTGGAACACCGGCACCTGCGAAAGCGATAGAGTAGGCGTGGGTCCAATGGTCGCGGCCTTTGGCTTTGTTTATTTTGGGTGTTCTGCCAAATTCACTGACAAAGCAAACCAAAGTTTCTTGAAGTAAACCGCGTTCATCCAGATCGGTGATGAGCGCAGAAAAAGCTTGATCTGTACTACCCATCATCACCCAATGGCCAATACCATATCGCCCAGCACCCGCCCCGGTTGCACCCGGTAGTTCACAGGTTTCGTTGGTGTAGATATGATCATGGTGATCCCAGTTCAGGTTGCCACCACGGGGTGTTTCTTTGGTGAGTGGCCAGCGGGTATCTACGGTAACAAAGCGAACGCCCGCCTCGATAAGTTTTCTACCTACGAGGTAGCAAGCGCCACGATGGCCTTTGCCATAGGCCTCGCGAACTTTTTCGGGTTCGTTCTGAACATTGAAGGCCTGAGAAACTTTTGGGCTGGAAATCATATCGAATGCTTGACCGAAGAAGCGATCCATTGCGGGGGCATCGGAAGATGCAGGTGATTTTTCGATACGGTCTTTGAGTTGCATTCTGGAAGAGAGCCGTTCGCCCTGGTTTTCGATGCGGGGAAGGAGGGAATCGATTTTCCAGCTTGGATCGGAAAGATCTTTGCCACCGGTTTTAAATACTTTGGTGGAAGCGGGTAAAAAACCAACTCGCGTTTCTGCTGCTTGTTCGTGGTTGCCTGGCACCATGATATAAGGGGGCAGGTATTTGCAACCGCTACCTAAAAGGTGGGAAACAATGGAGCCTATATCGGGCATGGATATTGCAGCGTTTGCAGGATGAGATCCTGAAAGGGCGTATTGGGTGCCGTTGGGGTGGGCATCTGCACCGCCCCGGGTGTGATGCATGGAGCGAACGACGGTAAGTTTGTTGGCAATTTTGGCAGTCTTAGAGAGTAGTTCGGTGAACTGCATGCCGGGCACATTAGTGCTGATGGGTTTGAAGGGGCTGCGGTATTCGCTAATGGCTTCGGGTTTTGGATCCCAAGTATCCATATGTGAAAGGCCACCTTGCTCATAAATTACAAGTACATTTTTAGCTTTGACGTTTTTGCCTGCGGTTGCAGCAGCAGATAAGCATTGGGGAAAGGAGAGGCCTAAAATCCCGAGGCCGGACGAGCCTAAAAAGCTTCGTCTGCAAAGAAGACCGAGCTTTTGTTTGGAAAAACTTCTTTCGGGCATGGAGTCTGATCCTTAAAGTTCCCGGCGTGCCTGTTCAAGAAAAATCAAATAATCAACAGGTAGGGAGATATCTAAATCTTGATTCATGGTATTTTATCGGATTAAAAGATGATTGCATACATTAAAAGGCATGAAAACTGGTGTAATTTACGAACGAGGCCCGAAATGAAAGAACTTCGAAATATGGACAGACGGTTGTTTATGGGAGCAGTTGGCACCTTGATTCCAGCTTGGGCGCTGGGCCAACCTCCGAATTCTTCCCCCCGAACAAAACCGGTTCTACCAAGTATTAAAGGGCGCAAACCCCTAGCGGTGATTGGTTCTACTTATTACCCGCTTTCGCACTCGTATCATATAGCAGGCCGATTCCTGCACGGTTATTACCTAGATGGGAAGTATCATCTCCCCGAGCATTACATTCATTCTGTTTTTACGGATCAAAAACCTGAAAACGATGTTTCTGTGCCTTTGTCTAAGGAGTTTGGGTTTAAATTGGCTGCTAATGTGCGCGAGGCCCTGCTTGATAGCAAGGGCGAACTGGCGGTCGATGGCGTTATGATTATCATCGAGCATGGGAAATACCCTGAGAACGAAAAGGGTCAGGTTTTGTACCCCCGATATGAAATGATGGAGCAGGTAATTAAGGTTTTTAAAGAGGTAGGGAAGTCGGTTCCAGTTTTTAACGATAAGCACCTTTCGATTGAGTTTGAAAAAGCACAAAGAATGGTCGGATGGTCAGAGGAGTTAAAATTTCCGTTCATGGCGGGGTCAAGTTTGCCCTTTGTATGGCGCACGCCTCACCTGGAGTTACCTCTTGAAACCCCAATTGAAGAGGGATTGCTGGCAGCTTATGGCAGAATCGAAATTTATGGGCTGCATTCTTTAGAAGCTTTGCAAACCATGATGGAGCGAAGAAAAGGTGGAGAGACGGGCGTGAAATCGGTGCAGTGCCTTCGGGGGGATGCTGTTTGGAATGCGGGCGATGAGGGTCGATGGAGTTGGAAGCTTTTGGATGCCGCGCTTTCGCGAAGTGAAACTTTAAACCCAGGAGATATCCGTACCAACACTTCTACTGTTACATCGTTAACCATGCCGCGGGTTGAGCCGATTGCCTTTTTGATCCAGTATATAGATGGAACCAAAGGCACGGTGCTATTGTTGAATGGCCATATACAAGACTTCTGTTTTGCAGGGAAAATCAAGGGCGAAGAGAAGCCTGCATCGTGTTTGTTTCGATTGCCAATGCCGCCAGGCGCCAAGTTTTTTGATGCGCAAGTTCATAACCTCGAAAAGTTGTTTACTAAAAAAGAATCCCCCATTCCGATCAAGCGGACATTGCTTACTTCTGGTGTATTGGAAGCTGCAATAAATAGTAATTTTCTAAAAGGAAAAATGCTGACAACTAAACAACTGGAATTTGCATACACAACGAAAGCCGATAGCGGATTTCTGCGTGGAAGAATAAGTGGTGAAATAGATTAAGAGTTTTTAAAGAATTTTTAAAGAATAAGCTTTTGAAGATGTTCCGCCGAATGTAAATCCGACATCGCCCAGTTGCCGAATAAACAAAGCAGCGGAACTTTCTTAATTTAAGACGGAATAAAAAGAATTGCAAGTAGTTTAAGTCACATAAAAGGCAATATTTTATATAAGCGTATGAATTAGGCGAAATAGGCCAAAAATAAACAATATTTTTAAAAGATAAATGTAAACTGTAAGGTTTTAAATCACAACTCGTTTAATTCGGCCCCTTTTAGATTAATCGTTATAATGATTGCGATCAAAAAAAACGTTAAATTATGGTTGATTCGCATAAAGCTCCCCTTTTGTTTATATTGTTCAGTTTAATAAACCTTTTCGGTTTGATAAATATTCTTGAATTTATGACAATAGACAAAAGAGTAAGGTATTGTTTGCTCGGAAGGTTTTAGTTTAAAGACTTGACCACTAGAAATAAGATTGCGGATAGTAGTCAAGAATGGGTGAAAGATTTTTTAGTTTGCCCGAGAGATGGGGTCCAACTATAGTCATGTTAGAGTTGAAGTTGGGTATGGTTACCTGTACTAAGGATGTTAATAAGTTTTTCTCAGGAATGGAAACAGGATGCGTTTTAACCTGATTGACAAGATTATCGAAGTTCAACCGGGGGTTAGCCTTAAGGCGTTAAAAAATTTAACGCTCGGGGAAGAATACTTGGCAGACCATTTTCCAACCTTCCCGGTAATGCCTGGTGTTTTGATGCTGCAAACCTTGGTCGAAGCCGGGGCTTGGTTTCTTCGCATTAGCGAAGATTATGCCCATAGTGTTATCGTTCTTAGGGAAGCCAAGAACATTAAGTATGGTAATTTCATGGAACCCGGTAAGCAGATGCTGATTACCGTGGAGTTGGTCGAAAAAACTGAAGAGTTAGCAGTATTTAAAGGTAAAGGCGAAATGGAAGGGCAATCCACCGTATCTGCTAGGATTACTCTGGCCCGCTACAACCTGCGCGACAAGAATATTAGCTTTAAAGAAACCGATGAGAAGATGATTGCGCATTATAAAGAATTACATCGCTATCTAAGCATGAATTCTTGATGATATGTCGATGATAACTGGACTGGATGATAGGCTCTTACTTACGATTAGGAATGACAGGATGATTTTTAAAGACAAGGTAGCCATCGTTACTGGCGGAAGCAGGGGAATTGGTAAAGCTATTGCCATGGGTTTAGCCCTTCAGGGCGCCAAGGTTGCGATCATCTATAAGGGTAGCAAAGAAGCTGCGGATGGCTTAGTTGCAGAAATTGTGTCGAAAGGCGGCACAGCAATTGCGATACAAGCTGACGTGGCGGAATACGCCCGCACCAAAGAAGTGGTCGAAGAAGTTGAGAAGACTTTGGGTGGCGTTGATATTCTGGTGAACAACGCAGGCATGATTCATGATGATTTGTTTGTTAGGCTAGAGCCTGAGCAGTGGAGCAAAGTGATCCAGACGAACTTGGGTGGCACTTTTAACTTCTGCCATGCAATCGCTTTTTCCATGATGCGCAAGCGATCTGGAAGGATCATCAATATATCGAGCGTTGCAGCAGATTATGTGAACCCTGGTCAGACAAATTACGCTTCTAGTAAGGGTGCGGTAAATTCCTTCACTAAATCACTTGCGGTGGAACTTGCATCACGAGGTGTTACAGTTAATGCGGTAGCACCAGGGTTTATTGAAACGGACATGAGCGCTGCGGTAAGAAACAAAGCTGGGGATATGATCAAGAAGTTTATTCCCATGAAACGGTATGGCCAACCCGAGGATATTGCGAAGGTTGTGCTATTCTTGGCAAGCCCTGATGCGAGTTACATTACTGGACAAGTGATCACTGTTGATGGTGGTTTAAGTTTAGGAGCAGCGTCGGGTTGATGTTTATTTCAAGGTTTAAGGTTAATTTTTAGTATAATTTAGGAATGGATAAGCCACGGATGGTATTGCGTTTGTTTTATGATGGTGTGGGCAAGGTGGTACTTTCTGAGAACTAGGCTCGCTTAAATTTTAAGTTGAGGTTATTGGATCAAAGGAATTATCAGTTTGCATTATGTTTCTTCGAGTTTTTTGGAGATTTAAAGGCTATGGCTACTAAAGAAGAGATTTACGCGAAGGTATCTGCAACCCTTATCGAAGCTTTGAATGTTGAAGAAGATGAAGTGAAACCCACTTCAACTCTTCAAGGCGACTTAGGAGCAGAATCGATTGACTATTTGGATATAGTATTCCGATTGGAAAGGGAATTTGGAATTAAGATTCCCCGTAATGAGCTTTTCCCTGAAGCGGTTTTGCAGGGCGATCCAGATATCGTGCAAAATGGCAAAGTTACCCCCAAGGGTATCGAGGAGCTGAAGGAAAAGATGCCTTTTGCTGACCTTACAGAATTTGCAAAGAATCCTGAAGTGAACAATTTCAGCGACCTTTTCACCGTTGCTCTTATTGCCCGTTATATTGAAGGCAAGTTGGCTGCGGGCAAGAATTAATATTTGACAATAAGTCCGGCTAAGAGGGCACTTATTTCGGTTAAATCCGAGGTATCTGCTTTGATTTTCGCCTGACTGCATGGCAAGGTTAGTTGATCTATGAGATGGATCTGGATTGACAGGTTTTTGGAATTCGAAAGTGGTAAGTCCGCAAAGGCTGTGAAGAATCTCAGCACTGCGGAAGACCACTTTAGGGATCATTTCCCAGGTTACCCTGTGATGCCTGCTGCCCTCATTATTGAGGGGTTGGCGCAAACAGGTGGAATTCTGGTGGGTGAGGCCAACCAATTTCGCGAGAAAGTGGTGCTTGCCAAAATTGCCAAAACTCGTTTCGAACGAGAAATGTTTGCTGGTGAACAGCTCATTTATCAGGTCGAGATTCTCATGATGAGACCGGAAGCCGCTTCCGTTTTAGGTAAAGTTTTCGTGGATGGGGTTCAGACTGCCGAGGCAGAAATTTTCTTCGCCCACCTCGATCAGGCTCGCTCCAAACAGATGTTTGGTGATCATAATTTTGTTTTTTCAGGAGAGCTCAAGTATCTTCTGGGATTAGCAAAAGTTGCTTCTCAGACTGGCAAGGATAGCCCTGGCTAAATTGAGGGTACGGGCCCTCGGTGTTTGTTTTTCCTTGGGTGTGATTTAATAACCCAAGAATGGTGGGGTGCCATGGTTGTTTCTTTGCGCAGAGCGGTTATTACCGGTATTGGGGCTCTTACTCCATTAGGAATTAATGGGCCTTCATTTCATAAAGCATTGATCGAGGGTAAAAGTGGTGTCCGGGGAATAACCTCGTTCGATGCCTCTGGCCTACCGATTCGCTTTGCAGGTTGCATCCCTGATTTTGATGCCAAAAATTATGTCGATAAGAAAGATCGTAAAGCCTTGCGAGTGATGGCTAAAACCATTCAGCTTGCGGTTTCGGGTGCTCAATGCGCCATTAACGATTCCAAAGTTGAGAAAGAAAAACTCGATCGCACCCGCTTTGGCGTGATCTTTGGTGCAGGCCTTATTGCAAGCGAACTAAATGAACTTGCTGATGCTTCTGTTGTTTCCAGTTCGGGCAATCCCATAAAGGTAGATCTCGATGTCTGGGGCCATAAAGGCCTTGAAGTCATCCAACCCCTCTGGATGTTAAAGTATCTTCCCAACATGCTTGCCTGCCAAGTATCCATCCTTCATGATGCTCAAGGGCCTAATAATTCCATTACGCAAAGTGATGTAGCAAGTGTTTTGGCCTTAGGTGAAACCTACAGATTGCTTTGCAGGGATCGTGGGGACTTTTTCCTGAGTGGTGGCGCAGAGAGCAGAATTAATATTCTCAGCATGACTAGGCATTCTTTGTTTGAAGAGCTTTCTTCTAATAATGAACATCCTGAAAAAGCTTGCAGGCCCTTTGATAAAAATCGCGATGGCATGGTGATCGGCGAAGGCACTGGGGTGCTTGCAGTTGAAGAGTTAGAGCACGCCAAGAGTAGGGGCGCAAAAATATATGCCGAAATCCTTGGGTTTGGTGCAGCTTTTGATCAGAAAAAAGATGGCTCTGGCGTTGCTAGGGCTATTCAAGCAGCTATGAACGAATCTGGTATTGATGCCTCCGATATTGATCATGTGAATGCACATGGCGTGGGTTGTAAAACAGCAGACAGGCTTGAGGCGCAGGGGATTCGCTCTGCATTGCCTAAGACGCCTGAGGTAGTTGCAATCAAATCTGCAATCGGAAATCTGGGTGCAGCGGGTGGCTTGGTCGAGTTGGTTGCCAGCTTAGAAGCATTTCAAACAGGCGTTGTGCCTGGCACATTAAATTATGAAAATATAGATCCCGATTGCCCGGTGAATGTACTTAGAGCATCTCGTGAACTTAAAAAAGATTGCGTCTTGAAGGTTAGCATGTGCCAAACCGGACAATGTGGAGCGGTGGTTATTCGCCGTTGGAGTTAAAACCCGATTTATTCTATTACGGTTGTTTTGATACAGACCGAAAACGCATCGAGATTTATCAATGAGAAGAAGAATTGTTATTACTGGAATGGGTGTGGTAACTCCACTTGGAACAACCATTAAAGAGATGTTTCAAAACCTGATTGCAGGTAAAAGCGGGATTGGTGCTATAACGCGTTTTAATGCTAAAAGCTTTCCCACCACCTTTGCTGCAGAAATCAAGAATTTCGATTTGGCGAAATATGTCAAAGATGCCTCTCCTTGGAAAGATTGCGGCGTTAACAGTTGTTTTGCTGCGGCAGCGGCCCAACAAGCATTGGAAGATGCCGGGCTGCTTGATAATCCAAAAGTGGATCGCACCCGGTTTGGCGTCTATCTAGGTTCCGGTGAGGGAATTCAAGATTTCAATAATATGATTTCTATGATTGCCCGTGCTTATAATTCGGAAACACGCAGTCTTGATTGTGTAAAGTTCGCAGCAGAAGGCCTAAAACATTTTCATGGCGGACACGAAGCAGAACAAGAATTGCACACCACCCCCGCTCATCTTGCCCAGTATTTTTGCCTCGAAGGCCCCAACTTCAATTGTCTTACCGCTTGCGCTGCCAGCAGCCAGGCAATTGGCGAAGCGCTGGAAATCATCAGGCATGGCGATGCAGATATCATGCTTACAGGCGGTTCGCACAGCATGATACACCCGTTTGGTGTTACGGGATTCAATCTTCTTACAGCACTTTCGACATTCAAGGGCGATCCTACTAAATCCAGCAAGCCATTTGATTTAAACCGGGATGGTTTTGTTCTTGGTGAAGGATCAGGTATGCTGGTTATTGAAGAACTTGAACATGCGAAAAAGCGTGGCGCCAAGATTCATGCCGAGCTTACCGGGTATTGTTCAACCGCAGATGCTTTCAGAGTTACGGATAGTCATCCTGAAGGGCGTGGCGCAATCGCTTGTATCGCAGGTGCCATCAAGGATAGTGGTGTTGCAATAGAAGATATTGGTTATATTAATGCACATGGTACGAGTACCCAGGTTAATGATCGGGTAGAAACGCTGGGGATAAAAAAGGTGTTTGGGGATCGGGCGTATAAAACTCCGGTGAGCAGTATTAAAAGTATGATGGGGCATTTGATAGCAGCAGCAGGGGCTGTTGAATTAATCACCTGCATTGAAGCGATGCGAACAGGAATACTTCCCCCCACGACGAATTATGAAACCCCAGATCCTGAATGTGATTTGGATTATATTCCTAACAAGGCCCGGGAGCATAAGGCCAAGAATTGTTTGAGCAATAGTTTTGGTTTTGGCGGACAAAATACATCGCTAGTGGTGAGTGCATTTAACAACTAGTTAGTTTTTTGGAGTTGATTACTTTGGAAATGATTCTGTTAGGCTTGTTGTTTTTGCTGGTTAGCCCCATTTTGTGTGTGGCTGGGCTAATTCTTGTTTATATTGTTATCACTAAAAATTACATTCATTTTGTTGCTCGCATTTTTCAAGAAAAGCCCCTCTTTATTATTCCTAGAGGTGATGTTTCTGCTGCTTGTGATTCGATTCGTTTTCCTACTTCAGGCGGGCTAATGCTTCAGGGGTGCTATTTCAAAACAACTTTTCCTAGAAAAGGTGTCATTCTTTTTGGCCTTGAGTTTAGTTCGAATCGCTTTAGCAGTATCTCTTATTGTGAATGGCTGGTTACCGCTGGTTATGATGTTTTTATTTATGAACCCCGCAATCAGGGCGATAGCGATAAGCAACCAGATTACGAACCCTTGCATTGGATTACGCAGTACGAAGTGGATGATACGAAATCTGCAATTGCTTACTTGAAAACAAGACCCGATGCCGATCCTAATGGCATTGGCTTTTTTGGAATCAGCAAAGGTGCTGCCTCTGGTTTATATGTGGGGGCTGATGACCCGTACATTTTGTGTTCTGTCTCGGATGGTGTTTTTGGTACTTATACCACCATGGTTCCTTTTATGAGGCAGTGGATTTGTATTTATAGCAAACGTGCTGCAATTCATACGATTTTGCCCTACTGGTTTTTTGGGAAGTTGGCATTAGATGCCATCAATATTGCCGAAAAAGAACGCGCAGGGAATGCTAAATTCCTTCATATTGAATCTAAGATTAGAAAAATGACCAGCCCTTGGCTCATGATTCATGGCGTGCTTGATACTTACATCAAACCAGAAATGGCACGCACTCTTTTTAAAATGTGTAATAGCCCCAAGAAACTTTGGGTGGTTCCTGGTGCTCGCCATAACATGGCAATTCAGGTCGCCCCTGAAGAATATAAGAATAGGGTATTAAGCTTCTTTGATTCGTACCTCGCTAGTTCTTCGAGCGTAAAATTGCCTTCGAAACAGATGGAAGCCGTCGTTAGTAATTCCAAGTAAATACAGGAGTTTTTTATGCCTGGATTTAGGGAAATCGCTGGCAATGCTTTGAATCATTTCTTTTTTCAAAACATTGTTTCACCCTTGCTTAGTTTATCCATCAACAGGAAAATCAGGCAGTTTGAAAACGCCACCAAACAACCACAAGAAGTGCAACAAAAGCTCCTTCTTTCCATTCTTCGCAAACATCAAAATACTTCGTTTGCAAGGGATCATCATTTTTCATCTATAAAATCCATCGATGCTTTTAGAAACAATATCGGGGTTGCAGGCTACGAAACTATTGAACCCTACATGAATAGAGTGCTTAAAGGCGAAACCTCTGCACTACTTGCTGACCGAAGAATTCATATGTTTGCGCTTACTAGTGGCACCACCAACACCCGGAAATATATTCCCGTTACCGATTCTTATCTCGATGATTATCGCAGGGGTTGGAATATCTGGGGCCTTAACGCTTTCATGAAACATGATAAAGCCAAGTTTCAACCCATCCTTCAAATGAGTGGTGATTGGGATGAGTACCGTAGCGAATCTGGCGTTCCCTGCGGCAGTGTTACAGGCCTTACCGCAAGAATGCAACGAAAAGTTATCCGTTGGCTTTACTGCGTCCCACCTGAAGTAAGTAGGATTAAAGATTCTGCCTCGAAGTATTATACTGTGATGAGGCTTTCCATTCACCGGCCTGTGGGCATGGTATTGGCTGCAAACCCTAGCACTCTTATCAATCTCGCTAAAGCGGGCGATCTTGAAAAAGAATCTTTGATCAAAGATTTAAGAGATGGCACGCTAAGCAACCGGATGGATATTCCCGATGATGTTCGTAGAGTGCTTGCTTCGCGAATAAAAAAACAACCCGAGAAAGCCCTTCAGCTTGAAGCTATCATCAATAAAACAGGCTCTCTTTTTCCTAAGGATTACTGGCCCGAACATTGTTTGTTGGGAAATTGGACTGGCGGCAGCATGGCTTCCTACCTCAGGCACTACCCGAAGTTTTATGGTTCGATGCCTGTGCGTGATGTAGGCCTTATTGCAAGCGAAGGCCGTATGACAATACCTTTGGAAGATAACACTCCCTCGGGTGTTCTTGATATCACAACTCATTTTTTTGAATTTATTCCGGAAGAAGAAAAAGGCTCGTCCAACCCTACCGTGCTACTTCCCCACGAACTTGTTGAAGGCAGGAATTACTTTATTCTCTTCACCACTTCCTACGGGTTATATCGCTACGATATTCACGATGTGGTTCGCTGCACCGGATTTTATAATAAGACTCCCTTGCTGCAATTCCTCAACAAGGGTTCCTACTTCTCGAATCTTACGGGCGAAAAGATTTCCGAATATCAGATCACGGGATCGATGGCTGAAATCCTTAAAGACCTTGATCTTGCACTTAATATTTACAGCCTGGCGCCCATCTGGAATGATGAGCAACCCTATTACGGGCTATTTATCGAATCTAGTGATATTCAAAACCCTGATATTTCAATTATTATTGCTAAGCGCATGGAAGAAAAACTTCGAAAAATAAATATCGAATACGATAGCAAGAGGGAAAGCCTTAGGCTGGGGCCTATAAAACCCATGATTTTGCATCCGGGCACCTGGCAAAAATGGGATCGGGAACGGTTGAAAAAAACAGGTGGCACCCTCGAACAATACAAGCACCCTTGTCTCATCAACGACCTTGCGTTCAAATCGCAGATCGAAGCTAGTATCTTGCCAATCCTTTCTTGACCTTTAATTTCTGATACCTGATGATTAGCTGGGAAACTTTCAATCAGGTATTAAATCATGATTACGATTCACAGATTCAATGAACAGGGCCAGTTATCCCTTCTTCCTGCTGATTCCATTCATCACCTTCACTTAAACAGCGAAGAAAGTTCTGGTTCCGGCCTCATCTGGATCGATCTTGAAAACTCCGCCATCGAAGAAGATGAGATCGTTTTTAAAAAGCTCTTCCCTATCCACAAGCTTACGCTCGAAGATATTTCTTATTTGCGTAATGTTAATAAGAAACCGCATCTTCCCAAGGTGGAAGAATATCCAACTTATCTCTTTGTGATTTTAAATCCTCTTTGCGATGATTTTCAGCAGGGAAAAAAAATTCTTGATATTGATCATGCCACCACTCAGCTTAGCGTTTTCATCAATCCAAGGTTGTTGATCACCCATCACCTTGGTTCGCTTGCTGGTATCCACGAGGTCAGGGCTTATCTTGATCGGCACGCCTTAAAGCCGCACCATGGTTCTGATTTTATCTTTCATTTGATCATGGATGGAATCATCGATCGATACCGGCCTGTGCTTGATTCTCTCGAGGAATATTTTAATGAACTTGAGGAAGTTGTGTTTGTAGCTCCGGGGAAATCAAAATTGCAGGATCTTATCGGGCTTAAGCGCATTATTAATGTAATAAGGAAAACGCTGATCCATGAAAAAGAAATTTTATTCAGGTTAAGCCGTGGGGAGTTTCAAGTCATTGGAGCAACTCGCGTTATCTACTATCGTGATGTTTATGACCATGCGGTAAGGTTTGTTGAATTAGTAGAAAGCAATCGGGAAATGGTTTCAGATTTGCTTCAAGCGCATTTGTCTTCTTCCTCGAATAAACTGAACGAGGTCATGAAAGTTCTTACCATTATCTCAATTTTGATTCTTCCCATGACTGTTATATCGGGCATTTATGGAATGAACTTTGAAAATCAACCTGAAGTACACTGGCAATATGGGTACCCGATGGCACTTTTTCTTATGTTGGTAACCAGCTTTTGTTCTTATAGGTTTTTTAAGTTCTATAAATGGATATAAATTAATTGCATAGCTTTTTTATTTTAATTAATATTTTAAAAAGACTTAAACCAGTAAACCTTGTCCTCAAGGGATTTGCGCAATGAAAACGATAGTTTTAATGCTTTGCCTTACGATTACTTCTTTTATTCAAGAAAAAGCAATTACGCCTGCTGAAGCTGCAAAGATGATCGACAAGGATGTTCTGCTCGAAATGAAAGTTGAATCCTCTTCGATGGATAAGAACAAAAGTAATATGTTCTTGAATTCAAAAGCTAGTTTCAAGGATGCAGATAATTTCACGGTTGTTGTAAGGGCAGGGGCTAATGAAAAGCTTAAGAATAGGCATAAATTCAAGGATGCTCCCAAATTCTTCAAAGATAAAACTATTCAAGTAAAGGGCAAGGTGTCTACCTACAACGACAAACCGCAGATGGTTGTTGATGGTTCTGCCCAACTTACCGTGATAGAAGAAAAGTAATAATCACCAAGAATAAGGCGGTAAACTTTCCCAGTCCTTGATGTCTCCTTTAAGCAAGGTTTGCGCAAGTATCCTTGCTTCTTGCTTTTGTGGCTCATCCAAATAATCAACCTGGCTTGTACCTGACACTCTGGTTAACAGTACGACACCAAGATGTCCTAACGTTGATTGTTGTACGTTTAAATCGCATTTTTCCGCATGGTGTTGGTATGTGTTTAGAAAAGATCGAATCAGTTCTGCGTAGGATGAGCGGTTTGATTTTGCATAAATGCACTTCAAAACTAAATGTGCAAGAAACAATCCTAGATCCATCGTGAAGTCGCCAAAATGAGCGGTTTCATGATCCACCAAAGTCATACCATTTGGGTGAAGCAAAAGATTTTTTGGGCTGAAGTCGCCATGGCAGAGTGTGGCATTTTCTTCCAATAGTGCATTACGCAGGGAATTGATCCTAGCTGAATACTCTGGGAATTGGAGAGCCAGTCTTTCATAAAAGGGTTCAATTCTTAATTGTTGAAAAATGGTTTTGTCTAAGAGTCCGGGGAAGTTTTTCTTTAAACTAGCTCCTTTATTATGAATAGCTGCGAGTAAATCTGCAGCTTGTGTTGCCCGCACTGGGTCCGCTATTTGACCTAATAATTCGGTTTTCCAAGCGGTTGCTGGGGCAGGCGCAAGCGACATTGCCAACACATGATTTTGGTTGTCATGCCAGAGAGGTTCGGTTAGGTAGCCGTTTAATGCGAGGGAGTTGAACGCAGAGAGAAATAGAAATTCTCGTTCGATTCTTGCAGGGTCACTAAGCCAAAGATCTTTAACCCGCAATTGTTTGCAGGCTTGTTTGAGAATAAAGGTTTGATCTGGAGTTGTGATTTTAAAGACGAGAGCTGAAACGCCCCCGCTTAAGGATTCGATGGTGGGATTGATGGCCGAGATTTTATGGGTAGAAATTAGATAATTGGCAATGTTGGAAGAGTTTAATTCAAGCACAAATCACCTAGTTTTGTAGCCATCCGGGTGCGATTGGTGCCAACGCCAAGCGGTGGTAATAATTTCCCGGATATCTTTGTAGTTGGCTTCCCATCCAAGCCTGAGATTTGCTTTTTTACAGCTTGCAACCAAGGCGGGCGGGTCGCCTTCCCTGCGTGCCCCGATGGTAAAAGGTACTGCTTTCCCGGTGATATCTTTGACTGCATTGAGAATTTCGTAAACACTGTTGCCCTTGCCTGTTCCCAGATTCAAACAAAGATGTTCGCCTGGTAATGTTTTTTCAAGCGCCAATCGGTGTGCGTTGGCAAGGTCATCCACATGGATGTAATCCCTGATGCAGGTTCCATCGGGAGTTGGGTAGTCAGTACCAAAAATTTCGAGGGATTTAGATCGACCAGCAGCAGCAGAAAGTGCGAGTGGGATGAGATGAGTTTCTGGGTTATGATCTTCGCCTATGCCGCCATCAGGGCTGGCACCTGCAGCATTAAAATAGCGTAAAGATGCACAAGACCATTTATGGGCGGCGCAAAGATCTTTCAGCATCCACTCAACTATGAGCTTGGTTTTTCCGTAGGGATTGATGGGTTTTTGAGGGGTTTCTTCAACAATAGGAACCACGGTGGGGTTGCCATAGGTTGCGCATGTGCTTGAAAAAACAAGCTTGGAGATGTTGCTTCGTTTCATTGCTTCGACAAGGCTGATAGTGCCTGCAACATTATTACGGTAATACAATTCGGGGTTTTTGGTGGATTCGCCCACTTGTGCAAAAGCAGCGAAGTGGATCACCGCTTCGATTTGGTTTGTTGCCATGACATGATCAAGCTTGCTTGAGTCATGCAGATCGCCCTGGGTAAAAATTTCGGCAGGAATAGAGGCAGCGTGTCCGCGGGAAAGGTTATCGTAGACATGAACGAAATGCCCGTGTGCTTGCAAGTGTCGAACTGTATGCGAACCGATGTATCCGGCGCCACCAGTTACCAATATTCGCATGTCTTGACCCTTTCAGGGTTGAAGATCAGTTGGTGATTCCTTTAGTAATACCCATGAACACATCTTCCAAATTTACCTCTTCTTCATGCAGGGTTTTAAGTTTGTACCCAGCACGCACCAAAGCTTCTGCAATAAAACTACCATCTTTAAAATCGTGTGCCAGAGTTACTCGAAGATAATCTGTATTATCTCGCTCTTCGATTGAAAAAACGCCTTCCATCGCCTTAAGAAACCCAGAAGCTTCCTTAAGCCTGTTGATTTCAACGCCCACATGAATGACAGTGTTTTGGCGCACCTGCTTGATCGCAGTTTCCACATCGCCATCAAAGAGAAGCTGGCCCCGTTCAATGATGCCGATTTTATTGCAGATATCCGCAAGTTCAGGGAGAATATGGCTGGAAACAAGAATCGTTTTGCCCATGGATCGAAGTCGTTTTAGCAAGGCCCGCATATCAATTCTTGCCCTAGGATCTAAACCGCTGGCGGGTTCGTCAAGGAGCAGAACCATGGGGTCATGTAGTAAAACTCGAGCCAGTCCAAGGCGCTGGGTCATCCCGCGGGAAAGGCTGGTAACGAGTGCATCGCGTTTGTAGCCTAGGTCGACAAGTTCGAGAACTTCATCGCATTTCTTTTTGCGGTCGAGGCCTTGGATACGGTAAGCAGCAGCAAAGAATTCAAGGTATTCGCTGACTTTCATATCATCGTAAACGCCAAAGAAGTCAGGCATGTAGCCTATCAATTTGCGGATATCTCTGGAGCTGTTGTAGATGGAGTAGCCACAAACCGTGGCTTCGCCCCAGCTAGGGTTTAAAAGTGTAGCTAGGATGCGCATGGTGGTGGTTTTACCAGCGCCATTGGGCCCGATAAATCCGTAAACATCGCCCTGATCAAGTTTAAGATTCAGGCGGTTTAAAGCGTATAGCTCGCCATACATTTTGGTCAGGTCACGAGTTTCGATCATATAAGTAGTTCCATGGAAGAAAAAGAGCGCACTCAGGGTTTTGCATGTTGGATGGGGATAACCACCCTTACAAAAGTTTCCTGATTGATGCTGGGTTTGATGGTGATTGGGTTGCCATTAATTTTTTGGGAAAGAGAAAGAATCGTAGGTGCAGAAGAAGATTTTTCAGAATCAACGCTGCCAACGAGAATGACTTCTTCCGGGTGCCTAAGCCTTGCACTTTCTGAAAGGAAAGTTTCAGAAACTTGCTTTAAGCGCCAACTTGTGTCGAGCTTTCGCAGCGAACTATTGTAAAGAAGATCTCCAGCTTCGGGATGGTCATGAAAAACAAAAGCTTTAACGAGCTTGTGAATAGGATAAATATTGTCTGATAAGCTGTTGGTTTTTTGGTTGCTCCAATTGTTGGGTGCCAAGATTTTTGCATCGTTCCATTGTTGAATGGATTGCCCCCTGCCACCTAGTTGCAGCATATCGATACGCCTTTTTTCTCCTGCCTGAAACCTGCCCAAGTTGTGCCAGGATTCTTGGTAAAAAAGGTTGCATTCATGAAGGTCAACGGAAAGATTGTTGGTGATGGTGCCTGTGATAAGAACAGTTTCAACCCTGGAATGGGAAAGGTCGCCTTGAAAGGGAGCACTGTTGGGTTTGGCTTTTTTCTGCCAATTGCCTTCTAGCGATGCGCAAGCCCATGCAGGAATACCGACTTGTTCAAGAGAAGAAGGAAAAGAGCTGTATTCGTAAGGTTTTCGGAAAAGAGATTGGGAAGCGCCCCTGAAAATGCGATCAGGTGTTTCGAGGATGCCTAGATCCGGTTGGGTAAGGGGTTCTCCCGAACTCCAAGTAGGGTTGGCTTGGAAAGCAAAGGAATAATTGCCAGGCGTTGGGCTGAAAAAAGACATCCATGAGGTGCCTTGTACACAGCCTGAAGAAATATCAATATCCATAATGTCGAGTTTGTTGAGCCTAGAGTCATCGCCTTTGAGGGCATTTGCCCCTGCCCAAGCTCCCCAAGTTGCAATCAGAACTGCAACCAAAAAAGTGAGCCATGTTAGTTCAGGTTTTTTTAACCAGTAATGGGTCACGAAATAATCAACTGGCCCAATGATTATAATGTAAGCAAGAATGAGAAGAGCAACCCACCCAAAAGGGAATGCAGGTACTTCTACAAATGTTTCTAGCGATCGTTGGATTTCGCAGGCGAGTTCAGGCCTGATCGAGGTTGTATCAGGCGGGAATTTGCCTTGGGCAAAGCCCGGGTTTCGTGGCGAGATCTCAAATAAAAATTTATCCCAGAAAGATTGCTGCCCATCCCAGCTTGCAAAAGGCGGGGCTTCCATGCCTAAGGCCAGCAGAAAAACTCTGCCACGGCCAAACGGTATCTGTACCAGTATTGGCCTCACGACGGGATCGGATGGTTCTGACGATTCCCGAATGATGGTTTGTGCTGAATAAGTTGGGGTTAACTTTGCAATCTCGTTTATTCTCATCGGCAACAACTGGCTAACCAACGGGGTGACCCAACGATTCAACCCGTTGAGTGTGCGCAATCCTTTAGGGTTTGAATCCAAACCTTCGATGTTGCAGCCTGTAACTCCGAGGGTAAGGAGCAAATTTTTCGTGCTTTCGTAATGCGTGCCTGAATCCACCAAAAGAGTACCACCTGAAAGAAGCCATGCAGAAAGTGCTGCGCGCTTTTCTGAATTTGCTTCTTTAATAAGATCGCTGAAAATCGTTGAAGCAGTAGAAACAATCAGCGTATCTAATGAGGCGTATCCAAGCGCTTGAGTTGGAAGATCATGAATGGTTTTTAATTCTGAGAATTTGCGAGGCAGCCTTTCATTCAAAACTGGTTTCCCTGCATCTAATTTACTTTGGTTTGCAGAAGCGAGTTGCAGGGCCTCTGGGGAAAATCCTGCAGTTGCTATTAAAAAATCTCTTGGACCAATCATGGTTGCAGAAGATCGAGCTGGGGTTGGCCAAACTTGAACTATCGTACCATTTTTTTCTTTCAGCCTAACGATAAGAGGGCTTGTTGAAGAACCTGGGCGAAGGTATCCCATCATCCGAGTTTGCCCGGGAAGCACAGGGATTTTTACGAGATAGGTCGCTCCGTCGCCATCGGTGGATTCCAGTTCAATCAGGAATTTATCGGGTTCGATTTCAGAACCCTTAGGGTCAAGTTCAATCCCAACAGGAACCCAAACGCCGTTACGAATCAAGGCCCCGGCTTCGGAAGGGAAACCAAAGCGAACTTGGGTTAAGGATGGTTGCGCCAAAGCTGGTTGAGTACAGAATAAGAGAAGGCAGCACATTGTCAGAAATCGTAACATGAAGACTTTCTTAAGGTTTTTCGTTGGGGTTGCAAACGCAGGGTGATTTCGCACACCCCGGGCAACCAGTACCATACTTTAATTTAACCGCATCTTCCAGATCGACCCCTGCAATATTAGCAAGGGTAGCGAGCCATGCAAGCACATCTGCGAATTCTAACACAAGTGCATGATGGTTTTTTTCTCTAAGAGCAGCAGAAAGCTCGCCAACTTCTTCCATAAACCACATGAAAGTACCTTCAATCCCTCTTGAGGAATCTTTTTTACCATAAAGTTCTTTGATCAATGATTGTAATTGTTTGAGGTTTTGGGGCATAAGTTACCTTATAGGATTAAAAGCTTGTTTGAGTTTTTGGAGCTCATCATTTTTGCCTAAAGCTTGCAGATGCTCAAGGAGTAAATCCTGTGCCTCTTTAAAGGATACATCAATTTCCAACACTTCCCTTGCAGCGATAAGAGCTTCAGTTTTTTGGTTATTTTGCAGCAATAGCTTGAGGAGCCGTTTGCGTTTTTCAAGATCGTCTGGGTCGAGCCTGGTAAGTTTTTGCAAGACATCGATTTGCATGGGTTTGTTATCAGTTTGGGCGAAAACGCGGGCGAGTTGTTCAAGCCAGCGCGGATTGTCGGGGTCCAAAGCCATACCTGATTGCAAAGCTTCGGTCGCCTTTGGAAATTCCCCTGCATCATAAAAGATTCTACCCAGCAGAAAAAGGATGTCTGGATCCGGGTTAATCTTCGCAGAATCTTCAAGAAGGGCCTGCTCTTTTTTTGTATCGCCCGCCAGCTTTGCAAGTTTGGCTAAAACCAGAGATGCGCGGGGTTGGCCTGGCTTATTCGAAAGTGCTGCCTCTGCAAGTTTTCTGGCCTCGGCCCGATCCCGGTTTATCAGTAAAAGCGCCAACTCGCCTTGGGCCTCTGCATCGGTTGTATCTGCTTCGATGGCTTTACGCAATTCTTCAACATTTCGCAGTTTTGGTTTATCACTAATCAAGGTCTTTGCGGTAATTTCCTTAATGTAAGCGAGATAACCTTTTTCAAAGTTTGCAGTGTTGGATTTGGTTACAACTTCGAGTGCCAAGTCTGTTCCGTTTCCCTTGGCGAAAGATTCGAGCATATTGCGGGACGCTTCTTCGCCATACGTTTTCTGTAGGTACTCGACATAAAGCAAACTTTGGCAGTAAGCCATCTGCCAATCAATGGGCGATCTGGGTCGCTGAAACCCGAGGTTGATATTACTTAGGTTGAAAAGGTTGTTGGCTTGAATGCGCTGTTTCAATTCTTTGTTCCAAGAGTCGGATCTGGGGTAACCTTCGAGCGAAACAGCCAGTCCTTCGGTTAACCAATGGGGCACCATAAATTGAGATTGTTCAAGGTTGAAGATATGGGTTAGTTCATGGCGCATGACTCGTGCCCAGTTGAAAGGCTTGTTCATGGTTTTACTTTGGGGAGAAACCATGGTGATAACTTTGCCGGTGCAAGCGCCTATGGTATGAAGATCGGGCACACCAATGGTTCTGCCACTGAACATTTCGTGGTTGGAAAAGACTTCAATGAGAATGGGTTCTTTAGGGGCGAAACGAAATCTGGCATTTAATTGCACGAAGATTTCTTCCATAAAGAAGGCCATATAAGTGACGAGGGGTTTATCCTGGGAGGCATCGAATTTAAAGACGAAGTGTTCGGTTTTCAGGGTTTCATATTTATCAAGATGCTTTAAGACTTTAAGAGAGTTTGCAGTTTGGACATGGAACGGATCAGCTTTCAGACCTTTTTCTAAAAGAGTGCGAGCCTCTGATTCCCTGCCCATTTGCAGAGAAAGCATTGCAAGAGAAATCAAGGGTTCTGGGAGGTTGGGTCGCAGTTCGATGGCTTGTTTTAATCGGATCTCAGCTTCAGGGAAGCGCCTGCGGGAAGAAAGAAGTTCGCCCATTTCAAGGTAGAAAAGAGCGGGCTTTTTATCAAAAGAAAGCGCTTCCTTTTCTAGGTTCTGCAGTTCAGCAGTTTTTCCATCAAGCCAGGCAAGTGCACCAAGCCTACCTAGAATTTTTTCATCTCGTGGCCTTGTCTTTCTGGCCAATGCAAGTTGTTCTCGAGCATTTGCAGAGTTACTTTCTGCCAAGCTGATTTCGGAAAGAAGAATCAAAGCATCCGGGTGGTTGGGCTGGGATTTCAAGGCTCGTTGGGCGAATGATTCCGCCTCCTGGTATTCCATTTTTTGAATTGCAGCTTCGCCTTTGCCAATTAAGGCTTCCGGGGCTTCAGGATTGATCGCAAGGACTTTGGAAAAGGCAGCGAGAGCTTCGGGTCGGTTGTGTTTTTCGAGGAGGATTTTTCCTGCTAGGGCTTCTGCGGGCCAGAAATCAGGATCAATTTTAAGAGTGTCTTTTAGTAAATCATTCAGAATGGTTTCGAGTTCATCGCCTAGGGCATACCAGCGAGCGTTTTCCAAGCTTGCCTGGGCGATAATCAATAAATCTTCAGGCTTCTTATAAGCATTGGGCGTTTCCAGCTTATCGGAGTAGGATTTTACAAACCACTGAAACTCTGATAGTGCTTTGGGAATTTCGCCACCCTCCCAGAGTATGCGGGCTTTTACCCATCGTGCTTGCAGGTGATCTGGGTTTTGCAATAAAGCGTTTGCAGCCGAAGCTTCAGCATCGTTCCATAATCCCATTAGAAATTGAATTTCCGCCTTACGGCCAAGAACATCGGCAGAGGGGGTTTTGGAGTCTGATATTATTTTCAAGGCAGCATTGAGATCACCTTGTGCTTCGCTTATTTTGCTAAGGCCAATGATTGCAGCGTGTGCAGTTTTTGAATTCTTCAGAATTTCCTGATATTCATCTTTTGCTTCCTCTAGTTTTCCGGTGAGAAGAAGTTTTCTGGCCTGAACCAAGTCTGCAGCAAAGCAAATGTTTTCGTTCATTTGCATGAGAAAAGGGATTAGAAAAAGGCTAAGAAGCACCATGGGTGAAATGGTTTTAGATGTTGTAGAAGGGTTAAGGGCGCGGGGTGTTGTCATTTGAAAGTGTGCTCTGGACCGGGGAATTTTCCAGTGCGCACCTCGCTGCAATAGGAAGCTATTGCAGCTTTAATGATATCTGCGATGTCTGCATATTTTTTGCTGAAGCGTGGATGAAATCCCGTGGTAAGCCCTAATAAATCATGGCCCACAAGTACCTGCCCATCGCAATGCGGGCCCGCACCAATCCCAATGGTTGGTATTTTTAAGGTGCTGCTGATTTTTTGTGCGATGTCGGGTGGAATGCATTCTAGAACAATTGCAAACGCCCCGGCTTCTTCGACCGCAAGGGCATCTTGGAGGATTTCGTTTTCGTTGCGTTGCATTTTAAAGCCACCAATTCTGCGCACAGATTGTGGCGTCAGGCCCACATGCCCCATCACCGGAATATCTGCGTTGGTTATCGCTCTGATGGTTTCGGCAACGCGCCTTCCGCCTTCGAGCTTTACTGCATGAGCACCGGTTTTTTTAAGAACTTTTCCTGAGTTCTTCAGGGCTTGTTGTGCAGATTCCTGATAAGTCATGAAGGGTAGATCAACAACAACCAAACTATGGGAGGTTGCGCGAGCCACCATTTCTGCATGATAGATCATTTGCTTTAAGGTAACAGAAAGTGGGTCGGATTTCCCTTGGATCACCATGCCTAGTGAGTCGCCTACAAGAATGCAGTCGATTCCTGCTTCATTCATGATTTTAGCACTGGGAAAATCATACGCAGTGGCTACGGTTAATTTTCGACCTTGAGATTTTGCTAAAAGAAAATCAGGTACGGTAACTGGTTTAGTATCAGTTTGGGTGATTTGCTTGGTCATTTTAGCCACGCTTTGCCCCAGAATTTTTATGATTTATTGAAACTATTACTATGTTAGCGTCTCTGGGCAAAAGGCATAGAAAAAACCCAAAATCTAAAAATGAATATTTTAGAAGCATTCATTTCGTTGACATCCTAAATTTAAAGAGTATGATGTCCATTATCTCATATGAATAGTCTCGGATAGAGACTAGTAATACAAGGCTTAGAATACATTCCCACATCGGTATTGCCTTAAACTGATTTAAATCAGGCAAGGTGCCCAAGAGCAAGGATTCATGGCAGTTAATCAGCAAAATCAAGCGTCGATGAAAGTTATTTCTGATCCTAAAGTTTACCTCATGGGTAAGCAAATGATCAATGATGGCACCCTTAACCAGTTCCTTGAGGATCATGGTGTTTCCTGGCATTCGGATACCGAAGTAGCAGGGGAATACCTGACCGAAGTAGCAGGGCGGGTTTGCTACATGAGTTTTGCCAAGCCTAGGCCGGGTGGCAATCATGCTTATATCGAGCATATTCTCGAAGTAGGGCATGGCTCGGTACTAGAACATGCGGTATGGAGCTTTGTTTTTACAGGCGTTAGTCGGTCGTTAACGCATGAACTTGTAAGGCATCGAGCTGGTATGGGGTATTCCCAGTTAAGCCAGCGATATGTTGATGAATCAGTAGCAGAATATGTTGAACCTGATTGTATAGCAAGCGACCCCGAGGCGCATAAAATCTGGCTGGAAACGGTCGAAGCTGCTCATAAGGGGTATATCAAGCTGGTCGAGATTTTGGCAGAGAAGTTTAAGGATGAGCCTGATCGTACATTAAGGCGTAAGTTAGCAAGGCAGGCTGCAAGAAGTGTGCTTCCCAATGCCACAGAAACCAAAATTTTTGTTACAGCAAATGCCCGTTCATTAAGGCATTTCATCGAAATGCGCGGTAATAGGCATGCTGAAGATGAAATTCGTAAGCTTGCAATTGCAGTCTTGAAAATTCTACAAGTTGAAGCACCTAATTTGTTTGGTGACTACCAACTTGTGCCCCTTCCCGATGGTACTTTTGAAGCGGTAACGCAGTATCGGAAAGTATGAACTCATATCCACCCGGACCCGGACGCGGCAGAGGCAACAAAGGCCCCTCCCGCAAACCTAATTATCGTGACGGCAGGCCGCAAAATTCCCAACGGCAAAATAGGCCCTATCAGGGATCTCAAGGGTCCCAAGGGGATGGCTTTAGGCCTCCTGTTGAGCCTGCAATGGATCTTCCATTGCCTGAAGATGCTGTTAGCCTTCAAGGTGTTCTTGAAATTCACCCCAGAGGTTATGGATTTCTTCGTAACCCTGCCAAGGATTACGCTCCGCAACCTTCTGATCCCGCTGTTGCTTCCGCACTTATCCAAAGGCTGAAACTTCGTGAAGGCCTTTTATTGGGCGGCATATGTGAAGCTTTTCGTGGCTCACAACCCCCACGCCTTCTTAAATTGGAAACAATCGAAGGCAAAAACCCAGATAGTTTTACTCAGCGTAATTTCGATGACCTTACTGCTATCGATCCCCACCAATTAATTAAATTAGAAACCGGAAAAGAACCTCTCACCACAAGGGTTATGGATTTGCTTACCCCCATTGGTAAGGGGCAAAGAGGGCTTATCGTTGCACCCCCTAGAACTGGTAAAACGATTTTGCTGCAGCATATCGCCCAAGCTGTTTCCATTAATCATCCTGAAATGCACCTTGTAGTCCTTTTGGTTGATGAACGGCCCGAAGAAGTTACTGAAATGCGTAGAACCATTAAAGGCGAAGTGATTGCCAGCAGTTCTGATCGTGATAGCGCAAGCCATGTTCGTACAGCTGAACTTGTGGTTGAGCGAGGCCGTAGGTTGGTAGAGCAGGGTAAGCAGGTATTCATCTTGCTAGATAGCCTTACGAGGCTAGCCCGTGCGTACAATAAAAACACTGCTAATAGTGGTAGAATTATGAGCGGTGGTGTTGATTCCAAGGCTTTGGAAGTTCCTAAAAGGCTTTTTGGAACAGCACGAGCTTTTGAAGAGGGTGGCAGCCTTACTGTAATGGGAACAGCATTGATTGATACGGGAAGCCGTATGGATGAAGTGATTTTTCAAGAATTCAAAGGCACCGGCAACATGGAAATGGTGCTGGATCGTAAGCTTGCTGACAGGCGGATTTTTCCCGCAATGGATATTTGCCAGTCGGGTACCCGAAAAGAAGAAAAGCTATTGTCGCCTGAAGTTTTGAAAAAGGTTCATTTGCTTCGACGGATGTTGGTAACCATGGGGCCCGTAGAAGCGATGGATGTACTTATCAAGAAGTTATCAAAGATGAATAGCAATCAAGCATTCCTCGATTCCATGCTTTAAAAAAACTTCATTAAAAAAACACATAGTGCAAATCTTAATAATACCTTCACCGTAGGGTATAGTTTTGAATCTGGCGGTGCAAATGTATGCATGGGTGATGGTTCTGTTAGGTTCCCGGCGGAATCAGTTAGCTTACAAGCTTTGTTAATCATGTCGGCCCGTGCGGATCGGATCCCTTCTGGGTAATGACTTTAACTGATAAAAACTCGCTTTTTGGCTTTAATTCCCTAATATTTCATTAGGTATCTCTTTGTCCATTTACTTTTGAAAGTGAAAGAAAACTATGGAACGTACGCTTGTACTTTTAAAACCCGATGCTGTTCAACGCAGGCTTATCGGCTCATTGGTCGCACGATTCGAACTCAAAGGTTTGCAAATCGTTGGAATGAAACTTGTTCATGCTAGCAAAGAACTAGCTGAAAAGCATTACGATGCGCATCGTGCCAGACCTTTCTTCCCATCCTTGATTCAATTCCTTACCGGTGGCCCAACCGTTGCCTTGGCTCTTCAAGGGCCCAATGCAGTTGCTGTTGTTCGCAATTTAATGGGGCTTACCGATGGGGCGAAATCTCCTCCTGGAACCATTCGTGGCGATTATTCCATCAGCGTGCAAAATAACTTAGTACATGGCAGCGACAGTGTCGATAATGCCAACCAAGAACTTGCGTTGTGGTTTAAGGCTGACGAATTAATTTCTTACCAAGGTTGCGATCATCATTGGGTGATTGGTTAATTCGAGAACGATATAAATAAAAAAAGAGAAGTGCGTGCTAATTGCATGCGCTTCTCTTTTTTCATTTCATCCGATAGGAATTGTTAGCTGACCAATTTTTTTAATTCTTCGAGAGCTTTGGGGACACCGGTTTTGGGTTCTTCATTTGCTTCATATTCCAAAGCCATGTAACCTCTGTAATTTACCGCTTTAAGCATATCTACAAGTTTCTTGAGGTCTGCATCTTCTTTCTTCTGGCCCGCTTTTTGTATTTCCGTTTTTATTTGAACCGTTACTGCATAAGGAGCTAGCTTGGCCAAGTCGCCATAAGGATCTGCAGTGTGAAAATTTCCGGTGTCCAGGTTTACCCCGAAATAAGGGTGATTGATGGATTTCACAATCGAAAGAATTTGTTCGGCGCTTGCAGTGATACCGCCATGATTTTCAAGCGCTAGAATAACGCCAAACTTTGCCGCATAATCACAAGCTTGGCCGATGGCATTGATGCAACGCTCTTTAGCTTTCTCTTCGGTATCACCCTTGGCAATGGTGCCTGCGAAAATCCGGATGGTTTTGCAACCTAAAATACTGCATCGCTCAACCCATTCGTTAACTGAAGTCATCTGTTCTTTTAACTTGGCAGCATCTGGGATGCAGAAATTATTGCCCACTGCGCTGCCACTGATATCCAGGCCAAGCTTCGAACAAAAAGCCTTATATTTTGGGAAGAATTCCTTGGAGGTGTCGGGGAAATAATAAGAGGTGGGCTCAATTGCGCCTAATCCTTGTTCCGAGGCATACTCTGCAAATTGTTCTAAGGTCATGGTGGGCTTGTTCGTGCCTTTAAACTCCAGATATTTTCTAAAGCTATATGCCGCTAGGCTAAGCTTGATCAGTGATTTTCCAGTTCGTTTGACTGGTTCAATAGCAAAGGAAGAATTGTTGGCAATTAGGGCTGTAGAAGTAGAGGCTAATGCTATTTTGCCAAAAGTTCGTCTGTTAATCATGGTGAAACCTCCTGAAGTTTTTGCAAGAAATGCACTATAATCGGGAATAGGGGCAGAATCAATTATTTATGAAGTTAATCAAGGAAGGGGACATTTAGCTGCAAAAAGTGGCTGATTTATGCAAAAGTAAGGGGCTTTGATAGCTTATCAAACCGAATAATCGTAACTATTGGCGATACTCCGAATGAAATCTGATAAAGATGCCCCTTTTTGTCTGGCAGATAAATGCTAAACTAAAGGCATATTTTGATACTAGAGTATGCCATGACACAAGCTAACATTTTCGCCAATGTCCCGAACGACAAAACTTCCCAAACGGATGATGAGCGCATTCGCAATGTAATCCCATTGCCTTCGCCTGAGAATTTGATCCGGTTTTTTCCTGTTCAAGGAACGCCTGTTGAAAAACTGATTGCAGATACTCGCAAAGCAGTGAAGGATATTCTTCGCGGAAAATCGGATAAGCTTTTGGTGGTGATTGGGCCCTGTTCGATCCATGATCCACATGCTGCGACAGAGTATGCATCCAAGTTGGCACTTGCCCGAAAGAAGCACGCCAACGATCTTGAAATAGTAATGCGGGTCTATTTTGAAAAGCCCCGCACCACGGTGGGTTGGAAGGGTTTGATAAATGATCCCTATCTAGATGGAACCTTCCGCATCAACGAAGGTTTAAGGATGGCGCGTGATCTGCTTCTTAGAATATATAACGCAGGGGTGCCTGCCGGTTCAGAATTTCTTGATACGATTTCTCCGCAGTACATAGGCGATCTAATAACTTGGGGTGCTATCGGTGCGCGCACTACCGAATCGCAGGTTCATCGCGAGTTGGCCTCTGGGTTATCTGCACCCATTGGTTTTAAAAATGGAACTGATGGAAATTTAAAAATCGCAATCGATGCATTGTTGGCTTCTGCCCAGCCACATCACTTTCTTTCGGTTCATAAAAATGGGCAGGTCGCAATTGTTGAAACCGGGGGCAATGAAGATTGCCATGTGATTCTTAGGGGTGGTAAGGTCCCGAATTATGATGCGGAAAGCGTCAATGCTGCTTGCTCTGCCCTAAAGGCTGCATGCCTTATGGAAAGGCTGATGATCGATTTATCCCACTCCAATAGTTCTAAACAGTACAAAAAACAGATTGAAGTTGCGGGTGATGTTGGTGCTCAGATTGCCAAGGGCGATCGACGGATCATTGGGGTTATGGTTGAATCCCATCTTGTAGAGGGTAAACAAGATCTCATCGAAGGTAAAACTTTGGTTTATGGCCAGAGCATTACTGATGCATGCATAGGTTGGGAAGATTCTGAAAAGGTTTTAAACCTGCTTGCAGAAAGTGTAAGGGCTAGGCGTGTTACCAACGCTTAGGTTAGCGTGAAGCTGTTTCAGCAACCAAGATTTTCATCATTTCTTCAGCGGCTCCACATGCAATGACTCGCACCTTTTCAAAACTGGTGTTGTAACCAAATTCGTAAGTAATTCCTGCAGAGCCAAAGGTTTTATAAGCCCATGTTTTAGAAGTGGGTAGATTTTCGTTATGCCCCGCATCTCGTTTAAAACCATAATTCGGAAAGTGCTCTTGGATAGCTTTTAACCAACGCTTGGTGAATAAAAGTGGGAAGGTCTGGTCTTCATCCCGCTGTGTGTAAAAAATATCTTCTGAAGTTGAATGAAAATCAAGAAATAGGTAGACCCTAGCTTTGGGCTGTTTGGCAATAGTGGTAAGCGCTTCTCGAACCGCTCTGGTTTCTATTTGGGTGAAAGGGCCGTAATCCCGGTTGGGGTCAACACCTCCCAGCGTAGAGCGCCAATGCCCATGTTCAACACCATCAGGATTTACCACCGGAATTACAATTGTTTGAAAGGAATGCCTGAAGGTTTTCGATAGAGGTGAATCTAAAGCGATGGCGTCGACAAAGCTCATTAGTCCGACGGAGCCGGTGACTTCTGGAGGATGTTGCCTGCCTAGGATGAAAATAAAATTGGTAGCATCGGGGTTCCCGAGGGTAAGTTGTTTGATTGGCCTGCCCTCCATGGATTTACCAATAGTGGTGATTTTTGTGGAAGGTGATTTTGCAAGAGCGTTGCTCCATAAATCTAAATCATCAAGGCTGATAGGTTGGTGTGCAAACACCCAGAGTGGATTGGGTCCAACTTCTAATCGTGAACTTGCTAGTGTTTTATTTTCGGAACTTTCCTGAGTCCAAAGCTTTTTGTCGAGTGCTTTAAATTCTTTGCCATCGAAGCTGATGATTGGTTTGCTCGTAGTTCCAGGGTGGGTAAGCAGGAAACGAACTTCAATGGTTTGTTTCTTAGAGGATGAGATTTTAAAGGCGTACCAAGGGCTGCGGTTGATGGGAGAATTTTCAGGAGAGATGGTTACGACATAGATATTATCTTGGAGATGGGTGCAGTTGTTCAACCGAGCGCCCGAAAAATTATTGCTGAACTGAACCCCTTCTTTTTCAAAGTTCCACTCTTTGCGAGTTTGCAAAGGCACCTTGAAAGGCATTTCCGACCAGGCAGCATTATCTCCAAGAATTACTAATGAAAGGAATGCAAGGAATATCAAGGAGCGAAGTTTGTTCATGCCCTTATTTTTACAAACCAGTATCAAAGCAGCAAACTAAATTAACTTTGTTTAAAAGCAGAGTAGAGGATGGAGAAACGAGTAATGCTTATTTTCGAGGGAGTTGCAAGTTGGGGTTGGTATCATCTTTTAAATTAATCAAAGGTAGTTTGTGTCTTTTGTCATCAGAGGCGGAAGCAGGAGCAGATTTGAAGTTGATGTTGCTAGCGGTTTGATTGTTTTTGGGCCACATAATTCCGAGCCCAAAGAGCATGAGCATACTGGCAGCCAAGGCAACTCTGGCAGGGAGGCCGGAAAAATTGCGGGCCTTAAAGCCGCCCTGAATCCTCGGGGCCTTTGGAAAGGGGGTAGGCAATTGTGCCTGGAAAAATCCTCGCAGTGCTTGTTCAAATTCTTGTTCGTTGTGTTGCATCTTAAGCCAATCACTGTTGTGAGGAAAATCGAAATTCACTTACTTGGGTGCTTCAACACCCATGGATTTTAAAATTTCTGCAAGTCTGACACGAGCCCTGCTTAAGCGCATATGCACTGCAGAAGGCTGCAGTTCCAATGCCTTTGCGATATCAGGTACTTCGTAATCAAGGGCATACCGCATGGTCAGAAGCTCTCGGTCTTGGGGTGCGATTTCTTGCAAACCTTCCCGAAGTTGTTGATGCAGTTCCTGTGTTTCCATACGCAGATCGGGAGACTCAGTTTTAGAACCTATCGTTTCAAACATCTCCGGGCCAAATGTCCCATTGCGCTGAAACGAACCCCTTGCAACATCTTCTGAAAGATTTCTTGCAACTCGGATCAACCAAGCCCTCATCTGCCTAACAATCAATCCCTTAACCATTTCACGCCAAAGGCGTAGAAACGATTCCTGAAGGATATCGTTAGCCGTTTCCGCATTCATGCTTCTAGCGTAAGCAACTGCCCAAACCGCCCTGCCATGAGCGGCATATATTTTTTGGAATTCTTCCTGCACTCTTTCCTCCGTACGAGACTGCTTTATTATAGGCACATCAGGGTGCAATAAGGCAGGTGCAGCAAATAGATTGTGCGAAAAAATCCCAGCAAAAGAAAGACGGCCAAGAATAGGCAATCTAACCGTTTTCTCATGGATTTGTAATCTTTTTAATATTGTTCGCAAGTTCTTTTCTGATAATGACTTGCAGAGTAAGCCAGTTGTCTCTGCTGGCACTTTTAATGCCATTTTGGACTAAAAAGGGCATACTTTCCAAACGCTTTTCTAATTTTTTGATCGCATCTGCAGAGGTTCCCATGATTTCGCATCGGAGTACTGGTTCTACCCCTGGTTCAAGCCATACTGCAATCGCATCGATATCGTCCATAAAATCTTGTTTGTTGATTTCAGGCAATGCAGGGAGAAACAATTTCAGGGAACTGAAATCCCATTTGCCCGCCTGGGCTGCAATCCAGATGGGTGCATTGATAGGGATCCTTTCAGCGATCAAAGGTCGTAGTTTGCCACTTAGATGATTCAAGCCTGCGCGCTGAAACCCAGAAATCGCTTCAAACCTTTCGGGAAGCATGGTGTACGCCATCGTGTTGTCATCGATTTTCGAATAGCTTGGCTGCATTGGAAAAAGATCAATCTGATATCGCAGAGTTTCTCTGCCAATCCTGTAACCCGAAGGGGTGGCCTGAAGTCTACTGTTCACTTTTTCCATGTTGATGGGCTTGAGTGATTGAAGAAACAAAGCCGAAGCCAGTGGCCTATCTGCAAGCATGGTAAGTGCTAGGAGCTTAATTTCCTCAGGGTCATACCCGAGTGCTTTCCTGATTGAGGAATCTTTTTTCAAGAAGGCATCAAGGTTCAATAGCTCAGAAAGTTCTTTGGATGCTTTTAGTTTTTGCAAATCGAGAACTGCGATAAGGCTTGAGTCGCCTGCAAACCATTGAAGGTAAGATTGTCTGGGATCGGTGTTCGCCTTTGCGAGGTCTCTGTTTCTTCGATCTTTTTGAGTGGAAAGCGCGAATACAAGCGCCATTATTGCCATCGCTGCCATTACCAAAACCACAGCTAGTGCGGTGCGCGATTTGTTTTTGGGCAGATCCTTCTGAATGTAACTATATGCAGTAATAGGTGCATCTGCAGCAATATCCGGGCCTTGCCAAATGATGGCATCTTCGCAACGGGGGCAAATAAACTTCTGCCCTTTTACAGTACCCGCAGGCGGATCTATCCATGAATTGCATTTGGGGCATGGGTAATCAGGAAAAGGCATTGCACACTTTACTTCCGATTAGGTTTCTTTTTTTGCTCTTCCATCGCTATAACAGGGCGAAGATCCATCTGTTTTTTTACTATGTCTACCTTGGCGATCTCCACTTCAACTTTATCACCTAACCTGTATCGCCTTTTAAACTTTAACCCCGTAAGAGAATGGCTCTCTGCATCGAAGAGGTAATTATCATCATTAAGCGTTGTGATGTGTACCATGCCTTCAACCGGAAGATCAACAATCTGGGCAAAGAATCCATATTCAGCTACGCCTGTGATGATCGCCATTTTGTGTTCGCCAAGTTGCTTTGACATGAACTCGAGCAATTTAACTTTAACGAGATCTCTTTCTGCAAGTGCAGCCCGTCGTTCCATGCCGCTGCAATGTTCACCTAAAAACATCAGTTCTGTTTCATCGTAGGAAGCTTTTCCTGTTCGCTTCCATCGGGTTAATTGTCGATGAATTGTCAGGTCGGGATAACGACGAATAGGAGAAGTGAAATGGCAGTAGCAAGTGCTTGCAAGTGCGTAATGTCCTTCTTCTTTTTCGCTATAAACAGCTTGTTTAAGGCTGCGAAGCATTGCGTAATGAACAGCATGTTTCTCGGGTTTAGAGGAAGATTCCGCTAAAATACGCTGCAAGGTGAAACGATCTTCAGCGTTATCGATTTGGTAACCCAGAGTGCGGATGAATGCAGCGAAAGCTTTTTGCTTGGTGGGTTCAGGGTCTGGGTGGATTCTGCGTAAAAACTTGACCCCAAGGCTGTGAAGATGTTCTGCTACAGCTTCATTTGCGGTCAGCATGAACTCTTCAATAATTTGATGGCTTAGATCGTTGACGCTGTTATGTGCGCCGCTAACCCTGCCATCTTTATCAAACTCCAGTTTGGGTTCTGGCATATCGAGTTCAAGAGCGCCTCTGTGGAATCTTCTGCCTCGTAGGATAAGCGCGAGAGTTTTCATGCGTTCAAGCATTGCGCCAATATCTTCAGGAACCTCGGGAGCTTCGGGAGTCTTATCAAGGAATGCCATTACTTGTTCGTAGTGAAATCGTTTCTTAACTTTGATAACGCCACGCTCAAAAGTAACCGTGGTCTTGCGCCCCTTGGGATCAAAATCAACCACCACGGTTTGAACATACCTGATTTTATCTTGCTGAAGGCTTGCAAGATGATTGGAAATAGTTTCAGGAAACATGGGTATAACTTTGCCGGGCAGATAAATACTTGTGGCTCTGCTGCGTGCTTCGCGATCGAGTGCTCCGCCTTGTTTGACAAAATGTGCCACATCAGCGATATGAACCCAAAGAGTCCAATGGCCAGAAGCTGGATCGAGTTCAACCTGCACCGCATCATCAAAATCTTTTGCATCGATGGGGTCGATGGTGATTACGGTATGCTTGGTGTAATCTACTCTCCCATCAAAATCTTCCTCGGAAAAATTTTCTGCGACATGGTGGGCTTCATCAAGTACATCTGGAGGAAAAATGTCAGGTAGGTTGTAGGATCTAATGATAGCTAAGGTTTCAACTCCTGGGTCACCTTGGGGCCCTAGAAGTTCGGTGATGACGCCTTCGCCCCGTTGCTCGGGAGAAGGAAAGTGAATCATATCAAAGACAACCTTGTCGCCTGGTTTGACATTCTTGGTGGTGGGATCGCCAATGGTGATGGATTGGGAAAAAACCGCGCCATCCACTTTGACAAACCCTTCGCCCCCTTTTTCCCAGTAGGTGCCCACAAACTGGTGGGATTTTCTTTCTAACACACTGATGATCTGGCCTGTTGGTGGGCGATCTGAATTGCCTCTACGAAGAATTTGAATTGCGACGAGATCGCCGTTGGCAGCATTGTTGCTGTTCTCGGGGAAAATGCGAATTTCAGGGCTAGCTACCCCATTGACCGGACTTGGTTTTACAAAACCACCCCCCGAACTCATGGTTCGGTAAGTGCCTTTAAGGCTGGGTTTTGTGCCCGATTTACGAATCGCTTGACTATTGTTGATTTCAATGCGGCCTTGTTGAACGAGATCGTTTAATGCTGCGCGGAACTCGCCATAGGCCCCGCCCGCAAGGCCAAGCCTGCGAGCGAGAATGCGGGCTTTCATAGGCTGGTAGCTTTGTTTATTAACAGCTTGAAGAATCTTATCGTGAATACGGCCCATAATGAAACTGGCCCCTTGGTGTTGGTCAAACCCGCTGTAGCCCTTTGGTTAATCAACCGAGGTGGTGTCAGGGGTAGCGCCTTTGTATAACTTGCGCTGTAAAAGATTATTGTAAGGGGTCCAGTGGGCGTCCTTGCCTGCGTCTTCTATTTCTTTCGTAAACGCATGAACCTTGGCATCCAAGTTATCTAGATGATGAAGAGCGACGGCTTCGGGAGTCATAGGAAGTTTCGGGCTTCCAAATTCATAGGTTCCATGATGGCTTAATATCATGTGCTTAAGTCGCCACATTAGCTCGGTTGGAAAAGGTTCGCCTGAAAGTTCGGGAACGCATGCGATTTTTTCATTGAGTATTTCAACGCCCTGAACAATATGACCGATTAACTGGCCTTCATCAGAATATGTAAGTGCTTTATCGCAAGTTAATTCTCTGATCTTCCCGATGTCATGCAGGAATATACCCATGAATAGTAAATCTTTATTAATCGAAAGGTAAAGCGGTGCTAGCCTGTCCCAAGCTTCCATGAGGCTGGTCACATGCTCGACCAAGCCACCCAGATAGGCATGATGATGCCTGATACCTGCAGGAACCTTACAGAAAGCCTGCATCAATTCTTCATCCATAAAGAAAGCCTCTGCCAAGGCACGCAAATGCGGGTTAGTCATCTTGCGTAAAAAAGTGCGAACCTTTTCAATCAGCTTGCTGATGTCTTGTTCGGTGTGTGGCAGAAATTCTGAAAGATCAACATCGTTGGGCGATACCTTTTCAAAGGAGTTGACAATCATCTGCAGGGTGCCCTGGAAAAGTTGCACCTTCCCCTTCACATGAAGAAAATCACCTTCTTCAAAAGAGCGAAAAGCCGACTCGTTGGCGTTCCATTGGCGCGCAGCAATCGACCCAGAGCGATCGCGCAGTTCCATTTGCAAATAGGAATTGCCATTGCGGTTGGCTCGCAGTTGCTTGTCGAGAGCGACAAAAACCTCATCCACGGTTGCCCCATCTGTCAACGATTTCATCATTTGTCTAGCCATAATCAGTCCCTTTCTTAAAAGGATAGTATAGTGGCATGGGAACTGGGTGCATTAAGAATAATGATGAAGGTTGTAAATTTCAGCCGGAACTAATCGGAAGGATCGGAGGCTTGGTGCCCCCGTCCAGACCCAGCCATACTGGGTATTACTCGGAGATGCCCCTTATTTGTATGAAGTCATCTCGTCGATTTTTAAAGCTTTGCGCTTTTCTTCGACATGGTAAAGGAGTTGATCTTGGGGTCAGGGCCTTAAAAGCGGGTGAATCAGCCATTTTTGAAGCTGTAACCCGATAGAGTGGGCCTAAAACCTAATTCAATGCGGTCAATATTTTGTTTTTTGCCTTCTTTTTTCAAGAGAATACAATTCGACCTTCGATGATAATAAAAATACCCTGTTTGCAGTTCTTGTGCTCGACTTAAACCCATCCTATGTCATATATTATCTATCACTGTGTGTTTGCGATTGTTTTAACTTAAAGAGGACTGCCTACCATGGCTTATACCCACATCAAAGTTCCCAAAGGCGACAAAATTACCATTACTAATGGTAAACTTCATGTGCCCGACCATCCTATTGTCCCTTTCATCGAAGGGGATGGAACAGGCCCAGACATTTGGCGATCTGCGGTTAGGGTTTTGGATGCTGCAGTTGAAAAAGCATACGCTGGCAAAAAGAAAATCGCATGGGTCGAAGTCTTCGCAGGCGAAAAAGCCTTCAAGCAATTTAACAACTGGCTCCCGGATGAAACGGTTGAAGCCTTCAAGGATTTCCTCGTTGGCATCAAGGGCCCTTTGACCACCCCGATTGGTGGTGGCATTCGCTCCTTAAATGTGGCTTTACGCCAAATGCTTGATCTTTATGTCTGCTTAAGGCCGGTGCGTTGGTTCAAAGGTGTACCTTCCCCCGTTAAGCATCCCGAAAAAGTTGAAATGGTGATCTTCCGTGAAAACACCGAAGACATCTATGCTGGGATTGAATTTGAACAAGGCACCGAGGCCAATAATAAGTTCATCAAACTGTTCAAAGAAAACTTCCCCAAAGAGTTTTCGAAGATCCGCTTCCCAGAAAGCACCGGGATTGGCATCAAGCCTGTTTCCCGCGATGGCAGTCAACGCCTTATCCGCTCAGCAATTGAATATGCGATTACCAACAAGCGCAAGAGCGTTACCTTGGTTCATAAGGGCAACATTATGAAGTACACCGAAGGTGCATTCCGTATTTGGGGCTATGAGCTCGCAGAAAAAGAGTTTGGCGCCCAGACTTATACTTGGGAACAATGGGAACGCACCAAGAAAGCCAAAGGCGAAGATGCAGCGAACCAAGAGCAAAAAGCAGCTTTGGCATCAGGTAAGATTCTTATCAAGGATGCAATTGCTGATATCACGTTGCAACAAGTATTAACCCGCCCTGAAGAATTTGATGTCATCGCAACCTTGAACCTTAATGGGGATTATCTTTCCGATGCACTTGCTGCGCAAGTGGGCGGCATTGGTATCGCCCCCGGTGGTAACATCAACTACCTGAGCGGTCATGCAATTTTTGAAGCAACCCATGGCACTGCCCCTAAGTATGCAGACTTGGATCGGGTAAACCCTGGTTCTGTCGTTCTTTCAGGCGAGATGATGCTTCGCTATATGGGTTGGACAGAAGCCGCAGATTTGATCATCAAGGGCATGGACGGAGCCATTGGCGCAAAGCAAGTGACTTACGATTTTGCACGCCAGATGGAAGGTGGCAAAGAAATCAAGTGCAGCGAATTTGGCACTGCCCTGATCGCCCATATGTAATCGATTCAACTAAAGATTAATAACACAAGCATCGTTCCCGGAGTTTGATTCCTGGAACGATGTTTTATTTTACGCCATGCACTTGCTTGCCTGAAAGATACGTCGCAAGGCATTTGGTTTGGGCAATCGCATCTTCCTCGCAGGTAAGAATATCGCGATCTAGAACAATAAAATCGCCTTGTTTACCAACTTCAAGAGATCCTGTTTCCTTTTCCAAAAACATGAGGTACGCATTGTTCATAGTGTAGAAACGAATCGCCTGCTCACGGGTTAATGCTTGTTCGGGTCGAAGTTTCTGGGGGTAATATTTGCCTTTGCGATTGATTGCAACGCTCATACCCAGAAAGGGATTGTAAGGGTTGACCGAGTTCATGGAATCAATTCGCTGCATATGATCCGAGCCGCCACCTACTATGCCGCCCGCTTTAAAAATACTTTGCAACGGTTGGAAGTACTCGAGTCGTTCGACTCCAAACTGCGAAACCAAAGTGTGACTATCGAGGTAAAGCCAAGCTGGTTGGATATCTGCAACGATACCGATTTTTGGCATTTTTTCGACAGCATCTTTGAACATGAAATTGGAATGGGTGATGCAAGGGCGTGTGCTTCGTACTGGAGTGGTGCGGTTAATTTCTTCGTAAACACCCAACAAAGTTTCTACTGCACCATCGCCAACGGTGTGGGCGGTAAATTGCATGCCATTTTTTACGGTGGCATGAGCCATACCCAGAAGCTTGTCACGCGAGAGAAAAAGTAGGCCCCGGTAGGTCGGGTCATCGATGGAATAAATCTTGCTGAGGCCCCAAGGCTTTTGCATATAAGCGCTGCCCGTCAGCATGCCACCATCCAGAAATATCTTTATGCCAATGATGCGAATCATGTTGTCGGGCGCACGCATCGGATGAGTTGCAAGCTTTGCGATATCTTTTTCAAGGGTTTCCAATGGGCTTCCTGTACCCATTGAGTATGAGGCTGCTAGGCGGACGGTGAGTTTGTCTGCATCCTTGAGTTTTTTAAATCTTTCAAGCGAGGAAGTTCCTGCACCGCGATCAATGATGCCGGTTAATCCCACGCTGTTGTAATCTTTAAGAAGAAGGTGCAAGCGTTCAATATTATCGGCTTCGGTAGGTTGCCTTTGTGAAGGTTGCGAGGTTTTAACAAATCGGGTGCAGTTACGCAAAATGCCTGTGGGTTCGCCTGTCTTTATATCTTTTTCAACCTGCCCTGCGCCACCATCATTCACTTTAAAATCCTTGTCGATCTTGCTTAACTTAAGCGCAAGAGAATTAAGCGAGGCATCTGGCCCAGTTGAATAAAGCACCGGATGCAAAGGCGCTGCTGCATCCATTTCAGCTTTGGTTGGGTAGCGCTGTTCCTTAAGCCGGGTGATAAAGACCTGTCTTAAAACTATCCATTCCCCTTTGGGAAGAACCTTGGCGCGGGCTTTAATGTAATCAAGAACATCCTGGATGGTTTCAAATGGCGGAATGGGGTGGTCGAATTCGTGCATTGCTGCGCCCGCAGGATGAACATGAGAATCGATAAGGCCCGGTAGAACCGTTTTGCCTGCGACATCTTTTACAATGGTGGTTGCACCTTTGGTTTTCAGCACTTCTTCGTTGCTGCCTGTCTTCAGAATTTTTCCATCTTTGATTGCCATGGCTTGAACGATGGTGAATTTTTCATCTACGGTAACGATCTTGGCGTTATGGAGAATAAGATCGGGCGCTTGGGCGAAGGTGATGGAGGTTGAAAGAAGTAAAGTGCAGAAAGAAGCTAGGGAATAATTCATGGGAAGTCCTCTTGGTGGGTTATGCCAATAGGATACAGCCAAACGATCGTGGTGCAAATTTGATTTTTCAACTTTAAGTTGAAAAGAATCTACTAAAGAATCTACTGCGGGTTACCAATGCAATACAGGCATTTGTCGGAACGGAGAAAAAGTTTCCCCTCGCTAATTGCAGGAGAGGCATTGAAATCACTTTCATCCGCGATTTTATTATGGGAGATAAGTTTAAAGGTGGGGCTTGCATCAACAACGAAGGTGCCTTCCTGTCTGGTAACTGCGATCAATTTGTCGTGAACTAAAATCATCGAAGCATAAACAGGGCGGGCAGCTCCACCTGAAGATTTTAAAGGTAGACGCTCTTTGTACATGATTTTACCCGTTGCAGCTTCAGCACAATAAGCCAGCCCTCGATCATTGATCCAATACAAATGCTCACCCTTAACGACGGGGGAGGGCACATAGGAAGAATCAGGGCTGGTCCAGACGATGTTCTTTGATAGATCCCCTTTGCCCTCTGCTTTCAGAGCAACTGCTTTAGTCTGGGGGAATCCGCCAAAGCAAAAAAGGAGGTTATCCTTGGCTGCAATGGTGGGTGATATATTGCCATTGAGTGATGTTTCTGCGAACCATGCCAGTTTCCCGTTTTCAGGGTTGATGGCCCAGATTTCGTTGGGCACCGGAACGATGATGAGTTGTTTTTCAGGAGAGGGGTTAAAAATAAACGGAGTGGTGTAAGAAAGTTCAAGTTTATCTCCCGGAGCTTTCCAAACCTCTGCACCAGTTTTTTTGTTGAGGCCCATAATCGCTCTGCTTTCTTCAGAGGCATTCACAATCACCAAATCCTTATGCAGTATGACGCTTGATGCAGAGCCCCACTTGCGGTTTCCGGATTGTATCCCAACGCTAGTTCTCCAGAGTTCCTTTCCTGAAAAATCAAATGCAATCACGCCTGCTTTGCCAAAGAAGACAAATATTGATTCGCCATCGGTTGCAGGGGTGCTGCTTGCGTAACCATGCTGGGTCAGGTAGCCCGAGTAGGGGTCGTCCTGCACATCGGTTTTTACAGAAGACTTCCACAAAACCTTGCCCGAATTTTTATCGATGCAAACCAGAGATCGTTCGATGCCTGATGCAGAGTTCGTAAAACAGGTGATGAAAATATTGTTTTTCCAAACGATGGGGCTCGATGCCCCCTTTCCAGGCAGGTCGCATTTCCAAAGCATATTTTTGGAATCGTCCCATGAGGATGGAATATTCATATCTGAACTAAAAGCATTGCCGCCTGGCCCACGGAATTGGGGCCAGTTTTGCGCATTGCTGCTGTTTGCAATTACCAATGGAAGCATCAAGGTTATCAGGGAAAGTAAAATTCGATTGGTTGCCATCATTTTTCTCGTTGGATCAATACGGAAAGAGTTGTCAAACGCACAACATAACAAACGGAATCTTAAGGGAAGATTAAGATCCTACAAGATTTGTAGGAAAGATTAGAAATGGAAAAAAAGTAGCGACGGCTGGAATTGAACCAGCGACCTTGGCCTTATGAAGACCCTGCTCTAACCGCTGAGCTACGTCGCCTTATGTAAGTACTGGCTAATGAAAAATTTAGGTAAAAATACCTTCTAAAACAAGGGGTACTAGTGTTCCTTTTGCTCTTTCTTGGTTTTTTTGTCATTAGAAGTGAGAAAAACGCCCCTTCCGATGGCTTCAACCCCGAATTTTGCCTTGATTGCATCCAAAGTACGATCTATTTCTCCATACTTTTGGATTATTTTTGTGTCAAAAAGCCCCCCTTGGATCTCTCCGGGGCGAACTAATCGTACCGCACCAACGCTTATTAGCCTAGCGGGCAATAGATCAAATTGCAGTAATTTTTTTAAAAGTGCTTTTGCTTCAGACCATAAAAGCATGGTTTCATTCATGGGTTCGAGCAGGGTTTTCGAAACGCTTCGGGTTTCAAAATCGGAAGATCGAAGCTTTACCTCTATCACTGCTGCTTTGATCTCTTTTTTTCGAAGTCTAGCACCCAAATGTTCAACCAATTCCAACAGTTTTTCCTCCAACACTTCTTTATCTTCTACATCTTCTGAAAAAGTGACATCAGCACTTAATGATTTTGCCAATCGATCGGGTGTAACTACTCTGGAATCGATGCCTTGCGCCAACTCCCACAAATGAATCGCAGAAGGCCCAAAAGCCATTTCCAACGCTTTTGGATTTGCTGTAGCTATTTGACCAATGGTTTTATAACCCAACGCATGAAGCCTTAGCTCCGCTTTTTTACCCACCCCCCATAGCCTGCCCACGGGTAGTGGATCCAAAATTTCACGAATCTTATCCGGGGTGATTACAACAAATCCATCAGGTTTTTTTAGGTCACTTGCAAGCTTTGCTAGAAATTTATTTGGTGCCACTCCTACCGAAGCTTTTAGCCCGGTTTCTTTTAATATTTCGTCTTTGATTGTTCGACCAATGGTTTCAGCAGAACCAAAGAGTCCTTCGCTTCCTTTTACATCCAGAAACGCTTCGTCACTGCTTAAGGGCTCCACCATGGGTGTATAGCGGTGAAATATTTCTCTGATATGCTTGCTGATCTCGCCATACCTTGCAAATCGTACAGGAAGAAAGATTCCCTGTGGGCAAAGCCTAAGGGCAGTTTTTAAAGGCATCGCACTATGTACGCCAAAGACCCTTGCCTCGTAAGAAGCTGCACTAACAACGCCTCTGCCTCCCGGTTTGCCACCAACAATAACAGGCAGGCCGCGTAATGCAGGATTATCTAATTGCTCGACAGATGCAAAAAAAGCATCCATATCAACATGGATAATTTGAGCAGGATTATTGGTCCCCATCAATCACCCTTCAAGGAGTGGTTTTTTTGAAACTCATTTAATTCAAGTTAGCATGATGAAGCAGACTTCACAAGGATTGGGGCATAGCAAAACAGTTATTCCCCTAAAACTTTTACGAGTACGCGTTTGGGCCTTTTGCCATCGAACTCCCCATAAAAGATTTGTTCCCAAGGGCCGAAATCTAACTTGCCTTGAGTGATTGCAACCACCACCTCGCGGCCCATGATCTGCCTTTTCATATGGGCATCTGCATTGTCTTCGCCCGTGCGGTTGTGGTGGTAGATTTGCGCTGAAGGATTGAAAGGAGCCAAAGCTTCCAGCCATTTTTTGTAATCGTGGTGCAAGCCCTGTTCATCGTCATTAATGAAAACCGAGGCGGTGATATGCATGGCGTTACAAAGCATAAGTCCTTCCTTTATGCCGCTTTTTTTGACGATATCTTCAACCTGAGTGGTTATATTTAAAAAAGCCATTCTTTCGGGGAGATTAAAAGTAAGATGTTCCGTGGTGGATTTCATGCTAATGCTCCTGATAACCATGTTATTTTGCATCTCTGCAATTGCAGATGGTATCATTATCAGTGAAGATTTTTTATCGGCCAATGATAAAGGGAAGAAGAAGGTTAAAAGCTAGATGTATCATTTTGAAGGTAATTTTCTGGGTAAGGACAGGTTGCGCCTTTATTGGCAGGGTTGGCAACCTGAATGCCCTATCAAGTGCATTATTTGGTGTGTGCACGGATTGGCAGACCATTCTGGAAGATATGAACACATCGCGAGCAAACTTGAAAACAAAGGGTTCGCTGTTTATGGTTTTGATAGGCGGGGTTGCGGAAAATCAGAGGGCCCCAGAGGGCATGCTTCTTCCTACGAAACCTTGATTGATGACCTTCGCCTTTTTCAAGGCGAGCTTGAAAAGATGCACCCGGATATTCCGATCGTGCTTTTGGGCAATAGCCTTGGCGGCCAACTAGCCCTGGCTTATTCCATGAACTACCCTCAAAGCATTCATGCCTGTATCGCCCTTGCGCCCTGGCTTTCACTTCCGTTTAAGTTGCCTTGGTGGCTCGAGAATTCTGCTGCATTGATGAACATGATTGCTTCATCGATTGCGTTTGATAACAAGTTGAATTATGAAGATCTTTCGCGTGACCGCGATTTCATCGAGTCTTTTAAGAGCGATACTCTTATTCATCGCAAAGTTTCTGTCGGGCTTTATTTGCAATGCTCTAAAGCTGCTCAAAGGCTTTTGAAAAACCCCCAAGTTTTGCAAACGCCTACGTTGTTGGTGCATGGCACAGGCGACAAAGTTACTTCCCATCTGGGATCTCGACAATTTGCAGATTCAGCTCCAACAGATCTTTTAACCTATGTCGAAATCCCCGAGGGCAGGCATGTTTTATTGCAGGACGACTGCAAGGCGGAAGTTTGGCAAGCCATCGATACTTGGCTTAGCCAAATTAATTTTTAACCTTGAAATCTAAATGGTTAGACTCCCGGCAATATTGGCCCTGACGAATTGTTTTGTGGCGGAATGATCGCGCCCGGTGGCAACCCAATCGGCCCTGGCGGTAAAGCTCCTGGTGGCAAAGCTCCCGCTGGAAAAGCAGCAGGCATTGCAGTTGGTGCATTCAATGGCACAATCTGCCCTGAAATGCCAAGCCTTGCAAATACATGTTTGACTTCGCGCATTTTTACAATTCCCGATCCTGCTTCGAAATAAGTAATCTTGGATCCAAAACTGCTTTGGCGTAGTAACCCGTTAAAGTCGTCTTCTGTTCTGAATGGTTTTCCATTCACTTGAATAATGACATCCCCATTTTTGAACCCGTATCGATCTGCTGCCAATCCGGGAGTAATGGAAGAAATTTTATACCCGCCTTGTTGGAAGGCATTGGGTGCAGTAGGTGGTGCGTAAGAATAAGCGGGCCTTCCAGCACCGGGGCCACTCTTGAAATTTGCGGGTGCAGATACGATTTGTGCATCCGCCCAACCTGCTGAAAAACCTAGCACAGCTAGGCTACCCAAGATTTGTAACGGCTTAAGAATTTGTTTTACCATGAGATTGTTCCTTAAAAAGCGAGCCAATGTTTCTATATAGATTATTCGCAGGAGCAGGGAAGTTATGGAATCCAACCTGAAAGAAAAAAAGAAAAGTTTTGAAAATCAGTGTCAAAAGGTAGGGGATTAAAGGTTTAAAGGGGACTGGGAAACCTCCGTACTCACTTCGCTATCTGAAGTCCTTCAAATATTCATGCTTTCTCACTCGCTGGGAATCTAAGATTTTTTACTGTGACTCCTTCTTGGTTCGCTATAAACTTTTTATGTTGTCTAATTTACCTAACCCTAAAAGGAGTTTGATCCATGTACGATATGAAGCAGCTAGATAAACTTAAGAAAATGCCACAACTTGTTCCTGAAGCTTATGCCAGTTACAGGCAATTCAGCAAGCAAGTCATGCAGGAAGGTGCGATCTCGGTCAAGAACAAGGAGCTTATCGCACTCGCAGTTGCAATGACCACCCAATGCACTTATTGCCTGGAAATCCACAAGGAAAAAGCCAAGCACGCAGGCGTTACCGAACAGGAAATCGCTGAAACCATCATGATTGCCTCGCTGCTTCGAATGGGCGCAGCCATAACCCATGGCGCACATTGCCTTGATTAATCGGCAACAAGATAATAATTCAGCCTGTGTATTTTGATTTTGCATCCGTGCAACTATCATTGATACAGAGGCTGAATTTTTCTTTTACATTAATCGATGGATGGTTTTGATGAGTTTTGATGCGGATGTGGTAATCATTGGTGCTGGCCTTGCTGGTTTAAGTTGCGCCCATGTTTTGCAAAAACACGGCATTCATTATTTGTTGTTAGATGGTGCGGAAAAAGTTGGTGGCAGAATACGAACCGATGTTGTGGATGGATTTCAACTTGATCGTGGATTTCAAGTTTTGCAAACAGCTTATCCCGATGCGAAGCAAATTCTTTCTTATCCAAATCTTAAGTTGAAAAGCTTTTTCCCAGGCGCAATGATTCGCTATCAGGATAAATTTCACGGGCTTGCAGATCCATTTCGAGATCTATACACCGCAGCCAAGGGTTTGTTTTCTCCGATAGGTTCCTTGAAAGATAAATTGCTGGTGGGAATACTGCGCACTCAGTTGACGCTGGGAACGCTTGAAAAAATTTTGCAAAAGCCAGAAGTTACAACCCTGCAAAGACTCAAGGCATTTGGGTTTTCTGATGCCATCATCGACCGATTCTTCAAACCTCTTTACTCTGGAATATTTCTTGAAAATGAACTTTCAACCTCCAGCAGAGCCTTTGATTTTAATTTTCGAATGATGGCGCTTGGCGATATCTGCCTACCTGAAGAGGGCATGGAGGCGATTCCACGCCAGCTTTCAAACATGCTTGATCCTGCCAGAATTAGGCTTAATTCCAAAGTTGCTTTTTTAAGCGAAAACAAAGTGATACTTGCATCAGGCGAAACTTTAACTGCCCCTAAAATAGTTCTCGCTGTGGATCAGCCCCAGGCATGCAAATTATTAGAAGTTCCTGTAGCTCCAAAAATGAAGACGGTAAGCACTCTCTATTTTGCGGCTTCTAAAGCGCCCACTTCTGCTACCATTCTTTTTCTGAATGCGGAATCTTCCGGCCCTGTGATGAATATGTGTGTGCCTACTAATGTTTGTAAAAGTTATGCCCCAGAGGGTAAGGCACTTATCTCCTGCTCGGTGTTAAAACATGATTTAGCTTCAGAAGAAATGCTTATTCAAAAAGTGCTCGAGCAAATGAAACAATGGTTCGGCGACCAAGTCGATGCATGGAAACATCTTCGCACTTATAAAATCATTAACGCTTTGCCTGCTCAAGAACTTCCCCTTTCGGATGTTTCATCAAAGCCAATGCAAGTTCGAAAAGGTTTATATCAGTGTGGCGATTATGGTGGTATCGCATCAATTCAGACAGCATTGCAATCGGGAAGGGTGGTAGGCGAAGCATTGGCCCAAGGTGTTTAATTAAGGCACTAGTGCGATCACCCGGGCGGGCGAACCTGTCGCACCTTCAATGGGTAATGCGCCTATAAACAAGTGGGCCCCAACTGCGGGCACTTGATCAAGGTTGGTTAAATTCTCGAGGTGGATTCTTTGCCCATGAAGCAAAACCTTGTTACAGCTAAAGTTGGAATCTTTGCCAGGCTCAATTCCTGCTGTATCAATTCCCAATCCTGATATGTTCCGGTGTACGAGTAGAAACCGAGTTGCCTCTAAGCTGAATCCGGGGAAGTGCAAGCTATTGGAATCATCTTTGCCGAAATACTTCTCACTTTTAAAATGCCTACTCCAGCCTGTGTGTAAAAGTAGAATGCAACCCGCAGGAGCATTGCCATGGGCTTTTTCCCATTGCTGAAAATGGGCCAAGGTTAATTCGAAATCGGGGTTTGCTTCACATTCTTTTGCGACATCAATTACCACGCATGGTTTGAAAAGTGAAGCGGGTAAAAGTTTATCGAGGGTGGTTTCTTGATCATGAAAGTGTGCTGCCACACCGATATGGGTACCGCTGTGCTCACCCATGGAAAAACCACCTAGGTTGAAGCCATCCTTGTCCAGTTGGTTTAGCGGAAATAGGGAAACTTTGGGATCGCCCGGCCAGACGGGAATGGCTGAGTTGATAGGGTGGGTAAGATCAATGATGCTTTCGTAATGGAAACTTGGCATGAGGAATTCCTCGGTTTTTGTAAAAACTGCCCTTGCAATCATTGTATAGAAAGATATACGCGTCTCTTAGTTGGTGCTAATAAACCAGCGGGCCTTAACAGGGCTTATTAATAAACGCAGGTTCTTTTGTGTGCTGAGTCTAGCGGGAAGTTCAGCAACCCTCCTTTTTGGAGCGTAGACTAAAATTGATCGGGTCCACTCGGTTGGGTCAGCCGTGCCGATAATTTCTCACAAAAGAACCTTTTTTATTCTCTTCACAATATCCAAACCACAATCGATTTTTAAGTAAACCCGATCTATTCCTTCGGTCCTTGTTTTGTTGCGATTGGAACATAACCAATTTCAAAACCTTTGGGTGGCGTCACCACCAAAGCTGGGTCAAGATCCGCCAGTTTTCCAATGGTGGGGGCAGGCAGATATTCTTTTTCTTTTGTCCATGATTTGTGAAGTTTTTCAACCCGCAATTGCATCGCTTCCCGTTCTTTATCGGTTAAATCTGCGTTGAGTATCGCAGGTTGATCTGCAAAGCGATACCAATGGTAGGTGACCACGCTGCCATCCCCTAGGTGTGCTTGAAAGGGCCCTGCGACGGGTCCGGGCTTCTTCCATGAACTTTGCGCTTCTTCAGGCGTGATGTATGGCTCAGCAGGCTTGGCATTCGACCGCTTGAATTCTATCTTCGTTAACCCTGTTTCTTCAGGTACATCCTTCGCCTGCACAACAACCCACTCTGCCTTCTTATCTCCACTCTTCACCAGATGAAAATATTCAGGCAGTGTCACTAATGCGGAGCCATTCTTCGAATCTGTCTTGGTTACCATCTTCTGGTTCCAACGATATCCATAGGTGTGTTCATCAAGTGCCACGGGGCTAGCAAATGAGTTCCACGCTAGGGTGGTCTTTTTCTCTTTGGGGGTATTAGGCGTATAGATCCTCCAGGTTGATCCACCATTACTTTTGAAGGTGTGAACGCTTGCACCCTTAAGATCGATTGTGCCACTGGTACTTGCACCACCTGCAAACCAACCCTTCACCGAATCCCAAAGCGCACTTTTGTTATATGCAGTCACACGATGCACCACCGCGGAATCTCCCTTGGCATCCCTCGGGAAAGAGGTGGGCGCAATTCGTGCGTAAGTTTCTCCTTTGGAATCCACCGCCTGATAACTAGGCACATACTGTGTTTCCATCTGCACTGCCTTGTTCGGGCTTGATGGTTTTGAATCTAAAAACATGCCAGCCAATGCGGTGTTTTCCGCAGTTGCCCGTGACCAGAAATAAGGGGTGAAGAATGCTACCGGCCCCTTGAAGTTTCCTGAGTTTAAAAACAGCGTCCAAGATTGATCGCCTGTTGGCACATTCTTTCCTGCAGTGGTTGGTTTAACATCAGTTAAAGGCAAGGGAAGATATCCATAGCCAAGCAGTTCGCCACAAGTGCCTTGTTTTAAATTTACGCCATCGGGTGGCCAAACCAACCATGGGCTGAGTTGGGCAACGCCATATTTGCCACTGGGCTTGCTCCAATCTCTGCCTTTGCCTGCGCCTGGTCCGTTAGCCCATTCATTAAAGTTGAGTGCAACACCGCCCATGATGAACTTGGGTGTTTCGGTTGCGAACCGTGTATCTCTCCACCAGCCTAGGCCGCCTTCGATATCGGAGTAAAGTTTGGTGGGTTTGGGTTCGGGGTATTGTGCGAACATCCATGTGCCGAACAGACCGGTTTGAAATCGGTTTCCGGGGTATTTGCTTAGCAGGGGCCATGCTGCAACATACATGGAGAAACCAGCGTTATAGGATTCGGGAACTTTCTCGTGTGGGACAAGGAGGTAGCCGGCCATCTCGCCTTCTTGGATTTTTGCCTGCGCATGGGTCTGGTTTGAGCCAAGTAAAAAGCCGATTAGAGAAAAGCTGGTAGCAAGCAAAGTTAGGGACCGATTTTTAAACATGATGAAAGTGCCTGTATGGGTAATGTTTCTGGATGGTTCCGAGATAACCAGTTAAGTATCAACGCAGTTTACTGATGATAATTATATGCTTTGGATTTTATCAATCCAAAGGTAAAGCGGGATAAAAGGGAGAAACAAGCTTTAATCTTAGGCCGGAAGATCCTCGGCCATGAATGGCCGTTCTATCAGCCTAGGGTGCAACCCTAGGAAATTAAAAACACCATCGTAAACCGTATGACGGCAAAAGGGGGCAGGTCTGAATGCCATTACTTTTTCTTGCTCTTAAAAATTTATAACCTATCTTAAAAATCTTGTTAGAGGTATATTGCCTTGGTGTGCGTCGCCTTAGGTTCAGTTTAACTTCGAACTTGGATACTTTTGTTGTTGCACCTAGGCAAAGCGATTTGGAAGCTTAGTTCCCATTTTTAAAAGACTATAACAAAAGTGGATGCATTTGGTTGCGGAGTTGCAAGGCCAATTCGCAGTGTCTGCCAAACTAGAATTACAAATCCGTTCCAATTTGAAAGGATTTGGCAATGGCGAATAAGGACAACATGGCTATAGTGCTCCGAGAGGAAAATCTGCGCAGCCTTATACATAATATTCGTACGGTGGAGGTGATGTTCGACAAGGATCTTGCAGAGCTTTACGGGGTTGAAACCAAAGTCTTTAACCAAGCAGTAAAACGCAATATTGAAAGGTTTCCGGATTCGTTCCGCTTTCAACTAACGCAGAATGAATACGATTCTTTAAGGTCACAATTCGTGACCTTAAACGCAAATGCTGACTTAAGGCTACAAGTTACAAAATTCGAAACTGGCCGGGGAAAGCACCGGAAATACCTCCCTTATGCTTTTACCGAACCGGGTGTTGCTATGCTCTCTGCTGTCTTGCACAGCGAGACTGCAATTCAAACAAGCATTCATATTATCAGTGCCTTTGTCGGGATGCGTCGGATTCTAGCTGCAAAAGGTAGCTTGTTCCAGCGCATGGACATACTGGAAAAACGGCAGATCACACAAGAAATTAAGACCGATGCCAGCTTTGACAAGGTGTTCGATGCGCTGGAAAGCAAAAGTTTGAACGCTACCCAAGGCATCTTTTTTGATGGCCAAATCTTCGATGCTTATGTGTTCATCAACGACTTGCTGCGCCAGGCGAAAAGGTCCATTATCTTAATAGACAACTTTGTGGATGACAGCGTCTTGCAACAGCTTGCCAAACGCAAGAAAGGCATCAGTGCGACGATCCTTACAAAAATTATCAGCAAGGCCCTGAATCAGGACCTCATTAAACATAACGCCCAGTACTCACCCATAACCATTCAAGAATTCTCTGAAAGTCACGATCGTTTTCTTATTCTCGATGGCGAAACCGTCTATCATCTCGGTGCATCAATTAAAGACCTAGGCAAGAAGTGGTTCGCTTTCTCGAAGATGGATATAAGCGGGTTGAAGCTGATGGAACGGGTTTTAGCCATTCTGGGGAAAATTCAGGAGTAACCTTGCCCAGAAGGAGCCGTGCTAAAACACTAGGAAAATTATTTTAATTCATTTAAAAGGTAAGAAGTGAAAGAGCGGGATAGGGGAGTCGGACCCCTCTCACAGCCTTGGGAAGGCTGGGCACAACCGATATACCAATCCCGCATAAAATTAATTTTATAAGTGCAGGGCTTCGCAATCAAGGTCATAAAAGAATCAAGGGTTGAAGCAGACTGATTCAAAGCGAAAAGGTGCGGTATTTATACAATAACATCTGGAAAACAACCAGAATATGGCGCTTGACTAAAATTTAACCAAGTGAGAAAATCATATCATTGAATCATTATTACCCTCCTGCCAAGCTACCCTATTTGTTTTTTTGTGAATTCGAGTTAGGTTTTCATCTGAAACTTCAAGACAAGTTCGTGCGATTTAATTGGTGCCTGGTTATTAATCCCCCTAATCGTGAAAGAGTTGTTATGACCATGCAAAAATACTTTAAGAAATTCACACTCAGCAGTTGCCTGGTGATGGCCATGGGAATGGTTTCGTTTACTCTGGCTCAAGATCAGGCCCCAGTCAGTGCCCAAATTCTCGGAGGAAAAGGAGGCCAGCCCGGTGCTGCAATGGGTGATTATCTTTACCTTCCCGTATATCAAATTCTTAGTTCTTTGCAGGTGCAAAAAGAAGTGAACCTTACGGAAGAGCAAGTAGGGAAGCTCAAGGAAATTGGCAAGAAGTTTCAGCAGAATGCCTGGAAGCAGCAGCCTCAGGTAGATTGGACCAAGCTGAATGAGGCAGAGCGCAAAGCCAAGACCGAAGAAATTCGAAAAGAGTATGACAAATGGGCTGCAGAATCGAAGAAACTAACCGAGGCTGCACGCAAGGAAATCGATGCATTGTTGACACCTGAACAACTAACGAAAATTCAAGATATCGAGTTAAGGCAGCAAAGCGCCCCGATGCTTTTGTATGGATATAACAATCTTTCTGAGAAACTGAATCTGACGGAAGAGCAAAAGAAGAAGCTGAGCCAGAACAAGGAAGAGATGCAGAAGAAGCTTGCGGAAATCCAAAAGGAAATGTCTGCGATTCAAGATAAAGCCAACCGGGCAGCATTGGAAGTGCTGACCCCCCAGCAGATTTCGGAACTGAAAAAGTTGAAGCAGGAAGGATTTCGCATCTTGGCGAATCCAGTCCAGCTTAAGAAGAAAGATTGAGCATCAGGGTTTGGGCGTAGCGGGTTGGAAGCGCATTGCAGCGGAATTCATGCAATAGCGCAGGCCGGTGGGTTTTGGGCCATCTTCAAAAACATGGCCCAGATGGGCATCGCATTTGGAACAAAGCACCTCGGTGCGGACGCTGAAAAACGAACGATCTGTTTCCAAGCTGACATTATCCTGTACGATGGGTTGCCAGAAGCTTGGCCAACCGGTGCCTGATTCGTACTTGGTGGTGGAAGGAAAGAGCGGAAGATCGCAGCAGACGCAATTGTAAACGCCTTCTTTTTTGTTATCCCAGGTAGCGCCTGTGAAAGCGCGTTCGGTTCCTTTTTTGCGTGCGACTTTAAATTGCTCTGGGGTTAGCAGGGTCATCCACTCGGCATCTGTTTTTTTAATTTTATCGGTCATGGGTTCTCCCTTTGGAATATTTGCAATCGACATATCTCGCTTACAACCAGCACAAGCAAGGGCCAGCACAATGATAATACCAAAGCACTTCATGACTTAATTGTAGTCATCCTTTACTGATGCAAACAAATGGAACTATCCTTGTTTGGAGCGCAACATCCATTCATCGAGAAGTTTGCCAATGCCTTGGTAAGTAAAATCGATGTTTGCGATTTCATTTCCAATTTCGACAGCTTTAGTGAAATCATTTTCAGAGGCATAGCTAAGTGCCAGGCTGAAGAGGATTTCTTTACGCGAGGCGTCCTCGGTTTGCGGAAGAGATTTCAAGGCGTCCTCGAGATTTCTGCGGGCGAGTGTGGCATTTCCCTTGAGGGAAAAACACTTGCCTAAAGAGATCAGTGCTTTCCAAGAATATCTGGGGTCTTTTCGCGATTGTTGGAGCTCGGAAATTGCTGCATCGATTTCGCCTAGTTCGACAAGCATTTGTCCCAGTTCAAGTTTGGAAGCCATATTGGAAGGATCTGCTTCGACGCGAAGTTTGAGGAGTTCGGAGTCCCGTCTGCGTTGTTCGGTTTTAAGGCAATCTTCAGCAATTTTAGCAAAGGTCCAAGTTTTATCCACAGAGAGGATATGTTTGAGCTCATCGATACGCTTGCCAAGAATAATTTTTTCGAGGTGTGCAACTTCGAGGAGGAGCTTTTTATCACCCTCGGATTGCACGATGCCAATGCGCAAAATATGTTCCGCTTCTTCGAGGCGGTTAGCTTTTTTCAGGAGGTTGGTAAGATCGATGTAGTAGGGTGCCCAGTGGGGCTTTTCTTGAATTAAGGTTCTAATTCTTTGTTCTTCAGCGAGTGCGGTAACTTCCTTGGGTGCCGAGGTTATAACAACATCCTTGTTGTCGGTCATGCGTTTCATGGTTTCAGAAGCACCAAGTTCCTTGGCCCGATCTTTTGCTTCTTGATCGGAAGGATTAAGGCGGAGGATTTTTTCCCAGAGAATGCGGGCAGAGCGAAAATCTTGTTGTCTTTCAAGAAACTCTGCAAGGTCTTGGAGTATTTCTAAATCATTGGGCGAGATTTTTAAAGCGGATTGGAAGAGCCAGCTTGCGGTATCGGTGAACCCAAGGCCATCTGCAGCCCGGCCCATGACACGCATTGCAGCACTATCCCAGGGGTTGTCTGTGAGGCCTTCTTCGCCTGCTTCCAATGCTTTTGCAAACTGTGAGGATTTTAGCCAACCTTGCACTCTGGATTTTGTGGATCGACCTAAGCCGAACCCACCTGGAGGCTTATTGTCATGTTTTTTCATCTGGGCATCGCGAAGCTTTTTTCTGCAGGCAAGATTGCCTGGGTCGCGTTCGCAGCAATCAATGTAGAGTTGGATGCCTGCATCGAAGTCGCCATGAAGTATTCGATTTGCAGCGGTGGTAGCCATTTGAGCAATGGTTTCTTTTAACCCAAAAGAAACCTCTTCTTTATCATCGGTTGGGGAATCAGGTTGGGCATCAAAGCGAACTTCGGCCCATCCAAAGGAACCTTTATCTGCTTCTTCCTTGATTTTATTGGTGGAATCTTCGAGGCTTGGAATCCATGCCATGGGTTTCGCAAGAGAATCTTGGATTTCTAAAATAAGGCCACGAAGAAAAGGATCTTTCTGTCCGAGAAGCTCTTTGAAGATTTGAGAATCGTTGGGGAATTCGAGGTCTCGTTTAGAGAAGAGCAACCCATGTTCAGGTGCTTTTTCTTTGAGGAATTTAGGCCCCATAACCCTTATAGCAGTCAGGGAAGTATAGAGAAGTAACAATGGGAATCGATCTGCGAGGGGGCCGTAAATGCCTTCCTTAACCCTACCCGGGTGTTGATAATCGTGGTTGGAAATTTCGAGAATATTTCGGTGAGCGAGGCTGGGCACCCAGATGTTATCGTAATCAAGGAGAATCAAAACGCCTCGTTCATCCGAAGCATTGCTGCCCAGCATGATGTGGTCGGGTTCGATGCAGCAGTGAGCGAGTCCAGCTCGATACATTTTTTTATCGATGCGCAGGATTAGTCGAGCTAATTTGTCAAGGATTCTAGGAACCCCAGCAGCTCGATTGATGAACTCTCTAAATGGCACGCCTTCAATCCAATCCATGAGAAGAACCGGATTGGTTTCTCCGTGGATGTTGGTGCCTTGGGGGATGAATTTGCAGGGAACGATAAAGGAGAGATCGTTGTTTTTTTTGATATCTGCAAGATGTTGGTAGCGCAGTTCCAGGACTGGATCGTTCCAGTGATAGCATTTGAGGGCCATTTTTTTATTTGAGGATTTATCGCGCATTTGATAAATGCGAGAGCTTTTGCCTTCGCAAACAATGAGCTTGCCATGGGAGTCTAAGCAAGGCTCCAAGGTATGAAGATCTTCAGACTGAAAGCAAGCAGCGCCCTTCTTAAGTGCGCTTTCCAGTTCTTTGTAAAAGCTGCTACTAATGCGCAATCCCTTAAAAATACTCGACTCCAGCAATCTAGATTAAGTATAAGCTCAAATAAATTAAGAATCAATGATTCTATGGTTTATTGATTTTACCTAAAGAGTTGAACTTGTTGGATTTAACGCTTGGGGGTGTGTTAATGGCATAAAAGAAGAGGGGGCTAGTAATCGGATAGGACTTCGCCATCATTACGGCTTGCAAGCCTGCGAAAAGTTTCTTCGGAAATGTTTGCAGCGACGCTTCGAACGCCTCCATCACAAAAAGCGAACTGAATGATACCAAAATGATAGCTACCAAAGCGCCAATCGAGGTCATCAACGGTGGTTGAGATCCTATGTTGTGGGCTGGAAACTCTAGAGATGGAAAGATAGATATCGCCATTGTAAATGGAGGAGTCATATGCACCGACACCCCATTTAGAAACAGGGACATGTTTTTCGCCTGCCATTAGGGTGTTGGAAAGGCCATCGCGAATCATGTTGAAGTTATAACCCCTACCGCTTGAAGAGGGGAAAGCGCCATCGTTGTTAAAGAATGTTGCAGCGCCTACGCTAGCAGCTTTGGATTCGGTGCCCATGTTGACTGCGAAATCGCTAAGGGCCCCTGGAACATGCTGGCCTTTGGAGATGGTATCAACATCGCCTTCAATGCTAACGCCAGCAATGGCGGGTGATCGTCTTTCGGGGCAGAACATCACCTTGACGCCGGTTTCGCGGGCAATCTGGCTTTGCTGGTAATAGGTTTTGGAGGTGTCCCACTTGCGATAAAGGTTTTCTTGTTCGAGGTTGGGAAGGATAAGCACGGCCCAACTTGCGCCCTGATCGCTGACTCTGGTTGCGGGCAGGGTATCGAAGGTGCTGTGGTAAAGCCACATGGATAAGCCAACTTGTTTGAGGCTATTGGCGCAAGAGATGCGATTAACCGCGCCTCGGGCTTTCTGAACTGCGGGCAGCATCAGGCCCATCAAAATCGAAATAATGCTCATAACCACTAATAATTCAATTAGGGTAAAAGCGGACTTTTGCGTTTGGTTTTTAATCTTAATCAACATTGCGAGTATTCCTGACAGAAAGGTATGCTTGATTATACCATGCAAGTTTAAGGCGTGATCATTTTGAAAGGTATTATCATGATAATTTTACCTTCTTGTTCCTGCCCTTCCTTATCCAGAGTGGGTTCTTCCCCAAAAGCCTTTGCGGGAAGCATGAGCCTTAATTCTTCAAACTTGGTCTTGGGCGCATCAAAAGTTAATGTTTCTTCAATCATTTTTCCTGCAAATACCGTCTTGAGTGGTGGTGCAAATACGATTGCTCCAGCATTTACAGGAGGGTTCCAGGCGGGTAATTCAGAACCATCTGCCTCGTAAAGCTTTACGCCATTGCCATAGGATTGCCAGTTGGAAAAGTCAAAGGGCTTTTCGTAACCTGCGTTAAACACTTTGATTAAAACAGTGATTTTTGCATCTTTCGTGAACTTCTTGATTTTGTTCTGGGTGTACTCAATTTTGCGATATCGGACTTCGCTAATTACCGCCCGAATATCGTTTCGTTGAATACCATACTGAGATGAATTAACTGGTTGATCAGGTTTTTCAGGCAGGAAGGGTCGCTCCCCTGGTGAAACCAAAACGAATCTGTCTTTGATTGAAATAGCTTTGGGCTTTTCTCTATATTCACGAAACCAATCGGGAGATTTGATGATGATAATTACCGTGGGCATGCTGATGAGTAATGCGATTGCAGGGAAGGTGAAACGCTTTGCGATGCTGCCTTCCATTAAAGTTGAGTAAATCGCCAAGCCTATTCCAGCAAGGCCTAAGGGAATCACCAGATAATCGATCACGGGGAAAGAAGCCGCAAGCAATGAAATGCAGCTTAAAAAGACTGCAACCAGCCCAAGGAAATTATCGAGTGCGGTGCCTTCGCCAGAAAACCAATCGCGTTTGCGTTCGGAATAACGGGGCTTTGCTTCTGGTGTGTATTCAACATCAATGCTAGTAGAACGAGATCTAGGTTGGGGGTTGTATTCCACATCAATGCTAGAGGCACGAGACTTGGAAGGCGGGTTGTATTCCACATCAATGCTTGATTCTACGGTTTTTTTTATAGTTCTAGTAACCTCTTTTTTTTCTTCTTTTTCCTGTTTTTTGGGTTCGGGTTCCTTGAAGGTATAGGTTTCAGGTGCTGGGTTGGAGGATGCATCGGGAAGTATGCGGAAGGTTTTATTACATGCGGTACAATCCATGCTAGAACCAATAGATCGTTCGTGAACAGTAAACTTGTTGCCACAACTTGAACATTTGGTAACAAAAGGCATAAATCGCAACCCTCTAGGAAACTGCGTACAAACAATAAATCTACAAGGCTATCTTACACCATTAAAAACCGATCATGGAATTATGCCATGAATTTAAGCATGCGAGCGTAAGGCTCCTGCCAACGATCCGGATTCTTCGGGGTAAAAGTTTGCATTGGGAAAGATCGCTTGACCACTTCGCGAGCTTCTTCAAGTGACCCTAGCAGCCCAAGCCCCATGGCTTGCATCAATACATTGCCCACTGCGGTAGCTTCCGAAGGGCCAGCTACCACCGTGCGATTGCAGGCATCAGCCGTAAATTGGCAGAGCAGGGCATTCTGGCAGCCACCACCTACAACATGAATGGTTTCGATTTTCTCGCCTGATAAATCTTCTAGCCTTTCCATCACCCAGCGGTATCGTACCGCCAAGCTTTCCAAAGCACAGCGTACAAATGCTCCGGGCGAGGTAGGAGATTTTTGCCCTGTTTTGTTGCAAAACGCAGCGATGGCTTTGGGCATATCCAAGGGCACGATAAAGCTGTCATCATCCGGGTAGATCAGCGACTCAAATGGGGTTGCTTCTGCTGCGAGGCGTGTAAGTTCTTCGTAGCCATACTCTTTTCCAGATCGAATCCATGATCTTCTGCACTCCTGCACCAGCCAAAGGCCCATGATGTTTTTTAGAACCCTAGTAGTTCCCTTTACGCCTCCTTCATTGGTGAAATTAAAGGCAAGGGCTTTTTCAGTCACCTGAGGCTTAAGGGTTTCTATCCCCATTAGCGACCAGGTTCCCGAACTAATATAAGCCCAAGATGATTTACCCGCAGGAACCGCAGCAACCGCAGAGGCGGTATCATGCGTTGCGGGGGCAATGACGGGGGCAGCGTTGATTCCCGTTTCCTGCAGGATTTGCTGGCGTAGTGGCCCAAGCACGGTGCCGGGCTGAACTAGCGTGCCCAGAAGTTCGGGCGCAATGCCAAACGCTTTTAAAACTTCGGAAGAATAAGCCCGCTTGTTCGGATCGATCATCTGACTTGTCGATGCATCTGAATATTCGTTTACCTTGATGCCCGTAAGAAAGTAGTTAAACAAGTCAGGCATGAAAAGAAGATGCTTTGCGGATTCAAGAATGCTCGAGTGATCGCGTTGCAATGCGAGCAGTTGGAAGAGCGAATTAAAGCGCATGAACTGGATGCCGGTATGTTGATAGAGAACTTCCTTGGGCATTTTCTGGAAGGCTAGTTCGAGGATGTTTTCGGTGTGTTGATCGCGGTAATGTCTGGGATTGCCAAGAAGGGTGCCATCTTTTGCTAACAATGCGAAATCGACGCCCCAGGTATCGACCCCGATACCATCGATATGAGAGGCTTGCGAGGCTGCGATACGAATGCCCTCGAGCATTTCGCGGTAAAGATCTAGTGCATCCCAATGGAAGTTGCCCAGAGCTTTAACCGGCCGGTTGGGAAAGCGATGCACCACATCCAGGGTGATCATATTGCCATCAAAAGTGCCAATGATAGCTCTGCCGCTTTCTGCGCCATAATCGAATGCCAGGAGGTTTTTAAATGCAGCCATAATCTCTTCAATGGTTCGGTGGTAATCAAAGTATTGGTCGGGCAGGCAATAACGCTCGCCTAAAATCCCATACCTGTTCACAATTTACAACAAATGTGGCAATTAACGCTACAATATTAATAAGGAAGTTATTCTTAAAGGGTGTTACTTATGAATGCAATACTTAAACCGCTGGTTCTATTCGATGGGTTATGCCCATTATGTCAGGTTAGCGTAGCTTGGCTAAAAAGGTTGGACTGGTTTAAAGCAGTGGATTTTAAAGACGCACGCGATGCTGCAAACATCCCTTCCATGGATCCCCCGCTAGTTCCTTCCCGATTATTGGAAGAGATGCACCTCGTAACCTCAGACCTTAAAAAGTCCCTGCACGGGTTCAAAGCGTTTAGGTATATTTCTTGGCACATACCATTACTATTGTTGATGGCTCCTTTTATGTATATCCCGGGCATCCCTTGGCTGGGCCAGAAGATTTATCTTTGGGTTGCACGAAATCGTTTCAATCTTGTGCCCTGTAAAGATGGCATCTGCCATCTGCCCATTTCCCAGAAGAAGAAATAAAGCTTCAACGGAAGTTGGTACTATATAAGTGTGAATTCGCCGGTAGGGTTATTGAATGGCGCTTGACTCTGATATACTTTAGGTGTTAATTCTGCGAAGGAAAGCAAAGGGGATTCATGAATACTATTGAAGCTATAACTAGTGCCATCGCTGAACTTCCACCAGAACAAGTAGCACAAATCCGAGCATGGTTGAATGAACGGGCCGAATCAGATTGGGATGCTCAAATCGAAAAGGACGAGAAAGCTGGGAAGCTTACAAACTTGTCTGAACGCGCTTTAGCGGAACATCGTGCTGGTTTGACGCGACCCTTGTGAACCACACCACATCTGATTTTTGGGATTGTTATCATAAATTACCCCAGCATGTACAACGCCTTGCCGATGCCAACTATGAATTGCTCCGGGTGGATTCTAGGCACCCCTCTTTACACTTAAAGCGGATTGGGTGCCTTTGGTCTGTAAGAGTAGGGCTTGGGTTTCGCGCCCTTGCAGTAAAAGCAGAGGACGGACTGGTTTGGTTTTGGATTGGGTCCCATGCTGATTACAATCTGATCCTCCGGCAAGGGTGATTATTTGCAAAAGTTATTTGTTTACTTTGCGCATGCAAGACAGTGGAAAGTGTTTTATCTTAATTCCAGCCGACAAATGCTTAGTGTTTGAACTGGAAATGATCTTAGGGAAGTGGGAAAATCAAAAGCATGAGAGCACTTCAACTTCTAATTCTGATTTTGCTGATGAGTTCGGAATCAGCAGTTGCGCAACAGCAAAAAAAACCTGCTGCAGTTAGCAAGGTAACCCCCGTTGAAGTTGTCGTATTGAAAAAAGGCACAGAGCTTAAAGGCTTAAGCCTTGGGAAGACAAAATCAGGCAATCTGGTTTTTGCTGTGCAACGATCTTGGCTGAAAAAAGCGTTGCCTGATCAGTTCGAATCTTTTATCAGCAACGAAAAAGAAACTTCAATTGCTAATCAACAAGACCTTTCCAAACGCATGAAGCTTTGGATTGACGAATCTGAAAAAGCGAATAAGTCAAAGGCTTGGATTAACTCCTTGCAGGATGAACAGAAAATCTTGGAGGAAAAGAACCCACAAAACCAGCAGCTCTATCTTTTTGAAATCAAACCCGCTGATGTCAAAAAATATTCCCCCGTGCAGCCCATGGTAAAACAATTGCTGATGGTCGCATGGCAGGAACGACTTGACGATGTAGAGAACAAGACTGCGGGTGAGCTTTCCCAAGAATTGTTGACATCGAAAATCGATTGGCAGAAGGAGAAAATCTATCTTGCAGATAGGTTGCCCCCGATGCGGATCGAGGATGAACTTGATTGGAGCGTTAGGAAAGCATTGTTTGCTTACAAGAGTCAGGAGGGGATTCATCTTCAAGGCACCGGGGGTTTCCTGGTTGATAAGGGTGATGCCAAGGGGAATGATTTTGGGGGAATATTTCAGGGCGCTGCACAATCGATTCTGGGTGATGCGATGAAAGAATTTGGGTTGGTTCAAAATCAGGCCAAACAAGTTTCGTGGGCTGAGCAGGCAGCTAAAATAGGGAACGATAAAAAAGTGATTGCCTTGCGGGTGACCCGGGTGGTTCCTGAATTGAATGCTGGGAAAATGAGTGTGGAAGATACGATTTTAACAAAGCTGCCCAATGGCAACTGGATTCCAGTTTGGAATTCAAAGCTTAGCGCTGATGCCAACCAGGCCCGCCCTCAGGCGGAGGCCCAGATTAGAAATGACCCCAATGTAGGAGCCATGCTTAAGCAAATAGAGGGTTTTGGCCTTGGGAATCAATTGAATCAAGCGCTTCGTGCAGGGGCTGCAACGCTTGAATTGCAAGCGCAGTCAGAGGTTGGGTTTGCAGAGTTTCTGCGCATGACTTCCAAGCGGCTTGATGGCCCACCCATCCATTGGTTTGTGCGCTAGTTTCAACTTTTAAGCTGAAAAGCCTTCTCTGTGCTTTAAGAAGTTGCTAGCTTAGGGAAATTATCTTTTAGGAGTTTGATGATGCACAAGATGAATCGTAGAGTTGCAATGCAAGGCGCGGTCTTGGCTGGCGCAGGTTATTGGTTGGGCACTGCTCCATCCATCGCCAAAGCCGTTGGCCCGAATGAAAAATTAAATCTTGCAGTGATTGGAATAGGCGGGCAGGGCAAGTCGAATCTGGGTGGTGCATCCAAGGAAAATGTAGTCGCACTTTGTGATGTGGATGAAACCCGTGCGGGGGATGGCTTCACTAAGAATCCCAAAGCAAAGAAGTATTCAGACTTCCGAAAAATGTTCGATGAGATGGAAAAGCAAATCGATGGTGTGTTAATCAGCACCCCTGATCATACCCATTTTCATCCAGCACTTTGGGCCATGCAGCGGGGCAAACATGTCTACCTCGAAAAACCCCTGGCACATGATGTTTGGGAAGTGCGAACTCTGACCAAGCTTGCGCAGGAAAAGAAACTTGCTACCCAGTTGGGAGCACAAAGGCATACCCTTGCGGGCCTGCGTGCTGGTGTCGAAATTATCAAGGCCGGGACTATTGGCACCATCACCGAAGTTCATTCTTGGGTGGGTGGCGATCGTGGTATGCCTAATATCCCAACCGAAAAACCTAAGGTTCCTGCAAATGTGAATTGGGATCTTTGGCTTGGGCCCAATGCAGATTTCGATTATCAACCAACCATCTGCCCATACGGCTGGCGCTTCTGGTGGCAGTTTGGCACAGGCGAAACAGGCAACTGGGGCTGTCACATTTTAGATATTCCATTCTGGGCATTGGATCTGCGTTACCCAACAAAGGTTGAAGCTTCAGGCCCACCAGTGCATGAATTACTTACCCCTAAGGCTCTGGCTTCCAAGTTTGAATTCCCCAAGCAGGGCGATCGTGAAGCAGTTACGCTGCATTGGTATCATGCCAAGAATGGCCCCGAGATTCTTGCGAAGCATGATCTGAAAGCGGGCAGTTACAACAATCTTTTCATAGGCACTAAGGGGATGTTGCTTTGTGGTTTTGGTAATTGGAAGCTTTTGCCTGAAGATAAGTTTAAAGATGTGAAGGCGCCCAAGACTATTCCTGATTCCCCCGGGTTTCATAAGGAATGGTTTGATGCATGCAGGGGTGGCAAGCCTGCGACTTGCAACTTCGATTATTCCGGCCCGATGACAGAAACCGTGCTGTTGGCGAATGTCGCCTACCGAACCGGGGGCTTCGAATGGGATTCCGCCAACATGACTTGCAAGGGTAATTCCAAGGCGCAGGGTTTACTACGCAGGGCCTACCGCAAGGGTTGGGAAGTTTAAGCAAACTATTTTAGGCCGATTTTTTCTGCTCCTGATGTGAGTTTAATATTCCTTGTTGGTATGTTATAATGCACGCAAGAAGGAAAGAAACCAATGGCTGATAGTAATTTAAATGTGATCCATAGTGACCCTGAGATCCTCGGGGGAACATTGGTTTTTGTTGGCACTCGGGTTCCAGTTCACACCCTTCTTGATTATTTGCAAGCAGGAGATTCCCTGCTTGATTTCCTTGATGACTTTCCCACTGTTACACGGCACCAAGCAGTTGCAGTATTAAGAATTGCACAGGAAAAGCTGGTCGATCATGCGAATCTTGTTTGATGAGTGTGTTCCCCGCCGTTTGCGCCTTGGCTTTACAGGTCACGATATTCATACGGTTCCCGAAATGGGATGGTCAGGCAGGAGAAATGGCGAATTATTGGAACTAATGATTGTCGCAAAATTTGAATTGTTCATTACAGTTGACCAAAACTTGCGCTATCAAAGAAATTTGGCAACAGCAGGGATAGCAGTAGTTGTTCCGATAGCCACCAGCAATCGCTTGGCGGAGTTATTCCCTTATTGCCTTCTGTTCATGAAGCTTTAATAGTCATCAAGGTTGGCGAAGTCTTGGAAATTAAAGCCAAGGATATCACATAGTTTTTTATATAACAACTGCGCAGGGCCTACCGCAAGGGTTGGGAAGTTTAAGGCATTTGATATTCGGATTTCAAGTCGATATCAAATTGTTGGTTGCCTTGGGATATCACGAACTTTAATCCCGAGGTTTTGGGGCTCTCATAGGGTTCAGGTATTTTTTTGTAGATCAAACCGACGCCCTTGGGCATCATCATTCCCGCTGATCCTACCATTCCATTAGGATTCTCCTTGGTTTTGGTGAGGGTGGGGTTTGAGACTGCGCCCTTAAGATGTGATGTTCGAACACTAAACAAGCATTCCCCCAATGGTGGTTCGTTGATTCTATAGGTTCCCTCTGGGGTTAACTCGCAGGAGCAATTGTGTTTGTTGGTCAAGGTCTCAAGAGTAATGGCGCCTCCGGGAATAGGATTGCCATCAAGCAATACTTTTCCTGAAACGGAACCGCCCCTATTGAATTCATCGCCTGCGCATCCGAGGGCTATTAGTAGAGGAAGAATTAGAAATAAGTCTTTCATTGTAGTTGGTTCTTTAGGATTAGAAATCGGAGACAATTTGGCCTTCTTCGGGGTCAACAGCGTAACCCCAAATGGTCGCATTGACATTTGGGTTCAAATTTTTGACGCTGCCATCTCCCATTGAAACTCCGATGCCTCCCGAGGTGAAGGCGTGTGCTAGGTCAGGGTTACAATTGGCCGGGGTGACGCCGGTTTGAAATTTGGTAAGGGGAGCCCCGGTTGGTCTGCCGCCGAACATGGGCGTATGGTCTGATAGCCAGCCGCCATGTAAAAAAAGATTGCCTCGGGTGTTACAAACCATCATTTTTTCTGCAAAGAATATGGTGTTAGAGGTACCGTCTGGGATCTTTGAAATGCTGTAATTGGTTCCCCAGTGGTCTGAATTAGTTACAGTTCCGCCACGTTTTCCAAACACCTGATAATTAAATGCGTAGCTGGTGGCAGACCAATCGATAACTGCATTATTGTTGAGCCAGGTATATTGTATACCCAAAGCCTTTTTCGTGCTGGGATCATGTGGCGCCATGAATGCTTTTATTTGCATGGTGTAGATGGGTATGCCACCTGCATTGGATAAAAGTTGCGAACCCGATCCAGCCTCATACATAGCTTTTTGTTCTAAAAAGGGTAGAAGGTGGTAGTAAAGTGTCACATCTCCCACATAGGTTTTCCATGGTCCCTTATAGGTACCATTGATGTAACCAGTCTGATTTCCATTGGGGTCGCCAACATGCATCCACCAAGCATTCCAGGCGCATGGAAGCACGTTTCGGCTATCACTTGCATTATGGCATGCCAGAGAAAGTTGTTTGAGATTGTTCTGGGATTGCATTTTTGCAGCAGCTTCGCGCACTTTCTGGACCGCCGGAAGCAGTAGTCCAATAAGTATTGCAATTATGGCGATCACCACCAGAAGTTCGATCAGCGTAAATCCAGATTTTTGTTTCATAGTTTTGATATCCAATGATGTTTCGCAATCGAAATTAAACTAAGTATGAAGCTTCGAATTTAAGCCATAAGCTCTTTGATTACCCGGGCGTGTTCCACGCCTGTTAGCTTTTGATCAAGCCCTTGGTATCGCACTGTGAATTTTTCGTGGTCAAACCCCATCAGTTGCAAAATAGTCGCGTGGAAATCACGGATGTGAACGGGATCTTTTACAATGTTGTAAGAGAAATCGTCGGTCTCGCCATACACACTGCCGGGGCGGGTTCCACCACCTGCCATCCACATGGTGAAACATCGTGGGTGATGGTCACGACCATAATTAGTCTTGCTTAAGCCACCTTGAGAGTAGATGGTTCTACCAAATTCTCCGCCCCAGATAACTAGGGTTGAATCGAGCATACCCCTGTTCTTTAAATCTTGAATAAGGCCATAGCATGCTTGATCAACATCACGGCATTGATCGGGCAATCTGCCTGCGACATTCCCATGTGTATCCCAGTTGTTGTGATAGATTTGCACAAAGCGAACGCCGCGTTCTACCAACTTGCGTGCAAGTAGGGTGGTGTTGGCAAAGGTTCCTGGCTTGCGTGCTGCTTCGCCATAAAGCTTGAAGGTGTTTTCGCTTTCGCGTGCCATGTCGGTAAGTTCGGGAACACTGGTTTGCATCTTGAAAGCCATTTCGTATTGCTGGATGCGGGTAAGTGTTTCGGGGTCTCCAACTTGGTTGAGAGTCATTTGGTTAAGTTGGTTGATGCCATCGAGGGTGCGCCTGCGGATTTGGGTGGGAACGCCCGGTGGGTTGTTGAGGTAAAGAATCGGGTCGCCACTGGATCGGAAGGGTACAGCAGCGTATTCGCCTGGAAGAAAACCCGCCTGCCAAAGCCTTGCAGAAATAGCTTGAACTTGTTCGGTGTTAGTAGGTTTTGCAACCATGACGACAAAGGCGGGAAGGTTTTGGTTCATGCTGCCCAAGCCGTAGCTGGCCCATGCGCCCAAGCATGGTTTGCCTGTTAGTTGATTGCCTGTTTGCATGTAGGTAATTGCGGGTTCGTGGTTGATGGCTTCGGTATTCATGGAGCGCATGAAGCAAAGATCGCCTGCCATTTTAGCCTTGTAGGGAAGGAGTTCGGTGAACCACATTCCGGCTGGGCCGTGTTGGGAAAAGTTGAATTTTGAGGGCGCGATAGGGAAGCGTGCCTGACCACTGGTCATGGTGGTAAGCCTTTGCCCTTTGCGGACGGAATCGGGAAGATCCTTGTCGTACCAATCTTGCATCTTGGGTTTGTAATCGAATAAATCCATCTGTGGTGGGCCACCCACCATATGCAAATAAATCACATTCTTTGCTTTGGTAGGGAAAGGATTCATTGCGGAAGTATCTGGCGAAGAAGCGCCTTGGGCTTTATTCCCAAGCAGGTTTGTAAGTGCTGCAAACCCTAGGGCGTTGGAGCCCTTGGAAAAGAAATGCCTGCGGGTCATTGCAAGGCCTTGCTCTTGAATCAAACTACTGATGTTCATGTGTTTCGCTCCGTGTAAAAAAGTTGCCTAGCGGCAAAGAACCTCATCAAGGTTCATGAGTGAATTAATGGTCATTGTCCAAGCTGAAAGTTCTGCAAGATTCAGTTTAGGGTCGGATTTATGTGCGCCGAAGGTTTGTAGCTTCTTCGCTTCTTCCATGTTTTTAGAGTAGTAATCTAAAAGGTCGGTTCGTTCTGAAAGTACAAGTGCCTTTTCGGCAGAGTTGAGTTTTCTAGAAAGAATGCGCATGGTGATGAAGTCGAGTTGGGCATCGGTAGTGCTACCTGATTCTTTGAGGGATCGCTCTGCAAGGAAGCGGGCAGCTTCGACAAACTGCGGATCGTTGAGAGTAACGAGGGCTTGAAGGGGCGTGTTGGTTCGTTCTCTTTTAACGATGCAGGTTTCGCGATTGGGAGCGTTCAAGATTTCCATGCTTGCGGGGGGCGCAGATCTTTTCCAGAAAGTGTACATACTTTTGCGATATAGGTTTTCGCCTACATCGGCTTTGTAGTCACGGGTGTTGCTACCAATCATTGCAACAGCTTCCCAGACGCCTTCAGGTTGATAGGGTTTAACGCTTGGGCCGCCGATTTTCTTAGTTAGGATTCCGCTGGATACCAAGGCGTAATCGCGGATCATTTCTGCATCCATGCGATACCTGCTACCCCTGCTAAGCAAACGGTTTGCTGGGTCTTTTTCAAGCTTTTCAGGCGTTGATACTGCAGATTGCATGTAGGTTGCGCTGGTAACCATAAGCTTGAAGAATTTCTTCATATCGCCACCTTGCTCGCCGAATTCAAGTGCGAGGTAGTCTAACAATTCGGGATGGCTTGGCGTGTCGCCTGTGATGCCGAAGTCGCCACTCGAGCGCACTAAGCCGTTGCCAAAAACTTCCTGCCAAAAGCGATTAACAGTTACGCGGAAGGTAAGAGGATTTTCAGGCATCAAGAGCCATTGGGAAAACCCTAATCGATTGCGCTGAGTTTCTTTAGGCATGGTGTGTAATACTTCGGGGGTTGCTGCAGCAACTTTATCTTTGCGTTTGTCGTAGTCGCCACGATTAAGAATGAAAGCCATGGAAGGTTCAGCTTTTTCGACCATGATATGTGCGATCGTGCCTTTGCCCTTCAACTCTTTTTCTTCGCGATCGAGGTTGGCCAATTGGGTTGTAAGATCTTTGGATTTAGCGTCCATGTTGGAAAGCCACCAATCGAAAAGCTTGTTGTTTTCTTCGGGTGTGCGCTTTGCTTGTTCCTTTGCGAGAATCTGAACCAGTTTTTCGACTGGGCCAAGAGCTGCTACTTCTTCAGCCTTCAAGTTTCGATTGTAAATCTTAAGGTCATGGAAGGTAGCTTTTTGCAAAGGCTCATTGCTATGGCGGGAACCTAGTCGGAAGGGAACTTTGGTGCGAATGCTTTCGGTAAGATTGTTTGAAAGAACCTCAGTTGCCTGGGCGATACCATTGACATAAATCTTTACGCCATCGGCTTTGCCCGAACCGTTGTAAGTTACAAAAATATGAGCCCAAGTGTTTTGATTAAAGGTAGCCTTGGACATGACCTTGATTGCATTTTCGGGCCATGAAGAAACGAGGTGAGCGCCTACTTTTCCGTTTTCAAACCAGAGATCCCACCCCCGATGTTTTGCAGTATCGTCCATGCGGGCAAATAGAGGCCCAAATGCCTGCCTAGGGGTTAGCACCCAAGCGCCAAAAGAAAATGCCTGATCTTTTTCGAAGTCGCCAATCTCAGGAATAGTAACTGATCCAGCCTTGGCAACCTGCAACACTTTTTCTTCTGTCTGGCCTTTGACCCAAGCGATATCGGGCGCATCGATCAACTTCTTTTCTTTGTTGATGGTGAACTCCAGCTTGTTGCCTTTGCCTTCTTTCAGGCCTGCAGAAACCACTAGCCCCTCGGTTGGCATTCCGGTACTAAAAGTTTCTTTGGTTGCAGTAGCGAGCCATTTATCATAGTCGCCTTTGGCTTCTTTCTTGCGGTTTTCTACTTGAGCACGAACTGTTGCAAGTTCTTTCGTTACCACTTCCCAGCGGGCTTTATCTTCCGGGATTGGAACTGGAATGATCGGAGGTGTATCCTTGATGTTGCCATCCATTGCACCTTGTGTCGTGTTGTTGAAAAACGCAGCCATCGAGTAAAAATCCTTGGTGCTGAAAGGATCAAACTTATGGTCATGGCAAACCGCACAGCCGGCAGTAAGGCCGAGCCAAACTTGAGCCACGGTTTCTGTTCGATCCCGGGTGTAGAGCACGAGGTACTCTTCCGAAATAGCGCCCCCTTCGTTGGTGGTGATATTGCAACGATTGAAACCGGATGCGATTTTTTGCTCGAGCGTGGCGTTAGGGAGTAAGTCGCCTGCCAGTTGTTCGATGGTGAATTGGTTGAAGGGCATATTTTTGTTGAAGGCGTTAATCACCCAATCGCGGTAGCTCCACATCTCGCGGAAATTATCGAAGTGAATGCCATGGCTATCAGCATAGCGGGCGGCATCGAGCCAGATTCTGCCCCGATGTTCGCCCCACGAAGAAGATTGCAAGAACTGATCCACTAGTTTTTCGTAGGCATCGGGTCGGGTATCTGCAACAAATGCTTCAACAACTGCGGGTTCGGGTGGGATGCCGTTAAGGTCTAAACTTAATCTTCTGGCTAGGGTTCGCCTGTCTGCTTCGGGGGCAGGGGCTAGACCTTTCTTTTCAAGTTCAGCAAGGATGAATCGATCGATAGGGTTCTTCGCCCATGCTTCGTTTTTGAGCGGGGGCAGGGTAGGTTTTTTTGCAGCGATGAAAGACCAATGGAGTTCGTATTCCGCACCTTCAAGCACCCATTGCTTGAGTTTTTCTTTTTGAATTGCGGTAAGCACTTTGTGTGACTTGGGCGTGGGCATTACCTTGCTTTTTTCGGTGCTGTAAATTCTTTCGATGATTGGGCTTTTCTCTGCGTTGCCTGCAACTATTGCGCCAAACTTGATAGCATCTTCGCGCCTATCCAACCGAAGGTCGGCTTTGCGGGCTGCGCTATCGGGCCCATGGCAGGAAAAACAGTTTTCAGAAAGGATGGGCCGGATATCTTTGTTGTATTTAAGCTTGTCTGCACCTTGAACAAAAGTGGTAACTAAAACAAGCATGACCAATACGGATATATTTTTAAACAACATGATTCACCTTATAACATTTGGAGAGGCAGCTAAGCCTGACACTTAAACCTATATTTTCATTTTAACGCTTTATAGCCCTTATTTCCAATGCTTACCCCTGATTCTTTACAGAATGAGTGAAAGCTGGGAAGATATGCAATGCGGGGGGTGGGGTTGTAGCGGTTTTAGCTGAAGATGTTCTTGTGGCTGCCTGCGTTTAATACTTCGCGTGCAACTTCAGGCGAAAGCCTTAACTTTGGAAAATCGATGAGAGTTTGTAAAACGGTACTCACCAGCATCCCTTGGGTAACGGGGTCGGAAGAGGGGGATGAAGCATCGGCTTTCGATTGCCCGATGACTTGACCCATGGGGTACCCGCCACCTGCAAGAAGCAATGGCCCAAGGTTGCCCCAGTGATCACGACCGCCTTTGCCATTGATTTTTGGTGTGCGGCCCATTTCGCCACATACCACCAACATGATTTTATCTTCCAGCCCACGACTTTTTACATCTTCAAGAAACGCACTGATAGCATGATCTAACGGTGGAGCCATGTACCCCATGCCTTCGTCGATGGTAGCATTGTTGGAATCTGCATGCATGTCCCAGACGAAGTTGGTGGTTACGGTAACGAAACCTGCACCTCGTTCGCACATTCTGCGAGAAAGGCAAAGTAGTTTTCCCAAGGTTCGGGCGTTGTCCGCGTAATTCTTATGGTTGTTCCATTTCTTACTGATGGCATCAACCTGAATTAGTGAGGCTGTATCGTATAGGGCGATAGTTTTAGGGTCTTCCTTGGAAAGATCGAGGGCATCTGCGAGGCCACCCATGAGTGCTAGTAATGCCATCTCGCGTGACTTATCAGAAGTCTCTGCACGCAGAGTATCTTCGATGGCCCAGCGTACTTTGTCTAGGCTTTGTAGCAATGCGAGCCGGTCGTCCAACCTTTCGCGGGGCAGTTTGATTTTAAGATCCTGCATGAGGCCATTGCCTGCGCCTGGCTGAACAGGGGCAACCGATGGAGAAAAAGGCCCGGTTGCATCGAACTTTCCAAACTGCATTACGCCCGCTTGCGCAGTAGGATCGACTGCTCTGGGAAATAGCAGAGCGTTTCGTGGTATGGCTTTTTGCGGATGAGATATTCCCGCAACTGCAGAATATAAACTTCCAAGATTTGCTCCTGAGGTGGTTTTACAAACGATGGGTTTGATATCGTGGTTGGCATCGCCCGGAACATAAGAGCGAACAATGGTTAACTTATCAGCATGCTTTGCAAGCTTCGGGAAAGGCGAACCAAAAAGCACTCCGGGGATGTTGGTTTGAACCGTTCCCAAAGGGCCGCGGATTTCTTTGGGGGCATTAGGCTTTGGGTCGAAGGTTTCTACCTGACTGGGGCCACCATGCAGAAAAAGAAATACCGCGGATTTATTTGTTAACACTGCTTTTTCATCTGCTTTTGCTAAGCTTCCAGAAGCCAAGCCTGCTAAGCCAAATCCCCCTATTTTTAGGAAGTCTCTTCTTCTATAGCGGTTATCGTGATCCCAAATGGTAAGCATGGCAAATTCTCATTTGTTCAGGTAGGAACAATAACTATAAGGTAAGTTTGTGATATTAGCCAGAAAAACTTGATTTTCAGAACATTTTATCCTGTTTAAGATGGGGGTGATCATTCATTCCAAATGTGATGATTTGGTTAATCTATCCTAAAAGTTTCGCTTACAGAGTTAATTCGTAATAAATTGATGATTCAAGTTGCTTTAGCGGCGGCAAGTGTTTTTTGTCGAATTACTCAACGAGATACCCATGGAATTTTTTACCGCGGCTTCCAGTTTGCCTTTGATGAGTTTGCTCTTTCTCCTGTTCGCACTTACGATTGCGTTTGGGTTTGAATTCATTAATGGTTTCCATGACACTGCCAATGCAGTAACCACGGTTATCTACACAAAATCGTTGCCTGCTACTCCTGCAGTAATTTATTCAGGCTTCCTTAATTTTTTGGGCGTCATGGTAGGCGGTACATCGGTTGCATTTAGTATTGTCAATCTTTTGCCTGTGGATCTACTCATTGATGCTAGTGGCGGTAAGGCATTGGTGATGGTGCTGTCTCTTTTAATTGGGGGCATCATTTGGAACTTGGGCACTTGGGTTATTGGATTGCCTGTAAGTACTTCGCATACGCTGATCGGATCAATTTTAGGCGTTGGCATTGTCAACAGTTGGATGAATGGTGATGGATTAGGAGGTCTTAACTGGGGCCAAGTAGCAACGGTAATGATGGCGTTGGTGATTTCGCCCTTATTGGGATTTATTTTAGCTGCAATCGGATTGATCACAATGAAATTAGTGATTCGTGACCAAAGGCTTTATACCCCACCTGTGGATAATAACCCACCTCCTTCTTGGATTCGCGGAATATTAATCCTTACTTGTGGCGGAGTGAGTTTTGCGCATGGCTCAAATGATGGGCAAAAAGGAATGGGGCTTATTCTTCTGGTGCTTATAGGTTTCATGCCTGTTTATTATGCGATGGATATACATGATCAGCATAAGGCGAAAACCTGTAGAGAAGCTGTTTTAAGTGTTAAACAAGTTTTAGCGCAAGCGAATATCACGGATGCTGCGATTCTTAAACAGGCAGATAAGGTTCTCGAAAGCTTAGAGGGAAAAACTTCGCTTGCAGAAGTTTCAGAAGATAATCGGTGGGAAGTTCGAAAAGAAATTTATGGGCTTGTGGTTGCCTTGGGCAAACTCGAAAAAACCACACCTGATATTACCAAGGCTATCCTCCCTCTTAATCATGTCATTAAATCTTCCATCGAATTTATTCCTTTATGGGTTGTAATAGGCGTGGCGTTATCATTGGGGGTGGGAACCACCATCGGGTATAAACGCATTGTGATTACAGTTGCAGAAAAAATCGGGAAAACACATCTTACTTTTGGGCAGGGTGCAGTCGCTGAAGCAGTTACTGCCGCTACGATTCTTGGTGCGGTTTTCTTTCATATGCCTGTCAGCACCACCCATGTGCTTTCGAGTGGAATAGCAGGAACGATGGCTGCAAATAATTCCGGGGTTCAGTTTGAAACTTGTAGGAAAATTCTTCTGGCTTGGGTGTTCACCCTGCCTGCATCCATTATCCTATCTGGCACACTTTTTATTGTCGGCTGCATGGTAGTTTGATTTTTTCTTAACAGCTCTTTTTACGAATTAAAGCCAAACCGATTAAATGGTTGCAGCCAAGGTCTATGGGCAAACTCATACTCTTTTGCTTTATCTAATTTTGGTAGTTTTACCGTACCTTGTAAACCAATATGGAGGCCCGTGGGCCTTGGTTATGTTCCATAGGCGTTCGGCCTGAATAATAATTAGAGGTAGTTCGTAGTGGAAATCCATCCCCCACATTAACTGTTTCTAAAAGCTCAAGATCAATTTCCTTGTGCATTTTTAAATCTTTTACCAATTCCTCAATGTTGTGAACCGAAATAATGTCGCCTTTTTTGGGAATCGTTTGATTTATTGCCAACTGTTTCAGGCCCTGCTTATCTGCATAGTAACTCAACCCCCACCAAGTCAGATGCCAGTGCGTGTTATCTTTCGCAATGTTCCAATCCTTGTGCTTGATTTCATGTGCGATTTGTTTTGATGCTTGAGCATCGAGAAAATCAACCGAGTAAAATAAAACCCCAAGGCTTATTCCAAAAAAAATAATAAGTTGTAAAAGGTTTTGTGAAGATTCCTTCAAAGCCTGCGTTTTGGATAAAAGCCGCGCTGCTATAAAACTAAAAACTAGGGTGATTCCAATTACTCTCCGTACCGCGGGAAATGGCGAAAGTGCGAAATAACCCATTAGCTCGAGCATTAGCCATGTGCATAAAAACCATTCTAGATGTCGTTCACCCAAGGGCAGATTTTCATTAGCTGGTTTTACACTTGTGGCAAGCAATTTAAAAACTACTGTGCCCATAGTTCCCCAAACCAGTACCGCCATCAATCCATAAACAATCGTTGAAAGGGTAAGCCAAACGCGGCCTGATTGTGAATCTTTTAGTGTCAGGAAATCTGCGGGAATCAATGCAAGAGATGCAAAAGAGATAAAAATCAAAACTGCAGTAATAACGATAATGCGCGGGGCTACCTTGCATGCCAGCATCCCTATCAAGGCAATGATCGTTGCTATGCCACCGACTTGGGTAAGCAACGGTAAAATCAGATGAAGGCATCTGCGAATAAAATTGCCTTTTCTTTGCCCTAGGTGAATGATGAAGTGAGATTGGCCTTGCGACAAGTGGATAAAAACTTCCCAAGAAATAAACACGAGTAATGCGATAAAAACCACAGCTATGCCTTGAAAGTAGCGCCTGTTGATCAGGTACAAACAAAATATCGTCGCCAAGGTGATTAATGCTGTGTACTTGGTTTCAATTGCCAACCCTAAAATTAATCCGCTAAGGATAGTAAGGCTGATGGAGGATTTTTCGATTGATTCAAATGCTAAAACTAGAGCGGTTAGCCCTAAAGCTAGCACGGGAATTTCCAGCATACAATTAAACCCAGGAAGTACTGCGGGTGATAAAACGGTGAACCATAAAAGTTTAGTTTCATACCCAGGAGCAAAGCGTTTGAATAAATAATACAGCGATCCCGAAAGCAGTAAGGCAAAAGGAAAAAGCCAGAGTTTGAAGAGGATTGGGTTGTTGCCCAGCAGCACAATTCCCGCCCCCAGATAGTAGGGAAGCACCGGTGGAACAAGTAATTGATTTGCGGATATGTAGTTAGGCGAACCAAAATTAAAATCATAGGGATTTAAAGGGTGGGCGATGAATTCACCCGCGTAAGCAATGTATACATTGTCATCCATATGCACGGGTTTGACAGCATTAAGCACTGTTAAAACGCAGGCAACCAGAATGATAAGCAGCATCGAAGGCTTTGTATGCATAGGTGGATTTTCAGAAGTAAGCGATTGCATTCATTCTCCGTCATCGAGTCAAAAATTCCCTAGTAATAGCAATGGCAAGATTAACATGATTGGTGAATTCTAGAAAGATGAGGGTGGGGATAATTGCTTAGGGTTTTTTAAGGGATTTGAACGTGAATCAAAAATACACCCTAGGCAATTATATTTTAACTTGGTTTTGGCTGGTTAGATGGGAATTAATTAGTAAAGGGCTACGGTTGGCTATTTCTTGGAAGTCAGTTCAAAGATGAGTTCATTTTTGCCGGAAGATTTTACTTCTGCCCCAAGGGTGGTTTTGGTGTTGTATTTTTCTGGGATGAACTCTTCAATTGCGTCTTCGCCCATGGGGCCTTTTTTACCGGGAACCACTCTTGTAGATATTATCTCAACTTTGTATTTTCCTTCGCTTGCTTTCATTACAAAGGAGCCATCTTTGATCATTGCTCCTTGTGGTGCGGTGGATGTTTTTTCAGGGCGCAGCGTTATATCGCCTTTAGCAACTGGTATGCCATCGAATGAAACTTTACCTTTGATTTCGTAAAGACTGGGGCCAGAATCACAGCCAAGGCAAGCAATGAATGAAACAAATAAAAGTGAAATGGTTCGCATGAGATGTTCCAAAAGTTGAGATGAAAATGTGGTTAGTAAGATGTAGCTACTTCGCCCAGTTCTCTGGAACCAAGTTGGGTGTAAACTAAAGGGTCAATATTATTTTGAATAAAGCGTACTGAACCATCCGCAAGTGCGAAATTTGCCCCGCCTGAATGGGTGCTACGGGCGGAAAGGTTTTGAGTCCCATTGTTGGCTACATTGGTTAAGGGTGCATTTGGAGTTGAAATACCTTGGTAACCTAGGCGATCAGAGACCGTTGAATTGGGAGGATTCAAAGTGCTGAACCAGTTATTTCCTTCCCAAGAATTAGCATATCTCCCCCGTTGATCATTATTAGCATTGGTATCAGCGACAACAAGTATTTCGCCCAGTATCAGGGTATTAGAAGTCCCATCTCTTACATCCGTTATTTTAGTTTTCGATTTCACATAGAAAATGCCATTAAGGTTTTTCCCTGTACCGTAGGCGGTGGAGCCGGCGCAGGCAAGATAATTAGTATGCATGCCTTGTTTTTCGGAAATGCCTGCAGTAGTGATGTTAGTATCTAAAGTGTCCGTTTTAGGGCTGGAAGGATCGGATGGGCACATTACATTAGGAAGCACTTTGGTTTTATTGGCAGCAAATAGAGCCCAACCATTTGCGTTATTGCTACTTTCAAAATTGGCGAAAAGCCCTTGTTGTTCCATGAACGGCAGGATCGGGATAAGCCAGCACCCGCGAATAAAAGGCCCATCATTGGAGTAAAAATCATTGTATTGCCCGATCGGAAATACAGTATTTGAATCGTGGTAGCTATGCATTGCGAGTGCGAGTTGCTTTAAATTATTGCTGCATTTCATCCGGGCTGCAGCTTCGCGAACTTTTTGCACCGCAGGTAAAAGCAGGCCTATTAAGATTGCGATGATTGCAATTACAACAAGAAGCTCAATCAAGGTAAATCCTGAACGGTGGTTGCATTTGCGAATTATTATCACGGGCGTTCTCCAAAACAGAGCGAGCGAATATAAGTCATGAAATGGACAATATTAATTTTTTATTATTATTCAGTCAATCTGAGAAGTGGTTAAAACTTAAGAATTTGCGAATTTGAATTGTATTTCATAAACAGTGTCTTTTTTTGGAAATAGTAAATTTTTAGATTAAGATGAATTCCGAATCCTAGTTTGAATAATGGCGGTTGATCAGATCGTTTTGAATCCAAAGAAGCTTATTAAAAGCCCGCATGGTTGCGATCTCTAGATGGCGTTCAAGATTAAGGCTTAGAATCTTGCAAAGAAGTGCATCCGAAACAAATCCCAATAGTGCGTTCATTTGCACTAAAGGAATGGTGGTTTTGTGATTGCCCGCTTTTGATGTGTGGATTTTTCCCACCATATCTAAGTAAGTTATCATTTTCCCATCGTAGGGCTTGGTTACCAAGGTTACCAGGTAATTTGTAAGGTGTTCTTTTCGGCTTTTAATGATCTCGTGGTTAGCATCCAGATTTTCAAGTGCGGTCGCCAATGCATCTTTATCTGCCGGTTGGGTAGGCAGGAAGTGTCGCCAAGTCGCATCGTTTTCGTGAAGCTGTTCGTAAACTGCATTTACTAAAGCAGGGACTTTTGGAGCGAGTAATGGTGCTGCATCATGAATTGCTTGTATGTCTTCAGGGATGAAATGCATAAACTCTGCAAGGTATTTAAACCGGTAGGAAAGGTCAGATTCTAAACGAGGTTCGTCAATAGTTGTCATGATGTGATCCTTAAAAGTGTAAAAAACAGAACAGTTTTAATTAGATTTGTATATCTTATTAGTATTTTTGTGTCAAGAAAAAATTTACTCTTATTTTTAAGGTTTATCCGATATATTTTTTTCTAGTAATTGTTTAAGCTACTGTTAATGTTTTTTGAAATCTAACTGCTTTAATTTAAACGAATCAAGTGCCTTTACATTTTACGATCGGATTCTTTGATATGAAACATCTTGTGCCTTTCATTCTTCCTTTTCTTTTTGTTTTCTTTTTCAGCTCTGCTATTTGCAGTGCTGCTGATAATGCCAAGCCTAATGTGGTGTTTATATTCATTGATGACATGGGATATGGTGACATCGAGCCCTTTGGTAGTACCAAGGTTCGTACGCCCAATCTCAATACCTTCGCAAAGGAAGGAAGGAAATTTCACTCCTTTTATGCGACTCCTGTTTGCTCTATGTCACGAGCAGCATTAATGACGGGTTGCTACAATCAAAGAATATCCATGCCTGGCGTTTTGTTTCCTCAGGCTAAAATCGGTATCAATTCCGCAGAAACCACTGTTGCGGAAGTGATGAAATCTGCAGGGTATACAACTGCCTGCATTGGCAAATGGCATCTTGGTCATCTGCCCGAATTTCTTCCCACCAAGCATGGATTTGATTATTATTTTGGACTGCCTTATAGCAATGACATGTATTCTAAAAGGCCTGGGAACCCGCCCTTGCCTTTGATAAGAGGTGAAAAGACGATCGAAACGGAACCTGATCAATCATTGTTGACCAAACGATATACGGAAGAAGCGATCGGGTTCATGAAGCAAAATAAGGAAAAGCCATTCTTTGTATATCTGCCACACACTATGATTCACGAGCCGCTTGCTGCTTCAGAAGCATTCAAAGGGAAAAGCGCTTCTGGTTTATTGGGAGATGTGATCGAGGAAATCGATTGGTCGGTTGGGCAGGTGATGAAAACAATTAAAGAGTTAGGGTTGGATGAAAAAACCTTGGTTATCTTCACATCAGATAACGGGCCTGATATGGGTTCTGCTGGGCCGTTTAAAGGAAGGAAGGGCAGCAATTTTGAAGGCGGAGTAAGAGAGCCTTGCATCATGCGCTGGCCCGGGAAAATTCCTGCAGGTACCCAGTGCAGCCAGATTGCAGGAAATATCGATGTGCTGCCAACTCTTGCTTCAATTGTAGGTGCTAAGTTAGATCCTAAGCAAATCATTGATGGCAGGGATATATCTACCCTGATGATGGATGATAAAGCAGGCCCTGTTCGTGATGTACATCTTTATTGTACAGCCAACCTTAAGAATCCGGTTCAGGCCATTCGCATGGGAGAGTGGAAATTGTTTCTTCCAGATTTAGATGAGGGCGGTGCTGCAAAGAAGAAGAAAGGGAACGCAGCAGAAGGGAACATGCTTTTTAATCTTGAAAAAGATCCCGGGGAAACAACGAATGTGTTTGATAAAAATCCTGAAATAGTTGAGAAGCTTCGTAAGGAAGCCCGCACCCGAATCAGCGAAATGCTTGCCAATCGTAGGCCTGCAGGTAGTGCTGCTAGTTCAAAGTAAAAAAGAAAGAGGAACAGTAAGTGCTCCTCTTTCTTCTTCGAATTATTGCGGACTTTATTTATCAGTTCTAAATGGCGCTGCTGGTATTCCAGCACCATTAAACAACGTTGCAATTGGGTTGTCTGCCCAAGCGAAACGCACCATCAAAGGTGCACTAACATCGGGGTTAGAAACGATGACAGTTTCGCCTTCAATCCGAGCCTTTGCAAATGTCCATTTCTTATCGGTGCCTGCAATTGCAAAACCCTTTAGCTCTGGGCCTGATGATTTTAGCCCGCCATTGGTATTGGTGAAGCGGATGATAACTTCTTTGCCTTTGACTTCATGTGAGGAAAAGAGCGGCCCGGAAGAAGCAATCTTTTCTTGATTATAAGCTTTCGCCAAGGCCCACATGGCAAGTCTCTTTCCTACATTCTGTTTATCTTTGGGGTGAATGTCGTTTGCTTCACCTACATCGGTGGTGATTGCCATACCAGTATTGGGCAGTTTTAAAGTGTTGGCCATTTCTTCTCTAACGGTAACCCAGCCGGATTCTTCAACTGGCTCGGTTTGAAGTTTGTGGAAGTTAGGAAGTTGAACCCAGGCGAAATAAAAATCGCCTTGCCCCCATCGGGCACGCCAGTCGTTAATCAAGGTTGCAAGTTGCAAGCCATAAACTTCAGCGTTGCCTTTTCCAGCATTGCTTTCGCCCTGATACCAGATTGCGCCTTTGATAGCGTAGGGGATGAGTGGGCTTATTTTGCCGTTGAAAAGATTTCCTGGATAATGGTTGTTAAGCCTCGGTGGGGCAAGTTTCTGTGGGGCCCTTGGGATGGGCTTACCAGAGTCCTTGGCTTTCTTGGCAGCAGCTAAATGCTTTTCAATATCGATCTTAAACTGAGCCTCAGCTTTTCCGAGATTGAAGTCTGCATCGGATTTTTGCCAACGATCAAACAAAGGCTGGAGTTCTTTGAAATCTTTCTGGGCTTCCATGCTGGTCCAAGATTCGACCGGGGTACCACCTACGGAAGAGTTGATCAAGCCCACGGGCACCTTGAGCACTTGGTGAAGTTCTCTGCCAAAGAAATAAGCGGTACCTGAAAACCCACCGACGGTTTCAGGGGTACAGACTTCCCATTTGCCCGCACCAACAAATTGGGGTTGGGTTGATACACCTGATGATTCTCTGAACATTCGCAGTTGGGGGAAGTTTGCAGCAGCTTTTTCTTTTTCGTAATCGAGACAGCGATTGACAGTCATCGCCATATTTGATTGGCCCGAGCCTAGCCAAACTTCGCCTATCAAAACATCCTTGATTGTTATGGTGTTTTTGCCTTTGATTTCGAGAGTATGAGGCCCGCCTGCTGAAAGCTTATCGAGTTTGACTTTCCATTTGCCATCAGCGCCTGCTTTTGTGGATTGCGATTGCATGCCTATTTTTACAGTAACTTCTTCGTTGGGCTCGGCCCAGCCCCATACAGGTGCTTGTACATCTTTTTGAATGACTGCATGATCCGAAAATATTGCTGGAAGTTTGACATCACAAAAGCCAAGGGGGGCTAGTGTTAGAAAGAAAGTAGCAGAGATACTGAATTTTAATTTCTGAAGCATGATGAATTTTCCTGATTGAAATAGAGTAAGTTAAACAGTTTTTGCTTTGGTGTGATTTGTAGCCCATGATTGAGGAGTCCAGGCACCACTTTCCCAACCATCCTTGGTAAAGTATTCTCTGACGAGGCATTGGTTTGAACTAACTTCAAAGTAGAAGAATGCTTGTTCCTTGCTGTGGAAATGTGCCCCGTTATCCACATTGAAAACCGGAACGCCTTTCCCCGATCGCTTGGGTGTGCCATCCCAGCGGTAGACATTGCGTGCGTGGGTGTGGCCATAAAGAACCGCTGCAATGTTATACCCTTCGATGGCTTTGTAAAATCCTTGAACATCTTCAGGATCCCATTCCATGCTCATCGCTTTTTTATCTTCGACAGGAAGAGGCTGCGAATATCTCTGCATATCTACATGATGGGTGATCACAACTGGTCTGCCTGAATCACCCACTTTTTCCTTGAGATCTTTTACAAGAAAATCAAGGCTGCCAAGTGGGTTGTAGCGCCTCTTGCGGGCAACTGTTGCAACCTCCCCCACCACAATTCCAAGGTTGATGAAATGCACCTTCTCCCAATCCCAAGAATAATGCACTCCATTGGGTGATATATTGTTGACCCCGGAGCGGTTTTTGTTTCGCTCGATTATTTTTTTAACTGCCATGCCTTGGCCATTTGGGCTGTCATGGTTGCCATGCACTTCGTAAACACGCATATTAAGCCTGCCTTCTTTGCCTGTTAGGCCGAAGGTTTCAGAGAATGAGTTCCATTCGGTGATTTGCATCTTTTCAGAGAGAGGGCCATTCTTATCGCCTGTGTCGATAACATCGCCAGCATGAATAAGTCCTTTTGGAGAAAGAACTTTTCCCCCACCCGCTTCTTTAGGGATAGCAGTTCCCCCTAAACTATTTAAAGTTGCAACGAGGTTGGTGGTATTGGAAGCGGATCTTGGATCTAACTTTGTGGGGTTCTCTTTATCTGCAAGGAAGTGTGTGTCGCCAATTAGGAAAAACCCGACTGGTTCCTCTTTTAATTTTGCAGCATTGGTGGGGTTAATTCCTGCAAGCGGTAGGGCAGCAGAGGTTGCAAGAAATTTTCGTCTGTTAAGTTTGGTGACCATGGGTGCTTTCATGATTATCTACTTAGTTGGTTTGGTGATCATGAATTTATCAATCTGTTTACCTTCTTGATTTAGCACGCGAATTGCAAGCTTCGTTGGTTCTAAATCCATGCTTACAAAGGAATAGCTATCTGCATTCATGATTGCAGTGAAGTCTGCATAGTTTTCTTCAAAATCTTCTTTGAGAGATACTGAGGTTTTTTCTAACCCCGGAAGATAGAGTGATGCGCCGCCACCTCCTGCAACCACATGAATCACGCCCTTGGGGCAGGTATTTTTATCGCCATCAAATGATTTATCAATGGTAAAAGTTCCATCAACTCTTCCTTTGGTGTTTCGTTTATCTTCGGGTTTGAAAAGGAGTGGATGGCTGCGCTGATAGTTATGTACATGCCCTGCAAAAACGATGTCTACGCCGCAGGCTTCGAACATTGGGTTCCACGAACGAGATTGTTGCTCGCTGTAATGTTGCCTAGAGCTGTGAAAAGCAGGCACATGATAGCAGACGAATTTCCATGGTTGTTTGGTTTTCTTAAGATCGGTTTCTGCCCATTGGATCAGTTCGGGAGAATCCATGTTGGATGCTTTGTTGTTGTTAAGAATGAGGAAATGGGCGCTCCCATAATCAAACGAATAGGCATCCAAGGATGGGTAGCTATGCTTGTTGATGGTCTTAAATTTAGCAGCAGCGGCGGTGTCTGTCCCGAGAGGGGTGCTCCAAGGGCCTTCGCCCGGTCCCTGGGTTGGTGGATAGAAGAAGTAAAAGGCACCAAGTGCATCTTGGGTAGTTGGAAATCGCGCCCCGATATCGTGGTTGCCAAGTAGCGGGTAGAAGGGTACGGATGCCATGAGTGGCGCACCCGTGGCTATGCTTGGTTCATTTACATCGTTGTAGGTGTTCCAGAAATAGTTCATGTATTGAATCACTCTGCCCGTGGGGTAAACAATGTCTCCTAGGGCGATTAGCGCCTCAGGCTTTTCTTTTTGAATCTGCCATGCGATTGCTTTTTGGGGCGCTTTGCCTGTTGCCATGTCTCCAACCAAAACAAGTCGTGCGGATTTATCGGGAGTGGGCCTAGTTCGAAATGAAGATTGGCGGATGATTCGTTCGCCTGATTTTACACAGTAGTGAATTTCAGAATTAAAAGGGAGATCCTTCAAAGATGCATGGTACCTGAAGTAGTGTTGTTCTTTTTCAACCAGCGGGGGATCCTTCTTTACAATAGTTTCTTTTTTATCTTCCACTTTTGGTTTAGTTTCTTGTTGTTTGGTTTCTTGAGGAACCACTTTGGGTTTGATAATGTCGATAAAGGGTTTGGGCTTTTCGAAATCGAGTGAGATCCTTACAGGCTTGGCTTTTAAAACAGGTTCGCCTTTGATGCCATATTCAACTACAAAAGTTGCTTCTTTTTGGTCTGTAAGCCAAGCGATGATTTTGACATCTGTGCCTTCGAGGGTGTTGCCATCGCCCGGTTGGACATAGGGTTTGACCAAAATTTCCTGGGCTAATAAAAGTGTGAGGTCAAAACTCGCAAAGGATATCAGAAGAGAAGAAAGAATAAGGTTAAAAATCCGCATGGTGTTCTCTTTAGGGTAGGCAGGAAATAGGACTAAAACTTTATCATTTGTTGGCTGCAATAACTCATTTACTTTATGCAGGATTCTGAGCTAAAGCTAATTTATTCTTTGTTAAAAGTTTGATAACGGATAGGCTGGGCTTTGGGTCCTAATCCTTTTAAGGGAATAAAAACATGGTTAATCCAATTCCATCTAGAAGAACTTTCCTTCAAGATAGCGCTCTGATTACGGGTAGTGCTTTTTTTCTCCAAAATACAGGGTGTTCAGCCATGGCAAGTCCATTGGAAAATCAGGAAGCTAGAAAAAAACTATTGCAGCAATGTTTGGGAGGCCCTTGGCCTGAGGGTGTACCTCTCGATGCTAAAGTTGATAAAACTGAGCAGAAGGATGGGTATCAACTCATTCGTGTAAACTACCTTGTCGAGCCAACGGAAAGAATAGCTGCTTGGTTGCTAATTCCCGATAAGGTGGATGCGAAAAACAAAGCCCCTGGCATATGCCTTTGGCATCAGCATGCTGGCCAATATGATGTGGGCAAGGATGAACCTGCTGGCGTTCGTTCTCCAAATTTTGGAAAAATGCACATGACGGGTGTTGCACTTGCGAAAGAGGGTTATGTTGTACTTTGCCCGGATGCTGCGGGTTTTGGTGAACGAAATAGCCGTACGGTTCCGGGTACTAAAAAAGTGCTTAAAGGTGGGGAGTTAGAGCGCTTTTTATTTAGCAAATTTGTAACCGAGGGAAAATCCCTTGCTTGGAAAAACATCCTCGATATGAAGCGTGCGGTTGATTACATATCTTCAAGACCCGAAGTGGTTGCACAAAAGTTGGGATGCTATGGGCATTCCATGGGTTCAACCCACACTTGGCAGATCGGCCCTTGGGAGCCAAGATTAAAAGCACTTGTCGGTAATTGCTGCATGCCCACTTATCAAGCAATGGAGCGCACCAATTTGCTTCATTGCTTTCCTAACTATGTTCCCGGTTGGAAAGTACATGGCGACATCCCAGATATCGTCAGCCTGATCGCTCCCAAACCTTTGCATTTAAACTTTGGAGAAACCGATGATGGCAGCCCCATCGAAGAAGTGAAAGCTGCAATGCCTTTGATCAAGAAGGCGTATGAAACCATGAATGCAGGAGATAATTTCTCGTGGTTCATCGAAGAAAAAACCGGGCATGTTCTTAGCGATGAGATGTGGAAACGAACCAAGGCCCACTTTGCCAAGCATCTTAATAGTTAAATTTTTAATTCAGAAAGTAACGGAATGCTGACACTATTGGCAAGCATGGTTTTGCTTGTTTTTCAACACGATGAATGGGAAAAGCTCGCAACTTTGCCAGATAAGGAAGGCTTTGCTTCACCTTTTGCTGGTGTTATAAATGGAAAACTTGTTGTTGCAGGTGGTGCCAACTTTCCTGATAAAAAGCCTTGGGAAGGTGGTGTGAAAGTCTGGCATGATTCCATCTATACTCTGGATCATCCCAAAGCTGATTGGAAAAACGCAGGTAAACTTCCGAACCCACTGGCCTATGGCATAAGTGTCACTCTTAAAGAGGGAATGCTTTGCATCGGCGGTTCAGATTCTAAACAACATTATGCCGATTGTTTTCTTGTTGCGTTTGAGAACAACCAATTAAAGTTTAGCCCTTACCCTTCGTTGCCCAAACCTTGTGCGAATATGTGCGGGATGAAAATTGGCGAAATGGTTTACCTTGTGGGTGGCACCTCTGCGCCTGATTCTGCAAAGGCCCTTCATAATTTTTGGTGCTTGAATCTCAATGATGTAAGGGCTGGTTGGAAAGTGTTAGAGCCCTGGCCCGGCTCTGGGCGTATGCTTTCGGTTTGTGCAAGCGATGGCGAAAACTTTTATCTTTTCAGTGGTGCATCCCTTGCTCTAAATTCCAAGGGAAAGGTTGACCGCAATTATTTGTCTGATGCTTTTGTTTTTAATCCCAAAGATGGTTGGAAGAAACTTCCTGCAATGTCTAGAGCCAGTGTTGCAGCACCCTCGCCCGCCATTTTTAATAAAGGTAGCATTCAGTTGTTTAGCGGGGATGATGGCAAACTCGTAAACTTCGAACCCAAGCAATCCCATCCCGGTTTCCCTAAATCAATCATGGTCTTTGATTCCAAATCGAACTCTTGGGCAAAAGAGCTTCCCTTTCATTTGTCGCGTGCAACTGCGCCTTTAACCTCTTGGCAGGGATTGAATGTTCTTGCCAGTGGGGAAGTCAGGCCTGGAATTCGTACGCCAGAAATCTGGTCGATGAGGCAACGATGATATCACGAAACCAAATGAAATATGCATGGCTTGTAGTGATGCTTCTCTTTCCCGTTGCACTGTTAAATTACCTGGATAGGCAGATGATATCTGCAATGAAAGGTTCGATGATGCAAGATATTCCCGACATCGGGAGTGATGCCAACTGGGGATTTATGCTGGGGCAATTTAAATGGGTTTATGCTTTCCTTAGCCCGCTGGGGGGCTATATCGCAGATAGATACAGTAAACGCTTTACCATTTGTGCAAGCCTTTTTGTCTGGTCCACCATTACCTGGATTACAGGGCGGGTGCACTCTTATGAAGAATTACTTTGGACCCGAACCTTGATGGGGGTCAGCGAAGCATTCTACATTCCCGCAGCTCTTGCGCTCATTGCTGATTACCATTCCAACTTGACCCGATCCAAGGCAGTTGGGTTTCATCAAATTGCAATTTATTGTGGCGTACTTCTTGGCGGATTCAGTGGCTATATTGCAGATGAGCCCAAACTTACCTGGCGCTTTGCTTTTGATATTACCGGGATTGTTGGAATTTGTTATGCGCTGCCCTTGATGTTTTTTCTTAAGGATGCGCCGGTTGATTTTGCAAATCAAAATACGCAGCAAAAGCTTTCCGTGATACAAGCGGGATGGGCCTTATTGACTAATTTTTCGTTCCTTTTACTTGTAGTTTATTTCACCCTGCCCGCAATCGCTGGCTGGGTTGTTCGAGATTGGATGCCTGCAATCTTGCAAAAAACCTTTAACATTAGTCAGGGAGTTGCTGGGGTATCTGCAACACTTTACTGGCAAGTGGCTGCAATTTTCGCTGCTTTGGTTGGGGGTTGGCTCGCAGATCGTTGGATGCTTAAAACTTCCCGAGGGCGTATTTATGTTAGCGCCCTTGGGATGGCCTTTATCATCCCAGCACTCTTTGGCGTGGGCAACGCTGCTAGTTTAAATTCCCTTCCTTTGGCACTTATTTCGTTGGTGCTATTTGGTATCGGGTGGGGCTTCTTTGATTGCAATAACATGCCGATCCTTTCGCAGATTGTTGGCCCCAATCTTCGCGCAACAGGCTATGGCATCATGAATCTGGTTAGCATTAGCTGTGGTGGTTTTGCAGACTGGGGCTTTGGGCTATTGCAAGATCGACAAGTTTCTTTGAACATGATATTTAGTTTGTTTGCAAGCTTGGCGTTGTTTTCAATGGTGTTGGTATTATTGATTCAACCGCGGGAAGATAAAGACCTAGTAATTGGGAAGGAAAAATTATGACTCATTTGCTGAACGGTTTGGTTGCTGCAACTCACACCCCTTTTAAAAAAGATGGTTCGCTTAACCTTGATGGGATTGAAAAAATAGCTTCTCATCTTTTAGCCAATAAAGTTGATATCGCTTTCATTGGGGGAAGTACAGGAGAAAGTCATTCCTTGAATGTTGAAGAAAGAATGAGCCTTGCAAAGCGATGGTTTGAAGTTGTAAAGGGAACCAAGTTAAATGTTGTTGTGCATGTGGGATCTAATTGCTTGGAAGATGCCCGCACTCTTGCAAAGCAGGCGCAAGAATTAAAAGCATTGGCGATATCAGCTCTTACGCCATCGTATTTTAAGCCTAAAAATGTCGAAGCTTTGGTGGAGTGCTGCTCGTTTATTGCGAGTGCCGCTCCGGGTTTGCCATTTTATTATTATGATATTCCTACGATGACAGGCGTTAATTTGTTCATGCCTGATTTTCTCGACCGCGCAGGGAAATCCATTCCCAATCTGAAGGGATTAAAGTTTACCAATGTAGATTTCATGTCTTTTCAATTATGCAGCCAAATGGACGGTGGTAGATTTGAAATCTTATGGGGCGTGGATGAGATGCTATTGCCCGCACTTTCGGTAGGGGCGCATGGCGCAGTGGGAAGCACCTATAATTTTGCAGCACCGATTTATCATCGCATTATCGAAGCATTCAAGAAATTTGATTTCGAGACTGCCCGCAAAGAGCAGCTTCGTTCCATCAAATTGGTGAATATACTTGTAAAGCGTGGATACATGGCAAGCGCTAAGGCCATGATGGGAATGCTGGGCGTAGATGTTGGTTCCCCTAGGCTTCCAAATGTCGCATTAAAGCAGGAAGAACTTGCAAGCCTAAGGTCGGATCTTGAAAACGAAAGTTATATCTAAAGCCTAGGGCATCTCTGGGGTGTAACCCAAAACCAGATTGAAATTCGCACTTAGTTCTTTAAGTTTAGAGCCTGGGATTGGAGCGAAATCAACCGTGATGCTCTGCCTTTGTTTGTCATCTTTGACGCTTTGATAAATTCCATCTTTATCGTTCTTTGGTTCGCCCTTTACATAGCACTGGGTGCTTAGAAGCGCCTTCCCTGCCACTTTGATTTTGAAATGGATGTGGGGTGTTCTGCCTGGGTATGCTACAGGTTTGATGGTGCGGAAATAATACTCACCAGAAGATGAAGTAGCAAATCTTCCGAAGCCCTGAAAGTTAGAATCTTGCTTTGCTTTGTTGCTGGTTTTGGAATGCAAGTATGCGCCATTGTTATCGCATTGCCAGATTTCCACCACAGCGTTTTTAATCGGTGAGCCAGTGGCGTCAAGAATCTTGCCTGCAATATGAGTGATCTGACCCACCGCGGGGGTGATTTTTTCATTTATGATAATAAGATCGTTGTCGGTATCGAGGGGCAATTTGTCAGGGTAGAAGGGGCCATCGGTTTGTTTTGGTGTCAAAGTAAGTTGCTCTGCAAACAAGCCTGGTACAGTATAAAATGAGCCAGTTAGAATGGAAGTGCTTAAAAACATTCTGCGATTGAACATGGTAATGGCCTTTCAAAAGAAATCGGAACCCCATTTACTTTACCTGATAAGGGCAACAATGCATGATTTATTCGTGAGAATCTTTGGGTAACAGTTTTTGGGAAAACTTAATGTTGGGTTGAAGTATGAGCCAAAGGGCGAAGCAGAGTGTTCCTGTAGGAAGCGCAGAGAGAAGAATAGGCAAATGGTTTCTTAGTGGGAAGGTGAAGTTCTGCCAACCTAAGACGAGAATCAAAACGATTGAGATTAATAACAAAGGCTCCCCCTTGTTCCAAATCTTTCTTTCAAGCCAGGCACAACCTAAAAAAGGCGCGATGAAAGCGAAGGTTGGAAACTCTGAGGCTGGTCCAAATAATAAAATCCAGATCATTCCCAAGGCGATTGATCGGAAGGTGAGTTCGACTTTATCTGTTAATTTGGTTTTCCAATAAAGAACAACAATTGCGGTTCCAAAGCCTGTTAACAATTGAAGTACTTTGTAAAAGGAATTGGTTGGGATGCTCCATAACTGTTCATTGAAATTTCCAGGGTGTAATTGCTCTTGGAAGACTAGCCAGCCATACCAGGCATCACGGAACCCCGGCCAGCGCAAGCCTTTTGTTTCCTGAAGATGGTCATACCAAGATTGATATTCTGCTAATACGAATGAAGCGGGTGAGGTGAAGAATGGGAAAAGTAATAACAAAGCGATTGCGAGGAGAAGTTTAGGTAATAAGGGAAGCGGCCTGATTAAAACAAGCAGAGCAAGTATGGGAAGAATGGTGCTTTTGATCATGAAAGCGAAGGCGAGAAAAAATACAGCACGATTGTTTTTTCTTTCGATGAGATCGGTTGCTCCAAGAAGGATTAGTCCGACAATAAAAGCGTTGCATTGGGAGTTCCATATGCCACTAAGTGCAGCAAAAAGACTGATGATAAAAAAGCCGCCCCAGTCCTTGTTGATTGTGGAACCATGAAAAAGCATGGTTTGTCTGAATCGATTACAGCCCAGAATAAAAACAATGATCGAGCAAAAACTCCAAAGAATTGCGCCTAGAGTAATTCCCATAAAGGTGAACGCTGAGAAAAAAATCGCTGCGGTTGGGGAATACCGATAATGATCAATGCCTTGATTCACCTGGTAAACATCAACCTGCTGCCACCAGTTTATCCCCGCTTGAAAGTAAACCGGAAATACAGAATGGCTCGTTGGTTTGAGAATAGTTTTTACAGTCAATGCAATAAAAAGAGTAATCCAAAGGGTGATAGCAATGCGTTGGGCTAGCGGAAGCGAAAAGAAAAAGCGCCAACTTGATGTTTTGGAATCAGTCATTCTGTTTCAACGGTGCTTTCTGTTTAAAGCGATAAAGCAAAGCTAGATCAACAATCGGATGTACCCTTGAGTATGCAAGGTATTATGAATTAATCAGAAGATGGTGGGAAGAGCGAAGTTGATGAATCAGGGTTTACAGGCACAGTTTTCGAGAGCGAAGAACATACCCATCTTCGGGCAGGGGCAGTCGCGGAAATACATGATGCCCAGATAAAGCCCGGGTGCTATTTCTCGCACTTCATCCCGTGCCTTCTGGGCCCATTTTGGACCACTCGCATAATCAAATATCACGGATGGTTTGCCATCCAACCAGCTTTCCTCCTTGGAAATCGATGCAGCAACCTTCTGCTTTTTTCCAACTTGGTTTAGCATGATGGCTTCCTTGGTGTAGATGTTCTTACCCTTCCAAACCAAGCCGATGGCTTCGCTACGGAGTTGATGGCCAAGTTTATCGGGTTTAGGAAAAGCCTTGCCTGTTAAATAGCCATCGCTTGGCTCAAAAACTTTACCATTTCTGTAAAGTTCTTCTAATTGAGAAGCGCTCATCTTTCCTAGGGAGTCAATATTAAGAGTAGTCTGCGCCTTAAGGGGTAGCGCAAGAACAACAGTTGCAAGCAAAGTTGCGTAGTAACAATGGTTCAAAGTAGTGGTCTCTAAAAATAAAGGATCATTCTTCTTTTCGGAAGAAAGCACGGATAAGTTTTAAAGATTTGCGGGTGGGAAAGGAATCTTAATTGGTGGGAAGTGTCATAATCGCTAGAAGCGAAAATGAAGGATCAAGAATGCGATTTTGGGTTTTGGTAAAGTCGACTTGCGATGAACCCAAGGGCAGCAATAGTTGCAAGGCCCACTACGATGCCTAGCCAGGGGGTTTGTATGAATTGATTGCGATCGGGGGATTTTGAAATCAAAAGGTTTTGATTATTAGTTTCTGCAGGATTTGTTTTTGGAATGATTATGGAGGTTGAAGAAATATGCCCTGCTCCATCATTGACAAGGATCTTGTATTTTCCTGGAAGAGGAGCAGGAACTTGGAGTTTGCCTTCTTTGTCGCTTTTTTCGGAGAGGATTTTTTCGCCAGCCTCATTTTCAATCGTTACAAGGGCACCGGAAGCAGGACTGTTATCGTGGAAAAAAACTTCGATATAAATCTGATTGTTTTTTAGGCGGACTTCCACCCCCATTGCATGGGCTAATGCCAGTGCAGGGAATAACGAAAACAAAAAAAGTGCAGTAAATAATAATCGGTAAGTCAAAGAGCAACCCCCAAGGTTGTAGTAAAACATTGCGCAAAGCAATATTCAATCGAATGGCTCGATCATGCTATTAATAATAAACTTTTGTCGGGCGGGGGCAAGTAAATATCATTTGGCCTAACTAGGATCATTTTGTTTTGGCTTCAAGTGGTTTATTATTTCGAACGTGGTACTCTGGTGAAATGGACTCCATTGTTTTAGGAACAGGAAAGATCATGCATAACCAACCTATATGCCATCCCAACAGGCGAAATATTATTGCAAGCGCAGCCAGCTTTTTAGCTGCAGCGCTCGTTTCTGAAATCAAAGCCGAGGGCGGGGCAGAGTACTTTCCTGCGATTGATACTCATACGCATTTTTACGACCCAACTAGGCCGCAGGGTATACCTTGGCCGGGCAAGGGTGATTCGGTTCTTTATCGAAAAGTCATGCCTGATGAGTTTCAAAAGCTGACCGCTCCTTACAATGTGCAATCTACCATCATTGTGGAAGCGAGCGCGTGGGTGGAAGACAACCAATGGCTTTTGGATCTTGCGAAGGGAGATAAATTTATTGCGGGGATAGTGGGCAGGCTGGATCCCGCTGATAAAGAGTTTTCCGCACATTGGAAACGCTTCGTCAAGAATCCGCTTTATGTCGGCATACGAGTCAACCATTCAGATTTGCAAAAAGGCTTGGAGGATAAAAGTTATCTTGAGAACCTTCGCATGATCGCAAGTGATCAAAGGCAGCTAGATGTCAATGGCGGACCCGCCACACCTGTTGAAGTTGCCAAGCTTGCAAAGCTTATTCCCGACTTAAGGATTGTGATCAACCATGAGGCGAATCTGGTGATCGATGGCAAGGAGGTTCCCAAAGATTGGCTTGAAGCAATGCAGTTGGCTGCAAGTAATAAGAATGTATTTTGCAAGGTGTCAGCATTGGTGGAAGGAACAAGGAAAACGATGGGTGATGCGCCCAAGGAAGTGGAGTTTTATAAGCCTGTTTTGGATTCGCTTTGGAATGTATTTGGCGAAGATAGGTTGATCTTTGGTAGTGACTGGCCTGTAAGTGTAAGGGCAGCAACTTACGCAACAATACATAAAATCGTGCACACTTATTTTTCGAGCAAGGGAAAAGTTGCAGCAGAGAAATACTTCATGAAGAATGCGATTGCAGCATACAAGCCACCCACCCGGGGATGATTACTTCAAGAGAATGCTTGATCACTGGTTTACATGCACGACTTTTGCAGGCGGGAAGCCATTGAAGTGGGTGCTGCTTGCGTTTGAATAAGCGCCGATGTTTTCGCTGTAAAGAAATTCATCGAGTTCGAGGTCGGGAAGGTTTTCAGCAAGGCTGATGGTATCAAGAGCATCACAGGTTGGGCCGAAAACCGCACAAAGCTGCTGGGGGCCTTTTTTGAAACTCTTCATGTGATAAATGCAATGGTCGAATATGATCCCCGAATAAGTATGGTAAACCCCATCATTTACATAATAACAAAGCTTATCATTCCGCAAAGCCTTACCAATGATTTTCGAAACAGCGGTACCAGCCGAGGCTACTAAGAAGCGCCCGGGCTCTGCAAGAATCTCGATATCCTTGGGGAAGAGCCTGTCGATTTCGTGGTTGATGCTTTTTGCAAGTACGCTGATTTCAGGCACGCTATCATCGTAAAGGGCGGGGAAGCCGCCGCCTATATCCAAAAGCTTAAGATTATAACCCGCAGTTTTAGCTTCGGAAAAGATGCCCGCACAAAGATGCAATGCTTGAATATAGTTTTGTGGATTAGTGCACTGGCTGCCCACATGAAAAGAAAGCCCTTCTACGGTAAGGCCATGGTCGTGGGCGAATTTAATCAGGCCAACAGCTTCGCCAGGCAGGGCGCCAAACTTGCTCGAAAGTTCGACCATCGAGCCCGTGTTCGGAACGCGCACGCGAAGTGCAAGGCCTGCATGAGGTGCATGTTTTGCGATTTTTAAAACTTCTTCATGGTTGTCGTAGGTTACTAGGGGTTTGTATTTATCAAGCTCTTTAAGAGTTTCCACCGGCTTGATCGGATTCGCATAAATGATCCGATCCCAAATGAAATCTTGTCTTTGCTTGGCGGGCAGGTGAGCGATAAGATCGTGAACGGTGTTGAATTCCTGAATGCTTGCGACATCAAAGCTGCTGCCCAGTTTGTAAAAAGTTTCGACAATTGCAGGATCGCTATTCACCTTCACTGCATAGTAAACCTGAACCCTGGGGAAGTTCTTTCGAAACAGTTTGTAATTCTTGATGAGTTCCTTGTGATCCACGATGAAAAGTGGAGTGCCATGGGTTTTCGCAAGTTTGAGAAGGGTTTTTTGATCCATGGATGAAAGCTCACAATCTTGAATTTAATTCGTCTTTGATACTTACCTAAATGATAGGGGCTGAAGTTTACTTTTAAAAAACAGCCCCGCAAAAGATGTTATTAAAGTTAATCACCATCGTTGATCAGGAAGTTTTTAAACTGCCATGGATCGGATAAATCCTGCTCTGGTTTATTGTAGCCATTAAAAGCATTGGCGTAATCACGAAGCGGCGTCCAATCAGAAGCGACTGAAATAAATTTCCCAAGATAGGGCTTGGAAATCTTTAAGACAAAGTCGTGGGGAAGATCATCGGGCAGTACCACGCCCTTTTCAGGATTTTCGATCATCCACATGAAGGCAGCGACCACGGAGATAGCGACCTGAAGTGTGGTTGCGTTTTGGTGTGGAACTTTCCTGCGCGATTCTTCGATGGAAAGATCTGAACCGCACCACCAAGATTTGTAAGGATGGCCCATAATCAAGGCGCCCAGGATATCTTCGCCAGAAGTAATTTCATCCGTCATAATGCGAATTTTTGGCTGAAGATTGTAACGGTTGCTCTTTAATTCGTTCAAAGATGCGATTGCTGCATCACATGGGCAGTAAGCGTAGTGAACGGTGGGCCTGTAAATGGCTTTGTTTCCTTCACGCACGGTAAGCTTTTCGGTGATGCTGAAAGCTTCGCCATGCCTTACTACCATGCCAACAATGCTGTAGTTGGGAACCCAACTGTTGACGTAGGTGTTGATACCCATGCGGGCGAGGCAGATTTGGCTACCTGGGCCTTCTTTGTGCTCGTAGGCAAAAGCGGGAAGTTCTTTTTCGTGAGTGCCCCAGCCCATTTCCGCAGTTGTCGTGCCTTCTTCTCGAAATCCTTCAACACTCCATGTGTTCAAGAATTCGTTCACTAATTTTGGTTGATCGGTGATTTGCGTATCGCGTTCGCTGCAGTGGATTACCTTAACGCCCAGTTGGTGTGCAAGGTGGTTGAATTCTTGTTTCTTTGCATGTTCTGCAATAAGCTCGGCTTGTGCACCTTTGAAAAGTTTGTCTGCAAGCGCATGGCTTGCGATATCTAAAAGTCCATGTTTGGTGAAATGGCTGATAAGGCCTGGATTTGCACCGTGCTCTAATACCGCAGTAACGGAAGGCTGCTTCCACGATGCAATGAGTTTGCGCAGTTTCATATGCCTGTGATAAAGAGTGCGTTCGGTTGGGTGAAGTTTTTCTGCGTTTTCGTAAGGATCCCAGACTTCCACCGAAGTATTGATGTAGAGTACGCCATGCTCATGGCACCAATCCAGAATTTCACAGCAATCGATATTCCATGCAAGATCGATGATGACATCGCCTTTGGAGACATACTGCCCAAGAAGGGCGCCCATGTTTTCACGGGTGACTCGGTTCTTGACGAAGGTGATGCCTTTTTCGATCCATGGGCGCAGTGCTTCATCGTTGGAATCAAAATCCATGATGGTGATATTCTTGGTTGGGATTTTAACATGGTCCATTAGCACGGGAATGGAGCAACGTGCTACAGCGCCAAAGCCAACAAATAAAACACGGTTCTTGAATTCGATCATGGATGGTTCCTGAAATTCCGTAATTCGATCTATAGATATACTCGTAAATTCGAGCTCAGGTTTAGTATATAAACCTTGGGGGCAAATTAGCAGATCGATGGCAGTGGAGCAAGCAAGTAAATCACGAGGATTTCGTGAACCCTGATTCATGGCAGTGTTCAATGATTGGATTTCAATTGAGTGGTTTTTGTGAAAGTTGGTGCACCCCAACTAGGTAGCCATCGATTTATATTAAGTATCTTTAATGTGTTGTTTGTGTTGGTTTACTTTAAATTGTACTGGTGCAGGATTTTTATGGTGGAAAGTGTAGGTTGAGCCGGTACCTAGTTCATAAGAGTTTTTGGGAGGAGTGCGGGGCATAAAAAAAGAACCCTAGGAACAAAAATTCCTAGGGTTCTTTCGAAGGCTATAGTTTGGAGCGAGGACGACGGGACTCGAACCCGCAACATCCGGCTCGACAGGCCGGTGCTCTAACCAGTTGAGCTACGTCCCCAAAATAAGCCATCGTTGATTTATTAGGACATTTATTGCCTTCTGGCAACTAGTATTAGTGGTTTGTGGGGTAAATTGTGGGTTTTGAGGGCTTAAAATCGGAAGCCCACCTTAAAATTCTGTAGCCTTTTCTAGCCAATTCCTGCCATTCTGACTGGTTTGCTTCCACAATTTCATAAAAACTTGCCTCCATTTTTCCCAATTCGAAGCTTTCTTCACCATCCCATGCTAAAAGGCGGCTCGATTCCACCCTTGCGGGTACGATTAGGCCATCCATCCTGCAGCGTAACTTCATGTTTTTATCTCCTATAATTCTTTGCCTTCCTAGGCCTTGATTTAACAAACTAACCCATAAAACTATTTTCGCAAGCTTGGCAGGTATTTCCTTTCAACCCTAAAATAAACATTTATCATTGTGGTAGATGATTTTTAACTCCATAGGGATGATTCAACATGAGCCAGTCTGATTTTAATAACCCTTCTCCTTTTCCCCCGTACTATCCCGCACCACAACAGCGTTCTTCCCTTGTTGGTTGCCTGCTTGCCATTTCTCTGGTGATGAATGTTTTGCTAGGTGGTTTTGCCTTTCTTGCTTGTTTGGGGGCAGCCGCGGTCGGGGGTGGAACTGCTACTGATTTTTCCTCTTCTACCCAACTTTCTGAAACCCACCATTCGGGCAGTACCACTTCCAAAGATAAAGTTGCGATCATCAACCTTGAAGGCGTTATTATGGAAGGCACTCTGGGTTTTGTTCATAAGCAGATTTCTCAAGCTTCCAAAGATAAAAATGTTAAGGCGGTCGTTCTTCGGGTTAACAGCCCAGGCGGTAGTATTACTGCAAGTGACGATTTGCACCGAAGGCTTGTTGAATTAAAACAGGGTAACGATGCAAAAAAACTTCATGCTATGCCTCATCTTGTGGTTTCCATGGGGAGTTTGGCTGCATCGGGGGGGTATTATGTTGCAATGCCTGCCTCAAAAATCATTGCAGAGCGGACCACCATGACCGGTTCTATTGGTGTTTATGCATCCTTTCCCAATATGGAAGGCTTGAGCAAGCAGATTGGTGCAGGGATGATTACCATTAAGCAGGGCGAAATTAAAGATAGCGGTTCGCCTTTTAAAGAAATGGGGGCCAAGGAAAGGCAGGTTTGGCAGGATATGGTTGATCAATCTTACAACTTGTTTATAAAAATCGTGGAAGAGGGCAGGCCTGAACTTAAAAACAAATTTCTCGAAAAGATCACCATTGATCCATTGCAAGCTGGACCCGGGCCTAAGATTGAGGGCAAGACCTACACGCGTTACCGTGCTGATGGTGGTATTTTTACAGGCGAACAAGCGCTTAAGTATGGTTTGATTGATCAGATCGGGACCCTTGAAGATGCAGTTGCTGAAGCCCGCAAGCTTGCTGGCCTTTCTGAAGATAATAAAGCGATCCGTTACGAAAAACCCAAGTCTTTCACCGATTTGTTTTTGGAAGTTCGTTCGGGTAAAAATTCCCCGCAAGCCTCCTTTAACTTTGCCAACCTTCCAGATGCTTTAATGCCTAGGCTCTGGTATTTGGCCCCGGGTTCCGAGCTTTCGGGCATCTCTTCGATTCTTTCCAATCCTTAAGCCGATTCCCAAGAGTCCACTTATATATTTGGTTAAAACTTGCGATTTATGATGGGCCTCCTCTACCTTTGGGGAGGCTTTTTCATGCCCTTTACAACCATTAAAATCACTTTTATTGTTACTTTTGTCTTTCTGAAACCTAAATTTTTAAAATTACTTTAAAGTTTTGTTGTTTGTGCGAACTCTTTCCCTGTTTATGACGTATATACTTTTAACGGCAGGGAAAAACACTTTCTAACGCAGGTTAGAATCTCACCTCTGACAAGGTTTTTGCTCTCTTCTTGGGATGCTAAGATTTGATTTAGCATAAGAACAAAGCGTTACCCACAGTCAAAGGTTTTTCTCTGACTCAATTATAAATTACATTGGTTTCTTTGTAAGAGACTTTAAGAAATAGAGGTGGATCATGGCTAGAGTAGATGCACTATTACAATTGCACAAAGTATTAATAGCTCGACGCGCAGACTTGCGTGCCAAGTTGCTGGGCGATCTTGATTCCTTGCATTTTAGCGATGGGCGTGACAGCGCAGATGAGGCTTTTGATGCAGGCAATGAAGAAGTCAACTGCCAACTTGCAGAGCTTGAATCGGATGAATTGTCCCAGATTGATCGGGCTTTGGAAAAATTAAAAAAAGGGAGTTACGGGACATGCGAATCTTGTAATAAGAAAATTCCAGTAGGCCGTTTGCAAGCTCTTCCTTACAGCACTTTTTGTATTTCCTGCAAAAAAGAAATGGAAGAAGGTCATGGCTGGGATACCCAAAGCAGCCGCAGCAATGCAGGTTGGGCGAAAATTTCGGATCGCACATTAGGGCTGGTGGATAGCATGGAATCGGTGAACTTGGCAGATTATGAATCTTAAGGTTCTCGGTTGGAACTTTGATGAATTTTTCTGGCTTGGGAATAATTTCCCGAGCCAGGTTCGTTTTATAACGAATAGGTAGGGCAGGAACTTTTCTGAAAACCGCTCACTTTTGCAATCTTTCTTAAATTCAGCGTTAGAATTGAACAGTTACTTTACGAGGGTTCTTTTCCCATTCGGGATTTTGAATCCCAACCTTTCGCCTTCGCTTCGAAACTTGGGGACTATTATGAAATCAGTCATGTTGGCCCTTTTCTTGGGTGCTTGTGCGTTTTGTGGTGGAATTGTTGGAGCCAGATTTCAGAATGGCGCTGATCTTCATGCTGATGGCGATAATAAGGCTGCAGTTCCACCTGGTGAATCGGTCAGACTAGGCGAACGATTTGAAACGGTTTCCCGTAAAATTTCTCCTGCAGTGGTTTCTGTTGAAGCTCTGAAGCCTGGCAAAAAAGGCAAATCAGTTGATGAGTCAGGGTCGGGTGTGCTTATTCGTGTCCCTGGTCAGGCAGGCGTTTTTGTCATCACCAATAATCATGTTATTTCACAATCCCAACCCCAGCAGATTACCATCACTCTTCATGACAACCGAATTCTTCATCCTGTTCAAGTTTGGTCTGATCCTGAATCTGATATCGGGTTGCTTAAGCTTGAAGATATTGAATCGCTTGTAACTGCGCCTTTGGGGGATAGCGAGCAGGTAAAAGTCGGGCAATGGGTGCTTGCTTTTGGTAGCCCATTTGGCTTGCATCAAACCGTAACGCATGGAATTATCAGCGCCCGCGAGCGTGGTCAGGTCAGTTTGGGAAATACCATCCGCATCAAGGATTTTCTGCAAACTGATGCAGCTATCAATCCCGGTTCCAGCGGTGGCCCTCTAGCAAATATTGATGGCGAAATCATCGGGTTAAATACTGCGATCGCATCGCATAGTGGCAACAATAGCGGGGTTGCATTTAGTATTCCCATCAACATGGTTAAAAAAGTGGTGCGGAATCTTTTGGATAAAGGTGTTGTATCAAGGGGTTATCTTGGCCTTCAAGTTGCGCCTTCTTTTGAATCTGCAGATGCTCAAAAGCTTGGGTTAGAAAGATTGCAGGGCGCTTTGGTTGAGTCCATTTATCCTGAAACCCCCGCTGCGCTTGCTGGTATCCGAAAAGGGGATGTGGTCTTGCAGATTGATAATGTCGTGATTCGCAATGAAAACCACTTCATTAACGTTGTTAGTTCCATGGATCCGGGTAAGACGATCAAACTTAGAATCTGGCGTGAAAGAGTTTCAAGGGAAGTTAATGCTGTTGTCGGCGACTGGAATGCAGCGCAGGCAAAGCTTAAAGTAAGCCAATAATAAAGTGGGGCATCCTACCCCTTATTAGCTTCCTTGCCAAATCACCTGCAATACTAAAAAAGCATTTGTTGGTTTTTGGGATGTTAAAACCAATGCCTAATTATTTCGATTGAACTTATGTAATACGCTTCGTCAGACAATGCAAGCATTCTATTTTAAAATTATAAAGAAATACAATTTAAGATATTAAGCATTTTAGTAGTTCTTCATGCCTACAGCGTCACGCACTAGGTCGATGGTGGCCCGAGCTTCTGCTCTGGCTTTTCTTGCCCCCTCCCTCAGGATTTCCTCAACAACACCGGGGTTTGCTGCTAATTCTTTGCGCTTGATGCGGGCTGATTCAAAATAGGTGTTGATCTTGGCAAGCAACGATTTCTTTGCTTCGCCATACCCCATCCCGCCCGCTTGATATTTTTCAGCAAGCTGTTTTTTTTCTTCTTCCGATGCAAAGAGTGAATAAAGAGTGTAAACATTGCACTTCTGGTGATCCTTGGGGTCTGCAACTGGCGTGCTATCGGTGACAATGCTCATCACTTTTTTTTCCAGGGCCTTTCCTTCAGCGAATATTTCAATGGTGTTGCCATACGATTTACTCATTTTCTGCCCATCAATGCCCGGAACTTTCGATTCTTTATCGAGCTTATATTCAGGGATCGGAAAAATATTGGCGTAGGTGCGGTTGAACTTTCCTGCGATGTCCTGGGTCATTTCCACATGCTGAATTTGATCTTTTCCTACGGGAACCAAGGTCGAACGATAAATTAGAATATCAGCTGCCATCAGGATGGGATAATAGAACAGTCCGACGCTGGCATCGATACCTTTTTCGATTTTTTCTTTGAAGGAAACAGCTCGTTCCAAAAGGCCCATGTTGGTGACCGTTGAAAAAATCCAAGCCAGCTCTGTAACTTCGGGAACATCGGATTGCCTAAAAAAAATTGCTTTCTCAGGATTCAAGCCTAGTGCCAGGTAATCAAGTGCGACATCGGAAGTGTTTTCCCGCAGGGTTTTGGCATCATGGATGGTCGTAAGAGAGTGATAATCTGCAATAAAAAGGAAGCATTCTGCGCTATGATGGAGCTCGATATGCTGCCTAACTGCGCCAAAGTAATTTCCCAGATGAAGTTTGCCCGAGGGTTGAACGCCACTGAGTATGCGTTTTTTTGGCTGATTAATGCTCATGACGGGGCTCCTTATGGTGTATAAAGAATTAGTTTAATGTTCAGAGACAGTTTTGGCTCGTTTTCTTGAATATTTATGGCGTAGGTATTTCGAAGCCAGAGGTAATTGATGAATCACGAAACAGATATGTTGGTTGCAGCTTTGAGAAAAGTTGTGGCTTCTGGTGGGGAACATTTATTGTTCAAGGTTTCTAAACAGGAAGGCTTGTTTGCATCGAAGACGGGGCTTGCAGCAGAGGTTGCCCAGAATGCATTGGACAGGCAATTCATCGAGGTGGTGCGTAGTGAGGGCGAGGGGAAAAAATTATGCCAGTGGGTGAAAATTACGGCAAAAGGCATTCGTTTCCTGCATGAAAGAGAATCCCCGGTGCGCGCTTTAGATGAGGCGTTGAGTTTGCTGAAGAAGGAAAAAGAAGCCACTGCGGTAGGGGTGGTGCGAATGCAGGAAAGGCTTGAGGAAATATCTGAAAAACTTTTGCAAGAGGCTAGTCATTGGACTCAGAAAATTGAATCGCTTGAAAAGCGAATTCTAGATGCGTTGGACCGGCTCGAACAAGCTGGCCCTTTGGTGCCCCCGGGTTTGCTGAAAGAAGTTCCTTGGTCGATCGAGGTAGTGCGATATTTGCAATGGCGCAGGGGCGAGTTGGATTCAGGGAAGTGCCCGCTTCCAGAGTTATTTGAAATGTTACAGAATGCTTATTCTTATTTAGATTGCCCATCCTTTCATGATGGTCTAAAAAAGCTTTTTCAGGCACGGGTAATTAGGTTGGAGGGTGTTTCTGATCCTGCTTTAATGGATAAGCCAGAGTTTGCGCTTTTGGATTCGGGTCAGGTTTACTACTTTGCCTGTCGTTAACGAATTATGAAGAATCATCAATTATCTGCTTTTTAGTATCAATTATTGAAGGAGTAATGTCTACTAATCTGGTGGGATTCACTCGTAAAGATATTAGGATTATTTGATGAATATAGCGGTAAAGGAAGCAATGGAGAGCAGAGAAAAAAAACAGCCGATGCAGCCTTTTGAGGTTGATTCTGGTGTTATAGATTCAATCAACCGCGTTTGCGATAATGTTTCCTCCGCTTTGCTGGGGAAATCAGAGGTCGTTCAGCTGGCAATGGTTGCCCTTCTTGCGGAAGGCCATTTGCTGGTGGAGGATGTGCCAGGCATTGGTAAAACACTTCTTGCCCGGGCGATTGCAAAAAGCCTTTCTTGTTCTTTTAATCGTATTCAATTCACTCCCGATTTGTTGCCCAGCGATTTGTTGGGAACTAGTGTGTATCAGCAAAGCACCGGAGCTTTCGTATTTCAACCGGGCCCCATATTTTCGCAAATCATTCTTGCGGATGAAATCAACCGATCCAGCCCCCGAACCCAGTCAGCATTACTTGAAGCGATGAGTGATCGTCAGGTATCAATTGATGGAAAAACTCGCCCATTAGGGCCACCTTTTTTTGTGCTTGCTACTCAAAACCCACGCGAGTTTGAAGGCACTTATCCCTTGCCCGAAAGCCAGATGGATCGTTTCATGATCCGGCTTTCCGTTGGTTATCCTGACAGGGCTTCTGAAAAGAAAATCTTGGTTGGACACCGTAATGGCGAACCAGTCGATTCTTTGAAATCCGTGCTTTCTAGTGAAGACCTTGTCGCTATCCAAGGCATGGTTTGCAAGGTAATAGTTGAAGACAGCATAGCAGATTATCTATTGAGTTTGATTGATGCAACCCGCAGGCATGCCGATATTTTGTTGGGTGCCAGCACTCGGTCTGCTCTGGGTCTTTATCGTGCATCACAGGCGATTGCTCTGATGCGAGGCAGGGGCTTTGTGGTTCCAGACGATGTTAAAAATCTGGCAAAGCATGTGTTGGCGCATCGAATCATGCCAAGGTCTGCGGGTGGCTCCGGGGCGATCCGGGTTGCGGAGCAGATTTTGGGAGATATCCTTGATCGTTTGGTAGTTCCGGAATAAATCATGGTGGATTCAGCCACTGCTTCTTTTGAGCAAGATAGAAACGCATTGGTTAAAGAGATCAAACCGCGCAAGAGGGCTCTTTTGCCTCTAGGCAAAATATTCTCTCTCTTTTCTGCTTTGGTGGTTTTTATTGGTGTTTATAAAAGCATCAACCTTCTATCTTTAATGGGCTATTTTTTATTATTAGCGCTGTTTTTTAACGCGGTGTTTGCCTCTAGGCGCCTTAGGTATGTCACCGTCAAACGCTATTTCCCGGATCAGCTTTATGCCGGGGTTCCTGGCATTTACCAGATCGAAGTCAACAATGTTAAAAACAAAATAATACCACCTTGGTATCTCCTTGATGCTTCGAGCGATCGGGGAAAGGGTTGGGCCATTCCTTCGCTTGGGGCATATGCAAGGTATTATCTGCAGTCCCGAATTCTTCCTTTGCACAGGGGTAATCTGAAACTTGCCAAGTTAGAATTAAGAGGTAGTTACCCGTTTGGTTTGGTGCAGAAGCGCATCTGGGCCGAGGCAAACGATGAAGTTCTCGTTCTTCCCAAACTGGGCTTATCCAGGCCGAGTTCATTGGAAAATTTCATCGCTAAGCTTTCCGCCCTTGACGATACGGGTAATATTGCACGATTCCATGCACTTGCGCAGGAAGAATTTCACGGCTTAAGGATTTACAGGCAAGGGGATAGTCCACGTGCCATTCATTGGCGCACCTCTGCTAGGCGGGGCGAGCTTATGGTTCGCGAATTGGAAGATTTTCCCGGTGATGATTTGCTGCTTATACTTGATCTTGGCATTGGCAATAACAACGAGCTTGAATCCTTTATTAGTTTTGCTGCAACAGTGGTGCATGATTATTGCAGAGTTCGTGGAAACAGAATGGTTGTTTTGGTGCTGGCTGCGGAAGTTGCTCTTTTTGATGAGCGGGCAGATTATGCCTTTGGTGTAAAAGTGTTGCAGTTTCTCGCACCCGCTAATGCTTGCACAAGCGTGGCGGAATACCGCAATGCTTGTACAAAGGCCGCAATCGAGATAGAAAAATTAACTCTGCCTCCAGCAACTTTGGCTCTTAGGCGAATTAATAATCTAGATTCATTTGAGCCATTGAAAGATAGATTGGCGCCATTTCTTGATGCAAAAACTGCTCGTGAAAAAGGTTTCTACGAGCCTCCTTCCCTTATGGGGGAAGCCTGATCATGGATATTAATACTCTTGATGAAAAGTCTTATTCTGAGTTAGACCCACAATTGCATTTTCTGGGCCACCTTGCCTTGGCCCTTTCTACAACTTGCTTGTTGGAATCCGAAGTGGCTTTTGTGCCCGGCTTGATTATGTTTTTGCCTCTGTTTTATGCCTTCCTTTGGATTTCTTATGTAAGCAAGGGGCGTAGAATTTTAGCGACTTCGGTCTCTAATTTCTTGGGCGTTCTTATTTCTGTGCTCGGCTGTTTGTGGGTCTTTTCCAAGATCTCAAGAGATGCCGGCACCCCTCAATCGTTGCCCATGCCTACGGCTCTGGTTCCTTTCGTTGGCCCCATTCTTGCTTTTTTAGTTATGCTCAGGCTTTTCGGACCCAAGGGCAGAAGAGATTTTTGGATTCTTCAGGGTATGGGTATGTTGCAAGTCAGCCTTGCTTGTGTTTTAACTACGGGCACTATTTTTGCGTTCCTTTTTTCCTCTTACCTTTTCTCACTTGTCTGGATTCTAAAGCGCTATCAAGCCACTCGGGGCGAGGTGGAACTTTCCACCAACCCCTTGGAATCTAGGCCCTCTCTTCGAAGCATGGGTCTGTTTCCAAGCATTGGTTGGACTTTGGTGCTTGGGGTTTTTAGTGTTGGGATTTTTCTCGTCACCCCTAGAACTGATTCAGCCTCTTGGAACCCTTTGCTTAGGTTTGGCCAAATCCGGAATGTAGGGGGCGCAGGGGTTACTGGTTTTGCAGAACAAATGAATTTAAATAAGACGGGCGAAATCGAACTTAATGAAGATATCGCAATGACTGTTTCGGTAACCGATATGAATGATAAGCCCTACTTTGGATTACCCATTGATCAGCGCTGGCGCGGTGCGGTGCTTGAGCATTACGATAATGGTGTTTGGAATCGAAGGGTCATGCGAAAACCTGTTCCAAAAGTAATTCAGAAAAAATTACCTTACTTTGGCCCCGAGCAATTGATCCTTCATTATGAACTAACCCCCAGAAAAGTCGGTGGCTTGTTTCTTGCTGACCCTATTCGTTTTAATTACAGTGATCCTGATGCACGCCTACCCGTGGTTATTGATCCTCCCTATCAAGATATGTCTTTTTTTTACGAGCAAGGCAGTACCGTTCAATATTCCATGGCTGTCTCTAAAATCAGGCAACCCATAGGGTACAAGCAGGTTGTACCTTCCAGAAACCAAGGCGAACGAAGCGTTGCTACTCTCGATAACGAATTTCTCGGAGACCTTATCACCCCTAGGATTGGTGCACTTGAAGAGTGGACGCTCGGCGTTCTCAGCTCTATCAAGGAAGATCCACGTTATGGCCTGCAAAAGGTTACTTTTCCTAAGGGTTCTGTTCGTGAGCAGGGCAGGCCTTCGATTGAAAGTACTTATCGCGAAGTGGTTGCACGAGCCCTTTCCAGCTACCTTTCTCAAAGTGGTGATTTTACTTATACTCTCGAAATTAAACGCGTTAATCCCAATGTTGATCCTGTCGTGGATTTTCTTTTAAATGTTAAAAAAGGGCATTGCGAACGCTATGCGTCCGGCTTGGTTTTGATGCTTCGTTCCCTCGGAATTCCTTCACGGGTTATCAAAGGGTTTCGTGGTTGTAATTATGCTGACAACGGTTCTTATGTTATTCGTAATAATCAGGCTCATAGCTGGGTCGAAGTTCTTGTTCCCCAACTTTCCGCTGATGGTACTTTTAGGCAAGATATAGTTTCTGGCAGGCCGATTTTTGACTGGCTCACTCTCGACCCCACCCCTGATACCGAACTCCTTGAAAATCAGAAATTCTCATTCTTGCGGATGATTGCCGAATGGATCGACCGAGTTAAGTCTTTCTGGCGCGATATGATCGTTGATTACAATGCCGACCAACAAGCCGAGTTCTGGTACAGGCTTTTTCCTGAAATGAGCAACACCAATCTGCAAAAGTTGATTGCATCCCTTCCTAAAATTTTTCTTGGGATTGGGTTTACCCTTCTTGCCGGAGTGGGATTGGTTTTGGGGCTTCCCAAGCTTATTGCTGGAATCGGATCGCTAAGATATGTTGGCCAAAATCCGTCAAGAATTATCTATGATAAGCTGAAAGTTTTCGCATTAATGCATCTGCGTATGTCTCCCGACCTAGGTGAGACGCCCCTCGAGTTTGCAGCTAAGTTGCAAATGGAATTACTTCATTTGCAATTGGAACCTCGGTTAGTGATGATCCCCGAAAAAATTGCCCGCACCTTTTATGCTGTCCGATTTGGACAAGCCGACTTTTCCAAGAATGATTCGAATCTATTGGCCGCAGATCTTAAAGAACTCCAGTCGCAATTCATTGCCAAAAAAAGAAGCTATTCTGCTGGTAACAGAACCTTGATTGCTGCAGAATAATATGTTTCCTTGTTTATCATTTGCTTCTCTGGTGCGAACTCCTTGATCTATCCATCAAGATCGATTAATTTTAAAGAAGTTGGCCACTTGATAACCGGCTTTTTGTTGACTGGAAGGTGATGCCTTATGATTCATGTTAAAAATCTCACCAAGTACTACGGCGATTTTCTCGCAGTGGGCGGTGTTTCCTTCGATGTTCTGAAAGGTCAGGTTGTTGGTTTCCTTGGCCCCAATGGCGCAGGCAAATCCACCACCATGCGCATACTTGCTGGCTTTCTTACCGCTACCTCGGGTCAGGTTACCATCGATGGTATTGATGTTTTTTGGGATCCAGTCGCAGTCCGTAAACGCATTGGGTATATGCCCGAAAGTTGCCCTCTCTACCCAGAAATGCGCGTTATCGAATACCTTACCTTCAGGGCTGGCATTAAAGGTATTCATGGTAGCCAAAGAGCAAAACGCGTTGATGAATGCTTGAATCGTTGTTGGCTTGGTGAAGTTCGGAGCCAGATTATTGGCACTCTTTCCAAAGGGTATAGACAGCGTGTGGGGCTTGCTGATTCTTTACTTGCAGACCCCGCGGTGCTAATTCTGGATGAACCCACTGCAGGGCTTGACCCCACCCAGATTCGCGAAACCCGTAAACTTATTCGTGAACTTGGTTCCAGACATACCATCCTGCTTTCCACCCATATCCTTTCCGAAGTGGAGATGACTTGCGATCAGGCCATCATCATCAATCGTGGTAAAGTTGCCCTTGCAGGCCCTCTCGAAGACTTGCGCTCCAAGAATCAAACTTTGGAAGAAATGTTCATCAAACTTGTAGATAGGGAAGAATCCGCCTTGGCAGGTAGATGATTTTCTCTGTTGGAGATTTTATCATGCAGGAAATTACTTTAATTGAATCAACACAGCTTAGCGTAATTGCAAAGGTCATTACGATCCTACTTGGTGCTGTTGTCTTTTTCATTGCAAGCTACCTTGTTCGTGGCCTTTATAGTGCAAGAACTCTTTTACGCAGAGAATTCAGCGCGTACTTTCTTTCCCCCATTGCCTATGTTTTGTTTGTTGTTTTCCTTGCAGTCACGGGCTACCTTTTTCATCGAACCTTCGATCTTTTAACAACCGCTGGCCCCAAGGGAACAGAATTCCCCATGCAGGCCATGTTTGCTGATGAACGATTCTGGCTCGTGTTTCTCTTCATTCCGCCAATCCTTACCATGAGGCTTTTTGCTGAAGAACGCAGTGCTGGAACCTTGGAAATGCTGATGACCGCACCACTCCTCGATTGGCAGGTAGTGCTATGCAAATACCTTGGATGCCTGGCTTTTTATGTTGTCCTTTGGCTTCCCACTCTCTGTTATCTTCCCGCCCTTCTAGGTTGGCATTCTTTCGAATTACATGCTCCTTCAGGCCTTGCTTCATTTGTTTTTATTTTCGGATTGATCGTTTTTCTTACTGGGATTGTTCTTCAGTTTCCCATTAATCTTGAACCATTTTGGAGGCTTTCAGGCTTGCTCATGATTGTTTCAGGTTTGGTGATTGGAATTCTTGGCGGCATGAATCATTTTCAATCGGATGCGCCACACATCATTGATTTTCAATCAGAAATTGATCCCTTCCCTGTGCTTTCCACCTATCTCGGAATGTTCTTGGCGGGTGCGATGTTTCTTTCCATCGGCATTCTGGTCAGTAGCCTAGTAAAAGACCAAATGGTTTCCGCTCTGATTGCGATGGGCTTAAGCTTGCTATTTTTAGTCGCAGGGTTTTGGCGCCCGGAACAAGATGGTGGATTGTTTTATCGCACCCTTTATTTCTTTAGTGTGCCTTTGCATTTCGAACGATCTTTCACTCGCGGTATTTTTGATACCAGACCCATTATCCTCTATGTCAGCACTGCGTTTTTCTGTCTGTTCCTTACTGTTCGAAGCCTTGAAAGCAGGCGCTGGCGCTAGGAAAATATTACCATGAAAACACAAATAGAAAAAAAAACCGGATTGTTCACCAGGTTTCATGCCTCGGTTCGACTCCTTGGCTTAACTGGCTTTCTCCTTGGCTTTGCAACTATCATCCTTGCAAACCCTGCTGATCTTGCCACCTCCGTAAAAGATATTATTGCCCAGATTCGTTCCCGCGAATTTGCAATCATTCCCCTGCTTGCCCTTGTAGGTTTTTTCATTGGCTTCGCTGCTATTGCTATTGAACTTTTTATTGCTTTAAGTTTTGCAGCAGGAAGAAAAAACGCAATGGGCGTTGGCGCCACCGCTCAAATAGCCCTTGCAACCATTCTGGTTTTAGGCGTTAACTTTTCCAGCTTCTATAACTACTCCTTGTTTGATTTTACCCGGGCCCACATTTTCACCCTTCCCAAAGATCTTAAAGATAGACTTCAAAACCTTAAAGAAGAAACCACCATCGTTGTCTGCCAACTTCATAAAACCTATGGCAACTTTACCGACAAACCCGATCGTTATGACTACGCTGCTGAACGCCTAGTGGTGGGCAAGGTGAAGGACCTCGTGGATCAACTGCGGGAGTTTGGCCCACGCTTTAAAGTGGTTGTCCTTGATGTTGAAGAAGAAAGCTATGAGCGAAAATTAAATCAACTGACCCAAAGCGCACCTGAGCTTAGAAAGGCGATTGAAACCGCACCGGAGAATAGCATCTTCTTCTGGGCTAAAAAAGCGCCCCTTGCTTCTGCTGCCCCTACCGAAATCCTACAGCGAATCAGTTTCAACGAATTCTACAGACTCGATAAAACTTCTTCCCAACTTGCAAACGAAGGGCGTGGCAATCTAGTGTTATTGCCCCAAGGCTCTGAAGGGCTGGGCGCTGCAGAACCTTTTGTTCGTAGAATCCTTAGCCTTGATGCCCCCAAACCTAAAGTTGCAATCGCGGTCGTCGATGAATGGCTTACTTCGAAAGGTACCGATTCCTTCGGGCTCGCAGGGCTACGAAAATCCCTCGAAAGTCAGGGCTTTGATGTCAAGGATCTTATCCTCCGTAAGCTGCGACAACGACCTTCCTCTTCCGTCGCTTATACCTTCGATGAAAGCAAATTGGATCGACTTGATCAAAGGCTGCGTAATCTCAATTTAAATCTCGAAAGGTTCGACAAAGGAATTGAGTCCCTTGGAAAAATGGTCACCCAGTGGAAATCAACCCCCATCCCTGAACTTGAAAAAACTTACGCTGAACTCCTTCGAGGCGGGCGACTGTCTGAAAACGCACGAAGGGATCAAGTAGAATATTTTGAAAGCGAATTGCGCAACATTCAAGATGCAAAAGAGCGTTTCAAAAAGCAAAAAGATGAAGCTCTCAAAGAACGGAACCTTCTCGATGTTGATTCCCTAGTTGAACAACAGCGTATGACCGATCTCGAGGCCAAAATGAATATCCTGCTCGCAGATTGCGACCTCTTGATTGTTCCAAGGCCCACACTTCATGATGTAATTACCGATGATCGCAATCTTCCATTCTGGTTGCATGGACTCGAAAAAGCCCAGATCAATGCAATGCAGAGTTTCATCAAGAAAGGCAAACCTGTGTTTGCACTTCTTGGCCCGGTTTCTGAACCCTCTGATCAGGGCCCTGTGCCCCCAGGCTTTATTGCAAACGATGGTTTTGAAGACATGCTCGGAAAACTTGGCTTTCGCTTCGGTAAACAAACCATCCTTTTTGATGAAGAAGTTGAAGGCTTTGGCGAACAGATGGCTGGGTTGCTTACAGGCGGTACCGCAGTCAAGATTCCACCTTTGCTGCTGAACTGGAATGAAGGTGCAGGTAGGCCACCCGCGCTCAAACCCAATTACCCTGAAAAAGCGCACCCCATCCGTGAATCCATGCGACTTACTGCCCGCAGCCAATCACCAGATAAACCTTTGGAATTGCGACTCAGGCATCCCAGACCTATTTATTTTGAATCTCCCAAAGGCATGAACCTCGTTTACAACCCCGATTTGTTTCAGACATCGCAAGACTCCTGGAACGAATCTCAACCCTTCCCAGAAATGCAGCCCAATTCGGGTGAACGCAAGGCGCCTGCTTATAACCCTGATGATAAAGATCCTAATAAAGGTAATCTTGACGCCAAGCGCAGGGGGCCTTTCCCCGTGGGTGCTGCTGCTGAAGTTCCACTGCCCGAAGAATGGTTTGGTAAAGAGGAAAAGCATCCGCCAACCGTTAGGGTGGCTGTGATTGGGGAAAGTTGGTTTCTTGTAGGCCCGGATCTTCCCCCTGTAAAAGAGAGGCTTGTCTTGGATGTTTGCAACTGGCTTCTGGGCAGGGATGATTTTCTGCCAAGCCCCAGCACACCTTGGAAATTTCCCAGAGTGGAACTTTCTGCTCAATCACAAGACCTATGGTTGTGGGCATGCCAACTGGGTTTACCTGGGATGTTTGCTTACCTTGGTTTTGTAGTGCTAATTCTGCGCAGAATGCGCTAATTGAATCTTTGTAAATATAATCGAATTTGCCTTGGAGTGACTAGGAATGAATTGGAAAACAACTCTTGTTCTTGGCTTTTTTGTGGGGGTTCTTGCCATGTTTTGGCTGGATCGCAGGCCCACGGTTGAGCACTCAATTGATAAGACCGACTTGGCCCCTTTGGAAAATATCCGTGCTACGCATCTGCGGAAAATTGAAATCGTCAAAGGTAATCAAATTGTTAAGTTAGAACGCACTTCAGAAAACGAAGCTTGGAGCCTCCCCGGAAAATGGCCCACCCGTACCTCGGAAGTTAACAAAATTGTTGACCTCCTTCTTGGCCTTCGTTCCCGTTTTACTCCTATCAAAGATAAAGTCCTCAATAATCCAGAACTTGTAATCAAACTAGCTTGGCAAAATCCAAACTCTCAGAACCTCGAAAATATCACTCTCGAATTCGAATCTGATCCCGTTACTAACTTGGAAAATAAATTCTCCCTCCCCACCTTTCTGCGCATACCCGAAAAAAATCTTGTACTTAGGTTGGGGCCAGGCCTTGTTGCATCGCTTGATCATCCTGCAGACTTTTTTCAACAACGCAGACTGTTCCAAGGCGAAAGATTGGCTGCAACTTCCAAGGAAGGCTCGCTTTCCTCTTCGCAGAAAAATGAAAAACTTATCGCCAAATCCGTCTCGGTTAATTTCGAAATCGAAGGCAAACAAACTTCCTTTAACCTTGTAAACAATGCTGATGATTGGCAACTTTCCAAACCTGTGGGCAAAGATAACCTCGATCCCAAAGCTCGCGATGCATTCCTTGGCGCAATCCCAGACTTGTGGGCTGAAAAATTCGTCACGCAAGATCTTGCCAAGGCTGGGTTGGCTAAGCCGGAAAGAACTCTCTTAGTCACTCGCAACGATGGTTCTACTATTACCCTGCAAATTGGGAATGTATCTTCTACCAAAACCAGCAAGAAGATCAGGCCACCCGTACCCGGTACTCCCCCGGGCATGCCCCCACAAGAAGAAACCATCATTCAAGAAATGCGCTTTGCTAAAATTCTTGATAACGATCAAATCTTTGAAATCAATGGCGATGGCCTCAAGAATATTTTTGTATCGGTTGATCAAATTCGTGACCCAATGCTTGCACGAATCAATGCTGCAGATGCAATCAAATGTGAAATCCAGCAGGGAAGTACATCGTTATCACTTGTAAAAAAAGAGGGCAGATGGAAAATCGAATCGCCCGTACAAGCCGATGCAGATCCTGAAAAAGTGAATGAACTTCTAACCAAGCTTTCCACCCTAGAGGCTCGGGGTACAGATGTTATTGATAACCCCAAGCTCGCAGATTTCGCATTAGAAAAGCCCGAGAATAAAATCACCATTACTTTGGAAGAAGAAACCAAACCCTTGTCCAAAGATAAAGGTCCTGAAAAGAAAACCCGTTCAGTCACCTATTTCCTAGGTAAAAAAGATGCTAAGGCCAAGAAGCTTTATGTTGCAGTGAATGGTTTTCCCAGAGTGAATTTTGTTGATGAAGTTGTTGCTACCCTTGCTGCCCGACCCGCAATGGCTTATCGGGGCAAGCGGATTCTTGATCTTGCTACCACCGATATCAACGCAATTAACATTAAGACAAAATCCTCGGACATCTCTTTTTCCAAAGCTCCCGAAGGCAAGTGGGTACTTCTTAATCCCAAGGGTGTTGAAATCGATGATCCAAAAGTTTCGCAGCTTGCAAACTCCCTCTCCACATTTGAAGTTACTGAATTCCTTGAAGAAGCACCAACCAAGGAAGATTTGGTCAGTAAGTATGGCTTGGATCAACCCATTGTTACTTTGGAAATTGGCTTGGCAGATGCCAAGAAACCCTTGAAAAAAATGATCATTGGGAAACCTCTGGCCCCCAAGCCAGGGTTCTTTGCAAGATTAAATACCGAGGGGCCTGTATTTGTAATCGGTAATGATTTAGTTGCCAGCCTTCAAAAAGAAACACTCTCTTATCTTCCCCAAGACTTCTGGAAACTTCTTTCCAACGAAATCACCACTGTCAAAATTAACCGACCTGCGGGGGAATTTAGCCTTGAACGAGGTGAGGCAGGTTGGAAAATTAGTGCCCCTTTTACTGCAACTCCTTTCGCTGAAAAAATGGAAGGGCTTGCCAAGGAGTTCGTTTCCCCAAAAGCAGATAGCTTTGTAGCTTTGGATTCTAAAGAAGATGCAAAGTTTGGTTTTGACAAGCCATTCCTTCAGTTAACCGTGACTGATAAGGATAAAAAAGAAAATACACTTTTACTCGGGAAAATTGTTTCTGAAGAAGCAGGTACTAGGTATGCAAGGCTGAAAGATAAAGCTCCTATTGCAATCGTAAGTTCTGCGTTTGTAAAAGCTGTTGATGTTGATGCCCTGGATCTTCTTGATCCCTTGGTGATGAAGCAAGACCCTTCCAAAATTAAAAGCTTTAAGATCGAATCATCTACCAATAATATTAACATTATCCGTGAAGGTGAAGCATGGAAAGTCAATGAGCCCAAAGCGGGTGCTTTCAATGCAGAACCGGAGGCTCTCTTTTCTTTGCAGTCACTTTGGTTTAATCTTCGGGTTGATAGTTTTTCCGCTTATGGCCCTAAGGCTGAAGTAGCTACCTTTGGATTAGATAAACCCTCAACCAAAATTGAAATCAAACTCAGCAATGAAATGGGCAAGGAAGAAACCAAAACCTTGGAAATAGGTTCCGAGGTTAAAGGTAAATCAGGTTCCAAGTATGCAAGATTTAAGGGGGAACCTGCGGTATTCAATCTTCCTGCTGCAACTATCTTGATTTTGGAACGGACCTATCTCGCTTATGTTCCCCGTGAAATTCTTAAACTTAAATCCGATGATGTTGAGTCGCTGGCTCGTACCGGAATTCCTGGCGAACTCGAAATAAATCGCAAAAATGAAGTTTGGTCACTCAGTAAACCAAAAGTTGAAATCGCAGATGACCGTACCCTTAATGATCTTGTTGCAATTGTTTCTGATCTTAAAGCCGATTCCATTGCTGCGTTTCCTGCTACAGATCTCAAACTATTTGGGCTTGATACTCCCTTTGCTGTTGTTGGTTTCAAACTTAAGGATCAAACTAAAAAAGTTCTCGTTGGTAAAGAGGTTGAAGGAAAGAAAGGCGCTCGTTATGCCAAATCTGAAGATGGCAAAGCTGTGGGCGTACTCTCTGAAGTGATTGTTAAAAAGCTGATTGCTTCGCCTTTGTTTTATCGGGATCGCAACATAACCCGCTTTCCCGATGCGGATCAACTCTTGCTTGAAAGAGGCCCTCGCAAAGCAACCTTTGCCCGAGTCGATGGCAACTGGAAATTAACCGAACCGTTTGCTTCTGAAGCTGATCAGCAACAGCTTGATGACGCTTTAGATGGGCTTGCCAGGCTTCGCGCTGATGAACTTGTTGTTGAAAAACCAACTCCAGAAGACCTAGCCCGCTTTGGTTTAGATAAACCTGAAACCCGCTGGCAGATTAAAAACGCAGGTAAGTTGCTGCTTGAAATCAACCTTGGCAAACGAGATGAATCTGCAACTAGGTGCTATGCTCAAATCGCAGGCAAAGATCTTGTTTTTCTCCTTGATGTTAAACAAACCAATTGGCTTCAGGGTGAATTCCGAACTCGTACCGTTTGGGCTACACCCCTCGATGCTGTTCAAATCGATTCCATCAAAGTCACTTCTGCGAATAATAATTTCGAACTTGCCAAACGAAATAATGTTTGGGTTTCTGTTCCTAAGCCAACCGATCGCATCAATGATGTTTTGGTTAACGCTATGCTCGCTTCACTTGCAGGGTTGAAACTCGAACGCTATGTGGTGGATAAAGGGGCATCTTTAAATCTATTCGGGCTCGATCCGGTTGAAACAACTATTGAAATAGGAACGCCCATGGGTAAAAGAACTTTGCTGATAGGCAGGCAGGAAGGTGGTTCTAAAAAATATTACACACGCGTTGCCGATAACAAGCAGGGTGATGTGTTTCTGATTAGCGAAGCGGATTCCATGATCATCATGAAGCCTGCAGCTTCTTTGATCAAAGCCGAGAAGTAAATTAAATCTTAGGAAGTTCGAAACCCTTGCGGGCTTCCCTTCCTACAAATTTGTTCGCTTCTGCATCATCAAAGGTTTCGGTCTTTGGATCAAACTTTAATTTCTTGCCTGTGCGCCAAGCGATATTACCAGCATGGCAAAGAACGCTGCTTTGGTGCCCTTGTTCAATTTCTTGATTAAGCTCTTCTCGTTTTCGTGATTTAACACAGTCAATGAAGTTGCGAATGTGCAAAGGCAAAGGTGAAGGGCTTGTGCCTTGTTTCACCAGTTTATTGTCTTTGTCGAAAGCCTTCCAGTTACTGTTGGAAATCAGGACCCAGCCACCTTCGCCATGAACCACAGCGCCTTCGGTGAGGTCATGAAGGCGAGGTTTGGACCAGATGCGCATTTCATAGACTAAAATTTGCCCTGGGTACTCGTAGGTAACCTGCATGGTATCGGGCCATTCTTGAACATCTTCGAAAAAGAATTTTCCGCCTGCGGTGCTGATGGAAAGGGGGTAGCCAGTTGCACCCAAAGCCCACCTGCCATAATCCAAACGGTGCACACCATCATTCCCCAGATCGCCACAACCGTAATCAAAGAACCAGCGCCAAGAACCATGGAACCTGCGTTGATTGAATGCGCGTTTAGGGGCAGCGCCCAGCCACATATCGTAGTCGATGCCTTTGGGTGGTTCGCTATCGGGAACTGCTGTTATTGCGCCTTGTTTATCGGTTTCCCAAGATCTTGCGAATATGGGTTTGCCGATGTTTCCTGCTTTAATGTATTCGACTGCTTCTTTGAGGTAGGCTGCGCTGCGGGCTTGAGTTCCCATTTGTACAATACGGTTGTATTTGCGAGCCGCGGCCACCATGGTTTTACCTTCGAGGATATTATGCCCATCGGGCTTTTCGACATAAACATCTTTTCCCGCGATGCAACCGTGGATGCAGGGTAGGGCGTGCCAGTGGTCGGGGGTTCCAATCACGAAGGCATCGATTGATTTATCATTAAGAATGTCTTGGTAGTTGATGACAAGCTTCGGTTCTTTTTTTGTTTTCTCTTTGATCTCTGCGCCTTTTCGAAGTCGTACTGATTCATCGAGATCAACGATGTGGGTAACTTCGACATCGGGTTGTGCCGCAAAGTTTGCGAGGAGTGAGCCACCTTGGCCACGCACGCCGATGCAAGCGACCCGGATTTTATCATTTGGCCCAGCAACAACATTGCTATTTTCTGCAATGAAATATCCTGATGATAAAGCTGCGGTGGTTTTGATGAAGCTTCTTCGACTTTGAGATTTCATAATTAAAGCTCCGTGAATGAGATGATTCAAATCAGGTAGGGATAGAGTTAGTAAACACTTGAAGGGCTCAAGGAGCAACAAAAAACTAGAGTGTAATGTATTGTTTGTTTTTTAAAACAGTTCGCGGATGGGGATGCCGTTGTCGAGGAGGTGTTGTGGTCTGCCATTGGGATCAAGAATGGTGGTTAGCGGATTGATGTTCAAGGATTTATAGAGGGATGCGAAAATATCCTGGAAGGTAACAGGGCGAGCAACAACCCGTGCGCCGTGATGATCAGTTGCACCAATGATTTGGCCGCTTTTAAAACCGCCACCCGCAAGAAGGGCAGGGCTGACTTCGGGCCAGTGGTGTCTGCCACCGGATTTGGGATCAATGCGTGGCGTTCTGCCAAATTCACCCCAGACAACAATTGCAACATCATTCAACATGCCCCGGTCTTCAAGATCAGTGATAAGGGCATGGATTGCATTATCGACTATGGGAAGGAGTTGTTTCATGCGTGGGAAATTCCCCTCGTGGGTATCGAAGTCGCTAAATGAAACGCTGACACAGCGAACGCCTGCTTCAATCATGCGTCTTGCCATGAGAAGTTTTTTTCCTGCGTTGCCATCTTCGCTGGTTGTGGATCGTTTGGGTTCATTCAGTGGGTAAGAATATTTGGCAACAGTGTTTGAAGATTCTTTTTCAAGGTCCATTGCGTTTGCAAGTTTGCCAGAAAGGATGATGCCAACAGCTTGTTGGGTGAAGCGATCAAGGGCATCCATCGAACCTGAAGCATCGAGGGATTTGCGGGATGCATCGAAGCTGGAAAGTAGCTTGGTGCGATCGCTGACAAGGTCGGGTGTTAAGCCTTCAACAAGATTGAGCTGGATGGCATGTGCTTTACCTCGTTTTGCTAGTTCGCCTTTCATGCCTGATTCGAGTTCACGTGTAAAGAGGTGAGAGATGTCGGGTCTGAAAGGTGTAAAAGTAGGGCCTAGGAAACCGGGGCGTGCGCTGTTTCGCACCTGGGGTCTGCCTTGCATGATATCAACGAAGGCGGGAGCCTTATCGCTTGGTGAGCCTTGAAGTTTAGCAAGTACGGAACCAAATGCAGGTCTGCCACCGATGTTGGATTGGTCTTTTGCAGCAAAGCCGGACTGGCATTGAAAACCATCGTGGGCACCAGCAGAGCCGATAAGGGAGCGAATAAAAACGCATTTGTCTGCGATTTGAGAAATTTTGGGAAGAAGTTCACCAACCTGCAAGCCCGGCACATTGGTAGCGATGGGTTTGAATTCGCCCCGGATTTCAACAGGTGCATTAGGTTTAAGATCGAACATATCTAATTGGGGCGGCCCGCCATCGAGATGGATGTTGATCACTGCTTTGTTGGAAGATTGAATACCAGCAACAGCTTCGGCTTTGAGTAGGTCGATGAGAGAAAAGCCGGATAAGCCAATAGCGCCTGCGGAGAGGAAATGCCTACGGCTTGATTTTTGATTGTAGCTGCCAAAGATGGAAAGCATGAATTCATCCGGGTGGGAGGGCGCGAAGCTTGCTTAATAGAATAATAGTACCCTACAAATGGGTTTAGATCAAGTAATAAAGGGCCCATAACCATTCTGCTCTATGACATCACTTTTTATAAATATAATCGATTCCGTTCGTTTTTATCGTTTAGGATGTACAAAGTATATGGTCTTTTAACTATCGAAAAGCAGGGTGACACCATGATTACAGGCTTTAAACTCATTAAAATTATAAGTCTTCATTCCTTAACAAGGTTGTTGCTGATGGTTATTGCATGGATGGTTTTAAATACCGAGGCAAGGGCGGGGCAGTTAAAAGCTGGGGTAGGCAGGGAAGATATCACCAGTAAAGTCCCTGCGAAAAATGACACTTTGTATGTGAAGGCCCTGGTGTTGAAAGATGCTGCTGCAACTGCGGTAATCATTACTGTGGATGCGGTTGCGATTGAAGAAATAGGCTCTATAAAGAAAACCTATCTTTCGGCAGTAAGAGAACAGTTAAAGAAAGAGTTCGACATTTTGCCTTTGAATGTGATGGTGAATGCGAGCCATTGCCATGGAATTGTATGTGAAGATGTAGAGGAAAAAACGGTGAAGGCAGTGCGGGAGGCGATGAAAAACTTGGTGGAAGTTGATGTGGGCAGTGGCGTTGGATTTGAAAATAGGATCATGGAAAATCGCAGGGTAAAGCTGAAGAATGGTAAAGATGCGGATATGCGCAGGGCTTATTCGCTACCTCCGGACTCGGAAGTTGCGAGTGTTGGCCCGGTTGATCCGCAGATAGGGATATTGCGATTAGATCAAAAGAATGGCAAGACGCTTGCTGTACTTTACAATTTTGCATGCCATCCGATTCAGGGTGTTCCCAGTGGTGGGAATACTGCAGATCTGACGGGTTTTTCATCTAAGGTGATTGAAGATTGCCTAGGCGATGGAGCGATGGCCTTTTTTATCCAAGGCTGCGGGGGTGATATCAACCCTGTGCTTTACAAGGATGTTGCTTATCCACCCGATGCTGAACCTTTGGGAAATATGTTAGGCATCAGTACGATGCGGGGGTTGAAGCAAATCAAATGCAAGCAGGATGTTGCGTTCAAGGTGATCAATGAAACGATTTCGTTGCCCCGGGCAGAGTTATCAGGGCGCATCGAATCTCTTCAGGCGGAGCAGCAAAAATTGCTGCAATCACTTGGTGCAAACAACTTGAACTTCAAAACATTTCTTCCCTTGATGGTGAAGTACAACAATTCTGAGGAGTTCCCTTCGTATTTTTCGCAGCACTATCTTCATGAGAAAATGCTTGGAAGAAATGATCTTGAAAAGCTGGATGCGGAGAACCGGAAAAACATGAAGAAGTATCTTGCCAACATTCATGTGATGGAAGAGCTTACCCGGGTGCAAACGAATCTTGCGTTATTGAAGAAAAACCAGGCGAAGAACATTGCTTCAGGGAAACGAACCATCGATGTAGAGGTGATGGGTTTGCGAATAGGGGATTTTGTCATGGTGACATTTCCGGGAGAGTTGACAGTGCAGATCGGTTTGAACATCAAAAAGATGTCTCCTCACAAAAGTACTTTCGTTGCAGGATACACTAATGGCTACATTTATTATGCACCAACTGCGGAGCAACTTAAGAATGTGGGCAATGCGCAGGAAGACAGTGATTGCATATTGGCGCCTGAATGGCAGCAGATATTTGAAGACAAAGTCACAACGATATTAAAGAAGTTATGATTACGAACGAAAAGAAAGCAAGGAACCATGCAGATGATAAGTGGGACCATAGTTTTGTTAATGGGGGTTCTGCAAGGGCAGTTGGAACTTAAAAAAGAGTCGCCTCCCTGGTATGAAGATCGTAAGCAGTTGCTTTATTTCAATGATCTGCAGGGGAAGTTACAGCCTGTTAAAAGTGTAGCTGACTGGTCTAATCGTGTGACCCATACACGGGAAAACATGGAATTGGTAATGGGTAAGCTGCCTTCAATCACGTCTCTTCCACTGGACATGAAAATTGATTTTGAAGAGAAGTTGCAACACTACACACGCCAGCATATATCGTTTGTGGTTGAGAAAGATGACCGAGTGCCAGCGTTTTTATTAATTCCTCATGGTGTAAGCAAATTAAGCAGCAAGCCCGGGGTGATTTGTCTGCCAGGTAGTTCCAAGCCTGGTAAAGACACTCCTGCGGGTATTTCCCAAGCTACCGGCCAAGCCTACGCGCATGAACTTGCCTCGAGGGGCTATGTTTGTTTGGTGATGGATTATCCACTTTTGCATACAACTGAATATAGCACCGACCCTTATGAAATGGGTTATGTCAGTGCCACCATGAAGGGAATTGTGAACCATCGCAGAGGGATAGATCTGCTAATATCGCTTGCCTTCGTAGATTCTGGATCCATAGGAGTTATTGGGCATTCTTTGGGCGGTCATAATGCGATCTTTCTTGGTGTGTTTGATGAAAGAATCAAGGCGGTAGCATCAAGTTGCGGGTTCAATGTATTCGCAAAACACAACAAGGGAGATGTCAGGGCTTGGAGTAGTAAATATTACATGCCTAGGATTAAAACGGAATATAAGGACGACCCATCAAAGATACCGTTTGATTTCACCGAAGTGCTCGCATCCCTTGCGCCCAGGCCTGTTTTTATAAACGCCCCTTTGCACGATGACCCGGATTTTGAAGTCTCTGGCGTGATCGATTGTATTGATGCTGCTCTTCCCGTTTATGAAAAAATATTCAACACTAAAGATAAGCTTGATGTGCATCACCCTGATGCTAACCATAGTTTTCCACTTAAAGAGAGGCTTCTTGCTTATGCTTTTTTTGACAGGCATTTGATGCCCCAGTCTAATGCTATGGATATGAAAAAAGGCTTAATCAGTCACTTGCCTCTTAGTAATGATGCCCGTGATATTTCAGGGAATGACAATCATGCGGAAGGTTTGAATGTGGAGTATGCCAAGGGTGCTTCTTTTAATGGAAGGAATTCATCGCTTAAGATTTCAAAGGATGTCGGTCGTCAGTTATTAGACAAGGGGGAATTCAGCATTGCCTGCTGGATTAAAGCAGATGACAAGTCGAATGAATCTTCCGGCGGAGACATCTTTAGTTGGTATGATCCCAATACTTCTCGGGGGGTGAACTTCAGCCTTAAAAGTAACCAGGGTGTTACAACCAATCAGGCGAACTATCGCCATTTGCATTTTGGAATCGACAATAATAAAGTTGGAGAATGGCAGGACTGTGGTCAGCCCGGCAAAGCCTTATGTGCATTTTCGCTTGCAGTTCATGCAGGGCAGCTTTATGCGGGAACTTGTGTTCCAGATGCTTCTGCCCGGGTATATCGTTATGCTGGTGCCAAGCGATGGATTGATTGTGGAGCGCCTGATAAATCAAATAGCGTGATGTCGCTTGCGGTTTATGAGAATGAGCTTTATGCAGGTACGGGAAAATACAGGATAGCGGGCTCTGCACTTCCTGAATCGACCAACTTGAATCTTGGCGGGAGCATATTCCGGTATGAAGGCCGCAATGTCTGGAAAGATTGTGGTCAGTTGCCTGATACCGAAGCCGTGGGTGGAATGGTCGTTTATAAAGGGAAGCTTTATGCCTCTTCGTTATACAAGCCTGCAGGTTTTTATCGGTATGATGGGGGAAAGAATTGGACGAAATGTGCAACTCCTTTTGCTGTAAACTCGGCGAACAAACAGCCAGAAAACCTGCGGGTTGAATCATTGACTGTTTTTGGCGAATACCTCTATGCAAGTAGTTATGATGGCGGAAATGTTTTCCGTTATGATGGCGAAAGGTGGACCGATCTCGGTAGGCTTGGTGATAATACCCAGACCTATTCGTTTGCGATTTATCACGGTTCCCTTCATGTAGGCACTTGGCCAAGTGGCAGAGTCTATCGGTTTGAAAAGCCTAATGAGTGGACAGATCTTGGCAGATTAGGCCAGGAACTTGAGGTTATGGGCATGGTTGTACATAACGGAAAATTGCTTGCAGGTACTCTTCCCCTTGCTGAGGTTTATGAATACAGCAACAACAAGACTTGGAAAAAAATCACTAGGTTGGATCATACCCCCGATGTCAAGTATCGCAGGGCCTGGACCATGGCGGAGCACGATGGCCGTCTCTTTTGCTCAATGCTTCCCTCGGGGAAGATATTTTCGTATGAGTCAGGCCGTAATGTTATCTGGGGGCATTCTCTATCCAAGAGTTGGCATCATGTTGCTGCGATAAAGGCAGGGGATAAACTCAAGCTTTATCTGGATGGAAGTAAGGTGTCGGAAAGTGCGCTGTTCGATGCGCGTGATTTTCAACTTGCTAATGATGGTGTGATTAAAATCGGAGCTGGAGCTTCAGAAAACTTTCTGGGGAAGATGTCTGATTTCAGGATTTACAACCAAACTCTGGATGTGGAGCTTGTTAAAAAGCTTGCATCGATGAAACCGCCTTCATGATAATCAGCTAGGTACAACTTCGAAGATATAATTGTCTGGGGATCGGAAGAAGAACCGTGCAAAGGATGTTGGGCGTTTTGCAGTGATGATTTCTGCGCCGTGCTGGGTAAGCCTTTGCTTTAAGGATTCGAATTCCTGTTCGGGCCAGCGAATGGCAATATGTCTGCCATATTCCTGTTCAAACTTTAGCGAATCGAACTCCTTGTTTTCAAGGATGTGGAGTTCCTGCCCCGGAGCGATTTGCAGCCAAGCTGCAGTTACTGCAATGTTGCCTGGCTTTTCGATGGGTTGCCAATGCAAGGTCTTGATGAAGAATTCCTTAAACGGAATAATGTTTTTAGTCAGAAGGGTGATATGAGCAATGGACATGATTGCTTTTACTGGCCCTTCATATAATGCCGTTCGATAAATGTTGTATCAACTTTGCCATCAACAAAGGCAGAGTTCATGAAAATCTCTCTGAAAATGGGGATGGTTGTTCTAATTCCTTCGACATGGAATTCAGCAAGCGCCCTGCGCATAGTGGCAATAGCCTCGGCACGAGTGGGTTTGTGAACCAAGAGCTTTGCAACTAGGGAATCATAATTGGAAGGGACCCTGTAACCTTGAACCGCATGGGTATCCATGCGAACGCCAGGGCCGCCTGGGGGTTGCCATTTGGTGATTAAGCCAGGGAAGGGTCTGAAACCATTCGTGGAATCTTCAGCATTAATACGGCATTCGATAGCACAACCCCGATGAACGATATCATCCTGCTTAAAGGAGAGAGGCAGACCGGAGGCAATGCGGATTTGTTCTTTGACAAGGTCGACGCCTGTAACGAGTTCTGAAACAGGGTGTTCAACCTGGATGCGTGCATTGACTTCGATGAAGTAAAAGTTATGGTCTTTATCGAGTAGAAATTCTACGGTGCCTGCGCTGTAATAGCCTGCGGATTTGACAAGCTTGACTGCAGCGGCACAGATTTCCTTGCGGACTTTATCGGGAAGATTTGGGGCGGGGGATTCTTCAATAAGCTTTTGGTGCCTACGTTGCAGCGAGCAATCGCGTTCCCAAAGATGAATCACATTGCCTTGAGTATCGCCTAGAACTTGAACTTCGATATGGCGAGGTTGTTCGATGTATTTTTCGAGATAGACGCTGCCATCTTTGAATGCATTTTCTGCCTCTTGAACAGCGGCAGCAAGGCCCGAATGAAGGCTGATATCGTTATGAGCAACGCGCATACCTCTGCCGCCGCCGCCTGCCGATGCTTTGATCAATACGGGGTAACCCATGGAGTGGGCCAGAGCAAGTGCTTCTTCGTCTTTGGTGATAAGGCCCTCGCTGCCTGGTACAACAGGAACGCCAGCCTTCTTGGCCATTTTGCGGGCTTCGTTTTTATTGCCTAGTTTGCGCATGGCTTCATGGGGAGGTCCGATGAATTCAATTTTGCACGATCTACAAACTTCAGCAAAGTGAGCGTTTTCTGAGAGGAAGCCATACCCTGGATGAATGGCTTGAACATCCGCAATTTCAGCAGCGCTGATAATTCTGGGGATGTTAAGGTAGCTTTCAGCAGAGTTGGCAGGGCCGATGCAAATGGCTTGATCTGCAAGTGCCAGATAGGGGGCATCGCGATCAGCTTCGCTGTAAACAGCGACGACTTCGATCCCCATATCTTTACAGGCACGAATAACTCGGAGAGCGATTTCACCACGATTAGCAACTAGAATACGTTGAAACATGAGAATAATATCCGCCTGATAGGCGAGAACTCCTTATCAACCGTTGGGATCAACCCGGAACAAAACTTGGCCATACTCTACAGGTTGTTTGTTTTCGATTAAAATTTCAACAATGGTGCCTGTACACTCAGCGAAGATTTCATTGAAAAGTTTCATGGCCTCGATCTGGCAGACCACGGTTTTAGGATTAACTTTGGCGCCTACCGCAACATAGGTAGGGCTACCTGGTTTTTCTTGGGAATAGAAAGTGCCTGGTGTTGGGCTCTTGATTTCAATCAGGTTCTTGTTTGCAGCAGGTGCTGCAGCAGGTGCTGCAGCAGGAGCAGTGGGTGCGGCATGTGCTTGAGCGGGCTGCTGTAAAACAGGAGCGGGCTGTTGCTGCATGATGGGTGCAAAAACTGGAGCACTGAGCCCTTCTTTTTTAAGGCGGATTTTCTTTTCGCCATCTTGAAGGTCAAGTTCGCTTAGCCCATGTTTAGACATAAGTCGAACAAGGTCACGAATCGTTTCGACCTCGAAGGGGTTTGTTTTACTGTTAGGTTTTTCAGCCACCTGCAACTCCTTTCAAAAGAGCATCCCTGATTAAAGGGTAAAAAACTTATGCGATGATATTATCATCGAGTTCTCTGGAAATTCCAGTCAGATATTGGGCACCCGAGGAAGTTACCAGAATATTATCCTCAATTCTGACCCCACCCCAGCCCGGAAGATAAATCCCCGGTTCAAGAGTGAAGACCATGCCAGGCTCGAGAACCGTCTCAGAACCAGGCCTTAACCATGGGGCTTCATGAATCTGTAAACCAATTCCATGCCCCAAGCCATGTCCAAAATACTCTCCAAAGCCCGCTTCTGCAATCAATTGTCTTGCAGCACGATCAACATCGAGTGCCTTAACCCCGGGTTTGATGGAGTCAAAGGCCGCTTTTTGAGCCTTTTGCACCACCGAGTAAATCTTTCGCAGTTTATCTTTAGATTCTGCCTGCCCAGTTGTTTTACTAAAATTATGTGTGTCAAGAACCCGGGTCAAGTCGCTTTTGTATCCACTAGGGCTACTCGCGCCCCAATCTACCAGTAAAAGGCTTTCATTTCCAATGCAATGTTGGGAGGGAATTGCGTGCGGAAGGGCAGCGTTTGAGCCCGCAGCGACAATGATAGGGAATGCAGCACACTGCGCCCCCATCGAACGCATCAACCGTTCAAGTTCATCAGCTACATTTTTTTCGGTTTGCGAAGGCAGAAGCAATTTATTAAGTGCGACGAACGCATCCTGAGCCATCTGGATCGCAGCCTTGATGGCTTCGATTTCTATCGGTTCTTTAACCATCCGTTGGGTTTCAACCCGTTCTCGGGTGGCAAGCCAACTGCACTCGGGCAGTAATTCTTTCAACGATTCAAAGTCAGAGACGGTAAGCACCTGGCATTCAAAACCAATTGATAGTGCCTTGATAGAGCGAAGGGCTTCAGCAACCATGTCGAGAGTTTTTTTTGTGGGCGGCCTGATGATCGCTTCCAGCCCGGGGCATTCATTCTTGATTTGTTCGGTGAAGCGGGCATCAGAAACTAGAATGTCTTTATTTTTTGAAACCACCAGATGGCTGGCTTCCCCTTTGAACCCAGTCAGGTAGGTGACATTGGCAACCCCACTGATGAGGTAGGCATCAACACCATCTTGTGCAAGTTTTGCCCTTAGGCGATCGCGCCTGGCATTTGCATGGATATGGGGGTTCATGGTCATCCTTCTTGTGCCCCGTTTCGAAATTCTTCAACTAAAAGATCATGCATATGACCATTAGTGGCAAGGCTTTCAGGTTTAAACGGGCAATAGGGCGAGCCATCGACCCGGGTGATTTTTCCACCCGCCTCGTTCACGAGAACGATGCCTCCTGCAACATCCCAAACATGATTATCGAAAGCATAAAAAACATCGCATCTTCCGGAGGCAATGTACGCTAGATTAAGCGCAGTAGAACCAATTCTGCGAACCGCCTGGCTTCTGTGCGAGAAATGCTTCCACCAACTGAAAAGATGCTCCATGCCTTTTACATTGTAAGGGAAACCAGTGGTGATCATCGCTTTGCCAAGGGATGTGACCGAGCTGGTTTTCAGGGGTGTATCATTGACAAAGGCGCCTAGCCCTTTGGCGGCATGAAACATTTCGTTTCTGGAAGGGTCGTGGACCACGCCAACGACCATCTCTCCCTGATAATAAAGCCCAATGGAGATAGCGTAAAGTGGAAGATCGTGGACATAGTTGGTTGTGCCATCGATGGGGTCAACAATCCAAGTGGGCGGCGCATTGGGGCCTGGGTCTTTCTCGCCCTTGCCATCTTCTTCGCCAAGGAAATCATGATCTGGGAAAAGGCTTTTGAGATGCTCGTAGATAACTTTTTGGGAAGCGGTATCTGCATCGGTGACAAGATCGTAAAGTCCTTTTTCACGAACCGAGAAGTTCTGCCTCATGGAAAGCAGTAGGTTAGAAGCTATTTTTGCAGCTTCGCACGCTCCTTTTTTCCATGTCAACAGATCGTTCATGCGTGTACCTTCCAATGGTAATACGATCATTAAGTAACTAAGCTTAAGATATTGTTTTCTAAAGAAAAGTTCCAATAATTCCCTTGAAAAACGCATGCGAGTTTTTGAATGAATAAGGCCCCTGGTGTTTGAACCAGAGGCCTTGTTTTCGTTCATCCTGTCAATTCTAAAAGAATGACTAGATAAGCTGGGTCTTGCCAGGGACTGCTACAGTCCATTCTGGAAGAACCGTATCTTTGTTGAAGTTTTCAGGCATCAACCGTTGCTTGGAATTCAGGGCTTGTTCCCATGAGATTTCCTTGCCTGTATAAGCCGACATACGGCCAAGAACTGCGGTAAGCGAGCTCTCGGTGACAGTCTTGAGTTCGTTTAGCGGTTTGCCTGCACGAATGCTCTCGATCAAATCGGTATGTTCTTGAACATAGGGGTCAACGTTCCTTTGATTCCTAGCAACAACAGGCTTGCCATTGATGGTGTAGGTGTTGACTTGGCAAGAGCCTTTGGTTCCTACCACAGCTTCGGAAACACTGTTGGCACAGTTGCTGATCTGCCTGCACATGGAATGCACATGAACGCCATTCTGGTATTCAAAATCGATCGAAAAGAAATCGAAGATGATGCCATACTTGGGGTCATTTCGGGTGCGATGGCCCATGCCTACGGCTTTGATAGGATGGCCGCGCAATACCCAGTTCATTACATCGATGTTATGAACATGTTGCTCGACGATATGGTCGCCACATAGGTAAGTGTAGTTATACCAGTTGTTGAGTTGGGCTTCAGCGGGTGTCATGCCTGGTTTGGGATCACGAGACCAAAGGATACCTTGGTTCCAATAGCAACGGCCACCAACGATGTCGCCAATCGCACCTTCATGAAGTTGCTTGATGGTTTCGATGTAGGCAGCTTGATGCCTGCGTTGTGTGCCTGCAACAATACCAAGTCCGCTGGCATTGGCTTCATCGTAAGCAGCCAAGCAATCGCGAGCTGTAGGGCCGTCTACGCAAACAGGCTTTTCGGTGAAGATATTCTTCTTGGCCTTAACCGCAGCCATGATGTGGATAGAGCGAAACCCAGGAGGGGTTGCGAGGATGACATAATTGATCTTGGGATCGTTCATGATTTTCTGGTAGGCGTCAACTCCAGAATGAACTTTGTCATCAGCGATTTCAACTTTGTTATTAAGTTCTTTAACCTTTGGATCATCCTTGGCAATGCCTTTCAAGCGAGCTTGAAGGCCCTTAGCTTGAGATTCAAAAGCATCTGCGACGGCATGAATGGTTACATTGCGTGCAGAATTCAAGACGTTATGTGCAGCGCCGCTACCACGCCCACCGCAACCAACCACGCCCACGCGGATTTCGTCGCTACCTTGTGCATAAGCGCCTGCGGGAAGAACTGCGTTGAGGGCAATGCCCCCTGCAGCAGCCATGGTGCTGGTCTTGATAAAGTCTCTTCGATCGGAAGCGCCTTGTTTCTTACTCATTTCGGATCTCCAATAGGGGAAAGGACTGAAAATACAAAGATAAACTCATTAAACTAGACACGAACTAATCACTTTGTTTGGTTACCTTGGATCGGAGAGACAGGAGGTTTTCCTGTTCTTCGACTGGCCTTACAACTCGGAAGCCAACGAATTCCGCACTGGTAAGCCACCAGATGCTCTGGGGGCGTTGTGGATCAAGCTTGATCCAAGTTTTGTCAGAACCCCTGCGGCCCGAACTTCGAAGGCCTACAGGTTGGTCTGCCCAAGAGCCGCCTCGGGCTACATGCGAAAATCTATTCTGGCTAGGTAATAATACAGGCGCAAGAGTCGCACGATCTTTAGGGAAGGTGCCATAGGAATCTTTTTTGTAATGATCAAGGCACCATTCTGAAACATTGCCATGCATATCGTATAAGCCCCATGGGTTCGGTTTTTTCTGCCCTACCTTGTGCGTAACTTCTTCAGAGTTGGCAGCAAACCATGCATATTCGCCACTCTTTGCAGGGTCATCACCGAAAGAATAGGGGGTTGTAGTGCCAGCTTTGCAAGCATATTCCCATTCAGCTTCTGTTGGCAGTCTGTAATTCTTGCCTGTTTTTCTGCTCAACCAGCGGCAATATTCCATGGCTGCGTGATGGGTGATACAAATAACGGGTTGTCCATCGCGGCCGTGGCCAAAGGTTTCGTCGGCATAGGGTGGAGTGGGTCGGGTTATTGCATCCACGCCTTTGGGGTCTACATCTTTGCCATCGAGTTTGGGTTGGTCTTCGGTTTTCCAGTATTGGTCGTATTCATCCCAAGTAACTTCGCACTTGCCCATCCAGAATGATTTTACAGCCACGGGGTGTTGGGGGCCTTCATCTTCGAGGCGGCCTTTTTCTGCATCGGGGCTTCCCATTAGAAATTCTCCGCCTTTAAGGGGAATCATTTCGAAGGGAATGTTGGCTGCCCCTATTTTCTCGATGTAGGGTTTGAAGTCTGCTGCGGGTTCTTTTGCGGTTTGTGCTTGTACTGATTTTGAACCGTTGGGAAGGAAAGCCAGCCCCCCAGCGAGGAGTGCCCCACCTAAGAACCAAACAGATGCGGATATTTTTTTAAGATTTGTTACACTTGATGACATCTCAACTACCTTTGTCAAATGGAAACCTTAGGAATGAACGTTACCTTGCTTGCAGTAATCGCACTGGCCATTCCTTTCCAGTCGAAAAGCGAGCTTACACTTTATCGTTTCAGCCAGCCCCATATGGGAACAAACTGCCAGATAATTCTTTATTCTATGAATAAAGAAGAGGCAAGTCGTGGTGCCAATGCCGCTTTCTTACGCATGAAACAACTAGATAGTATCATGTCGGACTACAATCAGGAAAGTGAATTGAGGCAATTATGTGCAAGATCTGGAACCGGACCGGTTTCGGTGGGAGAAGATCTTTTTAAAGTTCTAACCCGGGCCCATGAAGTTTCTGCACTTTCCAATGGGGCATTTGATGTAACTGTTGGGCCGGTGGTTAAGCTATGGCGCAGAGCCCGAAAAAGCATTCAAATGCCCGATAAAGATGAACTTGAAGCTGCTTTAAAACTGGTTGATTATCAATCTATGGTGATCGATCCCCTGAAAAAGACAGTCTGGTTGAAAAAAACAGGCATGCTTCTCGATCTTGGGGGCATTGCCAAGGGGTATGCTGCTGAAGAGTCATTGAATGTGCTTAAAAAAATGGGAATAAGCTCGGCTTTGGTTGCGATGGGTGGAGATGTTGCTTTGGGGGATCCACCGCCCAATGCCAAGGGCTGGAAAGTCGGAATTGCTCCTGTTTTGGAAGAGGGCGACGCAGCAAGCCGGTATATGGTGCTTGCTAATTGCGCTGTTTCCACCTCGGGGGATACTGAGCAGTATGTAGAAATTGGTGGGAAAAGATATTCGCATTTGGTGAATCCCAAGACGGGGATAGGGCTGACCGAAAGAATTTCTGTTACCATCGTCGCCCCGCATGGGATAGACTCGGATTCCCTTACCAAAGTGGTAAGCATTCTGGGGGCTACCAAAGGAATGGAATTGGCTGCTAAAGTACCGGAAATTTCATGCCGGGTGGTTACCAGTAAAAACGATCTGCTTGAAGTGAAGAAGAGTGAAAACTTCCCTACTGTTAACGAAAATCCCAAACAAGGAAAAGGAAATTAAATCATGGCAATGAATCGCAGGCAGTTTTCAGCTTTGGCAGCAAGTACACTTTTGACTGGGGTATCCAATGCTGCAGATCCACTTCCTGGCCAAACCAAGAATACCAAGTTTGCAGTAAATGTTGAAATGTGGTGGTCCAAGGAGAAAGAGTTTACCAAAAGGCTCGAGAATGCCGCTGCACTTGGTTTTAAAGCTGTGGAATTCTGGCCTTGGCGCAATAAGAACATTCCTGCTGTGATTGAAACTTGCAAGAAGCATGGTATTAGCATTACCCAGTTTACTGCTTGGGGTTTTACTCCCGGTTTGAACGATCCTAAAAATCATTCAAAGTTCTTGGAAGAAATCGAAGCATCTTGCGAAACAGCGAAGAAGCTGGATTGCAAGATGATGACTGTGGTTGGGGGCAATGATATTAAAGATGTAAGCCAAGAAAAGATGCACGAAAATATCATCGAGGGGCTTAAAAAAGCTGCTCCTATTGCTGAAAAGCATGGAATCATGCTGATTCTTGAACCCATGAATATCAAGGTGGATCACAAGGGGCATTGCCTTTATGGCAGTGTTCCATCAACGAAAATCATCCGTGCGGTCAACAGCCCCAAGGTCAAACTCAATTGGGATCTTTACCACATGTATATTACCGAGGGAAATCTTCTGGAAAACCTTAAGAAGGGCCTCGATTGTGTTGGGTATCTACAAATTGCAGACCACCCAGGCAGAAATGAGCCCGGTATTGGCGAAATCAAATTCGCTGAACTACTAAAGGGTGTGAAGGAACTGGGTTATAAAGATTACATCGGTTTAGAATTAAAGCCTAAGAAGTCTGAGCTTGAGGCAGCGCTTGCTGTGCAAAAAGCTGATAACTGGTAAAAAGGGGCTTTGGTTTTAGTTAAACATGTCAGTAAAAAAGCGGGGGCAGTGGCAAAGAAACGGCACTGCCTTTCTATTCTGAGTGTTCCACTAAAAGCTTGAAGATGCTGTCAGACATTTCGCTTAAATCGATGTTTCTTTTTGGATGAAGTAAAAACAGGCCACATTATGTATAACGATGATGTGCCCTTCTTCTAAGTCGTCAATCACTTTGTTTTTTACTCAGTTTGCCCAAAACAACGATTCTTTTAAATTCAATTGGTCGGTTGCTTTGTATTCGTCTTTGGTCATCGACTTGTAGTCTGCAATAATAATTAGCTTTTAAGCTTTTGTTTGCTTATTCTTACAGCGTATTGGTGGCTTTTTTAGAAAAGGCATTGATAGATTGTTTGGATTTAAAAAGAAAAAAGGGTTTGAAAATGCACCACGATAACTTTGAAATGATTCCCTTATTGACTGAACATACTGATGATTTGGTAACAATGGCTGATGAAACGGGTTTTTTTAAAGAGCATGAGGTGCAGGCATTAAGAGAAGTGCTGGACGATTATCATGAGGAAAACCATGTATATGACCATAAAGCGTATTTATTACAGGATAAAGATCAGAAATTAGGATTCGTTTATTACGCCCCAGCACCTATGACTGAAGGAACCTGGCAGTTATGGTGGATTGTGGTGCAAAATGACTTGCAGGGGAAGGGTTTGGGCGGGCGAATGCTCAAACATGTTGAAAAGCATGCTTTAGAACTTGGAGGCAGGGTTTTATTCATTGAAACCTCTTCCCAAGAAAAGTATGACCCTACAAGGAAGTTTTACCTTAAGTATGGCTACCAATTAGAAGCTCGGATGCGGGGTTTCTACGCCGCGGGGGATGATATGATGGTTTATCGTAAGAGTTTGGTACCTGAATAAGCTGATTTTTTTTAACACATACAAAAAATATTTTGCAGCAATTCCACCTCCATTTCCTTTTAGGTTAGGGTTCAAAATTCTTTGTTTTAACAAGGTTGTGGGCCTTTGCGCAGGGGCCTTTGGTTAACTAGGAAATCCTTGTTTTATAGGGTATTAATAAAAATAAGAAGTCGCATAATCCCTAGAGGGGGGATAAGCATTAGAAACTGCGTGCCGATGCGAAGTGTGGTAAGTGTGGCAGAAGTCGTAGTAGGGTCAAATGACAGAATCTATCTAACTTGCAAAGATATTTCTAATCTTCACGACCAATTTAACCGATTTAATTATTAACCAAGGCGGAAGAGACATAACCGCTGAAAGTGATCTAAGGCTCCAAGGATGGAGAATGGATCATGGATGCGGTGAATACTCAACCTTGGTGACTCTTCCTATTTCGGGAAGCCGCGCCTGGAATGATCTCGGGGACGGAGATCATTGTGGATGACGGAATGTTGGTGTGTGCCGACATAAAGGTCTGATTGCCTAATACAAAATGGCCAGGCCGGAGATTCGAAATAGGTAGATGTGGATGCTTTGCCGGGAATATTCCGCATAACCCGGTTTAAGAGACCCAGCCACCCTGTATTGATTTATGGAGAATTTCAAATGAAGAAGGTGTTCACCACCGGCCAGGTCGCGAAGATTTGTAAAGTAGCGCCAAGGACGGTTAGCAAATGGTTCGATTCTGGCAGGCTTCGTGGCTACCGTATTCCAGGTAGTCAGGATCGTCGAATTCCCCGAGAACAGCTTATCCGGTTCCTAAAAGAACATGGTATGCCCCTTGGAGAACTCGAAGAAGAAGGTTGGCACAAGATTCTTCTCATCGGTACTGAGAAAATCTTTACCGATAGAATCAAGGAATTGCTTCCCGAAGATGAAGATTTCAAATATGAAATCGCCAACAGCGGGTTTGAAGCAGGCATTCAAGCAGAAAGCTTTCACCCTGATACCATTGTAATTGACCTTGCAATGGGGCGCAGCGAAGGCCTGCAGATTGCTCAAAATCTCCGCAGAAACATTGCTTATGAATCCACTGTGATCATTGCAATGGCAAGCGAAGACGAAGCAAGCCCAGAAGCCTTGAGTCAGTTTGGTTTTAACGAAGCATTCAAGAAGCCATTTGATACCGCGCTTCTTTCCGAACGCATCCAAACCATGATTGATGAAAAGCGAGAAAATAACTAATAAGAATAATCGTCTAGATTATTCTTCCTACAAGCGAAGCCGTACGGTTTACCTCATCCGAGGAATCCGGACGGCTTCGCTATTTTTGTATTTCCTTTCATAATTTTTCCAACAATCCCTGCCCCCGGGTGTTTCTAGGTGGGAGAATACCATTAGTCATTTTGGTGGTTTACATTGGCATTACCCCCATGGTAGCCTTTATGCTTGCTTTTTCATGGGTTTGATCTTGTTTTGGCGGTAGAGTAGACAACCAGTCGTTTAGTCGGAATTGGCTTAAAAGTGCCTAATAATAGAAGAGGTTGATATGGCAAAAAATCAAGGGGCTTGGGGCTTGGAGATGGGCGTCTGCTCGATGAAGGCTATCCGCCTCGAAATGCAGAACGGTTCGCCTGTTGCAACTCATTATGATTTTATTGATCATGCCAAGATTCTTAGTCAGCCCGAAAATCTTCAAGATCAAGACAAAATGATCAAAGAGGCTTTGTTGAAGTTTCTTTCACGAAATAAGGTTCGAGGCGATTTGGTTTGCTTGTCTGTTTCAAGCCAAAGTGGTTTGGCGCGCTTTGTCAAATTGCCCCCAGTTGAAGAAAGCAAAATAGCTGAAATTGTACGCTTCGAAGCCAAGCAGCAAATCCCCTTCCCCCTTAATGAGGTGGTTTGGGATTTTCAAAAGCTTGGTTCGGGAATGGTGATTGATGGTCTTGCTTTGGATAGTGAGATCGGGCTTTTTGCAATGAAGCGTGATTTCATCAATAAAACGCTTCTGAATTACCGCGATGTAAATATTGATCTGCATGCGGTTCAGATGGCTCCCTTGGCCCTTATCAATTACATTGCTTATGATGTTCTAGGAAAAAATTACAAAGCCGATGGTTCGCCTGCTATTGAATCAGATGATGATGATGCACCTAAAAAAGGCGTTCTGGGTTTAGATATAGGAAATGATATCAGCAATCTGGTGCTGACCGATGGTACCAAAATTATCGAGCAAAGAAGTATCAGTATTGGTGGCAGCAGGTTCACCAAGGAAATCGCCAAGGAATTTAAGCTGACTTTCGCCAAGGCTGAGCATTTAAAACGAACGATTGCTAAAGCCACAACCAAGGATGGCCCTGATTTAAAGGCCGTAATCACTGCAGTGAAACCCATCTTCCAAGATTTGGTGGGCGAGTTGCAGCGCTCTCTTACTTATTTTAGTAATCGCCATCGCAATATTGAGTTTGAATACATGCTGGCATTGGGCAACGGTTTTAAGTTGCATGGGTTGCAGCGATTTCTGCAGGAAAAATTGGGTGTAGAGCTACGGAAGCCTGGGAAATTCGAAAGGCTTCAGGGCGACTCGGTCATCAAGGCGACCAACTTCAGTGACAACCTTTTAACCTTTGCAGGTGCTTATGGCTTGGCCTTGCAGGGTTTGAAGCAAGTGCGAATGACCACGAATTTATTGCCTCCTGAAATAGTTGCAGAACGACAACTTAAAATGAAAAGGCCTTGGGCCGTTGCAGCAGCAGCAGCGGTTTTGCTCGGCCTCAGCACCTACTCTTTAAAGAACCATTTGCAAGCTCGTGCATGGACTGATCCCACGGTTGCCAATTCGATTAAAGATGGTGAACGAATCATCGGCGATGTGGGTAAAGGGAAGAAAAATTTTGAACAAGCTAAGAGCAATGTCGCCAAAGAAGAGTCGAATGTGAAAAGTCTTTTGTCAGGGCAGGACGAAAGATTCAACTGGCTTGATCTTTACACGTATTTGAACGAAGCCATTCCAAGGCAGGATGGTAAAAACCTTTCCGAGCAACAACGGGCGGCTTATTGGAATGTGGCTCAAAACAGGCCTAGAGGCGAAGTTGCCTACAAGGAACTGGTACGCAGGCAAACTTTGTCGAGGGATGAGTTTGGCAACGATGGGTACGAACCTGGTGATACTCTCGGCAAAAACATTGATCAACTGATCGAGTTCAATATCGAGTCCGTTGATTGCAAATTTACCGAAAATCTTTCCGGGTTTTGGCAGCAGGTCAAGGGTGGTGGCAAGTCTGAAGAGCGCAAGGTTAAGGAAGATGTTCGGCCTATTGAGCATTGGGAAAAAAGCCCCGAAGGTTCTGGCTGGGTTGTCGAATTGCGGGGCTATACCTTTCAGTTAGATCAAAAACGATTTGTGCAGGAAGTCTTACTCGAAAATCTTGTTCGATATGGCATTGTTAAAAATGCTCCTGGTAATAATGCAGAGGCAGCTCCAGCCGCAGCCGCAGGGCTTCCAGATTTGGGCCCGGTTGTCAACAGGGTCAGCCATGTTCTTGTTTACAAATACCTGACCAAAAAAACCAATGAACGATCTAACTTTGAAATTATAAGTCAGAGTTATCTTGGCAATGCCTTGCGGGCTGGTGGATTTGGTGAAGGCGGTGGCGCTGCAGGTGGGGGTATGCCTCCTCCAGGTAGCCCAGGCGGACCGGGAATGTCAGGTGGCGGCGCTGCAGGTGGGGCGGCCGCTGCCCCTACTCGCGATGCTTGGCAACCTTTGGGTTCTACTGGGGCTGTTTCTTCTCAGGGTGGTTATGGCGGGGGCGGCATGGGCATGGGCGGTGGCCCAGGTGAAACGATGACAGGCCCTGGCGGGACTGCTTCCACTGCTACTACTACGGGGGCTAAGTCCAACCATACCAGAACTGAATTTGTCATTTTCTTTATTTGGAAAGAGCCCACCCCATCTGATGCCATGCGTGCTACCGAAGGCGATGCTACTGCAGCGTCCCCCGCAGATGCAACGGGTGGGGGTGCGGGTTTAACTTCCACCGGGCCAGGCAAAGGTGCTCCACGGGGAGTGATTGATCCTGTAAAGAAAGCGACAATTGGGCGGCCTAGGGGCGATTTACCGGGGAATAGACCACCCTTGAATCAGCCTGCGCCTGCTGCTGCGCCTCCCGCGCCTGCTGCCCAATAACGATATTGAATTTTTAATACCTGTTTTTAATTGTTTTAGAAGTGAGAATTATCATGGCTAAAGCCAAAATGAAAATTGATATGAAGCAGATCAACAAGTTCCGATTTTGGATCGGGCTTGGGGTTCTTGTTGTTCTTCTGCTCACCCTCTCTTATTTACAACTTACCGCTACAGGTGGGGAAAAAGAGCAAAAGGCATATGCTGAAAAGCTCAAGGCAGTCAAGGGCTTGAGTGATTTTAAAAATGAAAAGTTTCTACCTTCTTGGAACGCTCGGGAAGAAAAGTTAAAAACTCAGCGCGATGAAATCTGGAACAAAGCTTGGCTTCCTCAAAAAGACATGCAAACTTGGTTCAAAAGGGATGAAATCTGGGAAAAAAAATATGATGCCAAGTCGGGTAAACTCGTCTGGTCTAAGATTGATCCCAACATTCCTGAAAAACTTTCCATGAATGCCAACAATGAAGGCAATTGGCGTTATCCCTCCGAACCCATCGATGGCACCACCCTCGATATTTATAAAGATACCCTTTACCTATCGCAGTTTCATAATTTCGAAAAAGAATTAGTTGATGCAAGGTTTCCTGTCGAATTCAATGGCGGTTTTGATTCCTTGATGGCTCCAATAACTTGGAAGCGCGGTTCTACTCCCACTGCTGAAGAAGTATGGCTTGCTCAAGAATCTTTCTGGGTCAAGAGAGAGCTTATCCGCGATATCCTTAGAGCTATTCAATCCATTGGATTGATGACCCCCGATACTATCGCCAAGGATGAAGTTACTCCTCCGGAAGTAAAAGCTAGGAAAAGATTTTACAACTCGATCTGGGAAGTAGACTTGATGTTTGGATCTTTGGAGCGTGAAAAATTTATCAGCCCCAGAACTAAAATCATGAATGTGCATCAAGACCAGCGAATTCTTCCGCTGGACAATCCAGTTGCTGGCTCTACTACGGAGTTTGTACTGCGTCAGGGCACTACCGTGGTTCCTTTGAGGGCCCAAGGAGAGCCGTTGGGATTTGGCCAAATGCGTGAGTTTCTCAAAGATAAACTTGTATTGCCCTTCAGCTTTGACATCAACAAAGATTTTACTCTTGAACAGGTATTTACCTCCAAGAACACTCCAATCAAAATGATTTACGCCCTTGAGATTGCCAGAACGAGCCATCGAATGGCAAACCTAAAGTTGGTTAGTCGATCTCCTAATGTTTTAAAGAAAGATACAGGCGGAGCAGAAGCATCTGCCGAAGGTGGTGCTGGGCCTGGTGCACCTCCGGGTGGGATGCCCGGCGGTCCTCCTCCTGGTGGAATGCCTGGTGGTCCTCCTCCTGGTGGAATGATGATGGGCCGTGGTTTGGGCAGTGCTGCCGTTGCCAAGGACCCCACTCTCATCAACGGTATTGATCGTGCTCTTTACATCCACACCACAGATCAGTGCAGGCATCTTCCCTTTGCAATGTCTTTAATTCTTGATCAAACTGTTATGAATGAGGTTTTAACTTCACTTGCCAACTCTAAACTGAGAATTCAAATCACGCAGTTTCATTACCAGCATTTGAATGGTTATAAATCTTCGAATCTTATTGCGGGTGCTGCAGGGCCAACAGATCCGTCTGTTGAAAATTCTGGCGGGCCAGGCAATACGGGTTTTCGACCACCTGTTGCAGGTCCCGGTGGCCCCGGTAGTCCTGGTGGTCCTGGTGGTTTTCGGCCTCCCCCAGGGTCGGGCGGTGGTTCTGAAAGTGGCGGAATGCGCCCTCCAGGTCCCGGTGGAATGGGGTCTTTTCGCCCTGGTGTTCCCGGCTCTGGTGGGGCAACAGATGGTGCGGGAGATATCAATATCGTGGAGCTTAATCTTTACGGGGTTGCTTCACTTTTTGAAAAACCTGGCACTCCACCGGTGGCTCCTGCTGAAGATGCCAAGTAAAAACGATACCGGGATTTTGAGCGTTTGTAATCTTACACGATTTGTAAATAATAAGAGTTTTGGAGAGTGAATCATGGCTAAGGCAAAAATTGATTTCAAAGCCCTAGGGCAGGTCATTCTTAACTATGCCAAGGAAAAGGGAGAGAAGGTTGGCTTGGGTGTTTGCCTTGCCATTATGGTTCTTTTTGGCTGCTTGGGATTATGGGGCAGTTATTCTGCACCTAGTCCGGTTAAGAATGCCGAAGATATGAAAAAGCTGGCTGATGATAAAAGCCAGGCCTTTAAAAGAGCCGAGCCTGGCGAAAACGATAATCCCGGGCCTGAAAATAGTTCTACCAAACTTGCTGCGCTCGATAAACTTGATCCTACTGCTTATCGCGGGCGACAAATGTTTTCTGAAAGCGAATTTATTGATGTCAAGCGTAGGCCACCCACTATTTTAACCGTCGATGATGCCAAGGTATCTCTCGCTAGGGTTGCAGTAAAGAGCTACATGTTCAACAAGGATGGAAAAGGTTTGACGGTAATCAAAGGCGCTGCAACAACAGGCATGGCGGGTGGGGCAGCAGGGGCTCCTGCTGGCGGGGGAAACACCGCTGCGGCACAACAAAAAGCGGCTCAGATTCGCCTTTTTGCTGCTAAGAAAAATGCTCCCAAAGCCACTTCCGAGGGCAACAAGTATAGCGATAGGTTGATTGCATACCTTAAAAACCTTGAGTTTAGTGGTAGGAAAATGGCAGAAACTTTGACCGTTACCGCAGAAGAATTTGAAAAAATGAAAGGTGCTTATCGTCCTGCAGAGCAAGCCTTGCCCTTACGCATGGCGATTGTAAACGCATCCTTTCCTTACAAGGCTCAGTTGGAAGAGTTTCGCAATAAATTAAAGCTGGGTTCTTTTTCTGAAGTTTTGAATGATGCCACTGCCAGTCCGGAAGATCAGAATGTAGGTGTCAATGCATTTCGATTTTTAGGGATGAATGTTGAAAGGCGTAAAAAGACAGCGGATGGAAAATGGGAGGAGTGGAAGCCTTTGGATATACGTGGTAATTATCTCCCATTTGCGACTTCAACGGATTTCCGCTTTGAACCTGAAGACCCTAGCATTGCTGATTTTATTGTCAATGGATTGATGATGCCCAAACTCAGGGCATTTGATCCCGAACATTATCCCAAAGTGGATGATGCGGAACTTTCTTTAGTTAAAATCAAGTCTCAGGTTGAGGAATCTGCACGAAAAGACAAAGATAAACTCAAGCAATCGAAGCCCAGAACCAAGCAAGATACTTTTGATGTTTTTTCTCCCGCACCCGTAGCAACTGGTGCCGCTGGTGAAGGCCCGGGGATGTCTCCCCCAACCTTTAATCCCAGTGGAACTGTAGGCGCAGGCGGATTTGTTCCTGGGGCTCCTGCAATGATGCCTGGGCTTGTCCAAGGCCAAGATGTAGAACCTGCTGTTCATAATCTAGTTCGTTTTATCGATGTGGATATCCAACCGGGTGAAACCTATGAATATCGGGTTCAGATTCGCATGGGTAACCCGAATTATAAACGCACCAAGGATGTTGCATCCCCTTCCTATGCCGATGGCGCAGAACTTGTATCCGAGTGGTCCAAGGTGCCAATTATTTTAAGCTTGCCTGAAGAACAATCCTGCTACTTGGTTGATCAACGCAAGGAAGATGACAAAAGTTTCAAGGGATTCAACAGTGAGGATAGTAAGAGGCAGGTGACTATGCAGATACATAAGTGGTTTTTAAATACCGGGGCTGCTACCCAAAATCTTTCAGTAGGAGATTGGGCCGTTGCAGAAAGGGTTTCTGTTTTCCGTGGAGAATTTGTAGGCAGGCAGGTTATCGCAAAGATTCCTTTATGGATTTATTTCTTTGAAGGCTTTGGCTTGCTACCTCCGAAAATTGTGAAGGGTGGCAGCCCTGCCACGAAAACAGGCGATGGTATCCTGGTTGATTTCTCACCCGATCGAAAAGATCGTCCTGATTTTCTCTTGGTCGATTTTGAAGGCCCAGAATATACCCATGAGCGTGTTAAAAGTGCAGGCCCCGATGCTAGACCTGTTGTCTCTAAAGTTGAAGATACTAATCGCATGATCGAGGCTTACATTATCAACCCATTGGGCCAGCTTGAAGTTCACAACATCGTTTCTGATCGCGATAATGCCTATCGCAAATCAATGCTTGATGCATACCGCATTAGAGTTAAAAAGGCTGAAGATTTCATGCGTGGTGGCGGCCCTGGCGGTACATCCCCCTTCGGCAGCTAGATCTTTGCTATTTTAAATCGCGCAGTGTTTTATCATCTAGAAACTGCGCATTTATTATGGGTTTTGTGGAGGAGTGAAATCAGCGATGTAAAGTTGGGGAGGGCTTCTGCCATCTCTTGTAGATGTCCACATCATTTTTTTTCCGTCTTTGGTGAACACGGGAAGAATGTCTGCGCCCGGTGCAAAGGTGATGCGTTGTTGTTTTCCTGAATCAACATTCATCCAGTAGAGATCGTAGTTTGGTCGCATCATGGTCGAGTGATCCGCAGCAGCAAATAGAATGTGCTTACTATCGGTGTACCAAAAAGGGCACCATTGAACCCAAGCGAGATTTTCAGCAAGGGTGCGATCGTTTTTGCCATCAACATCAATCACATGAATTTGAAGATTGTCTTTTTTCTTGCGATCTGTGCGGAAAATGATGCGTTTTCCATCGGGGGAAAAGAAGGGGCCACCATTGTAGCAACCGGGCGCATTGGTTAGCTGGCGCACATTTTTCCCATCGCTATCCATGATGTAAAGCTCAAGGTTTTCGGCTCCGCTGCGATTACTGCAGAAGACGATTGATTTTCCATCGGGGGAATAACTGGCCTCGGCATCATAGCCAGGTGAATCGGTGAGCCTTTTCATGCCAGAGCCATCTGGGTTGGTTTCGAATATTTCCATTGCAGGGTCGAAGTCCCATTTATAGGTTCTGCGTTTGCCCGCTTTCTTTTCTTCATCCCGGAGCTTGTACTCTTCTCCGTAGTATTCTTTGGATTTAGGGTCGAGATGGCTGCTGGCAAAAAGAATTTTCTTCCCATCGGGTGAAAAGTAACTGCAGGTGGTTTTGCCTATGCCTGGGCTGACTCGCATGCTCTTTTTGTTTGCAAGATCCATAGTGAAGATCTGGTAAAAGGGGTTGCCCAATTCTTTTTCTTCTGCTTGAAAAATGATGCTTTTCGCATCAGGAGAGAAGTAGCCTTCGCCCGCTCTTACAAATTCCGAAGTTAACTGGGTGATATTCTTTAAATAGGCTTGTTCGCTGGTTTGCCAAGAGTCGGTATCTGCGCCACATACAAGACCAAGAATCAGTGCGTACATTTATCAATTCTCCGCTGGTTGTGTTATTATTCATTTTACAGTTATTATCATTATAATGCCTGAGCGACTCAACCTGAAAGAGGTTTATTCAAAACCTTTTGCTTTGTCCCCTTGGGCAAGCTATAAGAAAAGGTTTGCAGGATTAACTGCAGTTCGTTGCTTTGTTGACTTTATCATCTGAGGATCGAATGAAAAAACTGAAAATGCGGCGAATCGATCTCAAAGATCAGGCAGGTCAACTCGAGCTTGATAATCTTATGTCCGCACTTGGGAATCAAGGTAATGTTGTTTCTCCCAAGGGTCGTGAGCTGACCAAGGCTGTTTTTGGTGAGGCCCTCAGCCCTCTGCAAGTGGTAGAGCGCGTTTGTTCCGATGTTCGTACCAACGGCTTGGATTCGCTTCTTCATTACACCAAACAATTTGATAAGGTTGATCTTACTCATGCCAACATTAGGGTAACTCTCGCTGAATTGCGCGAGGCCCATGCCAATGCTCCCCCCAAATTGTTAGAAACGGTTCGACGCATCAAGCAGAATATTTATGCCTTTCAAGTCGGCCTAGTGCAACGCGATGCGGTGCAATCGTTGGGCACCCGCGGAGAGCTTCGACTTCGATTTCGCCCGATCAAGCGGGTTGGTATTCATGTGCCCGGTGGCGCTGCTGCATACCCTTCCACCTTGCTTATGACTGTCGTGCCTGCCCAAGCTGCAGGTGTCGAAGAGTTGGTCGTGGTTATGCCACCCACGCCCAATGGCGCTTATTGCAGCGATATGTTGGCTGTTTGCCATGAACTTGGCGTACAGGAAGTTTATCGTGTTGGGGGTGCTCAGGCGATAGCCGCACTTGCCTATGGCGTTCAGGGCATTAACAAAGTGGATATGATTGTGGGCCCGGGAAATATGTTTGTTGCGCTTGCCAAGAAAACAGTTTACGGACAAGTTGCTATTGATTGTATTGCTGGCCCCAGTGAGGTGGTGGTGCTGGGTGATGAAACTTCTAACCCGCGTTATCTTGCTGCAGAATTGATATCCCAAGCCGAACACTCGCCAGGTTCTAGCCTTCTGGTTACTTGGCGCAAAGAGATTCTAGATGAGGTTGAAAAAGCTCTTAATGAAATGCTTTCCACTTTGGAAAGAGGCGATCTTGCGAAGGATTGCCTAGAGCAATTCGGCGCCTTTGTGCTTGCGCCCGATCCTATAAGCGCATTTGATTGCGTCAATAAACTTGCGCCAGAGCATTTGCATATTGCTACTTCTGATCCTGCAAAGCATGCAGATCAAATCGATAATGCGGGTGCAATCTTTCTTGGCCCTTATACTCCCGTTGCAGCAGGCGATTATGCTGCAGGGCCTTCGCATGTGCTGCCCACCGGTGGCACCGCGCGCTTTGCCAGCGGGCTTTGTTCTAACGACTTTTTGCGCAGATCCAGTATCGTTACCTTAACTCGTGAAGGCCTTGAATCTCTGGCGCCGGATATTTGCACCATGGCTGACCGCGAAGGGCTCACCGGGCATAAGGCAAGCGTTCTCGTCAGGTTGGAAAAGTAATATCAGACAAGGTTGTATCATGGCAAAATTGAATCGGGATTCTTTGCGAAAATCAGTGCTTGATATGTCCGCCTATACTCCGGGGGAGCAACCCCAGGAAGGCTCGATCATCAAGCTTAACACCAACGAAAATCCCTACCCGCCATCTCCAAGGGTAGTTGATGCAATCAAGAATGCTTTAACATCCGATCGGCTTCGAAAGTACCCTGATCCCCTAGGCACCAAGTTTAAAATTGCTGCGGGCAATGCCCTTGGAATCGATCCAGATTCGATTTTAATTGGTAATGGTTCTGATGATATTCTTACTATCTTGACTCGTGCATTTGTTCCTGAGTCTGGCTTGATTGTTTCTGCAACTCCCAGCTACCTTCTTTACAAAACTCTTGCTGAAATCCAAAATGCCAAAATTGAATTGGTTCCTTTCACTGATACTTGGCAATTACCCAATGTCTGGCCTTTTCCAGAAGCCAATCTTACTTTCCTTGCCAACCCCAACTCACCTTCTGGCACTTTGGTGGAAGCAGCCGAGATTGATCGGCTTGCGCAATCGTTGAAGGGGCCTTTGGTGATTGATGAAGCGTATGGCGATTTCGCCCGCCATAATGCCATGGGAAGATTCCAAAATGGCGCACAACCCGAAGGTATTATAATCACTCGCACCATGAGTAAATCCTATGCGTTGGCAGGGATTCGCTTTGGGTTTGCAGTGGCCAATCCTTCTTTGGTTCGCGAACTAATTAAAGTTAAGGATTCATACAACTGCGATGTTCTTAGTCTTGAAGCTGCCACTGCTGCGATTTCTGATCAGGCCTACCTTAAAGAATGCATCGCAAAAATTATTGCAACCCGAACTCGCTTGCATTTAGAACTTGGCAAACTTGGATTTAAAGTTACCCCAAGCGAAGCTAATTTTCTCTGGTGCACCCACGAAAAACACTCTCCCGATTTTCTATACTTAGAGCTTAAGAAAGCCAACATCCTTATACGGTTGATGAAGTATCCGGGCCACGAGGGCATACGAATCACTATTGGCAGTGATCCGGAAATCGATCTCCTTCTCCAAACCCTTCGGAAACTCGTTTAACCTGCGCTAGGTTGTAATTAGCCCTCAAACCCGCCCTATTGTTTTTGCATTAATGCCTTTAAGCCCACCCACTGCGTTTCCATTAATGCCTTTAAGCCCACCCACTGCGCTGGGTGGGTCTATCTTTCTTTTTTCTTTTACTTTCTTTTTTTCTCTTTTTCTTCCCCCAACTCCCAACCCTCTTCCCTCCGGGAAAAGGGCCCTTCGCTTCGCTAGCCCGGGTTTCTATCCTCCTCCACTGCTTTTGCAACTTTCGTCTTATTGAGCGGCGGATGTCAATCCGCTGGTGCTAGCCCCACTCCTTTTTCTTATTCTTTCTTTTACTTCCTATTAATCGATGGAGCCTGTTTTAAGACAGAGTAGTTGCGATGGGGAAGCCCCACTGCAACTCCTCCATTTGAGCCTTTGGGTCTTGCACCTAAGGGCTCTGAAGAACAAAAGGGGTCAGGTCTCTTTTTCGGCAGCGAGTCTGAACCAAGAACAGATGATTTTAAGTGCTGAAAAAGAGACCTGACCCCTTTTGTTCAACCTTCCGTTGTTATTCTTGTTCTTATTTCCGTGTCTTTTCCGTGTAATTCCGTGTAATTCCGTGGCAAATGCTTCTGCTTTCGCTTCTGCTTATTCTTAATTCCGTGGCTATTCTTCTTATTTCTTGCAACTTAAGCCCAAATCTTGATATTTCAGAAATACTATAACCCAATAAAGGTGGATTAGATGCAACCCCTGCATCTGTTAATACTGAGAATTTAGGGTAGCTGTAACTTAGGTTTTCGCTTGTAAATCAATTTTATTGGTGTAAGTTTGTGGTATTTAGATTTAATTTTACTTTGTATTAATCGACTCTCCTCCGATTACTGCCATTTAGATTTAAATTTTTGCTGCACCCCCGATGCAAATCACTCTGCGATTTGCTTCCTTTTTAGGCTTTAGTATAGGAACGCTCTTTCCATGCTTAATTCTTTCCGCAGGCTCTTTAGCAGCTCCCAAAATAGAAAAGCACGCAGAGCCTGCCCCAGGCCCCAACTTCTTCAACTTGAAAGCAGAATTGTTCCTGCCAATTTTCAAGTGACTTCCTTAGCGGATACGGCAACGGGGGGTACCCTTCGGGAAGCCATTGATCTGGCCAACACCACCGCTGGCAATGATACCATTGATTTTAGCATAACTGGCACCATCACTTTGGATAGCGTACTAAAATCATTGCCTACCATTATTGATACTACCACTCCTATCACCGGAGGGGGTACTGCAGGCACCGTAACCATCACTGGGCCCGGTTCTTCTTCCTTGATTATCAGTGGTTTGGATGGGGGTAATATCAGCCGCGATTTTAACATCTTCAATATTGCCTCTGGTGGCAATCTCTCTATCTCAGGCGTGACTGTTTCCGGGGCCCAAATAACTACAGGCAATGGCGGGGCATTTAATAATGTTGGCACCCTCAGCGTTTCCAATTCCACCATCTCAGGCAATACTGTTGGGGACTTTGGTGGCGGGATCTTCAACAACGGCGCCCTCACCGTTTCTAATTCGACCCTCTCGGGCAATAGGGCAAACTTCGGCGCCGGTGTCTTTAATAATTCAAATAGTACTTCTACCATAAGTAATTCAACATTTTCAGCCAATAAAGCAACTACCATAGGTGGTGGCATCTTTAACCAAAGCTCCAACGGTATCGTTACGCTTACAAATTCTACCCTTTCGGGTAATTCCGCTAGAGGCATTTCCGACGGTGGAGGCATATACAATAGCGGAGGCAGCACCCTCAACATTGCGAATACTATCATTGCTAATAGTACGGTAATTAACTCATCTTCGCCCATCAATGATTACGACGGTACCGGCACCGTGAACCGTATTTCCCCTTCGACTGCAGCCAACAACCTCATAACCCAACCTGCCCCTATTCCTGGAATTGGTGATTGGGCTACCACAAAAACTTCCGCAGAAATCAATCTAGACTCCTCTCTCAAAAACAATGGTGGCCCAACCCAAACTCTAGCGCTGCTAAATGGCAGTCTTGCCATTAATACTGGTAATGCAGCCATCAGCAATGGTTCGCCCATCAATGGTTTGGATCAGCGTGGCTTTGTCCGCTCTTCCACCGCTCCCAGCATCGGTGCCTACGAATTTAATGGGGCTGCACCTTCATCCCCACCTTTACCAGCCCGGCCTTTCTCCCCGGCATTTCCGCACGCTTTATCCATTACCACGGGTAGCGGAGCTGTCGCCACTTCCGCTTCCTTCACCGTTACGTTCAATCAGCCTGTTATCGGGGTGGATGCTGCTGACTTTAATTTAATCTCAACCGGATCCGTAGCTAACGGAACTATCTCCTCTGTAACTGGTTCAGGGGCCACCTACACCGTAAATGTTACCGGCATCACTGGTTCCGGCACCCTTGGTCTGAATTTAGTAAGCTTGCCAACCATTACCGCCTTGCCTTCGTTTGCAGCGCAATCCACCTTCGCCACGGGAACTAATACTAGTCCAAATTCTGTAACTCTTGGGGATGTGAACGGCGATGGCAAGCTCGATCTTGTCACCACAAATAATAATTCCAATGGTTCTGTCAGCGTGCTCTTGGGCAATGGCAATGGCACCTTTAAAACTGAAGCCACCTTCGCCACGGGATCTTTTCCCTACTCCGTAATCCTTGGCGATGTGAACGGCGATGGCAGACTCGATATAATCAACGCAAATGGCCCCTCTAACACTGCCAGCGTGCTCTTGGGTAATGGCAATGGCACCTTTCAAACTAAGCAAACCTTTGCCACCGGAACCGGAACCTTTCCACGATCCGTAACCTTGGGCGATGTGAACCGCGATGGTAAACTCGACATCGTAACCGCAAATCGCGACTCCAATAACGTCAGCGTGCTATTTGGTATTGGCAATGGCGCCTTTGCTACCGCAGTAAACTACGGCACGGGAAATAGCCCTAGCTCCGTAACCTTGGGCGATTTGAACCGCGATGGTATACTCGACATCATTACCGCAAATGGCGGCACCTCTAACAATGTCAGCGTGCTCAGGGGAAATGCCAATGGCACCTTTGGTAACGCAGTAAACCATTCCACGGGTGTTGCTCCCAGCTCCGTGACCTTGGGCGATGTGAACGGCGATGGCGTACTTGACATCATCACCGCAAATAGCATCTCCGACACCGCCAGCGTGCTCTTGGGCAATGGCATTGCCCCCGGCGACTTTGGGCCTGCCACAAACTTTGCCACGGGTGATCGTCCCAGCTCCGTAACCTTGGGCGATGTGAACGGCGATGGCAAACTCGATATCATCACTGCGAACGAAGGCTCCGATACCTCCAGCGTGCTTTTGGGCAATGGCGATGGCACCTTTGCAGCTCAGGCCACCTTCGCAACGGGTGATGCTCCAAAATCCGTGACCTTGGGCGATGTTAACGGCGATGGCAGACTCGACATCATCAGCGCAAATTTTATCTCTAGTAATGCCAGCGTGCTCTTGGGCACGGGTGGTAGCGCCATTACTGCTACTTTCTCACCCCAGCAAACCTTTGCCACAGGAACTGGTACATCCTCCGTGGCCTTGGGCGATGTGAATGGCGATGGCATACTCGATATGATCACCGCGAATCAAACCTCTAACTCCGCCAGCTTACTCTTGGGCAATGGCAATGGTACCTTTCAAAACAAAGTAGAATTAGCCACAGGTGCTAAGCCACGCTTCGTAACCTTGGGCGATGTGAACCGCGATGGCATACTCGACATCATCACTGCGAATCGCGACTCCAACAACATCAGCGTACTCTTGGGTAATGGCAATGGCACCTTTAAAACTCAAGAAACTTTCGCCACGGGGACTAGCCCACGCTCTGTAACCTTGGGCGATGTGAACGCCGATGGCATACTCGATATCATTACCGCTAATTTTGGCTCCATCAGTGCCAGCGTTCTCTTGGGCAATGGCGATGGTACCTTTAAAACCCAGCAAACCTTCGCCACGGGGGGTCAGCCACAGTCGGGGATGCTTGGGGATGCCAACGGCGATGGCATACTCGATATCATCACAGCGGATTTAAGCACCAACACCGCCAGTGTTCTTTTTGGCAACGGTGATGGTACCTTTAAAACTCAAGCCACCTTCGCCACGGGAATTAAACCACGCTCTGTGACCTTGGGCGATGTGAATGGCGATGGCATACTCGATATCATCACCGCGAATCGCGACTCCAACAACATCAGCGTTCTCTTAGGCAATGGCAATGGCACCTTCCAAGGCCAGAAAACCTTCGCCATAGGTAATGTCCCAAGCTCCGTGACCTTGGGCGATGTGAATGGCGATGGTAAATTAGATATCATCTCTACGAACGAAGACTCCGATGACTCCAGCCTGCTCTTGGGCAATGGCAATGGCACCTTTGCAGCTCAGGCCACCTTCGCCATGAGTGATGGCCCACTCTCTGTAACCTTGGGCGATGTGAACGGGGATGGCAGACTCGATATCATTACTGCGAATTATAATTCTAATAATGCCAGTGTGCTCTTAAACAGCATTGCATTCACTGGGCAGACTGCAAATGTAGTTGCCCCCACACCAACACCTACACCAACACCAACCCCAACGGCGCCGTTGATCACAGGAACGCCAACGCCTCTTTCTTCTTCTGGTTCTAGTACCGTCAACCTTTACGACCCTGCAACCGGCCAACCCATAGGTTCCGCAGTTCCCTTCCCCGGATTTGATGGCCCAGTAAAAGTTGCTTCAGGCGACTTCAACAACGATGGCGTTGCAGAACTTGTCGCAGGCGCAGGCTTCGGCGGCGGGCCAGCTATCGCTATCCTTAACTCCCAAACCGGCGAAGTCATGCAATCCTTCTTCGCCTTCGATCCAGCCTTCACCGGCGGTGTGTTCGTCGCAGTGCAAGATACAAACGGTGATGGAATTTTGGATATCATCGCAGCCGCTGGCCCAGGCGGCGGGCCAGAAGTTCGTATCTTCAATGGCGCAAACCTCACCGTTCTTCGATCCTTCTTCGCATACGCAGAAGATTTCACCGGCGGTGTTAGTGTTGCTTCCATCGACTTCAACAACGATGGCATCTTAGATTTAGTTACCGGCGCAGGCCCAGGTGGCGCTCCCCATGTTAAAGTTTATGACGGCGCTACCAATGCAATCATTAGCCAATGGTATGCCTACCCCGTAACCTTCACCGGCGGCGTCTTCGTCGCAGTAGGCGATATAGGCAACGATAGCACCTTCGAAGTAGTCACCGGCGCAGGCGCTGGCGGTGCACCCGTCGTTGCAGTCTGGGATCCCTTTACTGGCGCACTACTAGCCCAGTTCATGGCCTACGCAGAAGACTTCACAGGCGGCGCTCGAGTTGCTATCAACGATGGTAACGGCGATGGAGTTCCAGACATTCTTACCGGCGCAGGCCCAGGCGGCGGCCCACATGTTAAAGCCTTCAGCTTCCCAGCTTTGGATCTGCTGTTTGAATTTTACAGCGGCGAATCCACCGATCCAGGCGGCGTCTTCGTGAGCTAATTGGAATAGATAATTCCAAGCGACCTTTTTTATTGAGCGGCGGATGTCAATCCGCTGGTTCTCGCCCCGCGCCTTTTTTTTCTCTTTTTCTTTCTTTTACATTCTTTTTCTTCCCCCTACTCTCAACCCTCTTCCCTCCGGGAAAAGGGCCCCTCGCTTCGCTAGCCCGGGTTTCTATCCTCCACCTCTTTTACTTCCTATTGATTGATAGGGGTTTGTTTAATGACAGAGGAGTTGCGATGGGGAAGCCCCACTGCAACTCCTCCATTTGAACCTTTTGTTCAACCTTCCATGGTTAATTTTCTGCTTTTGCTTGTTCTTATTTCCGTGTAATTCCGTGTTAATCCGTGGCAAATGCTTCTGCTTATTCTTGGTCTTATTTCCGTGGCTAGTCTTCTGCCTCTGCTTCCGCTTCCGTGGCTAATCTCCGCTTGGCCTTCCTTTGCACCTTTTAATGTTTAACTTCTGTGGCCGGTTAGAATAATCTTAACTTGACGGTTGTATGGCCCTACTTTTCCATCCAGACTTTGATAAGATCCACTGTCTCTTTTTAATTTTCCAAAAAGGCTTTATCATGTATCCCATGAACAGAATAGCTTCCATAAATAGAAAAACTGCGGAAACCCAGATAGATCTCAAGATTAATCTTGATGGCACCGGGGTTTCAAACATCGATACGGGCATCGGCTTTTTCGACCACATGCTCACACTTCTTTCCAAGCACAGCCTTATTGATCTCGATATTCGGGCCGTGGGCGACCTGCATGTCGATGCACACCATACGGTTGAAGATGTTGGTATTTCTTTTGGCATGGCCCTTAAACAGGCGCTTGCAGATAAAGCTGGCATTAGGCGCTATGGCAGCATGATTCTTCCCATGGATGAAACTCTTGTTACGGTTGCGGTTGATTTGGGTGGCAGGCCTTTTTGTGTCTGGCAGGCAGAACTTCCATGCGAAATGCTGGGGGCTTTTAATGCGCCACTTGCTGAAGAATTTTGGCGCTCTGTTTCTAGCGCTGGTCTTTTGAATCTTCATGTGATCCTTAATTACGGTCGTAATTCTCATCACATGGTTGAAGCTATTTTCAAAGGTGCAGCCCGGGCTTTAAGGCATGCAATTGAAGCTGACCCACGCAATCCTGGCATACCTTCTACCAAGGGTGTTTTGTAGTTTCATTTCCCCTCGGCCTGCTTATAGCTTGAGATTGAATCTTTTTCAGGGTATTCTGGTTTTAGTTGATCCGTCTCAAAATCTTCCTTCTAGTTATTTTGGAGTATGCTGAACATGAGCCAGGAACCAACAGGAGCAAGTCAGGCACAGTCGCTGCAGCAACAACGCATGAGGGAGTTTTTGCAAATGCTGCCCTTGACCACTGAAATTGCCGGACTACCTCCCTCTGCACAAGGCGCGTATTTCAGCGAAGGTCAGATGGAAAATCGTGCTATTGCAATGAAGGCAGCTTTTAAAATCGCCAAGCAAATCATGAAAGATATTGCTGGTTGATCGATCCCAAACTATTTATTAAGGTAGGTTGATGACTACTTCTGCTTGGCTTCAACTTCTTCCTAATCTGCCTCAATCTTGGAAAGATTCCTTGGTTGTCAAAACCATCAGTGGAACAGAACTTTCAGTTCAGTCCATTGTGCGTATTGATGAATTGTTCGTTGTGATAAGGGGCAGGGTTGCAGGAACAACAGAGCAGGGGCAGGTTTATTTTGTTCCGATTGATAGGATTGAAACTATTTGTATTCAGAGGCCGCCTAAAGAAGATGAAATGCAAAAAGCTTTGAACGATATGTTTGGGCTTCCTGTTTCAATGGCGCCTGCTGTAATCGAAAAAACTTCCGATAACCTCCGGGCTACCACCATTATGCGATTAAGTCCGGAAGCTCACGAAAGATTGAAGTCATTGTCTGCAGCCTCGAAGCAGGCCAATCCACCCGCCCCCTAAAAGAAATATGATTTATTCAAGGAGCAATAATGGATCCCAAGGATCCCGAAGTTGGTACAGCGCCCATTCATTTCATCCAGCCAGGCGGTGGCTTTTGCTTCAGCCTTGAAATAGCTTGGGGGAAGTTTCGCAGGGCGATTTTGAAATCCTTCTTCCCGGCTTACACCGGAAGAATGCGGGCATTGCGCCTTGGTTCCTGCCCTGATTGCAACCATAACATCATCGATTCGCGGGATTTAAAACTATACTCCAATGTATGTAGCTTTTACTTCGATCCAGATTCCGACCCTTTTGCAGGTCGTAATAAAATCTGGTTTGCTCGGCCGGGCATTATGGAACTGCTTTGCTTTACCCTTCTTCTGGTTCCTACCACCATTGCTTTCATTTTTATGGCATTGTTGTTTCACCCCGCTTTTGGTGTGGGCGCTGTTGCAGGATTTCTACTTTGGCTTTTCGTCATCTCCTTTTTTCGCAACCCTCCCAGAGAAATCCCCGTTGCTCCCAATATCTTGGTCAGCCCTGCAGATGGTGTGATCACCCATCTCGAGGAAGTCGACGAGGCTGGCATTGGCAGAGCTTTCCGCGTTAGCATTTTTCTTTCGGTCTTTAATGTGCATGTTAATCGTGTTCCCCTTGCAGGCACGGTCACCCATGTTCGGTATTACCCAGGCGCTTTTTTAGATGCACGCAGTAGCGATTGCGCAAAACGAAACGAACAACTTTGGATCGATTTAATTGAAAAAGAAAAAGGGTTTCCGGTTAGGGTTAAGCAAATTGCAGGGGCCATCGCCCGAAGGATTGTCTGTCAGGTGGGCGTAGGGAAATTTTTGAGGCGGGGCGAGTTATATGGCATGATCAAGTTCGGCTCGCGCACAGATGTGCTTATACCTGCTAATCTTGTTGAAAAAGTTTTGGTAAAGGTTGGAACCGCAGTTTATGGCGGCTCAACCATCATTCTGCAACTTAAAGATTAAACCTGCGCCAATGCAAGCTTGCCACCGATCTTAAATGCATTCGGGGCAGCTTCGGTGCGAAGAACCTGATTGTAAAGGGTGTCGCGTTCTACGGGAATTCGCCCTGCTTCTGTAATCAATCTCTGAATTTCTGTAACGGTCATTTCCTGCGGGGTATCAGATCCTGCATCGTGATAGATTTTTTCATGCACCACGGTTCCATCGATGTCATCTGCACCAAAGCTAAGAGCCACCTGCGCTGTTTTAATTCCCATCATCACCCAGTAGGCTTTGACATGCTGGAAGTTGTCGAGGAAAATCCGGCTGATGGCCATGACTCGGAGGTCAACCATGGCGCTTGGTTTGGTGATGTGCTGCATTCTGGTATTTTCGGGATGAAAGGCTAGAGGAATAAAAGTTTGGAAGCCACCGGTCTCATCTTGTAACTCGCGAAGTTTTTCGAGATGTTCAAGCCTGTGATGGGGTTTTTCGATATGCCCGTAAAGCATGGTCGCATTGGACCGAAGGCCAAGGTTGTGTGCAGCACGATGAATGCGAAGCCAGTTATCGGTATCGGCTTTATGTTCGCAAATGATATCGCGAACTTCGGGGTTGAAAATCTCGGCACCCCCACCAGGAAGACTGCCCAAGCCTGCTTCCTTAAATTCTTGAAGGATGTCGCCAACGGGCCTTTTGGTAAGCCTTTCGAACCATTCCCACTCTACCGCAGTAAAAGCTTTTAGATGCAAGTTGGGATGTTCCTTATGCACAATGCGTACGATGTTGAGGTACCAATCGTAGGGCATCTGATGATGCAAACCACCAACGATGTGCATTTCGGTTGCGCCCCTGCTTTCGGCTTCCTTGGCACGATGCAGGATTTGTTCATCGCTCATGAGATATGCTTTTGGATCTTTCAAATCAGAACGGAAGGCGCAAAAGATACATCGATAGACGCACACATTCGTGGGGTTTAAATGCACATTAACATTGTAATATCCCACATTCCCATTCTTTTTTTCACGCACGAAGTTGGCAAGTTTACCTAAGGTGAAGAGATCTGCATGGTCATGAAGGTGCAATCCTTCGTCTAGGGTTAATCGATCCCCTGAACGAACTTTATCACTGATTAATTGTGTCGTAAATTCGATGCTCGCCATGCTGAACTCCTGTGCACAAATCTACTGCCTAAAGCCTTACCATCCATGATAGGAACCGTAGGAAAAGAGGGGAGGCAACTGCAATCCTTTTCATGCGATTCAAAATAGGTTATGCTATTTTCATGTTTTCGATTTTAACAGAATTAACGGGGCTTCCTACCATGCTTTCTCTTAAAAAAATAGCAGTACTTACTTTGCTTTTTATCTTTGTAGGAAGCGGATTTACTGCAGAACCTGCACTTCCAGACATGAAATTCAAGGATGTGAAGGAAGTTGCACCAGGGGTCTTCTTTAGGTTCTCCTCGATTAGTGCCACGGATAAAACCGTACCTTTTGGCGGAAGCAACAACATCTGGGTTGTTTTTGAAGATCATGTCGCAGTGATTGATGCCAACTTTCCTGATGGTGCTGCAGATGTGGTTGCTGCAATCCGAAAAACTACCAATAAGCCTATTCGCTATGTGTTTGACACCCATCACCATGGTGATCATGCCTATGGAAATAGTGTTTTTTTTAAGGAAGGTGCAACCGTGGTGGCGCAGGCCAATTGTGCCAGACTGATGCGAGAATTCGGCCCTGCAGAGTTTGATGAGGCTGGTAAAGGGCCTACTGGCAGAAAAGATGTCGCCTCCTCTTTCCTTAAAACTCCAGGTATTGTTTTTGATGATCGATTGGTGCTCGACGATGGCAAACAGCGGGTTGAATTTCTATTCATGGGCCATGCCCATACTGCGGGCGATGCTGTTGCTTGGCTTCCCAAACATGGGATTCTTTGCACAGGGGATGCTTGCGTAAATGGCGCATACAACTTCATGGGGCATTCTGATTCTGGTTCATGGGTAAAAGCATTGGAGAAGATGGCGGATCTTAAGCCAAAGATGGTTTGCCCCGGTCATGGCCCAGTTGCTGGCGCAGACCTGATTCAAAAGCAGAAACGCTATTTTGTTGATCTTCGTGATGAGGTGGATAAGGGCATTAAACAAGCGAAAGATTTGAAGTCGTTGCAGGATTCAATTAAATTTCCGTGGTATGAACAATGGACTGGTGTGCCTGTGAAACCTGATAACATCGAGCATGTTTATAAGGAACTTACAGGCATGGTTGTGCCTCATGATTTACTGCGCGATCTTAGTTATGTTTCGGGTAATTATACCCCTGAAAAACCAAAAACTGGCTGGGTTGCACCCAAGCGTGTGATCTTATCTTCTGGGTTTATGCCCGCAAGAATCGCAGAGTTAAAAGCCATCGCCCCTGATATCGAATTTGTTGCAGTTCCCACATTGGAAGAAGCTGGCAAAGCAATCATGAATGCTGATGCGGTGCTGGGTTTTGCAGATAGCAGCCTGCTACAATCGGGGAATAAATTACGCTGGATACAATCGGGCCCAGACCTTCCTAAAGATTTTCTGGCCAATGCGAAAACCAAAGGCGTGCAAGTTACCAGCCTTGATCGTGCAGCACTGCCAGCAGAGGCAGATCAGGCGTTACGTAATTTGCTTTGGGTTGCTCAACAAGGAAATGCTGATGGTTTGCAGGGTAAAAATGTTGCTATTTATGCTCCTGCAGCTTTTGCGAAGATTGTCTCTAACAGAGTTCAAAACTTTGGGGCTAAAATCTCGATCAATGAAATGTCGCCCACCATGGGTGGTACCGATGTGATGGTTGTTTATCTTAATAATAATAAGCAAGCCAACACCTTGGCGAATATCCCTTGGGCTGGTTTGAAGCAGGGGGGAAGCTTGATTATCATGGGTGATGCAACAGGTCTAAACGCTGAAGCAATTACCTCGGGTATTAAGTCTGCAAAGGCTCAATTGGTTGCAGTTGATCTTAAAGGGTTTCAAAATCCTGAGGCCATTGCAAAGGAACAAGGTGTTGGAAAAGTTCATCTGGTTGAAAAGAATACGGTTGGTTCAACTTCAGTTACAGAGCGTAAGTGGAAGTTGTTAAGAGAAAATGTACGCAGGTTTTCAACAGGCGAACCTTTGCTTGCAATCATCGATAGTGAAGATTACTAACCCTTCAGCTTTTGCTGAACGAAGTAGCGGAAGAAAATTGCAATTGAATTCAAGCCGAGAAGTACGGTGATTAGAATTGCGCTTGCAAGGGCTGCATTGTAATGGAATGCGGGGTCTGGATCATCAGACCAAGAATAAATCTGCATCGGTAGCGCAGTAAACCTGCTGAAAAGAGTCGGGCTGAAATTCACATAAAGCGCTGCGCCAAACAACACCAAAGGCGCTGCTTCACCCATTGCACGCGAAAGTGCCAGAATCATACCAGTCAAAATCCCAGGCAGAGACGAGGGTAAAACAATTTTCCAGATCGTCTGCCAGCGCGATGCGCCAAGTGCTAAAGAAGCATGGCGAAGGGAAATAGGAACAGCCCTAATGGCTTCTTGGGTAGAAACAATGATCACAGGTAAAACAAGCAGCGCGAGTGTCAAGCCACCGCCTAGGGTATTTCGGGCAGCGATTGCAGGGCTTTCAAAAGGCTTAAAAATCAATTCGACAAATACATAGGCCCCAAGGATTGCATACATGATAGAGGGCACGCCTGCGAGGTTGTTGATGTTAAGCTGAAGAATGGCACCAATCCAGCTTTGGGCGCGGTATTCTTCAAGGTAGATTGCGGTTGCAACACCAAGGGGTATTGCAGCACAAATAGTTATTGCGCCTAATAGAAGGCTGCTTAATAGGGCGGCTTGGATACCTGCATCTTGGGGTTGGCTGCTGGGCCCTGCTGAAATAAAATGCCATAACATGCCAAAATAAGAGAAGTCACTGCGTTTGTCGCTCTTCAAATTGGATTCAATCTCAACCTTAGTTTGAACTCTGTCTTCGATTTTTTTACTTATGACTTTATCGTAGCGTATTGCCAAACTTGCTGCATTAGCTGGATCTTGCCTGATGCGGGTTTCTTTTTCTTTGTTAAGGTCTGCGATTTCCTTGTTTGTCTCTGCGTCAAAATCTTGAACTCTGCGTTCGATCTCAATATTAAACTTTGCAATACGCTCGGGCATCAATTTAAACCATGAATTAACATCAATGCCTAATCGTAGAAAAAACAGTAGCAATAGCGCCAAGGCCATAAAGGTACAGCCAAACGCAAGCCATGCAAATCCATGGTCTGCAATCTTACGACTTAGGGAAAGGCCTTCCCCCTGATGGCTTTTTCTGGGTTGCGTCATTGGTATACCTGCCGGTACTTCGTTAAGATCCATTGCGCCAGCATATTCATCGCAAGAGTTACAACAAAAAGCACAGCGGCAACTGCAAATAAACTATTGAATAGCGTGGTACCGTGCTGAACATCCCCTTGAGCAATGCGTGCGATAAAGCCCGTCATAGTTGCAAGGCCCTCTCTAGGGTCGAGCGTAAGTTTGGGCTGCCCCCCGCAAGCTAAGGTAACCGCCATGGTTTCGCCAATGGCTCGCGAAATGGCAAGAAGAAAAGAAGCTAAAATACCAGATAGAGCAGCAGGAACAACCACTTTGGTGGAGGTTTCAAATTTGGTTGCGCCTAAAGCGTAGGATGCTTCGCGCAAAGATCCGGGTACCATTCGCATTGCATCTTCACTCAAAGATGCCACCATGGGTAAAATCATGATCGCAACCACAATTCCCCCAGATAACTGATTAGTGACAGGATCAAGACCCGGAATAAACATGTGAAGCATTGGGGTGATTGCAAATACTGCAAAGTAGCCATACACCACGGTAGGGATGCCAGCAAGCAGTTCCAGCGTTGGTTTTAATAAAAGCCTGATGGGTTTATTGGCGTATTCGCTGAGGTAGATTGCAGAAATTAAACCCATAGGTAGCGCAAGCACAGCAGCGATGACTGCCACCATGATTGTGCCGGTAAGCAAAGGCAGGATGCTGTATTTTGCATCTTCAAACCCAGCGGTCCATTCTGTGCCTGTGAAAAAATACTTTATGGAAACAGTGGGATCACTAAAAAACTGGTAAGTGCCCGAAAAAACAATCCAAGCGATTGCTACGGTAATCCCAATGGATAAAAAAGCAGAGGCAAAAAGCGCCCATTCAATCAGCCATTCAGAAATTCTGAAGGCTGGTGCAGGGGGAAGTTTCCTCATTACAGGAAGTTCAGGTGATTTTTCCTCTGCACTCATTTACTTTTGCCTTACTTTAATTCCAAACTTAAAACTTTGATAAGCGCTATGATAAGCCGGAATCCTTCCTAGCATGACGGGAATTATAATTATTTTCCCGATTCTTTGATGGCATTGGCCAGCTTTTCTTGCACATCGGATTGCATCAAGGCATCCATTTTAATGTACTTGGCTTGAGCAATAAGATCGTTCCTGCGCAGGAAAAAAGTCATGAAGTCTTGAACTTCAGGGCGCTTAAGTGATGATTTCTTTACATAAATATACAATGGCCTTGAAAGAGGGGAATAGGTTTTATCCATTACAGTTGCTTCGCTTGGGTTGATGAACTTGTCGCCTTCCTTTTTTGCAACCGAAACAATCCCAAGCTTTTCTTTATTTTCTTCGTAGTAAGCCAGGCCGAAATAACCCAATGCAAACTTGTCCTTGGCAACGCCATTAACAGTTACATTATCATCTTCGGTGGGTTGATAACTGGTTCTGCTTTGGCCAGATTTTCCATTGATGACTTCGGTAAAGAAGTCAAAAGTTCCTGAATCGGTCCCAGCGCCAAAGAGTTTAATTTTTTCTTTAGGCCAAGTTGGGTCAACATCGCTCCAGTTTTCAACTTTGGAGTCTTTATCCCACATGGTTTTAAGTTGTGCCACTGTCATGTTTTTGGCCCATGTGTTTTCTTTGTTAATGACGATGGAAAGGCCATCCCAAGCAACTTGGAACTCGAAGAATTCGACTCCGTTCTTCGCACAAGATTCTTTTTCTTCAGCCTTGATGGGCCTTGAGGCATTGCTGATATCGGTTTCACCTGCCGCAAATTTCTTGAATCCCCCGCCTGTGCCTGAACGGCCAACGGAGATTTTTACATTAGGATTGGTTTTGCTGTACTCGCTTGCAACCGCTTGTGAAATAAGAAGCACGGTGCTAGAGCCATCAGCTTTGATTTCGCCTTTCATCTCACCCTTGGCAGGAGTATTTTCGGCGACTTTTTTACCCTGAGGAGCTGGGGCGGCCTTTTGCTCTTTCTTAGTTGCTGCATTATCGCCACCACCACAACCCAATGCCAAAATGCTGAGTAATGTCATGAGGGCAAAGCTTCTTTTCATCGACATGATAATAGTCCTTATTCCATTCCTAAGAAATTCGTTGATTAACCATATAGTATAATTAATTTAATAAATGTGTGGGGGCAAGTTAAGGTTTGAAGAAGTTTTTATTCTCAAGCCACTATTTACTTTAAAGCAGCTAACTTTGGACTAAAAGTCGCTAAAGTAAAAGAAGATTAAAAACTTGGTGAAAAATGTTTATAATAATGAATATATGCTTCCAATAAGTCTATTTGGTTCAATGGTTCTTCCAAATTAAGATCGTATAACCTTATGTTTCAAAAAGTATTTGTGCCTTTCGCTATGGTGTTTCTGGGGATTTTGATAATTCTCGGGATTTTCCTTACCCAAACAGATCTTGAGCGCAGCTATATTGTCAAAATACTGCTGATTGTTGGCATAATTGGAATCGGTTTGATTGCCTTTGAAAGCAGCCGAATTTCGAAGGTTATTGCGTTACCCCTCGAAGAATTATCCATGGGAATTCAAAGGGTCGGCCTAGGGGATGATAATCAGCGAATCCTTTCAGATGATCAGGGAACTTTGGGAAACCTGATGCGCTCTTTCAACCGAATGACCGAAAGGCTTGAAGATAAAGTTAGCAAGCTGGAAGAGGATAGGCAGCAGTTGCGAACTATTTTGAGCGGTATGGTTGAAGGTGTGGTTGCTCTCGATGCCAATCAGCGGGTTCTATTTGTAAATGATCGGGCCCTAATCTTGTTGGATTTACAATCCCATGCCTTAGAAGGTAAAAGGCTTTGGGAATTAGTAAGAAATCGAGAGATGATGGATTTGGTGGAAGAAGCATTAAGGCAGCCCGAACCCAAACGCACAGAATTGACCTTTGCAACTTCTGGAAATCGCAGCCTGACTTTGCACGCAGCCAGATTGCCCGGGAATCCCACCCGCGGAGCGGTTTTGGTGCTGCACGATACAACCGAATTACGAAGGCTAGAAAGGCTTAGGCAGGAATTTGTTGCAAATGTTTCCCATGAGTTGAAGACACCCCTTGCGGTGATCAAAGTTTGTGCAGAAACACTTCTGGATGGTGCGGTGGAAGATTGTGAAAACCGCATGCGCTTTCTAGAACAAATTCTCGAGCAATCTGAACGCTTGAACAATCTAATCATGGATTTACTTAGTATCGCAAGAATCGAAGCAGAGACCGAATTATTTGACTTTATCTGGGTCCCCGTTAAGGAAGTGGTAGAGCAATGTGTCAATAGGCATCGAGATCGGGCAATGCAGCGCTCGATATCCATAAATGCTTTTCCAATGGAAGGCAGCCTTCATCCAGATCAAGATTTGGAATGTTTGGTGGACGAAGAAGCCTTTGTGCAAATACTTGATAACCTCGTTGATAATGCGGTGAAATATACTTCAGAGCATGGCGTGATCAATGTGCAATGGGGCCTCGAGAATAAATATGTGATTATCCAAGTCTTAGACAATGGGATTGGGATTCCTGAAGCAGACCTGCCTCGGATTTTTGAACGATTCTATCGTGTTGATAAAGCCCGTTCCCGTGAGGTTGGCGGAACAGGCCTTGGACTTTCCATTGTGAAACATCTCGTGCAGGCGATGAAAGGCAACATTTCAGCAAACAGCCAAGTAGGTAAAGGCACTACCTTTACCGTGCGTTTGCCTTATGCCAAAGATTAAAGAGTTGCTTTACTTGCCAGGAAATAAGATTTTTCTGGTGTAAAGGCTTTGCCCAACCAAAGCATACAGAGTGCTTTTATCAGTTCCCGCAAATGCGATTGAACTGGCAAACCTAGGGAAATCTGGTTGCAATAAAACACCGCACAACCGCCCAGTTGGATCAAATACCTGTACCCCAAGAGAAGTTGCAGCATAAATCCGATTCGCCTTATCGAGCGTCATGCCCGGTACAGATCCGGCAACTCCTGCGAGGGGTTTTCTGGGTGCAACATATCGATCCTTGGCTGTGATATCTCCATTCAGTTCTATGCGAAAAGTGAAAATTGATCTGCCATCTGCATTGCCTGCAAACAGAGTTGTTTCGTCGTTGGAAACCGCCAAGGATATGACTGCATCCTCGGTGTTAACTTTCTTTTTAGCACCTGATTTATCAAAAAGATAAATCGCTTTTTCAGTAGGTACTGCTCCATAACACTTACCTTGTTTTAAGGTGCAAAGGGCGACACAATCCAGCCCTTCGATAATCATGGAAGCTTTGGAGTTGCCCGAAGCTGCGTAAAGAATATTCGAACCAATGGCAAGAAAAATGCCCCCCTGAGAGTCAATTGCCAAGGCCTTTGCTGGTGCATCAGTCACCACTTCAATGGTTTTACCTGTGGAATCAAGCTTTAAGATTGATTTGGTTTTGGTGTCTGCAAGATATAAAGATCCTTTAGAATCAGAAGCGATAGCGGAAAATTCTCCAGCAAGATTGCTGGTTGTTTTAGTCCAGTTTTCGGAGGGTACTAGAATTTGGCTTAGAGGGATATCTTGAGAATATCCCCAAGTTGTACAAACAAGGAGTAGAAAGGAAGAAAGAAGCCTTTTCATGAGTGATTCCTATGGAAGGTAGAAGGAAGATTATTCGCGCCAAAGCCAGCGTAGGGACTCTGGAAGAATGACGCCACCATGTTTGCCATTGTGACCGCCATCCCCTTCGACATAGACAAAATCGTATTTTGCGAATTTTAGTGCAGCCGCCATGGATCGGTTGGCGAGGGGCCAGTGGCCATGAAGATTATCGAGATCGTTGCTACCATCTTGCAGGAAGATGCGGATAGGTTTCTTTTCGGTCTTGCGAATCATGCCTGGGTAAACATCGCCCCCGCGGATATTGGTGAAGCTGCCAACATGGCTTAAAACTTTGCCAAACAAATCGGGTCGTTCCCAAGCTGCGGTGAAAGCACAAATGCCTCCACTGCTGATCCCGCAAAGGGCCCTGCCTGCGGCATCTTTGCGGACATTATATTTCTTTTCGATTTCGGGGAGAATTTCTTTTTCAAGGAAGGTGGCGTATTGATCAGAGGGTGTATCGTATTCGAAGCTGCGGTTGCTGCGGCCTTTTTCTTTGGGGTTGGCAGAGGGGACAGTGCCCGGATTTAAAAACACGCCAATGGTTACGGGCATTTCTTTTTTGTGAATAAGGTTGTCAAAAACAATGGTGGCACGGAACTGGCCCTTCTCGTTGGCATAGCTGCTGCCATCTTGGAATATCATAACCGCAGCCGGGGTTTTGCCATCGTATTGTGCAGGAACATAAATCGACATTTCGCGAACAGTACCTGGGAAGATATTGCTCTTCCACTCAGATTTCTCAATTTTACCCTTGGGAGTGCTGGGGTTTGGCTGGGAATCGATGCCAAGAACATAATCATCTGCTGCAAAGGTGAAGCTACAGAAAAGACCTAAAAAGCAGGCGTAGGGTAAAAACCGGTTCATTCAGAAATTCTCCTTTACAGTAGTTTTAATTCAAATAACGATCATAAAGGGCTTTAGGGTATTAGGTAAAGAAAATTCGAGACTGGAAAACAGAATCATAACATCACAATTCCTTCATCGTTTCTTCATAATTAATCCTTAGTATAACTCTTCAAGTAGATGAAGTATGAAGAGTATTTTCAAGCAAGGATATGTTACAGATGGCAACTACCTCTTACGCTGCGATTTTAACAGAAAGAAATCTGAACGGTAGAGAGCTTACGCCCCAAAACAATAGCTCCCCCAAGTATCAAATTAAAAATTTGAACTTCTGGTATGGTGACCATCAAGCATTGTTCAACATTGATTTTTTGATTCCAGAAAGATCGGTGACCGCTCTTATTGGCCCTTCGGGTTGTGGAAAATCAACCTTTCTTCGTTGCTTGAATCGAATGAATGATCTAGTTGAGGGCACCAGGCACACAGGTTCAATTTTACTCGACAATGAAGATATTTACCGCCGTTCACTTAACATGGTTGACCTTCGTAGAAGAGTCGGCATGGTGTTTCAAAAGTCGAATCCCTTTCCTAAGTCGATATTTGAAAATGTAGTGTATGGGCCAAGGGTTGCAGGGGTTAGCAACAGTGCGGTACTGCAAGAGATTTGCGAGCGTTGTCTGAAAAACGCAGCGTTATGGGATGAAGTCAAAGATAGATTGAATCAGTCTGCATTAAATCTTTCAGGCGGTCAGGCCCAAAGGCTTTGTATTGCCCGGGCCCTTGCTACAGACCCAGAAGTAATTCTCCTTGATGAGCCAGCAAGTGCTCTCGACCCCGCTTCCACTGCGCGCATCGAAGATCTTGTTTTTGAACTCAAACGCGATTACACCATCATCATCGTCACGCATAATATGCAGCAAGCAGCGCGCGTATCTGATCAAACAGCTTTCTTTTTTCAAGGGAAAGTAATCGAAGTCGGGCCAACTGATCATCTTTACACAAGGCCTCAGGTCAAACAAACTGAAGATTACATCACAGGTAGGTTTGGCTGATCAACACAGGGATTCCAACGAAAATGTCAAAGCATCTTGAACGCGATTTGGACGACCTGCAAAAAGATATCATGGGCCTTGCAAGCCTTGTAGAGCAGGCTTTTTCTCTTAGTATCATCGCACTTCGCGATCGAAATCCTGATATTGCTCGGGATGTCATCCAAGGCGATGTACAGATCGATACGGAAGAAAACCAGATCAACGAAGATTGCCTTAAAATCCTAGCTCTTCATCAGCCAGTTGCAGGTGACCTGCGCAGATGCACCGCTGCCATGATGATTATCACCGACCTTGAGCGCATGGGTGATCTTGCGGAAGAAATCAGTGAGCGTGCAATTCAACTTTGTGCCCCGCCTTTTTTCCCGATCCCCGAGGGGTTGCAACGAATGGTGGACATGACCACCATCATGGTGCGACAAAGCCTTGATGCGTTCGTTAATCTAGATGTAAAGCAGGCGCTTATGGTCGTCCGCATGGATGATGAAGTTGATCGTTACAACAATCAGATTATTCAGGAAATCATCAAACTGATGACCGAATCAACATCGAATATTCAACATGGTTTGTCCATGTTTTCAGCAGTCAGGCATATCGAAAGAATCGCAGATCATGCAACCAACATTGCAGAAGATGTGATTTATCTCGTCGAGGGTGAGATTGTCAGGCACCGTGTCCAAGAATTAGAGGGATAATCATGATTTCTGAGGTAACTCCTATGAAAGATGGAAAAAAACAAGCCCCACTGAAAGCAGCAGCAGCACCGAAGGTGAAAAACGGGATCAAAGTGCTTATCATCGAAGATGAAAAAGCATTGGTCGATGCCCTTGTATATAACCTTGATCGCGAAGGTTATGAAGTGACCGTGGCCCACGATGGGCAGGATGGACTTCGTAAAGCCCAAGCGCTTCCCGATATCATTTTGCTTGATATCATGCTTCCAGGAATTAATGGTATCGAAATTCTTAGGGAGTTGCGTGGTAACGAAAAAACCAAGGCTATTCCTGTTATTGTAGTTTCAGCCAAATCGGAGGAAACCGATCAAGTGGTGGGCTTCTCGATGGGTGCGGATGATTATGTAACCAAACCCTTCAGTGTTAAAGTTTTATTGCAACGAATCAATGCTTTGCAACGGAGAGCAGAAGTCCCTACGAAAGATGGGCAGGGACCTGTTGAATTGATCGAGCATAAGCAGGTAAAAGTGGATATGGTCAAGCATCGTGCATTTATTCTGGATGAAGAACTCGATCTGACCCCAACGGAATTTCGGTTGCTGGAATGCCTGTTGCGAAGTCCCGGTAGGGCTTTTTCGCGCCAGCATTTGATGGATTGTGCCATTGGTGAGGGCGCCATCGTTCTCGAAAGAACCATCGATGTGCATATTAAAACCCTGCGAAAAAAACTTGGTTCAATGGATATGATTGAAACCGTTCGTGGCTTGGGTTACCGCTTTAAAGAATAACCATCTGCTTATATTGCGCATCATGAATGTTCTTTCATTCGTGATGCGTATTTCATTTTTATCACAGCAAGTGCTTGTATCTTCTTGTTTTTCTTCATCGCCTCTTCATGATAATAACACGGATTATTCTCGCTTCGCTCTCTGCAAATACTTGCTGAAAAGTTATCATAATTCCAAATTCGTTTCTGCTTATTATGGAGAATAAATGCAGACTTGCTTGGATGCCTTGATTATTTCTGATATTCATCTTGGCAGTGATAATTGCCAAGCCAAAGATCTGGTTGTCTTTCTTGAACAGATCCGCTGTGGTGTTATTCAAACTTCCAGAATCATACTAAATGGCGATGTGTTCGATTCCTTCGATTTTCGAAGGCTTAAAAAAAATCATTGGAAAGTGCTTTCACTCATCAGGAAACTTTCCGATCATATTGATATCACTTGGATCCATGGTAATCATGATGGATCGCTGGAATTTATCTCACATCTTTTAGGTGTCAATGTTGAACATCAATATGAGTTTGAAAGTGGGGGAAAAAGAATTCTCGCCTTGCATGGCCATATCTTTGATGAATTCATTGATAAACATCCTTGGTTGACTATGTTTGCAGATTGCTTTTATTGTCTTTTACAAAAAATAGATTCCTCGCATACCTTTGCCAAGTTCGCCAAGAGTGGTAGCAAAACCTTCCTTCGTTGTGCTGAAAAAATTGAACAAGGTGCTATTAACTTGGCACGAAAGCTCGGCTGCCATTCTGTTTGTTGTGGCCATACCCATCATGCCATCGAAAAAAACAACCAAGATGTAAAGTATTACAATAGTGGTTGCTGGACCGAAACAAAACCCACTTACTTGACAGTCATTAATGGCGAAATTAAAGTTGAAACCTATAAACCCGAGGAAGCCGAAATCATAGTGATGGCCCTTGTACAGCAAGAGGTTGTTTAAAGGTGCAAGTTGGTGTATTCGTGGTATCTGGTTTTATAAGTCATGCCTAGCATGGAACCCAAACAAAGATGTTGATTCAAACCAGCAATAGTTCTGAGCGTGAGTTCTTATTCCCGAAGGTAAAAGCTCAGTGCGATTTGCTTTCTGCGCAAAGTGATTTGATTTCACCTGCCCACTTAGATGGTAGCGAGCGTTTATTTCAAGCCATTGTTTCGCAACATATCCCTGGAGTTGAACTTGGAGTGATCGTAATTTGTACAGGCAATTCCAGACGAAGCATGCTTGCTGCAACCATTGGAAATATTGCAGCAGCCTACCATGGTATTCCTGAACTACGCTTTTATTCAGGTGGAACAAATCCAAGTGCATTCAATCCTAGAACAATTCGAACGCTTAAAGAAGTCGGGGTTGTAATTGAACCGTTAAATGAAAATGCAACGGAAGGTGATGCAGGTGAAGTTAATCCTAAGTACATGATTAGCTGGGGCAATCTTCCTCGTATGGGTGTTAATCGCTTTGAAATCAAGGAGTTCTCAAAGATTTATAGCGACCCTCATAACCCTGGTAAAGCATTCATTGCTTTATTGGTTTGCGATGAAGCTGATGCTTCGTGCCCAAATGTTCGGGGCGCTTCCCAGCGAATTGCAATGCCTTTCCAAGATCCAAAATCATTTGATGGGTCTGCTCTCGAATCTGCAAAATATTCTGAACGAAGAGACGAAATCGGTAGAGTCATACTTTCAATTGTGCTTAAAGCAAAGCGTCATCTCGCTGCTAATAAATGCTAGCCCATCTGCTTAAGCTCTTCGATCTGTTTGCAGATTCCATTCCAAAGATCGAGCCTTGCCTGCAAAGAATTTCTAGCACTTTGTAATGCTTCTTCTTCTTTCTTTTTACTGCCGCCACAGGCTTTGTCGAGCATCGAAATTGCCATCGGGCCATGCTCATCGCCATCCAGTTCAATATGTCGGTTAAGGTAATAGGTGAGGATGGAGTAACTGATATTAAATTGGTTGGCAGTCTTGTCTAGGATTTTGAGGAAAAGATCGGGAAGCAAATCTTCCCTACCTAGAGTGAAGGCTGCAGCAACGAAGTGTAAAGCGCCTGTCTGTGCCAGGCTTATGGTCTGGGTTACAAAAGGAATGATGCAAGGCGGGGCATTTGATTTTAGCAGAGACTCTTCAAAAGGAGTGCCTGCGCGCAGCAAGCTAATAAATTCATTGATGGCTTTGGTATCTGCATGCATCTCTTGCATGGCTTTAAGATAAAGTTCGAAATGGCTAAGGTAGCCACCTATACCGTCTTCATCGCTTTCCTCGCCCAGAACAATTTCATTGATAAGTCTGCGTATTAACGGGTCTGGCGAAGGCACCCAAGGTATTTCCATGCAAGTGAGTTTGATTTGCAACGCTTTTAAAAGGGACTGAAAATCCCAAACACACCAAACATGGTGCTGCATGAAAATACAAATAGCTTTAGGGGAATCAAGCAGTTGGTAAAGCCTGTGGTTTACTAGTTGGTGTCGTAGGGAATCTAATTGGGAGTCATGGTGCCAGTTCATTTTGAATCTCAGCGAAAAAGATAGAGCCTATAATATCAATAATCAACACAGGGTGTGGATTTCAAGGTTTGGGCGGAGATTTGTCGCGTAAATATGCGAATAGGTCTGCAATATCCTGGTCTGAAAGGGTATCCAAGATGTTTTCAGGCATGATCGATTTGGGGGAACTCGTCATAGTTTCAATCTTATCCTTGGCCAGAACCAAGCGTTGATTCTTGGCATCGAGCAATGTGAGTGAGCTAGAGTTTTCTTCTGCAAGAAGCCCGGTGAGTGTTCTGCCATCTTTCGTCTCGATTACTTGCGCAACAAATTCAGGCCTGATATGCGCACTCGGGTCGACAACATGGGTAATGAGAGGAAGCAGCGATTGACGGTCTGCAGTAGTTAAATCTGGCCCTACTTTATTACCCTGGCCAAAAAGCATATGGCAGTTGGCGCATTGCTTTTGGAAATGCAACTTACCTTTATCGATGTCAGGTTTCGTACGACTGATAATAAGGTTGACATAACTGATACGTGCTATTTTTTCGCCAGGGCTTGGGGGCGACACCTTTCCATAATGCTTCGTAAGAAGCCCAATCAGCTTTTCTTCTTTGTGCGAAGCCATGGCGCGAGCAAGATCGATGCTAATATCGGTTTTAAGGATCTTTCCCGTATCAACACGCTGCATTAAGAGAAGCGAAAAAGATGGTCTTTGAGATAGCAGAGCCAAAGATTTTGATTTTAAGCTACCCGGAAGAGTTGGATATAGATCCAAAAGCTTGAGGGCGACTATGTCGTCTGCACTTGATTGCATTGCGTTGATTGCAGCCAAGCGAACATTGTCGGGGGTATTAGGCTCAAGAGCTTTGAGGAAGGTTTGCAGGTGGTTTGCATCAGAAAGTTGTCCAAGAAGTTCGATGGCAAAGATTCGATCGGATGTAGGTAGTGTGGTGCTTGCAGCATTGTTGGAGATTTCATTGAGGGCCATAGGGTCGCCCAGCCGAAAAGCTAGGCGTAGGAGTTCCTTACTTTTCGGATTTTTGTCTCGTAGTAGCGCAAGAGGCTTTTCCAAAGGCGTGGGCACCAGTGCCAACCTTCGTCCTTCCAAGGCTTTTTCGATTCCCGCAAGTACTTTCTTTTGATCTTCCTCGCTTGGAGCCAAGGTTAGTAATTGTGCGCAGGCATTCCAATCGGGCTCGGTTCCTTCGTTGACCCAGCGCCTAGCGATGCGTTCCAAAAGGTTTTGCTTGACCATTACTTTCAGCCAAAAGGTTGGGTCTTTAAACCAATCGAGGATGAGTGCCCGACTTCGGACGGATTGATCTTCGACGGCCCACCATAGCAGCATGGGTATGTAAAGATCTTGAATATATTGATCTTGAGAGTAAAGTGCTTTGGTGATTTGAAGGGCGGCATCGAATTGCAACCTTCGAGCAGAGCAGGCGAGTTGGGAGGCAACGGTTGGGCTGGTTTCTGTTCGTGCCATTTCCACCAACTTAGCAACAGCAACGGGTGAAAGCGCGCGTTTGTCAGCCAGCAGCCTTACTGCCCATTCGCGCACCACAGGCGTGGGGTGATCAAGTAATTCGTGCAAGAAGGCTGGGTCTGCATTTTGTGCGCCAGTGAGGGCCCAAAGGGCTTCGAGCGCTAATGTTCCCTGATTAGATTGAGCGATTTTCTTTAAAAGTTCTGAACTTTTAGAGTCTTTTCTTTCTGCAAGAAGCCTTCGTGCTTCTCTGCTGTACCAGACATTTTTATGGGAAAGAAGGGAGATAAGTTCTGAGTTGGATTGTTGAGTAAGATCGAATTCTGGGATTTCTTTGAAACCCTTGGGTACGATCTTGTAGATTCTGCCATTGGTGCGATCCCAGTTATCAACGGGATCTAGATGGGCAGCGCGTTTGTCGTGCCAGTCTGCAACATAAACTGCGCCTTCAGGGCCTTGAAAGCAATCGACTGGCCTGAACCAAGGATCGTTTGCGATGAGGAAGTCACCTCCAAATTGCCCTGCAAAGGTCGAGCCTCGGGCTTCAATTTCATGGTAGTAAAGTGAGTTAGAAAGAAGGTTTCCTGCGATATACCGATTGCGATATACCGCTGGGTATAGGTCTGCTTGGTAAACGATACCGCCATTGGTGACATGCCCACCTTTAAATTTTTTGAAAGGCATATGTTCGAAATAGCCATAGGTATGAGGGTTGTGCAGTGCGCCATGCTTGGAAAAACCTTTGACATAATAAGCGCCCTGAACTTGATGAAGCATTGCGACATTGCCGTAGTTGGTACCAGCGATAATCTGGCCATTTTTGTCGAAATCGAGGCCCCAAGTATTGCCCCCGCCTTCCGAGAAGAGTTCGAATTCTTTGGTGATGGGGTGATAGCGCCAGATGCCCTGCTGAAATTCATGACCTCTGATTTTAGCTGTTACAGTGCTGCCTTGGGCGCCATAAAGCCAGCCATCTGGGCCCCATTGAAGCGAGTTTGCATAAGCATGGGAATCTTCCATGCCAAAACCTTCTAGAAGGACTTGGGGATCGCCATCGGGAATGTCATCATGGTTTTTATCTGGGTAGAAAAGCAGGTAGGGGGGTTGCACCACAAAAAGCCCATCATGGCCCCAAACCATACCCGAAGCGAGGTTCAGTCCTGTAACAAAATCTTTTGATTTTCTAAACAAGCCGTTCTCGTCTCGATCATAAAGGATGGTTATTTTGTCTGCACCTTTGGGGCCTTTAGGAGGTGCTTCGGGCACACGATCCCAAATGGTGCGCAGATACTGATCCTGCTTCACAGCCTTAAGGCCCGCGGGATTAGGATATTGAAGATATTGTAATACCCACAAGCGCCCTTTAGGATCGAAAAACATACTGAGTGGCTGGCGTACTTGGGGTTCGCTTGCAACTAATCGTACCTCCATCCCTGGAGGCACTTGCATTTTTTCCATTGCCTGTTTGGGAGATAAACCCTGTGCGGGTAGTTGGCTCACAACTATTAGACCTAAGGCAAGGCTCAGCAAGTTTTTGTTAGTCATTAAGTCACTCTTTTATTTAAGTTATTAAGCTTCTGCAGCCCAAAGTCCACTTGGCCAACAACGGCCCTGCACGGAGGAAAGTATCTTTTTAACTTCAGTTAATAATACCGGATCTGGTCCGCTTTCCAGAGCTTTAAGATTTATTTTAAGCTCACTTAGCTTTGACATTCCAACCAAGGTCGTTGCAACTTTTTCCTGTTGCAGCATCCATTGCATTGCTAATAATGAAAGATCGCTTCCCTGTGATTTGCAATACTGCGCAGCTTTCATTGCTGCTTGCTTTACTTCTTCAGGGGCGGGATGCCAGGCGGGCGGGTTTAATGTTAATGCACCCATAGCCAAGGGGCTGGCGTTTATTATGCCAGTTCCTATGCGTTCTGCAATTGGTACCAACTCGGTTAGCATGGATTGATCCAGTAAAGTGCAATGGCAATAGCTAATGCAGACATCCAAGGCGCAAGCCTCGAGCGCTTTTTTCAGGCAACCCAGTGGGTATCCTGTCATACCGATGAACCTGCATTTTCCTTGTTTCTTTAGCTTTTGTAATGCTTCGTAGGTTTCGGTGAAGACCATATCGAGGTCTGCTTCGAATTCGATATCATGCGCCTGAAATATATCCATATGATCGATTTGAAGCCTTTGCAGAGATTCCTCCATACTCTTCACAATAAAGTCAGCTTTGAAATTGAAATCAGTTTGTGTGATTCTGCCACACTTGGTCGCGAGAATCACTTTTTCTCGAACGCCTTTTAAGGTCCGTCCCAAAACTTCTTCCCCAAGTTTAATGCCATAATAAGGGCTGGTATCGAAGAGATTGATTCCCTCATCAATTGCTTGATGTACGGTTTGGGTGCATTCAGTTTCCGTGAAAGGGCCATAGATGCCACCTAGGGGGGCGGCCCCAAAACCGATGATTGAAACTTGGAGTCCGGTTTTACCTAAAGTTCGATATCGCATGGTCATGAAAAATAGCCCCTGATAATAAGTTGCGTACGAGAATAATAATCGATAGCCTAATTGCTATTAGAATCGATAAAATGGTTTGATGCCATAGGTAGGGGCAGATCTTGCGGTTTTCTTGCACGAATAATTTGAAGAGGTAGCTGGTGATACTATTAATTCTTTTTTTGCCTGTTGCGATCTACCTGATTTGGGTGGGCGGTATTAGCCGTCAAAGTAAACCTTCCATCATAGGTGGGTCTTGGGATTTTGTTTCCCTGATGTTTGCTGGTTCAGGATTTGTGTTGGCAGGATTACCTGCAATTATCACTTCAATTTATGAAACTTGGCGCAGGTATTGGTTGACAGGTGAGGGCCCCATTCCTTTTGCATCACTTGAAGGTTCGAGATGGTTTTGGATTGCCATTTGGATGATTTATTTTGTCATGGTAATTTGTCTTTCTGCGATTTTCATTTATCGCAAACGTTGTTGGACCTGTTTTTATAATGTTGAATCTGAAGCATTTGAATCCGCAGTTGCAAATGCTTTGGCGCAATCCGGCTTTCAGTATCGTAAATTCGGAAATTTATACATTCTTCATAATGAAGAAGAGGGTGCTGAAGAGAGAATGGAAGTGGAAGTTTTCTCTTTCTTAAGGCATGGCACAATCTTTTTTAATAAACCTGAAAGCTTGTTATCAAAGCAGTTGATCTCTTTGATTTCGCAACAGTTAATAAACACCAACACGCCTCATCATTGGGGTGGTCTATTACTGATGTTTCTGGGTTTTTTCGTGATGTTTCTTACCGTGATAGGCCAATTGGCTACAGCAATTCTCGCAAGATAAATTTAAACTCTGAGTATCTTTATTTAGCCTTCAGGGGCTTTAGTATTTGTGCAGCAGATTGAATTGGATTGGTGTTGATGCCACGCCAAGGCCCTGCGTTCACCATGCCTTCAGGTAAAGGGGAATTGTTAGCAGGTGGGATCAAAAGATTAGGCCCATTGTTAGGCGTGGTTGTTTTGTCCTGAGAAGAAGGAGTTGGCGCAGGTGGTGGTGGAATCAGGGTGCCTTCTTTGATTGGCGGCGGTAGAGGTGTGGGCGCAGGCACGGGTGTCGGCGCAGGCGTAGGAGCAGGCAAGGGGGTTGGCGCGGGGGGATTCGGCAAGGGAGTCGGCAAGGGAGTCGGTGGAGGGGAATTCGGCATCGGCGTTGGAGCAGTATTCGTGTTTGGTATGGGGGCGTATACTGGTTCTCTCATTGGATTAGGCAGTGGAACATTCGAAGTCACTGGGGCGGGGTTGGATAACCCGGGCGTAGGAATGATCATGGTGGAAGTTGGTGGTATGATTTGAGTTTCTACTGAGGGGGCTTTACGAAGATAAGCAGGTGGTAGCTTTAGGGTAAAATCTTTTTCTGCTTCGAAAAGTCTGCCATCATCCAGTTTAAAATGGACGATAACACGGAGTTTGTCGGAGTTGGGCCATAGTTTCCATTGCATGGTAAGAGCATAGCCTGTGGTAAGAAGGCCATTGCGCCATGATTTGCTGAGTTCATCGTTTGAAACCTGCCAAGTAGAAAGAGGCGTCTTCAACCCTTCAGTTGAGATTTCGATGACTTGAATTAAAACGCTTCCTGGAACTTTCACCACATGGCTTTCAGCATCTTTGGGCTCAATAATTACTTGAAGAGCTTCTTCGCCTGTTTGGCCATCGAGGTCAACACCCCCAGTTTGTCGGCCTAGGGTGATGTTTTTTAAGGGGTAAACTTTGTTAAGGGGGTCGTAAGGGGTTCCGGGAGGAACTTCGCCCCTAGTGGCATGCAGTTCCATTTCCATGGCTTTGTTGTAAGTTTTAGAGCGATAGAGTTCGTTCTTAAGATAATCGATATCGTTATCGCGTGCGCGGAGTTCGGATTCCAGCTTATGATTAGGAGATTTGCAGCCTGCAATGAATGTGCAGAGCAGGAAGAGAGAACAGAAATAAGGATAACAGCGTGTCATTACTCAAAACTTCCGGGTGCGGTTTAACCACACACCCGGGAGTTTGCCATGGGATTTATTCCTTGGCGGCTTGGCCGGGTGTCATACGCTCTAACACATTATCGATGAGGCCATATTCCTTGGCTTCCTGAGCACTCATAAAGTTGTCGCGATCGGTATCGCGTTCAACCTTTTCGAAGGGTTGCCCAGTTAGCTGTTGGAGCAGCTCATTCATCTTCCTTTTCGTACGCAACAAGTGTTTGGTTCGGATTTCAATATCCGTTGCAGGGCCCCTTGCCCCCCCAAGTACTTGATGAATCATCACTTCAGCATGAGGCAGTGCGTTACGCTTGCCTTTGGTACCAGCGGCAAGAAGGGTTGCGCCCATACTTGCAGCCATACCGATACAATAAGTCGCTACATCGCAGGTGATGTAACGCATGGTGTCAAAAACACCCATACCTGCGGTAACCGAGCCGCCTGGTGAGTTAATGTAAAGATGAATATCCGCCTTGGGATCATCAAACTGCAGGAATAACATTTGAGCAACTACTAAGTTTGCGCTGTAATCATCAATTTCCCCTTGTAGGAAAATGATTCGATCCTTAAGCAAACGACTGTAGATGTCAAATACCTGCGGGTCGCGTCCACTGCGTTCAACCACATAAGGTACCAGAGGCATGGGATAGTTCCTTAGGAACACCCCGGCTCGTAAATGAGTTATCGGCAGCCGGGTTGGGGTAAAATGAATAAATATGGCAAGGAAGGTGACTCATCCACCATTCCAGCGTCCTATTTTTCCTGTTTTGCCTCGGAGGTGCGGGTCAAGATCTCGTCCACCAAGCCAAAAGCCTTTGCTTCCGCAGCATTAAAGTAACGATTTCTTTCGGTTTCTGCCTCGATTTCGGCCAGAGTTCTGCCGGTATGATTGGCAAGAATCTGATTTAATCGGGTTTTTTCCTTAAGAATCTCGATCATCTCAATTTCTACATCCGAAGCTTGGCCACCAATTCCACCGCTCCAAGGTTGGTGAATCATCACCTTTGCGTGGGGAAGGCAATAGCGCTTGCCTTTGGTGCCTGCAGCCAGCAGGATAGCTGCGCCGCTCGCTGCAACTCCCATGCAGAAGGTGGCTATAGGGCATTCCAAAAATTGCATGGTGTCATAGATGGCTAAGGTCGAAGAAACCGAACCACCAGGCGAATTGATATAAAACGAAATTTCGGTCTGTTTGTTTTCGTTTTGCAGATAAAGCATCTGCTGGATCACCATGTTGGCAGTTACATCGGTGATTACCGGTTCGTAGACATTGCTGCCTGAGCAGCCAAAGAAAATAATGCGGTTATCGAGAAGAATATCTCCGGTGCCATAATTGCGCTGGCGAGTGTAATCGCGCTGGCGCTGAGCCATATTGGCCATTGGTCCGAATCTGTAAGGTTGCATGAGGGACTCCTACCTGAAACGAGTTTACTATTCCTTAGAAACACCTTGATCTTGCGGTGCCGCATCAGCTTCCGCTGTACCGGTGATCAGTGTATCATGATTTGGAAGAGGTTGCTCTGTATATTCTGCAGAATCAAGTACCAAATCCAATGATTTTCGTTCAATCACTTCCACTGCAAGTGCTTCGATTAAATCTTCTTTTTCTAATCTTGCACGAACTTTGCGTGGGGATTCATCATTCTGCTGTGCAATGCGTTCGACTTCAAGGTTCAAATCGTCATCGCTAACTTCCAGCTTTTCGATTTCAGCAATTTTTTGCAAAACGAAGTGCTCTTTGAGGGCTGCAGCAGTGCTTTTCAAAACATCTTGTTGCAGAACTCGAACCCGTGCGTTGATTTCGTTATCGCTCAAGCCATTGGATTGCATATCCATAACTTTGCGTGATAAGGCTTTCTTAGCCTGCCTGCGCAGAAGATCTTGGGGCAATTCCCAATTGGTTGAGCCTGCGATAAGCTCTAGAATTTGATTTCGGGATGATTGGCGTTGTTGGTAATCCAACCTGCGTTTGAGTACAACTTCACCCAGTTCGCGGAACTGATCTAAATTCTTGCAGCCAAATGCGCCTAATATTTCGCCTGTTAACTCTGGTATTTCTAAGGATTGCAATCCCTTGACCGTTACCTTTGCCTTGACTACTTTGCCTGCCAATGCTTCGTTGGTTACAACGCTAGAAAGTTTGATATCAACATCGCGGGTTTCGCCAGGCTTTGCCCCGCCAATTTGTTCGATGAACTTTTCTGCAACACCATCTCGGAATGCAAGTTGCTTGTTAACTCGGATTTCGAGGTCTTTGATTTCCCCGATTTTAGCATCCCCATCATTGATGATTGCATCCAAGGTGAGGTAGTCGCCTTCTGCAACAGCAGGATTTTTCTTGTCAACTTTGGTACCCAAAGGTTCAAGCATGGAGTTGACTTGGGTGTCGATTTCTTCTTTGGTGAATGTATGGGTGTAGCGAATCAGCTTCAAACCTTTATAGGGTGGAAGGTCGAATTGAGGTCTTACTTCGACTTCAAATTCGTAAACCATCGGCCCATTTTCAGGAATGATTACGGAGCTAGGGTCTAAATTAGGTGGGCTGAGTGGTGCAATATCGAAGTCTTCAGCTAATTGTTCAAGGCTTGCAAGAATTACTTCATTCTTAACTTGGCCTGCAACTTCTTTTTGGAATCGTCTTTCAACAATCTTGCGAGGCGCTTTGCCTGGCCTGAAGCCTGCTACGCTAGAATCTGTAACCATTGTTTTGAAATGGTCGTCCATTCTGGATTGGATATCTGCTCTGCTTACGGAAACTTTGATGTGCTTTTTGCAAGGGCCTGCATCTTTGATATCAACTTCTTGAGTCAACTTTACAGGCGCTTTTGCATCTTGATCTGCGCTATGATCATGATCGTGCTTGTGGGTTTCTTGAACTTCCAATCCGGTTTTGGTCTCAGTCATGGCAATCTGTTTCCAACATGATAATTTTGAGGGATCCTTTACCAGTATACTATAGGCAGCATGACGATGATCATTGTAATTTGCCATGCCAGTTAAAATGTCCGCTGACCCCTCATGGCCCGAACATTTTCTGGAAAAAACCAAACCGAAAGAATCTTGATAGCTAGCGTTATGCTTTGCATTCAAAATTCTTTCGGCCTACATACAGAGCGGGTGATGGGACTTGAACCCACGACAGCCACGTTGGCAACGTGGCGCTCTACCACTGAGCTACACCCGCAGACATCACCAAACTTGGAATTAACCAAAATGGCAATAGCAACATTCTTTATAAGCACTTCTAGCAAGGATTCAAGATATTTAGGTTGATGTATTAGGAAAATCACTTACCGAGAACCCTCTTAATCAGACGAAAATATATTTCTTGAACAGATGCGGCCGAAATTACGCTATCAACTGCAGCCCTATCTTCCTCAAAAACAGCCGAAAATCCCATGAAAGTTGGATTATATCCGGTTAAATCTAAAGCCAACGGCCCGCCCTCCACTTCTTGGAGCACCGTTACAATGATTTTTAAGTAATACAGGGGGTCTAATAATATTATTAGGCTAGATTCTTGAGGTAAGTCCTTTCTGCATATAGGGTAATGGCTTATTTGGTCTAGTTTATTGGCGTTTTTGTTAAAATCTTCAAAAATTCTCTTAGTTTTGTTCCAATCTTCCCCGGTTACCAAAATTACCTCAGTTTTTGTGGTGGTCACCCACAAATTCATGGACCCTCCCATCATTTTTTTTATCATGAGTTTCTGAAATTTGCTCCAGAATTGAATTCCTTTTGTCTCTCGTACCATCAAGTTTGTCATTTTTTCCAAATCCCATTCGAATGACACTAGATCAAAAGTTTGGCCTGCCAAAGATTCTGCTCCCTTTTTAATCGTTGGGGCCTGCTTTAAAACCGCACTCTGGAATTTCTCTCCTCTGCCTAATTTTTCTAAAAGGTTGATAAATCGGAGCTTTGTTCCTTCAGGGTTTGCAGATTGAATGATTTGCAAGCCTTCAGGCGGAAACGAGAGCGCATCATAGCGATTGTTCGCAAGTTGCAAAAACATGTCAAAATCTTTGCCCAATGCTTTTTGATTTTCTTCCGGAGTTAGCCCCATGAAATAAGAAGCTAGGCTTTTCATCACTGGAGATTGGGTTTGTTGCGCCATGTACAATGTTTTGCCCGCAGGCAGGCGCTGCATTTCTTTCATCGCATCAGGTTTTGATCCTTTGAAAAACGCTGCAGTTTGCGTGTTTGCTTTGAATTCTGTTTCGCCATGAAACACAATCCCCGTGGGCCGGAAATCTATCGAAAATACCATCCCCTTGCTGTCTTCAATTCCTTTGAATGTCAGAGCGATTGTTTGGCTGATTAAGTCGCTGCCTAGAAGTTTTTTAGTTCCCAAAATTGATTCTAAATCTTTTAGCGAGGTTTCAATCTCTTTTTTTGTTTCTGTTAGGGATTGAGGGTAATCTTTTTGGATAGCTTCCAGATTTACAAAAATGCCCAGATCGGGTGCTTGCAATCGATTTGCCTGTATTCTGCTGATTTTGGTCGTGATAGGGGTTGGCCTTTTTGCGATCAGATTTGCGATATCTCGGTCGGGGGTTACCAGCACTTGGTCTTTTCTTGGAATAAAAAACAAGGTCGAACCATTTTCCATGGTGACCACTTCTGCATTTTTCTCAAGCTTGATGCTTTTGATTTCAGAGTCTTTTAAAACCCCTTCTCGAAAAGCGGTATAATTGGTTACTTTTATCGCAGCAAGAACTTTGTTTGGATTCGCTGCCTTGTTGGGTTGGGGAAATTCCATCGCTGCAAAAAAGTGTGGTCCGTTGGGAGCTAGGCCAGTTAATTTTCGACCTCTTAAAAACTCTAAAAACCCATTCACGATGAAATTCTCATTCAATGGCATTGCATCGGGCACCGCATTTTTTACGAATTCATTCAAGCTTGCCAGAGTTCCTTCAATTCCTTTTACTTGAACAACAACCAGAGCGCTTGAAGGAATTGCATCCAGTGCAGGGGTTTGAACCATTTCGATTCCAGCCTTGGTGGCATCCTGTGGCGCAGAAAGCAACAAAAATGGGAATAGAAGCATTACCCCATAACACAAAATTGATTTTATCTGCATGTTTATTCCCCTGCATCTTTGTCAAATGCAAAATCACTATCTTTAATATTTAAAAATTATAATCGTTGAAGTGGGTTTTTGAAAGCGGGACTAGGATTTCTTGTCTTCAAGCGCATCCATCCGGAACTTACCCCATGTCATAGGGCGGGCGAATGGTTCGATGTGAAGCATCACTTCGCCATTTTGAAAGACTCGAACTGTGCCGGAAGATTGGCTGACTGTTACAGCGATCGCTTTGGTGCTTTTACTAATTGCTGCTGCAGATGCGTGCCTGGTGCCCAATCCCATACTAAGAGTGAAACCTGAGTAGGAAGCTTCGATTCGCCTGCATGCAGCCACTGCAACGCCATCTCTTCGAATAATAATTGCGCCTTCCAGCTTGGCGATATCTTTGATTTGCTCGCGCACTGCGAGGTTGCGAACATCGCGTTCTTCATCGCTGTAGCCACGGAAAGGATTGAAGTTCATGGGGCGTGAAAGACCCATCACTTTGCGTGTGTCCCCCACGACAAACATAGTCCCGATAGGGTGACCTTCTCTGCCTTCTCTGCCTATTTCGGTCGCAAGGTCGACCACGGCTCTAAGGGTTTCCAAAGGTACTTGAGTATCTAGTCTGCGAAGATCCTGAGCGCTTAATTTTTCGAGATGTTCGCCTAATTTGATCAGGCTGAGGGTATCTATCATGTCGGGCTTTTCTTCGCCCACTTCAATACCATTGTAAAGTACCACTACCTCTGCGCCCTGCCTGAGTTTTTCGGATCGCACTGCTTCGAGTAATGCAAGGCTCATGCGTTCTTGGGTGGGGGTGGGGCCGGATTCAATTTCGATGAGTGTTAGATCGGGGTGATCTTTGATGCGCACGAAGTCATCTTCATGCCTAGCCGCAACCAATATTCGTGTACCTGATAACTCTTCCAGCACCTTGTCCCATTCCATAGGGCCATCTGCAAGGATCAAAACAGCATCAGCGGGAATTTTTTTTACTAATTCCTTTGCAGCTCTCAGCAGTTTGATGGTTTCAGGTGCAAATGCCATGCAATCCCATTTTCGTTAAAAGATATTACCTGTTGATAACCAATGATATTTTGAAAAGCGTCATCAAACAAGGCAATAGGTTCTTTATTTTTGAAATTGTTGCCTGACTGGTTCGGAATGTAGGAGGCGAATGCCCGACTCTGGTTATTCCACCTTGTAGCGCAACAAAAAAGAATACTCATTCCCTTGATTTGGTTTTTGAACTGCAATCAACATGGTTCCACTTAACGCACGAACCTCTCCTGTAAAGCTGGAACCCTGTTTTTGTAAATTCATTTGTGGTTTGTCGTTTGAAAGAATCAGCACTTTCGAAAGTTCAGGTGATTCGATTGCAATGCGATAAATCTGCCCTGTTTTAAGCTTGGCGTTTAATGGAGCCTCCACAACTTTGATTTTGGTTTTTGCGACATCGAATATTTCCGGGAAGCCCCCGAATGATGAACTCTTGGTGGTTTTTAAAATGCTTGAGGGAGATAGTCCGAGTTTAAATAAGCTAGCTTGAACCAGTGGTTGCTTATCAAAATCTTCCCTAGAGATTGTTTTTTCAAGCAGTTGCCATTTGGCATCTTCAGGGAAATGCGTAAATCGCATTTGCTCTGGGGGCGCCATGAAGAATATTGGTTCAAAGTTTTTGACAAATGCTTTTTTATCGACACTGCCAGAACCAAAGGTGGAGTCAATAAGTTCCCATTTGCCATCCAGTTTTACAGCATTCCAAGCATGTGATTCAAAAGCAGGCTTGCCCTTGGAATCTTTGCTGCCGCTGCGCGCAACCCCTGTCACCTTGACTGCTTCCAGGCCAGCTTCCTCGCATAACTTTAAAAACATCCGAGAATACCCCTCGCAGACACAAAAGCGAGTTTTGAGCACCGTTTCAACCGAATTGTCTCCAGGGTTCTTTGCTAAAAAGGCCTCGACATTGTATGCAAGCCGATCGGTTACCCAGCGGTAGATGCACCATGCTTTTTCTTTATCTCCTTTGGCTTTTGAAACCAGAAAAGCTGCAAGGGTTGCAAAATCTTTTTCATCTGCTGATTTCGCAGATAGTGCATGCTTTTCCAATGCGGTGAATCGGGGGTTTTTGGGTGGTTCCGCAAAGCTGCTCCCCAGTGCGAATATGAAAAATGTTGCAATCGTAAACGCAGGAATTCTTTTCAATTGATGCATTGATTTAGCCGTCTGTTTTATTCCAAGAATTAAAAGAGTGATTCTTTTATACCATGGGTCTGATTAATTTGTAATGAGTTACTAACGAAAAAAACTATGCTTTTGCAAAAGTTGGTTTGACATGTATGCAAATATAGGTCAGCATAATGCTAGTCTTACCGGAGTGTGAATGAACCCTGCCTTCCAAGTACCAATGCTGTCCAATCCAAAACTCAACAGGCGCAAGGTACTGCAATTGGGTGGTATGTCGCTGCTTGCAGGTGCGGGTTTTGGTTCTTTGCTTCAGGCGGGTTCCAAATCAAACCCTGGCAACAATAAAGCCAAGTCAGTTATCCTAGTGAATTTGTTTGGTGGCCCAAGCCACATCGATACCTTCGATATGAAACCCGATGCGCCCAAGGAAATCCGGGGCGAGTTTAAATCTATTGCTTCGAAAATCCCCGGGTACCAAATCTGCGAACATCTTCCCCTTATTGCCAGCAGGCTTGATAAAACAACGCTTATTCGAACCGTTTCGCATGGCTATAACAGCCATAATCCTTATTCCGTACTCACGGGTTTTACCGGCGGTTCCGATCGTGAAAATTATTTTGCAAAGCCCTCGGATCATCCAAGCATGGCCGCAGTATGCCAGCACTTTGGCATGGGTAAGGAAGCAACGCCATTTCATGTGATGATGCCTGCGTTTCCAGGATTCAGCCAAGGGCTTCGAAGGGCAGGGCCCTATGGTGGTTACCTAGGCAAACAATACGATCCCATCACCACCATGTGCGAACCCGCCTTTGCCCGCAAAGGTTCATTCTACGATCCAGTTCTTCCAGTAGGCGATCCTGTGCTTGCAGCCTTTGGCCAAACTCCAGGCCTTTCACTCGATCGCATTGCAGACCGCAAAAGATTGCAAAGAAAAATGGATGATGTCTCCAAAAAAATTGGTGACCCTGCTAAGTCTGCCAACCTTACCAGACAGCAAAAACAAGCCTACGATCTTCTTACCTCTTCAGGCGTGCGAACTGCACTTGATCTCGATATGGAACCTAGCTTGCTTCGTGAAAGGTATGGCAAAAACCTTTATGGCTCTAGCTTGCTCGCGGCCCGAAGGCTTGTCGAGGCAGGCGTAACTTTTGTTACTGTTAATTGGGAATGTGGTGCCGATTCGCATGGCGGGCATTGGGATATGCACAGCAATAACTTTGGCATGCTCAAATTTAATCTGCCGATTCTTGACACCATGGTTACCGCGTTGATGGACGATCTTGAAACGCGCGGGCTCTTCGATTCAACCTTGGTGATTGTTACGGGTGAAATGGGTCGCACGCCCAAGATTAATGGCAGTGCAGGGCGCGATCATTGGCCTCAGTGTGGTTTTTGTTTGTTCTTTGGAGCGGGCGTTAAAAAAGGTTTTGTGCTTGGCACTTCAGATAAGCAGGCTGCTTATCCTGTGGATCATCCTGTTTCGCCTGGTGATCTTTGCGCCACCGTTTATAGCCTTCTGGGAATTGATTCGGAGGCTGTGGTTCATGACACGCTGGGAAGACCCACTGCAATATCGCATGGCGGCAGACCCATCCAGTCAATTCTTGGTTAAGCAACCTCAAAAGTGCATTGTTTTTTTGGTTTGCACCTTATCGATTGTGGTGTTGATAGCATTAACAACTAAATGCTACAGTTATTGTTTGGTCGCTTGGATCAAAATTCAAATTATTTTTAGGGGTGCGGTTTTATGCGTAATTCAAGGATGAGTTTGTTGGGTGCATGTGTATTTGTTTTTGGCAGTGTTTTAATTGCTGCTGAATTTCAGGAGAGTGTTGAAAAAGACATGCAGTTCTTAGAAGGCTCTTTTACTATGGTCTCGAGCGAAAAGAAGGGTGAAAAAGCCCCTGAAAATGTTGTGAAATCAGCCTTGATTACCAACAAGAATGGTGTTCATTCGGTTAAGGTAGGCGAAGATTCCTTTGGCGGAACTCACAAAATCGATCCGACAAAAAAGCCCAAAGAAATTGATTCAACCGATACTTCAGGCGAATTCAAGGGGAAGACTTACTTGGGTATTTATAAAATCGAAAAAGATGTTTGGACCGTTTGCTTCGCACCACCTGGGAAAGAACGCCCCAATGCTTTCAGTACAAAATCCGGTACTGGCGAATTCATCCATGTTTGGAAGAAAAAGTAATTGTTTGACGATTTATATGGGGCGTTCAGTGGTAGCAAAACCCTGGCCGCCCTTTTTCTTTTAATTGGCTCTTATTAGCAAACATACCACATTTTCATGATTGGTCATGAAAATGAATTCCGTTGGAACTACTTTCGATCAAAGTTGGTCCCGACTAAGGTTGTGAACCTTCTTTATAATGACTATACTATTTTAGCATGATCATTAAATGGGGGACGAAAAGGTTATGATGTTGGAATCGAGGCCGCCTGTGCAAGACTTGGTGTTCCAAGTATATGGCAGGCATTTACATCCGGAGTTATTTGAGATTCTTGCGACGAAAACGGTCGAGCGTGAGAATTACAAACTTCGTGTGGACATCACCACCACGGGCCATCAAATTACCTTCGATCATCCTGAATTAACTCTGACGGAAATTGCGGCTTCCTCCACGCAATTACTTCCTGAAGCTAAGCGCCTAATGGGTTTCAAGCTTAAGCAGGGGCTTTCCAAGAGGTTGACTTGTGTCAACAACATTCATTATGAAATGTGTTTTCATGTAGAAACGCTTGCGCCTGATATTTTTCTGAAGATTCACAATGAGATTTTGCAGGATGGTGTCAAGCGTGGATTGATACATCATTTTAAAAACACCCATCGTTTTTCTTTGCCCCCTCTGGGATTTATTACTGCAGATGCCCGCCCTGGTTGCATTGTTACCAATACATTTCATACTTTTCCTGCTGAATTTACGATTGTAAAAACACAATCTCTTTTCGAACGAAGATAAATTCTTTTATTGCCCTTGGCCAAATATATATCACAATAGCTGGATGAATATTTTATCCAGGGAGAAATGCTATGAGTCGTGATGCATGCGTAAAACAGGTTCTTGAGACGGGAATCGTGGCGATTGTTCGTTCGCAGGATAGCCAGCAACTTGTCGAAGTTGCCCGTGCGCTGGCGGATGGTGGCGTAACAGTTATCGAAATCACCATGACCGTCCCTCATGCACTTGATGTGATTAAGCAGGTTCGCCATGCATTGGGCGATCGTATAATGTTAGGGGCTGGCACTATTCTCGATACGGAAACTGGGCGTGCTGCAATTCTTGCAGGGGCTGAATATCTGGTTTCGCCTGTGCTGAATTTGGATTTGATCAAGATGTGCAGGCGTTATGACAAGGCAATCATGCCTGGCGTATTTTCCCCGACGGAAATCATGGCAGCATGGGAAGCTGGTGCGGATGTTTGCAAAGTGTTTCCTGCGGATGTGCTGGGGCCCATGTTTTTTAAGGCGGTGCGTGGCCCTCTTCCCCAGGTTCGCATGATGCCTACGGGGGGTGTTGACCTCAATACTGCGCAGAAATTTTTAGAAGCAGGCGCATGCTGCCTTGGGATTGGAAGCCAGTTAGTTGAGCCCAAAGCCGTGGCTGAGAAAAACTTTGATCGCATCCGCGAGCTTGCTTCCAAGTATGTCGAAATTGTTAAGAATTTTCGTAACTCCACCTTGAAAGGGAAATAATCATGGCGTTTGAAGTGATCACTTTTGGCGAAGCGATGATCAGGCTTTCTCCTCCAAATTTTCGCAGGATTGAACAGGCTAAAAGTTTAGATTTACAAGTTGGCGGCGCAGAGTTGAACACTGCTGTTGCGGTTTCGCGTTTGGGCCACAGTGCCTCGTGGATATCCCGCCTGCCTGATAATCCACTCGGGCGATTGGTTGCAAATCATGCCCGTGAAGCGGGTGTTGATACCAGCCATGTATTGTATTCCAAGGATGAAAGGCTCGGACTTTACTTTTTAGAGTTTGGTGCAGCCCCCCGAGCTAGCAGCGTTATTTATGATCGCAAGGGTTCTGCCATCGCAGCAGTTCAGCCCGGTATGATTCCTTGGGCCAAGGTTTTTGCAGGTTCCAAATGGTTTCATGTTACCGGAATCACCCCAGCGTTAAGTGCATCTAGTGCTGCGGCTACACGCGAAGCCATGATGGCTGCAAAAGCCGCTGGTGTGAAAACCAGCATGGATTTGAATTACCGGGTCAAGCTTTGGACCACCACCGAAGCGGGTAATTGCCTTTCTGATTTGATGCAATATTGCGATGTGCTTATCACCACCGAAGAAGATGTTGAGAAAGTGTTTGGCATCACCGGTTCCAACTACGAAGAAGTTGCAGCAAAGGTTGCAGACAAATTCAAACTCGACATTGTTGCGATCACCCTGCGGGAAAATCCCCTAGTATGGCGTAACACCTGGACAGGCATGGCTTATCAAAAAGGCAAGGTATATAAAACTCGCACTTATGAGGTTGAAATTGTTGATAGATTGGGTGCGGGCGATTCCTTTGCTGCGGGTTTGATTCATGGGTTGCTGGGTGGCGATGTGCAGAATGCTCTGGATTGGGGCGTTGCAACCAGTGCGATCAAACATTCGATCCCAGGCGATTTTGCCTGGGTTCGCCCTGAAGAAGTCGAAGCGCTTCTTAAAGGTGGCGGTCTTCGTATCAGTAGATAACTTCACGGAGTATGCCCATGCGTTATTTAAGTGCTGAAGAATCCCGGAATGTGGATTGGCTTGCCAAAAGCCAAGGGCATATCATGGGAATTGTTCTCATGGAAAACGCAGGCAGGGGCATTGCAGAAATTCTCCTTGCAGAGAATCCAAAGGGGAAAGTTGTAATTTGCTGTGGCAGGGGAAACAATGGCGGGGATGGTTTTGTCATCGCCCGCCATTTGAATGCAGCGGGGATTGATGTTCAGGTTCTGCTGTTTGCAAATCCCAAAGAACTGATGGGTGATGCCTGCATGAATCATGCAATTATTGCTCATTCAGATATTCCCATGAAGGTTTTAACTTCCCCCAGTGTAGAAGATCTGAAAAGCATTTTTAAAGATGCAGTTTGGGTTGTGGATGCCTTGGTTGGTACGGGGCAGAAGGGGGTTTTAAGAAGCCCTTTAGATATTGTTGTTAGGCAGATCAATGAATCGGGGGTAAAAGTTCTTGCAGTGGATTTGCCCTCGGGGTTAGATGCGGATACAGGCATTGCTTCGGACTCAACAATTAAAGCGACCATCACCGCCACGATGGTTACGCCTAAGACGGGGTTTCAAAATCCTGAAGCGCAAGCCTATCTTGGAAAATTAATGGTTGTTGGAATTGGTCTTCCTAAGTGGTTGCTGCCTCTTTCTTAATGGCATTTTAGTTCTTCTGTCGCTTGATTTTTAGGGGTTAAATCTGGGTGTATTAATGATTTTAGGGGGATGTTTTGTTTTCGTCGGCTTGATGCAAGGTGATTTTGGGCCGTTCAAAAGAAACAATTTTATTATTGGATAACGCCTGTCGCCTTTGTGTGTCTTCTATGATTCTGCGAATATCAAAGTGGAATTGGGCAGCTAGCTGCTCGCGAATGGTTCGGACTTCTTCGACAATTGGATCGGGAGTCATTAATAATTCTCCATTAATTCTTCTGGTGTGCATATTACCGGACATAAAAATCCGTTTTGTTCGCAAATTTTTTGCACTTTCTTTGATATCATCGCATTGGCAATATGCGTACAATTCCATGTCAAAAGGTATTCTATACCATGAACTGCTGCAATGGCAATGTGTGCTGCATCCCGGGCCGCTTTTTCTGGAATAATTCCCGTTTCAAGAAATGCTGATGCGAGTTGCAAAACAGATTCCGTGACATTCAATAACGAAAAAGGCAGAAGTAATTCTAGCCGCTTTTGTGCCGCCTTTTTATCTCCTGCCCCAGCCTCATCCGTCACGAATTGCGATGTGTAGATTTCAAATGCATCACGCCTTATACGCCACCACTCCCTTGTAATCTGTTGATGGGCGGAAACAATCAAATCTTTACTAGGCCGAGATGTAAGGTAACTTGGAATTGTAGTTTCAAGATAGAGTCGTGGCTTCATGTTTTGTTACCAAACTATTTCGATTGAAACGCCACAACAATTGTTGGAGCAGTTAAGTAGTTTGACTCTTTGATACTACTCATCACTTTACAATTTAATTTCTATCAATGTAATTTTTATTATAAGCTAGCGGCTTTTTGCATACCATGTATTAAATAAGGATTAAGCTGTGTTGCGTGTTATGCGGGTTCCCCAAGAATGCTTTGCCCTGGCATTACAAGGTTGGAATATTTGCTTGTGGGTGGGAACGCTTTTAAAATGTTCCCTAAGATTGTTATGTAATAAATTATAATCAACTGCATTGTAAAATTATTGGATCGGCAAGTTATTCTAATGGCTGAAATAGGATCTAACAGGCCCATGGGCATGACTCTTCTTCAGCACAAAATAATTCGCCCTGATGCGAGGATGCGTTGCTAACACTTGATGATGCGTTTTTAATGCAGGGCAATATGCTGCAAAGGCATAAGTTGGCAGGCGCCAACTGTGCCAAGCTTACTAAAAACAGAACTATTGGAATCCATCGATTCAAAACCATCTCCTTGATTCAATCTTATACATTGGTTGTAAATGATTGAGCAGTTTTAGTCAATTAGACTAAGGTAATACCGTTGTTTTCTAACAGATATTTAAGATGTTAGGGTATTATTGAAATAGCAGTAAAGAATAGTCCAAACCTTTAAGAATGGCATAATTTAATGGTAAATGTGTCACAAACTGAAGAATATAAGCCCCATTTAACCAATAAACGCAGCATGGTTGGCTTGCTGGCTATGATTGTTTTAGTTGGCATGGGTGAACACATGGCGGAGCGGTTTCTTCCGCTTTACCTTCAAGAGCTTACCCAGGCTTCTACTGCAATTCTGGCAATCGGCCTGCTTGCAGCGATGGATGATCTTCTTTCTGCACTTTATTCCTTCCCCGGTGGTTATTTAAGCGATCGCCTTGGCACCAAGCGAGCGCTGTTGTTTTTCAACTTTCTTTCCATGCTAGGGTATCTCTGTGTGATTTTTATTCCAACATGGTGGGCGGTGCTAGTGGGAGCTATGTTTTTTATTTCTTGGTCTGCTATTTCACTTCCCGCAACCATGGAGTTGCTTTCGAAAATCGTTCCGAAGAACAGGCGAACTCTGGGCGTTTCAGTTTTGGCATTGGTTAGGCGGGTGCCAAAGATCCTTGGTCCGATTGTTGGTGGCGCCTGTATAGCTACCTTGGGTGTGGAAGCTGGCGTTCGGGCTGCATTTGTACTTGCTTTGGTTCTTGCATTGCTTGCATCCATCTTGCAGCAGGTGATGATTACCGATGATTCCAAACACCAAAAAGTTGCAGAAGCAAGCCCCATCAAACTTTGGCATCAAATGCCTTTCACGCTCAGAAATCTTCTTCTTTCAGATATCCTCATTCGCTTCTGCGAACGAATTCCAGATGCATTTGTTGTAATTTGGGCCACGCGGTTCATTGCCCAACCAGTTTCAGAACTAACCTTTGGTTTCCTTTCTGCTATTGAATCCATTACCGCAATAATGATTTATTTTCCAGTGGCGTATTTTGCAGATCGTTTTGGTAAGAAGCGCTTTGTTCTGATCACCTTTTTGTTTTTTACCTGTTTCCCTCTTGTGCTTTTATATTCGCATTCGTTTGATCTTTTGTTGGTTGCCTTTGTAGTTCGTGGGTTGAAAGAATTTGGCGAACCCTCTCGCAAAGCCTTGATCATGGATCTGGCTCCAGATGGGCGCAAAGCCGCCATGTTTGGTTTGTATTATCTCATTCGCGATGTGTTAGTTGCATTTGCTGCGTTTGGTGGTGCACTCTTATGGCAACATTCCCCCGAACTAAACCTCAAGGTTGCATTTGTGTTCGGCGTACTAGGTAGTATTTGGTTTGCCCGCTATGGTAGCAATGAATCAATCGAAGTTGAAAAAGCGATTTAAGCTTCTCTTTCAATCGCAGTGATTCTTCCACGGAAGGAAGAATAAGAAGAAGCATTTGCCAAGGATTAACACGGAATTACACGGAAATAAGAACAAGCAAAAGCAGGTTGAACAAAAGGGGTCAGGTCTCTTTTTCAGCACTTACCATATTCTATTCTTGGTTCAGACTCACTGCCGAAAAAGAGACCTGACCCCTTTTGTTCTTTCAGAGCCGGTTGTAATCATCCTTTAGGTGCAAAATCTAAATGTTCAAATGGAGTAGTTGCAGTGGGGCTTCCCCATCGCAACTACTCTGTCTTTAAACAAACCCCATATCAATTAATGGAAAGTAAAAAGCAAAAGGCGTGGGGCGAGCACCAGCGGATTTACATCCGCCGCTCAATAAGACGAAAGTTGCAAAAGTAGTGGTGGTGGAGGATAGAAGCCCGGGCTAGCGAAGCGAAGGGCCCTTTTCCCGGAGGGAAGAGGGTTGGGAGTAGGGGGAAGAAAAAGAAAAGAAAGTAAAAGAAAGAAGCCCATCCAGCGAAGTGGATGAGCTTAAAAGTAGAAATACAGTCGTTAAGAATGTAAAAGCGTAGTTGTAAAGATACTGCGTTTATGGAGAGATTTTCCAATCGCGATGGATTCTACCTTTTTGGTCGATGAGTGCGATTTCTGTCGTGGTATACCATGACACTCTGTAGGAAAAGACTTGGTTGCGGATATGGTCATCGGTGCTTGAGGTGATGTAGGCGATGATGACGCCATCTTTGAGTTTCCAGGTACCGCTGCATCGTTCTTCGCCTTTGAAGAGTTTGGGGAAGAACTTTTTGGAAGTCCAGGTAGAGCTGAAAGTATTATCGGAATTCATGGTGAAGGTTTCGATGCGTTCTTCATCTTGATGGCCCCAGGTGCCTACGAGGATTTTGCGAATTTGTTCATCGGAAGTTGGGACACTTAAAGGTGGGGAAAGTGGCGCAGCAGGCGCGGGGGTGATTACTTGGGTGGGGGGTGTAACGGGGGGCTTAGCGTTACTGGTGGTTACAACGGGTGGCACGACTGGTGGAACAGCGGGTGGAACAACGGGGGTGTTGCCTGTGAGTTTGCGCATGCTAAAGAGCATGGATTTCGAAACGGATGTAGAGGCGAAGATGGTAGGTCGTTCGTTGGAATCGTGTGCGCAAAGGCAGAGCAATAAATTATTGGAGTCTAGCATGTAAATGCCTTTGCTACCCATTTTATCGGTTGAGGTAAGGTCGATGGTTCTGGGATTTTGGTCTGGGTTTAAAACAAAAGCGAGTTCGCGTTTTTTGTTGTTCACGGGGTTGGTGAAGCGCATGAGGTTTCCTTCGATGACGAGAACGCCATCGCGGATCATGGTTTCGCGTACGTTTTTAAGGGAGACAACTTCGCCATTTTCGATGAGGGAATTTACTTCCCAGGCGCCTTGTAACCTAGCAACTTCAGGATTATCCTGTGCGTTAAGAAGCGAGGAAGGGACAATAAAAAGAAAAGCGATTGCGAACAATTTCCACTGCATGAGTAATCTCCGATTGGGAACAGAACTAATTAATGGGATTCTGACTTAAATGGGCAAAAAAGGTCAAGAGAAGTGTAATAAAAAAAGCCAGAGGGTTAGTCTGGCTTGAAAAGCTTTGCAGTAAAAGTAATCAAGCTTTGGATGCGCTGAAGTAAATATCCCACGCACATTTCTCGCTAGCAGGCACATTAACCCTTTTGGCGTACCATTTGATTTCGCCATCGCTTTCTAGAACACCATCAGCGATTTCTTTGAGGTTGGTCATTATTCTGGGTTTTTCGCCTTTAGCGCCAATCGCAAGGCCCCAATCGTTGCCTTTGATTTTCGGGGGGTAAAGATAAACGCATTGTGTGCTGGAAAGATCGCCTGCAAGCACCTTCGCCTTGCTCGAACGCTTGGTAACCCTAGCTACCGGAATTTTTACTGCATCGATCTTTGGGTTTTCTTTGGTACTCATTTTAATTCTCCTAATATTTGTGAACTTAATAAACGAGGAAGATCCATTCTTCCCATATTTCCTATATAACCTAAATCACGACTAATTCTTTTATGGGTCCGTTTTTAGTTATCTAAATCATTATTCGCAGAGCAGGGCATAATATTGCGCTAATTGTAAATAATTTTTCTCAGCCCATTTCAAGGCCAGCATTTATAATCATTACAGTCATTTATGAAAAGGCCATTTGATGCAAAACTACACGTTCCGAACTGCAAACAACCAAGACGTTTCCGCAATCAAGGAATTGGTCTTTAAAGTATTGCTAGAGTTTGGCTTACAACCTGATCCATCTTCGACGGATGCAGACCTAGACGACATCGAGGCAAATTACTTGAACCATGGTGGGATGTTTTATGTGATTGAAAATGCGGATGGGCAAATCATTGGAACAGGGGGAATTGCTTTAAGTTCATCCAAGGTTTGCGAGCTTCGGAAAATGTATCTTGCACCATCGGTAAGGGGAGTGGGGCTTGGGAAAAAAATGCTCCGCCTATTACTTGCAGAGGCTAAGAAGTTAGGATTCCAACAGGTTACTTTGGAAACCGCATCTGTTCTTAAACATGCAATCATTTTATATCAAGGTGCGGGGTTTCTTCCCTATCAACCTGATCACCTTTCAACCCGGTGCGATCAGGCGTACAAACTCGATCTAAACTAATTTTCAAAGAATCGAAACATTTGATTGACCCGCCCCTCTAGGCGTGGAAAATACTTTCAGGCCAATTATTGCATTCCCTCCCCTTTGGATTGGAGAAAACTCATGCTACGAAGATTGTTATTTACGGCTCTGGTGTTTGGTGCAGCCTGCCTTCAAACCTCTGCGCAGGAAAAAACACCTGATGTAAAAAAAGAGGTGAAGAAAGAAGAAAAGAAACAAACCGCTCCTGCTCTCGCACCCACCAAGGCCAATGTGCCTTATGGAACGCACGAGCGCCAAGTACTTGATTTCTACCAGGCCAAATCTGATAAACCCACCCCGCTTGTCTTTTATATTCATGGTGGTGGCTGGCAGGGTGGCGATAAAAAAAGTTTTGCCGCAAAGCCCTTCCTTGATGCGGGCATCTCCGTTGTTGCAATCAACTACCGGTATGTGAAGCAAGCTGTTGAACTTAAAGTTGAACCGCCTGTAAAGGCTCCGTTGGAAGATGCAGCAAGGGCATTGCAGTTCGTGCGCTCAAAAGCTGCTGAATGGAATATTGATAAGAAGCGCATTGGCGCAACGGGTGGCTCTGCAGGTGGTTGCTCCTCACTTTGGTTAGCGTTTCATGAAGATATGGCACAACCTGATAGCGCAGATCCGATTGCGCGCGAATCGACTCGTATTTATTGTGCTGCAGTTAATGGCGCCCAGACTTCCCTTGATCCCAAGGAACTTAAAGAATGGATGCCCAACTATGGTTATGGCGCACATGCTTTTGGTATGCCTAGCCTTACTGTTGTGATGGAGAACCGCGAAAAAATCATGAAGTGGATTAATGAATACTCCCCCTATGCATTGGTGAGCAAGAATGATCCACCAATCGGTCTTTACTTTGGTAAGCAAGATACCCCGCCAGTGGTTGGAACCAATCAGAAAGATCCTACACATTCTGCAGTTCTGGGAGTGAAGCTTGCAGAAAAACTTAAAGCTGAAGGTGTGGAAGTCGTTTTGGTGCATCAAGACATGCCAAACACAAAGCTGCCTACAAGCACCGCTTTCTTGATTGAATACTTGAAGAAGTAGAAATCAGATTCGGCAATAGTTATATAAACAGGCGCCTGATCATTTTAAATAGAAGTGATCAGGTGTTTTGTTTTTAGAACTTGAAACTGAGGTAAGTGAAATCACATAGGCAAATATAATTTAAAAACGCTTACCTTTGTCGTTTAAGCCGTAGTTGAATTGGCTTTGACCAACAGAACCAGCAATAGAATGTCTTCTTTATCTTCCCGGCATAGTGTTGCTTCGGTGTGCTGTCCGTGTTAGCCTTATTTGTTCTGAGATACTTTTAATGTACTTCCTAGGAGACGAGATATGAATCGATGGCTGTTCGCAAAGGCGTTTGTAACTGGATTGTTGGTTTTGCTTCTTATTAATAAGGATACAGCTGTGGCTGCCGACAAAGATAAGGCGCCAGTCGTGCCCCCAGCCAAGGGGAAGTCTGAGACGATTAAGCTTTTCAACGGCAAGGATCTGTCAGGGTGGGAAGGATTTGAAGACCACTGGTCAGTCAAGGATGGCGTGATTGTCGCCAAGAATACTAAGCCCATCAAATTCAGCACCTATCTGCTGACCAAGGAAAAGTACACTGATTTCCGCCTCGTGTTTTCTGCGAAGCTGGTTGAATCGGAGATGCATTCGGGAGTTTCTTTCTGGGGCGAAATCCGACCAAGCGTAAGCAAGGAACCAGAGAAGGATCGTACTAAGTACACTTACGCAGGCCATTTGGTGATGTTCCCCTCGGGTTGGGGCATGTACGACCTGTTCGGCCGCAATGGCTTGAATGTGGACGGCGGCCCAGCCAAAAAAGTTGGCAAGCAGCACGACTGGAACGACATGGAGATTTTGGCTCAGGGCAATCGTGTCCGCTTTGCAGTCAACGGTACCGCCGTTGTCGATTGGTTTGATCCCGAACCCAAGCGCATAAAGGCTGGCCCGATTGGTCTGCAACTTCATTCGAACTCTGTACCACAGGAATTGCACTTCAAGGGACTTGAGCTGACAACATTTCCGCAAGAGGATCGGCTGATCAGCGTAAAAGCGGCAGCGAAATAAAGAAAGTTAAGCGACAACTTTGGGGGCCATATCTTCGATTGGCCCCTTATTTTTTTACCTCAACTTTGCTTTTTGGTTACTAAGAAACCCCATTAGTAAGAATGTTGTGGTACAAGGCTCTTAAGCAATTCAAGAAAACAGAATGGGCTTTAGAAATCCGATTGATGATTTAACTTTAGAACTTGAAACCAGCGCCACAGCTTAGGCCTTGCAGTGCTTGCCTTACCGTACTGCGCTGATAATCAGGGCCAAGTTCGGGATGGGTTGAAGAATTGGAACTCAAATCCGAAGTCAGAGTAATCATATGGGCAAAACCCGCCCAAAACCTTTCGCCTTTGTACCGTAAGCCATAAGTAAATTGGCTTTGACCAACAGAAGCAGCGATAGGCACCATTTCTGATGCATTGACTGGTTGAGTATTGAACACATAGCCAATCGCACCATTAATATGTTCTGTAAACTCATACTCGATACCCGTGTTCAACACCCAGAAATCTTGAAAACCAAGATTAAGATTGTTGTTAATCAGCCCTTGGAAATTCATACCACCCAACACGCTGCTGCCATAGTTTAAGTATCCCGCTTCGACAGCAACCTTCATTTTTTCGGTTGCTTTTGCGCTAACCCCAAAGGAAATACGGCCCGGGGTGGTGAAAGATTCTATGCCAAGGGGCGCAGTGAGGGGATTAACGCCTGGGACAACGTAGGAAGTCTCGCCGAAGTTCATATTGCCATAATAAGTGGAGGAAGCATAACTAGCGCCTAGGCGGAAAATTTCAGTGATTTGATAAAGCACACCTAGTTGAAACCCACCACCCACCCCTTGGGTAGTTGGAACATTCAATACGCCTGGGCCAGAATTCAGATTCATTCCCAGATTTAGAATTTGCAAAGTAGGGCCGCCACCAACAAATAGTTTGTCCGTTACTTTGTGACCTAAATTAGCATAAATCGATTGGGTGTTGTAAGTGAAGGAATTAAACATAGGGTTCGTAAGATCTGGGAAATTATACCGGTTGGCAAACTTGGTGTTATAACCTCCAGTCTCATACGCTAAACCCAAACCAAAATGTTCACTTAACGGAATTACTGTGCCTAGGTTATAGGAGAGCGCATAATTTACATCAGAGTTGCCTGTATCTTTAATATCAGACCACTGATTGTTGATGAAAACTGAATTTATCTTGGAATCGAATTTGGCATATGCTTGGGTTGCAGCAGATGCGGGCTGTCTGATGTGGGCTAAACCGGTATCACCGATCGAGGTTTCAGTTCCGCCACGGGCATCTGCCTGGTAACTATGGCCGATTTCAGAGATGCCTGTTAATTGCGCCCATGCAGAAGAAATATTCCCAAACAGCATAACTCCCAACAAGACGCCGTAGGGCAGCCATGATAATCTTGAGAAGTTAATTAATTTGAGCATTACAAAACACATTTTAAAACCCTAATAAACGACCTAACCCGATTTAAAATAATAATCGGTAATTTCAACCATAGTACTTAATTAATAATTGGGGTTTAAATTCTTGCTGCTAAGCTGGAACCAAAATGGATGCAGATTAACATGAGAACATAAGCTTTAGACGATTCTGTGTAACTTGGTGGCACAGTCAATTGCTTAACCTGCCTATTTTATCGAGCTGGAATTTCGCCCAGCTATTAATGGAGTGAACTCATGGAACTTGATCAATCTGCATTGCAATCTTTAATCGAGGCTAATGGAAACGAAGTTTATACGGTTTCCTATGATGGCGGATCGCCTGGGCACACGGGCAATGCTGGTGTTGTACATTGCCTAGATTCATATTGGTCTTACGATGATAATGGTAATTTTGGTGGGCCGTATAACGACATCGATGAGGCCCTGTTTGATTGCCATATTGGTTTTGGCGAAGTCGATCTTTCCGTAAGCAGCTCTGTACTTTCCTCTAAACAAATAGCATCAAGGCTGGAACTCGATTGTTCTGCTGGCCATAGTGTTGTCATTAACGAAGAAGAATGGGTGATGGACAAAGACGGTGAACTTAATCTTCGCGCTGAAGAAAAAGACGAAGACGAAGATGAAGACGAAGACGAAGACGAAGACGAAGACGAAGATGAAGACGAAGATGAAGACGAAGATGAAGATGAAGACGAATAATTAATTGTGTTGACAGCGATTAATATCTTTTCACAATTGTACCAATGATGCGTAAGATATATGTATTGAGATAATTTTAATAACCGTACCTCCTAGATTCTGGAGCTTTCGATGTTTAAGAGCTTTATACCTACTTCCCTAGCATTCCTGTTGGCTGGTGCTTTTCTTGGCTGGGCTGTAGCATCAGGCAAAGTTCCCACAAGCTTGTTTTCCTCTGCGGCTCCCGTTGACACAGGTATTAACACCAACGCTAGTTGTTGCTCAGAAAACCTTACCAAAGAAAAAATGCTAGCACTCGCAGTTGCACCACAACCCATTGGCAACACAGATAAGCCCAAGGCTATAACCGAAGGCAAAAAACCAAACATCCTTGTTATCTGGGGCGATGATATTGGCACATGGAACATCAGCCATAACAACCGTGGCATGATGGGTTATACGACACCAAACATTGATCGCATTGCACGGGAAGGCATTTCATTCACTGATTATTATGGTCAGCAAAGTTGCACTGCAGGCCGGGCAGCTTTTCTTGGTGGTAATGTGCCCGTTCGTACAGGTATGACCAAAGTTGGCTTGCCCGGGGCTAAAGAAGGCTGGCAGAAATCCGATGTAACCATCGCTACCGTTCTTAAATCTAGCGGGTATTCCACCGGGCAGTTTGGCAAGAATCATCAAGGCGATCGCGATGAGCATCTTCCCACCATGCATGGTTTTGAAGAATTCTATGGCAGTCTTTATCATTTAAATGCTGAAGAAGAACCAGAAAATCGTGATTACCCCCGTGATTTAAAACTTCCCAACGGCAAAACATTCCTTGAAACCTATGGCCCCCGTGGCGTGATTAAATGCAAGGCCGATGGCAAAGGTGGGCAGACCATCGAGAACACCGGCCCACTTAACAAGAAACGCATGGAAACCATTGATGATGAAACCATCAAGGCCGCCAAAGATTTTATCTCCCAAAAAAACAAGGAAGACAAACCCTTTTTCTGCTGGTGGAACGGTACCAGGATGCACTTTCGAACCCATGTCAAAAAAGAAAATCTCGGCAAGTCAGGCCAAGATGAATACAGCGATGGCATGGTTGAACATGATGGCCATGTAGGCGAATTGCTCGGCCTTCTTGATGAATTAAAAATCGCAGATAACACGATCGTTCTATATTCCACCGATAATGGCCCCCACTATAATACTTGGCCAGATGCAGGAACTACTCCCTTTCGCAGCGAAAAAAATTCCAATTGGGAAGGGGCCTACAGAGTTCCGACATTTGTTCGCTGGCCGGGCAAGTTTCCTGCGGGCGTTACCCGAAATGGTGTTGTCTCTCATGAAGATTGGTTACCAACCTTTGCAGCCTTGGCGGGCGAACCCGATATCAAAGATAAACTTGCCAAGGGGGTTGAACTCGATGGCAGGCGCTACAGAAATTACATTGATGGTTACAATCAAATTGGCTACCTCAACGGCCAAGAGAAAAATTCCCCCCGCAACGAATTCTTTTATGTCAATGATGATGGCCATATTGTTGCTATTCGTTTCAACGATTGGAAAGCTGTATTCCTAGAAAACCGCGGGCAGGCATTCGGGGTATGGCGTGAACCTTTTATCGAACTTCGAGTTCCGCTGTTGTTTCATCTAAGGCGCGATCCTTTCGAAAAAGCACAGCATAATTCCAACACCTACAATGATTGGTTTTTAGATAGGCCATTTGTTGTCGTGCCTTTGCAGCAAATTGCAGCAAAGTTTTTGATGAGCTTGAAAGAGTACCCACCTAGCCAAACCCCGGGATCTTTCAACCTCGATAAGATCCAAAAATTGATCGATGCGGCTGGTTCGGGTGGCAAATAATCGTATTAAAAAACTCTGATGGCATCCCGAGGTGAAAATGTCGAGCAAGCATCAGGGTTCGAGCAAGCCAATTAATGGCGTTCAAGAATCTGTAAAACTTAAAAAGGGTTGGCTAAGATTCGTATACTTCGCCGCCCTTATCGCAATCGGATTCGGTATCGCCTTTGCAACAACTTCGTTGCTTAATCGTGTTCAAAAAGCTTCCCCCAAATCATACTCAGGAATGATTTGGATTCCTCCGGGAGAGTTTCTAATGGGAACCTCCGAAGACACCCCAAACAAGAACGAACAACCAGCCCACCTTGTCAAAATTAAAGGCTTTTGGATTGATGAACACGAGGTAACCAACGAACAGTTTCAAAAATTTGTCGAAGCTACAGGCTACATCACCACTGCCGAAAAAGCTCCCGATTGGGATGAACTAAAAAAGCAACTCCCACCCGGCACACTAAAGCCCGCTGCAGAAAAACTTGTGGCAGGTTCCTTGGTGTTTTCACCACCTATCCATTCCGTGCCTACCGATGATGTTTCCCTTTGGTGGGTTTGGACCCCAGGCGCATGTTGGAAACACCCAGAAGGCCCAGGCAGCAACCTAAACAATAGGCTGGATCACCCTGTGGTGCAGGTATCGTGGGATGATGCAACCGCTTATGCAACATGGGCTGGAAAACGATTACCTACCGAGGCAGAATGGGAATACGCATCCCGTGGCAACCTGCAAGGCAAACGGTTTTCTTGGGGTGACCGCCCTCTTTCCGATGCCGACAAATTAGCAAACATATGGCAGGGCACATTCCCCCACTTGAATACAAAGCTAGATGGGTGGGAAAGAACTTCGCCTGTTAAATCCTTCCCGCCCAACGGGCATGGCCTTCACGATATGGCGGGCAATGTTTGGGAGTGGTGTTCGGATTGGTATCGGGCGGATCAATATCAACAAATGGCAAACAAGCCCAAGGTTGCAAGCCCAGAGGGGCCTGCAAATAGCTGGGACCCAAACGAACCACATACGCCCAAGCGAGTAACACGGGGTGGTTCCTATCTTTGCCATGCCAGTTATTGCGAAAGCTACCGCAATGCAGCACGAAGGGGAACTGCGCCAGATACGGGAATGTCGCACCTAGGGTTCCGCTGTGCGCATTCAAAGTAAGAAATATTCAATTCATTAAAATCATGGCGGATTACAAAAAGATTTTCATCGCATTGCGCTGATAATAATTGCACAAGGAAAACTCTGATTACTTTAGCGAAGCAATCGCATTGTTGATCGCGCTTTAATCAAGCGGAATTAATTTTTATGGTGGTTGTTAAGAGTATCTAAGGGGCGCTCACCAAAAAGGTTCCGATAACTTGAGGCAAATCTGCCAAAGTGCTTGAATCCAAATTGGGAAGCAATGTTTGAAACCGTGCTATTCGAAGGATGGGACTCCTTCAAAATTTTTCTGGCAGCGTGCATCTTGTAAATTATCAGATAGCGTACTGGTGAAATCCCAAAATAATCCATGAAGATTTTTCGGAGCGTACGGCCGGAAACTTTTGCAACCTCGGCAAGGTCTACAACAAAAATTCTGTCAAGCGGTTCGGTTTGCAACTTATTTTGAATACGCGCCATTATCTGGGGTCGATCAATAATGCGTCGGCCTATTCCCATTTGCTCGATCACTGGGGGTTGCAAAGTAATACTTTCATAAATAGCCAGAATTTCTTTTTGGGCTTTTCCATTGCTGATTAAAGCCTTTGGCTGAGCATTCGCATTTCCAGTCAAACCTGAAATCTCTCGAAGTGTCTTCTTAAAATTTAAAATCGTATCCTTCCCAACATGTACCACACCATTGGGTTGATTGGTTTTAGAAATATGGTTTTTTTGAAGAATCAAATTTATTATTTTAATGGGAATAAACAGGTTCAACCAATCATGAACACCGTTGAATGAGATGATGTACTCGGCATCGGGTACGCATACCAGCACCGAATCAGATAGCATGCTTTTGCCATTTACCTTGCATGAACTATTCAGCGGAATATGAATAAGATTACCATCACCATTAAGTTTACCGCTGGTGATTACCCCGCCACCCACCCAGCCATATTGAAGTCCGAGTTCACCCACGTCCAAGGAATGGGTTTTCCATTCAGGAGTTTTTAAATTGGCAACCATGCCATCAAGTTTAAGAAATTTTATATCGCTTAAAAAATCGTAAAAATCTTTGTACTGAATAATTTGCATATTCTATTACACTTCAAATTTAGTTGTTACGCAAGTAACCAAACAAGTATTAATCCTCATTCAGGTTATTTATCGACAATTAATTTGAAAAGAAGAGTTGATTATTGGCAAAAATGCGTTAATGCCAATAGTGGACTAAAATATAGTCGATCATAAGTTTGTCAACTGTTTACTTGTATTAAAATCGCTGTCAGTTGCATATTAATGCCAAAAATGGATTGGTTAAGTATATAATAAAAATGAAACTCGTTAAATTTGAAATTTTTTATGAAATCGTCTTTAATGCCAAAAACGGATTGTTTTAGTAAAGAAGATGAAACTATTAATTATTAAAATTCGACGATCTGGTCGCAAAGTCTCAAAAAAAGAGTTTTTATGCAGTCATATTTTCTAACTTGGATTGGTAAATCCCTTGATTCAAGGTACGAGATTAAATCTATTCTGGCAAATGGCGGGATGGGGGCGGTTTTACTCGCAAGTGACAATCATTTGCATAAAGAGGTAGTAATCAAGGTTCCATTTCTAAGAAACAGTAACCATTTCGAAGAATTAATCCAACGGTTTAAAAGAGAAATCCATGTTCTCTCAATTCTGGAACATCCAAATATTGTGCCTATTATGGATGCGGGCTTTTTTGATGAATATCCCTTCCTCGTTTTACGATATATCAATGATGGGACATTAAGGTCGAAAATGGAAAAGGCCCGGCTTCACAATAATGCCTATTCTTTGGAAAACTTTCTTCATTGGTTGCCTCAGATTTCATCCGCTCTGGATTTTATTCATTCCAATAATTGGTTTCATCGTGATGTTAAACCTGAAAATATTTTGTTTGATTCAAATTATAACCCCTATCTGACGGACTTTGGTGTCTCAAAAAACCTTTCGTTCGATCATGAAAATTTAAGCAAGTCCGTATTTGGGTCTTTTATTGGCAGTCCTCAATACATGGCCCCAGAGCAACACTTGGGTGAAACTATTACTGGCAAATCGGATCAATTCGCATTAGCTGTAATCATCTATGAATGCATTTCAGGAAAGCTTCCTTTTAGTGGGATAAATCCTGTTTCAATTTTTCTGGAAATTACAAAGCAATCAGTGATTCCGCTACATAAGCATGTCGAAAAAATCCCTTTGACTATTTCAGATGCGGTGATGAAAGCACTTTCCTTAAACCCTGATCAAAGATTCCAATCTTGCGGCGACTTGTGCTCTATTATTATTGAAGAATTAAAACTCCTAGATTTTCATCATGATAATAATGAGTACTTTCACTTTCATCCTATAAAAGTGCCACATGCGCCGGAGGTGGTGGATTCCCAAATGGTTTTGGAAATTCAAGCTTTTTGTTTGAAACTGATTGCATCCAAGACATTGACTAAAAATCTTTATAAAGAGTTACGCGTTTCTCTCGCCAAATTTCGCAAAGATGAACATTTAATTGCAAAAATGATTCTGGATGTTTTGGATTTTTACACGATGAGTGGATTGATTGAACCCACCAACATTGTTGAAATTATTGGGGAAATCAAAAAAATTATTCCTTTTCTTACGATAACTGCAGAAGTCGGCCCTTCTCCTTCTTGATTCATTTGAATACAAATTTTAAATTTCATTAACTTACGTTCAGTTCGCAAATGTATCTTCAATGGCAATATGGGAGGTTAGGGTTAAAAGGCCGCTTGTGCCGATTGTTCCTGTTTTACCTATTTTTCTGCTTATAACGAATCTTCTACCTTTTGTATCAAACCAAACCTGTTTTTTGCCGATAGATACTGATGTCCGCCTTTCTTAAGGCGTGCAAAAGGTTTGGTTTATTAAATTACGGCTATGCCCTGGGGATTTACTATGTTTCATTTTCTATCCAAATGGTTTGCAACTTCTAATTCAAAGACCATTAAAAATCCTCGCAAAGCCTCTTCATCACTCAACCTTTTGCCTAAAATTGAATTTCTTGAAGATCGTACGACCCCAGCAAATATTAGTTTCGCCTCAGGTTTGCTTACCTTGGATTTCACTAATTCTGATTCCACCAGCGAATCTGTCATCATTACCAATGATGGAACAACCATTGATATTTCCGGCGATGCTACTGGTTCGCAGCTCTCTTTCGCAATCAGTGATATTAACCAAATCGTGCTACAAGATACTGGCGGTGGTTCTGCTCAATCTGCAAAATTCACGGGCTCTTCCGCTTTTAATCTTTCCGGGGGATTCGCAAGCCTTGGTGTGGATTCAATTGAAGTCGCTCAGGAGATTTCTTCAGCAGCATCCGATATCAGCATCGAAACTTCGCAAATGCTCAAGGTTTCTGCAAAGTTAACCACTACCACGGGTGACATTTTTCTTAAGAACACCGGCTCTTCTACAAAAAATGATGCAGGAATCATCATCACGAGTAAGAGTGCAAAAATCAGCACTCTGGGTGGCGATATCATAATCGACGGAACAGGATCCGGAAACACTACCAATCTTCATGGTGTTGCAATTGATGATGGGGCAAAAATCTTCGCAGGCGATGATGGGGCAACCTTTGGCTCCGTCTCCATCACCGGCACCGGAAGCAACATCGCAGCGGGCGATTACAATTTCGGCCTATGGGTCGATGGCACAGGCACCGAAATTAATTCCTCGGGGGGCAATGTTACCTTGCTGGGTACAGGTGGTGGAGCCGCAACTAGCGCTGGAAACTTTGGCTTGGTTGTAACCTCGGGCGCTGTTGTCTCGGCTGGGGGTATTGGCGTAGTAAGCGTAACTGGTGTTGGAAGCGCAAATGTTTTAGGCGGGGGCAACATGGGCCTTCGAGTTGATGGGGCTGGCTCGCTTATCAGCTCTTCGGGTGGCGCTGTTTCCGTAACTGGTACTGGTGGTGGATCAGGTAATATTGGATATAACCACGGCATCCTTGTAGCAAATGGGGGCGCCATTCTTGCTGGGGGTGCGGGCAATGTTTCTGTTTCTGGCCAGGCTGGTCTTAATGATACTGGTGGTAATAACTTTGGAATTTTGATTTCATCTGCCTCTGCAAAAATCTCCTCTTCCGGTGGAAATGTATCTGTTACTGGCAACGGTGGGGGATCAGGCACAGGCAACTATAACTATGGTGTTAAAGTAAGCTCCACCGCCAGCATTACTTCGGGCATCAACGGCAATGTTTCTGTAACAGGCAACGGTGGGGGCAGCAGTTTATCCACCATTGGCTTCAACCTCGGGGTTTTTCTTGCGGACTCTTCATCCATTAAATCTTCAGGCAGCGGTACACTTTCCATCACTGGAAATGGTGGTTTGAATAGTGGGGGAAACTTCAACCACGGCGTTCTTCTTGGCGTTTCTAATCTTGTACAAGCGGGATCGGGCGGAATTACTATTACAGGAAACAAAACCACCGGCGCCACCAGTTACGGCATCGGCATGGATCAAACTACTTTAGCTACCACGGCTGGAACTGGCGGACAAATCTCTTTCTCTGCCAATGGTATTTATCTTGGGAGCACCGCTAGGATCGAAACTACAGGTACCGCAACACTTAATTCTTCTGAAAGTATCAGCGGAAGCGGACTAGCTGTTGCAAACAGTCTAACTCTAGCTGCTTCAAGCGGGATTTCAATCAATACCCTGATTACAACCCTTGCAAGTCTTTCCAGCACCACAGGCGACATCATCATCGGGCAGACAGGCAATTTAAACCTACCATCGATTGCCGCATCTGGAATGCTTAACATCATTGCTACAGGTGCAATTTCCCAACAATCGGGGTCGTCCCTTAGCGTGAATGGCACCTCCTCATTTAATGCTGGCACAAGCATCACACTGGAATCTGCAAGCAATGATTTTGTTGGAGCTGTCGCACTTAAAAACACGGGAGCAAACAATGTTTCCATCAACGATGCCAACGCAATCATCATCGCATCCTCCAATGTAGGTTCTGGAACTTTAAACATTAATTCAGTTGGTATTTCGCAAACCGGCCCAATCATCCAGCAAGCAGGCGCTGGGGTAGCAACATTTAATGCAGGTGCTGGCCCGCTGGCTTTGTTGAATAGCGCAAATGATTTTACCGGCACTGTTTCAATTAATAATTCTGGTTCGTTCGCAGCACAATTAGGTGATGCCAACGCCTTGCAATTGGGCACCATTCTATCGGGTGGCTCTGTTTCCATCACCGCACAAGGTGCTCTTACTTCATCACCCACTGGCACCATCGCAAATACCGCAGCTTTAAATTTAACTGGCGCAACCTTAGGCACCGTGAGCCAACCCATTACCGTTGTTAATACCGCAGGATTAAACGCAACTAGCACCGGTAATGGAAACATCTTTCTGAAGGCGTTAACCAGCACCATTCAAGTTGCAAGCCTTAACGCAGGTACAGGTACCATCACTCTTGAGGGTGGGAATTTTATTTCCTCTGCAAGTGAAATCATCCATGACAATAGCTCGATCAATCTGAATGGTGGCACTTGGGATTTAAACAACAACACCGAAGTTGTTGCCTCCATTTCGGGAAGTTCCAACATCACCTTGGGCGCAGGAAGCCTTACTGTTTCTGGATCTACCGTGGACAACTATTCCGGCATCATTTCCGGCAGCGGAAACTTCATTCGCACAGGTTCCGGGTCCACCACTTTCCTAAGTGCAAATACCTTAATAGGGAAAACATTTGTTTTGGGTGGATCCCTCATTCTAAACGCAAATCAGGCAAGCGACTTTATTGTCGATGGCGGAACCCTTTCGGGCAGTGCAACCATTGGAAAGTTGGAAGCGAAGAGCGGTTCGGTCAGCCCATCTTTATTGCTATCCAACGATATTTCTCTTTCGGGCACTTCTGCGCTTAACTTAACTATCCGCAGTACATCGCCTGGGGCAGGGCATGATCAAATCACCACCCATGGAACGGTCACCCTTGGGGATGCAGCCCTTAATCTTTCTGGAAGCTTTAACCTTAAAACAGGCGAAGAATTGATATTGGTCAATAACGATGGCGTTGATACTGTTTCGGGAACCTTCAAGGGGATCGCAAACAACCAGATCATCACAATACAAGGTACTAGCTACCTGTTCAAATACGATGGTGGCGATGGCAACGACATCACCCTTACCAGATCAAACACACAATTCATTACCGTTGGCAATATTTCAACACCAACTGGTTCTGGTTTCAAACTTTATTCGGCAGATAATTCAATTTCCACAAGCATCACACCTTTCAAAGGTTTTTTTGGGGAAATCAGAGTTTCCTCCAACTCCGATTTTGATGGCGATGGCGTTAATGATGTTGTCGCTGCTGCTGGCCCTGGGGGCGGGCCTCGCGTTTCGATCTTTAGTTCCGCCACTGGAAATGTTCTCCTTGATTTCTTTGCCTATAACACTTCTTTTTCAGGAGGCGTATTTGTTGCTTCCGGCGATGTCACTGGCGATGGTGTTCCAGATTTGGTTACTGGTGCTGGAGCCACCGGCGGGCCACATGTTATTGTCTGGGATGGTGGTTCTCTTACACTTAATTCCCTGACTCCAAAGGCCAGCTTCTTTGCTTATGCACCTACTTTTCTTGGTGGTGTTTCTGTTGCTACAGGCGACCTTACTGGGGATGGCGTCAGGGAAATTATTACCGGTGCTGGAATTGGTGGCGGACCACAGGTGAATGTTTATTCCAGTGGTAACTTCTCACTAATCCATACTTTCTTTGCTTATGACACGCGTTTTGCAGGTGGCATCTTTGTTGCTGCTGGCGATCTAACTGACGATCACCATGCAGAAATCATCACCGGTACCGGCCAAGGTGGCGATGCTAAAGTGAATCTCTTTGATGGACAAAACTTCCAAATGCTCGGATCCTTTTCTCCTTATCAACAAGGTTATAATGGTGCTGTTCGTGTTGGGGCTGTAGATTATTTTGGCACAGGAAAGCAAAACATCATCACTGGGGCCGGCAATAATATCGGCCAAAACCCCAATGTTAAAATCTTTGATTTTGACACCACACTGCTGGATTCCATCTTCACCGGTAATTCATCCGGTTTCCAAAACAGTGTTTTTGTAAGCTAACTGTGGTGGATGCAGTTTGCCATGACTGATAAGATACCTTTAATCTGCTAGGCCCGAGGTTTTCTCTAGCATTTCATGCCCCTTTGATTGAACTATTTTAAAGAACATGATATACTTATTAAGTTTACTTGCCTAATACTGCACTCCAGCACAGTGAAAAATATCGTGATCTCAAAAAGCTGCAATCCAATTCGTTTGTTTCTCGTCATGCCCATCTTCGGAATGCTGATGATATTTTCTTTACCAGTCATTGCAGCAGAAGATGATGTGTCCGAAAAGAAGCGCGCAGAAATTCTGAAAACATTTCGTGATTCCCCTTTTCTTAACAAATATTGCATCGAGTGCCACGGCAAAAACGCCAAAGTGAAGAAAGGCGATGTCTCGTTCGCAAATGCTTTGAAGCGGCCAGGAGCGGGGGAATTCCGCAAACAATGGCAGGCTACTTTTGTAAATGTCAAAGATCATTCCATGCCTCCGGTTGATGCTAAGAATCAACCGACGGACGAGGAACGAAGTAAGTTTCTGGAATTGATCCCACTGATCAGATACCTCAATCCCAAAGACCCAGGACTTTTTGTCATCCGCAGATTGAACAAAGTTGAATATGGCAACACACTGCATGACCTTCTGGGCATCGATCCATCAGTCGCCAGGGATCTACCCGACGAAGTGCCGGGCGAAGGATATCTGAACACACTGTCCCCTTTGCAGACCGAACAATATCTGGTGATCGCTAATGAGGCGTTGAATCTGTCGCTCGGCATGAAGGATGGGCCTGCTACCAGTAAACAGAAACTTCTTTTTGGAACAACGCCTTCTGCTGAAAGCGATTGGCGCAATGCAGCGAAAAAGGTGGCACATTCGCTAACAAGGAGCGCTTATCGTCGACCTGCGACGGATGAAGAAATTGATGTGTTGTTGCGTGTCTTTGACCTTTCTCGTGACAATAAGCTCGATTACCAGGCATCGTTACGCATGGTGCTGAAGGCTGTGCTCATCTCTCCGCAGTTTCTATTCATCACGCCTGCGAAGGAACCTCCAGAAAATCAGACCATTGTTGCGCTCGATGATCACCACCTCGCTTCAAGATTGTCGTATTTTCTTTGGTCGACTATCCCGGATGCTGAACTCTCGGGCCTCGCCGATCTTGGAAAACTGCATGAACCAGAAACTCTGCGGGCCCAAGTGAAACGAATGCTCCTTGATCCACGGTCGAAAGCTCTTTTTGATGGTTTTGGCTCGCAATGGCTCGGCGTTAAAGGGTTGAAGGACAAACGGTTCGACCCTGCTAAGTTTCCTGGGATGACTCTCGAAGTACGAGCAGCGATGTACGATGAAGTCTGGCTTCTATTTGATAGCATTGTCCGGGGTAATCATAGCATCATGAATTTTATCAACAGCGATTACACCTTCTTGAATGAGAATCTTGCGAAGATCTATGGACTCGAAAAAATCATCACCGGGCCGGAAATGAGACGTATCCAGATCACGGATGCTAATCGTGGTGGGATCCTCGGCATGCCCGGCATTCTTGCAATGACTTCCTTCCCTGACAGGACCAGTGCGGTAAAACGCGGAGCGTGGGTTCTTGAACAAGTGCTCGGCGAGCATATTCCGCCCGCTCCTCCAAATGTACCCACGCTTGAAAAACAGGATAAGAAAAAGGTCGCAACCCTGACGATGCGTCAACGAACGGAACTCCATCGCACTAATGCCACTTGTGCGAGTTGCCATAAGGTCATGGATCCGATCGGCTTCGGGTTGGAAAATTTTGACGCAATCGGTCGCTGGCGGGATAAAGATGATTCAGGTGCCCCGATTGATGCCACCGGCGAGCTGCCGGGAGGCTTGAAATTCAATTCCCCAAAAGAATTGAAAGCGATCATCGCCACCCGCAAAGAAGACATCGCTCGTAACCTTGCCGAAAAATTGCTCGCCTATTCTCTTTGCCGTCAGATTGAAGGTTATGATCAAATCGTTGTCGACCAACTGCTGGAAAATATCAGCAAGGACGATTATCGTTTGCAATCGCTGATCATTGAAGTTGTTGCCAGTTATCCATTCACCCACCGCCGCATTAAATAAGGTTTAAATCATGATTCAAAAATCCATGCTCGATCGCAGAAACTGCCTTAAAGGCATCGGTGTCACTCTTGCCTTGCCTATGTTTAACTCCATCGGCTGGGCTTGGAATGAAAAGGGCACGCCTGCCAAGCCCCCCGTTCGGCTCGGCTTCATGTACATGCCGCACGGTGTTGTCATGGATGAATTCTGGCCAACCAAACCTGATACATTTCTTACCGCACCACCAAAGTCAATCGAATCTCTTCGTCCTGTTCTCAATCAATGCCTTATGGTGAAGGGCGTATCTGGCGTGCCGATCAAACCTTTTAATGGTGCACCCCACGCACTAGAACTATCGACTTGGCTTACTGCTACTCTTCCCAATGCTGATCACCGCAACAAGATCGATATCGCAATATCTGCCGACCAAATTGCAGCAAACTATATTGGTGGGTTGACTACTTTGCCATCTCTTGAGTTGGCGACAATGCCGCAGACGCATAAGGAAAATCAGGAAGGATTAAACGAGGGCTACTATTCGCATTGCAGTTTCCGCTCGGCTACCCAAACGGTGCCAGCCGAGATTAATCCCCGCAATGTGCTCAATCGTCTCTTTGGCAAAACCGACAAACCAGGCGCCACCCTGAAGCACGATCCTCTTGATCGCAGTATGCTCGATTTGGTCATTGGTGGCGCACGCGAACTTCGCAAAAAACTTCCGCAAGATGATCAGCACAAGATCGATGAATACCTCGATAGTGTTCGATTCGTAGAACGCCGTATCGCAGCGATTGAACAGCGGCAGAAGGATGCCGCACTCGAAAAAGCTGGGGTTAGCACTGTTAAACGCAACGCATCTGACTCTCCGCCCATCGAGATTAAAATCCCCATTGGCGAAAAACGCAGCGAATACATGCAGGTGATGTGCGATCTTAACGTGCTCGCCTTCCAGACCGACACCACCCGGGTCAGCACCTACATTGGGTCCACACCAAATGGTGTAACCTATCCCGAACTCGGTTTGAGCGGTGACCACCACTCCTTCACCCATCACGGGAATAAGGATGAAACCAAGTCTAAGGTTGCAGCCATCACCGCCTTCAACATCTCTCAGTTTGCCTATATGGTAAAAAGAATGGCTAGTCTCAAGGAGGGCAAAGGCACGCTTCTTGACAACTGCATTATGATGTGGGGTTCCGGGCTCGAAGATGGAAACGACCACACCCGGGAAAATCTTCCGTTCGTCATCGCGGGAGGTGGTGGTGGCTCACTGAAGACCGGTCGCTTCCTGACCACGAAAGCGAATCAAGGCGATCTGCTCGCCACCCTTCTTGCTTGCACGGGGATCCCCCTCGACCGCCCAATAGGCAACTCAACCAAGCAGATTACGGAAATGATGAACGGATAGGTGTCTGAACTGAAAAGGTAAAAGAAAACTATTCGAGGGTACCTAAAATCCAGATCTCATCATTCTGAGGTACCCGATACCATAAAATCTTGGTGGATATCATCGTTTTTTTGTAATGGGCCCAAAAAACTATGATGGTAGTTGGTAGTGCCAATTTAACAAACTCGCGATGAAGGAACGATGTTTTCTTAAATCGCAATCAATTCCCAATTTAATTGCGCTTAAAATTTCTTGCAACTTATCCATGGCACCGAATCAAGATTGGTTGATAATTGTAAGGCCCTAGAACAGGAATGGCAAACGGCTACAATCCTTCGGCCAGAATCCGTACCACCTTCGGCCATTTTCGGGTACACCAAGGCCAAACAGAACTTTGCAAAGATTCGCAAAATTTGACGGAAGTGGTTGGTAGTTGCGAGGTTATGCGAAATGATGCGAGTTGTAACGAAGTTATACAAAGTAAGGAAGTGACCTCGCTGGGACTCGAACCCAGGACCTACGGATTAAAAGTCTGTTGCTCTACCAACTGAGCTACGAGGTCAATTTCCCTACTATTATGAATAGATATCGTAGGGCCAAAGGTCAACCCAAAAACTAAAGTTCTCCGTGTTCTGCCAACCATCGCTCTGCATCTAATGCGGACATACAGCCACTTCCGGCTGCAGTAATTGCCTGCCGATAGTAGCTATCTGCAACATCCCCAGAGGCGAAAACACCTTCCACACTGGTATTAGTTCGGGCAGGCTTTTGCCAAACAATATAGCCTTTATCATCTAATTCCAACTGCCCTTTAAGGAAATCGGTGTTAGGGGTATGGCCAATAGCGACAAACATGCCGCTGGCAGCCAGTTCTTCGATTTTCCCAGTAACAAGATTTTTAAGTTTAACTGCGGTAACGCCATCTTTATCATTGCCCAAGACTTCTTCGACCGCACTATTCCAGCAAGGCTTGATTTTAGGGTTGCCTAGGGCCCTATCTTGCATGATTTTGCTGGCTCGGAGTTTATCTCGGCGATGTACCAGATAAACAACACTTGCAAATTTACTGAGGTAGGAAGCCTCTTCAAGGGCAGAATCACCCCCACCCACAACAACCAGAGGTTTATTGCGGAATCGGGGCAGGGCGCCATCGCATACCGCACAGGCGGAAACACCCCGGTTTTTAAAGTTATCTTCCGTGGGAAGGCCAAGGTAGTTGGCTCGGGCCCCTGTAGAAATAATCACCGACATAGCCTCAACTGTGTTTCCTTCCAAGGAAGTGATACGGAAGGGTTTCTTAGAAAAATCAACATGGGTGATATCATCAGTAATGATGCGGGTACCGAAATTAAGCGCCTGCTGACGCATAAGATCCATAAGTTCGGGGCCTGTGATGCCATGGCCTGGTTGGCTTTTCTTGTCTAATACCCAGAAAGGCCTGCGATCTTCGGGCAGGGCGGTTTCTAAGAACTGATGCAAACTTGCTGAAGGAAACCCTGGAAAGTTTTCAACTTCGGTAGTAAGGGCGAGTTGGCCCAGCGGAAGAGTACCTTTAATACGGTTTTCTTCGGTGATGGCGCCTTCAAAAACAATAGGTTGAAGGTTGGCCCGGGCTGCGTAAATTGCAGCAGTCCAACCAGCAGGGCCAGAACCGATGATGACAACTTTTTCCGCCATTCCTTCTCCTTGGAATAAACAGGGCTTTGCCTTGAAAGCCCACTTGGTTACATTTGTAACTAGTATTCTAGGAAGGAATGTGTGCTGGTGCAACGATAGGATAATGTTTAACGGGAATTTTAAATGATCCATCAACTTACGAAGCTACGAGATATTTTGCGTTATGTACCCCGCTTTCGGGATAGAACCTTCGTAATTGCGTTGGATGGTATCGTGGTGGAAAGTGAAAACTTTCGCAATATTCTTTTGGATATAGCCCTTTTGCGCAGTTTGAACATCGGAGTGGTGTTGGTTCATGGTGCTGCCCACCAGATATTAAAGCTTGCAGAAGTCATGGGCAAAAAACCATCAAATCTAGATGGCACGGGGATTACCGACGCGGATACTTTGGATTTAAGCCTGTTGGCTGCCAGCCGGGTCTCCCACGAACTTCTGGAAGGTTTATCCACCTCCGATCTTAAGGCCTCGGTAAGTAATTCCATCGTTGCGCACCCCGCAGGAATACTTCAAGGCATTGATCAACAGCACACAGGAAGGGTCGAAAGAATCGATACGGTGTTGTTAAATTCATTATTGAAGCAGGATATTGTTCCAGTAATCCCACCGATTGGGTGTGATGGGGAAGGGCACAGTTTTCGTTTAAATTCCGATATAGTTGCATCCGAGGTTGCAAGGGCGCTGCAGGCGGTGAAACTGATTTATCTGACAACCCAAGCTGGGCTGGTTATTCAGAAGGCCAAAAAGAACGACCATAAAGAATCCTTTGTCAGGCAGATTTCCGTGGATGATGCGGAGCAGATACTCAAAAAGCAACGCGATGATATTACTGGCCAAATGGTTTCAAAAATCGAGCAGGCGATTAAAGCAATTCGGGGGGGCGTGCCCCGGGTTCACCTTATAGATGGTCAGGTGGAGGAAGGATTGCTTGCAGAGGTATTTTCCAACGAAGGAATAGGCACGCTGATTCATGCCAACGAATATGTTGCGATTCGCAAAGCGCAAAAGAAAGATACCCGTGCGATTCATTCGTTGATACGCAATTCTATTGCCAACGATGAGTTGATCAGCAGAACTCGTGCGGAAATCGAAAAACAGGTGGATGAATTCTTTGTGTTTGAAGTGGATAAAAACCCAACGGGTTGCGCTGCGCTACACTTTTTCCCTGCAGAGAAGAAAGCCGAGTTGGCTTGCTTATGTGTCGACCCACGCCATGAAAACCAAGGGGTTGGAACCAAACTCATGCAGTATGGGGAATCGCTTGCAAAAGCAGCAGGCATGCAGGAATTGTTCTGCCTATCCACGCAGGCGATCAACTTTTTCCAGCAAAAAGGCGGGTTCCTGCCCGGTTCTCCAGATATGTTGCCTTTGTCTCGGAAAGAGAAGTACGATAAAAGTGGCAGAAACTCCCTCGTACTTGTTAAGAAATTAAATTCTTAGTTTAGACTAAATTACTAAGATCTTTATTATAACTTTTCTGCTTCAGTACGGATGTGATCCAGCACACGCAGATGAATTCCGTGGATGACCGCATCCGACCATATCCCCCAGTAGCCATTGGGCCACATGTTATTGGAATACCAAGTGCTGCCCTCTAATCGGGTGCGATTACCCTCTAAGCGAATCAGTCTGAATTCGCCTTTTTTACTCATCAAATGATGGTCGAGGTGTGGCGGGTGAATGTTGTAGGGGCTCCATTCCTTCATGGGGCATGGTTGGCTGGTGACATCAAATGAAAGCCTATTGGGTTCATCCCACCGGGTGATGGGCTCGACAAAAGGGCCAGTCGAAAAAATGCAGTTCCTGACTGCCCCCACACCCTTGCCTTCGATTTCTGCCCTAATCGGATACGCGATTCCGGTAAGAAACATCCAATGCCTGTTGGCCTCTGGAATTGGGGGAAACGCAATCACCTGGGTCCACACTTTTTCGGGTGGAGCATTAATTTCAATCCCGCTGATCACCTCTCGAGTAGGGGAGGCATCTTGCAGGATTTGTTCCATTCCCATTAACAGGGGCAAGCCTGGGACTTGAAGCAATAGCAGTAGCGGAAATGCTGTTTGGGAAGATGGCCTGCGTTGTACCAAATACCCTAATACACATCCAAGAAGAGAAAGCACCAAGCCCATGGGGATAAACATGATCAGGCAAATTGCACCTTCAATTGCTAAAAAGAAGAGCAGCAGAAACGCCAGAACACTGGAATAAAACCCTACCTTCAAGCAGCTCCCAAAAGGTTGGGGGTTATGCCAACCAAAAGAAAGAACAGAGAAAAATCCATGAGCAAAGGGTAATCCGATGAATAGGCCAAACCCATAATTTTGCAGGATATTGGCCCCAAAAAATGCAAGGGGAACAGTGATCATGCAGGAAACCACTGTGGATCTGAAAATTACTCCCCAAGTAGGAGCGACTAATTTGGGAGTGGGCGTTTCAAGGATGGTCACTTGCTCTAATGAGGAAGCAACCTTGGCGGGTAAAAGGCAAAGCAACCCAATCAAAAAAAGATTCAAGACCGGTATAAAAAACAGGACAACCAATGCTCGGGGAAGATCCGCACTTAGTAATCTGCGAAAAGTCATCACGGTGCCTATGATGATAAATGGAATGGAAAGAGCCAGCATGGTCAGGCCAAAAATGCGTTCTTCTGGACCTAGGTTGAAAAGGGTGACTGTATCACCATCGGGCCATATGATATACTTTCTTGGGGACCAGAATTTATCAAAGAATACCCAAGCGACTAAAATATCGATGGCATACTTAAGCAGCATAAGAGAGATACCAACCAAGGCATATCTTTCACGGGTTACCGGGGTATTTAGGGAGTCGAGTATTTTCATTTTGTTTCCCTACCATAATCGCATAACTTATTAGTAAAACTAACAGGTAAAACATGGATAACAATAATAATCCACACTCAAATTTATCAAAAGCCCTTGAGAAAATGGCAGTGAATTCAAATTTGACCAAAATTCTTTTCAAGTATTCTGGTTATGTTGCAACTCCAACTTTAGGAGCAACTTGGAAGGGGAAAGATTTTGTTATTGCAATGCGTTTTCGATTGGTGCAATTGATAGCCGTTGTATTTCTCTTTCTGGATTCAACTTATTTCTTAGTGGAAATGGAGAAGTATGAAAACCCTTCTACGAAAATCATAATTTATCTGGTTGAGTTGATAGTCAGTGTCTTGGTTTTTTTTGGATACGAAGTATGGTATCAAAAAAAGCGTTTAATGTATCAAGCCCTCCAGGAAATCGAACCCAATTTTTATAAGGTTTTAACTATTACAGTTGAAGCCTCCATCCCATTCGTTTGCATCTTAATTCAAGCCTTGCACCTGCCATTAGAAAAAGCCTATACCAATGTGTATTTAATCGAGCATATACCATTCATGCTGCTAAGTATTCTTTACCTGCGTTTCTGGCTTTGTTTTTATGCCGCCCTTATTGCAAGTATGGGAAGAATCCTCTTACTAATCTTGATCTTGTTATTTTGCGAAGTGGACAAACAGTTTCTGGAAGAATCTTGGGGCATTGCAGAAATTTTACTTTCCGGCTTCATCATGGGAACAATTGCTTTGCTCTTAAGGAAAATGATTGAATCAGCCATGGCTGTGGCTTTTGAAAAAATCAGGCTGCAGGATATCTTTGGCAGGTTCGTATCCAAAGATGTAGCGGATCAGATTGTATCCAAAGATTTAAAAATAGGTGGGGATAATGTCAATGCTTCGGTTCTTTTCATGGATATCCGAAACTTCACCCATCGATCTTCCACTATGGCTCCGGAAGATGCGGTGGCTTTCCTGAATCAGGTGTTTAACTTCACGGTTGCAGAGGTTGAAAAAGCTGGAGGCATTGTAAATAAATTTCTGGGGGATGGCTTTATGGCTGTTTTTGGCGCGCCTCTTGGCCTTCCCAACTCATGCAATTCAGCAGTCATCTGTTCTATTGGAATTTTTGAAAAGTTACAGTTGTTTAATGTCTCTAGATTAGGTGAAAATGTAAATCTGGGCATTGGTATTAATTACGGCCCTATGGTTGCAGGGGTAATGGGCACTAATACACGAAAAGAATACACCGTAATTGGCGATATCGTGAATACCGCATCAAGAATTGAAAGTCTGAACAAAGAGTTTGGCACCAGCCTGCTGATTTCGCAAAGCGTCTACGATAATTTGGATGCAAATCTTAAAGACCAATTCGAAAGCATGCCCCCCACGATGGTGAAAGGGAAGGACCAACCGATCTCGATTTATAAAAAAATCTAAGTCGTTCGAACTTTACTTGAATCAATAAAAAAGGGCCGGAGGTGTTTAAACACACCCGACCCTTTTGCATTATTAAATACTAGGCAAGATTTACTGTCACCGTTTTGGTTTCGGTGTAGTGATGAAGCGCTTCTTCGCCGTTTTCGCGGCCCTGGCCAGACATCTTGAATCCGCCAAACGGAGTCGTGGTATCTACGATGTGGTAGCAATTGACCCACACTGTGCCGGCCTTTACTGCAGCAGCGTAATTGTGTGCCTTATCAATGTTCTTGGTCCAAACACCTGCTGCAAGGCCGTAGAAAGTATCGTTGGCACGAGCAACCACTTCGTCCATATCCTTGAAGGGCAGAACGCTGACCACTGGGCCAAAGATTTCATCCCGGGCAATGGCCATTTCGTCTCGCACGCCATCAAAGATGGTTGGTTCGATGAAGTAACCCTTGGCACCCTTGCGTTGTCCGCCTGTGACCAACTTTGCGCCTTCGCGTTGGCCAAGGGCTACATAATGCAGGATTTTATCAAGTTGTTCTTGAGAAACCTGCGGTCCCTGTTGGGTGGCTTCATCCAATGGATCGCCCATCTTTCGTTGTTTAGCTTTTGCAGCGAGTCGTTCAACAAATTCTTTTTGAATCTTTTGTTCGACGAAAAGTCTGCTTCCTGCAGTGCAGCACTGGCCACAATGGAAGTAGATTGCATGGAATGCACCTTCCACTGCTTGCTCAAGATCACAATCAGCAAACACCACATTAGGACTTTTGCCTCCAAGTTCAAAGGTGGTTCGCTTTAAAGTATCTGCAGCTTTTTTCTGAATGATCTTTGCGGTTTCAACATGGCCGGTGAAAGCAATCTTGTCAACGCCTGGGTGAATCACAAGTGCATTACCTGCGGTTTCACCAAAGCCATTAACGATGTTGATAACCCCGGCAGGGAAGCCCGCTTCAATTGCAAGTTCTGCAACACGAAGCGCTGTAAGCGGAGTTTGCTCTGCGGGCTTTAGCACAATCGTATTACCGCAGGCAAGTGCTGGTCCCCACTTCCAAGCAAGCATAAGGAGAGGGAAGTTCCAAGGGATGATCTGGCCGATGACGCCAACCGGTTGGCGCAGGGTATAGGAGAGGAATTTTCCACGAACAGGAACAGTACGACCTTCGATCTTGTCGGCCCAGCCGGCGTAATAACGCAGGGTGTTAATGGTGCCCACCAAATCGCCTCGGGCATCCGTAATAGTTTTGCCACAGTTGTAAGATTCGAGAACAGCAAGTTCTTCGGCATTTTTTTCGATGAGATCTGCAAGCTTAAACATGAGTTTGCCACGATCTGCTGCATCCATCCTTGCCCAAGGGCCAGATTCAAGCGCCTTGCGCGCGGCTTTTACTGCAAGATCAACATCCTTGGCGGAGGCCTCGGCAACTTTTGCGATGACTTCGCCTGTTGCGGGGTTGTAGGTTTTAAAGTTTCCGCCTTCAACCGGATCAACCCATTTGTTGTTGATCAAAAGCTTGGTTTGCTTGATTTTTGGAGTCGTAACCTTTTTCGCAGTCTTTTTTCCTGTCACAGCCATGCTAAACACCTCAAATTAAAATGGGAGAATACGATGCCTTGGTAGTTTACCTTGAAAAACCAGCCTTGGTAAGCATGATAATTACATAAAATCAGAATGCAAGTGTTTGCTTTTTACATTTCAAGTTCTCTTTCCTAGTCGGTATTGCTTCTCTGGACAAATAAAAGTTATAAATACATATGCGGGGGAATGGACGCTCCCAAATTTAGACCATTGCACGGAGGCAAGACCCATGAATAGTGAATCAAATTTTTCATCGAAAACTGATTGGCAAAAACGCATCGGCTTAGGTGTATTAACCCTTGGTGTTGCCCTTACCGCAATGCTTGTATTAAAAAAAGTCCCCCAGCCAAAAGCTGCTGCGGAAACACCCCAGGTAAAAACCGAGGCAAAGCAAACAACCTCCCCCGCATCCTTGCCTAAATCACTTCAAACTTCAAACATACCTTCCACCAACTCTGATTATTCCAGCAGAGTTGTTGCTTATATTTACGACAATACGCCGATAACCCGTGAAGAGTTGGGCGAATATCTTATCGCTCGTTACGGCACCGAAAGGCTCGACTTGCTTTGCAATAAAAAGATTATCGATAACGAATGCCGAAAGGTTGGTATCGAAGTCACCGCGGCGGAAGTTGAAAACTCCCTTTCCGAAGATTTGAAGGGCCTGAATGTTGATCGCAAGACATTTGTAGACAAGGTGCTTAAAAATTATCGCAAGAACCTTTATGAATGGAAAGAAGATGTGATTCGTCCAAAATTGATGTTGAGCAAGTTGGTTCGTTCCAGAGTCAAGGTAACCGATGAAGATGTTAAGAAAGCATTTGAAGCGTACTATGGTGAAAAAGTTGAATGTAGAATTGTGATGTATGAAAAAGGTTTTGAACGAGCAGTACTTTCTGATTACCCCAGATTAAGAGATTCCGAAGAAGAATTCCACAAGGCAGCGAAGAATCAGAAAAGTTCTTCCCTTGCTGCAACTGCTGGAAAAATTAGGCCTATTGCAAGAAACACCACGGGGAACGATGAGCTTGAAAAAGCTGCCTTCGCTCTTCAACCTAATGAAGTTAGCCCTGTGATTGGCACCCCTGAAGGATTGATCATTGTGAAATGTGACAAGCGCATCCCTGCAGATACAACCATTAATTTGGAATCGGTGCGCGAGAAGATCACCGCAGAAATCATTGAGAAGAAGATCGCGGCAGAGATCCCAGTTGCGTTTGCAGAAATGCGCAAGCGAGCCAACCCAAAGCTCATCCTTCAAGGTGTTAACCAAACGGATGATCTTACCAAAACCATTGCTCCTCTTATCAAAGAAGTGGACGATGCTTTAAAAGCAGTAAGTGGTGGCAAATAACCCTCATTCTGTTTGTTTTATATTTAAGCTGTCATGCGTTTCCCAGGCATGGCAGCTTTTTTTATGCCTACCTTATAAATTTCTAGCATTACTATCTTGCCAAGACTTCTTTTTTGTAAGAAGATCAATTTCTGTGGTCCTACCTTTTGTTCAACAAAATCAGGAGAAGTAAATGAGGAGATTTTTGTTATCCCTCGCAGGGATTTTAGGAGTAACTGTGATGGCAATCGCAGCAGATAAAGTGGAAGAAGGCAAGCCTGCCCCCATGGTGGAATTAAGCGCAGCTTCCAAAACCAAGGGCGCTAAAGTTAATTTGGCTGATTTCAAAGGTAAGAAGAATGTCGTTCTCTTCTTCTATCCCAAAGCCATGACTGGTGGCTGAACCAAGGAATCGTGCGGTTTCAGCGGTCTTGCTGAAAAATTTGCCGCACTTGATACTGTTGTTTTTGGTATCAGCACTGATACCCTAGAATTGCAACAGAAGTTTGTTGAAAAAGAGAAGCTAGAAATCCCATTGCTTGCTGATCCTGAAAAGAAAGTGACCACAGCTTTCGGCGCACTCAGTAAATCCGGCATGGCTTCACGTTACACTTATGTGATCGATAAGGAAGGCGTAGTAAAGAAAATCTACACCACGGTAAAGCCTGATGCTCATCCTCAGGAAGTTCTTGATTACATTAAGGCCAACCTGAAGTAATTAACGACAAACTTATAAATAAGTAAGAGGCTCGGGGAAACCCGGGCCTCTTGCTTTTTACTACTCACACTTTCGATGTTAGTATCGTAAGATCACATCGATTGCGAAGGTGAACAAACCATTAGATGGGGTTCCATCGTTGTTGTAAGCCTTCGATGTGGAGTTGTTGTCATACCTGAACTCAGGACGAACCCACAATTGTTCTTCGTACATTTTGTAGGTGATACCCTGGGTAAGGGAAGTGTAGAGGCCGGTGTAGCCAGTTCTTACACCTTCGGTGTCGGTAAAGAATTCAACACGGCTGGTGGTAGAAAGCTTGTCAGTTATATTGTAAGTCAAGTAGTTAACAAAGCCGTACCAGTTAGCCCAACCTTGGTAATTCGTCGGGGGTTGATTACCATTAACAATGGTTGAAATAAGCGGGATTTTTGCGACAGCCGAATTGTAATTGTTGATGAAGGAATACATGGTATCCGAAGTGAAAGACCATTTATCATTGATCTTATGATTGAACAGGATTTCAAACACATCAAAAGTGTCGGCAGTACCTTGTGAACTATTGAAACTTGGGTCGGTAAGCTGAGTGTAGAAACTGAAGTTGGTTCCATCGTCTTCCGATGTCCAAGTCAAACCGCCAAGATAAGAGGCTTTGCCTGAAGGTCCAAAGAACACATCTGCACCGCATGTTAAACCGTTGTAAAATGTCCAACGATCATCAAGTTTGGTTGCAGTAAGAACACCGGTGTGGGTGAAAGGATTATTCATGAAAGTAAGTGCGCGGCTCACTAGTTTATTTTGGGTGGGGTCGATGCTTTCGTTGAAAAGGATGGTATAGAAACGGCCCACCTTCGTATCCAAACCTTTAGCAAAGTTAGGATTGTAGGTTTCGACAAAGAACTGAGGAGCATCAACGCCATAGGTATTAGGCTGCCCGTTATTGTCGGTAAGCTGGCTATCCATCAGGTTGGTTTGCATTGTGAATTGATAATCACTACCAGGAAGAATGCCCATTACGGTAAACCCCCAGGTCATTTCCTTGGCATTGGTATCAACAGCTTTCTCAATGATGATCGAGTTTTGTTCGAGCAAGAACTGGTTGGCTTTATAATTCATCGCCATTGGAAGGTTTGAACCCTTGGCAGTGGATGCAGTATAGTTCATATCTGCATAACCTTTGATGGTGATCCCTGATTTATCAAGGAACTCGCCACTCGAACGGTTGTCAAGAAGCTTCATAAGCAGAAACTTTTGGGCATCTTCTTCTTGTTTTTCTTCAACCACGGGGGTTACACTGTCAGGCGCTCGAACCATGGGAGCAGGAGTAAATTGAATTGCAGGATTTTCCAACGGTGCTTGCGCAGTTGCTAATAATCCGGTGATGAACAAAGATAGCAACAAGACAAACGCCCTTCCGCAGCCTTAAATTATGTAACAACATGTAAAAACAAAGTAAGGAGGATATTCCTATACTTCTTATCGACCATACAGATGGATGAATCGAATTAAAGCAACTAAGATTGTAATGGGGATAACTTTGCAAATCTATGGTTAGGGTGGGAGAACCTGAGGGCTTATGATTTGTTCTTGATACCATTAAGGCCAACCTGAAGTAATTGAAACCATCTGATAAATAAAGACAAGAGGCCCGGGTTTCCCCGAGCCTCTTGCTTTTTACTACTCACACTTTCGATGTTAGTATCGTAAGATCACATCGATTGCGAAGGTGAACAAACCATTAGATGGGTTACCATCGTTGTTGTAAGCCTTCGAGGTGGAGTTGTTGTCATACCTGAACTCTGGACGAACCCACAATTGTTCATCGTACATCTTGTAGGTGATGCCCTGAGTAAGGGTGGTGTAGAGGCCTTGGTAGCCAGTCTTCACGCCTTCGGTATCGGTAAAGAATTCAACACGGCTGGTAGTGTAAAGCTTGTCAGTTACATTGAAAGTCAAGTAGTTAACAAAACCGTACCAGTTAGCCCAACCTTGGTAAGCTTTAGGGAATCCATCCCTATCAACGATTGGTGAGCTATTTGCGTTCGTATCCCAATTGTTGATGAAGGAGTACATGGTATCCGAGGTGAAATACCACTTATCATTGATTTTGTGGTTGAATTGAATTTCAAACACATCATAAGTGTTGGCAGTACCTTGGGTCTGGTTGAAGCTAGGGTCGGTAAGCTGGGTGTTCAAGCTGAAGTTTGTTCCAGCGTCTTCAGATTCCCACTTCAAACCACCAAGGTAGGAAGCCTTTCCTGAAGGTCCAAAGAACACATCTGCACCACATGTCAAACCGTTGTACATTGTCCAACGATCATCCAATTTGGTTGCAGTAAGCACACCGGTGTGGGTGAAGGGATTATTCATGAAAGTAAGTGCGCGACTCACCAGTTTATTCTGGGTGGGGTCGATACTTTCGTTGAATAGGATGGTGTAGAATCGGCCTACCTTGGTGTCCACACCTTTTGCAAGGTTAGGATTGTAGGTTTCGACAAAGAACTGGGGAGCATCAACACCATAGGTGTTTGGCTGTCCGTTATTGTCGGTAAGCTGGCTATCCATAAGGTTGTTCTGCAAGGTGAAGCGATAATCGCTACCTGGAAGAAGACCCATCATTGTAAAGCCCCAAGTTCTTTCATTGGCTTTGGTATCAACAGCTTTTTCGATGATAATCGAGTTCTGTTCAAGCAAGAACTGGTTAGCTTTATAGTTCATCGCCATTGGAAGGTTTGATCCCTTGGCAGTGGATGCAGTATAGTTCATATCTGCATAACCTTTGATGGTGATCCCTGATTTATCAAGGAATTCGCCACCGGTACGGCCATCAAGAAGTCTCATAAGCAGAAACTTTTGGGCTTCTTCTTCTTTTTCTTCTTCTTCTTTCTTTTCTTCAGCCATGGGTTGTTGGCCAGGGGTCATAGGAGCCATAGGAGCTGCGCTTTTAGGAGCTGCAGGGGCTTGAACAACAGAAACAGGGGCAACTGGAATCGCTAGTTTTTCTAGCGGGGTTTGCGCAGTTGCTAATAATCCACTAACAAATAAAGATGTCCACATGATAAAATCCTCTCGTAATCCTTACGTTTTCAAAACACATTCACACAAAAAAGTAGAGAGCGGAATAAAACATAGAGAGAAAATTTTATTCCCACTTTTAGCAAACACATCCATGCGCTTGCGTAATATTCATATCGATCCATAGAGGTAGAACAATTGAATGAAAGGCGCTAAATAGAACTACCCAACCAAGCGAAGGGACAGGCACAATAATTACAATTATTATAATCGGAACAACTTAACACATATGCTGTGAAAATAGGTAAAACAGGAAGGTATAAACGAACAAATGCAGGGTTTTCACCCTGCATTTGATTAGAACTATCGATGAAAAGATTAACGGCTTACTAGCTTCATCGTCTGAAGTTCGGAGGATTTAACTTCGATCTGCTTTTGGAAAACAGCCCTGCCATCAACATCAGCAAGATAAACCAACCAGTTGCCTGGCTCAACATTAGTGGAAAACATGCCATTGGCATCGGTGCTAACATTTACTTTTAATCCACGGACAGTTTCGTGAACCAGAAAAAGCTTTGCGTTAGTAGCAGGAAGGTGATTAGCGGTAACCACACTGCCTTGGAGATTGGAAGCTGCCTTTAAGGAAACAATGCGATCCAACCTAACAGAAGAAGGAACCTGAGGAGCAGGCATAACAGGGGAAACAGTTTTCCCGGGGATTACAGAAGATCTGCTGCTGTTGGTGGGATTAGGAGCAAGTTCCCTGTTTTCGTTGATTCCTGGGGCTACTGCTGCGGGTGCAGGAGAAGGCGTTGCGCGTTGTTCATTTACGCCTGGAGCAATATTAGGATTCGGTACGGGTGCTGCAGGAGCCATTGGCGCAACAGGCGTTGTGCATGGGGCTGCAACTTGGGGCATTACAGGTACACCCACGGAAGTATTGCAGCAAGTGGTTTGCGGCTCGTAATAATAAGACTGTTTATAGCTTGTCACAGGCTTTAAAGCGGTTCTTAGCATGTAGGAATTTACAGGGCAATTTTGCGCCTTCAACTGATAACTGGTAACAGGTGTTGCCATCTGCTGATAACCACATTGGGAAGGATCGTAGTAATAGCTGGTTTTGTAGGAAGTAACGGGTTCGTAGTAATAGCTGGTTTTGTAGGAAGTTACAGGTTCGTAGTACGAAGTAGATTCGTAGGAGGTTACAGGTTCGTAGTAGAATTTTTGCACATAGCGGGTTGAACAATTTTGCTGTTGGCAAATTTGTTGGGTGCAACCGGGCAGATTGCAGGGTGTTGGCGCAGGTTGATAATTCGAGGTTGAAGTGGTCGCCTTGGCGGTATTGCAGCTTACCTGATAAACATTATTCCAAGCAGCGGAGGCGGGGTTTTGCCCAAGGGCTAGGAATGCCAGCGTTGAAAAAGCAATCTTTGAGCGCAAATTATTCATCATCGTAATCTCCAAATAACCAACTTCAAAAACCATTACATTATAGGAGGGGCTATTTTGCCAAACCCTTAAAGTCAGAATCAATCATGACTTTTTTACCTATTTTTTTCCGATTTACTCAAGTTAATCGAGATTAAAACCGGTGCAACAAAAATGATTTGCGATCAGATGAAATTCTAATCCTATACGCTGGCATAATTGGTATTACAGGAATAATCCCCTTGCTCTGCCAAAGGCCACAATCATTACCCGCCTTAACCCACCTTAAAAAAACAAAAAGCACCCGGAAAACCAGGTGCTTTAGCTCTAAACCATTATAGAATATATAGTTACAGGCACTTCTTAAGCGCTGCAATTGCTGCATCATAGTTTGGATGATTGGTTACTTCAGGCACATATTCTGCGTGTACTACTTTGCCGTGGGCGTCGACCACAAAAACGGCTCGGGTCAACAAAGGCAAAGGTAGCCCTTCCAACAAAACACCATAATTCTTGCCAAAAGAATGATTATGGCAATCGGAAAGAGTTTGCATATGGCTGATACCTTCAGCGCCACAAAAACGCTTCTGGGCAAAAGGAAGATCCAAGCTTACGGTATAAGTAGAGATTTTATCACTCACATCTGCCAACTCTGATTCGAACTTTTTGGTCTGCATGCTGCAAACGCCTGTGTCCAAAGATGGGACTACGCTAAATAACCTTGGCTTTGCACCAGTGTGGGCTAAAGTGTTGACATCAAGGCCAATTAAGCAATTAAAATCTGGGGCCTTATCGCCCACTTTGATTTCTGTGCCTACCAAGTTTTTTGCTTCATTCTTAAACGTTACCGTTCGACCCATTATAAAATCCCCTATTCACTTGAGTAATAATTAAAACCAAAAAAGAAACTATTCCAACACCGAAGCCCCTGCTTCCCTTCGTGGGTAGCCATAGCGATCTATAACCTTGCCCCAGCGTTCGTTGATCAATTCAAGCAAGCGTGGCTCAAGGGGCTTGTACTTGTTGGTTTTGTAATCTTTCCGATTATCAAGATAGCGTTGAACATGAGGGGCTGCCATCGAAAAGTCACCTAGTTCCAATTGTTGATAGATATTTTCGATAATGGGGAAGGGGTTTTGAATTAAATCTTCGTATCGCAATTCAATGAATCGATTGGGTTTCAGCAGCGATTTATCCCTATCCACACAGTTGTACAGAATATTAAATTCCGAAAAAACCTTCTCCTCTATGCCCTTATAGTTGGGGGTTTGCATGCCATGCGTATCATAAAGCGATTTCCACAAGTTCACGGTTGAGGGGAAAACCACATAAGGATCACGCACGATATGAATGAACCGTGCATCAGGAAATAATTCTAATAAAGTTTGAATCCTAGCTGTATGCGTGGGGGATTTTAGCACCAACCTACGGCTGTCGTTGTACGTCAATTCAGAAAGAAACCGCTTGAAATTCTGCTTCCAAGCTTCTCTTTTATGCTTTGGCAAACTAGCTATTTCAAAAGCATCCTTATCGATTGGCCGATTATTGGGGAATGCTACATCAAGGTAAGGCGAAGGTTGGCCCATCATGCAAAGGGCGAATTCATCTTCCTGTGGCTTATCCCAACCGGCTTCCATGTTGTCCATCGGTCTGCGTGATGGCAGTAGAAAATTGAAATATTTTTTGAAAAACTTTTCAGTCAAAAGAAAATGATTGGGCTCAAGGCATTGATAAGTATTCGGGAAATTATGCCTAGGATCTAAGATTAGCAGTTCATGCAGTAAAGTCGTACCGGTTCGCCAATGCCCAATGATAAAAACAGGCGGTTGTTTGAGTTGCGTATTCTCGGGAATTGTGCCGTACAACCCTTTTTGCAACAACCTTAGCCCTAAATGAAGCGTGCTGATAGCAGTAATATTGCAGCCAATATAAAGCTTGCTGGGATGCATGAGGAAGTGGTTTTTGGCAAGCATCCGGATCCAAGAATGAAAGATGCAACCCTGCCACATGCGGGGTGTCCATTCTTTGGATACCTTTTGATCTTTGTCAGAAGATGCCGAACTCATGAAATTAACTCTTGAGAAACTACCCTCACTATTCTCAATAAAAGAGGTGTTTCTTCAAGTTAAAAGTGCTCAAAGAATAATAATTAAAACAATTCTTGGATGGGTTATTCATGGTCAAGGATAAAGCGTGGCCCGGCCTCGAATTAAGATAATTTGCTTTCAAAAGCGCTTGCAAATGCTAGGTAATGATAGCAAAAGATGGTCTGAAAGCCCTGAGCGCTCTTTAATGGCGCCGTAATACCTTAACCTTTCACGATTCTTGCAATTGATTCTGCAAATAACATTGCAGAAGGGGGGTGTTTTCGCAGCCACAATTCAGGCTCGATCATTTCCAATTCCATCAGCGCTAATTTCCCCTGATTATCCCGAACCATATCTACTCTGCCATAGCTAGGTAGCGGGTTGCAAACAGCCATCGCTTTTTCTGCAAACTCAATTTGCTCGGTATCGGGTTGGTAGTCATGCACTGTCCCGCCATGATCATCCTGAACCCGAAAATCCCCGGGTTTTGCAAGTTTTCGAATCGCATGAGAATATTTTCCATCAAAAAGCATCAGCGTATCTTCACCTTGGGTTAAAATGCTTTCCAAAAAAGGTTGGTACACAAACGATTCCTGCGCTAGTAGTTCATTCACCACGGCTTCAACCTCTTTGGCATTCAACTTATTCGCCCGGTAAGTGTGCCTTGCAGCTCCAGATACACATGGCTTGATCACCAATTCTTTCCACCCCGACTTTGAAATCTCATCCTCAATATTTATCGTGCTACCTTTTTCGATAAACCGTGAAGGCGTCACAGGAATCCCTTTTAATTCAAGATCCTTAAGGTAGTGCTTATCCATGTTCCATTTGATAATGGAATACGGATTACATAATTTGGTTTGGCTGCTTATGGCGTTAAGCCATTGAGAGAATTCTTTAAAGCGATCAAAGTAATCCCACGTTGTGCGAAAAACTACGCACTTGAACTGCGACCAATCCACATCTTTACGAGCCCAATCCACCCTTAGAGATGAAAACCCTTGATTTTGTAGTGCCTTTTGAAGCAACCCATCATCTTCAAGGATGTTGCCGAGGTACCAATCGCCAGGTAAGGCCACCATGGATTCATACCTGTGATCAGTTAAAAGCGCTACATCCGCATTGTATTTTGCATTCAACTTCTTGTCTCTTTAATCAATTCATTGAAACAATTTATATTGTATATATTTCTTCTCGTCCCCCTTTATTTAATGCCTTTAAGCCCACCATTTTTTATTGAGCGGCGGATGTAAATCCGCTGGTGCTCGCCCCTCGCCTTTTTCTTATTCTTTCTTTTACTTCCCCCAACTCCCAACCCTCTTATCAATGCCTTCAAGCCCGCCCACTGCGCTGGGTGGGGCTGACTTTCTAACTCTCATCATTCAAAAAGAAGAGACCCACGGAACGCAGTCCATGGGCTTTTACTTCCCCCAACCTCCACCACTTTTATTTAATTCCCTTAAGCCCACTTTTCTTATTGAGCGGCGGATGTCAATCCGCTGGTGCTCGCCCCGCGCCTTTTTCTTATTCTTTCTTTTACTTCACATTAATTAATATGAGCTTGTTTAAAGACAGAGTAGTTGCGATGGGGAAGCCCCACTGCAACTACTCCAATTGAACCTTTAGATTATGCACCTAAGGGATGAGTGCAACCGTCGCTAATTATTCTTCTGCTTCCTTCCGTGAAATTCCGTGTAAATCCGTGGCAATGCTTCTGCCTCTGCTTGGTCTTCTTTCCGTGGCTAATCTTCTGCTTCTACTTCCTTCCATGTAATTCTGTGTAAATCCGTGGCTAATCTTCTGCATTCTTGTCCAATCGTCTGTTTAAAATAGGAGAGATAGGCAAAGGCTTCCGTTATTAGGATTGACACCTTTTTTTTATCAGATAGTGTTAACTCACGTTATTTTATGTTTTATTTGGTGCTTGATTTGTACCAATAATGCTTCTGATTCCTTATTTTTTACCTCAGTGCAGTTAAACTGCTTTTGATTAGAGGAAATCTCCCCGATGTTTTTAAATGCTTTCAAGAATCTTTTTAAATCCAAAACAGCATTAAAAAAGGGGGTTCGCCGTAAGCTAGAACTCCTTGGCCTAGAAGAAAGAGTTGTTCCTGCTACCTTTACGGTTGTAAACGATTCAGATTCAGGTGCTGGTTCGCTTCGACAGGCTATTATCGATGCCAACACCACCGCAGGCAACGACACGATTGATTTCAATTTCGCTTCCGGCACAAGCCCTTACACCATTACTTTAGCCACCGCATTACCCAATATCGTTGATGCCAGCAGCACTGTTGGTGCAGGCACCGCAGGCACTGTTACCATTAACGGCCTTGGTTCTTCTTCGCTTACTATTGATGGAAGCCAAGGTGGCTTTAGTATTTTCACCATTAATACCGGTGGTGATTTAACCATCTCAGGGGTGACTGTTTCGGGTGCAAATAATAATGTTTCTACCGTTGGTGGTGCATTTTATAACGATGGCACCCTCACTATTACTAATTCCACCCTCTCTGGCAATAAGGCCGACTACGGTGCCGGCATCTTCAACAATGCTAGCGGCATTCTCATCCTCAATAATTCAACCATCTCAAACAATAATGGAGACTTCGGCGCCGGCATACTTAATGGCGGCATCAGTACCATCACCAATTCCACCATCTCTGGGAATTCTGCCGGGAGAAATGGCGGCGGTGTTTATAATAGTGTCCTTGCCACCATTTCCATTACCAATTCCACCATCTCCGGCAATTCTGCTCAAAAAGGCGGCGGTATTTACAATCGCGTTAACTCCACCGCCCTGAATATTACCAACACCATTATTGCTAATAGCACCAGCGGTGGAGATTACGCCGGCAGCGGGGCCGGAGGGATTAGTACCAACAACCTTGTGGAAGATGGATCCCTAGGCGGCTCGATCACCGGCGATCCCCTCCTTGGCCCCCTAGCAAACAATGGTGGCCCCACCTTCACCATGGCCTTAGGTGTTGGCAGCCCTGCCATTGCCGCTGGTAATGCAACTGTAAGTAATGCGGCACCGATTAACGGCTTGGATCAACGCGGCTATGCACGTTCTACCACTGCACCTAGCATCGGTGCCTATGAATATAATGGTGTAAATATCATCACGGTTATAAACAATTCAGATTCAGGTGCTGGTTCGCTTCGGCAAGCTATAATTGATGCCAACACCACCGCAGGTAATGATCAAATCAGCTTCAACTTAACTGGTTCCAGCCCTTATACCATTACCTTAGCCACAGCTTTACCAAATATCATTGATGCTAACGCAGTTGTTGGTGCAGGCACCGCAGGCACCTTAACGATCAATGGCCTAGGCGCTTCCTCGCTTACCATTGATGCAAGCCAAGGCAACTTTAGTATTTTCACCATCAATACAGGTGCTGATTTCACCATCTCCGGCGTGACCGTTACCGGGGCAAATAATACTTCTGGCAATGGCGGCGCCTTTAATAACCAAGGCACTCTTGCTGTCTCTGGTTCTATCATCTCAGGCAATACTGCAGCCGGGGGTGGCGGGCTTTACAATAACGGAACTCTAAACGTTTCAAACTCCACTTTTTTAGGTAATTCTTCTATTAGCCAAGCCGGAGGCGCACTCTGGAACTACAGATCCGGCAATCTTAACATCACTAATTCTACCATATCGGGCAATACTTCCGCCGGAGGTGCTGGCATCGCCAATACCGGTGGCACGGTAATTCTTTCCAATTCCACTTTGTACGGCAATACCGCCACTGTTAACGGTGGTGGAATTTTTAACCATTCAAACGGCACCTTCACCGTCACTAATTCCACCCTTTCTGGAAATTCTGCAACCAACAACGGTGGTGGAATCTATTTCCCCAACGGCACCCTTAACATCGCCAACACCATTATCGCCAACAGCACTAGTGGTGGTGATTACAATGGCGCCGGAAATATCGGTACTAATACCAACAACCTTGTGGAAGATGGATCCCTAGGTGGCGCTATCGCAGCCGATCCCCTTCTTGGGCCTCTACAAGATAACGGCGGCCCTACCTTCACCATGGCACTCGGTGCTGGCAGCCCCGCCATTGGCGCCGGAGATGCAACCATTAGTAATGCAGCACCTGTAAATGGGCTAGATCAACGCGGCTATATACGATCTTCCACCCTACCCAGTATTGGCGCATATGAATTTAATGCTGCTACCATCATGGTTACTACCACTGCAAATTCAGGTGCTGGTTCGCTTCGACAAGCTATTATCGATGCCAACGCTTCCGCAGTCGATGATATCATTAATTTCAATTTCGCTTCCGGCACCAGCCCTTACACCATTACCTTAACCACAGCATTACCAAACATCTTAAATGCATCAACCTCAGGCACTCTTACCATTAACGGCTTGGGCGCTTCCTCGCTTATTATCAGTGGTAACCAAGGCAACTTTAGTATTTTCACCATCAATACAGGTGCTGATTTCACCATCTCCGGCGTGACCGTTACCGGGGCAAATAATACTTCTGGCAATGGCGGCGCCTTTAATAACCAAGGCACTCTTGCTGTCTCTGGTTCTATCATCTCAGGCAATACTGCAGCCGGGGGTGGCGGGCTTTACAATAACGGAACTCTAAACGTTTCAAACTCCACTTTTTTAGGTAATTCTTCTATTAGCCAAGCCGGAGGCGCACTCTGGAACTACAGATCCGGCAATCTTAACATCACTAATTCTACCATATCGGGCAATACTTCCGCCGGAGGTGCTGGCATCGCCAATACCGGTGGCACGGTAATTCTTTCCAATTCCACTTTGTACGGCAATACCGCCACTGTTAACGGTGGTGGAATTTTTAACCATTCAAACGGCACCTTCACCGTCACTAATTCCACCCTTTCTGGAAATTCTGCAACCAACAACGGTGGTGGAATCTATTTCCCCAACGGCACCCTTAACATCGCCAACACCATTATCGCCAACAGCACTAGTGGTGGTGATTACAATGGCGCCGGAAATATCGGTACTAATACCAACAACCTTGTGGAAGATGGATCCCTAGGTGGCGCTATCGCAGCCGATCCCCTTCTTGGGCCTCTACAAGATAACGGCGGCCCTACCTTCACCATGGCACTCGGTGCTGGCAGCCCCGCCATTGGTGCCGGAGATGCTTCCATCAGTAATGCAGCACCTGTATATGGCTTGGATCAACGCGGCTATACACGATCTTCCACCACGCCCAGTATTGGTGCTTTCGAAAATAATGGAATTGCTCCTTCACCAGCTAGCGACTTTAACTTTAATTCCACGACCGGAGTTATCACCAGCTATATAGGCAGCGGTGGCGCTGTGATTATTCCTTCGACGATCGGCGGCGTGACTGTTGTTGGCATTGGAGATAATGCCTTTGCGAACAATACCACCGTGACGAGCGTCGTTATCCCCTACACCGTTACCAGTATTGGGGTCCTTTCCTTTCAAGGTGCCACCAGCCTGACGAGTTTTGTAATCCCTAACACCGTCACAAGTATGGGGACCAATGCGTTTCAAAGTTGCAGCGGCTTAACGAGCATTACGATTAGCAACGGCCTTACCAGCATTGCCTTAGCTGCGTTTAGTGGTTGTAGCGGCTTAGTAAGTGTTGTAATCCCCAACAGCGTCACCAGCATCGGCGCCGCTGCGTTTAGTGGTTGTAGCGGCTTAGTAAGCGTTGTAATCCCCAACAGCGTCACCAGCATCGGCGCAGAGGCCTTTGCTAATTGCTTCGATTTAACGAGTATTCAAATCCCCAACAGCGTCACCACAATTGGTAGTTTTACATTCATTAACAACTTTAGCCTTACTAGTGTCGTAATCCCCAACAGCGTCACCAGCATCGGCGCACAGGCGTTTCAGAACGCCACCGGCTTAACCAGTGTTACTATTGGCAACAGCGTTACCGATATTGGGATAAATGCGTTTAATGGTTGCACCAGTTTAAACAGCCTTTATTTTTATGGGAACGCGCCAAGCACCTCAACCAGTTCATTCGCTAACGTACCTGGAACAATTTATTATCTCCAAGGTGCAACGGGTTGGACCAATCCGTTTTCTTCAGACAACATTCCGACGGTCGCGGTTTCTACACCAACGGTAACCCTTAATACTGGTGAACTGGTAATTAACGCCACCACTTTAACGGTTTCAGGAACAAATTTTGTCCCCACCGCAAGTATGAATACGGTTACCTTCAATAATGGTGCTGTAGGCAATGTTACTTCTGCAACTGCTACACAGTTAATTGTAAACTTGACGACTTCACCAACTAACACCGGCAGCCTGACTGCAACTGTAACTTCCTTTGGTGGCACCAGCACTTCGGTGCAAGTGGCTGATGTTGTTTTTGCAGCAAATACGCCAACCTTTGGAACGCCAACTGCAACCGCAGATGGCTTCACCGTGCAGATCACCAACTACGATAATAGCTTTACTTATGCTGGAACCGCAACCGTTGGTTCCGTTTCCATCAGTGGAACTGGCTTGGTTTCGGTAACAGGCGTATCCCCAAATAATTCTTCCACTGCTACCATCACTACCACCCGAACTAACTATGTAAGCGGCTCTGCCCAAGTGACAGCAACTTCTTTGGCTCCTACACCTACTCCTTTCACCGTAACAAACAATTCAGATTCAGGTGCTGGTTCGCTTCGGCAGGCTATTATTGATGCCAACGCTACCGTAGATAATGACATCATTGATTTTAATTTCGCTTCCGGCACTAGCCCCTACACCATTACCTTGGCCGCAGCATTACCAAACATCTTAGATGCATCAACCTCAGGCACCCTAACCATCACAGGCCTGGGCGCTTCCTCGCTTACCATTGATGCCAACCAAGGCAACTTTAGAATTTTCATGATTGATACAGGTGCTAATTTAACTATCTCCGGCGTGACTGTTACTGGGGCAAATCTTTCTGGCAATGGCGGCGCCATCTTCAACCGTGGCACCCTCACCGTTACCAATTCCACCCTTTCAGGTAATTCTGCATCCAACGGTAGTGGTGGCGCCATCTTCAACGGTGGCAGTGGCACTCTCACCATTAGCAATTCCACCCTCTCTGGTAATTATGCAGGCAGTAATGGCGGCGCCATCTATACCTACGGCACCCTCACCATCACCAATTCCACCCTCTCCGGCAATACTGCAACCAACGGCGGCGGCATCTACAGTACAGGCTCCCTCAACATTGCCAACACCATCATTGCCAATAGTACTGATGGCGCATCCACTCCAACGCTCATAGATGATTATGCCGGCTCCGGAACCGTGAACCTTATCTCCCCTTCGACTGCAGCCAACAACCTTGTATCCACAGGAACTTTTTCCTGGGCTACCACAAAAACTTCCGCAGAAATCAACCTTGGCACTCTAGCTAATAACGGTGGCCCTACCCAAACTCTTGCCCTGCTGACTGGCAGTGTTGCCATTGGCGCTGGCGATGCAACCATCAGTAATGCATCACCTGTAAATGGTTTAGATCAGCGCGGCATCAATCGCACTACTTCCGATATTGGTGCCTATTCCTTCGGTATTCAAGTGACCACTACCGCAGATTCAGGCGCTGGTTCATTAAGGCAGGCTATTACCGATGCCAACACCACCCCAGGTAATGATCAAATTAGCTTTAACTTAACTGGTTCTAGTTCTTACACCATTACCTTAGCCGCAGCATTACCAAACATCATTGATGCTAATACCGTTGTTGGTGCTGGAACCGCAGGAACTGTAAACATCGCAGGCCTTGGCGCTTCCTCGCTTACCATTGATGCTAACCAAGGCAACTTTGGTATCTTCACCATCGATACCGGTGCTGATTTAACCATCTCCGGCGTGACCGTTTTCGGGGCAAAAACCACTGGCAATGGCGGAGCCTTCAATAACTCCGGCACCCTCACCGTCACCAATTCCACCCTCTCTGGGAATTCTGCAGCATTTGGCGCCGGTGGCGGTATCGCTAACACTGGCACCCTCACCGTTACCAATTCCACCCTTTCCGGCAATACTGCAGCAGTTGGCGCAGGCATCTACACCACAGGAAACAACCCTGTCACACTCTCCAATTCCAGCATCTCTGGCAATTCTGCAATTAACGGCGGCGGTATCTATAACTCCGGCACCCTCACCATCACCAATACCACTATCTCCGGTAATTCTGCAAACTTTGGCGGCGGCATGTTCAACGACAAAACCGGCACCCTCAACATTGCCAACACCATCATCGCTAACAGCATCAGTGGTGGTGATTACACTGGCACTGGTACCATCGGTACTAACACCAACAACCTTGTTGAAGATGGAACTTTACCGGGAACCAGTGAAATCACCGCTGATCCAAACCTTGGACCCCTACAAAACAATGGTGGCCCCACCTTCACTATGGCACTATTAACTGGCAGCCCCGCAATTGGTGCTGGCGATGCAACTATCAGTAATGCCGCACCTGTAAATGGCCTAGATCAGCGCGGCGTTACCCGATCTTCTACCGCACCCAGCATCGGCGCCTTCGAATATATTGCACCAGTTGCAAGCCAATTGGGCCTGACTACTAGTGCCGCAGGCTCGGTCAATGGTATAGCCTTTACGACTCAACCTGTAATTACTCTTCAAGATTCTCAAGGCGCAACCGCAACCACTAATAATTCTCCTGTTACCATGACGGTAAGCAGTGGCGCAACAACCTTGGGCACTACAACGGTTAATGCAGTAAACGGCGTGGCAACCTTCTCTGGTGTTGGTATTAGTGGCACTGCAGGAACTGCGTACACTCTTACCTTTGCCTCTACCGGTTTGACCTCTGCAACCCAAAGCATTACGCCTCTTGGTGCAGCGAACACTCCGACTTTTGGCACGCCAACTGCAACCGCAGATGGCTTCACCGTTCTTATCACCAACTACGATAATAGCTTTACTTATGCTGGAACCGCCACCGCAAACGGCACCGTATCTATTGATGGTTCTGGTTTGGTAACGGTAACAGGAGTAGCAGCGAGTACTTCTTCCACTGCTACCATTACCACCACCCGAACTAACTATGTATCTGGCTCTGCCCAAGTGACTGCAACTTCTTTGGCCCCTACACCTACACCTACGCCTACGCCAACGCCCACGCCTACACCAACGCCTACACCTACACCTACACCAACAGCACCGTTAGTGGTAGGAACGCCACCCCCAACTTCCTCTGGTGGTTCTAGCACCGTTACTCTTTATGATCCTGTCACCGGTGCAGAAGCAGGCACTGCAGTTCCATTCCCTGGATTCAGTGGCCCTATTAAAGTTGTTTCGGGCGACTTTAACAACGATGGTGTTGCAGACATCGTCGCAGGCGCAGGCTTCGGCGGCGGCCCAGCTATCGCTATCCTTAATTCCCAAACCGGCGAAGTCATGGAATCTTTCTTCGCTTTTGACCCGGCCTTTACCGGCGGTATTTTTGTCGCAGTTCAAGATGTGAACAACGATGGAATCTTAGACATCATTGCATCCGCTGGCCCCGGTGGCGGCCCAGAAGTTCGTATTTTCAATGGCGATGGTCTCACCGTTCTTCGATCCTTCTACGCCTATGCAGAAGATTTCACCGGCGGCGTTAGCGTTGCATCCATCGACTTCAATAACGATGGCATCCTCGATCTAGTTACCGGTGCAGGTCCCGGTGGTGGCCCTCACGTTAAAGTCTTCGATGGTGCTACCAATGCAATCATCAGCCAATGGTATGCCTATGCTACTGATTTCACCGGCGGCGTATTCGTCGCAGCAGGCGATATCGGCAACGATGGTAACATCGAAGTCGTCACCGGCGCAGGCCTAGGCGGAGCACCAGTCGTTGCAGTTTGGGACCCCTACACCGGCGCATTACTTGCCCAGTTCATGGCTTACGCAGAAGACTTCACTGGCGGCGTTCGCGTTGGCATCAACGATGGTAATAGCGATGGGATTGCAGACATTATCACAGGCGCTGGACCAGGCGGTGGCCCACAAGTTAATGTCTTTAACTTCCCAGCTTTGGATCTGCTGTTCTCCTTCTACAGCGGCGATCCAGCTAACACCGGCGGCGTCTTCGTGGGCTAACGACTGAGTAACTTTCAAACAACCCTTTCCCCATCCACAAGGCCTTCAAGCCCACCCACTGCGGTGGGTGGGTCTTCCTTTCTAACTCTCATCATTCAAAACAAGAACCCCATGGAATGCAGTCCATGGGCTTTTACTATCTTTTTCTTTTTCTTCCCCCAACTCCCAACCCTCTTCCCTCCGGGAAAAGGGCCCTTCGCTTCGCTAGCCGGGTTTCTATCTGCTATCATTTTTACTTCTTATTAATCGATGTGGGTTTAATTTAAGACAGAGGAGTTGCGATGGGGAAGCCCCACTGCAACTCCTCCATTTGAACCTTTAGATTTTGCACCTAAAGGATGATTAAAACCGGCTCTGAATGGTTTGTTTTAATTCCGTGTCTCGGCTTCTGTCTTTTCCGTGAAATTCCGTGTTAATCCGTGGCAATGCTTCTGCTTATTCTTCCTTCCATGGCTAATCATTTGCATTTACAGATGAATGACTCGCGATTCTCTTGCCGATTTCGCAAGTGCATCCAATACCCTTAAGGTTTTCACCGCTTCCATCGCTTCGGGAATCACAGCAGTATTATTTAAAATCGCCTGGCTGAAATGATCATGCATCAAAGCAATTTGATCAAACCCTGGAACATGATGATGCTCAAGGTTGCCATTTCTTTGAATGCTGAATCCTGCATGTTGCTCGGGTAGCCAAAAGTTAGGGATGTTTAAAACCCCATTGCTGCCAACAATTTCAAAGCCCATGCGAACAGGAAGTGTGAAGCCACAATCAAAGCTTGCGACTCTACCATCTGCAAAATTCAAAATCCCGGTCATCGCAACATCAACACCCCGATGGTATTGAGCCTGGGCATATACGTTGATGGGTTCAGATTCCATGGCCCAGCGAATCCCAAAAATAGGGTAGCACCCAACATCAAGCAAGCCGCCACCGCCCATCTCGGGATATAGGCGAACATTGCTGCATTCGAGATCCTCCATGAAAAAAGTAAAGACGCCATGCACTCGCAATGGGTCACCAATTTGCCCTTGTTTGAGCATTGCTTTGATTTTTGCAGTGCGAGGATGGTGGGGCCACATGAAACCGTCCATGAGCTTGACACCTTTTTTGGCGCAATAATTTACCAACTCCTCCGCTTCCTTTGCGGTGGGGGCAAGGGGCTTTTCGCAAATCACATGTTTGCCATGGTCTGCGGCTTTTTTTGTCCATTCCGCATGAAGGTGGTTGGGCAGGGGATTGTAAATGATATCTATTTCAGGGTCTTTTAGCAGGGCTTCATACGAGCCATAGGCTTTGGGAATGTTGGCTTCTTTTGCGGCAGCGTTTGCTTTTTCCTGCGATCTGCTGGCAATGGCTGATAGTTCGGTGAATTGAGTTCTAGCAAAAGAGGGTATTACTCGGTTGTTGATTTTTGCAACGCCCAGAATGCCTAGCTTGGTCTTTTTTTGTGCAGTCATGATTGCTCCTTGTTACAGCTTGATAATACATTAAGTTAACACCTTACAATAACTCAGGTGGTTTGCCCAGTTTCCAAATTTGGTTTAATCATGAAACATCATCGAATTCGATTAAGGGGGCCTTGGCAGTGCGTTATTGCACCAAGTGATTTAGCACCGATAACGCAAACAATAACTGTGCCGTGCTTGATCCCGGAAATCGTAGATGGAACTGCATTTCAAATTGCCCGGAAATTGGGTAGGCCCAGTACTCTGCTTGCAGAAGAAGCGGTTTATCTGATGATTACAAAGCCTGGGTATGCTTTTAATGTTTTTTGGAATCAAAAGGAAATAGGAATTACCAAAGTAGATGAAGACTTTGAATACCCCATCAAGGAGCTGCTTTTAGAGAGAAATCTCCTTGAGATGGAGGGGTGTGCAACGCAAGCTAGGGCGTTATTATTTGAGGAAACTTTCCTTGAAATCCGAATTCTTCCTTCCAGTTCACTAGCATAATTAGAGTTACAAGCCCGAAAGTCAGCCTTAGTAATTTGTGAGATACCATGGAAATTGAAAACCTGTCGCTGCGAATTGATGAAGCCCCTTTGAATGAATTGATTACTAAAAAGCTGCCAAAGGGCACCAACCTGCAAGAATTAAAAGTGGTGATGGAGGAAGGCGAAGTATCCCTTGAGGGCAAATATTTTGCTGTAATGTTCCCCATTAAATTCAAGGTGTTGTTGCATGTTCATCTTGAAGGCAACAATATCTCTGTGGCATTTAAGGATTTTAAAATTCAGGGCATGCCCGCAGCACTGTTCAAAAACATGCTGGTTGAATTCATCACGGAACAAACCGAAGGAATCGAAGGAATCATAGCCCAAGAAAAGGGTATTTTAATTGTACCCGAGGCGATGCTGAAGAATGAAGGCATCAAGTTGGGTGGAAATCTGCAAAAAATCGAATGTTTAAAAGGTGCGGTAAGAATCATAGCAGGTATATAAAAAATCCCCGCAGAGGTATTCGCACTGCGGGGAATCTTAAATTAGACTTAAGCTATTCAACTTTAATTAGCGCGTTGAATTCCACTTTGATTAGTTGCACCTGTTGCGCCCACTGGTGAAACCTTGGGCATGAAGTTGCCATACCTTCGCGATAATTCTTGAGTGGGTGGGTAATAAACTTCCTGACCTGGAAGTAATAATCCACTCTTGGGCGTATCGATTCTGGCACGGGGATGGTTTTCATTCCACATTTGCAATGCTTTTGCATAATCAGCATTACCATAAATCTTTTGACTGATGCTTGCATAAGTTTCGCCAGGCTGGCATAGATATGCCTGTTCGGTCCAGCTTTCCACCCGTGGTGCGCCTATTGCTGCTGGGATTGGAGCAATGGGAGTAACCGCTGCTGGGGTATACAACTGGTTTGAAGCACTGCTAACGGTTCCCGGAGGAGGAACCGGCATTATCGGAGAACTATTATTCGATGGAATCGTAAGAACTGCGCCTGCGCCTGGATTGGTTCCATTGATAGGCGGGGCAGAAATGATTTCATTCGCACCCAAAGGCTTTTGCTGATTCGGTATTGGCGAACCATAGGGAGCAACTGGAGCGATGTAGCCTCCATTATTCCCAATGGGGTTATTCACTGGGGCAACCCTATTGTTTGGGTCTGCTGGAATAAATTCTGTTCTACGAGCTGGGCCTTCATTTGCATTAAACGGAATCGCGTTGCTTAACCTTACGGGTGGCATGGGTGAGGTTGAATTTAATGGGGGCGGTGAACCTGCGCCAAATCCTGGAGCAGGTGGCGGCGGGGGCGGTGCTGTTATCGTTCCCGCAGATGGTGATAATGGAATCGAGTTCCCGGGCAATGGTGGTAAGCCTCCACTATTTAGTGGCGGCGATAGTGGTGGTGCAATCGGTGCAATTGGAGGTACAGAAGGCAGGCCCATTGGAATGGGGGGAGCAACTGGCGCTGATGGCGGAGCGATAGGAGCAATAGGTTCAGGTGTCCCTGAACTTGGAATGTTAGGCACGCCCAAAGGAGGAGGAGGCGGAGTTCCAATTGGTGCTGGTGGTGGAGGTGGTGCGATTGCAGGAATCCCTGATGCTGGCGTACTTGGCAACGGGGGAATGCCACCAGAAGTTGGGGGCGCAGGTGGATCAATAGGAGGTATAGCGGGGGCGGATCCGGGCAATGGTGGTAATTCGGTTTTGGTGTTTTCGCCAGGCAATGGGGGAAGGCCACCGCTTTTTCCTGAAAGATCAGGCACTGGCGGAATCGCAGGTGCCTCTGGGATTGCGGGTGGTGGTGGTGGTACGTTTGCGGGCAAGCCTTTGTTTTCTTCTGCTGTTGTTAGTTTGATTTCGTTACCCGGCACAGGTAACAGTTCCATATTTCCGGGGGTACCAACAGGAACAATTCCGCCGTTTGTAGTTGTATTTTTTTGGTCTACAGCAGCGACAACGGCTTCGGTGTTTGCTGCTTTTGTAGGGGCAGGTTCCATATATTTTTTTATAATCACAGCGGAAAGCAGCCCTACAAAGGATGCAGTTACCACCAATCCGGCCTTGGTTTCTCGATTCATCGAACCAACTCCTTACAAGTTAGGCGGGCATGTGTCGGCAGAACCGACCCCCGCACTTTAATTATGTCTGATAAATTTCACTACTGCTTGTATGGCGATGCCCTTAATATTAGAACAGTCCATACATTGATCCCTTACAACCCATACAACTGAAAAAGTTGCGGGTTAGATGCATGCTACTTCTTTTCGAGGGAGCTCATCTTTTGGGTGTACTTGCGCCATCTCTCAAGATCCCAGATTTCAAAATGATCCTCGACGCCAACGATTGCGATCTCTTTTTCAAGGCTGCCAAACAGGGCCAACCTTTCGGGGATTACAATCTTTCCTTCCTGAACCGGTATCTTTTCTATCTGACCAAAGAACAATCTTCGGAATACCCGAACATCTTTTTCACTTGCGGGGGAATGTTCGAGCCTGTCGCTTAGTTTTTCAAGATGGTCCACACTCGTTAACCAAAGGCATGGATCAGGGCCAGGAGACATAAGCACTTGGGGGCAATGGCCCAATTGATCGATTACTTCGGGGGGAAGAGTGAGCATCCTTTTGCCTTCAAGCGCACGGGGATAAGTGCCTGTTAAGGTCACGACAATTTTCGATTTTGCATCGGGAAGTTTGGGCCTGGCTTCTGGCAGAGGTTGCACGGTTGAAGCGGGTTCTTCTGTTTGCAATGTGGCATCTGCAGGAACTTTAACCACGACACCTTTTTCCAGCGGTGCTTCAGGCATTAATGCTGGATTAAGCTTGGCAATCTCAGGCCATCGCTTTTCATTTCCCAGCGTCTTTTTTGCTATGTCTTGGAAGTTTTCAGAATCAAACCGAACCAGATACAACTTGGAGCCTGGTTTATTTACATCGATCAAGGAGAAGGATTCATTCCCCTTGGTTTTAATCTCGCTTTTGATTTCGAATTTGACGAATGGCGGCTTAACAGAACCCAAACCAAACCCAAAGGAGATGCTGCCATTCTTTGGCTCATTTGATTTGATGTTTGCAGATTTAAAACCACTTATAATACCTTCGAAAACTCTGGGTAGATCGATCGTCTGGGAAGGAGTAGGGGCGGGTGGTGGGGTTTTAGAATCATCGTGAATTTGAAGGGGAAGCGTTGCTGGAGCGGCTTTCTTCTCTTCAACAACTGGAGTTTTTGTTTCTTCTAGTACTGGTATTAACGCAGGCATTGGTATTAGCGCAGGCACAGGTATTAGCGCAGGTGCTAAGGCTGGTGCGGGGGGAAATAGCGGAAGCGTAGGTTCTTCCTTCATGGGCTGAAATTGCACCGGCTTGATTTCTTCTTTCTTAAGTAGCGGTGGCTCTTTTGATTCTTCCACAAGAATATTTGGTGATTTGCTTTCAGCTACTTTTTTGGGAATCATCCCAGGCGAGGGCAGATGCCCTTGCTCCTGCAACAACATTGTTGTGATTATTTTTGCATGCGTATGTCGGGGTATGTGCACTGCAGCATGGCTTACGCCATTCTTATTAAGTATCAATCCTGATGCAAAAATAAGTAGTAATCCCGCAAAACCCATCGATGCTATTTTCAACATGATTCACCTTCCATGGCAATGCCAGGGATAAAGGAAAAACTATACTTTTTTAGCTGCCCGCAATTTCGCACTGCGCGATCTTGCATTTCGATTTTCTTCTTCTTCGCCCGCCTGCACGGGTTTTCGTGTTAGCGCAAGGTACCTGCTGGTATCTTTGAACGCCGCTTTTACTTTGCGATCTTCCAGCGAATGAAAACTAATGATTACAAGCCTTCCCTCGGGCTTTAAGCAATAAGGGGCTAGCTGTAAAAAACTATCAAGCGATTCCATTTCGCAATTAACTGCAATACGGAAGGCTTGAAAAGTGCGGGTTGCGGGGTCGATTTTTCCTGAACGGGGAACACACCTTCGCACTAATTCTGCGAGGTCGGTGGTGGTGCGAATGGAGTTTATTTTGCGCTCAAGCACTATAGCCTTGGCTATTCTTCTACTGAACCGTTCTTCACCCAATTGAAAAATCAAATCTGCGAGACTGCGTTCATCGAGTTGCGCTACCAGTGCGGAAGCTGGCATGCCTCGGGTTGGATCCAAGCGCATATCCAACGGGCCTTCTCTTTGAAAACTTAAGCCCCGCGCGCTGTCATCAAGTTGATCCGAACAAATTCCAAGATCTGCAAGGATTCCATCGACTGCGGGGATATTCAGTTCATCGAGTACTTGGCGCAGCTGATCAAAGGAAGCATGAACGAAAGTAATGTTGGGATTGGTGAGCCTTTTTTTTGCAGTTTCAATCATGAAGGGATCGCAATCGAGAGAAATCATTTTGCCCGTGGGCCCGATTTTTTCTGCGATCAAACGGGTATGGCCACCCGCTCCTAAAGTTGCATCAACAATGATCTGCCCGGGTTGCGGATCGAGCCAATGAAGAACCTCTGCAGGAAGCACGCTAGCATGCTTGGTGGCAAGTGGTTCGGAATTATCAGCAGTGGGAAGATCCCTATCCAAGGCAAACATCCTGAAAAAAGCCCTGCTGTAAGTAAAAAGCAGGTAATGGGGCGGGATGCTAACCGGAGTTGGGAAAAAAAAACAGCCCTTCTGTGCGCTGGGAAGGCAAGAAGGGCTGCTGGTGTTGAGGAATAGGATTTTAGGGCAATAAGGCAGGCTGGGAGGTCCGCCCGACGCCCTATGGCTCGCTGCTACGAGCCCGAATCCTTCCTACTGGTACTGAATCCATCCAAAACTTGCAGACTAACTATTTTCCCTGAAATGCCCCCTCTGCCACACTATCGAAGCGGGGGGAGTTTTCAGCGAGGTATTGTTTCCACCGGGTAAAGTCCCAGAGTTCCAAGTGATCTCGAACTCCGATAAGGACTACTTCGCGATCCAAGCTGGCGAATTGAGCCAACCTTTCGGGGATCAGCATTCTGCCTGCCTTATCGATTTCCACCGATTCGGTCTGGGCAAAATATAATCTTCTGAATACCCGGCCTTCACCATCAGTTGCGGGTACTGCATCCATTCTTTCAGCAAGGGTTTCCAAGCCACTTTGCGTGTATAACCAAAGGCACTTGTCGGGTCCCGGAGTTACAAACACCATGTCCGGATTTTGCATCACATCCCGCACTTTGCGGGGCAACGCCAAACGCTTTTTATCATCTAACGTGCGTTCGTGCGTTCCGGTTAATAACATGGGCCTTTTCACTCAATTCATTGCTGGTTTAGCAATAAAAGAGGCATCCTTGCCTTTTCCCACCAAGCTCCACTTGGCTCCACAGTTCCCCACTATATTTGTTTTATTCTCCACCGCAAGCATTTTCTTCCCAGAAATTAAAATATTTTTTAACCGGTCTTTTATCCCTTCTTCTTGCTTACCTCTTAGAACTGCAATAACCGGTAAATAGCCCCCAGGCTCTTTATTTTTACTAATGTGGATCTTGATTATCTTTTAAGTGTGGCAGGTATCAGTTGCTTAGTCTTTAGTATCAATTAGATTCTTCGGATTGTTTTGTTTTTATGGTTTAAAGCAACCCTTTTATACGTTCATTTGTTTGATACCTTGCTCCAAAACCTTGTTGATTACTTTTAAATATGCGATAATATATAGTTGTTAAACATTGGATAAGGTGTTCATTCTTGGTTGTTAGCCCCCATACAATTAATTTTGGAATTATCCTTCCACAAGTTATTTATCGTTTGCGATGTGCAGTTTTATAGAGGTGAATGATTAATATTTTTAACGAGTCACACACTCCAGTGGCTACTGAAACTGTTGAGCCTGTAGCTAAGGTTCTGGAAACGGTTGTAGCGCCTACCGGACGGCTTGAAATCCCCAAGGCAGCACAACCTATCAAACTTGATAAGCGCTATGTGTTTGCCCTAGGCCTTGTGCACTGCCTTGCGCTGTTGGCGGTTATCCCTTGGTTTTACAGTTTGACTGGTTTGCTTGTGGGCATTGCTGGGATTTTCGTATTTGCGATGATGGGAATAAATATTGGTTACCATCGATTGCTGACCCACCGTGGGTTTACCTGCCCCAAATGGCTCGAACACACCTTGGCGTTATTGGGGATTTGCACCCTGCAGGATTCGCCTGCCCGTTGGGTGGCTATTCATCGATTGCACCATAAAGATTCAGATGAGCAACCAGATCCGCACTCCCCACTTGTAAGCGCTTACTGGGGGCATATTGGCTGGTTGTTTGTTCGCAATCGAGAGTTTCACAAGGTCAAGCATTTCGAGTGCTATGTGCGCGATTTACTGCGTGATCCGTTCTATCTGAAACTTGAACGAAATTCTTTATGGCTGGGTGTTTATGTTTTGCATGCTTTGTTGTTTTTGGTTGCTGGATACGCTGTTGGTTGGTTTATGACGGGAACTTTAGATGGTTCACTTCAGATGGGCCTAAGCTTTTTGGTTTGGGGTGTATTCGTGCGAACGGTATTTGTTTTACATAGCACTTGGGCCGTCAATTCAATTTCGCATCTTTGGGGTTATCGCAATTATAAAACCACGGATAATAGCCGTAACAACTGGCTGGTTACCTTGATTTCGCATGGTGAAGGTTGGCACAATAACCATCATGCAGAACAGATGTCTGCATCGCATGGGCACCTTTGGTATGAGTTCGATCTTTCTTGGTGGGTGATTCGAAGTTTTGAGTGCGTAGGATTAGCTAAGAAAGTTGTTAGGCCACGTTGTTGGAAAACAGCTAAAGAGCCTCAAAACAATTTCGAAGCGGAATCAATTTCCTAAGCTTCATTCGTTTAGCTCTTAAACATCATTTTAAGCAAGCAATTGCTGTGCGAGAGATTTCATTTTGATTAGCATAGCAGTGGGTTCCTTGGGGCCTTCGTATTCGAGCGAAACCCAGCCCTTATAGTTGCTTGATTTAAGTACCTTGTAGCAATTCGCAAGATCAAAATCTTTTGGTTTACCCTGTTCATCGAAGCCATGAAACTTGGCACTGCACACCTTGCGGGCATGTTTGAACATAATTGGAAGGCCTGCGGTGCGTTCTGGTTCAGATTTGAAAAGGCCGAAGTCGGGGCAGGAACTAATGTTTGCTCCAACTGCCTCGATAATTTTTGCGACTTTCACCGGGTCTGCGCTGATACCAAAATGATTTTCAATGATGATCTCCACACCTTTATCTTTGCCTAGTGCTGCAAGCTTTTTGTATTGCTCGATGGTAATTGCAAGGTCCCAATCGGGTTTTTCGGGGGTGCCTGTGTTCACTCGCATCGAGGGGATGCCAAGTTTTTCTGCAACGCTTATAAGTTCTACAAAGCGTTTGAAATCCTCTGCTCTTTTAGTTTCATCTGCACGGGCAAGGTTTACACCCTTCATGTTGTCGCTAAGGTGGATGTAGTTATAGCCTTTGTCTTTGCCAAGTTTTTTAAGATCGAGAAGGTAATCGTTTTCGAGGTTTGCCAAATGAGCGCTAGAGAGTTCGAAGTTAGATATGCCGATTTGAGCCTGGGCAACTTCCATCACTTTTTCGAGTTTCCACTCAGCTAGTTCGAACTCGGGTTTGCCGTAGCGGGTGTTGGGAAAATAGTTATGAAACGACCAAGTCGAGATAGCAATTTTATCCATTGTTTTCTGGGAGAAAGCCTGAGTAGGGAAAGATGCAGATGCAAGGGGTGCGATTGCCAGCGTTGTTAGAAAATTTCTGCGATTTAGCATGATAGTTAGCCCTTTGCTTTTTTGATGAGGGAGAGCATTTTTCCCGCCTCGGAGTTTTTATAAAACGGATCGAGAGGAAAACAACCAGAGATCAAACCATTTCGGGGGCCGGTGGTGCAATCGCTGAAGGTTCTGCAAATACGCTTGCGATCAAGAGGTTTTCCCGCAAGTATATCAAGTGGCATATCAGGATAGCTAAGTACCATTCTTCCTAACCCGACGGAATCTACCATGCCTCGCCCCACTACTGCTTGCGCCACTTTGGGCAACCAATCTTGCAAATAGGAAAAGCCCGATCCTACGATCATCATTTCTGGTACTGCTTCTTTCAACGCCTTGTTAATTGCGATGTGCCTAGCAACACCAACCAGCGGATCTTCTGGGGGGAGGTAGCCATCAGATGGCGGGAAAAGGGCAGGGCGTTGTACATGCGGATTGTAATAAGGGCTTGCAAAGGTGGTACAAACCAAAGGGATGCCCAATTGCAGGCAGAGTTTTAAAAAGGCAGTTGGCTCTTCTAGTTTCACACCTTGGATTGAGCCATCGCCACCCCAAGCATAAGGATATGGCCCATTGTTCCAAGCCTCCGGTTCGCCGATTCCATCGGTGCCTGGCTTAAAGGGTATGGTGTCGAAAGCGCTAAGTCTTACGCCTATGAGAAGTCCGGGGGCAACTGCTTTGATGCCTGCAACCACTTCTCTGAGAAAGCGGGTACGGTTTTCGAAACTGCCTCCAAATTTACCCTTGCGATCAACTGCGCTTAGAAATTCATGCCCCAAATACCCATGGCAATGCTTGACATCGACGAAATCAAAACCTGCCTGCTGGGCAAGCTTTGCAGCAGCAATAAAGTCGTCGATGAGGGTGGAAAGTTCATCATCAGAAAACAGCAGATGATCGCCCTCGATGGGGTAGCGTTTTTCAACGATGGGGTGCCTATAAAGGATGCGGGGCTCGATTTTCTTTTTATCGTTGGGGCGGGCAAATCTTCCTGAGTGGGTAAGTTGCAAACCGATAAGAAGATCTGAGGTATTCTGGCCCGCTTCGAAATGCCCTTGGATGATTTCTTCACGCAAAGAAATAAAATCGGAAAGATACTTTTGCTGCATGACAAGTTGATTGGGGTTGGCCCTGCCGTCATGCCTGACAGCAACAGCTTCACCGCCCCAGATAAGCTTTGCGCCACTCAGGCCGAACCTACGCCAGCGTCTGCGTACAAGATCATTAGGCCTACCATCGGTTTCCGCATCCCAGCCTTCCATGGGCAAAATGGAAAAGCGATTACCCACGGTTTTAGAGCCCACAAGAAAAGGTTTGCCCAACGGTGAAACATTCCCGGGAGAAAGTTCTTCGTCAAAGGGAATAATCGCATCCACCTTTTTAAGGTATTCGCGAAATTCTTCAGAGGTTTTAAGTGTATTTACCCTAGTAATTGCGTTCATGAAACCTCCCTGATGAAAGCATCAATTCTGAGGGAAATATCCTGCAAAAGTGGGATATCGCTTTCGGGCCTTTCGGGGCTTTTGGGGTGAGTCTTGTTGGTTTTGATCCAACCCTTAAGCTTAAGAAATTGTGCTGCGCTATGTTTGTATGCGGGCACCGGGCCACGAAAAGTAAGAAACCCTAGATACTGTAAAAGATCATTCAATTCGTGGAATCGCGGGTCGCCTGTTTCCCACATTTTGTCGCGTACCGCAAAAGCATCCGGTGCAAAGGTACTTAAGCCCAGCAGATAATCGCTGCCATACATGACCATATCGATTGCCAGGTCATTGCCTGTGAACACCATAAAATCAGGCCTGGTTTCATTGCGGAGAACCAGCCTTTGCCATTCCAACATACGATTGAGGGAAGAGTGTTTAGCACCTAGGCAGGCAGGGATCTGTAATAATTCCTTGTAGGTATCAAGGTCGTAAATTTTTCCGAAGGGAGCGAATTGGGTGCTTAGTTCGAAGGCGAAATACTGGGGCGAAAACTTACCGATTTCTTTATAAGCATTTATAAGGTCTTTATTGTTTAATGATGTTAGCCCGAAAGATTGGAAGATGACGGGAAGCCCCTGATAACGTTGAATTTGCTCGATCGCATTTCGGTATGCAGAAAGATTGCAACTTGCGCCCGGCTGATCTGCTACAAAGGCGCCCGCGATGAACGGACCCTTGCCTAGCACCGCACGCGTTTGTTTTAAAACCTCTTCCTTGGTGCTGTCGTCAAGAAAATTGCCATACCCTGTATCCATGTTGATTGCAGGAACTAAACCGTTATCGTGGGTGCGTTTAACATGATTGCAGAACCCATCCCAATCGATGTTGCTATTTTCTAGGAAGGGTAGAAGGATTGCAGAATAGCCTTTGATTTTGCGCTTGGGCTTAAGTAATTTAAATGGATCGGGTGCAGATTCCATGAGAACTCCGAGATTTATTCATAGCCTACAGCGGCACGGTAACAATAATCAAAAAGCAATTCCCATTCTTTTTGGGCAATAAGCTGGCAAATAGGGATAGCGTTTACATTTCCGCCTAGGGCCCTTTCGCAAAGATCGATGAACGCAAAGGGATCCCAGCGTTTTTCGCCAAGCATGAATTGCGCCCATTCGGGTGGTTCATCACCTAAAATCGTGACGGTTGCTTGTTTGAGTTCTTCGAAGGTTGCAAAGTTTCCTACTCTGCGAAACCAATAGCTGCTATTAGGGAAATCGGGTTCGCGTCTGTGTAAAATACCATGCCAGTAACTGCCTGCGGAGCTTGAAATTTCTTGACTGATGGCATGCGATTCTTCCAGGAAATCATGGTAGAGCCATAACCCAGAGATGCAGGCGTTTGCCATTAGTTTGTCGCGGATGGGTTTGCCTAGGAAGTCGGGGTTATCTGAAAGGCCTTGTAAAAGGGCCCGTACAGAAACATTGGGTCTACCTGAGTCGAGTGGTGCCAACTTGGTTGGGTGCAACAGATCTGCAACGACCATTCCATATTTTTTCGCATCAAAACCAACCATGCACACCCTCTCTATGAAGCAACTTCGATTCCACCTATTATTCGTTCTATCCATAAATAGGCAGCAAGGCTTTAAAAAATCAGTTCTTCGCGATTTGAGCAAATAGGGTTCTGAGTTTTTCTACCCGGGAAAGGTTGGCGCCCAGATCGCTGTATCCCAGTCTGGAAGCGGAGCGCATGTGGATTTTCTTTGCATTAAGATCCACTAAAAATTCCACATCATCTATAAACCCAAATAAAGGGGTCCTAAACTCCGCATGAAGGTAGTTGCCTGATTTTGAAACCACCCGGTTTCCAGGTATGAAACTAAGCATCTCTTCGATTTTCTCAATTCCCATAGCTTCAGAGCCTGCCCAATCCAAGGGCAAAATCATGTGGTTTGGTCGATTATCAAGTGAACAGACGCAATTTGGCTTGTTCCCGCAAAGTGCTAATGATCCTGATTGAATGCCAATGCTTGCAGGCTTTTTAGGCGGGAAATTCCTAGTGAAAAACAACACCAAAACAAAGCAAAATAGCACAACAGCAATAATTGAAACAGGCTCAATAATAGTTTGTGCGAGTATCATGGATTTTTCCTTTGGGCTGCTCGATTCAGTTCGTTTGATTTCAAAATATACCTTCATCTTATCAATTCGGGTAGGGTGAAAAAAAATGCTGCAAATGTTCACAAAAATAATATTAATTACGGTATCATAGTCTCTATGGGATAACTTATGGTATCCCGTAAATTTATGGAGCGGGATTAATGCAAATGCGGATCTTGGCTAAGTGTTTGAGCTTGCTTTTTATCGTATGCGTATTCGCAACTTTTTTACAACAATGCATTGCTGCAGAAGCGGATGCTGGCAAACTCGTTTCTGATGCCCATACCTTGCTCAATGCTGTAAAACCAGAAGACACCAGCTATATTCATAAAAACGATATTATTTCTTGGGGCGGGGTAGGTGAAAAGGCTGTGTGCCATTCTGATTGCAGTGGCTTGATCAGCGCATTGTTACTTCACAGCAAGTTTTTTTCTGAAGAGCAACTTAACAAAAATCTAGGCAGCAAAAGGCCTCTTGCTAAACATTATCACGATGCAATTATCCACCAGCGGGGCTTTAAGGAAATCACCAAAATACATGAGGTGAGACCAGGCGATATTATTGCAATTAAGTATCCGCCTGGTTCAGGTAACTCAGGGCATGTTATGCTGATTGCCTCGTTGCCTCTCAAGCGCGACCCTACCGAACCTCTTCTTAAAAACTCTATCCAATATGAAATTGAAATCATCGACAGTAGTTTGTCGGGGCATGGCGCAAACGATTCGCGAAGATTGGACTCTGGTAAATATCGTCAAGGTTTAGGCAAGGGTGTTTATCGAATATTTACCGATGAAAAAGGCCTTTTTATCGGCCATACCTGGAGTGTTTATCCTACCTCTAAGTACTACGAAATGAGTATTCGCAATCTTGTAATAGGTCGAATTTACCCATAATTATTCCAAACTTCATTCTAGTTTTAAAAGAGATAACAATATGGCTGGCAAACCTGAAGATGACCAAACCCTTGCACCTAATAATAACATTAAGGCTGCAACCGATGATGATGTATCGATTTTATCCATACCTTCCAACTCTGAACTTTCTATAAGCCCTGAGCTTAAAGAAGGCTTGGCAAAAATTGCTGCGGATTTTGGTGCAGAAACTATTGCCCCCATGCACAAAGCTTCAACCGATACCGAACACGATGTAACTTTGGCGCCTTCCCACCAGCATAAGCACATCGATAGCACTATGAATTTGCAGATCCCGCAATTTGTGATGGGTGCAGCGCCTAAGAACGATCCGAATAGCGCAACCATGCCCCCTGATGGAAAAGCACCTGCATATGATCCGAGTAGCGCAACCATGCCACCTTCTGGAAACGCAGCGCCTAAGAACGATCCCAATGCTGCAACTTTATCTCCTGATGATCAGGCGCTATTTGATTCCTTCTTTGATTCAAATTCTGCAACCATGCCCCCTGATGGAAAAGCACCTGCATACGATCCAAATAGCGCAACTATGCCTCCTTCGCAAAGCGGAGCATACGATCCGAACGGCGCAACTATGCCTCCTTCGCAAAGTGGAGCGTACGATCCGAATGGCGCAACCATGCCGCCCTCGCAAAGCGGAGCATACGATCCGAATGGCGCAACCATGCCCCCTTCGCAAAGCGGAGCATACGATCCGAATGGCGCAACCATGGCGCCTGGGCAGGAAAGTAAGTCAGGGAGTAGTAATACTGCAGTCAATGTTGGTTCTATTAAACCAAACACCGGGGGCAGCAAGTTTCCGAACGTGCCGGGTTACGACATCCTAGGCGAGTTAGGCCGTGGCGGGATGGGCGTTGTTTATCGCGCAAAACAAAGGGGTTTGGGGCGTATGGTTGCCCTCAAAATGATTCTTGGGGGAGCTAATGTAAACCCAGAGGATATCGCCCGATTTGAACTTGAAGCCCGTGCAGTTGGTTCGATGACCCACCCCAACATTGTGCAGGTTTACGAAGTCAGTGAGTTTCAAGGCGCACCGTTTTTCTCTCTCGAATTTGTGGATGGCGGCCCACTCGACTCCAAATTAAAAAGCGAGCCACAACCCGCTGAATGGTGCGCCCAAATGATGCTGCAGCTTTCGCGAGGTATGGCTTATGCCCATAGCATGCAAATCATTCACCGCGATTTAAAACCTGCCAATGTGCTGATCACCAAGGATGGTATTGGGAAAATCGCAGACTTTGGCCTAGCCAAGAAAATGGATGCAGATGATGGCAAAACCCGTGCTGGTTCCATCATGGGTACACCAAGCTATATGCCCCCCGAGCAGGCGAGTGGCGAAACCGCAGATATCGGGCCTCTTGCAGATATTTATTCACTAGGCGCAATGTTCTACGAATTTCTAACAGGGAAACCGCCTTTCAGGGGTACCACCCTGCTGCAAACCCTCGAGGATGTTCGCAACAAGGAACCCGTTGCACCTAATATTTTGGTGCCTAGTGTTCCGCTCGATTTACAAACCATCTGTTTGAAGTGCCTTGAAAAAGATAAAGCCAAGCGCTATCCAACTGCGGATGAACTTGCAGATGATATTGAACGATTCATCAAGGGCGAGCCAATCCTTGCCCGGCCAGTAAGCATTTACACCAAAACCTTGAAGTGGGCAAAACGTAACCAGGCGAAGGCGGCCCTCATCGCAGTTTCTGCAGTGGCTGCGGTCACCATTTTCATAGGTGCCATTACTGCAGCAATTATGATTCGGAATTCAAGTATCAAGGAAATGGCTGCTCGCGATGCAGTTGACGAAAAAAACAAGGCGATTGCTTTCGAACTTGATGGCATTCGCAATGAAACCACCCCTGCACTGATCACTGCAAATACTCTTTTTGATGAAAAGAAATTTGAAGAGGCGAAGGATATCCTAGGCAAGATTGTCGCCAAGACTTCAGGCAAGGATTTACTAAAGGAAATTCACTATTCTGCAAGCGAACTTCTCCAGAAAGCAGAGGCGCGGATCAAGGCGACCACCGATATGAGCCTTTTTTCAAAGCATTACGACGATGCTCTTTTCCATTCCTCTGATGCCATGGGTAACCGCATGGAAGCAAGAGAAAGCTCGATTTCTGAAGCAGCCAAGGGTCTTTCACTTGTAGGCATTAATTACATCGAAGATAAAGAATATAAGCTTAAACTTCCTGATCACCTTTCTGATGCAGAAAAAAAACATCTGACGGATGAAGCTCTCGAGCTTGCTGTTATTCTCGCTCGCAGAAATGCCATGCCTTTGCCTGATATTTCTGCAGAAGAATTGAAGAAAAGGTCGCTGGAATCTCTCGAGATTATGGAGAAAACCCGGGGCTTTGCTAAGGAAAATCATATCTTTCATTTGATCAAGGGTGATTTGTTAAAGACGCTATCGAAATTACCCGAGGCTCAGGCAGAGTTTGAAAAAGCTAAAACCATCGCTCCCGAGCGTCCTTCGGAGTTCTTCTTTCTTGGGCTGGGTGCTTTTAATCAAAATGATTACGCTGCTGCTCAAGATTTTTTTGAAAAAGCCGTGCGAAAAGACCCTGATATGTTCTGGGCCAATTTTCTTACCGCAGTCTGTCAAGTTAGGCAGGAACAATTTGCTGCGGCCCGTGCTTCGCTTACTTCCTGCATCGCAACCCGGCCCAACCTCGGGCCCGCTTATCTCGTACGTGGCATTGTAGATGGAAAACTAATGCGTGGCAAAACTAGTCCCACCGATTCTGACTATTCTGAAGCATTTGAAGACTTTAAAAAGGCGGAAAAATACGGTATTCCCAAGTTTGATGTGTTGGTTAATGAAGGGAATTTGTTCTTTGAAATGAACAAATTTAAAGATGCACAGAAGAATTTTGAGGAAGCCGTTAAACTGAAACCTAATGACCCACGGGGTATTAACAATCTTGCTCTTTGCTACCGCAAGGAAGGCAAAAATGTGGAAGCCATCGAATTGTTTACTAAAAACATCAAGGCTAATCCGATTAGTGGTGATTCTTACCATTGGCGTGGTTTGGCATACCTCGATTTGCAGCCTAAAGAAATCCAGAAAGCCACAGAGGACTTTATTCAAGCAGGTAATTTGCGATATCTTAATAAAGATAAAATCGAAGATTATCTTATTGCAGCAGAGCTTTTTTATTCTACCAAGAATTTCGAAAAAGCACTTCCACTATGCAATCTTGCAGTGCAATTAAATCCTAGCAACAGCTTATCCCATCTTTTGAAAGCGAAGATTTTGCTTGAACTAAATAAGTTTGCAGAAAGCAAAACAGCTTTTGATGATTATTTTGCCACGCATGACCCGAAGAAGGATTTGCCCCTTGATCCCCTAGCTTATAAAGGGCGCGGAATCTGCCAGCGAGCTTTAAATTTGTTGGGGCCCGCATTGTCTGATTTAAGCCGAAGTGCAGCCATGCTTCCTGATGACACTCAGTCTCGGGTGCGCAGGGCTATGCTTTTAGTAAGCGCTTGGAAGGATCTAGCCCAAGGCGATTTTACTATGGTGCTTGCAAGCAAGGATGCGGAACCTAGCCAGATAATCGAAGCCTTAACCATGCGAGGCTATTTGCGTGCAACCCAGAATAATATCAAAGGCGCAATTGAAGATGCAGATGCTGCACTTGCAAAAAATCCAACCCCTTCCGTGCAAACGGTTTTAAACGCTGCTGGTGTTTATTCCATATCCGGGGGTAAACTTGAGTTGGATTCCGATGCCAAGCCTGAACTCAAACCGCAGGCTGATTTGTACAAGAAAAAGGCCATCGAATTGTTAAAGAAAGCGATTGAAGCCTTTCCAGAACCCCAAAGGCAGGGGATTTGGGGCCAGGCTGTTAGTTCGGATGATTCCTTTGATTCCTTGAAAAAGGAAGCAGATTTTAAAGCCTTGCAGTCTAAATACACACCAGCACCTAAAAAGTAATAGAAACAAAACGCCTAAAGGTATTGTTTTAATTGCTTGTTTTGGACGATTTGTGGCGAAAGAATTCGTTTCTTTGCTACATTCCCTTCTTTCTTTGGCTTTATTTTGCCTAGCAACGGTTTATTAGTACTTTTTAAGGATTTTCACCCTTTTCATGATCATTTTAATGTTCCCATTCGAGGGACTAAACGAGTGTTCCGGATTTTGTTCCATTTGACCTGATAATAGCAATCGTTGTAGATGGTTACAGGACAATATAGGGCATTTATTCTTGTGCATTGGTGCAGGATTATTTACAATTCTTCATATTTGATAGCTTGAAATCTTTTGTCAACAGATAAGAAAGATTCAATTGAATAATATTAAGCATGTGGGTTGGTTCAAATCGCTGTTTGAATCTAGGAGTTCTAAGAGTGGTCGCCTTTCGGTTGAGCATTTGGAAGTTAGACTTACCCCTGCCGCCAACGCCGCCATCCCTGCCTTCCACGACTTCGCCATTGGTATTTCTGAAAACAATTGTGCAGCAAATTCAATCACGCTTATTGATGATATTCGCCTGCAGCAAAATGCAACCGATTACCGTTCAAGTCAGGTTTATTTTTGCTCCAATGATTCCACCAACTTTTCAGCTTTAGCTTTCCAATCGGTAAACAAACTTGATGATGTTGCTTTGCAGGCCGCTGCAACCAAGGGCGTTGTCCTTATTGATTCCTCCCTTGTTGCCAACGTCCCTGTTGATGAATTAAAAGGCTCGTTGGTTGTTTCCATTGATGGCAATCGCGATGTGATAAGTCAGATCACGACTGCTCTTGAAGGCCTTGCCAATGTGCCAGTGCTTAGGATTATCAGCCATGGAAATGATGGCGTATTGTATTTCGGAAATCAGTCGTTCGATTCCTCAGTTTTAACTTCTAGTGCATTGCAGGTTGCATCATGGGGAAGTTCCCTTACCGCCGATGCGGATATTCTTCTTTACGGTTGTTCGATTGCGAGCACGGATGCAGGCAAAGCGTTTGTGCTGCAGTTGGCTAGCATCACCCAGGCGGATATCGGGGCCAGTAGTAATTTGACTGGAAAAGGTGGGGATGAAGATCTCGAATTTCAAGTCGGCCAAGTTTCAAATTCTCTTATCGCTAGCTCAGTTGATTATGAACGTGCCAATCTTACGCTAGAACTTGGAGATTCGTTCGAAACAGCAATTGCTCTTACTGCCATAACGGGTGGATTTGGTGCTGATGGAAATATTTCCGTTGATGGTGAAGAAGATTATTTCACTTTTACCCCAACAGCAACTGGTTTACTTCAGGCGTCGTTGGATCAAATTAACGGCAGCAGCATTGACCCCTACATACTCATTTATGATTCCAGCAGAAATCTTGTAGCTTCTGATGATGATAGCGGCCCTGGGCTAAACAGTCTGGCCAGTGTTTCTGTAGTTGCAGGAAATGTTTACTTTGTCAAGGTTACAGGAACATCTTTTAGCCCAACCGGTGCATATGGGGTTACAATTGTTGCACCCACCGTGACATTAAACACAGCTAATCTGGCAAGCAACGCCACTACCCTTACCATTGCTGGTACAGGGTTTAATACCATTGCGGCCAACAATACGGTTACTCTTAGCAGTGGTACTGGCACAGTCACCAATGCAACTGCAACCCAGTTAACTATAACTTTTACTTCACTGCCAAGCGCCTCTGGTAGCCTGACCGCAATCATAAACTCCTTTGGAAGTACCAGTGGCAGTCCAGTTCAAGTAGCTACTATTGCTGCCGCAACCCCAGGGTCTTCGTTCGATACAGCAATTCCTCTTACTGCCATAACGGGTGGATTTGGTGCTGATGGAATTATATCCGTTGATGGTGAAGAAGATTATTTCACTTTTACAGCAACAGCAACTGGTTTACTTCAGGCGTCGTTGGATCAAATTAACGGCAGCAGCATTGATACCTTCATACGCGTTTATGATTCCAGCAGAAATCTTGTAGCTTCTGATGATGATAGCGGCCCTGGGCTAAACAGTCTGGCTAGTGTTTCTGTGGTTGCAGGAAATGTTTACTTTGTCAAGGCTACAGCTTTTAGTGCTGGAGCTGGTGCATACAGGGTTACAATAGTTGCACCCACCGTGACATTAAACACAGCTAATCTGGCAAGCAACGCCACTACCCTTACCATTACTGGTACAGGGTTTAATACCATTGCGGCCAACAATACGGTTACACTTAGCAGTGGTACTGGCACAGTCACCAATGCAACTGCAACCCAGTTAACTATAACTTTTACTTCACTGCCAAGCGCCTCTGGTAGCCTGACCGCAATCATAAACTCCTTTGGAAGTACCAGTGGCAGTCCAGTTCAAGTAGCTACCATTCTTGCCGCGCCGCCAGGGTCTTCGTTCGATACAGCAATTCCTCTTACTGCTTCTTCAGGCAATTCTGTTGCGAGTTATGATGGTGAAATTAATCCTGCACTAGAAGCAGATTATTACACCTTTACAGCACCTGCAACGGGTGTGGTTGAATTTTCAATGACTGCCATTAACAGCAGTGGGGTTGATACCTTCCTGACCATTTACAATTCCAACTTGGCAGAAATCGCGCGAAATGATGATAGCAACGGAACCTTTAACAGTTTTATTTCTCTTAATGTTACTGCAAATGCTATTTACTACCTTAAGGCAACTGCTTTTGGATCTGGCTCGGGCGCCTACCAAGTTTCTGCAACAGTGACATCGGCACCCACCGTTCCGGGTGCTTCCTTCGCAACAGCCATTCCACTTACCGCGGCAAATCCAATTGCGGGTGATATTTCAACTGCTTTAGAAGCAGACTATTATAAATACACAGCAGCAGCGACGGGCGGGGTCAATTTCGAAATGACCGCAATTAACAACAGTGGCGTTGATTCAATCCTAACCATCTACAATTCCAACTTTATAGAAATCGCACGAAATGATGATAGCAATGGAACCAGAAACAGTTTTGTTTCGCTTAATGTAAATGCGAATGCTATTTACTACCTTAAGGCGACTGCTTTCGGATCAGGAACAGGCGCCTACCAAGTTTCTGCGACATTTATAGCGCCTACCACGGTCACCAACGGAGCTCCAGGCGACTCCTTCGCAAACGCCATTACACTTACTTCTAATTCAACAGGTACGGTTGCGAGTTATGATGGTGAAATTAATCCTGCTTCAAATGCTGATTATTACAAATACATTGCAACAACTACGGGTGTAATTAATTTCGCCATGGCTGCCATTAACAACAGTGGCGTTGATTCCATCCTAACTATTTACGATTCTAACTTTTTACAAATCGCTCGAAATGATGATAGCAATGGAACCTTGAACAGTTTTATTTCTCTTAATGTTACTGCAAATACTATTTACTACCTTAAGGCAACCGCTTACGGATCCGGAACAGGTGCATATCGGGTTTCGGCAAGCAGCAACTCTGTATTTAATTCTATCCCTCCCGGGGCCACCTTTGGTACTGCCATCAACCTTACTGCCGGGGACCCAATTGAAGGTGTTATTTCAACTGGTTTAGAAGCAGACTATTACAAGTACATTGCAACTGCGACGGGCAGTGTCAATTTCGCAATGACTGCCATTAGCAATAGCGGCGTTGATACCTTTCTGACCATTTACAATTCTAACTTTATAGAAATTGCACGAAATGATGATAGCAATGGAACCAGAAACAGTTTTGTTAGCGTTAATGTTAATGCGAATGCTATTTACTTCATCAAGGCGACTGCTTACGGATCCGGAACAGGTGCATACCGAATTTCTGCAAATAATTCAGATAATCAAAACACTGTACCCGGAGCCTCCTTCGCGACTGCAATCAACCTTACTAGTACAACGCCAATTGCGGGTACTATTTCAACTGCTTTAGAAGCAGGCTATTACAAATACTTAGGGACAGCGACGGGCAGTGTCAATTTCGAAATGACTGCCATTAACAACAGTGGGATTGATACCTACCTGACCATTTACAATTCTGAGTTTATAGAAATCGCGCACGATGATGATAGCGGCTCTGGGTTAAATAGTTTGGTCAGTATCTCTGTTAATGCGAATGCTATTTACTACATCAAGGCGACTGCTTACGGATCCGGAACGGGCGATTACCGCGTGGAAGCAACTGTTCAAACTAACGATGATGTGGGGGGTAACCTCGATGCAACTGCAACCCTCCTTTCATTTACCGGTAATGTGGCAAGTCAAAGTAAAACCATCGGTGCAGCGATGGATTTCGATGTGTTCCGTTTGACTGCTGATGTTGAAGGGGTATTCGAAATTGCGGTGACCCCAACTAACGGTTCAGCCCTAGCCCCAGTTATAGAAGTTATTGGAAATGATGGTACAACCTTACTAGAGTTTTCCAGTGCCAGTGCAGGAGTCTCAGCCTTTGCGCTGCCTTTCCTTACCCTCGGGCGACAAGTTTATGTCCGTGTTTCAGGTGCGGGATCAACGGGCGATTACACGCTTCAAGTAACAAAACCTGCTGCTATTGTTGATTTTTATGCTAATAATTACAACAACGGTACAAGTTCTTTGCCAGTGGGAATCATAACCCTTTCTCCAGGTGCCAATTCTGGCTTGTTGACAAACACCAACATGGTTATTGAGTCGGCCACTGATGTTGATGTATTTAGCTTCACTACCAACCGAAATGGGCCAATACAAGTTTCTGTTTCCAAGGCAGTTGGTAGCAATCTCGATACCATCGTTTCTATTTTGGATGCCTCAGGAAATGTTTTTGAGTTCAACGATGATTCAAATGGCACCACCGATAGTACCGTGGTTTTCCAGGCGAATAATAATAATCTTTATTACATCAGAGTTAGTGGATATGGCGGAACAATTGGCCGGTTTGATATTTCAGTGGCAGACCTTATTACCACAGCAGTTGCTGAAACTGATGGCACTGGAACTGATCTCACCCATGCTACAGATCTTACTTTTGTTGCAAACAGCGCAAGTTTTCAAGGCAATATTTCAAGTGCTGGCGATCAAGATTTCTTCAGCATTACCGCGTCATCGAGTGGTGTTCTTTCCATTTCATTAGCTGCAGGGGCTAGCAGTGGCCTCGACACTTATCTTTATCTTTATAATTCAGACAAAGTACTTATCCTAGAAGATGATGATAGTGGTTCCGGATTAAACAGTTTAATCTCAATCAATGTGCTAACTGGGCAAACTTATTACTTCCAAGCCTCAGGTTTCGGATCCAGTACGGGGGCTTACACGATTTCTGCTTCTATTTCAGCGGCAGATGATCATGCCAATCAAGCCGGTGAAAGTGCAACCAGAATGGTTGTTTCAAATAACGCCGTCAGTAATACGGCGGGGACCATCAATCCCTCAACAGATAATGATGTGTTTTTATTTAAAGCAACCGCCGATGGTTCCATCACCATCAATGTTACTCCAACAAATAATAGTGCTCTTAACTCTTACCTTTTTGTTTATGATTCCACCGGGAACATTCTGCTTGATTACAATGATGGTAATTCCAGCACTGATAGAACAAGCATAACTAGCATGCAAGTAGTCCGTGATGAGGTTTATTACTTCATGGTTTCAGGTGCTGAGGGTACCACGGGAGCTTATACCATTTCGGTAACTTCAGTCACAGACACTGTGGGCAACACTATCGCCCTTGCAACCAACCTTCCTGTTTCCACCACCGCCACCCCAAACACCACGGTTGGCACCGTTAATGGTTCCATCGGAAGCAATGGCGATGTTGATTTTTACAAAGTCGCCATTGGGGCAGATGGCAGATATGCATTTAGGGCTTCCGCAAACCCCACATCGAATGGCCTAGATACCACAATTGCTGTTTATTCTGAAGATGGCCAATTGATGGGCGAAAATGATGATGCCAGCGCTTCTTCCTTGAATAGTTCCCTTTCATTAAACTTGACTGCTGGCGAAATTGTTTATGTAAGAGTTGCTGGCTATGGTGAAAGCACAGGCGATTATATCTTTGATGTGGTTTATCTTAGTGCAGCCATTGCAGATGATTTTGGTAACACTATTGCTAATGCCTACTCCTTCGTTCTTGATAACGCTCACTCCTACACAGCTTCCAGCGCTAGTATCCAATTTGCTGGCGATGTCGATGTCTTTCATGGTGTTGCAGATCTTACTGGCAATATAACTTTGGTGCTGACTCCATCTGCAAATTTGCAGGGAAATATCAGGGCTTTTGTTACTCGCAATGGAGAAAACATTCAGGTTGGAAGTGTAAATGGTAGTGCCTTGGGTGGGGTGGTTAATCTTACTTTCCCAGTATCCGCATCCGAGAATTTTTACATTGAGATATCGGGAAATAATGGCACCACTGGCACCTATTCCGTTTCAGTAAATAATGTGATTGCAACCAATACCGTCCGCCCAACCGATAATTCTGTTATTGACCGAATCGCGGAAGAATTAAGAGAAGAGTTTACCCGAATAATTGCAGCGGCTAGTGCCAACGCAGATATAAATGCTACAAGTCAAGTAATCATGACTCAGTTGCTAGCAGTAATTCAGCGACTTATTCCAGGGTTTTCAGGTTTAGTTGGCTTCTTTGACCCTGTTGATCTCAACCTAACCGGTGCCGGTGGCACTGTTGGTTCTCAGGGCAATAATTCCACGAATTCCAATCCTTCCGCAAGTCTTTCCAGCAGAGGCGCATTGGACCTTGTGGTTATCCCTGGGGCTGCTTCTGGGCAATATAATTTAAACATGACCGGTACCGGTGGCGGGCAAGTTCTTGCTGGTGTAGCCATGGTTGGTGCAAATGGCCAAGTTATTAATCCTACAATCACAGGGGGCCAAAGTAGCGGGGGTATTGCTGCTTCTAGTGTGCCTAAAACTGGTTTGAACATAGTCCTTGATTTTGGAAGTAATAGCGGTGGCGGTAATGGCAATGGTGGTGGTGGAAACGGTGGTAATGGCGGCGGGGGCAATAGCAATGGTGGTGATACAGCTCAATCTGGTCCCGTTGCAGGTTCTACTACGGCATCAGCATCAGCATCTTCTTCTTCTAGCGCTTCTTCTTCTACCGCATCCGCTGCAACCGGGTTAACCAGCCTGGCCGCTTTGGCGAATGCAATCACCCAATCCGCCACCGCGTCGGGTGCAGACTCAGCGACCTCTGCCGCCAATCTTGCCAACCTTGCTTCTATTGCTTTAGGCCTTGGTAGTACAGCAGCCACTTTAGATGAAAAGCAACTTGCCAAGGATTTGGGCGGCGATGCCCCGGCTGGCGATCTTGATCTTAGTGGTTCAGATAATTTGAAAACAAGTGGTTCGTTTGTTTTAGTTACCTTTGCAGAAGCGTACAAAGGATTCAATCAGGCGGTATTCAGCACTTTGGATGCAGAGAATCAAGTGGTATCTGAAATTGCTAATATCTTTGATAAAGTTTTGCCAGCTTTGGTTCCTTCCGAATTTGAAAACGCAGTTGAAAACCTTCTTGTACAAACCAAAAAATCTTTACTTGAAGATGGCAAAGCCACCCTTTTAAAGACTGGCGATATTCTGGCAGACATCATAATGTCGAAGCTGGTTAAAAATTTGCCTGCTGCCCAACCCGCTAAAAACAAAGTGGATGCTAAAGATCCTTCCTTTGAGTTTGTGGTTGCAAATTTAGTTCAGCAAAATAAAAACGACAGCGCTGCTGAAGAAAATTGCTTCGGTGAACATACTGCAATCACTGATAAAATCCCTCAATGTTTTGAGGAAATCTTCAACTCTGTGAATCGAAACGTCCTTGATGATTGTTTATCGGGGCCTTCAATTCTCCGCAATGATCAGCAAAACAAAACGGCTGAAGCCTTAGGCGTTATTGCAGGTATCCTTCTTGCTCCTGGTGTTCTTAGTAGCACTAATGGCGCGCAGCCGCCCGCTTTTGAAAAGCCAAAGCCCAGAAAACAGAAATCCTGATTCCTGGATTACACAAGACTCCACCTTGTTTGAATGATAAGATATTTCTTTGTTCTTCAGTGTGACCTTGTGGAGTTATTTCATGCTTCTTCAATCAATCACTTTGATTGTCTGCCTTGGCTCGGTTCCCTTTCAGTCGCCTCCCATTTTAAAAGATGGGGACATGGTCGCCCTTGTGGGAGGAACACTCATCGAGCGCGAACAAATTTCAGGCTACTGGGAGACCGAACTCACCCGCAGGATTACCGGCCAGAAAGTTCGATTCCGCAATCTGGGCTGGAGTGGCGACACCGTATACGGCCATGCCCGTGCGGGTTTTGGTTCCACCGCAGATGGCTATAAAAGGCTTATCGAACATATCAATGTTGTAAAACCGACCGTCACCCTGTTTGCCTATGGCGCCAACGAATCTTTTGAAGGCGAAGCAGGTGCAGCCGCTTTTCAAAAAGGGTATGACAAACTTTTAAAGGATTTGTTGAACACTAAGTCGAAGTCCATCCTTCTGGCGCCACTCTGGCATGAAAACATGGGAGCGCCACTGCCAGATGCCGCTCCGCACAATCTAAACATCCTTGCATACAGCAAGATGATCGGTGAAATTGCCAAGGCGAATCAAGCCAGCTTTTATGATTTATTTCAGAGCAAAACTTCGTGTGAAGCCATGCTTGGGCAATCAGCAAAACTGACGAGCAATGGTATTCACCCCACCGAACTTGGGTATTACCTTTTATCCAATGATATCGCCAGGGCCTTTGGCGTGAATGAAGAACTTTGGCAAGTTGCAATTGATCAAGCTGGTGGTGCTATAAATACTAAAGGGTGCACCGTGGAGAGTGCGGGAAAGATGAGTTGGAAAGTAACGGATAAAATGTTGCCTAGGCCCATTGTTCCGGGCTTTGCTTCCCTCAATCCTTCCCCTAGAACCATTGCAATCAAAAATCTTCCCAAGGGAATCTACAAGCTCTTGGTTGATGGCAAGGAAGTGATGATGAAGAGTTCGGAAGATTGGGCCAAGGGAGTTATGATTTCAAGCGGGCCAGATTTTGACCAAGTCGAAATGATGCGGAAACTCATTCTCGAAAAGAACAGGCAGTATTTTCATCGATGGCGTCCACAAAACGAAACCTATCTCCTAGGTTTTAGAAAACATGAACAAGGGCAGAACGCTAGGGAACTACCCCAGTTCGACCCGATTGTTGCTGCAAAAGAAGAAGAAATTTACAAACTTAACAAATCCGTGACACGGACCTACTCGCTGATGGAGTCCAAGTAATGAAACGCAATTTAAGCACACTCGCAATTACTCTTTTCCTGATTCAAGGCGTTTGTTTTGCACAAAAGAACGCCCCCCAGTCTGTTGACATTGACCCGGAAAATGAGCGTAAGTCGTTCATTCTTCCAGAGGGGTTTGAAGTCAATCTGTTTGCAGGTGATCCCCAGCTTGCAAAACCCATTCAAATCTGCTTCGACACCAAGGGCCGGCTATGGGCCGCTTGTAGTTCTACCTATCCACAGGTGCTTCCAGGCCAACCCAACCAAGATAAAATCCTGGTCATGGACGATACTGATGGTGATGGCGTTGCAGATAAAACTACCGTCTTTGCTGATGGGCTTCTTATCCCCACGGGCTTGGCGCCTGGCGATGGCGGAGTTTATGTCATTGATAGTACCGATCTTATCCACCTCAGCGATACCGATGGCGATGGCAAGGCTGATACCAGGAAAGTAATTCTTTCTGGTTTTGGTACCGAAGACACCCATCACATGGTGCATACACTGCGTTGGGGCATGGATGGTTTACTTTATTTCAATCAATCGATTTATATTCATAGCCATTTGGAAACTCCATATGGGCCCAAGCGTTTGGGTGGTGGGGGCATCTGGCAGCTTCGTCCGAAAAATCTTGAACTCGAAATCACCATGCGTGGATTGGTCAATAGTTGGGGTCATCATTTCGATCAATGGGGCCAGTCTTTTGCAACTGATGGTGCGGGTGGCGAAGGCATTAATTATGTTATCCTCCGTGCCTACTACGCAACCGCTGTTGGTGCCAAGCGTGTGGTTCAAGGTTTGAACCCAGGTAGCCCTAAGCATTGCGGTCTCGAAATCCTTTCAGGCAGACACCTCCCAGAAGATTGGCAACAATCCTTTATCACCAACGATTTCCGCGGTCACCGAGTTTGCAGATTCACCCTCGAACCCGATGGCGCTGGTTATATATCTAAGCAACAGCCTGAATTAATCAAAACCAACCACCCTGCATTTAGGCCGATTGATGTGCGCCAAGGTCCTGATGGAGCGATCTACATTGCAGACTGGTTTAACCCTATTATTCAGCATGGCGAAGTGGATTTTCGCGACCCTCGGCGTGACAAAACCCATGGCAGAATCTGGCGCGTCACTGCCAAGAACAGGCCCCTGGTTCCTCGACCAAAGCTTGAAGCAGATACTAATGCTGCCTTGCTCAACCATTTGAAAGACCCAGAAATGTGGACCAGGCACATGGCTCGCAGAGTTCTGGTCGAACGAAAACTTGAATCCGTAACACCTGATCTTAAAACTTGGACTAACTCTATCCCAGCAGACGATGAGGTTTTAAATCTCGAGGCTCTATGGACTTGGCAAGCTTTGGACCTACCTAATGAAAAACTATTAGGCATGGCGTTAGCCGCAAAAAATCCGAATGTTCGTGCTGCTGGAATTCGAGTTGCAGAAATGTGGCGCAATAAAATGCCAGGCACTTTCGATCTCGTTAAAGCCAAAGTGAACGATTCACATCCGCAAGTCAGGCTCGAAGCTGTGCGGGCGTTGGGGCTTTACCCCAAGGCTGAAGCTGCCGAAGCTTCTCTTGCAGTGCTTGATTCACCCATGGATAAATTCATTGAGTATAGCTTGTGGCTTACCCTGCAGGAATTGCAGGATAGCTGGCTGCCTGCTTTCAGCAAAGGCGAGTTAACCTTCGGCGGTAAATCCGATCGCATGGTCTATGCACTCAAAGCTGCTGGTACTGCAGATGTTGCCAAGAAGCTGGGCGAACTTGTTGTTGAAGGCAAGCTCCCACCCTCCGCAATGGAAGGCGCTTACCTTCATCTTGCTTCTGTGGGCGGCCCCGTGGAATTAGGGATTGTTGCAACCAAAGCCATGGGCATGGCGGATGCTCAGGCCGGTAATGCAATTTTATCTGCACTTATCGAATCTACAAAAACCCGTGCCATCAAGGCGCAAATTGATCCTAAAGTTCTTATGGCTTCCTTGGAAAGTAAAAGCGATCCAAGGCAGGCATCTGCAATCCGGCTCTTGGGCTTGTGGAAAATTATTTCAGCACAGTCCGCATTGGAAGGTATTGCCAAGGATGATGCCAAAGATTTGAGCATCCGCAAAGCTGCGTTTGAAAGTATCGCAGACCTTGGTAGTAAATCTTCCATCGCATTGCTTAAGGGAATGATTGCTGCATCAAGTGATAATCCGTTGCCAATCAAGCGCTGGGCCTTGGTCTCACTCGCATCGTTAGATGTAAACTCTGCAGCAGAATTATCTGTAAAGATCCTGGAACTGCCTCAAAGCAGTGCAGAAATTGCTGAAGTGTTTGACGCTTTTTTAAGCAAAAAAGAAGGCTTGGCTCCAATTCTTAAGGTGCTTGCGAATTCTACAATCTCTACTGATGCAGCGAAGGTGGGCATTCGTCAGGCAAAAGGTTCGGGTCGTGATGTGACTGAACTGGTGAAGAACCTCGAAAAAGCCGGTAAGATCGGCACTGTTTCAAGAGAACTCAGCAAGGAAAAACTCGCTGAAATGACCAAGGCTGTTCTTGCCCAGGGCGATCCTGCTAGGGGCGAACTTGTATTTAGAAGGAAGGAACTTGTCTGCATGAAGTGCCATGCAATTTCAGGTTCGGGCGGCTTGGTGGGCCCGGATATGACCAGCATCGGTGCCAGTGCTCAAGTTGATTACCTGATCGAATCCATGATCAATCCCAACAAAGCAATCAAGGAGAATTATCATTCCATCGTGGTTACCACCGATGATGGCAAAGTTTTCAATGGTATCAAGGTTAGGCAGGATAATAATGAATTAGTTCTGCGTGATGCGGAAGACCGGCTTATTAACATCTCGCTCAAGAAAATCGAAGAGCAGAAAAACGGTAAATCCTTGATGCCTGAAGGCTTGGTGGATTCTTTGACGCAGGGCGAGCTTCTTGACCTTGTAAGATTTCTTTCCGAGTTGGGGAAAGTCGGCCCTTACGGCCCAGGCAAGGCTTCCATCGTGCGCAGGTTCGAAGTTATGGAACCCGATGCAAATGCCTACACTGTGTTAGGACGCAAGGGGCAGGATGCCTTTGCAAATCCCGCAGAGAATCTTAAATGGTCGAATGCTTATTCCATGGTGGATGGCACTCTGCCACTTCGAGACCTGCCTTTGTTGCAACAAAAACGAAGCCTTGAAAATGTCACGCATTCAATGGCTTTTGTTCGCTTTGGTTTCGAAACTAGCAGCATGGGGAATGTTAAAATCATGCTAGACAAGTCTACCGGGATATCGGCCTGGGTGGATGGCAAACCTGTTGCAATTGCGCCAACGGGCCTGATTAACCTTAAGGTTAATCCAGGAATTCACACGGTGGTTCTTAAATTGGATGGAAAAGTAGCAGGTGCAAAAGTTGAGGTCGAAGATGATAAGGAAAGCCCTGCAAAGGTAAAAATAGTGCAGGGCAAGTAAGCTATTATTACATCGCAACTAGATCCCAGTTGATGCTGGGTTCAGGAAACTTTGGGTGCTTGTGCACTAGTGCAGGAAGGTTTTCATCCTTAAAGTATTGCCCCACCCGTTCTTCAATCTGCTGGAATCTATCTTCAGAAGCCTGATGAGATAGGTTTGATACATCACCAGCAATCCATCGATTGCGTATCCGTGCAATCTCGCATAGCAGGGATGCATAAATTTTCTGGGTCAACCGATGGTAGCAGCGCGGATGATTCCCGTGTTCAGTGCTCCAAAAGTTATCTGCATACGCATCAGGATTACCAACTTCAATCCAATGAAATTGAGCATCCACAAAAAGGTTGCAGGCATTTGGGTTTTTCTTGCGCTTGAGTGGCGCCTTTTTTATCGCAGGAAGACTCTGTATATCTTCCGAAACTGAAATGTTGATAGCTAGCATGACCAATCCTTCCTGAATTCAGGTGGCTGGCGCATCCTTGCGCACGATATCAATTTCTATATTCATTTTACGCAGCGAACTACCTCTTTGTTCGTATGAAACCATGAATTATTCGTGTAATTATCATTAATCAAATAAAAAAGCCCTCTCCCACAACTATTGCGAGAGAGAGCTTTTACTGAATATTAGCCGAAATCTATTACTTTACTTCGATCGCGTAAAGAGTTTCAAATCCGCGAATATAAATTTTACCATTCGATATCGCAGGTGATGAAGTGATTTGATCGGGAAGCTTATTGGTCGCTATAATCTCAAACTTCGGCCCCGCCTTCACTACGGTTACCGTGCCATCTCTTGCTGCTAGGTAGATTTTGCCATCAGCTAAAACAGGGGAAGCTCTATGGCGGGCGTTATGAGTTCGCTCGTTGTAAAGTTCTTTTCCAGTCTTGGCATCCATGCAGATTAGGAATCCGTTTTCCCTGCAGAGATAAACCAATCCATCATGAACCAATGGCGAAGGTACATCCGGGGTGCTGGTGGGCCTGCGCCATACTTCGCTGCTATTGCCCATGGTGACCAAACCAGAAGCCCCTGGTTTCAAGCCAACCACTGGGCCATTCTTGGCGCTAGGTATCACAATAAGGTCGCTAACCGCGACAGGTGAAGCCACGAACCTTAGGGTTTTGTTGTACTTGTCTTTGGGGTTTAAGCCGCCTACACGCCATAGTTCCTTGCCATCTGTAAGCGAATGGCCGGTTGCGTAATCGTTGCCATGCACGATCAATTGAGTTTCCTTGCCATTGGTCCAGATGGTTGGTGAGGCGTAGGAATGCTTGCATTCTTCAACGCCATCGCTGGGTCGATCAATTTTCCAAACTTCTTTACCAGTGTTTTTATCAATGCAAATCACCTTGGCTCCACCATCGTGAATCAAGGTTTGGTAAAGTTTGTCTTCATGCAAAACGGGGGTGGAGTGAATTCCGAATTGGATTTTGAATGCGCCATACTCTTTCTGCATATCCATCTTCCAGACTTCTTTGCCTGAAAAATCATAGCAGCCAAGGATACCAGCACCGACAAAAGCCCAGACATTTTTGCCATCGGTGGAACAGGATGCGGAAGCGCCATTACCTTCATCCACTCTTACCTTGGAACTACCTTTTGCCAATACATTTTTCCAAAGCTGTTTGCCTTCGGTGCTAACGCAAAGCAATACTTGGTCTTCGCCATCCACACTGGTAAGAAACATCTTGTCGTTCCAGATCACGGGGGTGGAGCTGCCCATACCGGGCATGGGTAATTTCCAAGCGATATTCTGCTTGTCGCTCCAGGTGGATGGGAGTTTGGTTTCTTTGGAGATTCCATCAAAGGATTGTCCGCGCCAGTTGGGCCAGTTCTCTGCATTGGCAATCGAGGTGGAAATAATCAGGGAAACGCCTAATGCGCCAACTCGAATGTACTGTGATAATTTTTTGGAAATCCCTAACATTTGCAATACTCCTAGATTTTGAAAAACGAGGCAGGTTTCAATACGCAGATATCTCTCCATGATAGCATTCTTTAGTTATCAAAGAAGATAAATGTGGTGAGGGTTAAAACTTCAAAATTATCAACTCGGAGTAATTCGGGGCGATGTAATTTGCAATTCAATATTTAGTTTTGGGAAGATAAAAAGCTAATTACTTTCGGAAGTGTTTTGGGCGTTTTTTTTTCTCGCCATATACGACTAATTTGATCAAGATTCAAACTTTGAATCCAAAAAATTCCCTCATAAAAATCACTTTTCTGTCATAATTGCAATTATTCTAAAATTCAAGATTGTTGTTAAGTTGTTTTATATTAATTACTTATGGTTATTTATATTGCGTAAAAAATAAAATTCACCTTGATTATAATTTTAGTGAACTTATATTGACAAAAGAACGATATATCATTAAGTTGATAAACATAATGTTTTAGGGAGTGCAAGTGATGAATCGTACTCGTTTAGGTTTCTTGTTTTCTTTCGGATTTACTCTTTTGCTTTCCGGGTGCCAAGGAACTGAAACTTCTTCGGCGCTTCCTTATGAGGGGGAGGTCAAAATCAATGGTAAGCCGATCTCTGGAGCAACGGTGGTTTTTCATTCCAAAACAACAGGTGACCAAATGGTTTCGCCTTCTGGTACCACCGATGAAACTGGCAAGTTCCGTTTGACCAGTAACAAAGAATTTGATGGTGCGCCTGCCGGGGAATACGCGGTGACCATTACTTGGTTTAAGCCGGTTACCACCGGTAACAAAGTGAGAGAAGGGGATGGAGTTGTACGGAATTTTCTCCCTGCCTATCTTGCGAATCCACAAACGTCCGGGCTTGTTGCGTCAGTTCAAAAAGATCTTTCGCAAGCTAAATCTTTTGATCTTCGATTTCAGCGCTAGTTTTTACTTTTTTTTTAAAGGAGTCTTCTCATGGTTAGTCGTTTGTTCAATGCTAGGAAGGCATTTACACTTATAGAGCTCTTGGTAGTGATTGCTATCATTGCAATTCTCATCGGGCTTTTATTGCCTGCGGTGCAAAAAGTGCGGGAAGCCGCAGCTAAAACACAATGTGTTAATAATTTAAAACAACTGGGCATATCCATTCATGGTTATGCCAGTTCGAATGATAGTAAAATTCCTACCAGTGCTAGACCTGGTGGGGTGACTACTTCCCCAAGAATTAGTTGGGCCGTGGCTTTGCTGCCTTACTTGGAGCAGGGAAACTTGGTTAAAACATATGACTTGACTACCAATTGGAGTTCCGCAACTAACCTAGTTATTACCAAGCAGCCGATTAAAATCTTTCAATGCCCAGTATCTGGGGATGAAACAAGGTTAGATGGGGATCCTCAAACAGGCACCTGGGATATAGTAGGTATATCAGATTATGCTGCAGTAACAGGGGTAAGTGCCATTGCTACAAATGTAAACACTACTGGGGCAGCGATACCCGGGATCATGGAAAAGAATAAAACGGTCAAGCTTCTTGATGTCAAAGATGGGCTTTCCAATACCATTGCAGTAACAGAATCTTCAGGCAGACCTAGACTTATTCAAAAAGGGGTTAAAGTTGGTGCAGTACCAACCAGTAAAGTAAATGGTGGGGGCTGGTGCCGGCCTGCTTCGGATATCGATTTTATTTCATCAAATGCTTTAGGAACGGGTTATCCTGGCCCCTGCGCTGTTAACTGCACTAATGGTTTTAATTACCCAACCTATAACATGGCTCCTTTTGGTACAGAAGGAACCAGCCAGCCCTATTCTTTTCATACGGGCAGCATTAACAATTTATTAGGTGATGGTTCTGTTAGGTCGATAAATGCAGCAGTTTCAGTTACTGTATTTGCCGCCCTATGCACCCGTGATAATGGCGAAACCATCCCTGGTGATTATTAATCCTAGGCAAACCAAAAAACTGGTTTTCGCTTGCAGGCATACTTTGGTATGCCTGCTTTTTTTATTTAGGATGTGCTTGATATCTGTTTTTACTTGCTTGGTTTTTTCTAAGAACGCAAAATCTCGACTAGCGAAATACCTGGAATTAAAAACATATCCAATCAAATTCAAAAACTGAGTCTTTATAAAATTTGATTGGCCCAAGAATTGCTTCCATCTAATTCGTTTTTATATTTCAAATACTTTCAATATTAATAGTTTATTCATCAAAAAATTGTTAGTAAGAAGGCAAGGTTTGCTACATTATTAATGTAGTTAAGAAGTAAATAGTAAAGGGCAATTTATGTTCTACCGCAAACAACATAAGGGGTTCACCCTGATTGAACTTTTGGTAGTGATCGGTATTATCGCATTACTAATCGGCTTGCTTTTGCCTGCCGTTCAAAAAGTCCGTGAAGCTGCCGCTAGAATGCAATGTGCCAACAACTTGAGAAATATTGGGCTTGGCGTTTTAAATTCCGAAAACACTTTCAATCGATTTCCCTTATGTCGGGTTTCTAATGCGGGAGGCAGGGCTATTTATGGTAACTCTAATCGCTCTCTATTTGTATTGATTTTGCCTTATATCGAGCAGGAGGCGTTATATAAAAAATATGAAGGAATATATTCGCCTTTCCCAACTGCAACTGGGGCATCCCGCAGAAATTGGGACCACCCTGACATGACTAGCATTTACCAGACCAAGATGAACATTTTAAACTGCCCATCCACCCCAGCAACTCAACCTATCTCTGGTAATGCCACCCATGCTTACACAAATGCTTACACCTCGGATTACAATGTCATGAATGGCGTGGAAATCAATAGCGTGCCTAATGCCTATTCTTTAGGGCTTATACCGTATACCCTCGATGATTCGTCTAGGCGAGGCATTCTAGATTTTAGCTTTCAAACTACAATGGCTGCTATAACTGATGGCACTTCGAACACAATATTAATTGTTGAGGATGCAGGTAGACCGAATAGATATGCCAAAGGAAAAATTGCACCGGGCACCGCAATTTCTGGTGGAGTTTGGACCGACGATGGCGGAACCTTCACCCTGCATGGGTACTCCACAGACGGGCTTACTCAGGGTGGACCTTGTGCCTCTAACTGTAGCAATAATAACGAGATTTATTCTTTTCATAACGGCGGTGCCAATGTTGTTTTTGGTGATGGATCAACACGGTTTTTCAAGGAGAGTATTAGTGTTGGTGTAGTTGCAGCAGCTACAACTAAAAGCAATGGGGAAATAGTAAGTGTGGATTAATTCGAAGTACTACTTTCCGTTGCTTTTTTCTTGCATTGTGGTCTCAGGATGCATGGAAAATTCATCATTCAAACCTATCGTGCCAGTTTTTCCTGCCTCTGGTAAAATTCTTTATCAAGGTAAACCACTCGCAGGAATTATCCTGATTTTTCATCCTGCAGATGTGAATCAGAAAATTAAATCGCAGGCAACAACGGGCGATGATGGAAAATTTGTAGCAACTACTTTTAAAACCGCGGATGGCGCCCCAGAAGGTGATTATACAATCACTTTGACGGTATCCAGCAATGAGTCTGATTCCGCCAGGGAAGATGCAGCAATAGAAAGAAAATCCCGTAAAGAAGGGCAGGTTCGGTTTCCTCCCAAATACCAAAATCCAGCCACTAGCTCATTGAAAGTTAAAGTAACCAAAAATCAGCCTGATCAAGGAATCCTAGAAATTAATTAAGCTTTTATATTCCTGACCTTTAAATCTTCTAAATAGGCTGTCATATAGTTTTTTTGAAAGCGATAGTAAACAGCACCTATGGCAATATTGTGTTTGGCAAAGATTAAGCCCTTTAGGAAAAACTATTAAGCTAGTATTGTTTTTTTGGGTTAGAAACTAATGGAAATGCTTCTGGGTTTCGGATCGATGCTAAAGAAAGATCGATATCTAAATCTGGCCAGTACAAATGGTCTTGTGTCGGCCATTGTAAATTACAAATTTGTTTGACTGTAGCATTTAGGAACCATGGGAATTTCTGAAAAGGAACAAATAATTCTTCTGTTGCAATTAACAGCCAGAAACCATTGATTGAAATGTTAAGAATTTCCGGTGCCGAAATGTCGATGCCATGATTTGAGTATGTTGGAGACATACTTTGTTTCTTCCCCAGTAAGGCGTGTTTCTGTTGAGTATTAGTAATTCTGAACAAGATGCATCGTACAGGTTGATAAAACCACTGTACATATCCTCTTAGGGATTACTAGATAATTTATCAATACGAAACGCCCACAGACTTTATGGAAAGCTGCGGGCGTTTGGTTTAATCTGCACTCAAGTTATTCTCGCGATTGTATCGATGCGGTAAGCACTTTTTGGATTCGTTCTTGGCATTCATCCAAATGCGCCCTGCTTGCATCTTCAATGATCAAGGTTTTGTCTGCAAGAACAACGACAATGTTCTTTTGGATTTCCTTCAAATGCATTCTCGCAAGGCTTTTGCCATCTGAAATCCCGCCTGCATTCAGCACCAGGTCGGAAAGCGATTGCACATACTTCCTCTGCAAATTCCTTCGGATGATTGAAAGATTGACATCCTTTTTAGCTTGCTTAGGAGCGTTGGCAACATCTATCCAAATACCATCGGTCAATGAACGAAATACTTCACTCATGGCGAGGGGTTTGTCGTTTGCTGCAGCCTTTGGAATGTTGTTTTGAATTCTTGAAAGCGTTGAATTATTCAAGAACTGATTGATAGCAACACTTTGGATCGAAAGCACTTTTTGGTACAAGGGGAAATCCACGCTTGACATTACGCGGTCGTTGCCCCAATGCATCCAGCGGTCTGCTGCCAGTTTGCGCAGCAACTCGGGTGGGAACGAAAATGCTGTATCTGAAAGTATGTTTTCCTGCACGAACTTCAGTGCATCGCGTTGCTTAGCACCACTCACTGGAATAAACGGATCACGGGCACCTGGGTCGCCCCGATGATCTCGATGCATGTACTCGCCACCAACAAAGTTAGAGGCCAGCGCACCTGCGTTGCCATACTGGTTTAATATGACCGAGAAAGCGGTGCGAACGCGTTGATAGCCTTCGCCCGGTTCGATGGTTTTTTCTGCAAGGCCCTGTACGAGTTCCTTGGCAATTTGAACTCGCTCTTTGGCGAATAAAAGTGGATCTGCTCCCAGATCCCAAACATTTACCAATGGATCTGAACTGGCCATCATGTCTTCATCGGTTGCGTAATCATTACCCGAGGTTGGTGCAAGTTTGGCAATTTCACGAAGCTTTTCAGCTTCCCCATCCGTGCCTCCTGAAAGGGGTTTGTAGGCATATTCAATGGCCCAGTAATCATAGACGCCTAGGGTGTTGGTGTAGTAGTCACCTTGTTTTTTGCCCTTGGGCGCAATGTTTGTTGGCGCGTAATCCATGACCGATCCCACCAATCCTTGCTTTCGGGTAATGGTGGTATCATGAAGCTGATCGTTCTTTAAAAAGGTGCTGGCTTTGAAATTGTGCCTTAGCCCAAGTGTATGGCCGACTTCATGCATGGTCACTTCCTTGATGGCTTGGGTGAGAAGCTCTTCAGGGATTTTTTCGCCAGGCTTTAGTAAACTGCGATCCATGGAAGCCAGTGCTGCCAAGCTTAATTCATGTTTCATATGCGAACTGCATTGGCAAAGGCCATGCTGGCCTGCAAGTTCGATAGCACTTTTGCGATGTTCATCCGTGGTGTTTGCATTATTCCAGTTAAGGCCATCGCGGAAAAAGCCGGGTAGGGTGGGCGTCTGCAGGAAGTTCAAACCTTTGCGTGCTTCCATGATGGTGCTCGCAGGTTCGTTGTTTGCTGAATACACTTTTGCTTCCTGCCTCCAGAATCGAACCATGCTTGCATCGAAGATGATGTCTGCATCTAAAATTTCACCTGTCAAAGGATTGGCCCGTGATGGCCCCATTGCAAATCCTTGATCGGTTGCTATCCATCGGAAGGTATTGTAGTTGATATCTTCGGGATCGAAATCTTCGTTCTCCTGCTGGCGTACTTCAATAGCATCTCGGAATCCGATTTTTTCAAAAGCCTTGTTCCATTCAAGAATCCCTTCCCGCACCGCGGCACGGTATTCATCGGGAACTGACTTTTCTATCCAGAAAATAATCTTCTTGCGAGGTGGTGAAAGCTTACCTGGGTTTTTGGGGTCCGCAGGTTCAGCCCTCTCCAATCTCCAGCGATTTACATATCGAATGAATGTGGTATCCGTGTTTTCAGAACTAAAATCCTTGATTGCACTAATGAAATGGCCCACACGATCATCTGCAATTCGGGGCTGATAGCCAAAGTCTGAAAGCGCACAGATGCCATAATGGATCACAACATTTTCACCACGCGAGTCGATTACGCTATCGCCATTTCCTCCATGAAATCCGCGGTTGCGGCCACCCGTGTAAGTTGCTGAAACTTCAAGTTCGATGTTCTTGGGGAAAGCCTTGACCTTGCTCCAAGTGCTTCTGCTGGGGTCAAACATTCCCACTCCAAGTTGAGCAAAATCCGACATAAAGATATCGTTGAGGTTGATCAGAACACTCTGCCTGCCTGGGTTGATGGAAATGATTCGCAGTGAAAGCAGTGTTGAATCGGTGTAGGTTGTTTCTACTGCTTTTGCGGTGGGGGATCCTGCCTTAGCAGTGAAGCGAACATTTTTTCTGACCAAGTGAACTTTATCGCCCACTTTTTTAAATGCTACAACCCATTGGTTGTCGAAATTTAGAGTATGGCCGCCCATTCCTGCACCACGGGCGATTGCGATGGGCAGCAGAAAATTCTTTTCCATTTGGTCGGGACGGATTTCCGCGTAGAGTTTGTCTTCCTTAAGATGAAGCCGAAATAATCCTTCGTATTCTTTTGCTCCCTTTACAACTTTGTCGAAATCTTCATACTTCTTTTCTGCTGCTTCGCCCTGACCGCGAACATTGGCTGAATTCATCAGGGGGATGCTGATTATTGCAAGCAGGGAGGCCAAGCCGATCAATCTATAAAACATCACCATTTCTCCAACTCTAATAAAAGGGGAATCAATTTTGTAGAAATCTAGAGCTTTCAACATAGATGGTTCAAGAGACAACCACAAGAGAAAATCACCCATTCTTGCCCATTTAGCCAACTAGAATAATCGTTAAAATCATTACAAGTTTAAATTTTAAAACTTGTAGAAGCTGGCGCCCTTTTAAGTCGATGCTAATACATGAACTTTGATTTTATCTTGCGAACGCGCTTGCACAGAGGGCTTTTCGATGGCTACCAATTTTACCCGACGAACTATCTTGCAAGGCCTTGCAGTGGGGGCAGTTCCAGCACTTTTGCCAGCAAATGCTGAAGCTCGGATTAAACATGACGGCAAGGTGGTCGGGCTTATGTCGGGCGCCCGGGCGCTGGTGGAAACCCTGCTTGCAGAAGGTTGCGAATGCGTGTTTGGGATTCCCGGCGCTCAAGAAAACGAGCTTTGGGATGCTATGAAATCCCGTGATCTTCCTTATTTGTTTGTCACCCATGAATTTTCTGCCTCGACCATGGCAGATGGTTATGCCCGAGCAACAGGCAAGCCCGGGGTGATCAGTGTGGTGCCTGGGCCAGGCCTTACCAATTCTCTTACAGGCATTGGCGAAGCTCTTTTAGATAGCATTCCCATGGTTTGCATTGTGGGCGATGTTGCCCGGGGTGAAAAGTACCGACCTTTTCAGGTGCATGAACTTCCCATGGAACAACTTCTTAAAGCTGTCACTAAGGAAGTGATTTCTGTAAGTACAGTGGATGAAATCCCCTGTGCAATCCGTACCGCATTCATGAAAGCAAAGGAAGGAGAGCCCGGCCCTGTTGGAGTTTTAGTTCCTTATAATCTCTTTATCGAAACTACCAGATTTAATAATCAGCCACTTCCAAACCCAGGCATCCCTTTCGATGAAGCTTGCTTTGCAGAGGCACTATGCTTGCTTAAAAACTCCAAGCTACGTGTTGGAATATACGCTGGAATCGGGTGTCAGGATTTCTCCGATGAACTTACCACCCTTGCAGAGGTACTGCAGGCCCCTGTTGCAACCAGTGTTTCAGGCAAGGGCGCAATCGATGAATGTCACCCGTTGGCAGTAGGTTGGGGTTACGGCCCACAAGGAACGCCCACTGCTGAAAAAGCTTTTATGGCTGTGGATTTAGTACTTGCCATTGGCGTCAAGTTCAGTGAAGTTTCCACCGCTTTTTATTCTCTTCCACCCAAGCCCTACCTTATTCATGTAGATGCCAATGCTGATAACATGAACAAAATTAAAAAAGCAACCGTTGCGGTGCATACCGATGCTGGCTTCTTTATAAGAAAGCTTTTGGAAAACGAATCCGCTATCCGCAGAAATAAAAGCGAAAAGCTAACCTCTTGCATTGCTTCATGGAAGGCCGAGGATGCCCGGGCTAACGCTAAGCCAAATTCAAAGTGTGGCATTGATCCGATGCAATTCATACTGGCATTAAGGAAGGCGACAAAACCAGATGCCCTCACTTATGTTGATGTTACCTTAAGCGAGCATTGGGCTGCTGAGGCGTTTACCACCCGCAGGCCCAGACATTATTTCAATCCAACCGATAATCAAGCGATGGGTTGGTCAATTCCTGCATCCATTGGTGGCCAGAAAGCTTTTCCAAACAGACAAGTGGTAACTATCACCGGCGATGGATGTTTCTTGATGAGTGCGATGGAAATCTCGACCACGGCACGAGAGTGTTTGCCCGTGAAGTTTTTCGTGCTCGATGATCAGACTTACCATTACATGCAAAAGCTGCAGAAGCAGGCGTACTTGCGTACTACTGCAACTATTCTTGCACGCATGAATTATGAGGCTTTAGCAAAGGGATTTGGCGTGGACTACCATGAGATAAAACCGGGCGATGATCTTGAAGCTTCGATTCAGATTGCTTTGGATAAAAAGGGGCCGGTGTTGACTAGGGTTATCACGGATTATGGTCAAAGACCAGTGCGCTGGATTGATGCTGTGAAGGATCGTTACACCAAAGAGCTTTCCGGCAGGCAGAAGTTAAAGTTCATGGCACGCATGGGCGCCCGTGCCCTTGACCTGAAAAAAGATAACGACTGATTTGGTTTAGAGGAAAATCTTTTGTCTTAAGAATCATTCTTTAGGGGTTGGTGCATTATCAACCTGAGGTTATCATTTAATTAAAGTGCTTCTGCGGCATGGCAGACAAAGGATTTCTCTGAGATGCTGCAGGAAATAAAAAACTTGATTTTATCTGGGGATATTCGAGTTTCGGAGCACGGATACGATCAAATTGCTGAGCATGGTCTTAATGTAGATGAGATAATTGCAGGGATTTCAGATGTAGTTGTCGTAGAAGAATATCCCGATTATCCAAAAGGGAAGGCGTTGTTGGTTTTGCAGAAAGATTCAAACGGGGCCTTTGTTCATACGGTATGGGGAATCCCGCGCGGATTTGAAAAACCTGCCGTGTTGATAACATCCTATAGGCCAGATCCGAAGTTATGGGATTCGGCATTCAGACAAAGGTTAAAAAAATGATTACACTCAAAAAGACCAAATTGATCCATGTTGGCCGGTATGCAGCAGAAGTTGCAGTGGAATTGATTGACGATGATACCGGTTGGGCTCCTTATCTGACCGTTGAAGATGCTAGAAAACTTGACAGAGTTAGAGAGTTGTTGCGGTACGAGCGGATTGGTGAAGCTCTAAAGTATGGTTCAGTGTTTGAATTACAACCCGTGCCCTCGACCTGAAAAAAGATAACGACTGATTTGGTTTTAAGTACGACTACTTTAAGAACAAAACCCATCCTATCAATTAGGGTGGATTTCTTTCTTTAGCCATAGAAAAAACAACATGTTTTAGAAGAATCAGAACGATTTCAAGAATCGTTGGTGAGTTCTTTCAAAGTAGTTTGCAGAACGGTGCCATCCGTGAACGGAATAAAAATAGATTTGTCTGCGCCTTGATACGGCGTAGTAGAAGGGAACAATCCTTCGGGTAGATTGAATCCCGTTTTTAAAACCTTGCCTGTGGCTTCGTCGAGAAGAAGGGTATCGCCCGATTCCAGAAAGAGCAGTATTTTTTGTTCAATTACAAAGGGTTTTACAAGTGGAGCAGAGGCAAGCGGAATATCCCAAAGTGTTTTTCCTCCATTTAAATCAATCCAGACGAATCCTGCAGCATTTGAAGCAACAGCATAACGGAGAGGGCGGTTGGCGCCTTGAACAATCCAACTTGCTTTCGGTGTCACCTTTAAATCAAGGGTGTTCAATTTTTGGATAGAGCCATCAGGCTTGGATTCAAATGGAATGAGTTGTCCCTGAGGGTCTAGGAAGATTCCAAGTGTGCCTTTTTCTGTGAAGATGGAATCAAGGGAAAAGCAATGTGTGGGGGCGAAGTTTTGCGGTGCCTTGGTTTTTTCGAAGGTGGCATCAGGGACATTGTTCCAGCGGAAAAACGATATGCCATTGGTGCCATCGGAAAAGCAGAAAGTGTTGTTATCCAAGATTGCGATTTTGCATTGGGTGTTTTTGGCAGCTTCAGGAGATTTCCAAGTGGGGCCGGTGGATAATATTGGCTTGTTATCTTTAAGCCAGATGCGTGCGATGCTTCCATTGGATAAAGGGGTGAGAATCTGATTTCCCAGCGTTTTTGGAATCCCTGCAAAAGCGTGAGTTATCTCAGGAATATCGAGTGATTTAATATTTGGAGATTCATTATCGAAGTTAATGATTTTTAGAGTCGCTTTATTTGAGTTGGTATCTTGGAGGATTTGTAGTGCTGATTTTTTATCTTCTAATTGCAATAGATACGATAAGGTTTGCGAATCAGAGTTCAAGTTTCTAGCGATACATAAGGCGCCCTCGGCCCAGTTTGATTGCAATGTGATGGGGGGTAACGGGTTGTTTTTTGCAAGGAAAAGGTTGCCTGCATTGTCTGCAAGAAGGAGGAAGTTTTTTTCTGGTGTTAGAGCAATGGAAAGTGGAGCGCTTTCAAAGCGCGGCGAAAGCAGTGTTTTCCACAAGAGTTTGTTCTTTTGGGAATCGACCAATTGGGCGATGGTGGAACCGTTGGGCAGTTTGCCTGTAAAGGCCCAAGCGTTTCTGGAAAGAGCGGGATCTTCTATAAGGGTAGGTTTTGAAGATAGCGTCCCTGTTTGGTGAAAGGGAGGCTTAGAGCTTGTCAGTTTAAGCCCATCCCGCAAGTTCCATGCAAAAAATAGTTTGCAATAGTGGCCATTATAAAGGATGTCGGCTTCGGTTTCGTCAAAGGAAAGTACCTGGGATGTACCCTTTTTTTGTTTGAGTGATTCAAACAAATTGGCCAGAGGCTTGTTTTGGTTTTTGTCGTCGAAGAATGGCACGAGAGGTGCTTTTGTGGCTTCTTGGTTCCATGCGAAAAAGGAAAGCGCTTGTGATTCATCAAGAATCGCAAGCCTGTTTTGGTAGGGCACAGGGGGGGTAGACATTCTACCAGAAATCAAAGTACTATATATAGGATGTTTTATGTGGTTGTTTTGATTTGAGGGTAATGGAAAAACGCTAATGGTGGTAATGGGCCCCGGTTCTTCGATGCATAGAAGAATATGGCTTGGATCTTTTTGGTTGGTTAAGAAGACGGGGGTAGGGGGAAATATTAGGGCGCCGAAAGCGTGGTTTGAGGCAATGATGCCTGTGCATTTTTTTGTGGCGAGATCCAGACAAAGAATATGTCCTGGGTCTGCGGGAATAAAGCTTGCGTTAGAATCGTTGGGAATACAAAGGGGATGAAGGAGGGCTTGCCCCAGATTCCAGCGCCCAAGGATATTCCCACCTGCCAATTCCACTTCAACCAGAAAGCCTTCGAGGCATGGTATCAAAGCTGTGTTTTGCCATAGAGTGATTCCTGCAAGGCAGGTTCCGCCCAAGCTCGTTTTCCAAAGGGTGCTGCCTGATTTGTCGAGGGCAGATAGGCTTGTTCCGTTATCTTCAAGGGTGATCAGGCTGGCATCTGTCAATTGATTGGTAGAGAATTCGAGGGGAGGGGATTCGACATCGACACCAAGCCTTTTGATCCAAAGTACATTTCCCCGAGTTCGATCAAGGGCGTAAAGAATTCCATGGTTTAGGGCTAAAAGGGGAGATTGAAGTTCTGGGGCCCAGTTGGGGATTCTCAGAGATTGTTCAGGGTGTTGGAAGTATTTCCAGCCTTGAAGTAATCTTTGAGATGATGGGGATTGTTTTTCTTGGAGGTTGTTTTTTTCGTATACGATGGAGTGCAGGTGTCTGGTTTTAGCAGTTTCAAGTGCGACCTTACAATCAGATATATTGTTGGACTTTGGGTTTTTCAATAATTCCTGTTCCATGAAATATTGGATGGATTGAAAGGCAGTGTGGGCGGGCAGGGCCTCTAATTGTTTCAGTTGGGCAAGGAACCGTGCTTTTTCTTCTTCTTCAAGTTTCTGCTTGGCGAGGATGCTTCTTTTTTCTGCTATCAAGGCCAATACCGCTCCCGCCTCGTCTCCAGAGGTTTTCTTTTTTACATTGTTTACTTCTACCTCTACCCAGTCTAAAAGAGCGGGCTCTGAAATTGATTTTTCTAATAGCGATTGTATCAACCCCAAGTATTGAAGCCAAGCAAAAGGGGAGTGCTCTGAAGTTGTAAGTGGCTTAGTACGAAGCTTTTCAAAAGTTTCAGAAGGATTGTGAGATTCCGATTCCAACCCATTTCGTAGAGAGGCGATTTTTTCTAAAAACAAATATTCTTGATGCCATGCACTTTGTGGATGAAGCGATGCTAGTTCCTCAAATTTCACCGAAGCAAGCAAAAAGTTTTTCTCTTGAAGTTGTTCTTGGGCATAGTTGCGTTTCTTCTCTTCGGTTTCTAGTTTTGCGACATCAAGGAAAAGCCAGGCAGCAGTAAGCCCCAGCATTGCGAGAACAAATAAACCGGAAACAATCAAGAGGGGCGCGATGGATGAACTTTTAGGAGCCTGCTGGATTGGCGCAATTGTAGCTGCGGGCTCTTCGGGCGACAGGGTGTTTGTTTCGCCGTTCTCGGTTTCAGGCTCAGTGAGGTTGAGAGAGGTTTTTGGTTGTACCGGTGGTTCATGATCTCTGAAAATAGTGACTTTAGGAACAGTGGTGTTTAAGGGTGGCTGGCCTGCAAGAAGCGTAACACGGGGTGAAATATTTTTTGGGGTAGATCCAAGCCGTGTGGCTTGCGGGTCGGCGTCTTCTTTGATCGGTTCGTAAAAAAACCATTCGCCACAGGTGCATTCATGATAGTGCGATTGTTGCGGGTACTTAAGCCGGATGCGTACCCCGCAAGCAGGGCAATTCGTTTTCTTCGGGTATTTCGTCATGCAGCACCAAAGACTAGCAGCTTGGAAAGTTTTATTTTACACTAGACCTTAAAGGATTACATCTTATTTAGATTGGGAAATAGTATCAGGCATGCTGATGATATTCGGTGCGGTTGGAATATGTGCCCGGGCGGTTGCAGTTTCAGGCTCCAAGTTTTAAGTTTCAGATGGCAAGTTATTAAGGGTGGTCAATGATTACCAGATTATCGCGGTGGATCACCTCTTCGTACGGTAGGATGCCTAAGAGTTCGATTATTTTGTCGGACTTTTTCCCTGCGATTTTTGCGATATCGGTGGCGGAGTAATTTGAAAGCCCTCTGCCATACTCTTCGCCCTCAAGATTACAAATCGATACGACTGCTCCCTTATGGAAGGTACCGCTGACTCTTGCAACGCCAATGGGTAGCAGGCTTTTGCCCTTGGAGCAAAGTGCGACAAGTGCCCCAGCATCGAGAACAATTTTTCCTTGTGGCCGGGCGGCCCATCCCAACCAGCGCTTCCAAGCCGTCATGTTTTGTTCTGCCGCAAGAAATAGCGTGCCTATTAATTCCCCCGCGAAGATGCCATCAAGCACTCCGGGGATGGATCCATTCGCCATGATTACCGATTCGCCCGCCATGGTTGCAAGCCTTGCAGCTTTGAGTTTACTTTTCATGCCACCAGACCCGAGGCTGCTTTTCGTCACCCCTGCCTTTTCAAGAACATCCTTGTTAATTTGTTTGACTGTGTGAACCAAAGAGGCGGTAGGGTCGGTGTTGGGATCAGCGGAATATAAGCCATCAACCACGGTAAGGAGGACAAGTAAGGGTGCCTGAATCAAATTGGTGACCAGTGCAGCGAGGGTATCGTTATCCCCAAACCGGATTTCTGCAACGCTGATGGTATCGTTTTCGTTGATGATGGGCAGGCAGTTAGATTCAAACAAAGTGAGGATGGTATTACGCACGTTGAGGTATCGGGTGCGGTTGTCAAAATCGCCCGCAGTAAGCAGTATCTGTGCAGTCGGTATGCCATAGCGTGCAAGGGAATCTTCGTAGGCGCGCATAAGGAAAGATTGGCCAACTGCGGCGCAGGCTTGAAGGTGCCTAAGGTCGGTGGGTCGTTGTTTAAGCCCAAGCCGGCCCATGCCCGCACCGATGGCGCCCGAACTAACAAGGGCGACTTTTTTTCCTGCTTGTTTCAGCCTGAAAATCTGGTCCGCTAGGCTGTGAACCTGGTTGGGTTCGAGGGTGCCATCGGCTCTGGTTAAAACATTGGTTCCAACCTTAATTACGATAGTTTCAGCGTTTTTCAGAATTTCTTTGCGTTCAGCGTCCATGTTGGTTGATTCGGGAAAGCCCGGCTTTCAAAGTAATTTTAATATTTCTGAAACTAAATAACAACTTACTTCGTCTAATATATAAGTTCAAAAGCGAGCGTCAGGTTTGACCTTTGCCTTTGGAACGCATATACTTGGTCATGGCCTTGGTTTAGAGAGTCTGGGTTTTAATAAATCGGAAGTGCTTTTTTCCTACTTGACGGAGATTTTGCATGAACCTCCGTTTAGCGCTGATCCCAATGTTGCTTGCATTGGTTGGTAGTCTTTTTGTTTCAACCTCACTTTTTGCCTTTGATTCAGAAGAAGACCTTCGCTTGTTGGAAAAAGCTCGAAAAAGCGAAGCATCTGGTGCGTATTCCCGTGCCGCAAATTTCTATGCGGAATACCTCCGTAAAAATAGAGATGATATGGAAGCCAGAGATTCCTTTAATCGCATGGGCAGAATCCAGCAACAGCAGGTGCGCCTTAAAGATGAACAGTACCGAAAAATTGTGGTCGCCCTTCGTCCTAGCCAAGTGATTGATCTTTGCATTTATATTGCAGAGGTGCTGGGGGCAAACTATGTTGAAGCAGATCGCGCCCGCCCCGAAATACTTTTTCATCATGCAACCGAAGAAGTTCTCCTTCTGCTCAGAACACCTAAACTCTTAACTCCAATTCTTGGGACTTTAAATTCCGAAGCTGCAAAAGCTATCGAGCAACGTATTCTTCAGCTTCGCAAGCAGCCTATTCAAAACCTTGCTGAATTACGCGAAACTCTTATCGAATTAGCAGGCGAAGTGCGTAACTCCGGCTGGTCTGAAAACACCACTCGGGCCTGCAACATTATTATTCTTGAATGTGCTCATGGGGCCTGCCATGGCCTTGATCAATTTACCCTTTTATTCACGCCATCCCAAAAAGTTGCAATCGACTCTGCTTCTGCAGGTAGGCAATCCGGTATTGGTTTAACCTTGGTGCCTTCCGGCTCTTACTATGAAGTTTCTCGAATCATCCCAGGCAGCACCGCCGAAGAAGCTGGCCTTCTCAAAGGCGATTTGGTCATTTCCCTTCAAGGAATTCCCGCTCTAATGATTTCTCCTGCACAAGTTCATGCCATGCTTACCATTCAAGCGGGCCAAGAAATCGAATTGCAAGTCCAACCCCAAGGCATGAGCACCATCACCGATCTAAAACTTCGTAGCCGAATGCTTCTTATTCCCAGCGTTGACTGGGAAGTTCTTAATCCCATGAATGCCGACCCCATTGGCATCGTTCGCATTTCTTCTTTTCGAAGCACTACCACCAATGAATTCCGCGAAGCGTTAGCTCGCTTGCAAACTCTTGGAATCCGCGGGCTTCTTCTTGATCTTAGGGGAAACCCGGGCGGCGCTTTTAAATCCGCCCTTAGCTCTGCTGATCTTTTTCTTGAAGGTGGCACCATTGTTCATGCGGAAGGTCAGGTTAAAGAATTCAACAAATCTTTCACTTCGACCGGGCAAAACCCCTTCATCCTTCCAACAGTTATCATGGTCGATGAAGATACCGCAAGCAGTGCCGAGATTCTTGCAGGCGCTTTGCAACTTAATGGTAAAGCCAAGATCGTTGGCAATCGCACTCGCGGGAAGGGCTCTGTTCAGTGCCTGATTCCGATTGATAAAGCCCCCTGGGACAAACTTCCGGGAGGTGTCCAGTTAACCGTTGCAAAGCTTCGACTTCCCACAGGCCAAACCTTTGAGCGCGGACTTTCTCCAGATGTTAAAATCGAAGGCGATGCAAATGCAGTTTACACCGCAGCTAAACTTGAACTGCTTCGCCAACTTGGCAAAATGAACGACCCTAACCCCTAGGTTCAAAAGATTCTTAACTCCAGCGCCTTCGCTGCCCTTTCTCTGAATTAATGCACACCTTTTCTTATTGAGCAGCGGATGTAAATCCGCTGGTACTTGCCCCACGCCTTTTCATTTTCCTTTCTTTGCTTTTTTTTTACTTTCCTCCCCCAACTCCCAACCCTCTTCCCTCCGGGAAAAGGGCCCTTCGCTTTGCTGGCCCGGGTTTCTATCCACCACCACTTTTATTTAATGCCTTTAAGCCCACCCACTGCGCTGGGTGGGTCGCTTCCTTTTACTTCCCATTAATTGATAGGGGTTTATTTTAAGACAGAGGAGTTGCGATGGGGAAGCCCCACTGCAACTACTCCATTTGAACCTTTGGGCATGAACTTAAAAATAGTTTAAAGATATTGTTTTAGTTTTAATCCGTGGCTAATCTTCTGCTTCTGCTTAGTCTTCTTTTCGTGAAATTCCGAGGCTCATTTTCTGCTTGCCATGCGACTTTAAGAAATATTTACCAAAATAATTAATGCTTAACTTTTTATCAACAAATTCGCTCTATACGCTCAAACCCCCTTTTTTTACGAGTTTTTTCAAACGCCAACATTAAGAGAACATTAAGATTTCCGAAACTTTATTTTTATTCTAATTTGCATCTTTTTTTGATATTGATTACCGCCGCTTTTGCCGACCATTATTCAAAAGAGGTAAGCTCGCTCATTATTAATCAGTCTCTCTCGCAATTAATAATGAATCCAACCTAATTATCGCTTTAGGTAGTATTTGCTGATTAGGAAACTTTTGAAAGGTTCTTTCACGATGTCATTAAATTTTTTCCGTAAGATTTTCAACCTAGATCTAACTAAAAAAGCTTCTCGTAAAGGTATTCGCCGAAGGCTCGAAATCCTCGGCCTAGAAGATAGAATTGTGCCTGCTGTTCCTTTCTCGCCTGCTTTTCCCCATGCCTTATCTATTAATACGGGAAGCGGTGCGGTCACTACTTCCGCTTCGTTCACGGTTACTTTCAATCAGCCTGTAATCGGGGTGGACTCTACTGACTTCAATTTAATTGCTACAGGAACCGTTGCTAACGGCACCATTTCCTCCGTAACCGGTAAAGATGATACTTACACCGTAAATGTCACCGGCATCACTGGTACCGGCACCATTGGTGTGAACTTGGTCGATTTGCCAACCATTACCGCCTTGCCTTCGTTTGCACCTCAAACCACCTTCGCGACGTGATTATCGCCATACTCCGTGGCCTTGGGTGATGTTAACGGCGATGGTAAACTCGATATGATCACTGCGAATCAAGGCTCCAATAACGTCGGCGTGCTCTTGGGCAATGGCAATGGCACCTTTCAAGCCCAGCAAACCTTCGCCACGGCACTTAATGTTTCCTCCGTTACCTTGGGCGATGTGAACGGCGATGGTAAACTCGACATCGTTACCGCAAATCGCGACTCCAACAACGCCAGCGTGCTCTTGGGTAATGGCAATGGCACCTTTCAAACCAATGTAGACTTAGCCACGGGAACAAGGCCACGCAGCGTGGCCTTGGGTGATGTCAACGGCGATGGCAAACTCGATATCGTCACCGCAAATTTTAACTCCACCAACGTCAGTGTGCTCTTGGGCAATGGCGATGGTACCTTTGCAGCTCAAGCCACCTTCGCCACGGCATCAAAACCTACCTCCGTAACCTTGGGCGATGTGAATGGCGATGGTAAACTCGATATCATCACTGCGAATAATTTCAGCGGTACGGCCGGCAAATACAATGCTAGCGTGCTCTTGGGCAATGGCGATGGTACCTTTGCAGCTCAAGCCACCTTCGCAATGGGAACTTTTCCAACCTCCATTACCTTGGGCGATGTTAACGGCGATGGTAGACTCGATATCATTGGTTCTAATTATGGGTCCGACAACGTCAGCGTTCTGTTGGGTAATGGCAATGGCACCTTCCAAGCCCAGCAAACCTTCGCCACGGGTGACGCTCCATACTCTGTAACCTTGGGCGATGTGAATGGCGATGGCAGGCTCGACATCATCACCGCGAATTATTACTCCTACAACGCCAGCGTTCTCCTAGGCAATGGCGATGGCACTTTTGCAGCACCAGTCGGCTTCGCCGGGGGAACTAAGCCAAAATCCGTGACCTTGGGCGATGTAAACGGTGATGGCAGACTCGACATCATTACCGGAAATACTTCCTCTAACGATGCCAGCGTAATCTTGGGCACGGGGGGTAGCGCCATTACTGCTACTTTCACGCCCCAGCAAACCTTCGCCACCGGAAATGGCCCAAAGTCTGTGGCGCTTGGCGATGTGAACGGCGATGGTAGATTAGACATGATCACCGCGAATCTTTATGCCAACAGCACCAGCGTGCTCTTGGGCAATGGCAATGGCACCTTTGGACCCAATACAGACTTCGCCACGGGATCTAGTCCTTCCTCCGTTGCCTTGGGCGATGTGGACGGCGATGGCACCCTCGATATCATCAATTCAAATTTTACTTTTCCGGGCAAAGTCAGCGTGCTATTAGGCAATGGCAATGGCACCTTCCAAGGTCAACAAACCTACGCTACAGGAGCAACTGCACAATCAGTGGCCTTGGGAGATGTCAATGGCGATGGCCGTCTCGACATCATCACTGCAAATTATATTTCCAACAACACCAGTGTGCTACTAGGTAATGGCGATGGCACCTTTCAACCCAAAACAGACTTCGCCACGGGAACTGGACCGCGCTCCGTGACCTTGGGCGATGTGAACGGCGATGGTAAACTTGATATCATCACTGCGAATTTTAACGACAGCAACGCCAGCGTTCTCTTGGGCAATGGCAATGGTACCTTTCAAGGCCAGCAAACCTTCGCCACGGGAA
>JBIIMS010000027.1:0-10436 GCA_044337875.1 Gemmataceae bacterium
CGTTGGCCATACCCTCTGGTGCTCCAGAATGAATTGATATCGCCTTACATTGGTCGAGCGAACAACATCGTCGCTTTTTTTAAAATCTCTTGCTCTGCCAACAACCTGCGGTTTTCTTGGCGTAACCTAGCTATCTCTGCGTCTTTTTCTGACATCCGGCCATTCCCAGGAAATGACTCAATCTTACCTTCCTTGTGCTCTTTTCGCCACCTCCACAGCATTCATTCGTTTATTCCTAATTGCTCCGATGCTTCTCGCATTGTCATACCTTTTTGCTCTACTATCTGGATGGCACCAATCTTGTATTCACGGCTATAAGTCTTGCGCTTTGACATTGTTTATCCCCTTGTATGTTTTACCCTTTTCCTTCCTAATACTACCTTAACATACTGTGGACTTTTTTGGTGGCAGGCCAACGCAAAGTACGCTTAGAAGCACCAGACAAGTCCGGATTTCTTATCTTCCTTTGCGCTCTTTGCGTCTTTGCGGTGAAAATGCTTTTATTCTTCTACGATTCTTTACAGCGGAGACGCTTGGCAACTTACCAGCACGCATAAATCATTTGGCTTACTTAATTGCTTCGGCTTGATTGAGGAAAACTTGCTAAGGATGAGTTTTTCAGATACGACTATTTTATCTCACCCCATTATTACCTTTTTGGGAATGGCGGGGGTGGGGGCAATTTCTTTTCCTTCGTCTTTAACTCGTTAAGAATTTCTTCGATGCCCCGTTCCAGTTGTTGATCCTTCCCGCCATATTCAATTGCGGGATCGTTATCAACGATGATGTCCGGGGTAACACCCTTCCCTTCAATAATCCATTCCTTGCCTTCAATATCATAACGGCTAAATTCAGGTTTGTTCAAAGTACCACCATCCAAAAGTGGAAGTGTGCCACGAATGCCTATCACCCCACCCCAACTTCGTTTACCAATCAATTTTCCAAGCTTATGCTGGCGAAAACGGTAAGGGAATAAATCGCCATCCGAAGCAGAGAATTCATTCATGAGACAGACCATGGGGCCATGCATCATGCCGCGTGGATCAACAGATGGTGGCGTGCCACGGGCAATTCCAATCATTGCGATTTCCCTTCGAAGCCGTTCGATGAGCATGGGTGAAACATTACCACCCCCGTTGCCACGCATATCAATGATCAAGGCGCTCTTTTTTAATTGCGGATAGAACTGCCTTGCGAATTCGTTAAGGCCGGTTTGAAGCATATCAGGTACATGAATGTATCCAACTTTGCCCTTGCTAGCTTCGTCAACACGCTTGCGATTTTTTTCGACCCAGTCACGATAATAAAGAGGCCCTTCATTATCGATTGGAACTATAACGACTTCCCTTGCGCCATTGGCTTCGGGCTTTGAGTTGATTTTAATCACAACAGGTTTACCAACTTTATTAACAAGTGCTTGATAGGGTGAAGCCATTTCATTGACAGGCTTGTTATCAATTGCGATTAGGTAATCGCCAACTTTTGCATTAACTCCGGGCGCAGCAAGGGGAGAAGTCAAGCCTGGTTCCCAGGTTGAACCTTCAAGGATACGAGTGATTTTTACATACCCTGATGGTGCGTGCTTTTCAAGCTTTGCGCCAAGCTGGCCCAGCGGAATCTTGCGCACAGCAGGTAGATCGCCACCACCCACATAAGCATGGCCTGCGTTCAATTCGCCAATGAGTTCACCAATCACATAGGAAAGATCAGCACGATGCCTTACATGGGGGAGTAGTGTTTCATAGCGATTGCGAAGTGCGACCCAATCAACGCCATGAAGATTGGGATCGTAGAAGAAGTCGCGCATCTGACGCCAGCATTCGTGGTAAATTTGTTTCCATTCAGCCTTGCGATCGAGTTGCACTTCCATGCCTGATAGATCAAGGAAAGAAGATGGAGTAACGGGGCCCTTAGGAAGATCGATGACTGCAAATTTTCCATCCACAGAGACGAGAGTTTTTTTGCCATCAGCAGTGATATCAAAGGAACCAACAGAGCCTAGGTTGGTTTCTGCGCGGGTGGCAAGATCATAGGTTGCAAAGGTAGATCGTGGATCTTTGCTGGAAGAACGAATATACCAGACAGCGGAACCCACGGATTGAAGGTTGCGATAATTGCCTGCTGGCGTTGGAATCTGGAATGTGCGATCCGAAAAGCCAGTGAGATCGATTTTGGAATCCTTTTCTTTAGCATCAGCAACGGGCTTGTTTTCGGGTTCATCGGTCTTTGGTTTAAAGGGCGAGGGTGTATCCTTCGCAAGGGCAACTGCATAGATGCGTGCCATATCACGGTAGGCATGGTTCCACTCGGTGGAACTGTAAATAGGGTTTAAGTCACGATTGGAGACATAAAAAAGAAATTTTCCATCGCCTGAGAAAGCTGGTGAGTTGGATTCATGCCAACCATCGGTGACATCGGTAGCAACTTTCGTTTCAAGATTATAGATGCGGATCTTATCCATGCCAGTATCGCTGGTTTCCGACCAAGAGACCCATTTGTTATCTGGTGACCAAACCGCATCGTTGATTTCCCAATGCTTGGATTGAGCCACTTCGATAATTTGTTTGGTTGCAACATCAAGGTAGCGAACTCTGAATTTGCGATCGCTCCAAAGAATTTTTTTAGAATCAGGTGACCAAGAAAGGGAATACTTGTAGACATCCCCCTTGGTGGTGAGGGTGGTAGGAGCGGATTTAGCATCGGAGGCAACGAGCATGATTTCATCCTCGCCCGAGATATCAGAAATGAATGCGATATTTTTTCCATCGGGGGACCAATGTGGATCACGATCATGTGCCCCAAGGGAGTTGGTGAAATTGCGTGTGATGCCAGGCCCTGCGGGAATGGAAAAAAGCTCACCTCTTGCACTTAAGCAAACTCGTTTGCCATCGGGGGAGGGCGTACCTGATGCGACTTTGTCTGCGACAGATAATAGCGCAGTGCGGGAGGTAGCAAAATCCTCGTTGAGTTCGATGCGAATCTTTTCGACCTTGTCGGTTTCGAGATCAAGCTTCCAGATAAACCCAGCTTGTTCGAATGCAATCGCCTTGTCTCCAAGGGATGGGAACTTGACATCAAAATCTGCAAAGGTGGTAACTTGTTTGACCGCTTTGGTTGCAAGGTTAAGCACATAAAGATTCATGCGTTTGGAGGGATCGCGATCGGAAAGAAAATAAATGCGATCCTTAAACCACATGGGTTCGATTTCCTGATCGAGAGTATCAACAAGTTGTTCGGTTTTCTTGGTTTTGAAATCATAGGTCCAGATATCATCACACATACCACCCCGGTATCGCTTCCAAGTGCGGAACTCGCGGAATATGCGGTTGTAAACAATTTTGGAACCATCTGGAGAATAGGAAGCAAAACCTCCGCGGGGCAGGGGCAGCTCCTCATGCAATCCCCCATTGGCATTCACAGTATAAAGCTGGCCTAGGAAATCATTGAAGGTGGTCATGCGCGAACGAAAGAGAACATCCTTGCCATCGGGAGTCCAACCGAGGGTGATGTTGTTTGGCCCCATGCGATCTGAAACCTCATCCCTGCTTAGGGTAGAAGTCCATGTGAGTCGCTTGGGTTCCCCGCCTGTGGAGGGGATTTTGTAAATTTCAGTATTGCCATCGTATTGGCCTGTGAATGCAATCGATTTGCCATCGGGTGAGAATTTCGGAAACATCTCGAAACCGGAATGGGAGGTAAGCCTGCGTGCAACACCTCCCTTGGAATTAACTGTGTATAAGTCACCAGCAAAGGTGAAAACAACCTGGTCGCCATTGATTGCTGGAAATCGTAGCAGCCTTGCTTCTTCTGCGTGAGAAACTGCCGCACCAGCAAGCACAAGAAAAATTCCAAGAATGCGAATTGAAAACATTGCTTCACCCTAAGTAGAGAAAACGACAAATCTAAATTGCGATTATCGCTTAATTCAAAGCAAATATCCACTATTGTCAAGCTGGATAGCCCAAAGAAGTGGGATAATTTTTGACGATTACAACGATTGCACTACGCTGATTGGAATAAGAAGCGAGCAATCCATTAAAACTTGCTTTCGCGCCGGTTTGTATTGTTTCTCTTGATAGTTCCTTTGCCCCTGGTTTCTATTTAGGTTAAAACACTGATTACAAATTGATTTTCTTGTATCGAGAGCAACATGAACATTTTTCTTTCCTTGGTTTCCTGCATTGCAATGCAAATTGATCTCCCAAAAGTAAACTCCCCTGAAATCATTCGTGAGTTCATTTACTTGGAAGCACCCTTCCCACAATGCCATGCAACCACCATCGCAGAAACCCCCAAAGGATTAGTAACGGCCTGGTTCGGTGGCACACGCGAAAAAGCCCCCGATGTTGGGATCTGGGTTTCAAGAATCGAGTCAGGAAAATGGACTGTACCCATTGAAGTGGCCAACGGCATTCAAGCCGATGGCAAACGACACCCGTGCTGGAACCCTGTTTTATTCCAGCCTAAAACTGGACCATTGATGCTGTTTTATAAAGTTGGCCCAAGTCCCTCGACTTGGTGGGGGGAACTCCGCCCCAGTACGGATTCCGGAAAAACATGGAGCACCGCCATAAGACTTCCCGATGGAATTTTAGGGCCCATCAAAAATAAACCCGTGCAACTTCCAGATGGCTCCATTCTTTCGCCCACAAGCACCGAAGAAAATAAATTGTTTGGCTTATGGAAAGTGCACTTCGAACTCTCAAAGGATTTGGGAAAGACATGGAGCAAAATCGAGCCTGCTCCTGTCGCACTTGAAAAAACAATTCAAGCCATCCAGCCAAGCATCCTATTTCATGACAACAATAAGCTGCAAGCCTTGGGAAGATCCAAGGGAGGAAAGATTTTTGAAACTTGGTCGGAAGATCTGGGTAAATCTTGGTCTGCTCTTTCTTATACCAATCTTCCCAACCCGAACTCGGGGACTGACGCAGTTACCCTAAAGAATGGTTTGCATCTATTGGTTTACAATCATACCGAAAAAGGTCGTAGCCCATTGAACCTTGCAATTTCGAAGGATGGCAAAACTTGGGAGGCTGCAATGGTGCTCGAAAAAGATCTAGGAGAATATTCCTACCCTGCAATCATCCAAACAGCAGATGGCATGGTGCATATCACCTACACATGGAAAAGAGTAAAAGTCAGGCACTTGATGATCGACCCTGAAAAGCTTTCAGGCAAACCGATCGTTAGTGGGGAATGGCCCAAGTAGAAATATTCTAATAAAGATATGCTAGAAAAAGTCGCGTCCAAGGTGAACGACCCAAGTTTCATTTTGATACCAAAGTTCAATATCTATTCGAAAGCGTTTAGAACCTTTGGCCAAAGCTGCATGGGCAATTGCTTTTCCATCTTTATCGGTACATGCTTTTATTTGAACGGTGGGCTGATCAAGATTTGCTTTTTTTAAAAGCCGCTTACAAGCAGCTTTAAATCTTTCAATCGTAAGCATTTTTTTTTGAGCTGGATCTACCAGGTTCCAAGCTGCATCAATATCTGATTGGGAAACGGCCTGAAGAAACTCACGAGCGACTGGCTTTGCAGGGCTTTCTTTGATTTCTATTTTTGATGAACAACCAAAAGGCATTAATGTAATTGCAATAATAATCAACGCCCCTTGATCAATATGCATAACTTCCATCCTGCGCTAGCACGATTTTATCAGGAAAAATACCAAACACAGCGTCATCAAAACGCATCATGGAAACATGACCATCAAGGTAGAGGTAATTAGAACTTCCCGAATGCCTTTGATGTGCGATCCAATCCTTGAAGGTATCTGTTCCCAGCCAGATATCAAAATCATCCTGCCTGGGATTTTCGCCATTGATGTCGAGAAATGCGAGATGGTTTCGTTCCACAAAAGCAACCCAATTGGAAGTTCCGACTTCATTAATAAAACGGGATAGATTCCATGGCCCATACCGCCTGCTCTTATGGCTAAGAAGGGAATTCATAAGGTGACTGACTCTGTGCTCAACACCATCGGGTTGGCCAGTAACTGGATCAATGACCAATTTTCTTTCTGCAGGGTCATCAGGGCAGCGGAAGATTTTGTCGGAATTACCCAAAACGCCCTTGATGGAATTATTTTCATCAGCTTCAGCGGCACTGCCAATGAAGGGCATTAACTTGTCAGCCCAGTATATTTCAGCAAACGAATTAGAATGCGTGGTATTGGAGCTAACATCAGAATCATAGGGGTGATGCAGGAAAAACTCCCCGCGGTAAACATCGAAGTAGCCATGAACCGCAAGGCCAATCTGCCTGAGCCTAGATTTGCAATCAAGAGCACTTGCAGCACTGCGGACTTTCTGAACTGCAGGAAGCAGCAAGCCAATTAAAATACCAATGATTGCAATGACGACCAAAAGTTCGATAAGGGTGAATGCTTTTTTAGTGAACATAAAGAGGATAAACTCCAGTGTTACAGAATTCCTGAGTATTACAGAATTGAAAATAATAATACCAGCTTCTTTTCCTAAAGCAATCGTTTTTTTTCGGATATAGTAAACCAGCATCTTATATTCACTGGAGCGCCTTTTATGCCTGATATCGTGCGATTTTCTGTATCTCTTGAAAATGACCTGCTAGGGCAGTTTGATTCTTTTTGCACCGAGGGCAAGTTCGCAACCCGCAGCGAAGCAGTAAGGCATCTCATTCGCGAAAAGCTGGTTTCTACCCAAAGCACGGATAAAAACTCCCATGTTGCTGCGAGCCTTACTCTTGTTTATGATCATCACAAAACAAAAATCACCGACAAACTTCTCGACTTACAACATGCGCATTCAGAAAGTGTTGTTTCGACCATGCATGTTCATCTGGATGATGATCTTTGCATGGAATTGATAGCATTGCGTGGCCACGCTGGTGAATTACAAAACCTAGCAGATTCCCTTGGAGGTTTGAAAGGTGTGCATCATGCCAAATTAGTTTTTGCATGTTCCCAATCCATCAGTCCATTGCATTTGCATAGCCACCCTCATCCTCACAAACATACCCATTAAAATTTTCAATTATAAAGTAAGGAAGGCCCGCTGAAACTTATTCAGCGAGCCTTCTTTCGTTTAACCATCTTCAGATTATATGGTTCCAGACTTTAAAATATCGCCACTTGGATCAAGAGCAAAAAGATAATCCGCAGTTGCAGCAGGTGATGTGGTTGCAAAAACGGTTGTGGTGGTTGTAGTTGTCGAGGTGGTTACTGGGGAAGTAAAAACCTTGAATATTCCGGAGAACTCATAAGGTGTTTGCAAGATACTTGAAGAGAAGTTGTCTGTTCGAGGCAACACTCCACTTGCATTTTGCAAATCACGGTTAAGCGACCAGAAAGACAACAACCCCAAATTTTTCTGCTGTGCAAAGGCCAGCACTTCCTTGGCTTCCTGCTGATCAAACACCTCGGTCAAAACATCGTTTCGACCTATCATAGGTGTCATACCAACCATACTCCAAAGCTTGGCATCAGAAAACCCGGTGTAGATTGCTTTAAGCTGAGCATGCAAACTTGTAGCAGCTTGGATGGCATAATCGCCCGTTTTCCCATTGGAATTAGGAGCTGCACCTTCACCATAATTCATGGTCATGATGTTCACCCCACCCAACTTTACTCCAGCCTTGAAAGCACTCTGTACCGCATAGATGCCATCCAGGGTAAGCCCGGTGGGCAACACAGGAAGAGTCAGCCAGATTTCCAAGGGCTTGCCAGCTTTCAAAGCATCAGCTTGCAACTCTGCAAGCACCAAAGACCTGCGATCAATCACCGTCTTGTTAGCAAGCGCTGCTCCTTCAATATCAAAATCAATCCTAGTCAAACCATAGGCATTGATAACCTGTTGATAAGCAGCCTTGAGAGCAACTTTATCAGAGATCACTTCAGCCATCTCTTGGTTAACAGCACCACCAAAAGAAACATTAACATCGCCACCCAGAGAACGCAGATCATTCACCTTGGCGCGCATCTGCAAATCAAATTGCTGGCCATCAATTTCATAGGTGGTAAAACCGCCCCATGCTGGTTTGCCGGCAGAAGTTGCAGTGATGAAACCAAGCGAGAAATATTTAAGCCCCTGCTCACGAGCGATCTTGGTGAAATCCAAAATCGGCCAGAGTGTGGTGTCCACATAAGGTGCAAAAACATTTCCAGGCCATGCCTTGGCTCCCTCTGCTACAAGTTTTACTGATACCGACGCAGTCGAAGTAAGCCCTGCAACATCAGCAATAGTGTAGTTGAAGGAATCCGAGCCCGTGAATCCCGACCCAGGAGTATAACGAACTGTACCATCTGGGTTGATCGAGACTGTTCCAAAGCTTCCCTGAGTCACAGTCTTCACCGAAATTTTATCACCATTGGGATCGGTATCGTTAGCAAGCACAGAGATGCTTGTTGCCGATGCAGATGGAATCCAAACCGAATCCGCAACAGCAACAGGCGCACCATTCACCGGAGTAGGTGTTGGGCTAGGCGCAGGAGTTGGGGCTGGAGAACCAGCAAGCTGGATAGTCCCAACGCCCGAGGCATCCGCCAAGGTTGCACCCACTGGTGTTGATAGCAGAAGGGTGAAGGTTTTGGTTGAAGATAGATTCTGGCTTGGAATTACGATGGAAACAGTCTTTGTGGTTTCCCCCGGAGCGAAAGTTAAAGTGCCAGACGCAGCCTGATAATTGGTACCAGCAATTGCAGTACCATTAGCAGTTGCATATTTAACAGTAACAGTACCCGAGGAAGCAGCAGAAAGTTTCACTTGGAAGTTCATGGTTTGTGAACTTCCAGTTGCGGTTCCAAGCATTGGTGCAAGGCTGGATTGGATGTAACCCATCTTGGTGGTATTAACAGTGGTCCAGTCGTCATTGAGGATGCCGCCTGTGTCGCCACTGTTGGGGTTAAGACTCCAGTAAGTCCAACTCATCCCCTTTTGGTTGGAAGCCAGATCTTTGGTGCCATCAAGGTTCAAATCGCCATCCATGTAGTCGGTAAATTTATCCAACCAGAGTTGATCACTGGTTGAACCAAGTTTGGAACCAAACTCGCCGATAAACATTGGGGCAGTCTGATTTTGGAAGAGATAACCAAAATGGGCGTTCCAAACCTCATCCAAGTTATTGGGATAGTTAGGGTCGGAAAACCATTTCTGTGCGTAAATACTACTAGGGTATTCATGTGAAGAGTAAACAAGTTTGTTCGGCACAGAAAGATTGACGGGGAAAAAGGCAGCGCCTTTCAAGTTACCGCCCCACCAGGTTGTTTCATTATTGTATTTTTCAACACCTTCAACAATGATAAGCCAATTGGGATTTGCAGCAAGGATCGCATTACCAGCACGCTCTGCAGCTTTATTCCAATCCGTTGCTGGAGAGCTATTTCCCCAAGTTGCTGATCTCTTAGGTTCATTAAAGAGATCTGCACCAATCACCGTGGGGTTGTTGGCATAGCGCTTTGCAAGCATTGACCAATCACTAATCCAACGCTGCTCGGTGTAATAACTATCATTTGGAATGTACCAAACATCTTCATTCATGTACCCATCAGCCTTGGCGGAATGCCTGTCGAGAATGACACGCAAGCCAATTTTGCCACAGTATTCCACCATTTTGTCGAGGCACTGAATGGGAGTAAGCCCCTGCAAATCTGGATTCTGTGCAAAATTAATACTACTGGTGACCGCATCACTCCGAAGCATTTCGTTAGAGAACGGAACACGAAGAGTATTAAACCCAAGAGTTTTCACCTGATCCAGCACAGAGGTATAACTACGGGTCCATAATCCGTGAAATACTTTATTGCCGGTTTCAAATCCAAACCAGTTGATACCCGTGATGCGTACAGCATTTCCGTTGGCATCAACAATCTGATTTCCTGATGTTGAAAGGAATCCATTCGATGCCGAGTTATCTAACATCCCAGTTACTGTCACCGAAACATCGTTAACGACCAAAGTAGGAGTTACGATTGGAGCAGGGGTTGGAGTTGGCGCTGGTGTTGGTGCTGGCGTAGGCGCTGGCGTAGGTGCTGGGGTTGGCGCTGGGGTTGGAGTTGGGGTTGGGGTTACAACCGAGCTAGAACCATTGATCACTACATTTGTAGGCGAAGTGGCAGCGACGCCACTGCCTGAAAAACCAAAGGTAATTGAAGCACCAGGAGCAATATCCTTGTTCCAATCTGCAGCACCAATCGTGTACTTGGTACCCGTGCGGGAAACGATGGATGCGCTCCAAATGGTATCTATGGTCCAAGCCGAATCAAAAGAAGCAGTCCAAGATTTAAGCGTGGTGGTTCCTGTATTTTTGATAGTGATATCAGCATTAAAACCGCTACCCCAATCACTGGTAACCTTGTAACTCAGCGTAGCCGAAACACCAGGTGCTGGTGTAGGCGCTGGCGTAGGTGCAGGTGTTGGTGCAGGTGTTGGTGCTGGTGTTGGTGCTGGTGTTGGTGC
>JBIIMS010000014.1:0-106312 GCA_044337875.1 Gemmataceae bacterium
GCAGTGGTATCAAACCCAGTGCCAATAATGGTAAGGGTGGTTGCGGTGGCTGCCAGATTACTGGTGTTTGAGGTTACAGTTGGCGCAGTACCATAGGTGAATAAAGTATTGGCAGCATTGGTGCCGCCTGGTGTCGTAACTAAAACGCTTGCAGTGCCTGCAGTGCCAGCAGGTGTAGTTACAGTGATAGAGGTTGCACTATTCACAACAAGATTGGTAGCAGCAGTGCCACCGATGGTGACAGCGGTTGCACCAGTAAAGTCGGTACCGGTAATGGTAATGCTAGTACCACCTGCAACAGAACCACTTGTGGGGGCAATACTAGTTACAGTTGGGGCAGCAACGATGTTGGCAACTTGCACAGCACTGCCGCTGGTGCCACCAAAGGATGTTACCACTGCAGTCAGACTGCCGATGGTGGTTGGTGGAGTCGTCAAGTTAACAATTAACTGAGTAGCAGTTGCAGAAGTAACATTGCCCACAGCACCATTGTTGAAGGTAACTGTGTTCAAACTTGGAGTAGAGACGAAATTCGTTCCTGTAATCGTAAGGGTGGTGGCATTGGTTGCCAGTCCACCAGTGTTCTGGGTTACTGTTGGGGTAGAAACCGCAACTGTCGGAATGTTGTTAGCCGAAAACGGATCGGTCCAACCAGTTGCACCTTGCAGATAATAGATTGTTCCTGGCACATCAGTAAATACAGTGTTATCAGCAATGGTTGGTGCATTACCGTAAAAATAAAGGCTATTTAAGGCAAAACAATTTCTAAAGGCAGCGTTGTTGATGCTGGCTACGCTGCTAGGAATGGACACATAAGCAAGTTGGCTGCAGGTGTCAAATAAGAAAGCAGGAAGAGTGGTGACACCACTAGGAATTGTAATGCTAGTTAAGCTTGTGCAAAAAGCAAAAGCGCTATTGCCAAAGCTAGTCAAATTCTGCGGCAATGTAACACTAACTAAATTGGTGCAGCTATCAAATGCCGCTTGCCCGATGCTGGTAACGCTGTAGGGGATTACGACGCTCGTTACATTGGTATTGTTTGCAAAGGCGTTGGCCCCAATAGCGAGGACTGGCACGCCGCCGATAGTCGAGGGAATAATCACAGCACCACCAGGGCCTGTGTAGGTGGTAATAGCCCCGGTTATGGGGTCAAACGAAAAGTTATTCTCTGGAGATGGAGCAATCCCATTAAATTCATAGGCACCAATGCTGGGTGCAGTGGAGGACCGTACATAACTGCGCTGATCCAAGCCGTAAATGGGTGGTGCATTGCTGATGGTGGCACTGCCGGTGCCGATGGCGACGCTGCCAGTCAGCAGCGCTAGAGTTTGGGTTGGTCCACCGTTGTTTTGTAGTGGGCCGAGGTTAAGCTGTTGACTGGTAACCGTGGTAGCGCCGGTTAAGGAACCAGAGGTGATTAAATTGTTGGTTGATGTCGTTGGGGAAGGACCACCTGAAAAATCCCCACCGGTGTTATCCGCAATGATAGTATTGGCGAGATTAAAAGTCCCTTTACTGCTACTAAAATAAATGCCGCCAGTAAAAGCCGCGGAGTTGCCAGAAATGGTGCTACTGGAGACGTTGAGGGTACTTTTGCCACTAAGTATGGCGCCACCGGCACCATTGCTTGTGGTAGCAGAATTACCAAAGATCGTGGAATTAGTGATGGTAAGAGTGCTGTTGTCTGAGTTAAGAATACCTCCACCATAAACAGCGGAGTTACTATCAATGGTTGAATTGGAGACTGTGATCGTACCACCATTGTAAATGGCGCCGCCGCTGTAGCTTGCAGTATTGCCGGAGAGGGTTGAATTGGAGACTGTGGTGATACCATCATTATAGATAGCGCCACCTATGCGAGCAGTGTTGCCAGAAATGGTGGAATTGGAGATGGTCATGGGGCCATAGTTGGCAATACCTCCACCTTTTCCACCGTTAACAACAATATTACCGGAAATGGTAGAATTAGAAATGTTAAGGGTGGCAAGAGCGTTTTGAATGCCGGCGCCTCTGCCGGCAGTGTTGCCAGAAATGGTAGAACTGGAAATGGTAAGGGTGCCACCGTAACTGAAGATACCACCACCACCACCAAATGGAACTGAATTATTAGAAATAGTGGAATTGGAGATGTTGATAGTCGCAGTAAGATAACTGGCAATACCGCCTCCGAAGGCAGCAGCAGAGTTTCCGGTAATGAGAGAATCGGAGATATTAAGGGTGCCAGCATTAACATAAAACCCACCGCCATCGGAAACTGACTGTGCCCCACTAACAGTCACCCCCGAAACGGATAAATTCCCGCCGGTGTCGATATTGAAAATTCTAAAGTCACGAGTATTATCTCCGTTATCACCACTAATGGTAAGGGCGGATAAACCAAGGCCGGTGATGGTTAGGTTACCCCTAGTTGTTCCACTTGCAGATCCGGAAAGATTTACGGCAGCATCCAAAATACTTGGAAGTTCGGAATCAAGAGTAATGGTGTAAGGGCTTGAACCAGAAGAAAAATTGAAATTAATAATATCATTGCCTGGGGAGTTGTTGGCAATATCTATTGCTTCTCTTAAAGAAGTTAAATTGTCCGAAGGATCAACTGTATCTGCAGTTGTGGTAACTTTAATTACATTACTGACGGCGTAGGCGCCAATATCGGAGTTGATACGACTGAAACCACGTTGATCCGTGCCAGATACAGGCGGTGCATTACTTATTGTGGCACTGCCATTGCCTAGGGCGGCACTATTAGAGCCAAGTGCAATGGTGAAGGTTGGTCCACCATTGTTTTGCAAGGGGCCAAGGTTGATTTCTGCGGAAGTTTTTGTGGTAGCCCAGGAAAAGGTTCCTTGAGATACAAGGTTGTTGGCTGCAGTCGAGCCTGTGATAAGGTTAACAGTGCCGGAACCATCGTAGACATTAACAGTGCCGGTACTATTCGTAATGATGGTATTTGCGATATTAATGACGCCGGCGTTATCGTTGAAAATGCCGCCGCCGGATGTTGCAGAATTACCAGAGAGGGTGGAATTGGTGACCGTTAAGGTGGAGTCATTGAAGATGCCGCCGCCGTTGTTGGCTGCAGAATTGCCAGAGAATGTGGAATTGGTGACGGTTCCAGTTCCGGATCCGGTGTTGAGAATGCCGCCGCCGTTGAAAGAAGTATTATCCGAAAAGGTAGAATTGGAGACGGTGAGGGTTCCGATACTGGTATTGAGAATGCCGCCGCCGAAGCCGGATGCTGCATTATTGGTGGAGAGGGTAGAATTAGTTACGGTGAGGGTGCCAATGTTAGTAATGCCGCCGCCGTTTTGTGCAGAATTATTATAGAGTGTAGAACTGGTAAGTGTAAAGGTGCCGTTGTTAAAGATGCCGCCGCCGCTGCCGCTTGTAGTATTGCCGGAGATGCTGGAATTGGAAACGGTGAGCGTGCCGGCGTTGTTGAAGGCACCGCCATTGCCTGAGGTTTGAGCACCGGAAACGGTCACGCCAGAGATGGTTAAATCACCACCGGTATCGATATTGAAGATATTAAAGTCACGACTACTAACTCCGTTGTTACCACTAATGGTAAGGTCTGAAGATCCAAGGCCATTGATGGTAAGCGTACCTACGGTTCCTCCGGTTATAGTTGCAGTAGCATCCAAAATATTGGGAAGAGCAGAACCAAGGGTGATGATGTAAGGGAAGGGTATACCACCTACAAAATTGAAATCAATGGTATCATTGCCAGCGGTGGAGTTGGCAGTGTCTATTGCTTCCCTTAAAGAAGTTAAATTGTCGGTAGGATCAACTAAATCTAAGTCCGTGTCCACAATAATTGGGGAGTTTGAGGGAGTTATTCTTTCTTCCAAGCCGAGGAGTTCGAGCCTACGGCTAATACCTTTTTTTGATAATTTATTGGTGGTTTTTGATGCGAAAAGATTTTTGAAAGCATTAAAAAACATTGGTGGGATCCTTCTTCTAAAGCAGTTTAACTGCATCGCGGTGAAAAATAAAAATCAACAAGATTATCGGCACAAAGCAAGAACCAAATGAAACACAAATTCAAGCATTATTAGGATATCAGATAAAAAAAAGGCGTCAACGAGGAAAGCAGAACTTCTTACCTATTGTTCCTATTTTGAACAAACGGTTGGAGAAGAAAGCAGAAGATTAGCCACGGGGAAGCAAAGACAGAAGCAGAAGCATTTGCCACGGATTAACACGGAATTACACGGAAAATACATAAGCAGAGACACGGAAGGAAGCAAAGACAGAAGCAGAAGCATTTGCCACGGATTAACACGGAATTTCACGGAAAATACATAAGCAGAGACACGGAAGGAAGAACAAGCAGAAGCATAAGACTAGCCACGGAATAACACGGAATTTCACGGAAATAAGAACAAGCAGAAGATTAGACACGGTGATACTAATCCCTTAGGTGCAAGATCCAAAGGTTCAAATGGAGGAGTTGCAGTGGGGCTTCCCCATCGCAACTCCTCTGTCTTTAAACAAACCCACTTCAAATAATGGGAAGTAAAAAGAAGAATAAAGAAGAAAAGAATGGACCCCCGCTTTTCAGCGAGGGTGACGAAGGCGGCGGCGGACTAACTGGAAGGCGGGATAGCGAAGCGAAGGGCCCTTTTCCCGGAGGGAAGAGGGTTGGGAGTTGGGGGAAAAAAAGAAAGTAATAGAAAAAGGAAAAAAGAAAGGCGCGGGGCTAGCACCAGCGGATTAACATCCGTCGCTCATCGTGAACAAAGGAACGCGTGCCCCTTCTGCAAGCTCAGGGACTAGTTCCCTTCGCAAAAGCACCAATCTGGTTCAACTGGGTAAGTCCTAACACCTTAAGTTAATGGCATATTGTGCCGATACTTCCTTAGGTTTCTTGAATGAATCATGAAACTTAGGAGAGATATTGTTTATGGTTGGCCTGAATAACGATACCTCAGGCAGATTTTTCCCCACCACCCCAAATGCTTCGTGCTATTACCCATCAACGGGTCACGAGGTAGCGTTGGCGGGGCTTGTTAAAGCATTGGAATTTGGCGAACCTTTTGCTCTCTTAATTGGGCAGCCCGGATTGGGCAAAACCTTGTTAGCTCAGGTATTACTTCAAAGGCTTGAAAACCCTAAAGCGGTGGCTTTTCTTCCGCATGCCAGATTTGATAACACTCTTGGTTTGCTGCAGGGGATTCTTTTTGATCTTGGGTTTACCAGCCCTAAACAAACTGCACAAGAGTTGCGCATGGATCTCACCGAAAAGCTCTATGAATCTTTTGCAGAGAATGGCCCAGCGTTGATCATTCAGGATGAAGCGCACCTTTTACACCCAGAATTGCTCGAAGAATATCGAATGATTGGAAACCTTGAAATGGGGGCGGGCAGGGCGGCCCAAGTGGTTCTTTTGGCCCAGCCTGACATCCTTGAGACTCTCAAAAAACCTTACTTCGAATCTTTTAAACAACGCATTACGGTTTGCCCTTCTCTCGAACCTTTGGGCAAATATGAAGCCGCGGATTATTTAATCCATCATGCTAGATTTGCGCAAAAATTGCCGAGCTACTTTACCGAAAGCGCCCTTGAAAAGCTGGTTTCGTTTAGCTGTGGTATCCCGCGCATATTAAATCAAGTGGGAGAAATCTCGCACCAGCAAGTAACCCAGACAGGGAAAAATAGGCTGGATCTGGAGCATGTGCAAGCTGCAATCGAATTACTGAAACGACCTTGGCTTCAATTTCGAGAAAACAAAGAATTTGATCTTTTACAAAACATTGATCGAGTGCAGGGCCCAGAAGTCCGATTATTAAATCATGGCGAATTAGGCAGGACTGCCTAGGATTAGGCTGCATTGCCTAAACGGAGGTTTTTCAAGGATGGCAAGAATGTTCGATGCGTTAGGTTCAGGGGCAAAACCCAAAACCGGTCGCAAAACCAAAAAAGTTGAAGTAGCACCTATTCCAATTCAGGCATCTGCGCCCATTCAGGAATCCGCAGTAGAGCAGATCCAAGATAATAATAGCTTCAGCAATGGCTTTTCTTTTATTGAGGTGGGACCCAAAGGTTATCTCGTTGGTTCGCCCGATGTTGTGGTAGTTGCTCCTGTAGTAGAAGGCCCCAAATTAAATTTAAGTACGATCGAACCAGAGATAGCGCCCGCTATTTCTGCGATCTTGCCCGCAGTTAATACCCAAGTTTCAGAAGATGAAGGTGGTTGTTACGCAGACTTAATGAAAAGCTTGATTGCGGAATTTCCAACCAAACAAGAAGGAACGTTGTTATTTGTAACTCCACCTGCAGTGCAAATTGCGGATGCGGTGCTTAAATTGGCAAAAGAAGCGGCATTGTTGGGCGAAGTTGTGTTGGTGGAAGCTAAAGAGAATTCTGGAAATTTGCAGCGTTGGCTAGGCTTGCAGGAATCTCCAGGTTGGCAAGATGTTGTATCGGGTAAAGCTGAACTTGAAGATTGCTTGCAAGATACAAATATTCCTGGATTAAAAGTGGTGACTGCAGGAAGTCGCAATGGTGGAGCTAAAAATGGCCCACGACTGATCGCCCGTTCACCTAGGGGTTTGGTTCGAACTTTAAGAAAACAGCACCGTCTAATCCTTATTGATGGTGGAATTTGGTCCGAAGAGTCAGGTTCACTTGGGTTGGCACGAGAATGTGATGGAATTTGTCTTTTAGTACCCGCAAGTAAATCAGGTTCTGCAACCGTAGAAGAAATACTTGGAAGAATTGAAGATTCAGGCAGCAGACTTGCTGGCGTGCTAGTATTACCCAATCAAGATCGATCAAGAAGCCTCAAAAAAGCTGCATAAATTATTGTTAAATTGAGGTTTTTTTCTTCAGCCTATTGCTCCTTGCCCTTCTGTTTACGATAATATCTTATCTGCATTGAGACACTCAAGAGAACTACCTAGTAGGGGTTGGTTCCTTTATTTTTTTTTCAGGTATAAATGTCATGGTTCAAGTTGTAAAAGTTAAAGCATCAAATCGCTCAGAACACGGATCAAAAGCTGCTAAAAAGCTTAGAAAAACAGGCATGGTGCCTTGTGTTATCTATGGCCATAAAGAAAGTGCTGTTAGCCTTTCTGCTAGCCATGATGAACTTATGAAGATCGTAAAGCATGGCGTTCGCCTAGTCGATCTTGAAACTGATGGCAAGGTTGAAAAGGCGCTTATCCGCGATGTGCAATGGGATTATCTTGGAAATGATGTGATTCATGTCGATTTTTCTCGCGTTAGCGCAGATGAGAAAATCCATATCACCGTTTCTCTTGAATTGAAGGGCACTGCACCCGGCCTGTTGGCAGGTGGTGTTCTTGATATGCCCATGCATTCTATTCATATTGAGTGCTTGGTTATCAATATTCCTGATGTGATTCGCGTAAATGTTAGCGAATTGCAAGTAGGTGGTGTAATTCATGTTAAACAACTAGTTGCTCCTGAAGGGGTTAAATTCCTTGCAGATGAAGATGCAGTTGTTGTTCATATCGTATCGGCTAAAGCTGAAGTAGCATCTACGATGCCTCCAGAACTTGGCGCCGCTGCTACCGAACCTGAGGTTATTAAGAAACCCAAGCCAGTAGCTGATGACGAAGAATAATTAGTAGCCTTTTGGGTTTAACAAAAGGGCAGACGCATGAAGGTGGTTGTGGGTTTGGGAAACCCTGGTGTTGATTATGATGGTACCCGCCATAACATAGGGTTTGATGTACTTGACAAAATAGCGAAGACGGATGGGGATGGTAAGTACGCATTAAAGTTTCATGGTGCAGTTTGTCAGGTAGTTAAGGGCGAGCAAAAGATTTTACTTGTAAAGCCCATGACATTCATGAATCTTAGTGGGTCGTGCGTTTCAGAGATATTGGGTTTTTACCGGCTTGAGTTTGCGGATTTGATAGTGCTTTGCGACGATGTGAATTTGCCTTTGGGCAAAATTCGGATTCGGGCGGAAGGTGGTCACGGTGGGCATAACGGCCTCCGAGACATACAAAATAAATTGGGGAGTACGAATTACCCCAGAGTTCGACTTGGTGTTGGCGGTCCGAGTGAAGCGAATTTATCAGGATATGTGTTGGGTAAATTCAGGCCTCACGAAATGACCGAAGCGAAAATGATGGTTGATGATGCGGTAGATGCGGTTTGGAGCTGGGTTAAGGATGGGATTCATGTTTGTATGAATCGATTCAATGGCCCGGTAAAGTAACAAAATTTTTGTAGTTTTATTATCAAGGATAGGGTGTAAATCATGACTGCGAATGTGAATACTGCGAGTGTGACTACTGCGAACGTGAATGTTTATGAATGCATGTTTTTGCTCGACACCAATAAAGTCGCAGGAAATACCACCGAGTTATCCAATCAGGTTCATGCCATCCTTGAAAAGCACAAGGCTGAAATTTTAATCTCCCGCCCATGGGATGATCGTAAATTGGCGTATACCGTGAAGGGCCAAAAGAAGGCTCTTTATTACTTGATTTATATCAAAATTGAAGGGCCAAATTTGGCGGCCGTTGAACATGACTGCCTGCTTAATGAAAATGTCCTTCGTTTTCTTTTCCTCAAAATTGATCCTAAACTTACTGATGTAATGCTTTCTTTGGCTCGTGAAGACAGGCCTGTTGCATTGCAGACGGTTCAACAAGATCCTACGGGCGAAGATTATTTCCAAGAAGATGATCGTGGTTCCCGTCGTGGTGGTGGCGGTGGTGGCGGTGGTCGTCGCTATGATAGCAAGGATTAACGCGTATTTTTAGTGTACCTTTGTTGCTGCTAGGCTTGAGTTTTCAGATTTCTATTTTAACTTGTAACAAGCTTTCAGTTGGCAAACAGTACCGTTAATTTCACAGGAGCAGTGGCACCATGGCGAACCTCAACAAAGTAATGCTTATTGGCCGATTGACCAGAGATCCTGAGATTCGAACCTTTAGTAATGGTGGCAAAGTTGCCAAGTTTGGTTTTGCGGTCAATAATCGGACCAAAAAAGGCGGCGAGTGGGTTGATGAGCCGGTGTTTCTTGATTGTCAGGCTTTTAATCGTGGTGATTACGGTAAACTTGCTGACCGTGTTGAACAAATGATGACCAAAGGAAAGCAATGCTACCTTGAAGGTCATATAATCTTAGAACAGTGGACTTCTCAGGCTGGTGAGAAAAGGCAAGCTCTTAAAATTGTTGTCGATAGCTTGCAAATGCTCGATGGCCGAGGTAATTCAGAAGATGGTGGCGGACAGTCCAAAGGTGCACCCCGTAAAGGTGGCGCATCCTCTGGCGGGGACGCTTATGATTTTGGTGCTGAGGATTTTGCAGAAGAAGGCGGCAATCGCCCTGCTCCTCGTGAAGATGAAGAACTTCCCTTCTAATCGAAGGGCTAAGGGAGTTTAAAAGTGAATAAAACTTTGGAACATAATAAACGTAAACGCGATCAGGTCATCAAAGGTAAATCCGGCGGTATGCTGCTGGTTCTTACTCAGGATGTCCTTCATGTTGGCAAACAAGGCGAAGTCGTCGAAGTTCGCCATGGTTATGGCAGAAATTTCCTTTTGCCAAGAGGCCTTGCAACTGCGCCTTCCCAACATAACTTGCGTCTCCTTGATCGATTCAAAGTCAAGCTTCAACAAGCACGAGATGCCCGTCACGCCGACCTCAAAGCCATGGCTGAGCAAATTGTTCGCCTTGGTGGTGTGAATATTGAATCCCGAGTTAATGAAGAAGGTCATCTTTACGGTTCTGTTGGTGCAGCGGAAATTTTGAAGGCTCTCAAAGCGAAGAATCTTATGATCGAAGAAGAGATGATTCGTCTCGAGGGTGCCATCAAGGAAACCGGCATCTATGCTGTTAAACTGAATCTTGGTTACGATATCGAAACAGAACTTACTGTTGCTGTAATTCCCGGAAAGTAATTTAGATTAGCCCTCATTCAACCGGGGCGCATATCTTCCCGGGAAGTCACTTGCCGGGAGGATTCCCATGGCTTCTGCCAGTTATGAAAGTTCGGGCTCGGGGCGACTTCTGCCCCAAAGTCTCGATTCTGAACGATCTGTTCTAGGTAGTATGTTCAGAAGCAACGATGTCATAGGCGATGTCGTTCAAATTCTAAATGTTGATAACTTCTATTCTGACGCCCACCAAAAAATCTACAAAGCCATGATCGTTCTTTACGAGGCAGGCAAACCAGTAGATTTAGTGGTTCTTACCGAAGCCCTTAAACAAGCAAATCAAATAGATGATGTTGGAGGCTATGGAGCATTGGCCGAGCTATGGGATGCTGCCCCCACCGCTGCTAATGCTGTGCACTACGCTCATATTGTTCGCGACCGCTCGATCGTGCGATCCCTCATTAATGTTGGTAATGAAATCCTTCGGGATGCTTATGACCAAGTTGGGCCAGCTGATGAATTGCTGCATCAAGCCACCGGAAAAATGCTTGATGTTGCAGAACGCGGTGTAACAGGCCGTGTCTATGGCATGGATAAAATGCTGGAAGAAACCTTTGATCGTATTGACCAGCGTCAGACACGCGGTGGCTCTTCGATTAGTGGGATAAGTAGTGGTTATCCAGATTTAGATGAGGTAACTGCAGGGTTTCAGAATAGCGAAATGATAATCATCGCAGCGAGGCCATCGGTTGGAAAAACCGCATTTGCATTGAACTTGATTCGCAATATTGCTGTAGATGAGAAATCGACGGTTCTGTTTTGCTCGTTGGAACAATCGCGGGTGGAAATTGTTGAGAGGCTTTTGTGTTCCCATGCGCGAGTTGATGCTCAGAAATTGCGAAAAGGTTTGATGAATGCTGAAGATATGGAAAGGCTGATATCAGCCAGTGGTGTAATGAGAAACGCCAAGATTTTTATTGATGACTCGCCTGGTCAGGGTATGCTTCGAATAGCAGCAAATGCTAGGCGGCTGAAGTTAAGAAATGATCTAAAAATGGTGGTGATCGACTATTTACAGTTGATCGAGCCAGAAAATCGTAGAGACCCCAGGCAAGAGCAAGTGGCTCAAATTAGCCGTAGGTTAAAGGGTTTGGCTCGCGAACTTTCTATCCCCGTTATCGCATTGGCTCAGGTGAATCGTTCTTCTGAAGATAGGCAAGATCATAAGCCGAGACTTTCGGATTTGCGTGAATCGGGTAGTATCGAGCAAGATGCAGATACCGTAATACTTTTGCACCGACCTGAAAGGTTTGAGCCTGGGCAGCATGAAGGCCTCACCGAAGTGATCATAGGAAAACAGCGTAACGGGCCCGTGGGTGAAATCACCCTAACCTTTAACAAAAACATGATGCGCTTTGAGAACTTTGCGGTAGGCGTGCCTTTTGACAACTAACCAGGATGGAGCCCCGGGATGAATCGGGTTGGAATCGGCCACGATACACACAGGCTAGAAGCAGGAAGAAAGCTAATTCTAGGTGGGATATTAGTTGAATACCCGCGTGGATTAGCTGGCCATAGCGATGCCGATATTGTGTTGCACGCCCTTACTGATGCGATACTTGGGGCTGCTGGGCTTGGGGATATAGGCGATGCCTTCCCCGATACCGATGCTGCCAATAAAGATGTGGATTCTTCAATCTTTCTACAACATTCACTGGCTCAAATTGCAACTCTGGGCTGGCATCTTATCAATGTAGATGTCATTATTTTTGCTCAGGAGCCAAAATTGGGAATGGTGAAATCTCGTATCAGAGATAATCTAGCCCGATTACTTTCTTTGGATGGCTCGTGTGTGAATGTTAAGGCGAAGACCGGTGAAAAAGTTGGTTTTATTGGAAGGGTAGAGGCAATGAGTTGCCAGGCGGTGGTTCTTTTGGGTCGTTCCTAGAATGGAACAGGTCGTTTAGTAAAGGATTATGCATGCAGATTAAAGTTTACAATACGCTAACACGCCAAAAAGAAGATTTTCAAACAATGCAGCCCGGTAAGGTTGGCATGTATGTTTGCGGCCCCACGGTTTACAAACCAAGCCATGTTGGGCATATGGTTGGCCCCGTCATCTTTGATACCATCAAGCGTTACCTTTCTTATCTTGATTATCAGGTCAACTTTGTTGTTAACATCACCGATGTTGATGACAAACTGATCGTCGAATCAAAAAAGCAAAATACTACGGTCACTGAACTCGCTGAACGGGTGACTGCAGATTATCTTGCCAATCTCAAGAAACTTCAAGTTACGGGCATCGATCACTTTCCAAGAGCCACTCATTATATTGGCGAAATTCAATCGATGATCGGCGGCTTGATCGAAAAGGGATTTGCTTACGCATCGATGGGCGATGTCTATTTTGATGTTTCCAAAGATGAGGACTATGGAAAGCTTTGCAACCGGGATCCTGAACAACTTGAGGCGGGTGCCCGGATTGAAATTAACGAACGAAAAAGGAACCCCGGCGACTTTGCGCTGTGGAAAGGCGCTAAGCCAGGCGAACCGATGTGGGAAAGCCCCTGGGGATCTGGAAGGCCAGGCTGGCATATCGAATGCTCTGCCATGAGCATGAAATTATTGGGCGAATCATTTGATATGCACGGGGGAGGGCTGGATTTGCAGTTTCCTCATCATGAAAATGAACTAGCGCAATCCGAATCATTCACAGGAAAAACTTTTGCACGATACTGGCTTCATAATGGATTGATGAAGACAGGCGATAAGAAAATGTCGAAGAGCGAAGGTAACGAAATCGTAGTTACCGAGTTGTTGAAAAAGCATCAGCCCGAAACCCTTAGGTATTTGCTTTTAACATCACATTATCGTAGCCCTATTGAATATAGCGAAGATCGCTTGCTGGAACTGCGTAGATCTCTGGATTCTTTTTATCGGTTCTTCGATCGGGTTAAACGCATCAGTGGTAATAGCTTTTATCAGGTTGTTGGGAAGTTAAAGCACCAGCCTACGCCTCAGGGTCTTTCAGCTTTTCTTGGTGAAATTTATAAGCTTCGAGATGCTTTCCTGGATGCATTCTCAGACGATTTTAACTCTGGTGGTGCGCTGGGTACATTGCACGAATTTCTGAATGCCTTAAATCGCTTTGCAAATCAATCGAAGATTGAAACCCCCGAGGCCAATCCCGAAGCCAAGGTTGAATTCCTTGCTGCTGTTAGTGTTTTCCGGGAAATCACTCAGATTCTTGGACTGTTTCTTGAACCACAAGAAGCTGCAACCGCTCAAGGTGATAATCAGTTGATGGATGGGGTGATGACTCTCCTGATCGATATTCGGGCTGAGGCTAGGAAGGCAAAGAATTTTGCCTTGGCTGATCTGGTTCGTAAAAGGCTGACCGAGTTAAACATCACTTTGGAAGATCGGCCCGGAGAAACCGGCTGGCGCGTTGGGCCTTAAACAGCCTTTCATTGGCTTTTCATGGAAGAACTCATGGCGATTGCCTCTTCAAACATCCGTGAATTACAGCCTCAGACCTTTACAAGAGTTCTGGGGATTGATCCTGGATTGCAGGTTACGGGGTATTCGGTTTTGGAGAAAATTGGGCAGGGCGCCAAGCTTCTTGAAGCTGGTATCATTTCCACTAAAGATTCGGGAAGCAAATTACTCCACGTTCGGATAGCTTCCCTTTACGAAAGTTTGATGGAAATAATCGAACAATTTAAACCTCAATCCATGGCTGTGGAACAACTATTTTCCCATTACAAACATCCCCGCACCGCTATTTTAATGGCGCACGCTAGGGGGGTAATTCTACTTGCTGCAGCCCAATATAAATTGTCTGTCACAAGTTATAATCCTACCCGAGTTAAAAAATCTTTGACGGGCAGTGGCAGGGCAGGGAAGTTGCAAGTGCAATGGGCCATTCAAAGGGAATTAGGGCTGGTAGATCTACCTGAACCTCCCGATGTTGCGGATGCAATGGCTATCGGCCTTACTCATATTCATGCAATTTCCATAGAGAAGCCGGAGCTTTTATGATTACCAAGATCACCGGCATATTGAACAAGGCCGAAGAAGAAGACGCACGAATTCAAGTTGGGGCCTTCGAATATCAAGTCCTAGTTACCGAATTGGTCCGCAGGCAGATACAAGATCGTACAGGGCAGGAGATAACACTCCATACCCTTCATTTTTTTGAGGGTAATCCTGTTCAGCAAGGTCGAATGATCCCAAGATTGTTGGGCTTTCTTCATGAATCTGACATGAGCTTTTTCGAGCTTATTTGTACCGTGGATGGCATAGGAGTTCGGAAAGCAATTCGGGTTATTGCTATGCCAGTCGACCAGATTGCTGATGCCATCCAGCGGTCAGATACAAAATGGTTAACGACGTTGCCTGGGATAGGGCCAGCGATGGCGGAAAAAATTGTTGCGGGTCTGCGGAAAAAAGTTGCTACCTTTGCTTTGGCCCATGGAGGGTTGAAAGCCATTTCTGGTGGCCCTGATACTGGCAATGACAAGATTTTTGCAGATGTGTTTAACGCATTAATGGCGCTTGGTTTGGGGCCTTCCGAGGCCAGACTACGCATTGATAAATTAATTGCATCGGGCAAGGTGCCTGCCTCTGTTGAAGATGCGATCAATGCTGTTTTCAAAGGTTCCTGATTTGGAATTGAAAGATTAAATTATGGCTCGACAACCGATACTTCAGCCCGATGCATCAAAGGACCCGAAAGAACACGACTCGGCGTTACGTCCTCGTTGGTTGCGAGAGGTGATTGGTCAAAAGGCGGTAGTGCAAAGATTACAGATAGTATTAAAGGCATGTAAGAAACTAAAGGAACCGCTATCACACATGCTTTTTGATGGCCCCCCGGGTTTGGGGAAAACTACCTTTGCTACCGTTTTACCAAATGAAATGGGTACGGCTTTGCAGTTAACTTCTGGTCCGGCTTTGACGAAACCAGCGGATCTTCTTCCTTTCTTAACCAACTTGGAAGAGGGCTCGATTCTTTTCATTGATGAAATCCATCGCCTTCCCAGAACGGTTGAAGAATTTATTTATCCTGCAATGGAAGATTTTCGGGTTGATATCGTTTTGGGCGAGGGCATGAACGCTAGAACGATCAGCCTAAAGCTAAAGCGCTTTACCTTGATTGGAGCAACCACCCGCAGCGGGATGCTTTCGAGTCCATTGCGTGACCGTTTTAAAATGCATGAGCATTTGGAGTTTTATTCGCCTGCTGAACTTGCAGAAATTCTGATGATCAATGCCAAGAAATTAAACACACCCATTACGGAAGAGGCAGCTCAAGAGATCGCAATTCGAAGTCGTGGTACCCCAAGAATTGCAAACTCCAGATTGTGGTGGACTAGGCATTTTGCTGCAAGTGAGGGGGATGGGAGTATTGATTTGGCGATTGCTAAAACAGCGTTAGCGATGGCAGAAGTTGATCGAGCGGGATTAGATAAACAAGATCGCAGATACTTAGAAACACTTATTGGTGTTTTTGCAGGTGGACCAGTTGGTATCGAAGCTTTAAGCGCTACCATGAATCTTCCGGTCGACACACTCAGTGATGAAATCGAACCCTATCTGCTTAGAGAGCAATTCACCATTCGAACTCCCCGCGGACGCATCGCTACTAGTAAGGCTTATAGCCTTCTAGGAAAGGAAGAGCCCATCAAAGAAAACGCAGAAGATGATACTTCTTCTCAGCCTTCCCTGTTTTAGCTATAGTGTACAAACGATCAAAAGTTGTGGTATTTAAAATGGATTTTACTAGTCATTCCAATTATTCAACATAAAATTTCCCTATCTTGTTATGCTATCTCATTTAATGTAAAGTAATTATTTACATATATTTTTGTTTTTGTTATAGTTCTGCTAGCAAGATTTAGTTTGGAGACGGTTCTAAACTAACACTTAATGTCTAAGTTGAGAGATGTGGATGGCGAGAACGCTAACCCTAATGTTTCGCAGAGACCCTTCCAAAGATCGTTTGGAAGAAAAGATTCCTTTTGAAGGCTATAATATTTTATGGCCCGATGGAACTGCTGCGGAACTCGCAATTGACGCACTTTGTAAGCACGGCCAACGTTTGCTTGGTTTGGGCAAGTACTTACAGGGTTGCAATGAAAAAATGATTGATATGAAGTTCTTTCCTTTAAAAGGTAAGGACGATCCTCTTACGCGAATCCCTGGCCATAGGGTTCGTCGTTTTTATCTTCATAAGCAAGATAACTCCGGTAGGGTTCATTTTTTTGATGGTACACCAACTTCTGTGGTTACCGTAATCGGACGAGATGAAATCGAAGTTGTTGATTGGTTGGGTTTGGGAACTATGACAGAAAACGAGATTCAATGGTTTGATCTCGCCGCAACACCTTCCGAAGCCGACTTCAGAGTTGAACTTGACGAAGTTAAGGAAGAAACTCCATTAGCCGATGTAAAGTCTTATGTCGAAACGACATGGGACAAAACTCTTGCAGAATCATCTTGGCAGAGGCGCTAGATTTAGCCGCCAATTGCATGCATGGTTCTTAAGGGTTTTATAAATTCTTGTGTATTAAACTGATGGCCAGCCCATTTAGAAATAACACTCGTTTCTAACATCCTTAAAATGCTCTTCTCATCCACCTCTGGTCTAAGAAATGGCCTTATGTCTATTTCTTCTAAGGCAAAGAGGCAGTTTCGCAACTTTCCTTCGGCAGTTATTCGAATCCGATTGCAGCTTTGGCAGAAGGGTTTGGATACCGAGGCTATTATACCCACTTTTCCTTTGCCATCTTCATAAACAAATTCCATGGCGGGCGCCATTGGGTCATAATTGGTTGCAGGCACCAATGGGCTAACTTCTGTATCGATTTTTTCGAGGATTTCGTGGGCAAGCATTACTTTTGCCTTTTCCCAAGGGTTGGCCCCTATGGGCATATATTCAATGAATCGAATTTCTATTTGCTTCTCGCGGGCAAATTTCGCCAAGCTAACTACTTCGTCGTCGTTGATCCCCTTGATGCAAACGGTGTTTAATTTGATACTTTGAAATCCGGCATTTATGCCTGCATCGATGCCTTCAAGTGTTTGCTCCAAGCCGTCCCTTTTACAAAGATCCTTAAATCGCTCTGGGAGCAAGGTGTCGAGGCTAATAGTGATGCGGTTTAAACCTGCCTGTTTTAAAGCCACAGCTTGGCTCTTTAGCAACATTCCGTTGGTGGTAAGGCTCAAATCCTTAATTTCGTTTATCTGTGATAGGAATCCCACCAAGGTCGAAAGATCTCTGCGTAGGAGTGGTTCGCCGCCGGTTAGCCTTACTTTGTTTACTCCCCGGGATACTGCGATTTTTACAAAGGCACTGATTTCTTCAAAGGAAAGCAGTTCCTTGCTATCGAGAAATTGAACATCCTCAGGCATGCAATAAACGCAGCGTAAATTACAGCGGTCGGTAACACTAATACGAAGATTATTGTGGATCCGGCCAAAAGTATCTACGAGATTGCCAGAGCTTACAACTTGGGCAAGGTCTTTATTAATGAGGGGGTCGTGTATTGGTAGGGGATTCATTGGTTTCCAAGGCTCATGGATCGTTTGGTTAATTTTCAGGATGAATCCAGTTAGACACACCTTTGGGGCTGGTTTCCTTTTTCCAAATCGGAACCACTTCTTTTATCTTATTCATTATTTGCTGACAGGCTGCAAAGGCATCTGCCCGATGGGGGCAACTTACGCAAACAGCAATACTAGTTTCACCGGGATGAAGAATGCCCAAGCGGTGAATAATTTCGATTCTTTGAATGGCCCACTTGGAAGCAGCTTCTTCAGCGATTTCAAGCAGTGTTTTTTCAGCAAGTGGAGCAAAGGCTTCATATTCCAGGAACAAAGTCTGTTCATTTCCAGTAATTTCCCTGACAGTTCCGAGAAAAAGTACGATTGCCCCGGCCGACTTGGTTCGACAATTTTCAACCATTTCTTCGTGCGCAATCGGCTCATTCGTTAATTTGATTCGCATGTTCATTAAACCTTATCCGCCACTAACTGCTGGTAAAAATGCTACTTCATCATTTTCGACAAGCAGAGTATCCGAAAGTACTAATATTTCGTTTACCGCAAAGGCAGCTCTGGTAGCTAGGCTTTCAAGCTGTGGAAATTTTTTTATCAATATCGCTCGTAGGTCTGCAATGCTAGTAAGGGCGGGTATTTGCATTTCGAAGCGGTTTTGGCCCACAATATCTCGCGCTCCTGCAAAGAATACTACGTAAATTTTAATCATGGTAGCCTTTTTTCCGCAGGCTTGGGTACCATTTTCGATAATCCAGGCATTAAGCCGTAAGCAAGTGCCAGCAATTGTGCAGGGTGCAGAGTTTGTTTGGTTCCAACATCCTCCATTTGAATTCTACATGCACTGCATTCGGTGGTTCCCAATACCAAATTTGATTGTTCAAGATGGCTAAGCATGGGCTGCCCAATGCTTTTTGAAAGGCTCAGATTAGCAGCCTTAAGCCCAAAAGTTCCTGCCATCCCTGAACAAGAATCATTTAAAGCTTCGAGATGGAGTTGGGGAATCAGCCCAAGAAGTTGTGAAGTCACCAGTGGTTGACCCAAAGCTTTGAGATGGCAAGGGACATGTTGCCCGACTCTTAAGTCGACGGGGGCGAAATCAGTTTTTAGCAGCCCTTGCATATGGAGGTTCCAAAGGAAGCTGGTAAATTCTTCCACCTTGCTAGCAACCAAATCCACATCGGGATCTTCTAAAAGTCGCCCGGCATCCTGCTTGAAAAAAAGCGCAGCGGTGGGTTCCGAACAAATGATGGGATAACCTTCACGAGCTAAATCAGCCAAAATTCTGACATTTTGCCTTAGGGCGGCCCTTGCGTAATCAATATCTCCTTGTGCCAGTGGCGCCATACCACATCCCACTTGACCTTCAGGAACATGAACTTCGATACCGTTGTGATGCAGGATAGCAACTATGGCTTCGCCAATGGAGGGGTCATGGTAATTGGCAAAGATATCAACAAAGTAGGCAACTTTTGGTTTTGCAGGAGAGGGTTTTTTTGTCCAACCTTTTTTCTTGGCCCTTTTAATGAAGTTTGATCGGGCAAAAGGAGGAATCTTTCTTAATCGCGAAATCCCAAACAGTTTTTCGATCAGCCATCTGGAAAAGATATTTCCTAATATCAAGTTTGAAAGAGGCGCAAGCATACTGCCTAAGGATGAAAAAAGTTCGGTACGGGACAAAACCCAATCCGATCTCTCGATGGAATGCATTTCAACATTGGCAACTTTTGCTTCCAGCATTAAGCCCGGAATATCAACATGGGAAGGGCATTCGATTGCACACATTCTGCAGTTGATACATAAATCGGAAATATCCCGCATCTCTTCAGAGCTGAATAACTGTTGTTCTTTAGGGGAACCCAAAAGCATTCGAGCGAGGTTTGCCTTGGCTCTGGGGGTTGCGTGTTCATTTTTAATCACCCGGTTGGTGGGGCACATTCTTTTTGCACTACTTTGAGTTCTGCAAAGCCCACATCCATTGCAATGCGATGACTCAATTAATGGCGAGTTCTCTTTCCATTTTAGTATTGGTTGTAAGTTGATTACAGAATCTATGTTTGGTTCTGATTGGTTTTCAAGGTCGCCTAGGCTGCGAAAGGGCCAAATTGGGATTTCAGAAGAAGTTCCCACAACCTTTCCTGGATTGAATTGGTTGTATGGATCAAATAAATCTTTGATTTTTCGAAGGGAGGGCAGCACCCCCGCAGAGATTTTCGTTTGCCAGGGTAAACGCGATAAACCCAGTGCTTCCTGGCAGGATAAAGCCCCACCAAAATCTTGCACCAGCCCATAAACTTTATCTGCTAATGACCAAAGCCTTGCACTCTCTTTTCTTTTTTGTGGTGTGCCCAGCACCCTAAGTTGTACCTGACCCGTACCGGGGCAAATGGCGTATATCGCAGTTGATTCATGATCTTTTAAAACGGTGGTAAGTTGCTCAAGAAACTGCCCGAGATTTTCTCTTGGCAAAACCAAATCATCGATGAACTGCAGAAACGTTTCAGGGCCCTTAACTCGGGCAAGTGCTTTTAATGCTACTTCCCTCAGCCTCCAAGGGTTGGGCGTTAAGGCATCTAGGCATTGATAAGTTCGTATGGGTATAACGCCTGTTGCGGAGATTGATTTTTCAAATGCAGCAAGGGAAGAGTTTTGATTGACCCCTGAAAAACACACAAGTAAAACAGCGTTGGTGTCTGGATGAATCCATTCTGCACAAAGGTTATCGTTAGCTTTGGCAAGGCTGAAAAAACGGTGTTCAAGGATATCGCAAAGATCGGGCGAATGCTGTAAGGCGTAGTGGGAAGCCTCTAAGCATTCCTGAAGCGTGGTAAAGCAATAAAGCCCCCATTGAGGGTTTTGGTGTTTTTCGATCACCCGGATTTTGGCAGCGAGAATAATACCCAGCGTTCCTTCCGCCCCCAAAAAAACTTGTTGCATTTCTTTATTCTTGGATTTGATTACCTCGCATAGGTTGTAGTTTCCATGTGGAAAAGGCAATGTGGAAAAAGCAGAGAATAGTTCTTCTTTTTGTTCTTCTAGAATAAAGGAAAAACCCTCTTGTAGGATTTCCATGCGGGATACTTTTTCTCTCGCAGGTTCACCTCCTAGGGTTGGTGATTCAATCCAACTGATCGATCCATCATTTAAAACAACTTTTAATGCAGTGACATAATGCCTCGGATGTTTGTCCGCAAGCAGGAAAGGGCCTGAGGCATCCGAAGATAACCAGCCTCCTAGCGAGCGTTCTTCATTCCAAGGCGCAGAGGGAATTCGGAATTGGGTATGCGTAATAAAATCAGAAAGCTGTTTAATTGTTACACCGCATTCAGCATGAAGAATGCCATCCTCAAGGCTGATGATATTTTTGAATTTTTGGGATAGATCGATGACGATACCATTTCCCAGAGCTGCGCCACTAGTACCCGTTCCCGAACCTCTGGGAATCAGAGGGATTTTTTTTTCAAATGCATACTTTACCAGTGCGCTTACTTCTTCCTGATTATTAGGAATAACAACAGCAATAGGAGTTACTTCAAATGGCGAAGCGTCACAGGAATATAATTTTATCGAAAGGGCATCAATCAGGATTTTTCCCGTGATGATGCCTTTAAGGTCATCGAAAATCATTTCCTGTATTGCTGGATCCTGAACCAATTCTTTTTACCCCTGATTAACTGCTGAAATTTATGAAACTATAACTTTGATAAAGTTTCCACTTAAATGATGAGAAAGCGCAAGGTATTATTGGCTGTGCTCCTTGGTTTTTCATTAAAATTACTTTGAATTATAAACGCTCGATTCGTTTGCAATCCAGCCACTTTTGATTCATACCTTTCAGTTTGCTTTTAACTAAACTGAGCAAAAGCCATTATAATTGTAATTGTATGTTTTGATTGGTGTTACAATTAACTTTTTTTCATGTGGTTATTAACGATTATTATGAAAGCCTTCATTATTGTTTTAAAAGGGGCTAATACTGCTTTTCTGCCTTGCTATGGCAATAATTGGACTCAAATGCCAAATATGAATGTCATTGCAGCACAAAGTCTGGTTTTGGATCATTATTATTGCAGTAGTTACGAACAGAGTGAAATACGAAAGGTATGGCTTGGTGGGGATTTTCAAACGCCACATCATTTACCAACCAATTTCCCAAGTTGGGCTGAAACTTTAAAAAATAATGGTTGGATCACCGACTTTATAGGCGCGGATAAGGATACTTTAAGCTTAAGATTCTCCTCCAATTTTACCCATAAAACGTTGCTAAGATCCAATTCTTCTAGCCCGCTTGCTTATCATCAGGCAATGATTGAGTCAGACAGTTTTAAAAAACAGGACCAAAACTCTCTGGTTTGGATTGAGGTGCCTTCATTGCTTCCACCGTGGGATGCAGGGAAAGAATTTTTAGGACCCGTTCAGGAAGAGTTGCAGGATTATTTTCTTAATCGTGATGAGGTTGTGGAAGATGAGGAGTTTCCCGCGCCAATACTAAACCCTGGAGAAGATTTTAAGCCAAGCGATGATAAAGAATATCTGGCGCTGGCAGCAGGATGTGCCTCCGCTTGGGCCGCGGTGGATGATATGCTGGGTGCGATGGTAGCTTCAATTCAAGAGAAGTATGGCGAGGAAGATTTTAGCGTCATAATAACATCAGATAGAGGAAGTGCGACTTCGCAGCATGGGATTTTTGGTACCAAGCCAGAATGGCTTTACAGTGAATTTGCACACCTACCATTTTTGATTTATCAGCCTAAGTCTCGTAATGGTGGGCAAAGGCGAATGGGGTATTTTCAGGATGTTGATTTAGCGCCAACCTTGGCAGATATCTGCGGTATTTCCATTGAGGGATATAAAGGTAAATCAATCATGCAAACAAAGTATGTGGAAGAGGGTGGCAGGAAATTTGCTTACACGCATGATTCGCAAACGGGTTCAAAAGTTATGAGAACACATTCCAGGGCCTATTTTCTTAAGCCCTCTGAAATTGATAAATCAGACCCTTTGATTAAGTATTTTGCTTTGCCCGATGATATTTTAGAGATTAATGACATTTCTAAAACAGAACTTGCGTATCAGGAAAAAATTGGTGAATCAGTTTTGCTATTGGAGAAGGATGGCCTTTTAGCACAGGAAAAAATCGAAGCTTTATTGGCAAATTAACCTGGTGGCCAACTTAGATTTCTGCCGCCTAGCAAATGCATATGAATATGGGGTACAGTCTGCCCACCGCTATCTTTGCAATTAATGACCAACCTATAGCCTTTTTCCAGCCCAAGATCTTTTGCAATCTTGGTTGCAACCAGATGAAGATGCCCCATGAGTTGGGCGTCTTCTGGCATTAAATCAGCGTGCGTTTTTATTTCTTTTTTGGGAATTATAAGAATATGAACAGGCGCCTGCGGATTTATATCGTTAAATGCAATGCATTCACTATCTTCATGAATTATGGTTACTGGAATTGCTTTCGAGATGATTTTTAAGAATATGTTTTCACTAAGCATTGTTGGTCCCCTTGTGTTATAGAATAAACTACAAAATTTTAGAAAGACTTCGAGAACTTTATGAGCCAATTTCAGGGTGCGACGCCGACATGGGTGGTAGGAATGGATGAGGCCGGCTATGGTCCAAATCTAGGCCCATTTGTAATGGCAGGAGTAATGGCGAAATGGAAGGGAGAGGGCGATTGGGTTGAATGTTTTAAAACTCTTTCCCGGTCTGCCAAGAAAAAACAGGACTCCAAGCCCTTGGTGGATGATTCGAAAAAAGCCTATGCAAAAGAAGGCCTCGAAGGGTTGGAAAAAACTGTCGCTTCATTCTTTAATACCAAGGAAACGCTTGGGGCCTGGCTTAATGAAAAGTCTGTTTTTGGGCTAACTGATCTAGCCCAAGAATCTTGGTTTAAACCTGAAGAAAATACGTTCCTGCCAGGCATAGATTCGGATGCCCTTCACTCCATCAACAGTTTGAATTTTGCAGAGGCCGGGTTCGAATCTTTTGATTGTAGATTTTTTATCCTGCCCTCGCTGGCATTCAATGAGGTGGTTGAAAAAGAAGACAACAAGGGTGCGGTTCTTTCCAAAGGGATGATAAATATCTTCAAGCATTTTGAATCAAACTTTTCGCAGAATGATTCCATTTACGGATATGTGGACAAGCATGGCGGGAAAAACAATTATTCAGCCACATTGCAAAACATTTTGAACAAAGGATTGATTCTTGCGGGGCAGGAGGGGTTAAGTGAAAGTAATTATAAATCATTGGGTGCGGATCAAAACTGGAATTTTAAAATTCTTCCCAAAGCGGATGTTAATTACCCCATGGTGGGCCTTGCGAGCATGCTCGCAAAATGGATGCGTGAAAGGTTAATGAAGCAGTTTAATGTCTACTGGACAGAGCAGGTACCCGGAATAGTGCCAACTGCAGGTTACCCAGGTGATGCGCCACGATTTTACGAATTAATCAAAGAAAAAGCCGCAGCATTGGGACTAAGCAAAGAAAAAGTCTGGCGAAGCAGATAGCCCTAAAGCTTTTCTATTTTGGTATGATCGTCTACGGTGAAACTACTTAGTTCGCCGTTGTCTTTGGTGAAATGAACACAAACAACAACGATATCATCTTCAGGAATACGATCGGTTGCTATTCCAGTTGATAGGAAATTGAAATGCCTAAAAGTGCCTTCAACAGGTGCCATCCAAGTTGCAGTGCTCCCAACTCGAAGTTTGAGAGTAACCCTGATTCTTTGCCCTTTGGTAAGGGTATTTAAAATATTTGAAATTTCGGGATTAAGATTCCGTGTGGAAGATTGAATCAGTTCTTGATTGCTCATTAATTTCGAACCTCTTTGCTGCCTTTGCCACGAACCAACGCAATTCTGCCTGTTCGGGCTAGTTCAATAATGCCATAGGGTCGCATGAGATCAATGAAAGCAACAACTTTAGTTTCTTGTCCGCTGATTTCAATAACCAGAGTTTCAGTACCTATATCAACAACTTTACCTCGAAACATTTCAACGAGCAAAGAAATTTCAACTCTTTGCGTTGGCATAGCCTGAACTTTAATAAGCATTAGGTCGCGTTCGATGAAATTTTCAGAGCTAATATCATCCACACGAACAGCAGTAACGACTTTATCTAATTGCTTTCGAACTTGTTCGAGTTCAGCATTAGTACCATGAACGACAAAAGTCATTCTGGAAAGATTTTTGTCTTCGGTCTCTCCTACAGCGAGGCTTTCGATGTTAAAACCACGCGAAGCAAGCATGCCAGAGATGTGGGCAAGCACGCCGGGTTGATTTTGAACTAAAGCCGAAAGTACATGACGCATAAAATATCTCCCAAGGTAATAGGGTAGGTATATTGGTAAATTGAGAATTTAGCAATAAGTCAAAGTGTTTTTCTTGTGAAATAATGGTTTAAATGTTGTAACATTTAGTAATGTCTATTAAACAACAAATCATTAACAAATAAGATTTGGGTGCAAAAATGAATGTTGACCAAGTAATTCAAACGATTATCGAAAAGAAGTTGCTTACCTCCCGGGATGTTGAGGGCGCTAAGCAACGGTGGTTTGTAGCGAATCGGACTGAGTCTGCCGATGTTAAAATGTTTCTAAAATGGATGGTTTTGAACAAGTTTTTGAGTGAATTTCAAGCAATGGTGTTGGTGTCTGGGAAAGTCTCTGCGCTTAAAATTGCAAATTATAAAGTGATCGAAATAATAAAAACGGGAGCCTATGCAGGTGGGGTGAAAGTACAAAATCCACTAGGCGAACAATTTGCCCTGCAGTTTGTTAATGATGAAGTAATAAAAGACCCCGCCTTGAATAAAAAGTTTCAGGGGCAATTGCAAATAGGTCTGGAAATAAAGCACCCACATCTTGCAGGTTTGGTGGATAATGGTGAATCAAACGGCCACACTTTTATAGTCAGAGAATTTTTTGAGGGCGAAAGCCTCGAAATGATTCTTTCCCGTCGGGGTAAAATACCGCACCAAAATGCTGCAAAAATCATGGCGATTGTGATGGTTGCTGTGGCCCATGCACAGGAAAAATCTGTACCTTGTGGTAATCTTTCCAACTCGGATGTGATCCTTGCAACGAACAAGAATCAGCCCAAGGGGCCAAAAACAGTCAAGGTTACAAACGCTTTTATTTCTCCTGACATGATTGCCACCGAAGTTAAGGTTTCTCCTGAAGGCAATATTGTCCCTTTAAGTAGTGGCTCAAGCTTTAATGGGGTAAAAGATTTGACCTTGGCCGAAGAGAATTTTCGGGTAGGTAAATTGCTTTATAGTTCTATTGCAGGCAAATTGTCCGCTGAAGTTGAAGGAACAGGGATTTTCCCCCCACTCAATTCTATTACCCCCGAAACCCCGGAAGAGCTGGCAGCCTTAGCCGACCAGATGGTTTCTCCGACGGTTTCAGAAAGACCTGCTAAAATTGTTCATGCTGCAAAAGCCCTTCGTGTTTCTTTGGCCGCTGAGGAAGAAGCGGTGGCTGGCCGTAACGAAGAATACATTGCTGTTCCTTATGTGCCTACCATGCCTAATGTTGAAACGACACAACCCGCGACCCCGAAACTTAAAATTATTCCAACCGTGCGCCCTGATGTTTCTGAAGATGATGAAGAATTTTCAGTCAAGAAACTTATTGCAGAGTTCAACCCCGATACAAGGGATCTGACATTTTTAGGATTGGGATCTGTGCTAAGCCTTTTAATTGTCGCATTTTTGCATCTGATCACAGGTTGGCATTTTATGAGCTTGGTTTGTCTTATTATGGGCGGCGTAATTTCCTACAGTGTTGAATCTTTTTGCAATTGGCGCAATTCTCAGAATAACGATGCCCAATCAGCAGAGGATTATTAATCAAGCGTTTCAATGCGCAGAACATCAAGCCATTGATCACCTGTGATTGCGATATTTCGCACGAGGTTTGGCTCATCTGCAAAAAAGGCGATGCCCAGATAGATTTTATCTCGCCCCATTTTCACTGTGCCGTTGGCTAATATCCAATTAGATTTGGTGCCCTTGGGTTCAGGCACCCTGATATTTTGATTGAAGATTTGGGTGAATCCTTCTGGGCTGTATTGCGGTTCCCATATCCGTACTCGTGGATAATCTCGACTCGAAACTTCGCCTAGTCCTGATAATACATAATCAAGTATGGCTTCTGATTGGCTTTCGCTTAAATCAGGGCCATAACCGCCTGCCTTTGCCATGATAATAAGGTATATTCTTGCAGGTATTCCTTTGACGGTCACACGATCTTTACCTGGCCTGTTGATAGGGGCAGTCATTTTCGATAAATCTTCGAATAGTTCTCCTGTTGCCCATTTTTCTGATGATAGCAGTAGTTTTTTCTTGTTGGCGTTACCTTTCCTGAATGCTCGTTTGATCTTGTACCAAAGCGATCTTGCCCAAAAGAAAAAGATCACACTTAACAACCCAATTACCAACCACCAACCTCCAGAATCCAAAAAATGATTTACAGATGCGGGTAACTTATCGGTTATTGGCTTTAGGTTTTCCTTTAACTCCTTGAGTATCGGGTCAGCCCTTTCATGCACCGCATGAAGGCCGGTTTTTACGGTTTCATTGGCTTCATTTATTGCCTCTTTTGCTTTATCATTGGAAACCACTGCTTCGTATTTGTCATGAATGGTTTTCATATCAACATTCAGTCCGGAAGAATGCCCCAAAAGCCCTGAGGAAAAAAGCAAAACATTACTTATGATAAAGTAAGCAAATAAGTTGGCTACCCATTGAGCAGCAAAGATGAATAATGCTTTTCGAAATGGAATCGTTAGAAAGAAAACTTGCAATATTCCTGCAATCGCTATCACGATAAATACAAGGGTGTATCGAATAAACGGAATGACAGAAAGAATGGCCCATTTAATTGGTAGTGCAGTAAATAGCCATTGCGAAAAGCCGAATCCGGCTTGCCCATAGGGAGTCCGCTGAATCACTTTGAGATCTTTGATCGCTAATAACACGAGGTAAGAAAGTACATCAAAGGCAAGATAAGCTCCCAAGGCTACAGCAGGAACAATGAACATTGCTCTTCCGTAGGAAGGCATTTCCTCATTAAACAGGCTCAGGCAAGTTCTTAAAATATATGCAGCAACAGGAAGGCCGATCACCAAAAGAGTAATAAAGGAAACCCATTGTGCTTGGGTTAGATTGTGGTGCAAAAGACTATCCATGGCGATTCCTAGATGAGTAACCACCAATGTGGTTGACCATTAACATAGACCACAATTAGCTTACCAAATTGTAATGGATTAAAAAACGAATTATTCGTCCCGGTTGACTGATTCCGGAGTAAAAGCAGGAAGGCAGATTGCGATATATTCTGCACCATCTTTTTCCGGGGTGCTGTAGCGAATCCATTCTCCTGCAAAAGTTTGGATTGCCTGACCCGCTTTGATAATGTTTAGGCCAGTTTTTGTTTCAACATGCATGCAGCCTTTTAATACAAGGGTGTATTCATCGAATTCAGGAGTTTGGCCCGGTTCTGACCATCCTTGAGGGCTAATCATTCTGGCAATACTTATGTTGGAATCTGCAGAGGTAATTTTGCCAAAGAATTCTTGAATGATTTTATTACCTGTACCTGCAGCTTTAATTTGAATGGGATTCGAGATAATTTTTGGCATTTTACCCTGCTTTACTTTAGAGGTCAGCACTCAGATCTTTGGCATTAAGAGTCGTTTTTTTTTGGGCGGCATAACGGCTGAGAACAAATTCGTAGATCAATGGTAAAATTGAAATAAAGATGACTCCAAGAATTACCACTTCAAAATTCTTTTTAACCCATGGTATTTGCCCAAACAAGACGCCTGCACCCATACAAAGCCCTACCCATGCAATCGCACCAATCACATTGTAAGCTAAAAATGTAGGGTAAGTCATTTTGCCTATGCCTGCGACAAAAGGGGCAAAGGTGCGAATAATTGGGACAAATCTTGCTAGAATAATCATTTTCTTTCCATACTTTTCGTAGAATCCCTGCGCTTTCAATAGGTGATCTTTGTTTAGCAAAAAGGATTTTTCAAATTTGAATACTCTGGGCCCTGTCCAATATCCCAAAGAATAATTTACAGCGTCCCCTAAAACTGCTGCGACCAAAAGCGTAACCGCCATAGCTGGAAGATTTAATTCGCTATTGATCGACATACACATTGCGCCTAGGGTAAATAGCAAAGAGTCGCCTGGAAGAAATGGGGTAACTAGCAAGCCTGTTTCGCAAAAAATGATTCCAAACATGGCTAAATAAAACCATGGTCCCATGGTCCCAACTAGATCATTAAGATGCACATCTAAATGCCTGATAAGATCAACGAAATATAAAATCCAATCCATGGAACCCTGCCTTTTGTCTGGAACTAAAGTTTCAGCTTTAGGCAGTAGCGTAACGCTTTTGTAAATCTGGGCAAGGCCAATCAGAAATTTGGCTAATCCTTAGGTTTTTTTGCTAATCCCATCGAGATCCAAGATCGGCCATTCTTGGCAAGCAATGCGTCTGCCCCTGCGGTGCCCATGGTGCCAATGTGGTAGTCTTCCGGGTTTTTCGCATGGGAATCTTCAGTTGCGAGCAGAAAAGGCTCAATTAATTCCCAAGATCTTTCAATTTCATCGCTCCGCATAAATAGCGAGGCATCGCCATTGAGGGCGTCTTGCAGCAACCTTTCGTATGCCTCGGGAAGTTTTACATTGGCATAAGCGTTTCGATAGTGAAATTCCATATCAGAGGGCATTAGAACGGTTCCATCACGGTCGGGTTCTTTGGTGATGAAGTTTAGATGAATGCCCTCATCAGGTTGAATACAAATTGCCAGTCTGTTGCATTGGATCGAGCTTCCCGGGGGCATAGGGAACATTAAGTGTGGGGGGCAACGGAATTGGATAACCACTTCGCTAGAGCGGAGTGCAAGGCCTTTACCAGAGCGCAAGTAGAAGGGCACACCTCTCCAGCGCCAGTTATCGATTGAAAATTCTACTGCAGCAAAGGTCGGCGTTTGGGAATTGGGTTTAACACCCCGTTCATTCAAATATCCTTGATACCTACCCGTTGCAATTCGCTGCCTTGCTTCTTCGACAGAAAAAACAGGCATGGCATCAAGTACCTTGGTTTTTTCATTTCGAAGTGGATCTGCTGCGTATCGTGCTGGGGCTTCCATTGCAACTAGGCAAAGTAGTTGCAAAAGATGATTTTGAAACATGTCGCGTAAAATGCCAGCGTTATCGTAATAGTCTGCACGGTTGCCGATCGTCACTGTTTCAGCAACGGTGATTTGCACATGATCGATATAGTTACTGTTCCACAGTGGTTCAAAAAGAGTGTTTGCAAAACGGAAAACCAAAAGGTTTTGCACCGTTTCTTTGCCGAGATAATGGTCGATTCGGTAGATTTGGTCTTCGTGAAAATGAGTTCGAATAACCCTATTAAGGCTTTTTGCAGTAGAAAGGTCATGACCAAAAGGTTTTTCGATGATAAGTCTGCGCCAACCTGGGTTGGAAGCGCTTCCATCGACGGAGCTTGCCATGCCAAGTTTGCCAAGGTTTTTTGTGATTTCTGGGTATAGCTGTGGGGCAACGGAAAGATAATAAAGCCTATTACCAGGTAATCCATTTTCGATGGTTTCAAGTTGCGTTTGGAGATTTTCTAAGCCGCCATCCATTGAGGCATCGCCTCGGGCGTATCCCAAACGAGGGGCAAATTTATTCCAAGCTTCTTCATTCCAGTCGTCCGCGGATAAAGATTTGATGGCGTCTGCCATTTTTAAGCGAAACGAGTTGTCATCGAAGGGTGACCTTGCAACGCCAATTATTTTTATGTTTTCAGGGAGTCTTCCTTTGCGATCCATTCGGTAAAGCGAAGGGATAAGCTTTCGTGAGGTTAAATCACCGGAAGCGCCAAAAATAACAATTGTAGTCGGGCTGATACTGATAGCCATAAAAAACCTTATTGAAACTAGATAAGGAGATATCTTGGAAAGAACGCTACAATACTCCCGAAGGTCTTTCCAAATAATCCTTGTAAACAATTTATGGATTATGACAGACATTTGAAATTTTAGGAAGGTAAAATAAATGTTGTAGCGGGTAGCATTAAATACTTTTTTTTACTGGAATGAGGAATCTCTTGCGCAAGGTGTTTTTTTTAAGTTTTGTATTGGTGTTGTTTCTGCTTTTTTGGTGGAACCCTTACCTGTTCAAACAGAAAGAAGAGGAATTAGAACCCAATCAAAAAGAGATCGCTTGGGTTTATCCTGCAAGTTACTCATCCGCATGGGAAAGGCTTGTATCTTCGGGCAAATTGTTGGCAAATCATCCGGATCCTTTTCTTTCCAAGGTTAAGTTTGAATTAGGAAGCCAGACTTTTCCAGAACTTACCGCTAGCGTTCCTTTTTTCAAAATATCGCACCCCGATTCCAAACTGACAATTGTTGTGAAGTGGTACAAGATTTCCAGTGACATGAAGTATGAAGACTGGGTGGAAAAATTATTCTCCAGAAGCATAATTCCCTCTGCAATTGTTGCAGGGCCAACTACAGACGACGCAATGGCGATAGTTCAAGCCGTTTCCAAGGTTGCTGCAAAAGTAAATGTTGTAAAAGCGCCTCCGCTTATTCTTACTACAGCTTCGTCTAATACACTTGCAAAAGATTTTAACGGAACTTTTGGGCCCAACTCAACAGAGGATATCGGATTGATGGGGATTTACCCTGAAAAAACTTTTCGATTTGGTTTCGATAATCGAATCATGTCTGATGCAATAATCCGTTTGCTTTGGTCTAACCCAGATTTGAAACCAGATTCAGACCCGGTTCATATTGTGTTATGGGAAGACGACTCTTATGCACGGGATTTTGTCGCAACCTTTTGGGCCTCTCTCAATAAACAAACGGTCGCAGATGGATTGGCAGCGTATGGTTGGGTTTGTTCCACGGTGTTAGCCCAGCAAAATACAAACTTCGCATTTCTTTTGGCCCCGCCTTTGCAAATGCTAGGGAAAAAAGCATCTTCTTTTTCGATGAATATGCATCCTATCCCACAGATTGTTGACTCCAGCATCGGGGTTCGTTATGCCGCTAATCGTTTTGAAAAAGAAGCGTTGAGATTTTTGCTTTTAGATATCAAACTGAAACCGGAACAAACGCAACCTTTGATGGTTGTCGGTTCGCAGGCCTTGCAAGCAAGAAGATTTTTACGGGAACTTTCTCTTTCAGATCCAAAACTTGCACAAAAAATGGTGGTGGTAACAGGTGATACTCTTTCATTGAATACTGTTTATCGTGATCGTGAAGTTGCATGGCCAGTTTCTGAACTGCCTTCCAAGGTTGTTTTTTTTAGCCATGCAAATCCTGTTTCCCGTGAAGCGGGATTCAGGCCCATTAATGATTGGGCGGATACGGGGCATTTGGCAGAAGCCACGAGTACGGAAGAGCTGATTTTTTCGAGTCAGATTCTCGAGGGACTTCTTCCAGGGCTTTTTATTGATACGGGCGATTTATCTTTGTACCTTAAAAAACTTACTTGGGATGGAGATCGGGTTACAGTTGAAAAAGGAACCCCCTTGTTTGATTCAGTAGGTAACCGCAACGCAGGCACAGGCGAGTTCATTGGCGTTCTTAAGCCCTTGTTGGATCCAAGCGATCGTACTTCAGCAAAACTTGAAATATGGTCATTACTTTCGCAAGGTAAAAACCAACTTCCTTTGCCTACCCTCCGTTCAGAATTATTGTTTTCTTCGGGGGCGAATAGGTGAATAACCCCAGCCTTTTAAACCAAGAAAAAAGTAATACGCCACGATTTGGTTTGTATTTATTCCTTCTGCCTTTATTCTTTTGGGCCATAGCCTTGTTTGCTATTTCCGATGCATTATTGTTTTGGATCAAGGGTGAGGCGAAGTATGAACAGAACATCTTGAAAGAATGGCTGGAAGAAGCCAGGGTGTTTCGTAAATCATTACCAGAGTTAATTGATAATTATCGGAAACTCGCAGATACTGAAAACACCAAGGTAGAACCATTGCAGGATGGATCGAATCAATTAATGTTGGTTCGCAGGGAAGAAATATATCAACATCTTCGCGCTCTTGGAGAGCCCCCGACAAAAATTCACCCTGGTATTCTTCCTTTGTTTCCTACTTTTTATGAAATCGAAATTACAATTGCAGAAGAGTCTGACCGCCCGATTCGTTGGGCTTCAGGGTTTCCTTTTCAGCCTGAACAATGCCAGATTCTTGAATACACTATTTCAGATAATGCCAAGGTAAAGCTCTACTACCAGCTTCATGCGTACGATCGCAGAAGATCTATCGAGCAGGAAAAACTTTCCCGCGGGCGCTGGCTTTTTCTTGTCGGTGCTGGCCTTGCCCTAGCTGTTACAATCCAGTCTTTTTATAGCTATTTTAGGGAGCGAGCCCGATTCATTCAGTCTCAAAAGGTGGCGCAAGCTGCAGCGTTGGCAGAAAAAGAACTGCTAGCACAACAACTCGTTGCAAAGGCCGCAGAAAAAGATTCGGTGGAACTAAGGTCTCAAATGTATGCAGGTGTCGGAATCATGGCAGGTTCTTATGCCCACAATATTAAAAATCTTTTGGTTCGGCCTCTTGATCTACTTCGAAGATGCACTTCAAACAAGGCGCTTGATCAAAATACTTCCTCCATGCTGGGGGAAGTGGAAAATACCCTTGGTGCAGTTGCGGATAGGTTGGAACAAATCCTCCGTGCGGTTCGCAGGCAGGATGATAAATTTGAACCCGTACGGTTTGATTTGAATGAGTTGGTTAATCGAACTGTTTCCAATTGGAAAGCCCTTGCTAATGATAAGTGGAAAATAGATCTTGAAATTACTGGGCAAACCGAGGGTGAAATCTTTATTAAAGCCGATCCATCTCATTTGCAACAGATCCTTGAAAATCTTGTTTTTAACGCTCGTGATGCCATTTTTGAACAGCGTCTTGCCTTACGAGAACAAGCTAGAAGCCAGCAGATTAATGATATTCAAAAATCAAAAGCAACGATCATCGAGGCTGCGGCATGGCGTGGAAGAATTTCATTCAGCCTTTCCTCCCTTTCAAATAATGTTATTTTGGAAGTGCAGGATAATGGTGCAGGAATGAATCCTGAGGTTGTTGCAAGGTGTACCGAAGCTTATTTTTCCACTCGCAGGGAAAGTGCAATCTTTGAAGGTCTTGGTTCGGGAATGGGATTGGGGCTTTCCTTTGTGCAATCGGTGCTGGATAAGTCGGGCGGGAAAATGACTGTTTCTTCGCAAAAAGGTTTTGGTGCAACTTTTAAAATTCAGTATGGGGTGGCTTTGTGAGGTGCTTTTATGTCAGGTAAAATACAAAGTGTTAGCGTTTTTTGTGGCTCTCGATCCGGAAATAATCCTATCTTCGCCAGCGCTGCATCCCATTTAGGAACTTTGCTTGCTAAAGAAAAAATTAAGCTCATCTACGGCGCAGGCAATATTGGCCTCATGGGCGTTATTGCTGATGCTTGTCTCGCTGCAAATGGCTACGTCATAGGTGTTATCCCCACCAAATTAGTCGAAAAAGAAGTTGCCCACAAAGGCCTTTCTGAATTGTTTGTTGTTGATTCCATGCATGAAAGAAAAGCTTTGATGGCTTCGAAATCGGAAGCTTTTATTGCATTGCCTGGCGGTTTTGGAACCTGCGACGAATTGTTCGAAATACTCACCTGGGCGCAACTTGGTATTCATCATAATCCCATCGGAATTCTGAATACTGCAGGTTTTTTTGATCCTTTGCTGGCATGGATAGATCAAATGATTGAGCAGGGGTTTGTAAAACCAAAGTTCAGGCAACTCTTATTGGTTGCAACAAAACCGGATGAACTGTTGGAATTGATTTTGCAGGGCGCTAAACTCCGGGAACTTGATATCGACTTGGCTCCTTAGAGTAAAACAAGTTCTTGAACACATGGTGCGGACACTGGGCTAAACCCTCTAAGCCTCCTTGTTTACCCTGATTGGTAAGGAGGGTTTCTACTCCAAAGCTTTACATGTTAGGTTCCTTTGTGATCTTGCCTTTCTTATTAATAAAAAGCTATGCTACGCACAGATTATGGCCTGATTGCGTTACTTCATGGAAGAAGTGAATATTAGGCTGGCGAAATAAAGACCCAAGGAGGGGGCGTGGCGGATCAACAAATCATCATATTGCATGCCTTAAGCTTTGCCTTGGAATCTGCTGGCGTTTGCCCTTTGTTTAACAAAAAGGGCGTGCAGGGGTTGTTTCCGCTATCTGCATCTGGAAAGCTTGCAGCGAAATATTGTTTTGAGATGCGGTTATTAAAGGTGGTTGAACAATCCACCAAGCCCTTTACCGAAATGGTCAAGATTACTCGTCTGGGTATTCGTGCAGTGTTGGAAGGAATTAAGATTGATAGGTTGTTGGAAAATGCATCTGCAATTATCGAATCTCCTGCTGAAAAGAGCGTTATTAATCCGGCAAATGATGATATGGCTTTCTATCAATCTTTGGAGAAAGTTGCGGGTTCTATTGCCCTGAAATTAGGCGCACCTTTGAAATTGGGCGCACCATTATTAGAAGATTTTAGTTCGCCTGCCAAACATATTTTCATTCTTTTGAAGGAATGGAGTGATTCGGGCAGAGCAGGGGATTGTCAGCTTTATTATCTTTATCAACAGTTATTGCCTTTATGCCCCGGGGTTACAACGGGGGCTTTTCATGATGCGCTGCGTAATTTAAGGCAGAAGAAACTCATTGAGTTGCATCCGTGGACTGGCCCACTTTATGAAATTCCCAAGCCTGAGTTAGCCTTGATGGCTGGCCATGAAATTGCCTGTTATGCAAGTTTAGGGTCCGCTGCTGCTGTATTTAATCCGGATGACAGTTCATTTGCCTTGTGCAGTGCTGGCTGATTTACCAAATGGAGTTACTATGTCCCAGCTTTTAATTAACGAACCGAATCATCAGAATGCAATCGATTGGCTCAAGCGCCAGGGTAACCCATTCCGGAATTATTTTGCCCGCAATCCGGATGATGAAGTTTGTTCGATTTATCATGTTCCCGAGCTTTATTCGCGCGAACGCGAACAACTACTCCGGGTTGTTGATCAATACCGATACACCCCTAATACGCATTCTGAAGTGGTTCCAATTCTTGGAAATAAGGGCGCAGGTAAAACCCACCTTTTGCATTCCATCAAACATGGCATGGAAGGTAATTGGCAATTACTTGTCACCCCCGGTTCTTATCAACGCGACACCGATTTTTTAGAGTACCTTTTGTTTCAGTTGCTTGACACCTTGCTTGGGGGCGGTAAACAACGCAACAGCAGGCCCCTCGAATATGTGGGCGAGCAGTTGATTCGTATGCTTTTAACCCGCACCCTTGCAGATCTTTCCTCCGAGGAAAGGCTCGATCTTTTCCCGCCTCCTGGCTTGGGATGGATTGCGAAAACTTTTGGCCTGGGTAGTACTCAAGCCCTTGAAAGAACCCAATGGCTCATCGATAGTTTGTCTCGACCAAGCCAGGATGCTAAGTCGCCTGGTATGGTCCGTAAGCTTTGTGATGAAGCTGGATTAACTTGCTATCGGGCTTTTGAGCTTGTTTGCGAATATGTAGATCGTACTTCCGGTCACGATGCTGCGGCCATGATGCGACATGCTATTTTGCAGGGTTTTGCTAGATCAGTTTTGCTTCAGGATGAAACCGAGTTAGCAAGCTTTTTGACTTATGGCTTTGCAGAACTCGATTTTAAAATGCATCCAGGCAGGCAAGACCTTGTGCTTGCGCTTTTCAAGGCCATGATGGGTGTAATGCAGGAACTCCGCATTCCGGTTGTTATTGCATTTGATCAATTGGAAGATCTTTTGCTTGCCCGAAGAAATGATGACGCTCATAAAACTGCTGAAACCTTTTTCGCAGGTATTGTTAAAGCGATGCACCAGCTTGATGGCATCAGCTTTCTCGTTTTTGCAGAACGCGGATTGTGGAACAGATTCATTCCCTCGCTTGATGGTTATATTCAAGACAGGCTTAATAATCCGGTTCATGTTCCCGGGTATGGCACAATCAAATGCATGAAGCTTGATGCGCCTCCATTTGAATTGGTGAGGAAAGTTGTGATGGCTAGGCTCGAGCCCGCACTTCGTGGTTTGCCTAATTTCAAAAGCCTTCCAGAGTTTTACCCTTTTACCTTGGAACAAATCGATCGTATCGCAAGAACCGAACCGACTCTTCGAGATATGCTTCAACAATTCAGGCATTTCTTTGACAAAATTGTTTATGGGGCAGAAAGCGAATCAATCAACGAGGTTCCTACTTCATCTTCTAGCCAAACTTCATCCGTGGGCTACCATGTTGATTCGGTCGAGTTGGAAGTTCCACAGGACCAATTGCCTGAGGGAGTCCGATCAATGGTTATTCTGGATACGACCCCCGAAGGGCATATGGGAAAAGAGGCGCAGATTGATAAAGCCGAACTCAGAAACAGCTTGCCAATCAGCGGCGAGTTTAAAAACGAATCTGCTGCAGAACTGAAAGAAGAAAAAAGAATACAGGAACTTCAGCCTGAAGCCTTGAGCCAGCTATGGGCGCAAGAATTTTCTCTTGCCAAAGAACAGTTGTCTCCTGAGGGCGCTCTTGCTGGTGCGACAAAAGAATTGCAGGCCGGTTTGGGTAGTCTGCTGCATCTTTGCCATGATCAAGGAATTAAGGTTGGGCCATGGCGCTTACAGCATGTGGTATCGGAATGGACATTCGGTGATCACCCAACTTATGGTGCGATTACACTTGCGCATTGGGTTTGCAGAGATGGTCAGCCATGGAAAGTCGGGATTGGGCTATTCTTGGCTAATGGTCAGGGAAAATCCCGAGATCTCGCAGTTAAACTTTCTGCTTGGGATTTGGAGCCCGCTGTAATTGATCATTTGATTCTTCTTAGGCCCGAGGCCGACATGATGCTTGTTGGTAAGGGCAAACAGGCCTGGCAAGACATGGAAAAAAAAGGCAGGCATAGCAGGATGGAGCCTCTTACCCTTGATGGCTGCGCCTCTCTTTATGCGTTCCCAAGGATTTTAGCAAGCTTGGCGGAGGGGTTGGTTGAAGGCCAGCCATTGCCTAATCTTGCCAATTTAGTTCAAGAAAAATGTGAAAAGTTGCTCGAGCAGATTTGCATGCCTGTCCAAGGTGAATAAGCTATAGGTAGGCGTTTTGCCTGTGTTGAACCTTAGCCATCTTGGGATGGGCCGGTATTTATGCTTTCTTCGAAACACCTTGATGAGTCACCCCGGGGGTTCTGGTACGGCTTGATTAATTTCGAGCATCGCCTTCCCACACCGGATGATTTTAAAATCGATCGGATGCGCAAGGTTTTAGACCTTCTCGGTAACCCAGAAAAAAAAATCAATTTCGTTCATGTGGCGGGGAGCAAGGGTAAGGGTTCGACTTCTGCCATGCTTGCTGCAATTCTTTCACAGCAGGGATTTTGCACAGGGCTTTATACTTCCCCCCATTTGTTTTTTGTGGAAGAGCGGTTCAGTATCAATGGCCAAAACATTTCTGCGGATTCGCTCGATTTAATTCTTACGAAGATCAAAACAGCCATTGGGTTTCCGCAGTGCGAGCCACTTGGGTTTATGCCCACTTTTTTTGAAGTTGCAACCGTTGTTGCATTCATTTATTTTTTAGAAAACAAAGTCGATTTTGCAATTCTCGAAGTTGGGTTGGGAGGTCGGTTGGATTCCACCAATGTTTGCAATCCTTTGCTTTCTATCATTACCAGCATTAGCTTGGATCACGAAAAGCAGCTTGGGCCTACACTTTTACATATTGCTAGAGAAAAAGCTGGAATCATTAAACCTAGCGTTCCGGTTATTAGCGGGGTTTGCAACTCAGGCCCTAGGCAGGTAATTGAAGATATAGCATCTACGATGGGTTCTAAGTTGGTTCAAGCTAATGTGGATTTTACTTGGGATTATCAGCCAGGGGTTTTTAAAGATAGTTTGATTGTTGCACCTTCAGTGCAGATTAAAACTCAAAAAAAACAATGGCCATGGATGGAAATGATTTTACTGGGTGAGCATCAGGCAGCAAATGCTGCGATAGTTGTAAGCGCGGTAGAAGAATTGCGTTTATTGGGGTTTGTGATTTCGGATGAAGCGGTGCAATGGGGGTTGGGCAATACAAAATGGCCTGCCCGCATGCAAGTTATTTGTCAAAGCCCATGGGTTGTGGTTGATTGCGCCCATAATCGTGCATCAGCCGCGGCGTTGGTGCGAACCATCAAAGAAAGTTTTCCAGAAGTTCCAAGGGTATTACTCTTTGGCGCTAGTTCCGACAAAGACATTTCTGGCATGTTTCAAGAATTCTCAGGAATATTTACCAAGGTTATCTTTGCGCAATCGATAAACAGCCCAAGAGCAGCAAAGCCGGAAGAATTGTTAGACATTTGGACCCAAAACAGCACTGGTGAAGCTTTTCTTGGTGAAACTTTAGAAGAAGCTGGAAGAAAAGCTTTTTTTGCAACGCCCAACCCCGGCATTCTGTGCATCACCGGATCGGTCTTTCTCGCTGGAGAAATCTCCCCGATCCTTTCAAAGCTATTATCTGGCGATTGATCTGCGTTAAGCCCATTCGATTTTTTAAAGTTTTTGTTTCGAGATACCATTACTCACAAATTAATTATTGGTTTTAGTTGTGTGGTCTTTTTTGGTAGTATAATAACGTTAGGAATTTAACAACCAGTTTTTTGGTTCGGGAGGATCTCGGACATGTTTATAGCATACCGTAAAAATCTACTTACAATCGCAGCCACTTTCATGGTGATAACTTCAATCAATAACTCGACTGCTATTGCAGAAGATGAGTTAGTGACGCGTGCTCGCCAGCTCCGGGAAGTTGCAATTCAAAAAAGAGAGAACGAAGCAAAGCAAGCCTTGACTGAAGCTTTGAGGTTGTCAAAATTTTCGCTCATAAGAGCAGCAGAATATTTGAAACCGATTCTCGAAAGCATCGAAAGCGATGAACTGCTTCCTGCAGAAAAGCGTGATTCTCTTGCCCGTGGTATCCGATCCCAAATTAAAGTTTATGAAAAGAATATTGGCGCATCCGCTTCCAAGAATCTGGATGCAGTTCAATCGCAGGCGCAAGCTAATGAGCGCCTTGCTGATATCGACCGCACTTCACGAGAAAATGAAAAGCTTTCCAGAAATATAGACTCAATTAAAAATCTTCGTAAAGATGGCCAAACTGCTGAAGCTAACCGTAGCTTTGATGAACTTGCAAAAAAGTATCCAAATAATCTCGAGGTACAAGCTCTTGGAAGACTTAGCAAGTTTCAAGAAAACATCAGTGCTGAATCCAAGCTTCGTGCCACTCGCTCCGATATGATGCTTGCGCTTCAAAGAGATATTCTTAAAGCATCGATTCCAGTAACTGGTGATATATCATTCCCTGATGATTGGGTTGAGAAGTCTAAACGCCGTACTGCGGGGGCTAAAGTTAGTGAAGAAGATCGCAAAATCATGAATACGATGTCTTCCCCTTTAACCTTTAGCCTAAAGAATGAACCCTTCCAATCATTCCTTGATATCATGGAAAAACAATTTGGCAGCCCATTAGTGATTGATCAACAAGCATTGCAATTGATGAATATCACCACGGAAACGCCTATTACTGTTAACTCCCGGGGTTGGAGTACTCGTACAATCCTGCGGAAAGTGCTTTCCGATCTTGGGCTATCGTATGTGATTAAAGAGAAAACAATCCATATCACCAGCCCCGATCGTGCCAAAGAAACCATGACTACTAGGGCCTATCCTATTGGTGATATCATTGGCAATATGAACATGAATATGCCTGGGAATTATAATCAAGCTGTGTTCATTCAGAATGTACAAAATATCATGAATAGCATCATGGCGCTTGATCCAAAAAGCTGGCAGCCTGAAGGTGCCGGATCGATTGTTTTCGAACCAAGCACCATGTCACTCATTATTAGGCAAACTGCAGAGTTTCATTTTTTGGTTGGTTCCAAGTAGCCGTTTAATTTATTCGGACAAAATTACTATGAGTGAGTTTTTCCCTCTTCCTAACGAATTGGCAAAGCACAATATCTTTCCTGGGGTTAGTATCACCACCTGCGCTGCTTCCCAGATGATGATGTCGCTGGTTAAGATGGAGCCTAATTCGGAAGTTAAAAGCCATTCCCATCCCCATGAGCAAATTGGAATTGTGCTCAAGGGTAGGGCGGTTTTTAAAATAGGCGATGAAAAGAAAGAACTTGCTGTAGGCGACTTTTATCGCATTCCTTCAAATGTGGTTCATCAGGTTTGGTCGTTTGAAGAAGGCGCTGAAGCCCTTGATATTTTTAGTCCCATTCGTGAAGATTATCTTTAAGCTGCCAGCCTGATTTTTTCTGTCTTCATTAATGGTTTATTATCCATGTAAAGTTCCATACGCCTTAAGGCTTCGATCGATCTTCCTTCATCAACCCCAAAACTAACTCTGGCATAACCTGCTCCGGATGGGCCAAAGAGAGTGCCTGGCTTAATTAAAACCTTGTAATTTAATTCCAGTTCCTGACAGAAGTGAACCGAATTGATTTCTTTGCGCCAAATGGGAATCCAAATATAGGGCCCTCCGGCAGGCCAAAAAGGATCCAATCCCATCCCTGCAAGTTTTTGAAAATTGTGCTTTCTGTTTTCCGTAAGACGATGCAGAAACTCATGCCATTCGTTTGATTGTGCTTTTTGGATTGCATCAACAAGAATTTGCTGACTTAATACGCTTGTGCTTGCATGTCGCATTTTCAATAACAATTTGCATGGGGCAATTAAATTCTCGTTACCGGTTAACCATCCCACATTTGCGGCAGATATGCCGTGGCTTATACTTAAACTGCCAGCATTAAGTGATAGTTTTCGAGTCTCATTTGAGTTGCCTGGGTGGAAAGGGCTTCCATCCAGTTGCAAACCCATCAACGAATGATCCCAAATCAACAGGCAATTGTTTTTTGAAGCGCAGTCGCCTATTCTTAGGAAATCTTCCTCATGGAAAACACCACCTGTAGGAATTGATGGATTTGATAAAATTGCCACCCTGCTTTTTCGCATCTGTCTCTTTAATTCTGTTTCGGAAAAATGCAATCTGCCATCTTCATGCCGTAAAGTGATCCACACTGGATTAGAGCCATGATTGCGAACAAGTTGTTCATGATGCGCTGGGCATGGATCTGGTAAAAGGACATTATCTCCAGGGTTGACGAAGGTTTCTAGCGCGGTTTGAATTGCGTGATTTATCCCATTTGTAATTAACACTTCATTAACTGGATTAAAAGGAACACCGTATTCAAGGTCGAGGTAATTTGAAACTGCATCCCGGGTTTCAGAAAATCCTTCTTCTGGAGATAAATCTTTAACAACCAAGGTTCGAGGAAGAACCTGGACAGGAATTCCCAACCCATGGATGTGATCGCAAGAAAGGTCAAGATAATCAGGCGAGGGTGTATTTATGAATGTATCGGTGTTTACAAATGATTCAAAATCGCCCTGCAAAATTCTATCACTGCAGCTTGCAAGAATATTATTAGGTGCGGAAAATAAATTTTTAGCACCAGGAATCCAGTTGCCTAAGCCTGCTTCTGCCAGTGTTTTTTTAAGCCAAAAAGGGTATTTCACAGTTGTATCTTCCAAAAAATTAAGGGAACTAGCTGCCTTTATCCTCAATATTACTTTCTGAAAAGGCCAGTTTTATCAGGTGATACAAATTTTCTTTTAATAATGAAATGGTGGTAAAATAGGCGGAATTAAAGAGGTGTTGTAATTAAGCCGAAGGCTCGTCTTTTTTCTCGTCAGCAGGCCAATCTTGAAATCGGATTGCCATTCTTCTTGATATGCCCGATTCTTGCATCGTAATTCCATAAAGAACATCCGCACATGCCATCGTTCGTTTGGAATGGGTAATAAGGATAAACTGGCTCTTATCCATGAAATCGCGCAATACATTAGTGAATCGATTTACATTGGCCTCATCAAGTGCAGCGTCAACCTCATCGAGTAGGCAAAAAGGGCTAGGCTTGTTCCGAAAAATTGCCAGAAGTAATGCTACCGCAGTCATGGTTTTTTCCCCACCACTCATCAAAGAGATGCTGCGTAATTCTTTCCCAGGGGGCTTTGCTTTAATCTCAATACCGCATTCCAAAACATCCTGTTCATCTTCAAGTATTACATCAGCCATACCGCCGCCGAATAGTTTGCGGAATAAATCTTGGAAGTGGGTCCTTACATTCTGGAAGGTTTCGATGAACAGTGATCTGCTATCTGCATTGATTTTGCTGATAATTTCTTCGAGTGCTTTTTTTCCTGAAACAAGGTCGTCATATTGTATTTTAAGGCTTGAGTGTCTGAATTCCAAGGTTGTCAATTCTTCGAGCGATTCGATATTAACATTGCCAAGTCTATGAATCTTGTTGCGGAGTTCTGTAATTTCATCAGCTATTACTGTTGTTTCTATTGGAGGCATCGAATTAATTTGATCAGTGCCTTCTGTTGGGGTTTGCTTTTGCAAATACAGTTCGTCAAGATTAATTTCGTAATCATCTTTCATTCGAGTACACAAAGAGTCGCGTCGGATTTGAAGATCGTTGACTGCTAATTCGCGGCCATGCACCAATTCTTGTTTGTTTCTCCAAGCTGTTCTGTCGGAATAAGCTTTTGATACAAAGGTTTCTTTTTCTTTAACTGCTTTGGCTTTTTCTAATAAAAGAAATCGGGCCTTTTCTTCGGCTTGATCCTTTTTCAGAAACCATAATGCAAGTTGAGAGGTGACATTAAGGATCGAAAGATTCAGCGTGTCTGATCGTGATTTTATTTCAAGAATCTGTGTTCGGGTTCTGGATTGTTCAATTTTTCTTCCGGAAAGTTCGTCATTTGCAGAATTGAATCTGGTTTTAAAAGCTTCAGCGCGTTCTTCGGCTTGGGCAAATGCAACTCTTGCGACGGTTGTTTTTTCGGTTCTCACCCGTCTCTGGAGCTCGATGTCGCGTAGTCTTTCTTCCCCAACCTTTACTAGCTCTTCCATCTTTAGGCAGACTACTTCAAGTTCTTCAGCCTGGGTTTTAAAAGATTCTAGTTCCTTGGTTTCTTTTTCCGTGTCGTCATCAAGGTTCCTTAGTTCATTACCACTGACTTTTAATTCTTCATCCATTCCATCCTTGCGCTGTTTTTGTCGTTCGATTCTAGCCCTAAGATCACTCAACTGTTCCGAGAGGACATCAATATCGCGTCTTTGGTTTTCAATTCGAGTATCTGCAATTGAGATTGCGCTTTTTGTTTCATCCAAACTGGATTGAGCCAAAGCAATGGAATCTTCAATTTGAATAAGAGTGTTTTTTAATTCTCTTAGTTCAGCTTTACGGGAAAGAATCCCTGTTTCCGCATGATGGGTTCCCATGGTTAGGGTGCCATCCGTTTCGAGGATTTCGCCTAATAGGGTTAAAAATCTAATCGAAGGATGAGAAGCGGAAAGCGTTCTTGCAAAATCCATGGATTTAACAATCAGAGTTTGTCCCAAAAGCCATTGGGGCAGGTTCGGGAAATCTGGATTGTTACATTTAACAAACTCATGGGCCCAACCAACGATTTCGGGTTGTTTCTCTAATAGAATCGATGTTTCAGAAGAGGGATTAGCAACCTGAATATTGTTTTGTAAAAAGCCTTGGAAAGAAATTCTGCTTGAAAAAGCCTCTGAGTTCAAGGCTAGGGCTTTGATTAGGGATTCTTGATCCTGAACAAGAATGCGTTGTGATTTTTCACCTAGCGCAAGATCGATTAGCACTGCAAATTCAGTTGATACTTCGAGGAAATCTGCAACAACGCCCAGAATGGTGTTCCATAAAAGTGAAGATGGGTCTTTGCTAAGCTCAAGAATTTCTTTAAGCCCAACGCCAAAGCCTTCTAAACTTTTTTCTAATCCTTCAAGAACTTCAAGGCGACTGACGGTGCCACTTCGATTAGCCTGAAATTCCGATAGCTCTTTTGCGAATTGGTCACGCGCCAATTCTAATGCTTCTTTTTCTTTTCCCAAATCAAGAAGCGTAGTCTTCGACGCGGCCAACCTTATTTGTAAAATTTCGTCAGCGATTGTCAATTCGCCAAGTTCTGCGTCAAGAACAGCTAGGCTGCCCACGGTGTTTTCGTTGCGTTGCCGAAGTCTTTCTGCTTCCCGATGATAAGATTCCAGTTTGGCTCTGGAACCTGTAAGGGCGTTTTGAAGTCGCGCAAGCAGGCGCATATTTTCAAGGTGTTCTTCCTTGGATTTTATGACTGAAATGCGAAGAGAAGAATCTTCATCGGATGCTTCTTTTTCTGCTTTTTCGAGAGTTTCGACAATTGTTTTTGAAGCAGTGCAATTCGATTCTGAAAGTTCGGCTTCCTGCCTAAGAGATTCAAGTTGCGATTCCAAGAGGGATAACCTTTTGTTGTGATCCATCAGGGATTTGCGAGCCTGAAGGAGATCTCGTTCCGAAGTTTCGAGAGAGTCGCGGTCACTTTTTTTCGAAGAGTCGCCTGCAGCGATATTTTGCCTCGCTTCAGAAATCAACAGATCTCCGCTTCGTATTTGTTCATCCAGTTGGGCTACCAGAGATTCTTTTTCCCGAGCCTTTTTCTCGAGTTCATCGGTTTCTGATAAGCCTTGTTCCAAATCGTTTTTAAGAGAGGAAAGCTTGGCATATTCCGATTCGAGGTTTTCTGTGAGCTGCGAGTATTCCTGAAGCCCAAGATTTAGACGTAATTCTTTTAGCCTTTCAGAATATTCCTGCCATTTCTGTGCCTTTGTTGCTTGCAACCGTACTGTTTTTAATTGTCTTTCTACCTCTTCCAAAATATCCTTGAGGCGTTCAACATTTTGATCAACTCGTTCCAGTCTTCGAAGAGATTCAAGTTTTTTTACTTTAAACCTGCTGATACCTGCAGCTTCATCAAAAATGATTCTTCGATCTTTAGGGGAAGATTGCAAAAGGCCGTCAACTTTGCCCTGTTCTATAATACAGTAAGCATCTGAACCAGCTCCGCTACCCATGAACAAATCTTTTATATCTTTGAGCCTGCATATTTTGCGGTTTATCAGGTATTCACTATCACCATTTCTGTAAACTCTGCGAGTTACTTGGACTTCTGCGCTTTCTGTTTGGAATATTTTTTTTGTGTTGTCAAAAAGGAGAGAAACTTCAGCAAGACCATTGCCTTTTCGCGATGCGGAACCGTTGAAGATAACATCAGTCATCTCTCCGCCACGAAGGCTGCGTGCGCTTTGTTCGCCTAGCACCCAGCGGATCGCATCGACAATATTGCTTTTGCCCGAACCATTGGGCCCAACGATGGCAGTGATGCCAAGAGGGAAATTAAAGTCTGTTTTATCGGCAAAGGATTTGAAGCCGGTTAATTCCAAACTTTTTAACATGCAGAATTCCGTTTAAGGTGTAGCCCAGGGCAAGGTGCCCTGGCGCCCCCGATAAAATATTATTTGTCTTGTCCGTTTTTTAATCGCTCTGCAGTTACTTTTTCCTTGGTTTCTGGTTTTTTGTTTAGCAGAGCTTCCTGATCCTCAGTGTTTGAAAAACTTAAAGGTTTTACAGGAGCATATAAATTAGGGGTTGCAGAAGGATCGGGTCTGGCGTCCATTGCGAGTCCGAATTCTTCGTTTTTCCCTTTTTTCATTTTTCCAGCCTTTACTAAATCATACACCGAAACAGCCTGAGGAAGTGCATCATTTCTTACCCTGCAAGTAAGGGCCTGCGTCGTATCGGCTTGGCGAAGCAGTTCGGTGACATCTGGGTAAAGAGCCCCCATATCTGCCAAGGTTTGAAGTATCTCACTGACGGTTAGGCCAGTTGATTTCCTCATTGTTTTACCGCTCCGTAGAGGAATGCGTGAGATATTACATTTTTCATCATCTTTGCCGGAGGTAAGGGTGAATTCACCTGCAAGCAACGAGAAAGGCGGCCTAAAGGCTGGTTCTTTGCCAAACAAAACGATCTCAGGGCGTTTACTTGTAGAGATATGAACCATGCCAGGGGTGTCAGGTGAAACCCGATGTAGCCAGAATGATTCGTTCAAAAATTCGCCCTGAATAGTTTCGTTCTTTTCATCTAGTGCCCGTAAGGCTCGGAATGCGCCGTAGCGGGTTTCATCATCTGTGCATGAGTAAAGAATTTCGCGTAACTTTACTTGGCAAATGGCTTCATCAAGTGATGCCATTGCTGTAAGTGAAAAAGCCCTGAGCATGGGTTGATCAATAACGGATCGGGCCAATTCTTCGCCACAAGAAGGGCTGCCCAAATAAGCCAGCGCTTCTGCAGAACTAAATCGAATCAAAGGATGTTCGTTTTTAAGGCCATTCTTTAAAGTGTTAATAGTCTCTTGCCCTAATGCTTCAAGTCTAAGAGCTGCTGTTACGCAACGACTAGGATCCATAAGGTCTTCATTAAGTTTTTTGATGTAGTTGGCTCGTCCTTGACCGCCTATACCTGCATCGTTTTCTTTGGTCGGGATGAGCCTGACCACTCTAAGAAATCGTGGATGATTTAATTTGTATTGTGTGGGAACCCTTAACGAAACCGAGATATTGTTTTTAGTGCTGGCAATAACAGCGCTTGGATCGCCTTTACTGATTTGGAAAGTTTCATTTATTTGATCTGAAATCATGCCTGATACGCGTGCAAATTGTTGATCTTGATTCAGAATAAGAGTGAAGGGCCAATCGATTTGTGTTTTTCCACCACCCCAAATTCTGCCCGATTTTACCCTGCCTTCATCATCTTCACCCGCCTTGCCAAATCCCACTAAAAGTGGACCTTCAGCCCTTGCAACAGGGTGCCCACGCAAAGTGCCTTTGGGGCCTGTGTAAGTTGGAGAAAGATTCTTTGCAAAATCGTAGTTATATAAAATGCACTCTTTTAGAAATCCACCTTGTATGCTTGTAGCCTTGCTGCTGGGCGGTAGTCTGACTTCGATATCCAAAGCATCGCCCTTGCGAGTTCCCGGTGGTATAGATGCAGAAATCATAACCAAAGCTACATTATTGCTTGCAAGCATTTCTTTAATATTTCGAACGCCTTGCTTGCGAAGATCGTCTTCCAGCATGGTTCGATTGGCATCATTTGTAGGCGCAGCGCCTGTTCCATCTAGCCCTACCACTAAACCAATCCCACCTAAAGGAAGAGGGTCTGCATTTCCGACCGTACAAAATTCGCCCAGTGTGCGAACTCCGTAGCGATCGCGCTCCGTTTCTTCTTCCGCAACTAATCTAGGGGTTTGATGCATGCATCCAGGCAGAACTGATAGGAAAGCAAGCACTAATGCCATGCTCCAGTGAATAGCCTTGGGTGATTTCTTTTGCATATATGAGTTACTTCGCATGAATACACCTTCCGTCTCGAATCAAAGGACCAGTAAGAAAACTTACCGGCGTAAAAATCTTTACACCATCTCATGAAGTTGGGAACGATACCTATTTGAAGAATCAAGTCAAGTCGAGAAGGGTTGGCAAAGGCGAGGGATTTTCATGGAAATAGATAAGGGAGGAAAGCGGGGCAAGAGGATTGCCGCTTTTCCTCCCTTAAAATGGTAAGGAGCTATATTAATGGCGAGTTAACTTAAACTTTTTTGCACGACCTCTTTCATTTTCTCGAGCCCGGTTTTTGCAACCAAGTTCGCATCCTGCATCCAATAGTCTCGATTGAATAGCTCTAACGAAAGAAAACCATTAAACCCATTGTCGCGTAAAGTTTTCAGCATGCTTGTTAATGGTGCAATACCATCGCCTGGATAAACCCGATCCTTATCTTGAATCTCGGTCGAATTTAAATTCTTTGGGTAATCATTCATATGAAAAACTTGAAGTGCGCCTTGCCCAAGTTGTTTAAGACCTTCGAAATCAGACCCGCCTTTAAACAAATGGTAAACATCAGCTAATATGCAGGCATCTTTGTGTTTGGCTTCGATTGCGATCAATGCCACTTCCCCAAGTTTGCTAAGGTTTTTTGAAAAGCCCCAAAGTTCAACTTGGGGAATCACGCCGATGGAACTCGCAGCAATAAGCAATTCCCGGTATCGCTGGGCTGCAGCATATAAATCAATCCCAGGCTTATTGGTAGCACCAACTGGGGGCGCAGCAAGCCTTTTTCCACCTAGCTTTGCCAAATTATCCATGGTCTTTTTTGCAAGCTCGATTGCTTGTTTTCGTTTTTCATCATCATCAACAATCCACTCGAAGAAACCGATGGCACTTTCCATGGTCATGCCGCTATCTTTAATTCGCTTGCCCATATCCTTGAGGTTTCCACCATCTTTGATGAATTGGTCGATATCGCTAATCCAGGGTTCGATTGCATCGTAACCTGCCTTGGCAGCAACCTCGACCTGATCTTTAAGAGGAAGTTTCTGCCCGCGGATGGTGCTGGTGTTCAGCATGAATTTGAAGGGCTTTTCATTTTCTGCAAATGCCAGCACTTCTGTGCCAGATAGCCCGACGATCGTTGCGCCAGCCAGCAAGCTTCTGCGTGATAAGTGGTTCATGATATCTCTCCTCTTGAAGATCAGTAGCAAAAGATTAATTATGTACAAACCATTTGTAATAATCCAGTTGATTGAAGATTTTAGGTGCTATTTATCAGAGTGCGAGATTCGGGAGAAGCGATTTATTTGCGTGGTGGGTATGCTTTACGAACTGCATTAATAAGCTCATCAAATTTGGAAAGAAATTTAGAGCGATCTTTTGCGCCCATGGGGGAAGGGCCCCCCGAAACCAAATTACTTTGGCGAAGTTCTTCCATTAGGCTGCGCATTCCTAGAGCAGTGCCGATGTCATTTTCTGTAAATTGTTTCCCTTTGGCATTGAGAACGAGCGAACCTTTTTCGAGGCAGCGGGCAGCAAGGGGGATATCTGCAGTAATGACAAGATCACCCGGGCCCGTGTTTTCAGCGATCCAATCATCCGCGGTTCCAAATCCTGGACGAACTACCATGGTGAATAAGGGGTTCGCAGGCACCCGCATGGTGGAATTTGCTACAACTTCAACTTTCATGGAGTATCTGCAGGCGACGCGATAAATTTCGTCTTTGACCGGGCAGGCATCAGCATCGATGAAAATAATATGCATAATTCTTAATGTATGCGGTTTTAAGCGTAAAAGACTGTTTCGAACTGAAAAAATTCTAATAAACTTCGTAATTGGTGCACGGTTCGGATTTAAGGATAAGGGTGGGATTGTCGAATGAAGAAGAGGGCTAAAAAGCTTGAAATTTAGGGTTTAACATTTCCTAATGCTGCGAAATAGTGCTATTATAAGCTTATATTGGCACACCATGAGGCTTGTTATGAATCAAACATCTTCGAAAAAGTTTTGCGATGGCGTCAGCAGGCGTAATTTTCTGCGCATAGGGGCATTGGCACCCTTTGGCGTTACCCTCCCTAGCATTTTTCAAGCCGAAGCTGCTTCAAATATTAAGGGTAATCAGCGCTCTGTCATTATGATTTATCTCTCAGGCGGGATGGCCCATCAGGATAGTTTTGATCTTAAGCCAAATGCGCCCACAGAAGTCCGGGGCGAATTCAAACCCATCCCAACCAATGTTTCAGGTATCGAAATATCCGAGCACTTGCCCAAGCTTGCAGCGTGTGCTGACAAATACATTGTATTGAGATCTCTTGTTGGGCAAATTGATGAACACTCAAGTTTTCAGAGCACCACCGGTTACCCGATGTCGGTTACCAAACGAGATAATAAACCCCATTTTGGTTCCGTGATTTCCAAGGTTCAGGGGCAGGTCAATCCCTCGGTGCCTGCGTTTGTCGATCTTTTTCCAACTATGCAGCATAAGCCATACAACAGCCCAAGTTCCGGGTTTCTCGGAAGAGCATCCGCTGGCGTCAGGTTGGATGGGGAAGGCATTGATAACATGAAGCTTCAAGGGTTGACTTCAAGTCGCTTTGAAGACCGTAAAATCCTTCTGGATCAGGTCGACGCTTTCCGTAGGAATGCAGATCGGCTGGAAGTTTCTGGCATGAACCAGAATTATCAGCGTGCTTTTGAAGTTCTTACTTCTAGCAAGTTGGTTGAAGCTATTGATGTGACTAAAGAACCTTCGAAAGTGCGTGAGCGTTACGGTAAAGGTTCCAGCAAGCATTTGGGTGATGGTGGCCCGCTTTGGAATGATCAACTTTTAATGGCCCGAAGGCTTGTTGAGGCGGGGTCCCGCTGCGTGACGGTTGCCTATGGATTTTGGGATACGCATGGTAACAACTTCAAGCATATGAAAGAGCATTTGCCCACTTTTGATCAAGGGGTATCTGCACTCATTGAGGATATCTACGCACGAGGGATGGACAAAACCACTACCGTGTGTGTGTGGGGTGAATTTGGCAGAACTCCAAAAATCAATAAAGATGCGGGTAGAGATCATTGGTCGAGAGTGAATTTCGCGTTGCTTGCGGGTGGCGGAATGAAAACCGGACAGGTTATCGGATCAACCGATAGTAGTGCTGGTTCAGCCAAAGATTATCCTATTAACTATCTTGATGTTCTTGCAACCATCTACAGTAACATGGGGATCGACCCGCATGCGATGGTGGTGGATATCAGCGGTAGGCCAAACCCTATATTGCCTAGCACGGTATCTCCGATTAGCAGGGTTTATAGTTAGGACGAGAAGCAAAAAAAAAAGCCCGTCGTAACTGACGGGCTTTTTTTTTTAGCAGCTTGGTTTTACTTGTCTTTCTTTACATCAACCCAATGATTGGTCTTGGCTGATTCTAAAACTGCATCGCAAATGCGCTGGGTTTCAAGAGCATCTCTGAAAGTGGGGCCAACAGGTTTTCCGGTTCCCAATGAGGTAACAAAGTCAGCAACTTCATGAACAAAACTATGTTCGTAACCGATTTGCAAACCAGGTACCCACCAGTTACCCATGTAAGGATGATCGCCATCGGTTACATGGATGGATTTCCACCCGCGTAGTGGGCCTTCATCTTTGTAATCAAAATATTGCAATCGGTGAAGGTCGTGAAGATCCCAGAAAATCGAAGCGTTTTCGCCGTTGATTTCGAAGGTGTAAAGCGCTTTGTGCCCACGAGCATATCGTGTGGATTCAAAGCTTGCGAGGGATCCATTTTCAAAATGGCCCATGAAGGTGCAGGCATCATCAATGGTGACTTTTTCCATTTTGCCTGTAAGGTTGTGCTGCCTTTGTTTGACAAAAGTTTCGGTCATAGCACTAACATCATGAATCGAGCCATTAAGCCAGATTGCAGTATCGATGCAATGAGCAAGAAGATCGCCTGTAACCCCGCTGCCAGCCGCTTCGGAATCGAGCCGCCATAGCGCAGCGCCCCCCTGTGGCAGTTCTGGGTTGATGGTCCAATCTTGAAGGAATTTAGCACGATAATGGAAGATCTTCCCGAGTCGGCCTTCATCGATCAACTTCTTGGCAAAGGTAACAGCGGGAACCCTGCGGTAGTTGTACCAAACGATGTTTGGAACGCCTGCCTTTTCAACAGCCTCAACCATTTTCAGGCCTTCTTCGCCATTCATTGCCAATGGCTTTTCGCAAAGGATGATTTTTTTGTGGGCAGCAGCATAAAGAGCGATTTCAGCATGAATGTTGTTGGGTGTGCAAATATCAATCGCATCGATATCTTTGCGTTCGATCAGTTTACGCCAATCAGTTTCAATGCTTTCGTATCCCCAAGTATCGGCAAAGGCCCGTGCCTTTTCAGCATTGCGTGCGCAAACAGCTTTTAATACTGGTTTATAAGGTAGATCAAAAAACAATGGAGCTTTTACATACCCATTGGAATGGGCTTTACCCATGAATCCATAACCTATCAGGCCGATGTTAAGAGGTTTTTTTGACGAAGCCATGACCATCTCCAATCTGTTGAAGTTTAAATGTTACCGTGCGAAATTGTTTATTATTTGGAACCATGAGCATCACGAACCGCAATCATGGCGGCAAGGATCTTGTTCCAAGTTTCCTGAGTTTCAAGAACCTTGTTCGGGAACATGCAACCATCCCAGCAGATGTGTTGAATGCCACGCCCTGCGTAATCTTTAAGCCAGTATCCTGAAGCTTTGGTGATATCCAGCTTGCCCTTGGGATCATCGGCAAGGCAATGCCTGCCTGTCTTATCGTGCGAACCAGTGCCATGTACCGTGCCATCGTTTTGAGCAACATGGAAGTCGATGGTCCAAGGGCGCAACGCATCGGTCATTTTGGTGTACGCAGCTTCAAATTCCGGATGGGAATAGCCTTCTTTTAAAAGTGCATCTTCAGGGGCGTTGTAGCCCATAAGGTAAAGATAGGTGTGTGCAAGGTCTGCTTGAAAACCAACAGTGCCTGGCATACCCGTTTGTTCCAACAGGTTTACCATATGTTTCCAAGAATGCATGCCACCCCAACAGATTTCGCCCTCAGCGGCAAGGCGTTCGCCATGGGCTGCAGCTACGATCCCGGCTTCGCGGAAAGTTTCAGCGGTTTTTTTAGTGTTACCGGTTGGGTCTTTAGCCCAATCGGAAGGCCCGCCAGCAGCATCGATACGGATGATGCCATATTTTCGAACCCCATGATCGTTAAGAATGCGAGCGATCCTGCAGGCTTTTTTAACAGCGAGGACAAATTTTGCCCGTTGATCTGGGCTGCCAAAAGAGGAATCGCCAACAGTACCCGGCCAAATTGGAGCTACTACGGAACCAACATTTAATCCTTTGCTGGCAATTTTGTCTGCCATCTTTTTAATATCGTCGGTGCTGGCGTCTGGGTCGGTGTGGGAATGAAAAAGAAAGAGATCAACTCCATCGAACTTCTGCCCGTTTACCTGAGCTTTTACCGTAAAATCAAGCATATTATCTAGGCTGATGGGGGGATGATCTGTGCCCGGTTCTTTGCCAACCAAGCCAGGCCACATAGCGTTATGTAATTTCAAGGTGCTGTTGCTCATGGGAGATCCTCATTAAACTATACTTTTTCACACTTGTACCAAGCATTGTCATACCGCTTTAAAGGCTTGAGGGCAAGAAAAACTAGGGTGATTATTTTTTTGTTTTGAAATGTTCAAAGGCTGCGAGGCAGATTGGTTGATTGCTATCTGAATCGAAATCATCTGTCTGGTTGCATTCTTTTCATCGAGAAAGATGTTTTTTGTGAAAATGCTGGTAGAAATAGAAAGATCCAAGCCTTTGGGTATTACCAAGGCTTGGATCTGTAATTTGAAAGGTGGTTTAGACTCTCCATATGAATGGAGTCGTGATTAGCGCTTTTTCTTTCTGTAGTCGCCAATAGCGGGTGCGTCAATGTTGGTGTGAGGGCCAAAATAGCGCAAGGAAACTAAAGGCTCGAGGCCAGTGTTTTCGAAAGTCACACCTTGCACCGCTGCTTCGTGGCTTACAAAAACTTCGTCGTCGGTGAGTTCGCCAAACCTAATCATTGCAGGTGTTTGGAGAGCATGTTTACCGATTTTACCTGTACCTTGAACCGTGATAAGGCCATATGCGCCACGATCTTTAATCGTAACTTTTACGCCAGGGTTGATGGTTAGTTCCTTGGCAGAGAAAAGCTCTTCACCATCGATTTTGCCATAAACTACCCAGCGATCGACATAGCCTTCAGATTCAGTATCGGCTACAGCGATAGGTTCAAGATAATGGCTATCTTTAAAGTTTGGATTAATGTTGCCATCCCAATCGAGTTGATTGACGATGAAATCGATGTCGTGATGTTTTTCTTTGGGCATGTCTTTGGTGAGAAGATGCCATGGAACAGCGCGACCTTCGACCATGCTTTGATACATTGCGAAAACATCAGAGCCCCATTGTGGTTCGTAGGTGACCAATGAACCTGGAGCATGAAGAACGCATGGCGGAACCAACCAGCCAGTGCCAGGTTGCAGTTTGTAGGCTTTGCTGAAGTTAAGAATTCCGTTATCCCCTTCGTTCCAGCGCTCTAGGCACTTACGAAGGTCTTCTTTGGTGGTACCGGGTTCCAAGCCAAAGAAAGTGTAGGGGAAATTATTGCCCACGGAATTAAGCTGGGGTGGGAAATAATAGGATTCAGGTTTGCCTTCCTGACCGACCTTTGCAGCTTGATTTTTGCTCTGGTGCATGTGATGGGGGATAGGGCCCATGTTGTCAAAAAACTTGCTATAAACAGGCCACTTTTGGTATTTCTTCCAAATTGCTGCGCCTACCAATTTTTGACCTTCTACATCCACCGCATCCTTGAGCAAGAAGGATCGTTCGCCATTAACCACAACATAACTATAGCCTTCGTCAATTTCACGATTTTCGTTGGCGGCAGGGGTCGTGGAAGCGAACCATCGTTCATCAATGCCTCCACGATGGGCACCGTAGGCATAAAGATCCTGTGGTGCAAGTTTGATTCTTCGGCCTGGCATAAGGAAACTGCGAGGAACCCAAGTGGGCGCCAGTCGTAAGATGCCATCGCCTGCTTCGATTGCATTTCGGATTTTGCTATCAGAAGCTTTGATGATTTTCTTTTTGGTAGTCGATTTAGCCATGGTATGTAAGCCTCTTTCAAAAGGAATAAAGGTTATAGTAATTCAAAAATACATTCGATTTCAACGGGGATACCACCGGGTAGGGTATGTGCGGAAACAGCACTTCTTGCGCCCACGCCGTTGTCTTCTCCAAAAATTTCTGCCATCAATTCTGAAAACCCATTGATCACTTTGGGTTGGTCTTTGAAATCAACGGTACAATTAACCCAGCCAAGAGTTTTAACAATTCGTTTGACCTTATCTAAAGAACCAATGGTTTCTTTGACGGTTGCAAGCACATTAATCGCCACGGCTTTTGCAGCTTCTTTGCCTTGTTCCAAGGTAAGATTTTCGCCCACTCTGCCGTTCAGAGGTGTGGATTCGTGAACTTTAGCAGGGCCATGTCCTGAAACATAAAGCATGTTACCAACTTGGACAGCAATTTTGTACTTAGCCACGGGTTTAGGTGCTGGAGGAAGCTGAATGTGGAGTTCTTGAAGCCTAGTTTCTGGTTTGCTTGCCATTGCGTTGCCTTTCAGAGTTTCAATACAAATATAAGGATCATTTAACAGTTCTACTTTTATCGTTTCTAAAAGGGATGAGGTCAAGTGTTGTTTTAATAATTGTATTTAAGGGTGATCAAATGAACCATAGATTCCAAGATTCCGGTAATGCAAATCGTTTGCCAAATCGCGAGACATAGTTGGCGGAAAGCGCTTCCCAATAATCTTGGCCTTTAAGCCTGATCCAAGGCCCCGGGCCCCCTGTATGTGCCGGCCATCCCATCGCTCTTACCGCCAAGAAATTTAAATCTGCTTCAGTTTTGAAAACGTTGTCTGCTCTGATATTTGTAAATTCAAGAAGCATAGTAAACAAGATGCGTTCGCGCCCCTCGCGCACTTGGTTTACTTTACCCATGGAATTGCTCACTGGGTCGATTTTGCGTTTTAAGTTATGTTTTGTCAGATTCTGTGCAAGTAGGTTTGGCCACCAAGAGTTTTTGTGGTGCAAAAACCATCCCTTACCTTCTTCAATCCCCAACCATAACCGGGTACGCATTTGGGGAAAAAGTTCGTGAGTTTCAGTTTCAATTGGATATTGCAGGGCAAAAAGTTTAGTGATCAAATCTAAACCAAGCCAATCAGCCCAGAATAATGGGCCAAATTGAAAGCCCCATTTTCTTAGGGAGTTCTCGATCTTTTCTAATGAAACCCCTTCGGCAAGTAACTCTAGATTTTCTTGAAAACCAGATAGTAAAACCCTAGTTGCAATGCTGGATTTTGTGTTGCTAATTGTAACTGTGGTCTTGCCTAATCGCGAAATCCAGGCCAGTAAAAAATCTCGCTTAATCAAAGAACTAATTTCTGGGATGACCAATTCGCAGCAAGGAAATCTTCCTAAAGGGTATTGCTGAAACAAGCAAGCATCCTCGCCTTGCCAAGGATCTGTTTCCTTTGATTTGATAACCATGCAGTCTGGATAATTATTTTTGAAATCATCGATATCTGTTGCGCTGAAAAAACTATGGGCAGTTAGAATGGCGATATCGGGCTTTTCTTTGAAAGGGGCGCTGGTAGTGCCATCGATTAAACTGAGCCTTTTTTCGACTTCCACAGCATTCCATATGCCTTTTCGGATGGTTTCATGCATGAGCCGGTTTAATGCCAAAAGTGTATTTCCAAGCCCTTCCGCAGTTTTTCCTTGAATGGAAACTTGTATACCCCTGGAGGCATGTAGAAAAGCCCATTCTGCAACAGTTTTGCCTTCGCCAATCAGGGCGACCCGATTGGGGGCAGGGGTTTCCACCGGGGCAACCGGAATACGAGAAATGTCTTCGAGTGCAAACTTCACCAGATTTTTACAGGTTGGCGAAGGAATTAATCGTTGGCTAAGTTCAGCAATTTTTTGTTCAGCAATAGCAGAGTTTTTGAGGGTGACCAAATTCGAAACCAGATTAAGTGTTTGTCTGGGAGCTTGAATTTCTTCGGGTGTGTTTTTTTCAATAATCCTGTTGAACGCCCTATTCAAAATGGCTCTGCCTGCGAAATTCTTTTCAAATAACATCGAGCGAAGAGATACGGGTGCCGAAGTCCGGTTATTCTTTTTCCCCTCGTTTAAAGCAATTCCCATTAATCTGGTAAATTCAGACCGAAGTTGAGGCTCTGTTTGCGCGATACCGTCAGCAAGCCGATTATGGAAAATCTCTCTTGCTTTCCATCGTGCTCCAAAAACCACGAGTTTCGTGGTTTTCTCAAGCCCAATAATCTTGGCCAGAGAATAAATGGAACCAAATGCAGGACAGGCGCCTAGTTCTACCTCAGGGAATGCAAATATGGTGTTAGGCTTTTCGTAAACCAAACGGTAATCACAAGCCAATGCGAGTTCCAATCCCGCACCCAAACAAGGGCCGCTGATAGCCGCAATGGTAGGTGCTTTAAGATCCCGGAGCTTTTTATAAACCCGCATCCCTTCTTCTTGCCAGTGTGCAACATTTCCATTTGCCTGCAATTGTTGCCATTCATGCAAATCCGGCCCGAAAGCAAACCCCGAAGTCTTCCCGCTTCGCAAAGTTATGATTGGAATGGAGGGGATTTCGTCGAGTTTATCCAAGCCTGCATCTAAATCTCGAAGAAGGGAAAGATTGACTTTATTGGCGGATTCTCCCTTAACATCCAACACAATCATGATGGTTCCATCTTGGTCTTTTTCAATTCGAACGGTATTGCTGCTGAAAATCACCATCAGTAGATCCACATAATAAATAAAAAACTATGTCCAATAAGCAATTGTCTAGTATCCTCTATCAAGGTAGAAGTAGCAGCAGAAAATTCTGTTAAAACTGCAAAAGAAAAGGTGGTTATTCATGAGCTTGCCCTTGGCGATTACTAAAACTGAAATCGTAGGATTCCCTTGCCGAAGGGGGAAAGTACGCGATGTTTACGATCTGGGCGATCGACTTGTGATCGTAACCACAGACAGAATAAGCGCATTCGACTGGGTTCTTGCAGATGGTGTACCCGACAAAGGGAAAATTTTGACTCAGCTAACTTTGTTCTGGATGAATTTACTCAAGGTTGAAAATCATCTGATCAGCACAGATTTAAATGAAATGGGCCCAGCCTTTTCAAGTCAGAAATCAATACTTGAAGGCCGTACTATTCTTGTAAAAAAAACAGATGTTGTGCCGATCGAGTGCGTTGTTCGGGGTTGGCTTGCTGGCTCAGGTTGGAAAGAATATCAGTCATCTTCAACTGTATGTGGCATCAAACTGCCCGCAGGTTTAATGCAAAGTTCAAAATTGCCTGAACCTATTTTTACGCCAGCAACTAAGGCTGAAACAGGGCATGATGAAAATATTTCATTTGAACAAATGGTCAAAGAAGTTGGTTCTGAAACTGCAAGTATTCTAAGAGATCGAAGCATTGATATTTATTCGCGAGCTGCGGCATATGCTCATGAAAAAGGCATTATTCTTGCAGATACCAAGTTTGAATGGGGGAAGTTAAAGTCGGGCGAAATCATTTTGATCGATGAGGCACTTACTCCTGATAGTTCACGATTCTGGGATGAGAAATCCTATGCTACCGGAATTAGTCCGCCCTCATTCGATAAACAATTTATTCGCGACTGGCTCGAGACTACAACCTGGGATAAAAACAGCCCGCCTCCAGAAATGCCCCAATCAACTATCGCACAAACCCGCCTTAGGTATCTTGAAGCATTCAAGATTCTTACGGGCAAAGATTTTGTGTGAGCCTAAATTGAGTAGGGTAGGTGCGTTGCTTGCATCTATTTGTAAAGTCGCAATCCTACGGGTAACGAATCACCAAGAAGGTTGGATTGGCTTTCTTTTGCGAGAGGCACGAATTCTTCTAGGCATTTGATCCACTCGGTAGGGATTTTCTTATCCCTGATTTTTGTCAGGATGCTATCGCGTAAATCTTGATCGAGGTCGAGAGCCCGCTGCCCTGTGATTCTTCCCATTTGCGACAGGCAAAAAGCCCATGTGGTTTCTTCGGAAGTATGGGAAGGTTGGAATTCCAATAATCTGGTAACCCATTGCGAAACAATATCGGGATGCAAAATCGAATTAAGCGGCCCATAAATAAGTGCCCGTGACGCAAGTCGGGTAAGTGACCAAAATAAATAAGGTGGCAGGGGCGTTTTCTTAAGCGATCGAATTAAGGTGTTACCCATGTTTTCTTTTGTTTTAAGGTCTAGCCTTTCAAAAGAGGCTGCTGCGCGCCACATCTCCACCAATTCATTTTGCAACGGCTTAGCAACCGGCTTGTTGGGAATAGGTAGTAAGATGCTGCGAATTCTGTCGAAAAGAGATTGTTGTTGATTGGATGAAAGTCCGCCAGAAACCCTGCGCCAAAGAATCCAAAACTCTGCTCCAGATTCCACAAATCTTGGCATGATTGAAGATTTGGAACGGTCATCACGTGGCGGAGCGATTAATTCTTTCCAGAGCTTGTCTAACCGGATTTTGTCTCCGGGTGCCCCATAACCGGGCCGTAAAAAGAAGCCCGCCAGATTGCTCCAACGCGATGCAAGATCAGGAGAAAGCAGTCTGTTCGGTGCCAAGGAAAAGAGATCGTCCCAGAGCCTTCTGCATAGCCCCAAGGGCCAATCGTCTCTACCCGCATCTAAAATATTTTCAAGAACTTTGGGAAGAAGTTTTGGGTCGATTTCTGGAGCACTATTGGAAAAGGTTTTATGAAGGCATTCGAGTGCTGAGAGTGCAGTTGCTTCAGGCCAGGTGTCGCCCCTGTTTTCTTCATCAGAATTTGAATCTGAACTTTCAAAAGAATCGCGCAGATTAAATTCTAGCTTCCATTCGTTAGATCCTTCTTTTGCAATACACCATAATTCCAAAGTGCCTAATGCTGTTGCTTGCGATTTTAAATTAACCGGGATGCCCTTAACCCCGGATCGTTTTCCACCCCTTAAAATGGTTTGCAATGGAGGCAATGATTGAAGCTGCTTTTTAGGGATTTTGATTACATTCCCCGCCTGATCCTTGCTTCTTAATGTGGATGTAAACAGCGGAAATAAGACGGGTTGGCCAATTGCCAGCTCTAGTTCGTTTTGGTCGAGGGTAAGAATTTTTCCTTCTTCGTGATGTTTGGGCAGAACGCAGATTAAGGTTTCTTCGCCTGAGTCGTTGCCTACTCCAAGGTAATAAGATTTTGCAAGTCCGCCCCCGATATGTTTGCCGCCAGTATGTTTAAGCCATGCAAACCAAGCAGCGCCCTCGGCAACGGCGAGGTCAACCGAGGGGTTCTCGAAAACCGCAGTTGTTTGTTTGTTAGGGTCGTTATTGCCCCAGTCATCAATCACCGAAAGGATCTGGTTTTGGAGTTTTTTGGAGCGAAAGACCCCGCCATTAAATAAGACTGCAGCCGGTGCTTTAAAGGATGCAGATTCAGATTGGGAATTAAGAAAGCTTGCAAGGTGTTTTGTGATTGCAGGGTCTGAAACATAGGGCAGACCCATTTCGTGAAGCCCGGTTTGTGAGCTTGATTTAAGGGGTGCAGAATCTTTGTTTACTAGAGGAAAGAACCCATCAAGAATAAAAGAGGCAGCCTCTTTCGAGGATAGTTCCGCTCGGATCAGGCCTGCAACAATGGATCGCCCTCGGCCCATGATGTTGATGGGGATGGTTTCTGGTGGTGAATCAGAAAGTATTTGTTCCTTGGCATTTCTGCATGCCTGAGTGAGTTGGATATATTGAGATGAATCAAGTTTTGTACCTGCAGGGAATCGAGACTCCATAAGTTTTGCCAAGGCCAAATCCATATTGTCTCCACCTAAAAGAAGGTGGTCACCCACGGCTTTTCGCAGAAAGTTGATTGCGCCATTTTCGCTGATGGTTTCAATCAGGGTGAAATCGGTGGTACCCCCGCCTACATCGATTACCAAGCATTGCATGCCTTCAGACAATTCGATTTCTTTAGTTATATTTTGCTGATGAAGAGAGAGCCATCGGTAAAAAGCAGCTTGGGGTTCTTCAAGAAGAAGGACATTCTTAAGGCCAGCAAGTTTTGCAGCCTCCATGGTCAGGCTTCGTGCAATGTCATCAAACGATGCGGGAACAGTTACCACAACGGTTTGATTTTCGAGTGGTTCAGCAAGTTGGCCCAGCGAAACAGAATGATTCCAGCTTTCAACGATATGCTTTAAATATTTGGCAGAGACATCTAGTGGGGAAAGTCTTGAAACTTCGGGAGGGGCTGCCCACGGAAGCAAGGGGGCTTTGCGATCAACCCCCGGATGGCATAGCCAAGATTTTGCAGAGGATACAAGTCTTCCTGGTACCTTGGCCCCTTGCGACCGTGCGAAATTACCCACAATAAAAGATCGGCTTTTATCCCAGGGCAACGCCGCTGCACCTTCAGGAAGATCATGCCCTCCAGGAAGGTATAAAAAAGAGGGTAATAACGAATGAGGTTGAAGTTCGGAAGGTGCATCAAACTGGAATACTTGATGAAGTTTGATCTCGGGGAATTTAGCTTTGGTAGAGGTATCAATATAAGCAATTGCGCTATTTGTGGTTCCAAGATCAATTCCCGCAAGATATCTGCCCATTGCAATTCTATTCCTGTTTTGAATCAAAATGTTCAATTCATTTTATGCAGGATATGTTACGGATAAAAATAAGACCGCGGGACTAAATGCCTCGCGGTCTTTGGAAAGTGCACTCGATTTTTCTTAAGACTTGGATAGTAGGCTCTTCTTTATACCATCTCCAAGATTGTTTTTTCCAAAGTAGATTTCCCAAATGGCCTTGGAGAATGCAACGCTTTTGATGGTGACTTCAATCTTGTCTACAACCTGGCAATGAATGCCAATACCGGGGAGATGAGTCAGTTTAACCTGGTCACCTTTTACTACTTTGATTTCTTTGAAGAGATTGTACAAAAGGGTAAGCTCTTCAGGGAACTCTTCTTCTTTGTGATTCAAAAGAACCGAGGCTTTGAAGCTGGAAGCCATTTCACGGCCATCCACTTGCCTTTCCATCACAAGGTTGAGCTGTTTGTAAATGTCTGCATTAATGATTTCATCGGGTGATTTTGGCTTGGTGCCTTCTTGTACATAACTTGCGATTGCATAAACATTGACAAGAAACTTAGAGCGCATTGCAACGCCTGTCAGTGCCATTTTGTTTGATTTGGAATTAGCAACATATTCAGTGATGGTGCTAAAGCGGACGCCACTGCCACTAAGGCTGACGGTTTCTGCGGCCCAAGTTTGGAAGCTAAAAACAAAGATAAGTGCTGAAAAAGCGAGTGTTCTGATCATAATAAATCCTTCACGAGTCTGTTGGCAGTTTTTGAAAAGCCCTGTACGTGCATAATGTCCGTGTAGGTAGCAAAAATCAAGACGAGTTGCCTGAAAATGGTTTAAGCCTTTACCCAAATTAACAAAGTTTTATGAAGTTAGGCTAGAATTTTACTTAACGCCCCCATCCCCAATTCTGTAACTTGCGATGTTTTGGACTGAGAAATTACAGGGTTTAAAAGCTCCATCGATACATAACCATCGTACCCAATTCTTTTGAGTTCCTTAATAATGGAAGTGATGTCGATATCTCCATCGCCCGGAAAGATGCGATCGGAATCGGTTGCCAATTCTTTGGGTACCGCAGAGATATCACACACCTGAACAAAGAATAGTTTTTTTGGATTAATGCTAGCTAGGTCTGCTAATTTGCTTGGTCCGCAGTGAAAGTGGAATGTATCGAGGGTGATCCCTACATTCTCCATTCCTGAAGCAGCGACAAAGGTGTTTGCTGATTCAAGATTGTTGGCGAATGAAGATTGGGCACGAAATTCTAAGGATAGTTTTGTGTTGAATGCTTCCGCCCATTGCGCTGCTTCACGCAATCCAGCAATTGCGGTTTGTAAAATTTGTTGATCAATTCGGGCGGGGAAATCTGCGCAGATATTCATCAAAGGTATGCCTAAGCCTTGGCAAAGATCCAGTCTTCTTTTGAAATGATCGTAATGGCTTTTTTTCTGCTCGCCTGTGGAAAGAAACAATCCGCCCTGATAAGAGCCAGCAACCAAGTTTACGCCATGATCTGCAATTAAAGCCTTTGTATCAGCAATGCTTGCAGATTCGAGATGCTTTTCCAATTTGGTGAGCCAGACCTCCATGTTAGGGCATCCACCTTCAACAAAAGATTTGATATCTTCCTCAAAAGTACTGCTTAAAACACAAACTTGGCTGATACAAGCCTTCATATAAAACCCTCTTTAAATGTCGGAATTAGAAACAGGTTCGACCTCGATGAGGTTGTCAAAAAAAGTCGCACCAGCCCCGAGATCCGTGATGGCAGTGCTTGTAGTTGCATTGGCATTAGCTTTGCCCGGAACATCTTTGTTCCACCATAACCCTTGCGCCACCGCAACACCTGAAAGCACCGCATCGGTGATTTTCGCATGGGCGAGAAATTCCCCACGATTGTTAAAGATACGGACTCTGGCTTCTTCTGTAATTCCCCGCGAAGCTGCATCTAAGGGGCTGATCAATAAAGTTGGCCTACCTGCATCTTGTTTCTGCCAATCTAAGTTGGCGAATGATGAGTTTAAAAACGCAGGGTCTGGGGGCGAAAGAAGCTGAATCGGGTAATGTGCTGCAAGGTCCATTCTTGTTTGCGGATCTTCGTGTGATGGCGTGTACGAGGGCAGGGGATCTAGCCCAAGGTTTTGCATTGAAGTACTAAAAAACTCGCACTTCCCAGATGGTGTGGGGAAATTTCCATTCGCAAAGGGTGCGTAATCCTTCGGTAAATCCAGCCGCATCGATCCTTCCTTTTTTAACTGATCAAAAGTTATTTTGGACATGACATTTGCAGGATTAAACCCTCCAGCAGATGGCTCAAGCGCCTCTTTTATTAATTCGATATCAGTCGCTTCATAAAGTTCAGGTTCCAGTTTCATTGCCTTTGAAAGCAATCTGAAAATTTCAGTGTTAGGCAACGATTCGCCAAGAGGCGCAATCGCAGGCTCGTTAATTTGCACATGCAAATGCCCGTAAGAGGTGTGAAGATCCCAATGTTCTAGTTGCGTGGTTGCAGGCAAAACAATATCCGCGTAATCGACGGTGTCAGTAGGGAATTGCTCAAGCACTACCGTGAAAAGATCATCTCTTTTTAGTCCACGAATAACTTTGGATTGATCTGGGCACACCGCAGCAGGATTCGCGTTATAAACGACGAGTGCTTTAATTGGCGGTGCAAGATTGTTGTCGTTTAACGCATCTGCAAGCAGGCTCATGTTGATAGATCTGGTGCCCTTGGGGATGAGATCGTGCCTTTCAAAAGCGCTAGCAGCTTTTAGGGGGTACATACCGCTAGTACTAAGAAATGCCCCACCCCCGGTTTCTTTCCAAGCCCCAATAATACCGGGCAGGCAGGTGATGGCCCTTACTGCCATGCCCCCGCCACCATGCCTTTGAAGCCCGTAATTAAGCCTAATAAACGCGGGCTTAGTTTTTGCGTAGTCGTGCCCCAATTGCTCGATGATGATTGGTTTTAAGCCCGTGATGGTTGAGACTTTAGCGGGAGTAAAATCGTTGGCTCGTGATTTGAGATCTTCGCCCCCCAGACAAAATTTGTCGATGAAATCCTGATCTTGAAGGTTGTCGCGGAAAATTACATGCATGATTCCAAGGGCTAGAGCAGCATCGGTACCCGGGCGTATCGGAATCCATAGATCACTTTTTTCAGCAGTTTTGGAACGAAAGGGATCGATGGTGATTATTTTGGCGCCAGCTTTTTTGGCCCGGTGCATGATAGCCCATAAATGAGAATTCGTAACACTGGTGTTCGATCCCCAATTGATAATCAACTTCGATTGCAACACAGCTTCTGGGTCGATTGCAGCCCTTGCGCCAAGGGTCATGTGGCTTCCTGCAACCCCCGCAGTTGCGCAAATGGTTCGTTCTAAAATAGAAGCACCAATACGATGAAAAAACCTACGATCAATACTGGAACTTTGAAGCCTTCCCATGGTGCCAGCGTAGCTATAGGGAAGAATAGATTGAGGGCCAAATGGTGAATTAATAATAGAACCAAGCTTTGAAGCAACGGTGTCGATTGCTTCTTGCCAGCTTATCTTTTCGAATCGCCCTTCACCCTTTGCGCCGATTCGTTTCAGTGGATGCAGCAGGCGTGTTGGATGATATGTTCTTTCGATGTATCTAGAGACTTTGCCACAAAGAAAGCCCTTAGTTATAGGGTGTTCAGGATTGCCTTTGAGGCTGATTGCTTTGCCATCTTTCACGGTAACCAGCATTGAGCAGGTATCGGGGCAATCGTGCGGGCAAGTTGCGTGAATTGTTTTAAGTGGCTGCGCCATTATGGCTCCAAGCTTTCTGGTTACATCCTATCCAATCATAATAGCTGGAAAGCATTGTAAGGGTTGGGTAATTAAGAAAAAAGCATCAAGCAATGATTACAACCCTAAAAAGGGAACGGGCAAAAGAAAAGCGTGTTGCTCGTAAAGGCTTGCGATGCCGTTCCAACTTGTGTATTGCGAAAAGAAAACAAACAAGAGGTAGATAAGCACTGCGGGCAAAAGAGGCAGCCGACCCGTCCAGCGAAAAAACCAATGCCTTTGAGTATCTCGCATTTTTGTTCTCCACATGGCCCATCCTGTAATAAGTCGGGCAGGAAAAATGAAAAGAATGAACACCAAGGTGGGCAGCCAAAGTGCCTCTTGAGGAACTACTTCGATTTTGAGGAAGTATAAAGGTAACGCAAAAATTAGAGTAAGTATCAAAGCGAAACTACAGGCCCAAGGCGCGCGATTGAAAGCTCTTCGAACGCCCCGCCAATCGAACGCTGCACCGAATCGATTTTCGATAGCCATCTGGGTTTGCAGCATGGGTAGGTGTAGAACAACAATCGCTAAAAGCAGAGCCCCGAAAAAGCCAACCAAAGGCGAGAGAGGCATTTTTACTTGCCCAAAAGCCAGAAGTGTAACAGGGATAATCAGCCATAGGAAAGCTGCTAAAAACCCTCGAAAGCCCAGCCAGAAATAGTGGGGCAGTCTCAAAGATAACAAGAAATCCCAGGTGGCATCTCGAGCCTTGGTGTAGGCCCCGCCCAGTTTGAATTGGCGATACACGATTAGGAAATTCAAAGGCCAGAAGAAGTGTCGTAGGCGCCCACCCCTAGCCAATGTAAAAACAATATGCATCCCTACAAAAACAGTAAGAATTAAAACCCAAAAGCGAAGCCTTGCAGCATTTCTACCATCTGGGTTGATGATCTGTGCGGTGAAAGCAACATTACTGAGATATCGCAAAGGTAATAAAAGGAGCCAGATAGCCAAGATAGCACCACCTAATCGCGCAGAAGTGCGAATGCCAATGAAACCATCTCGGATCTTTCCCGATTTTGCAACGCGGGTGGAGGATTCAAGCATATAGCCTAAGCTAAGGAATTGAAGCCCCGGGATAGCAGCTAGAATTGCTAGAGCTACCACCATTGAAATTAGTCCAAATAGCCACTCTATTTTTAAAACAGTCCAGAAAAAGAAGCGCTTAAAAGGGCCTCGTTTTATGGTTTCTAGGTCTGGTTGAAGTTCTACATAAGGATCAAGAATTGCGGGCGGAATTTCTATATCAGGTGGTAATGGGGGAGGTAGCAGTGCTAATTCGGGGGGTGAATTCGGGTCAGGAAGATTCATGGTCTCGGGTCTTTTATTTGTAAAGTTTCTGTTATTGTAAACATAATTAGGAAGTGATCATATTGGCTAAATGATATCATAGCATGGAGTGTTGGACTAGGAGTTAATCGTTCTATGCTTTTTCGCAATCTGTTTTTTATAGCCTTGGTTCTTGGGGGGACTGCAACCCTCGTTGCAAATCTTATCCCGCCTAAGCATGGGTTTAAGCCCACGCCCACAAACCCCGAAGTATTTCAGAAAAATGACTTTATAGAAACAGTTTACCGGGTGAATGCTTCCTTCGAGCAAACTTGGCAGAAGAACCAGATTCAACCTGCAATTGATGCTGATGATTTAACCATAGCTAGGCGGTTGGCATTGGGGTTGATGGGAACGATTCCTTCGTTAGAGGAAATTCGTCAGTTTGAATCGCGTCCCGAGGGCGAAAGATTAACTTGGTGGATTGATCATGTTTTGCAGGATCGTCGCTTTGCAGATTACCTTGCAGAAAGATTTGCAAGGGTTTTTGTAGGAACAGAAGATGGACCATTCATTTTGTTTCGAAGGCGCAAGTTCAGATCCTGGCTTTCTGACCAGATCACTATGAATGTTCCTTATGACCAAATAGTCCGCGAGGTTATTTCCACTGAAGGTATTTGGACCGAAAAACCTGCGACCAACTTCATCACAGTCGCCGCTCAAAATGATAAATCAAATCAACCAGACCCAGTCAGGTTGGCAGGCCGTGTTACTCGTGCCTTTCTTGGCATCAGACTTGATTGCGCTCAGTGCCATGACCATCCATTCGCCCCATGGAAGCAATCTGACTTCGAAAGTTTTTCAGCCTTTTTTGGTCAGACTCATGTAGGTTTTCGTGGCGTTTACGATGGGGCAGGGGAATACACCATCGATGATAAACGCAAAGGAATCAAGCGAACGATTACCCCAAAGGTTTCCTATGCACCACATTTGCTTCCAGAGGAAGGCGCTTTAAGGTCGCGCTTATCTATCTGGGTTACCCATCGTGAGAATACTTATTTTTCTCAAGCCGCAGTTAATAGGGTCTGGGCGATTCTTTGCGGTCAGCCCTTGGTTTCGCCAGTCGATAATCTTGAAACCGAAGGGGTTGTTCCGCCTGCATTAAAAATACTGGCTGAAGATTTTGCCTTGCATGGGCATGACATCGCACGATTAATACGGATCATCGCCAGTACTAAAACATACAGAATGCAAAGCCTCTCCGGTAATGATGATTCTGTAAATGCAGAGAAATTATGGGCCCAGTTTCCCCTAGGCAGACTAAGGCCAGAACAGGTTGCTGGTAGTATTTTGCAAGCCTCTTCGGTTTCTACCATTGATGCCGAATCGCATATTCTTACCCGCTTGGCCCGGTTCGGCGATCAAAATGATTTCGTTGAGCGCTACGGGGATAGTAGCGATGACGAATTTGATAACCGTGGTGGAACTATCCCTCAAAGGTTGGTGATGATGAACGGAAAGCTCGTATCGGAAAAAACCAAAGGCGGTCCGTTTTCTGCAACCACACGCATTCAATGGCTGGCACCCAGCGAGGTTAAATCGATCGAGGCGGTATTCCTTACTGCGCTGACAAGACGACCCACTGCAGAAGAGTCAGATTTTTTTGAACAGAATTTGAAAAACCCCGAGGTATCCAAAGGGCAACAAATACAGGATCTCTTCTGGGCTTTAATTAACTCCACGGAGTTCTCATGGAACCATTAGGGCGAAGGCCTTTTCTAAAAACCACTGCAATGCTCGCCGGCTCTTCCTGGCTGACCCCCGTGGGCCAATGGCTTGCTCGTGCAGCGGATGGCGATGCCCCTGGTGCGCTTCCCCCAAAAAAATCCGCACAAGCTGTAATCGTATTGTGGTTGCAGGGCGGGCCCAGCCAACTAGAAACTTTTGATCCTCATGCTGATTCAACGATTGCAGGGGGTACAACTAAAATTGCCACCGCAGTAAAGGGCATTTATCTTGCAAGTGGCTTTGAGCGATTAGCGGAAGAGATGGGTTCGGTATCGTTGATTCGTTCCATGATCAGCAAGGAAGGCGATCACGAACGCGGTAGCTATAACTTGAAGACAGGGTTTCGCCCCGATCCCACAGTGATTCATCCATCCCTTGGCGCAGTTGCATGTCATGAGTTAAGCATAGGCAAAGCGGAAATTCCCCGGCATGTGAGTATACTATCATCGCAATGGCCAGCCCGAGGCGGCTATTTGGGCGATAAGTATGATGCGTTTCAGATGACGGATCCAGCAGGGCCAGTACCCGATGCCCAAGCTAATGTGGATTCTAATCGGGAAAAGAGCAGGCTTAAAAGTCTTGGAATAGTGGAGCAAACTTTTGCAAAGGGGCGCAGCAAAAGGGTTGAAGAAACCCAGCATAAAAATACCACAAACGCTGCACTCAAGATGATGACCTCCGAACAGTTGAAAGCTTTTAATGTTTCGCTTGAGCCACAATCGGTTCAAGATTTATATGGCAATACTGCCTTTGGAAGGGGATGCCTTGCTGCACGAAGGCTGGTTGAATCTGGGGTGCGTTGTGTGGAAGTCACCCTCAATGGTTGGGATACTCACGCTAATAATCACCAATTTTGTAAGACGAACTTAAAGACACTTGACCCTGCATTTAGCGGGCTTATTCGTGATCTTCGCCAGCGCAATATGTTAGATAAAACGCTGGTGCTTTGTATGGGAGAGTTCGGGCGTACACCCTCAATCAATCCTGCTGGGGGTAGGGATCATTGGCCCAGCGGGTTCAGCATTGCTTTGGCGGGTGGTGGCATCCATGGCGGGCGTGTTATCGGTGAAACGGATCCCGAAGGAAAAGCGGGTGTTAAAAACCCTGTGCGAGTGCCCGATCTGCATGCCACGGTTTTTGATGCTCTTGGAATCGATTACGATAAGCTAAATCAAACCCCGATAGGGCGCACCGTAAAGTTCAGCGAAGGAAAGCCTGTACGAGAATTGCTAGATGCGTAAGGTTTAAGCAGAGCTGGAAGCGTCCGCGGCGGTGGTCTATTCTTTTTGCTGCTTGTCTCTCTGGATTCCTCCCCATTCGCAGAAAATGACGGTCCCTGAGCTTGTCGAATGGGCCGCGCTACTTGGTTACCCCGCACCTTTTTCTTTCTTTTTCTTTTACTTCCCCCAACTCCCAACCCTCTTCCCTCCGGGAAAAGGGCCCTTCGCTTCGCTAGCCCGGGTTTCTATTTTCTACCACTTTTATTTACTGCCTTTAAGCCCACCCACTGCGCTGGGTGGGTCTGCCTTTTACACTCGCATCAATCAAAAACAAAAGACCCATGGAGCGCAGTCCATGGGCTTTTCAATACTTCCTTCCACTTCATCACATCGCCCACAAACAGAAAACAATTAAGCCCACCCAATGCGCTGGGTGAGACAGCCTTACCTTGCTATTTGTTTTTCTGGATTCACCGCTTTCGCGGAGATTGACGAAAGAAGTACCGTATCACTCTTGCAAATATTTATACCGTCGCTCACGCATCCGGCTCTGAAAGATGTGTGTGATTTTTGATTCCGTGTTTTTCCGTGTTCGTCCGTGGCAAATGCTTTTTCTTAATTCCATCGCTCACGCATCCGGCTCTAAAAGGCAACTTACATCAATGATTTTTGTTTATAAAACAAGAGTAGGGAGTTGCAAATTTAATTGCCACTCCCCACTCTAATAAAAGAGCATCATGCTCGGTTTAGCAAATGATTAAGCTGCAAGCTTAACCATAACCTTGCTTGCCGCCCTATCCCTGGCAGCATCAACAAGACCGCGGAATACTTGAATATCTAAACCTGATGCGGTACCAGAGCCTGGGTGCCATTGCACTCCAACTGCGTACCAATCATCAGAATTAGATTCGATTCCTTCGACCACGCCATCGAGTGCGGTGGCGGTGATTTTTAATCCCTTGCCCAACTTTTGAATCCCTTTTCGATGTTCGCTGTTTACAACGATTTCGCCTTCGCCATAAATATCTGCCATTCGGCTGTCAGGCTGAACCAGAATAGCGTGGCGCAAGCCTCTTTCAGGTGGGTGTTTGTGTTGGAGGGCTTCGGGTAGTTGTCTGGAAAGGTCTTCGAAAACGGTGCCTGCAAGGGCCACATTTAGTGCATGCATACCGTGATCAATTCCAAGGATTGGAAACTCGTTTTGTTTGCAATAAGCGCAAAGTTCGAGAACTTCTTCAGGTAGTTGTTCGAGGCCATCAAAGCCTGAAACTACCACGCCTTCGACTTCGGAAAGTCGGTCTTTCCATTTACCCGTTGCGCCAAAGGGAAGAAGAATGGGGTCAGCATCAGAGGCTTTAAGGCATGCAGTAACACCTGCGTCCCAAAGTCCACAGCCATGTTTGCGATCGAGTGGATGGCGATCGACGCCATAGATACCGATTTTAGTTAGGTTTGCTGGGATAGGCTTAAGCTGGGTCATAACAGGAATCCTTTCCAAAACTGACAAAAAATAAAGCAGGCAAATAATCCATCAGCCTGCATCCGATCAACCAACGAAGATAGAATTATGATTATCTTGCAGCTGGAAATCCATAAAAAAATTAAAAAAGAGTGATATATTTTGAAAAGGTGGCATTTTCAGGCTGAAATGACAGGAAAATATTTAAAATATTTGTTTAATTAAATACTAGTTAGGGTGTAATTATTTTTTATAATTATCCAATTTAATGATTGCTGGGAATCTTAGTCTGCGATAGTTTAACTATTAAGTCTGTGTTGCTTTTTATGTGTTTGATTATCTTTAAGGAGATAAAGTTATGAATTTCCGTGGTCCAATAGTAGCTGGCTTGATGCTTGCAATCGCTATTAGCGGTGTGTATGCAGCAGAGCCACTTAAATCTGGGCTTGAGGTTGGCAGCAAAAAAATCAGTCCATTCCATCCGTTGAATGTGACTGGCTCTGCTGCAGGTAAACCCCAGTGCCTTGTCTGAGTTAATGGTGGCAACCCGGTAGCTATGATATTCGCACGCAATATCGATAGTTCCCTGACCAGTTTGGTCAAAAAAATTGATGCGGCTACTAAAGCAAACTCTTCTTCCAAAATGGGCAGCTTTGTTGTCTTCCTCGCTAGCGATGATGATGCAAAGAAATTAGAAACTTCCTTGCCTGAGTATGCCAAAAAAGAAAATATTAAATCTCTTGTACTTGCCATTGATAATGTTGCAGGCCCACAAGCCTATAACATTGCCAAGGATGCGGAAGTAACTGTTGTTCTTTACAACAAGCGTACCGTGAAGGCTAATTATGCTTTTCGTAAGGGTGAACTGAACGAGAAGGCTGTTGAAGCCATTGTTAAGGACATCCCTAAGATTCTTGAAAAAGATGAAAAGAAGTAATCTAGGGCTTTAAGTTGAATATTTAACCAGACTTACGCCGTTATCTTTGTGGTAACGGCGTTTTTTATTTTAATTTTGATAATATTCTCTTCCCATTTACGAATTGATTCTAGGTCTATTATTGTTTAGGTATGTTTTTATGAATTCTTCTTGTGATTTGATAAAAAATGATTTGATCGATGCCATTAGGCAGCGCGGGAAATCCGATTCTTACATTGACAGAAGTGAAGAACGGGAAATCTTGCAGTTTGCTTTACAAAAAGGCTTGATGTTGGATCAAGGTCATCAAATCCTTCTCGAAGTGTGCGGGCAAAGCCATTACATTATGGAAAGCCACTTGCTCGAAGATCTTTTGGAGCAAATTAAAAGCTTTGCCAAAGGTGGTAATGGCCTCACCGAAAAGTTCTTTCTTGAACTTACCAAAATGCTTCTTTCTAACTCCAAAGGTTATTTGCAAACCCAGAATGCCCAAGAAATGATCATTGCTTTGATTGAGGATAATGGGTTTGAGATCGAAACTGGGTTCTTTGGTAACAACTGGTTTTTGAAAATAAAGAAGAGCCTAAAGCTTGCCTAATTTTTTTGCAGTCTTCATTTAGATCTTCCTGCCAGCCCTAATAATTATTTCAAGTTGAGATGCTGTATTGTATTTGTTAAAGTAATGGAGCTGCCTAATTCTTCTGAATATGCCTCTTTCTCGGAATCTTTAACCGGGTTTTTATGAAAATCAAACTGTTAATGTTCATCAATGCGATTGTTGTTCTTGCATCACAAGCTTATGCATTAGAACCAATCAAGGTTGATTATGCCTCTCAGATCAAACCCATTCTGGTGAAGAACTGTATTTCTTGCCATGGGGTCGAAAAGCAAAAAGGTGGATTGAGGTTGGATGCGGGGGCTTCAATTATAAGGGGAGGTAACAGCGGCCCGATTTTGATCCCCGGTAAATCTAACGAAAGTAAAATTCTTCATGCGGTAGAGGGGAAAGACCCTGAAACAAGAATGCCCCCGATGCCAAAAGCTTTGATTTCTAAAGAGCAATCAGCTTTGATTGCAACCTGGGTTGATCAGGGGGCCTTTATTTCAAAGCAGGATTTGGCTGCAAGTGTAGTTGTGAAAAAAACACCCAGCACACATTGGTCTTTTCAGCCGCTTGTAAAACCTATCATTCCTTCTGATAATTCATCTGGATGGGCTAGGGCTCCAATTGATGTTTTTATTTATGAGCAAATGTGTAAAGAAGGATTGAGCCCTGCTAAAGAAGCTGATTCTCTGGCTTTGTTGAGGCGTGTTTATTTAGACCTTACCGGTATCCCGCCTAGCCACCTTGAAGTCGATGCTTTCTTGAATGATAAGCTTGCTGGTGCATATGAGCGCGCAGTAGACCGTGCGTTGGCATCCCCAAGATATGGCGAAAAATGGGGCCGTTTCTGGCTCGACCTCGCCCGTTACGCCGATAGTGATGGCTATGAAAAAGATACAGGAAGGCCCTTCGCCTGGCGTTACAGACAATGGGTGATTGATGCACTTAATGCCGATATGCCATTCGATCAGTTTGCCATCGAACAGTTAGCAGGTGACTTGTTAAAAAACTCTACCGCAGAGCAAAAAGCTGCGACTGGTTTTCATCGTAACACGCTCACGAATAAAGAGGGCGGGGTGGATCAGGAGCAATTTCGGGTTGAAGCTGTTGTTGATAGGGCGAACACAACTGCAAAGGTATTCCTAGGTTTGACCTTGGGTTGCGCCCAATGCCATGACCATAAATACGACCCCATAAGCCAGCGCGAGTATTATCAATTCTTTGCATTTTTTAATAGCGATACCGAAGTAAACATTCCGGCAGCACCATTGCCAGGCGAGCAAGAGATGTTCGCAAAAAAGATGCAAGAGCATCAATCCAAAGTTGCTGTAATCAAGGCGACATTAGAAGTTAGGAAGAAAGAACTAGGGGAAGATGTAGATGAATGGGCTGCGAAATTAAAACCCGACTCCATTCCTGTAAAATTAAAACCCGTGATTGGTGTTGAGGCCTCCAAGCGAACGGATGTCCAAAAAAACGAGCTAATAAATCACAGAGCATCTCTTGATGAAAAGGCAAAGGGTATTCAAAAGCAAATTGCAGATCTCCAAAAAGCTGCTCCAGCGCCAACCATGGCACAAGCCTTGGCACTGGGTAAAGAGCGGAAAACCAATATTCATATTCGGGGGGATTTTTTACGCAAAGGGGTTGAGGTAGATCCTGAAACCCCTGCAGTGCTGCCAACGCCCATGTTTAAAGAAAAACCTAACAGGTTGGACTTGGCCCAATGGATTACCGATAAAGAAAATCCCCTGACCCGAAGGGTTATTGCAAACTGGGTTTGGCATAAGTTTTTTGGCAGGGGAATAGTAACCACACTCGAGGATTTTGGCACTCAAGGGGAAAAGCCTTCCAACCCACAACTACTCGATTATCTTGCATTTAGCTTGGGGGAAAACAATTGGAGTTTGAAATCCCTGCACCGATTGATTGTTACCTCTGCGGTGTATCGGCAATCCTCGATTGTTGAACCTGCTAATTTAAAGAAGGACCCTTACAATGTTTTTCTTTCAAGGCAGCCGCGGGTCAGGCTTGATGCAGAAGGGGTCCGGGATGTGTTTCTTTCAGTTAGTGGGTTGGTTGATCAGCGGATTGGCGGGCAAAGTGTTAAGCCTCCGCAACCTCCAGGTATTTCCGAATTAACTTATGCTAATGCTGTTAAATGGAATGAAAGCACAGGATTAGATCGGTATCGCAGAGGTTTGTACATTTGGTTTCAGCGAACAAGCCCCTATCCAACTTTAATGCTTTTCGATGCCCCAGATTCCAACATCGCTTGCGTGCGCAGAGAGCGATCTAATACGCCTCTTCAAGCGCTTGCATTGATGAATGATATTGCGTTTTATGAATGCTCCAAATCGTTGGGGTTAATTTTGTCGACATCGGGGCTTTCGATCGAAAAAACTATTCGAAAAGCCTTTGTTGATTGTTTGTCGCGGTTTCCCAGCGAGAGTGAAATGCTGCAAATGAAAAGTCTTTTTGACGAATTTAAAAAGCATTATGAATCGAACCCTGATCAGGCTAAGAAGGTTTTGGGTAATGGTGTGGGATTTAATAATGATGTAGTTTTGAGCGCATCGTGGATTGCGTTTGCGCGGGTCCTTTTGAACCTTGATGAAATTATTGTTCGTGATTAATCCAGACGAAAGATGAAACTGCGATGATACGATCTCAAAAATTATTCGATGAATACTGCCTGCAAGGTAGAAGGTCTTTTCTTACTAATCAGGCAAGCGGCCTTGGCTTGCTTGCAGCAGCAAGTTTGTTAGCAGAAAATAAAGTACAGGGCGCGGGCCAAGATTTATCCCCCTTTGCAATCAGGGCGCCCCATTTTGCACCCAAAGCGAAATCAGCTATCTGCATCTACCTTGAAGGTGCACCCAGCCAGATGGATTTGTTCGATCCCAAGCCAAAGCTAAAAGAATTAAACGGCCAAAAGTTGCCTGATTCGATGACGAAGAATGTTCGATTTGCATTCATTCAGAAAGAGGGGGCCCGAATTTTGGGCTCTCCCAGAAAGTTTGCAAAGCATGGTGAATGTGGTATGGAATTTAGTGATTTCCTGCCTCATATTGCAACTTGTGCGGATGATATCGCCATGGTTCGTTCTATGCATACGGAAGCGTTTAATCATCATCCCGGGCAATTGATGATGAATACAGGCACACCAAATTTTGGCAGGCCTAGTTTGGGTAGTTGGGTGAATTATGGCCTTGGTAGCCCCTCGCAAAATTTGCCAGGCTATGTGGTGTTGAGTGCAGGTAGGGGGACTAGCGGTGGTACCTCTAATTGGTCGAGTGGTTTTTTGCCCACACCATACACGGGTGTGCTTTTTCGCAACCAAGGCGAACCGGTTCTCAATTTAAATAACCCCGCAGGTTTTGATAAAAGCATTCAGCAAGCCAGCATCGAGGGCATAAAAAACCTGAATGCACTACGCAACGAAATGGTGGGAGACCCAGAGATCAACAGTCGTATTGCCAGTTATGAACTTGCGTTTCGTATGCAATCTGCAGCCCCCGAATTGATTGATTTAAAAAGCGAAACCAAACAAACACTTGATGCCTATGGGTTGGATCGTGATGAACCAGAACTTAAAGCAAGTAGGGGCGGTGGCAAAGGTCAGTTTCAATCCTTTGCGAGCAACTGTCTCCTTGCTAGAAGGTTGGTAGAGCGGGGGGTTCGATTTGTCAGTTTGTTTCATGCCTCTTGGGATCATCACAGTAATCTTGATGCTGAGTTAAAGCAAAATTGTTTGATGGCAGACCAACCTGTTGCAGCATTAATCAAGGATTTAAAGCAACGGAGGCTATTGGATTCAACCTTGGTGATATGGTTGTCCGAGTTTGGGCGAACGCCCTTGGGCGAAAACCGTGGAGGCTCCGCTAATGTCACCGGGCGCGATCATCATCCATTTGCCTTTACTATTTGGATGGCGGGTGGTGGTATTAAGGGTGGGCAGGTGATTGGTAAAACCGATGAACTGGGCTGGAATATTACAGAAGACCCCATTCATATCAATGATCTTCATGCGACATTGCTACACCTTTTTGGCATGGATCACTTGAAGTTGTCGTATAAATTTCAAGGCAGAGATTTTAGACTCACCGATGTTGCAGGCAAGGTTGTAAACAAGCTGCTTGCGTAATCAATTGCATAACTATTAAAGGTAGAACATGAAGAAGATCATTCGCGATGATGCTCGTAAATTTGCTTTCGATTACAATGATAAGCCGCTTATCCATGTAAAGGCGGGCGAGAGATTTGAAATTGAAACTTGGGATGCGGGCAGTGGTTTTTTTAAAAGCTCTGCTGATAAAGCTATCCCGGGAAACCGCCCAGGGTTTGATCGGGTTCCACCTCTTGCCAACCCTATTGCGGGGCCGGTTTTTATTGAGGGCCTAGAGCGTGGTGATACTCTTGTTGTAAATATTCATGAAATAGAAGTTGAAAAAACTTCGTGGGTTGCGATTGGGCCGAAACGAGGCCCATTGGGAGAATCCACTCGTTGGCCCGAACTTTCGAGCGAATACACCACCATGGTTTTTAAACATTCGGTGGGCCCAAGTGGCACAACCATGGATGGAACTCTTCATTTTAACGATAAAATTTCTTGGCCCATTACTCCTTTTATTGGAACCCTAGGCGTTGCACCTGATCGCGAAGTTGCAACCAGTATTGATGGGCAGGGCGATTGGGGCGGGAATGTGGATATTCGCGATTGCAAGCCGGGGAACAAGGTTTTTCTTCCTGTTTATCATCCCGGCGGCCTCTTTTATTTGGGAGATGTTCACGCTAGCCAAGGAGATACCGAATACTCTGGCACTGCAGCAGAAACGCAATCAACGGTGCGACTTTCCTTCGATATCATCAAAGGGAAAAGGCCCCCTGGTATGCGCATTGAAACTCCCAATTCGATCATTGCGATTCATGCTTACAGGCCATTGGAAGAAGCAGTGCATCAGGCGACAGTTTTTCTCATGGATTGGTTGATTTCGACCTATGGGTTTTCCCCAGCCGATGCCTATTGCCTTGTTAGTACATGCCCTGATTTTCGAATCAATGTTTATCAGATGTGCAAAATCGGCAAACTAAGTTATGTTGCAGGGGCGGAACTTCCCAAACGCTATCTTCCCAAAAGTTGAAACAGGTCTTCCAGCGATTGGCCTTCATTGACATGGAAAGTTTGCATCCCCAATTCTTTGGCTGGGTGAATGTCGTTTTCTGGGCTATCACCCACCATCAAAATTTTATCAAATGAAATTCCCGATGATGTTTGCAGATGTTCAAAGAAATGATTGGAAGGCTTTTTATAACCAACCAGCGAACTGATGATGAGCCATTTGCAATTGCATAGCTCTGGTTTGCTTTTGACAATCGATTGCAGTCTGAGGTCAAAGTTTGAGGCGATTCCCCAGTTAATTCCAGCATTTTCAAGAAACTTAATAACAGTGATTGTGCCGGGGTACAGATCCCAAGCACTGGGTTGGGAATAATATTCAAAAAGATCGTTGAAGAGTAGGGCAGGGCTTTTCAGATCGGGGAAACATTCGGACACTATCGATTCCCAGCGTTCGAATTCTCTTGTCTCATTCGTTTTGCAATCTAGGCTCACATCTTTCAATTCTTCTTTTTTAAATGATTCGTAAAACCGGTTTCTAATACTATCTCTGGAAATAGCGGAACCATGCTTGAGGCCATAGCGATGATAGGTTTCATCAACAGGTATTGCTGGTTTTAAAAGAGTTCCGACAGCATCAAAGAATACTACGTTTGGTTTTTTTATCATGTTTATTGCTCATCAAATTTCGATTTAGACTCATGCCATTCCGTCTGAGAATCATAGGATACATGATGGCGAAACTCATACCTGTTATACTACAGGAATAATTTCGACAAGGCGGTTTGCCATGGTAAACTATGGCGCATGAACCGTTTGTTTCTTTTGAAGAAAGTGCTAGGAGAAGAAGATGGCAAAGACCAAGGGCGAACAATTTGCTGGCGTAACGGTGGCGATCATTACCCCATTCAAGAATGGGGAAGTTGATTATGTCGCCCTGAAAAAACTGGTCGATTGGCACGCAGAGCAGGGCACCGATTGTATTGCACCTGTAGGCACCACGGGTGAATCTCCGACCCTTGACCATGATGAGCATGAAAAAGTAATCAATACGGTTGTTCAGCAGGCAGCGGGCCGTTTGAAAGTCATGGCAGGCACTGGCTCAAACTCAACCAAAGAAGCAGTCCGCTTGACCAAGCATGCTAAAAAAGCTGGCGCTGATGGCTCCCTACTTGTCGGCCCTTATTACAACAAACCAACGCAAGAAGGTTATTACCGACATTACAAAGCCGTTGCTGAAGAAGTTGGCCTGCCTATTGTTGTTTATAATATTCCAGGCAGAACCGGTTCTAATATTTTTCCTGAAACAATTATCAGGCTTGCAGATATACCTCAAATTGTTGCAGTAAAAGAAGCTACAGGCAGTATGGATCAGGCAACTCAAATTGCATGTGGATGTGATCTCACCATTTTAAGTGGTGATGATAGTCTTACTTTGCCCTTGATGAGTATCGGTGGAAAAGGTGTGGTTTCGGTGGTTGCTAATCTCATTCCCAAAGATATGAAAGCTTTGGTAAAAGCGTTTAACGATGGCAAACTTGAAGAAGCCCTAACCTTGCACAAGAAACTGTTTAGCCTTTGCAAAGATCTTTTAGGCGTTGCAACTAATCCTATCCCTGTAAAAGCAGCCATGCGACTACTGGGTCGTGACACAGGCGAAGTAAGGCTGCCCTTGTACGAGCTTGATGAAGCAGGGGTTAGTAAAGTAAGTCAATCCCTGAAGACTTATGGTTTACTTTGAGAATCAATGGCTATCGGTTTTATGCCGGTAGTGGTGACGGGTTGATTTTGAACAGCGATGGCTGGCGGATTAGTTTCCGCCAGAGGTTCAATTTTCCAATCATCGTAATAAACAGTTCCCAAACCTGTTAAAGCCAAAGTGACATTAATCACGCCAGTATTAGGCACCCTGCGATAGAAGGTGTAATGTCGCCAATCTGTCGCTGCTGTAAGTCTGATGCCCAAGGGTTCGCCGCCTGCAGAGTCAAAGAATAATGCGCCATCTGCAGAGCCTTTGATTTCCTTGGGGATTTTGACCCATCCGGAAATACGTACGAGGCTACCGGGTTGCATTTTAACGGCAGGGCTATAAATGCCTAGAAAAGCGCGCTCTAATGCTGCTGGAGGCAGAAGAGGGTTTTTTGGCGTAATCTGGAGCATTAAAGATTGCTTGCCACTTCTTGCAGATTCGGTCACCCTGCGAGCCGTTTGATTGATTTCATCTAAAGAGGGCACTTCCTGTACCACCCAACCTTGTGGAACTTTATCTGGAGCAAGTTCAAAGTCACCATCAGGTAAAACATTTTCTAAAAGCTTTGCAGCTTTGATTTCTTCCCAAAACTTGTAATGGTCGGGCAGAGAGAAAAAGCTGATTGAATAAGGAGTAGCGACAGGGGAATCAAGATCGCGCAAGGCTTGTTCCCAAGCGGTTCGCATGAGAATTCGCAAAGGCCGAAGGGCCCGCTGTGCTGTAGCGTAGGCTTCAGCGTATTCGCCGTTGCGCCTATGATTAAGGCTTTCATTAATATAGTCGCGCGATTTCTTCAAAAGCATTTGAGAATCAGCAAGATGCTTGCCTGAAGTTTCGAGCTTAGTCTGAACCGTTATAACCTTGGTGAATTCTTCCTCTGCCAAGTCGTGTGCCCACTGGGCGGAAAGCTTGGCCATTTTTCGTTGCAGATCCTGCCAGCGAACCACCAACCCCGTAGGGCTGAGGTCGGAAGTTAATACCACTGGCGTTGCTAGGCTGAATTCTTTGACTGTAACTTGAATCCCGCCCACCACGCGTTTCCATGGAAGAGATTTAACTTGCCCTGGGGTGACTTCCCAGGCTTGGCATCCAATGGGTGCTTGAGGAATGACAATGGAAAGTTCGGTAGCACTGCCTTGCGGAGGTACAAACTGCGTACCTTTGCCCATCCACATGGGAAGGACGAGAATGCCCTTTTCGCTGCGCAAAATTGCAGCTTTAACATCGGGCAGGGAAGTATCAACCCAAGTAGGCTCTTCGGTTTCAACAAGAATGGGTTCAAGTAATTGAAGTTCTTGGTTTAATAATGCCAAGGCGAGTAGGCGATCTCTGCCACCGTGGCTATCCGCAAGAAATTTGTCGGACCAAAATCCAATACCTTTGCAACCCGCGCCAATAGCAGCGTAAGTCAGCAACCTGATTTGTTCGGGGTGTGGGCCGCTGGGTTCATCGATTTTTGTTTGTACATCTTTTGCAGAAACATATTGAAGATACCAGTCGGGAAGATGAGTTTGTATCCAAGTCCAAGTGTAGGTACCGGGCTGTGCCAGCCTTCTTTTTTGCAACAACCAATCGCGATAAGCGGGGAGTTCCATGGTTGTGAACAAAGGCCAGCGATGGGCGCCTAACATGATCTGATCGACACTACGCGAGTAGCGTTGGAAGCCATCCCAAACATCAGCTGCAAGCGGCCGCATTGGGTCGGCGTTCCTTAGCGATTGCGCAGACCTGCTTACCAAACTATTTTTTTCAAACTGAAGGTTGCTACCTAGATCCCAGCAAAGCACTGCTTCTTGCTCTAGAAATCTAGCAACTTTTTTACCCACGGCCTGCTGGCTTGTAAGTTGGGCTGGCACCCCGTTCGAATCATCTGCGCCAGGAAGTTGCATCATGGGAACTATCCAAAACCCTTGATTAACAGCTTCTTCTAAGGTGGAATTGGCAACTGATTCATCTAACCAAACCGTGTTGAATCCTGCATCTCTTAAGGTTTTGAGTGGGGTTCCTGTATGCCTGATGCCCCGCAAAAAGAATTTTTGCCCGCTAACTAATAACTGGGTTCCTTTAAGCTGCACTTCAGAGCTACGGCGGGTAAGGGTTTTCCCAGGAACTTCTTCAGGAGTTTTAGGTGATGAAGATGCTTTTTGCTCTAAAACAGGCCCAATTTCCATGTCATCAATCCAGACATCGGTTTGCCCAGGCCCACCAAATAAATTCAAAAACAGGCGATCTACATAAGCATCTGCCATTACAGGGTCTCTGCCTGTTTCAGCACGATAGAGATTCACTTGCTCGCGTAATCTTTTCATGGGCTGACGCAATGTGAGTTGTTGCCATCGCCCGGTTAATTGGTAAATGTCACCTTTCATGGTGAGTGTTAATGGCTGGTCAAGATTTTTAGGGTCGCGTTCTTTGGGGAGTACAACTCTGCAGAAAAGTTGCATCCCTGGGCGGTTGGCTTTCACCCAAAGACTGATATTGAGTTCATCAGTAACTTGTGCCTGCCCGAAGTCGTAAAAGAAATGAGCAAACTGGCCATTTCCTGCAGTGAATTGAATAAGTTCGCTTTTTTGTCCGGTGTGGGCGGATTCATCGGAAAGTTGATGTTTGATTAGCGCGATATTAGCATCGGATTTTCCCTGTCGAAAGAATGTTTCTTTACCTTCAAAGCCGAATTGCAGTACTTGTTGAGCAAAAACAAATACTTTCAAACACAAAAGGAAAATAAACACGCCTAACCATTTTGATAATAAGCTATGCCTCACGGGGCACTCCTTACCGACTGAGGTAAATTGGTCAACAATTGCCTAGGGCATAGCAAATTAAAACGATTAGGCCAAGCGCAACCGTAAAAGTTAAGTGTAAATACAGGATAAATGGGCGAGTAGGGATGGCTTTCTTGGGTATTATTAAGGGTAAAACTTTGTTTTTGAACGGTGGCGGGCGTTATCTAGTTGAAGGGGCTAATTTTATCAAGAGGCGTTACAAGTTCACATTTCGAGAATAATTTATGAAGAAATATGAAATTTTTTCAAGATTTTACTAGGAATTTGCTCCCATCAATTGCATTCTAATAGAGTATATACACGAGCCAAAGGGGCTTATGTTTAAAGACAACTTAACTGTTGATTTATTATTGTTCGAAAGGAAGACTACTGTGAACAAGTTCTACGCTTTGATGATTACCGCTGGTGTTATTGCTTCTGGTGTTGTTGGCTGTGGTGGCGAAGCCCCCAAGAAGGAAGAAAAGAAGAGCGCTCCTGTTGCTCCTGCTAAGAAGGAAGAAGGCAAGAAGGAAGAAGGCAAGAAGACTGCTGCTCCTGAAGCAAAGAAGGAAGAAAAGGCTCCTGAAGTAAAGGCTCCTGAAGTTAAAGCCCCTGAAGTAAAGAAGGAAGAAAAGGCTCCTGAAGTAAAGAAGGAAGAAAAGAAGTAATTCTTGCTTTTCTTTTTGTGCTTTAAAGGTCTTTGTAAATATATAAGCCGAGTCGCTTGCCCGGATGACTCGGTTTGTTTTATTCCCGGGCGGAAACCTCCAGATATTGCTGGATAAATTCAAAGGATTGTGATCATGAATAAGATGGTTAGCACTATTGCTTTATCTGCTTTTATTGCTGCTAGTTTTACCGGTTGCGGTGGCGATGCCCCTGCTCCTAAGAAAGATGACAAGAAGGCTGCTGCTCCCGCTGCGCCAACTGGTGGTAAGGAAGCAGCTAAAGAAGCTCCTAAAAAGTAGTCTCTCTCCTGTTTTAATTTAAGGGTCGATTGGCTAATTTCCAATCGACCCTTTTTATTTGCATTGAACGTAATTCTGAAAGGGTAATATGATTCAGTACCTAAAGTTGTTTTTCGTTGCTTTATCTCTTCCCGTATTAATTGCAGGTTGTGGTAGCGATCGCGAAAAAGGGATGAATAAAGATAAGGGGTTCCCACGAACCGAAACACCCAAAGTAGAAAAGAAAAAAGCGCCAGAAACGAAAGCGCCAGAAACGAAAGCGCCAGAAACGAAAGCGCCAGAAACGAAAGCGCCAGAAACGAAAGCGCCAGATAAGAAATAGTCTCCCTTAAAATATCTATCCTTGCCAACTTTAGCTAAGCAAAGCCGAAACAATTTAAGAAGATAAATAATTTCTTTGTGCGGGGAAGTTGCAAAACGCCATTGCGAGGCTTCTGCGCACTAAAAAGCATTTGCAGTGTGAAGACGCCAAGAGCGCCAAGGAAGGCAAGAGAACTCAATTTGTATACTGTTTTTTTGAGTACTTAGCGTCATAGCGGTAAAGATTCTTGTTTTGTTAAAAGCATTTGCACCGTGAAGACGCTAAGAGCGCAAAGAAAAAATAATCTAGGGCTTCTGGCATTGGTTTCCTGCTATGTAATCCGCAGTAATATATATAAGTGTATGGTGAGCGAGATAGGTTTTTTAAGGGTGTTGTAACAGAGTTGTAAAAAGAAAAAGCCATCCGGTTAAATCGGATGGCTTTTTGTGTTAATACTTTGAAAATGTTAAGCGTTGGATTCAGCAGGCCTTGAGCCAAGAGCTTTGAACTTTTTCTTCTCGATACCTTCGCCAAAGATAAGCAACAAGGGGCTAGCAATGTAAATGGAGCTGTATGTTCCCACAATAACGCCAACCACCATAACAAAGGCGAAAAGGTGAACACCTTCACCACCCCAAATGTAAAGAACTAAAACCACCAGCCAGGTTACGAAAGAGGTAAGAATCGTTCTGCTAAGAGTTTGGTTAACACTATCGTTAATCATTTGGAATGAGAGTGTGGGATTTTTGCCACGCACTTCCCTGATACGATCAAAAACAACGATGGTATCATTCACGGAATAGCCTACAAGAGTAAGCAGTGCCGCAACAGCAGGTAAATCGATTTTGAATTCCTGAAGCATGAAGAAATTGCCAAAGAACGAGCCATGGAGGTAATGACATAAAGCAATGGCCCCCAAAGTGAAGAACAAGTCGTGAATAAGGCAAAGGAGTGCAGCAAGGCCGAATGTCCAATTTCCGAACCTGAACCAAAGATAAAAAACAATCGCAGCCCAAGACGCAACAATGGCATAAAGTGCGCGTTGCTGAGTGCTTGATGCCAGTTGTGGATCGAAGTTTTCAAGTCTTTCAGGCTGAGCTTTTGAATTGAATTCTGATTGAACGGATTTCAGAGTTTCTTCAAGAGCACTAACACTAGCAGGTTCAGGTAATTCGAGGGTCATTTTGTTAAATCGACCATCTTTTTGCTCGCCAGCAGGATCTAAGCGCATTTGCCTAGCAGCCGTGGTGAGGTTTTTCTTTTCAAATTCTTGTCGAAGAATGAGGCTGATTTGTGCCCTGGAAGCATAGCTGTCAAATTCGAGAGAAGCACTCATGCCATTTTTGTCAACCGAGTATTTAGCCAATTGGACGCGTTGTAGATCGGTCCCAACGATTTTATTGACTTCTTCAAGAACTACAGAAGGATTGCGTTCGGTGGTTCGGATGGTGAAGAATTTGCTTTTATTTCCGAGACTGATTTCCGGATTGGGCAGGAAAATCTGTTCGATGGAAATTTCAGGGAGGGTAGTCTTGGCAAATTTGCCTCTTAGCCAAGAAATGTCCTGCATGGAGGTGAGTTGCCCACTGTAAGCGGTACCCCCTTCAAAATCGATGTTAAGGCCACCTTTGTCGAGCCTGTAAATAAAGAGGCCTCCCCCGACAACAGTAATGGCCAAGGTGATGGAAAACATCGCCCGCCTGATAGCCATGAAATCGAAATTAGGATTCACGAAAACATGCAACATCTTCAGGTCGCCAATCCATCCCTTAAGCTGGCAGACATCAAATATTGTTCGAGTCATGAACAGCGAGGTAAAGAGACTGATGATAAGCCCAAGTGTAAGGCTGATGCCGAAACCACGAAGCTGATCGTTGCCAACCACATAGAGAATGACTGCGGTGAAAATACTACTCATATGGGTGTCAATAATGGTTGGGAAAGCACGGTCATAACCGTTTCTAAGAGCAAGGAGAATACTAGCTCCTTTTTCCCGTTCTTCACGAAGGCGTTCGTAAATAAGAATGTTTGCATCGACCGCCATACCGAGAGTAAGCACCAGGCCAGCAAGGCCAGGCAGGGTGAAGGTTGCTTTAACAATAACCATGAATGCGACGGTAAGAAGCAGGTTTGAGAGAAGAGCAATACAAGCAACAAGGCCTGAAAGACGGTAGTAGACAACCATGAAAACGATAACAGCAAGGAACGCAAAGATAATCGAATAGGTTCCAGCTTTAATGGTGTCATCGCCAAGAGTAGCGCCAACAGTGTTTTCGCTGACAGGCTGAGGTTTTAAAGTTGCAGGAAGGGCGCCTGCACGAAGAATTCTGACCAAGGTGTCGATATCAGCGGGTGTAAAGCTACCGCTGATCTGGCCATCGGTACGAATCGCCTGATTAAGAACAGGGGCAGATCGAATCTGTCCATCCAAAACAATTGCAAGATGCCTTTTGAATCCATCTTTGCTAGCAGGCCTGTTACGGTTAGTGAGTTCATAAAACCGGTTGCCACCTTCAGCAGAGAAACGGAAATCTACGGTAAGGTCGCCTTTGCTATCCATGCCCCTTCGAGCGCTGGAAAGGAAGTCTCCGGTGATTTCTTTACCAGCTTCGGTGTTTCGGGTTAAAAGGAAGTACTCGTACTTCTTTTCGGATTCTCGGTCCTTGGGCATTAATCGTTCAGGATTGGGAATGCTTCTGGAATAGATAAGGCAAGAGTTGGTGCCCGGTGCGGTAGTAGCTTCTTTATCTCGGGCGGATGCTACCTGCTTGAAACTCCCACTTCGAACTGGGTCATTTTCAGCAGAACTGTTAAGGCCAAGAGAGTAAAGTTCTTCTTTACCAACTTCGATCCAAGAATAAGAATACTGGGCTCGATCGCCATTAATGGATGCATTGAAAGTAGCAATGCCATTATCTGCCTTGGGCGCAGGGGGTGCATCGCCATCGCGGGCAAGTTGTTTTAAACGAACCTGATTGGCAGGTTCACGAAGATATTTTTCTGCAGCAGCAATAGCTTCTTCATCATCAAGCCTGTTGGCAAGAATCCTGAATTCCAATCGTCCTTGCTGTGCGATGAGATCTTTAATGCGCTCAACTTCTTCGGTGGTGAGGCCCCGTTTTTCTTTATTTTGCAAAAAGCGATCGCGAATAGATTTACTAACAGCTTCTTTTTCTGCATCTGGGTAGGCATCTTCAACGCGTGCAATTAGCCGCATAATGTCGCCGCGGGGCACAGTCTGGTAGTTGGTTCCTTCTTTACCAGGAAATTCCTTACGGACGGTTTCCAAGATTGTTTGCCAAGCTTTTTCTTCAGCTTCGGATTGCTTTTGCCCACCAGTTGGCAGAATGATTTCCACCCTCGGTGGATCACCCTGAATAGGTCGGATGGTAATATTAAAAAGATCTGCTGGATCGATACGCCTTTTAAGCGAAGCAGCAAGCTCTTCAATATTAACTTTGGTACCTGGTTCAGTCTTTTTGGAGTCTACCTCGTAAACGAGAATAGAACCCCCAACAAGATCGACCCCAAGGCGGAAACCACCCTGGCCGCTATCATACTTTCCGTAAGCCCATAAAAGCACAGCGCTGGGAATAAGGAAAGAAAGAAGACAGATGACAATTCTGCTTAAATTCTGCTTCATAATTTGAACTTTACATCATTGGCGGAACAAAATATTGTGCCGGTTCCCCGCCTTGAGAACTACGGCTTAGGAAGAGACTTTACCATTAGTTTTGGTTTGATGCTCTTCTTCGTTTGAAAAATTTCTAGAAATACTTCCTTTAGTCATACGAATCCGAGTGTTGTCATCAACCTTAATGGTTAACTCATCCTCGTTATCGCTAACAGCAACTACAGTCCCATAAATACCTGCAGAGGTCAAAACCCGATCATTTTTCTTTATGGTATTTAGCAGAGTTTTGCGTTCTTTTTCCTGCTTTTGCATGGGTCGCCAAAGAATAAAATAAAATAGCACCAAAATGCCCATGGGCAGAAATAAATTCATCCAAAAAGGCTCTGGGGATTTTCCCTCTGCTTGGGCCCAAATCTGGATCGAAATTAAATTCTGAATCATGAATACCTCTTTAACCTTTTATCCTGCCTCTGTGGGTTCTTAAGATGGATCTTAAGTTTATGCATCAAACCGTGCAAGGCAATCTGCCCTGTACGATTCAAATTGGCCCAAATCGATGGCATCACGCGCGCCCTGCATTAGTCTGCAGTAATAGTTTAGATTATGGATTGTGAGCAAAGTTGCCCCTAGCATCTCTTCCGCCATGAATAAATGATGCACATAAGCTCTGGTATGGTGAACGCAGCAATAGCAGTTGCAGCCTTCTTCGAGGGGTTTTTCTGATCTGCGATGTTCGGAGTTACGCATTCTGAGTTTGCCGAAAGAAGAAAAGCCGGTGGCATTGCGTGCGTTTCTAGAAGGCATGACGCAATCAAACATGTCTATGCCATTGTAAACCCCATCCAAAAGATCTTCCGGCCTACCGACGCCCATAAGATAACGGGGCTTATTTTCGGGTAAAAACGAGGCGCTTTGGCCTAGTACCGCCACCATTTGCGCAGGGGTTTCGCCAACGCTAAACCCTCCGAGAGCATAGCCCGGGAAATCCAATTTAATTAGTTCCTTTGCGCAATATTCGCGTAGAGCTAAATTGGTGCCACCTTGCACAATACCAAAAACAGATTGGGTTGGGCTTTTAGCAGAGTCCCTGCATCTGGATGCCCACAAAATAGTACGATCAACCGCTTTTTTTAATTGATCTAGATCGCATCCAAACGGGGGGCATACATCAAGACACATTGCAATGTCGGCGCCCAATTTTTCCTGAATTGCGATGGCTTTTTCAGGGCTTAGGTCTAGAAGCGTGCCATCTAAATGAGAACGAAACGCAGCCCCTTGATCCGTGATCTTGCAATCATGTGCCAAGCTAAATACTTGAAAACCACCGCTATCAGTTAAAATCGCGCCGTTCCAATTCATGAATTTATGTAAACCGCCCATGGCTTGGACAGTATCAGGGCCTGGGCGAAGAGCGAGATGGTAAGTATTTGCGAGGATAATTTTTGCGGTGGTATCAGCGATTTGGTCGGAGGTCAGGCCTTTTACCGTGGCAAGAGTGCCAACGGGCATAAAAACAGGGGTATCAATAGAGATACCCCTGACATTTAAAACACCCCTGCGAGCCGTTCCGTCTTTTTTAAGCAGATTAAAGGAAAGACTCATTCGGAAAATCCAGGCAAGAGAAGAACTTAATCGCCTCGCAATGAAAGGCCCATAGCCTGCAATTTTTCACGAACTTCGCTAAGGGAAGTCATGCCAAAATTGCGGGATTCAAGCAGTTCATCGGCAGTACGCTGCATGACTTCGCCCATGGTATTGATACCAAGTCGATTCATACATTTTCGGGCTCGAACCGAAAGCTGCAGATCAGAAATAGGCCTATTCATTAAAGCCATTTCCTGCTCGGTTAGATTTTGCGGGAGTCGGAAAACAGGTTCGCGTTGTGTGGAATCTTCGAGGGACTGGCCCAAACGAAGATTTTTAGCAACCAGCATTTCCTTGATTTCAGTAAGCGAGGTTTCACCGAAGTTTTTACTTGCTAGTAATTGAGCTTCGCTAACTCGGGTAAGATCACCCAAAGAGCGAATGTTCATCTTTTTAAGGCAATTACGGCTACGAACGGAAAGTTCGAAATCGGTAACAGGAACTTCAAGCACCTGATTGTATTTACTGTTATCGCGGTCTTCATCAGGGCTGTAGTACATTGTCTGAGCGGCTTGGGCATCTTTAAGATAAAGTCTGGCTTGATCATCTAGTGGGTCGGAATATAGTGCAGTTTTGTAGCAATCAACCGCTTTATCAAATTTGTTGTTATCTTCGTAAAGAACCCCAAGGTTTTTGAGCACGCCCACATGAATAGGTGGGTGTTTAAGGCATTTTTCGTAAAAACCGATGGCTTCGTTATCGTTACCCGCTTGATCGTTTGCCTGAGCGAGGTGAAAAAGGGCCCCGGTGTGAGTGGGGTCTAATTCAACAGCCCGTTCAAGATGCTTGACGGCAGATGCTTTTTCGCCTTCGTCAAGAAATATTCCAGCTTTTTGGAAATGGAACTCAGCACTATGGCTGGCAAGTTCTTCCAATTTGACAAGAGTGGCTTTTGCTTCTTTGAGATTTTCTTTTTGACGAAGAAGATCAATTCGTTGGAGCTGAACTTGATTGATGTTGTAGCCCAGCTTTTCAGCTTTATCAAAAGCTTTGGAGGCTTCTTCGATGTTTTTGGTGGAAAGACAGGCTTTTCCCAAATAAAAGAAAGCCAAGCTGCTTTCGCCATGAGTTAGGTTTTCGATGGCTTCGCTGGTATGGCCCATGAAATAAAGAGCGATACCAAGTTTAAGTTGGTATTTTTTATGACCAGGGGCTGGCGTGGTTTCAACTTTCTTTTTAAGAAGTTGAACAACTTCTTTTAAGCTTTTGAATTGTTGGTTTCCCTGAGCCAATCCGTTGCGAAGTTGCTGGACAGTGCCAGCATCGCAATCTTCTTTTTCTACCATCAAAGTTCGCAAGTCGATCAGCATTTGGTCAGCCATAAATTTAACTCCACAACGGAAACATCAAGATGAAGGTTGAGTAAGCTCGAGAGTTTCTGAACAATAAAGAAAGTCAAGCTTTAACTATTTTGGCCCTGCAATTCTTCAAAAGTAAATATATTCACAATAGGGCCATAATCAAGTGTATTTGGCTAGGTGTTGGTAAGGTAGGGTGAATTTACCTAAATCTGTACAAAATAGGGCGATATTTTTATGAGTTCGATTTCTTGTTATGCGATGGTTGTTTCGGGGCTGGAAAGTATAGCTGCACGCGAAATCGAGTTGCTATTAGGTGCCAAAATTACTCGAAAAACTGATGGTTTGGTTACTTTTAAGATCGATGGCCCCGATCCTGATCTTTTTGACCTTAAAACCACGGAAGATGTTTTTCTTTTTGCTTGGGGGACAGATTCTCTTACTTATCGGGCTAAAGATTTAGAGGATATTCGTAAATGGACCGCCAAAGAGGGCGATTGGACCCGCCTGATCAGTCAACATCATGCTTTTAAGCCCAAAACCAAGGGGAAGCCCACTTATCGCTTTATCACGCAAATGGATGGGGAGCATGGCTATCACCGAAAAGATGCCCAAAAGGAATTTGCCAAGGGATTGGCTAAGTTTATTCCGCCAAACTGGAGAATGGTCGAGGATAACGCCTCGGTAGAATTTTGGTTGACCATTGAAGAGAAGACAGCTGTAGCCGGAATCAGGCTGACCGACAAAACCATGAGGCATCGAACCTACAAGGTTGCGCATCGCCCAGCTTCGTTGCGACCCACCGTTGCAGCAGCGATGGTCCGGATTGCAGACCTTAAACCGCAGCACAAGGTGATTGATCCTATGTGTGGTGCGGGAACTATTCTTGGAGAATATCAGATTTTTGCGGAAGGATGGCGCGTGCCCCGAGAAGCGGCATGGGGCGGAGATATCGAGCAGGCAGCAGTTTTGGATGCTTCTGCAAATACCAGGAGGTTGGGAAAAATTCATTTTCACCGTTGGGATGCTCGCTGGCTTCCTCTTGATTCTTCTTCGATTGATCGAATTATTTGCAATCCCCCTTTTGGTAAGCAGATTTCTTCGGAAGTGGACATCAACAAACTTTATCGCGGCCTGATGATCCAGTTTAATCGAATTCTTAGCCCTGGTGGCAAAGCGGTGTTATTGGTAAGTGATTATGCAGCATTAAAGGGCGCTTGTGAAAATGTTGGGTGGGACCTTGAAAAGAAGTTCCGCACAGAAATTCTTGGGCAAAATGCGGTCATCAGCCTATGGCATAAGCCTGCACCAGAAGGTACACTGACTGCATCAGAGGGCGTATTGCCAGTATTGAATGATTCTCAAGAAACGGAATAAGTTATGGCTAATGATTCGATATCTATGAAGTGCGAACATTGTGGTGCTAACCTTAAGTTGCCTGCAACCCTTGCACCCGGAAAAAAAATAAAGTGCCCAAAGTGTTCCGGGGTTATCGTCGTTCAAACTGCATCTGCAGCACTTTCTAAGCCACCTAAGGAAGAGAAAAAAGCACCGGAAGCCCCTCCTAAAAAAAAGAATAGTGATGATGACGACGACGATGGCGTGCTTTATAAGTTGCGGGATATTGCCAATCCAGAACAAGAGGCAAAAGCAAAACCCAAAATAAATTACGCCCTTGACACTTCAAACAAAGACCTTCGTGGGCCCGCTCAAGCAGCACTGTTGGGGCCTTCCAATAAAATCATGTTTCGCAGCATGTTTTGTGTTGCCCTGTGTGTTTTTAGTTTTGGAGTGGCAGTTTGGCCTTTTGTATTTTCTGAGGACATTCTGGATTATAAAGAAACCTTGAAAGCTTATTTCAAAATCGAGGCTGAAAAAGCAAAGGCCACACCTGAAATCCAAAAGCAGCTTTTGGATCGGGGCAGTAAGATTGATAAAGATAATAAAAATGACATCCTTGCCCACAATGTTTATCCCGAGGTTGCGGAGCGCCAAAAGAAAATGGGGCTTACTGAAATACCTCAAGGCATTCCCCTTCAACCCGGTGAGCAAGCATTTATCAAAGAAATTCGCACTAAGCAGGTACCTTACCGCATTTCTTGGATTGTTCTTTCCTTGCTTATCCTTGTTTACAATGCCGTGGAAGCCATGGCTGCGGTCAGAATGCAGGCTTTGGAATCTTACAACTGGTCCATGGTATGTGCAATCATGGGGATCCTGCCCTTTAACTGCATTGGTCTTTTGGCCAAGATTTGGTCTGTGGAAGTACAACCAGATCCCATGCAACTAGTACCTGACGAAGGGTTTGATCTGCTTCAAATGTTTACACATCCCCTGTTTTTACTTTGTCTTGAATATATTGGTTCTCTGGCCATAGGTGTCATGGCATTGCAGGTGTTATTGAAACCAGAAGTCAAAGAGGGCTTTACCTACAAAGGTGATATCTAACTTTGTTTTTTTTGAAAACCTGATAAAAGAAGCTTGAACCAACCTTTGACTCTTCCGAACCATGTTGGCGCATGAAGTGCAAGTAATAAGCCTTCGACAATCGGAATAGAATCTGCAGCCTTGGGTGTTGCAAGTTCGTAATGGGGTCTGAATTTTCCACTGACAATCGAAATAGATAACGGCCTAGTCATTTCCAGTAGGCCTTCTTCTCCTTGAGTTGCGCCCCATCCGCTAAGGCCAACCCCGCCAAAGGGTGTTGCAGGATGTGCGTGGGGAACAATTACATCGTTGATGGAAACGCTTCCGACTTTTAATTCTAATGCGACTTTCTCACCTAATTCTTGATTCGCTGTAAAAATGCTTGCACACAGGCCAAAGGGGCAGGCATTGGAAATACTGATGGCATCTTCAATCGTTTTGTAAGTAAGCACGGATAAGACCGGGGCAAAAATTGCTTCGTTGCAAATCCCCATCTCTTCACGAACATTAATTAGGATGCAAGCATCGAAATGCCCATCCTTCCAAATATTGGATTTGTTTTGGGGCCATAATAATTCCGCACCTCCAACTAATGCAGATTCAATGAGGGGCAGGGCGCAGTCTGCCTGTGATTCCATAAGTATTTTTCGGGGCTTAAACTTCTTAGCTAGTTCAATTAGCTTTGGTGAAATTTTGTCCAGCATGGTTTCTGGGATCAAGAATCTTCTGCTTGCCATGCAGGTCTGCCCTGCATTGATATTTGCAGCAAACCACGCTGCACTCACAGCAAGATCTACATCGCCATCATCTAAAAGTAGCAAAGAATCGATACCAGAAAGTTCAAGAGTTGAGGGAATAAGCTTTTCAGCACATTTTTTTGCGATCGCTTTTCCTGTTTCAACGGAACCTGTCATAACTACGAAATCGATATTCGAATCGATAAGAACCGGCCCTGATTCTCTTGATGATGAAAGCTCCGTAAAAATGTTTGGGGGGAAAGCTGCAAGAATAAGTTCAGCAAGGATGGTGTTAGTTTCCTGTGAATTTTCCGATGGTTTCCAAACGACCCCATTTCCTGCCACCAATGCTTGAATGATTTGAACCCCATTGAGAAATAACGGGTAGTTCCAGGTCCCAATAATTCCGACAATTCCACGGGCCTTTCGATGCACTTTGGATTTTTGCAGGAACAACCACCATGGGGTGTCGCTTGAACGGATTTTTCTTGGCTTTAAAAGATGAGCTGCGTTCTTTTCAAGAAATTTGCATGCTTCTGCAAGGGGCAGGATCTCGGCTCCCAGTGACTCTTCATAAGGTTTTCCGGAATCAAGAAACAATGCTTTGGCAATCCTTTGCCTGTGCTCTACAAGAAGGTGCCTGAATTTTCTGACTTTTTGCAATTTGTCTTGGATTAATAACTTCTCCCATTGGCCTTGGGAGGTGCGCATAAGCAGCAATTTTTCTGCAAGCTCCTGATTATTCATAAATTGAATGTTCATGTAAATTATCTTAGGCGAGAATTGCCCGCAGGGCACGCCCGTTTGGAAAAAGGAACTGCATTCATGTTAAATCTTCTGGACATAAAGCCACTACCTCTTGCAACCGCAGGGCTCGATCCTGTGAAGGGGGAAATAAAATCCGTTCCTGAAGATTTTGTTGTCGAGGAAATTCCTGCTTATGAACCTGCAGGCGAGGGGGACTTTCTTTACCTTTGGGTGGAAAAACGCGATCTTTCTAGCCCATACATGGCACGAAGCCTTGCAAAGGCGCTTTCAATTCCATCAATGGAAGTAGGGATGGCGGGGTACAAAGATCGTAGATCGGTGGCAAGGCAGTGGATAAGCGTGCCTGGGCATTTGGAAAAAGAGACCGATAAAGTAGAAATCGAAGGATTTAAGATTTTACGGAAATCTCGCCACAGCAATAAGCTTCGAACCGGTCACCTGCATGGCAACCAATTTAATATTCTTCTTAGATCGAATATGGATGAGCAGAATCAGCAAAAGATAAAAAAACTTGTGGAACGAGTGACGGAGACTGGGCTTTGGAACTTCTATGGTGAACAAAGGTTCGGTAAGAATCTGGAAACATTGAAAATTGGTCTCGATTTGCTGGCACAAGATAAAGAAGCATCCAGAAGGCCATTTTATCTTCGAAAATTAGCATTATCTGCTGTGCAATCTGCGTTGTTCAATGAGGTTTTGAGATTACGAGTTACTAATAACACACATAAGAAAGTTTTGGCAGGCGATGTACTTTGCATGCTTCCTCAAGAATCTAAATGCCATGCGCGCAACTTGCTGGAAGATCAGGCCCGGGTGGATCAGGGGTTAATGGCAGTAACGGGCCCAATGCAAGGGTGGAAGATGTATCCAAAGCCTACAGAGGAAGCATTGTTGTTAGAAACCCAGGTTTGCGAATCTTTTGGTTTTAAACAAGAAGTTTGGAAAGGATTCGGGAAATTTTTAATGGGCGCAAGGCGATGTTTGGTTTACCCCATATCCGAATTGAATCTCGGTTTTGAAGCGGATGGTGTGAGACTCTCTTTTTCTTTACCTGCAGGAGCTTATGCCACCCAACTAATTCGGGAAATAACTCAGCAAGATGCAGCCGAAGAACCCGAATGTTAAATGATGTAAAATAGAAATTATGGAACAATAATTCTGGGCCTGACTTTACTCCTTAACTAACTTTTAGAACTTTGAAATATTTTTCTTGATGTATCTCTTCACAAGTGTTTGAATAATTTTACCAGCGTGACAACCTTAGAATTTCAGGATAAAAATGGCAAACAAAGTTATTTCGATCGAAGACTGTACTGTTCCCGAAAAAATATTACTTGCTGCAAATCTGCTTGAAGAATCTGGCCAGACGCCTTTTAGTGCCGAAGCCTTGATAGTGATGGCGTGGCAAAAATATCCTCGAACATTTGGCCTCAAGGGTTTTGTGGAATCGTACCCTGACTCCAACAAAATCCTTGCGAGTATCATGGGTGAAAAGGGATTAGCTCGTCGGGGTTGGCTTGTTAAGACCGGCCTGAAAATGTACGCCCTTACCAAAGATGGTCTGGTTGTCGTCAAACGCATTCTTAAAGGCGAAGACAGACCCGCTTCTAGGCAGTCCACCATTCGTACTAATAAAGAAACCGATCGCATTCTTCTTGCCATTATGGATTCGATTGCATTTGAAAAATTCCAAGACGGGCGTAAGCAGGAAGTTGCTTTCACCGATGCTTGCAAATTCTTTTCCATCGTAGATGGCATGAGTGCAGATCAAATTGATGCCAGAATTAATGTGGTTTTAAAATGCCTGCAAAATATGGAACATCAGATTGGGTTGGGAAATGCCGTTCTTAGCACCGGGCAAAGTGTTGCGATGGTGGATGTTGTACTTGCGATGGAAATACTCAAGCACCTTGAAGATAAATTTTCAAGGCACTTTAATCTGCTGAAAGTTCGCGCAGCGAAATAGTCTGAACTAGGCAGGCTTCTTTTTCTTCATGAGAGTTTTAATCCCAAGGCCTGCACCGGTTTTGGGATTTTCTTCAAATCGCATCTGCGAGCTTTCCACATACTCTTCGTTTATTTCAAAGCTTATCCATTTGCGTCCGAGTTTTTGACTAACCGCACCCGTCATGTTGCTTCCTGAAAAAGGATCGAGCACCGTATCGCCTGGGCTTGTTAAAAACTGCACGAAAAATTCTGGAAGTGGTTCGGGAAAACGCGCAGGATGAATTGTCAACCCTTCCTGCCTGCACCTCTTGATATAAGAATCCGCAGACCTGCAATTAGGAATTGAGAGCATGTTTGGAGGAATTGCCCCGCCATTATCCTTTTGAAAGTTGGGCCCAATTTCATGCTGTGAAGGTCTCATGGCTGTATCGTATCCATCACGTAATAGGCGTTTCATGGATTTACTGTAGGGCTTTAGAACCCTACGGTTATCTGCTTGTGGCTCTTCAGTTTTAGAAAGCCACCAGACCATGTTGACGGCATCTTTCACACGAGTTCTTCGGATGGTAACCCACTCTGCTGGGGTGGGTAATTTGCTGGGATTGTACCAGTAGAATTCCTGCGCTAGATGGAAGCGCTGACATAATTTCAAAATCAATTCATATTGGAATAAAGAGCGGGTGCCCTTTTTCGGATTCCAAGCACCTGCAAGATCCATCACAAAGGAACCGTCTGGTTTTAAGATTCGTTGAATTTCCCAAGCGAAAGGAAGTATCCAATCTACATAGGATGCTGCATCAACATTTCCGTAGGCCTTTTGTCTTCGTAGCGCGAAAGGCGGAGAAGTTAGAACTAAAGAAATGGAGTTATCTTTAACCTTTTTTAAAAGTTCCAAGGCATCCCCAAGGTAACATTTACCAAGCGATGTTTCGTAAGCCGGGGTCAGCCTGCTAATGGACATTCAATAATCCTGCGCTAGTCTTCCTTGTTTGCCTGAATTACCAGGCGAGGCTTGAAAAAGAGTCAAGCCGGCGCGGGACTATAGCGCTCTCCAAGGAACTGTCTAGTGCGAACTGGATTACCAGTGAGAAATGGGGCCTGAGGGGACTTTTACAGGGCATTCCAGATCGGGCCAATTTGGTTCGGGCCTGATTTTTACGAGTTCTTCAATCTGATTTGCCAAGTCTTCGAAGTGGGCTGGTGACTCCAGTTGCACGAGTTGTTGCTGTATTTGGTGCCCGGGTTTTAAAACTCTGCAGTACCAGTTTGCAACTTTACGGAATGCCAAGCAAGAAAACCGTTCGCCCTTATGTTCCACCAACAGCCTAAAGTGTCTGCGCATGAATTGTAATCGATCCATCCATCCCGCATGGGCGCATGGTTCGCCTGTTAAATCCCAAGTTGATAATTGCTGGAATATCCAAGGGTTGAGCAGTGCCCCGCGACCAATTGCTATTCCTGCACAGCCTGTTTTTTCAAACATAGCCTTGGCATCTGAAACCCCTTTGACATCGCCGTTACCAATGATTGGGATTTTTTCTACAGCTTCTACCACGCTTCTTATGCCATCAAGATCGACGCTGCCTGAAAAACCTTGCTCTCTAGTTCTGCCATGGATTGTTATTGCAGCAACACCTATTTTTTCAAATTCGCGCGCAAACCATGGCCCAGATAAATTATCTTTGTCCCATCCTAGGCGCATCTTCACCGTGACAGGTATCTTTACTGATTCCACAATTTTCTGAACCAGCGTGGTTGCATTTGACCCTTCGCAAAGCAATGCAGAACCGCCCCCACTTCTTGTAACTTTTCGAACTGGGCAACCCATGTTGATATCCACACTCGTTACCCCATAACCTTCCAACCATTTTGCAGCAGCTACCATGTCTTCGATCACATGCCCATACAATTGCACTGCAAACGGGCGATCAAAGGTGGAAGTCTGAATAAGATCCATGGTCTTTCTACAAGTGCGAATTAGCGCCTTGGCGTTGACCAGATCGGTCGTTGCATGCCCTAAGCCGCCTAACTCTCTTACTGAGGTACGAAAAGCAAGATTGGTGTACCCTGCAAGCGGGGCAAGCCAAAATCTGCTGGGAAGGGTCAGAGATCCTAATTGCATGGTTGCCATTTTAGTTTTAAGAGTTTCCATTAATGAACTTGTTGGGAATGCCCTCTAGGGAACTATCCGCATTTGGCTTCCACAAAACCGAAGATTCGATTTTAGCGGCTAGCTCAAAGTCCTTTACGGTAATTCCGCCATGGTCATGAGTTTTTAGTTTAACCCAAACCTTACCCCAAGTAATAGCCATATCTGCGTGGTGCCAGGCAGCTTCACAAATAAAGCCTATGTTGTTTACCAGCATGAGGGTTGTCTGCCAGCCTGCGGTGGTGTATTTTCGTTTAAGCCATCCCTCTTCAAGATACCAACCAATTAAGGCCCGATTTGCAATTTCTGCAGTAACTTCAGCCTCGGTGAACACTTTAAGTTTGATCTTATCCATGTTATTCCTTGTTTCTAAAGGAGCGCCTGTTTGGTGCAAATAAACATTGTATTAATGATTGGTATGAATAGATTAATCCGCCTTGACTGAATAAGCCAATCTTCGGGATACTTTCATTCTGGAGGAATTGAACATGCGCAAAATAATAGTGATAGTAATGGCCCCGATATTAGTTTTGGTAGCAGGGTGTGGCAAACAGGATAAAGAAATCCTAGCAAACATCGGCAGGAAAATAACATCCAAGTTTGATAGTGCGGCTTCGCCTACAAGAAAAAAACTTGAGATGGGAATCCAAGCCATGCGAGGGGAGATCTTGGAATCTTCAATTGAAGATTCGGTGCTGTTTCGGATTCGTACTGATAAAAATCTTAAAGATCAAAAGATCGAAGTGTCTTCTAAAGAAGAAGGCGTGATTTTATTAAAGGGAACGGTTCCTGATGAGCAGTCCAAGATTCGTGCCATTGAAGTTGCAGAAAACACTAAAGGTGTAAATAAAGTTGAGTCAGAGTTGGTGGAAAAGATTTCAGATGATGTTGCGCCTAAAAAAGCTGTTGATCCAAAGGATACTCCAGAGGTTAAAAAAGAAGCTAGTGAAGTAGAGAAAGTGCCTGAAAAACCAAAGGATCAGTTTCAGCCTTTTGATCCGAGCAAGGCAAATGAAAAAGGGGAACAGGATAAACCTGCTCCCCCTCTTAAATAGCTAAAGCGTTAAAGCTCTTACTACATGTCTACGTGGCCAGGTCCGCCGGCTTTCTTTTCATCTTTGGGCATAGCAGCAACAAATGCAGTGCTGCCAAATAAAAAAGGGGAGCAGGTTAAACCTGTTCCCCCTTTAAATAACTAAAGCGTTAAAGCTTAGTACATATCATCGTGGCCAGGTCCGCCGGCTTTCTTTTCGTCCTTGGGCATATCAGCAACAAGTGCATCGCTGGTAAGTAGCAAGGTGGAAACGCTGGCACCATTTTGCAAGGCAGATCGAACAACCTTGGTTGGGTCGATAATACCTTCCTTAACCATGTCAACATAGCGGTCATTACGGGCATCATAGCCAAAGTTGAAGTCCTTGTTATCAAGAACCTTGTTCATGACTACAGCGCCGTCCATTCCAGCATTGTTGGAAATCTGTTGGATAGGGGCTTTGCAAGCGCGAACCACGATGTTGTAACCAATAAGTTCATCGTGTGAAAGGCCCTTGCCTTTGAGGCCATCAGAAGCACGAAGAAGGGCAACTCCGCCGCCTGGAAGGATACCTTCTTGAGCAGCAGCACGGGTAGCGTGCATTGCATCTTCAACGCGGGCTTTCTTTTCTTTCATTTCGCTTTCAGTCGCAGCGCCAACATTGATCTTGGCAACGCCACCGGAAAGCTTTGCGATTCGTTCGCTAAGTTTTTCTTTATCGTAATCGCTGGTGGATTTTTCGAGTTCGCGTTGAATGCTTGCAACACGAGCCTTGATTTCATCCTTCTTGCCAGCACCTTCGATGATGATGGTGTTATCTTTGTCGATCTTAACTTTCTTGGCACGGCCAAGTTGCTTAAGTTCAACAGCTTCAAGTTGGATGCCCAAGTCTTCAAATATAGCTTGCCCACCGGTCAGCTTTGCAATGTCTTCAAGCATTGCTTTTCTGCGGTCGCCATAGCCAGGAGCCTTGACTGCGGAGCACTTGAAGGTGCCACGAAGGCGGTTGATTACCAAAGTTGCAAGGGCTTCGCCTTCAACTTCTTCAGCAATAATCAAGATAGGCTTGTTGGTGCTTAATACTTTTTCAAGCAATGGAACAAGGTCTTTGTTGCTAGAAATCTTCTTTTCGTAGATCAGAATGTAAGGATCATCGAGTTCACATTCCATCTTTTGCTGATCGGTAACAAAGTAAGGTGAGAGGTAACCGCGGTCGAACTGCATGCCTTCAACAAACTCATGAGTGGTTTGAAGTGCTTTGCCTTCTTCGACGGTGATTACGCCATCTTTGCCTACTTTATCGAATGCTTCAGCAATGATGGTACCGATTTCGTTATCATCGTTGGATGCAACAGTAGCAACATTCTGAAGATCTTTCTTAAGCTTAACAGGCTTGCTGTTTTCTTTGAGGCGTTCGATGATTTCTTCGACAGCTTTTTCAATGCCGCGCTTCATCATCATAGGGTTAACGCCAGCAACAACGGCTTTGAGGCCTTCGTTGAAAATAGCTTCTGCCATTACGGTTGCAGTGGTGGTACCATCGCCTGCGACATCGCTGGTTTTGCTTGCAACTTCGCGCACCATACGGGCGCCCATGTTTTCATACTTGTCTTCAAGATCGATTTCCTTGGCAACGGTAACGCCGTCTTTAGTTACCAATGGTGAGCCAAAGCTCTTTTGGATGATGACATTTCTGCCTTTAGGTCCGAGAGTAACTTTAACTGCTTTGGCAAGCTTGTGGATGCCTCTGCGTAATGCTTCACGAGCTTCTTGATCAAATGCGATTTGCTTTGCTGACATCTGTTGTCCCCTTATTAGCCTTTAAAAAGAATGAATGTTTTACTTTTGAAATTAGAAATACAAACTAGTCAACGACTGCAAGAACATCACTTTCTCGGAGGAGAAGAATGTTTTCGCCATGAGTTTCTTTGAATTCATCACCAGCCCAATTGGTGAAAAGAACCGTATCCCCAATTTTAACTTGAAGGGGCTGTCTTTTGCCATCGCCTAACAGTCGGCCTGGGCCAACAGCTTCGACTTTGCCGCGTTGTGGCTTTTGCTTGGCGCTATCAGGCAAAATAATTCCGCCCTTGCTCTTATCGCTAGCTTCAACTCGTTTAATAACCAGACGATCACCAAGTGGCTGAATCTTCATAAAATTACTCCTTTAAAAACACCGCACGACTCAAAATGAATAAGAGCAAGTTTAGTAGCAAGTTCCGTGCCTGTTTTGTGTTATTAGTGTATCTCATTGTTGTGTATAGGTTTATGTGTTGTGGCGTAGGTTAAAAGAGGGCGCATCCCTGCCAACTTTGCAATAGAAATCAGGGCCGTCTGTCGGTTTGGCAGGGTTGTAGCCTAATCTAACAGGCTACTCAGGCGGATAAATTTTGCCTAACTGGCTAGCAAACTCCCTTATTCCCTTTCCCTTCCTAGCAACCTCCTTAAAATAGAAGTAGTTCCTAAAATGGAGAGCTTATTTTGCAAACCTTGGTTTCTTCAAATGCTTTGAAACTTATCAGCATTATTAAAAATATGGATGGCGTTGTCGTCGCACTAAGTGGGGGGGTGGATAGTGCAGTGGTAGCGAAAGCTGCTTTACTTGCCCTCGGAGACCAGGCTATTGCAATAACTGCTGATAGCCCTAGTGTGCCACGCCACGATATCGAGGCAGCAAAAAAGCTGGCAGCAACAATAGGCCTAAGGCATCAAATTGTTTTGACCTCGGAGTTTGACAACCCAGATTACACAAAAAACGCAGGCGATAGGTGTTATTTTTGTAAGAGTGAGCTGTATGAAACAATTCTGAAGAAGCTTTCGGAATTAAATGCGCAAATAATATGCAGTGGCGCCAATCAGGATGACTTGGGCGATTACAGGCCTGGTTTGCAGGCTGCGAAAGAACGAGGCATTAGGCACCCATTGCAAGAAGCTGGTTTGGGTAAAAAAGAAGTACGCGAACTGGCTCAATATTGGAACCTTGAAGTTTGGGATAAACCTGCCTCGCCTTGCCTTTCCAGCAGAATCGCCCCCGGTGTTGCTGTAACTACAGACCGAACTGCCCGAATTGAAAAAGCTGAAATCTATCTTAAATCGTTGGGCCTTCGCGATTGCAGGGTTAGGCTTCATCATGATGAACTTGTCCGGATCGAGCTTCTTTTTGAGGACATTGCGAAACTCGCAGACCCAGAGGCTCGTAAAAACCTTTCCGAATATTTTCATGCGCTAGGGTTCCGATTTATTACATTGGATATGGATGGCTTACGATCGGGAAGTTTAAACTCATTGGTTTCCCTTGAAGTTATGAAAAAGTACCAGACCAAAAGCTAGTTGGAGAACGAATCATGGATCCCAGAGTAAAAGCAGTTGCAGCTCCAAAAGTGCTGGAACAAAGTTTTTTGGAAGCCCGATGCAAACTGTTAGACATAGCCGCAATATTGGATCGTTTAACTCGGGGCGATGCTGCAGAACTTGTTCGTCAAGATGTAAAAATCTGTCGCATTATTGAAGCATTGAAAATCCTGCAAGGTAGCTCTGCGCATAAAGCCGAGCAGATCCAAAAACTCTTTTCCCTGCCTTATGATGCAAATTGGGAAATCCCCACCCCCCGTTACTAACTAATCGAGGCATGAAAAATGCAGTACATCGACCCGCATATTCATATGATTTCCCGCGTAACGGATGATTACCACCGCATGGCACAATGTGGCTGCGTGGCCATTAGTGAACCTGCGTTTTGGGCTGGCTTTGATCGCGGTTCTGCAGAAGGGTTTCGGGATTATTTTCACCACTTGGTGGAAGTGGAACCCAAAAGAGCAGCATTGTTTGGGATCCGACATTTCTCTTGGCTTTGCATCAATGCCAAGGAAGCAGAGAATGTTTCGCTTTCGCGTGATGTGATTGCCATGATTCCTGAGTTTCTGCAAAGGCCGAATGTGCTAGGCATAGGCGAGATCGGCTTAAACAAGAATACGAAAAATGAAGCAACTATTTTTCAAGAGCATATGGATCTAGCTGCCAAAACTGATGAACTGATTCTGATTCATACTCCGCATCTGGAAGATAAATACAAAGGCACGCGAATGATCGTTGATATGCTTAAAAACGATACTCGGGTGAAACCGCATCGGGTCTGTATCGACCATGTTGAAGAGCATACGGTGAAACTTGCCTTGGATAATGGTTTTTGGTGTGGCATGACTCTTTACCCCACAACCAAATGCACTCCCGCCCGTGCGGTAGATATTATCGAAATGGTTGGAACGGAAAAGATCATGGCAAACAGTGCAGGAGACTGGGGCAAATCCGACCCTCTTGCTGTACCAGAATTAATTCTTGAAATGCGCAGGCGAGGGCACCCCGAAGCTGCGATTCAAAAGGTTGTTTTTGATAACCCACTGGAGTTCTTCAGGCAATCCGCCCGCTGGCAGGAACCATTCGCACTTTTAAACTTCTCTAAGTAGTCTTTGTTTTGAAAGCAGGGGCTCCTTTGAATCAGGCGAACATCATTGCTATTGAAACTTCTTGCGACGAAACCTCGGTTGCAATATTCAACGAGAAGCTTGAGGTTCTTTCAAGCGTAGTTGCCTCGCAGTTTAAATGGCATGAGCGTTTTGGTGGTGTGGTGCCTGAAGTTGCAGCACGCGCCCACATGGAACTGCTAAACAAATCTATCTTGCAAGCATTGCAAGATTCGAATATGCCTGTTTCTCAAATCAGTGCTGTTGCAGTGCATAACGGGCCAGGCCTTGCTGGGGCTCTTCTCGTGGGCCTTAGCGCTGCCAAAATGATTGCCCTTGGATTGAATGTCCCTTTGATTGCTGTCAATCATGTTCACTCCCACATCTATGCATGCAGGATGTCTGCCGGGAAGGATATTTTTCCTTGTGTTGGCATGGTGGTGAGTGGCGGGCATAGTATTTTGTTTGAATGCCAGACCGCATTGGAAATGAAAAGGCTAGGGGGCACCATTGATGATGCTGCCGGCGAGGCGTTCGATAAAGTTGCAGCATTGCTAGGTTTGGGTTTCCCGGGTGGGCCTGCGGTAGAGCGTGAAGCGCTTGGTGGTAACCCAATTGAATATGCGTTTCCCAAGTCTTTCTTTTATGAAGACCGCCTTGATTTTAGTTTTAGTGGATTAAAGACTGCGGTGCTCTATACGATTGCGCCCCCAGGGCAGGCAAGGCCCGTAATAGTTGAGGCAGGCAAAAAACGAGCAGATATTGCTGCATCGTTTCAAAAAGCTGTGGTCGATGTTTTGGTTTCCAAGGCTCTTCAAGCTTTGAAAAAAACCGGTTTGAAAAGGCTGGCAGTCGGCGGCGGGGTTGTCGCTAATCAAACACTCAGGCAAAAACTACTTGAAGATACTAAGCTTAATGGCATCGAACTTTATCTCCCAGAGAAAAACCTGTGTACGGATAATGCAGCCATGGCTGCTCTTTCGGTGGAAGCATGGAAGCAGGGCATTTTTACAAGTCTTGATGTAGATATAAAGCCCACGGTATTCTGAGCTTATTCTTACCCACAATTTCTTTCAGAGCCGGATGCGTGAGCGACGGTTAGGCAAGAAATCAGAAGATTTGCCACGGAAGGAAGAAAAGACAGAAAACAAAGCATAAGCATTGCCACGGATTAACACGGAATTACACGGAAATAAGCAGAAGCAGAGACACGGAAGGAAGACACTTCTTTCAGAGCCGGATGCGTGAGCGACGTTAATTAAGAATAAGCATTTGCCACGGATTAACACGGAATTTCACGGAAATAAGCAGAAGCAGAGACACGGAAAAAAAGAGAAAAAATATTTTAGACACGGAAACAAAACACATCATTCAGAGCCGGATGCGTGAGCGACTGTATAAATATACTGTTTTGGGAGGGCCCCTTCGACAGGCTCAGGGACCGGGTTTCCTTCGCTACGGGCAGTGAGCTTGCCGAACTGGCCGATATTAGTTGCACTAGGGTGAAAGACACCGCCTAGATATTAAATGCCAAGAATGGAACTCCGTATACCCGAAGTTGACATTGAAGCGGGTGCAAAATCCAAAGGTTCAAATGGAGAAGTTGTAGTGGGGCTTCCCCATCGCAACTACTCTGTCTTTAAACAAGCTCATATCAATTAATGAGAAGTAAAAGGAAGAGACCCACCCAGCGCAGTGGGTGGGCTTAAGGGCATTGAAAAGAGGGTTGGGAGTTGGGGGAAGAAAAAGCAAGTAAAAGTAAAAGTAAAGCTCATGGACTGCGTTCCATGGGTCTCTTATTTTTGCATGATGCGAGTCAAAAAGAAAACCCCACCCACTTCAAAGATGTGGATGGGGTTAGGTTGTTTGAAAGTCACTAAGAAATTAGCCCACGAATACGCCGCCGGTGTTGGCTGGGTCGCCGCTGTAGAAGGAGAACAGCAGATCCAAAGCTGGGAAGCTAAAGACATTAACTTGAGGGCCACCGCCTGGGCCTGCGCCGGTGAGAATATCTGCGATGCCATCAGTGTTGCCATCGTTGATGCCAACACGAACGCCACCGGTAAAGTCTTCTGCGTAGGCCATGAACTGGGCAAGTAATGCACCGGTACTAGGATCCCATACTGCAACGACGGGTGAACCGCCAGCGCCTGCGCCGGTGACTACTTCGAAGGCGCCATCGTTGCCTATATCGCCTACTGCGACGAAGACGCCGCCGGTGAAGGTTACTGGGTAGGCATACCATTGGCTAATGATTGAGTTGGTAGCGCCGTCATAGACTTTAACATGGGGAGCGCCACCTGGGCCTGCGCCGGTAACTAGATCAAGGATGCCATCGTTGTTGAAGTCGATGGATGCAACGCTAACGCCGCCGGTGAAATCTTCTGCGTATGCGAAGAAGGATCGAAGAAGGTTTAGGTTTGCGCCATTGAAGATACGAACTTCTGGTCCGCCGCCTGGGCCAGCGGCTGCGATGATATCTAAAATTCCATCCCCGTTTGTATCTTGCACTGCGACGAAGACGCCACCGGTAAAGGCTTGATCGAAGGCAAAGAAAGCTTCCATGACTTCGCCGGTTTGGGAATTAAGGACAGCGATAGCTGGTCCGCCGCCGAAGCCTGCGCCTGCGACGATTTCAGCTACTCCATCGTTGTTGAAGTCGCCTGAGACAACTTTAACTGGGCCG
>JBIIMS010000015.1:0-94535 GCA_044337875.1 Gemmataceae bacterium
AAGGATCGTTAATCGGTTTTGAAAACATCGCACCCACCCACATGGCGTATTTTGATCGTCGTTTGGGTGGGTGAGTTTTTTGATGGATGGCATGGCTCGTTACAATCGAAGTTTTAAAGGAACATTCATAATGAATAAGAACTACCTATTTTTGATGGCTTTTGCATCGCTCTTTGTGAGTGGTGTAAACTTTCCATTGATGGCTCAGGAAAAAGATTCTGATGATAAGACTTTGCGTGTCTTTATCTTTGCAGGCCAATCCAACATGGTGGGTTCAGATTCTAAAGTGAAGGACATCAAACGATTCCCACCGTTTGCTGGTTTGGATATGCCACAGGAGAAGGTTTTGTATTCTTACAATCTTGGCCGTGAAAACAAGGTTGTATCTAATGGGTGGGTTGCATTGAAGCCGGTTGATAATGTGGTTGGCCCCGAGCTTAGCTTTGCTAGAAAAGTCTCGCAAGAAATCAAGGCGCCCATTGCAATCATCAAGTGTGCTGCTGGTGGAACTACCTTGGGTGGCGATTGGAACCCAGATGATCCGAGTGGCTTTAAACTTTACCCGTTAGCATTAAAATTGATCCAGTCATCCCTGGCCGAATTGGACAAAATGAAAGTGCCTTATCGCATCGAAGGCTTTATGTGGCATCAGGGTGAAAACGATATGTTCAGCAAAGAGTTCAAACCGAACTATGGTAAAAACCTGCAGAACTTTCTAGCCAAATGGCGTAACGACCTCAAGACACCAAAGCTGAAATTCTATATTGGCGAGCTTTGCACCAAGACGGTTTGGGGCATGGACAATCGTGCTAACATGTATGCAATCAGAGTAGGGCAAAAGTTCGTTACCGAAATGGATCCGTTAGCGCAATATATTCCCACCTCACATGATGCAGTTGAAATTGGTGGCGGCACAGGATTGCATTACCACTATGGAACTTTAGGCCAGCTAGAACATGGTGTTAATTACGCTGATGCCTATTTGAAGACGATCGGGAAAAATACAAACATCGCCCGCCCGCTAAAGGTTTGGCCTTATGAAAAAGGAAGCGCAGTGAAGTTGTTTGTACTTGCAGGCCATCGCAACATGGAAGGTGAGCGGGCCTTTACCCAAGAACTTCAGGCGCTTGGTGGCCAAGAGTCGCTGGCGAATGACAATGCAAAAATAGCTTATAAATATTGCATTGGTGGTGGCTATAAGATTTCTGATGGTTGGGAACCTTTGGGCCCTGCTGGATTTTATGGCACCTTCGGCCCCGAACTCAGTTTCGGGAAAACATTGCAAGGCAAAGTATCTGGCAACATCGCCATCGCTAAGTTTACGCACAGCGGTTCGCAGATGAACGATTGGACCCCTCAAGGGACTGAAGCGAAAGAGCTAAACCTCTATCCGAAATTCATCACCTTCATTCAAGACTCCATCAAGGAGCTTCAAGTTAAAGGCCATCAGGTAGAACTCGCAGGTGTTTTTTATCATGTGGGCGAAAACGAAATGTCCATGGGGCAATACCGGAGAGATGCTGCAAAATGGTTGCAATCCACGATCGTAAAGAGTCGGCAGGATTTGTCGTTACCTTCGCTTAAATGGTATGTCAGTCAACAGCAGCCTACTGTTGAGAAGGGCCTAAATGCGATTGATGTAACTGCAAATCTGGCTGCAATTGCAGCAGCAGATTCCGCCTTTATTTACATCAAGGCATTTGATCTTCCCAAACAGGAAGAGAAGTTGGTGATAACCACTGCGGGCATTGTTCAGTTGGGGGAATTGCTCGCCCAAAGTTACCTTAAACAAAAGTAATGGGATTGAATTCATGAGCTTTATCAAACGCATTTGTTTCTTTATGGTTGTTGCTTTTTTGGCAATTCCAGAAGCCGCGTATTCTTGGGGCCCGGGCCATGATGATATCATGCGAGCCATCATTGCTAGGCTGCCCGCAGATTTACGCAAAACCTTAACGCCTGAGATCATCAAGGAAGCGGTGCTACATGCCAGCCATTATCCGGATAGCTTCGAGCCTTTTCTTGCCAAAGATATCGGGGATGCTGCAGTTGCGAAATTAACCGGTGCCAAGCTTAAAGTCCGCTATGAACTTCATTCCGAGCGCGGGGCTGCAATGTGCTTCATCATGCTGGTGGATGCTCTGCGCGAAAAGCATGCAGCACATACTGCACATTGGATTGCAACGCTTTCGCATGTTATCTCTGATATGTCTGCGTGCAATCATGATCCCCTTGTTCATACAGCGACTTATGCATGGGCAGATTGGAAATTGAAGCTTCCAAATGGCAAGGATTATTCGAAGATCAATTCGTTGCTTGATCTGGCAGATACCGCACGAGATACCACGGGTGGCGCAGATGCCTTTAATGATGCAATCGCAAGGCAGATACTTAAAGATGATCAACGAGATGTTAAAAAAACACTCACGGAAATCATGCTCTATGGTCAGGAGGGGGCCGCCTATTGCAATTCGCGTGGTGTCAGTATCCTTGAAGGTGCAGTAGGCTGGGTTGATAAGCAAGATATTGCTGCAAGGAATAAACTATGGAAGAACATAGGCGAGCTTGGGGCCTGGGCTGTAGTGCGAACTTTGCGTGATGTTGAGGTTGCAATTCGTTTTGCCCAGACAGACATGAAACTTGAGATAACAGCGGAAATTGAAAAAGCCCATGAAGGTGATGTTGCTCGGATTTTGAAAGATCGCAACATTGCTGATGAAGCTTTGTATGCGCCTATTCTTCAAAAGTTAAAACCAGATCAAGCACCAGCGGTTGGCATATTGCTTGAGCCAACGTGGGCAATGAACGGCGCGATGTTTGGCTTTGCGAGCCGTGTACCATCTGTTGCCATCGCACGCACTTTGCAACGCTCTGGCCGTTCATATGCGACTTTTGATGTCAGGCATTTGATGGCTGATGGTTTTCCATCGCCCAAGCAAGTTCCTGTAATGATCATCGTTGCGGCATCATACCGGAGTTATCACTCGCTTAATTTGGAAAATTTGGAAGAGGGTTTGGCGCGCTACATAAAAGATGGTGGGCGCATACTTTGGATAATGGGTATGGCTAAGAATATGCCCAAATCGCTTGCAGTGATTGAAAAAGCAAGAAAGCGGCAGGATGATAAAAGCAATCTTCCAGTCACTGATGACCAGTTCCTGATGTCAGGCGTTGAAATAGCTGGAATTGATCTGCCTGGTTTAAAGTTTGCACATCCTGCCAAAACCGGAGCAGGTTGGCATAATCCTTACTGCCCATGGACTTTCGATCTTAGTGAAAATAAATCGCTTCGCCCCTTGGTAGCATTGAAGACGGGAAGCCAATCCCAAACAGTTGGGGTTATAACTGCGGATAAGAATATTGCTTGTGTTCCGATTTATGCGCTAACGCCTTTCATTTTTGGGGGTAGCGACACCATCCCTTCTGCCCATGAACCGATGCTTGATCCTGCGTGTGAGAGCGTTCTAAATGCTTTGCTTCAAAGATTGAAATGAATTGTCATGGACTTAGGCAGGTGAACTTTACCCTGCGTATTTCCTTCTGTTTGATGCATTTTATTGCAGGAAGTTTTAGCTTTGAACCTGCGCTTCCTTTCGCAGAGGCCCATTTGGGTCGAGATATGCAGCCTAGCACTTCAAATGCTGTTGTTCGAGGGCGGAATTAGGCTTTACTTCTGCAGAAGACGCAGATAATCTTAAGTTATTATTCCCTCGCAGAATTGATGAATTAGAACCATGCGTTCGTCTTTACAAACAATTGCATGCCGAAGCTTGGCTAAGATCGAAAACCTGCCTATGAAGACTTTAAAGCTTACTCTTTTGATTGTACTTGTCAGCGCATCCACGATTCTATCAGCGGATGTTCAGGTGACACCAATTACTTTAGAATCTGCCAAAGAACAAGGGCGCGCAAAATCCAGATTCTTGAAGGAAACCAAGTCGACCCCAAAAGCTACTGATGCGATCCCTAAGGCCAATGTCGCCTACTTCCAGAAGTCGGTGATGCCGATCTTGAAAAAGAGCTGCATAAACTGTCATGGCGCTAAAAAATCTGAGGGTAGGTTTCGCATCGATCAACTGAACCCTGATTTGCTAACCGGCCCCGATGTTGAACGATGGCGTGAAGTTTACAACGCAGTAAGCAATTCTGAAATGCCCCCTGCGGACGAACCGGGTTATGCGCTCGCCAACAATGATCGTGGCAACATGGTTGATTGGCTTAGCGAAGAATTAAACAAGGCATCTCTAGTTCGTCGTAACACCAAAGATCATTCCTCTTTTCGTAGGCTGACCAAGTACGAGTATGATTACGCCCTGCAGGACTTGCTTGGCTTGAATTATTCGCTTGCGAACAAGTTGCCCCCAGAAAGCGTAACGGAAGATGGATTCAAGAATAGTTCAGAGTTGTTGCAGATTTCTTCCATGCAGTTTGAAACTTATCGTGATATCGCACTACGGGCGCTGAAGCGAGCCACGGTAAGTGGTGATCGTCGTCCGGAAGCTGTCACCTACATCATTTCAATGCAGCAAGAGATGGAAAAGGCTGTAGCTAAAAAAGATACCAAAGAAGTTGTAAAGGGTAAAAAGAATTCGAAAAGCCCAAAAAATCAGCAGCAGTTGCTTGATCAAAAGACTGGTGAGAGCATACCGTTTCCCGCTGTAAAGTTTGCGCCCAAGGCAAACGCTGTTGCTGGGCAAACCCCAGATGTTTCGCCTGTTGTTCTGCTTCTTCCATCATCCAACGAGTTGAAATTGGATCTGGATCGCTTTCTTCCCGATGAAGGGAACATGCGCGTTCGTATCAGGGCAGGGCGTTCGACCATGAACCCTGATGAATATGCAAGCCTGCGTCTGATGCTAAGCGCCCACACCAGCAATGATGCCAACTTCTCGCAGGTTATTAGTCAGCGAGATATCCCGGTTACCGCATCTGCAGACAAGCCCGAATTTATTCATTTCGATATTCAATTAAGTGATATCCAGCGTAACCCGTTTCGGAAACTCCCCACAGCATATCCCAGAAGAGATGAGTTCCTGCATATTCAAAATGTGTCTAACGCATTTAAAGGGGAAGACAAACTTAGTGTTCTGATCGATACGATTGAAATCAGCGCTCCGTTCTATGAGCAATGGCCGCCGAAAACTCACACCAACATTTTCATCGAAAGTGCCAACAAAGGTAACGAACAAATCTATGGCCGTGAGGTGTTGAATCGATTCCTCAGAAATGTTTGGCGTCGCCCCGTCACCCCTTTGGAAGTCGATCAGTTCATGGGTCTGTTTGCGAAGTACCGGCCTGGATTTTCGACTTTCGAAGATACCATGGTGGAAGTACTGGCAACCGCGCTGGCCACGCCTGAGTTCCTCTACCTGACTCAAAGAGTTTCGACAGATAAGACTAAATCTACAAATATTAGCGAGCTAGAATTGGCTAGTCGGCTCTCTGTTTTTCTATGGTCCAGTATTCCCGATGATGAACTTTTGAAACTCGCAGAGCAAGGTAAGTTAAGAAAACCAGATGTGCTTGCGGCGCAAGTTAAACGAATGCTGGCAGATCCGCGCGCAAGAAGGTTCTCCCAAAACTTCGTTGAGCAATGGCTGGGTTTGGATGGCTTGAATAATGTGACTCATATCCCTGCACCCTTGAGAGATTCGATCCAGGAAGAGCCAATCGCATTCTTTGATGAAGTCCTTAAGCAAAACCGCAGCATCATGGATTTCATTCATTCTGATTACGCAGTTGTGAATGAACAGTTAGCGGCACACTATGGGCTTGCAAAAATATACGGCCCGCATTTCCGCAAAGTGCCAATCACAGCTCAATCGAATCGGGGCGGTATTTTGACGGTCGCTGCGATGCTCGCAATGAACTCCGATGGCAAAGATTCAAATCCCCTGAAACGTGGCGTCTGGATGTTGAAACGCATTCTGCACGATCCACCCCCGCCCCCGCCACCGAATGTTCCGGAAGTCGACCTGACGAATCCCGAAATTCTAAAAATGACTTTGAAAGAACGAATTGTTGATCATAGGAACAAGGCTGCTTGTATTTCCTGCCATGCTAAGATCGACCCGTGGGGCATTGCGTTTGAGAACTACGATGCTATGGGAATCTTCCGCACCAGCATCAAGAACAAACCGGTCGATGCGACATCTGAACTGTTTAATCACCAGACTCTGGCAGGCATCGATGGGGTAAAGCGATATCTGCTGGCAGAGCGACAAGATCAATTTGCCCGGGCAATGGTACATAAACTTACCGCATATGCCCTAGGCAGGCCGCTTTCTTTTGGCGACCGTGCAGACATTGATAGCTTGACTGCACAGTTTAGGCAGCATGATGATAAACTTGGCGACTTGATCTATCTGATCATCAGTAGCAACCTCTTTAACTCTAATTAAGTTTCAGGAATAGACGATGAACAACAAATCTGCATTACTGAGTCGTAGGACATATCTTCAGGGTACCGGAGTTGCCTTGGCTTTGCCTTGGTTTGAAACCTTTGCATTGGGTAAACCAAATGCGAACGACACCCCGAAACGATTTGTAAGTATCTACCACCCCGATGGTGTTGGTTTACCTCTTAAGAACGATCCTGCATGGAAGGATTGGAGCTGGTTTCCTCAAGGTGGCGAAAAAGATTTTAAGTTGACTAAAGTTCTCGATGTGCTCGAACCCTTGCGCAGTGATATCACGATTTATTCCGGGTTGTCGCATCCCGTTGCAAGAAAGGTTCATGGCCATTCCAATGCTGATCAGTATTTGACGGGCGCACCCATTGGCGGGCATGGCGCTTATCAAAATACGATCTCTCTTGATCAGGCCTATGCAGAGACAATAGATTCCCTCACCCGGCATTCTTCCTTGGTGATGTCGACCAATGGTGGCGTTGGCGGCCCTCGTGGTGCGCAGACCCAATCCTTCAATCGTGAAGGCAGGGCGATCCCCGCGATGAATAAGCCCAAGCAGATTTTCGACATGCTGTTTGTGACAAGTAATAAAGATGCCGCTGCAAGACTTGCGAGAAGCAAGAGTGCGCTAGATCTGCTGATTGAAAATACTCGATCCCTTGGGCGCGAACTCTCGAAACGAGATCAAGAAACCCTCAAGCATTATCTTGATGCAGTACGCGATACCGAGTTGAAGCTTGTAAAGGCACAAAAATGGATCGATACGCCAATCCCAAAGGTTGATACCCGCAATCTGCATCTGGAAGCCGAACCCAAGGAAGCAAAGCTTTACTTTCAGACGATGTATGAACTGATCTATCTTGCATTTTTAAGTGATTCAACCCGCGTTGCGACATTTCAACTGGGAAGAGAAAATGGCGAAGGCCCACATGATCTGCTTTCACTCGCTGTTGGCCTTCATGCAGCTCATCACCTAACGCATGAAGTCAAGAAGCCTAATGGCTGGAAGAATCTTGGCACCTATAATCGCTATCAGGCTCAAGAGTTCGGGCGCTTTGTGCAGCGATTAAAGGATACTCCAGAGCCTAACGGTAAAGGCAATATGCTGGATAATACTTTTGCAATGCATGGATCTGCTTCCAGTAGTTTCCACCTCTCACGCAACTATCCGATCATTTCTGCGGGCGGTAAGAACCTCGGCTTCAACAACGGCCGGTATCTTAAGTTTGGTAAGGGAAATGAAGACAATCAAGCGGGCGCAGGAATCGATACCGATTCTGGTTGGCAGGGCAAGGTTGAAGTGGAAGAATTGCCACTGACAAAACTCTTCGTCACCATTTTGCAGAGGCTTGGCGTCGAGACCAATTCATTCGGTGGCCTCACCGGATCGTTAAGCATATAAACGCAAAATTATTGAGTAATCCAAAAGTCATCGGGAGCATAGACCGACCAGCACCCTCCAGAGCGCCGCTAAGTTTGTGCGAGCGCAATGACATGGCTTGCGTCGGCAGACAATTGCTCCAAGGTCTTGGCAATCGAATCTGCTGTGTCAGAATGCGACTTCAGCCATTTCTTCAAGTCGCGCCCAAAGGCCGGTGACTGTAAAAGCAGGCGTTTCACGAGAGGGCCTCGCCCACGATTTCGGAGGCTGTCATGGGTTTTGTTTGTCCAGATGCGAATTTACGTCGCGCCTGCTCAACCGTTGCGGCGATGCGTTCGCGACCTCGCTCGGCCAGCCGACGATTTAAAACGGCTATCAATTCCGCTTGGGCGTCAGGGTCCAGGTGTTCCACGGCATCCAGTGCATCCGTAAATGCGGTGTTTTGAATCATGGTAATCTCCTTTGGTTTCATAATAACGATTTCGGCTCGGCATTTCAGGATACCCGGCTCGGCGTGCCTTTGTTACCGCCGCCGCTTGAGTTCTAGTATGGTCATCAATATGCACAATAAATTGTACCGCCAATTGCTTATAAAACAATAAAAACAATAGCTTTGCATAGAATGGCATTCGGGTCAGGTCTCTTTATTTGCGCATAGTATTATGCCATTTAAAAAAAAACCTACCCGCTTTGGATATCGGCCTTAAAATATTTTTTAGATATTCCAATTATCATGTAACCTTTCTTCAATTCTTCACCACTTAACTTATAGAAGGATCAATTCAACTCCTAGATAGGAGAAGGTAATGAAGATTGGTTTTTGGTTTGGCGTAATATTGGCCTTCACCATTACAATAGGTGTGCTGGGAAAAGTTCATGCCCAGCAAAGGCCTGGTGGTATACCGAGTTTTACAAGAATTGTGAACACTTTCGATTCCAACAAAGATGGAGCCATTGAGAAATCTGAACTCCCACCGCTTGCCTGGGCTAAAATTGCCAAGGCCGATACCAATGGCGATGGGCTGATCACTGAAAAGGAGTTTGAAGCCTTCCGCAAACAAAGTGCAAAGTAAATCCATTCTTGGTGTTGACTCAATAGCTAAGCCGCAGAATAATCTAGATGGTTGCGAAAGTACAGGAAATTGTTAATCTCCCTTTTCAGTCCTATTTGAAACCAAAGATTTTTGCGCGAGAATTGTTATTGGAAACGCCTGGCTTCGCTAAGGAAGATGCAAGTGATATTGCTGCTACTTTATCTGGTGACGGCGAGGCGTATCGGCGGTTGGTGCTTAGGTATCAGGGAATAATTTCCCAGCAGATGTCCCGGTTCAGTCGTGATGCTTCTGTTCGGGAAGAGCTTGTGCATGATATATTTGTTGAAGCGTATATGAGTTTGAGAAGTTATAGGGGCACGGCGCCTTGGTTACATTGGTTGCGTAAGGTGGCGGTTCGGGTGGGATACCGGTATTGGCGCAGTCGCAAATCCTTGGTCAATGAGATCACTTTGCCTGAAAATGCTTGGGAACATCTTCGTGGGACGATTCCAAACCCGGTGGAAAGTATTGCAGCGCCTGAGATGGTTTATACCTTGCTGGCGCTACTTACGCCACCTGATCGTTTGGTTCTGACATTGCTTTATGTGGATGGTTGTACCATGGCGGAGGCTGCAGATTTAGCGGGATGGACTCTTATAGGTGCAAAGGTGCGGGCTTATCGGGCGCGAAACCGCCTAAAAAAACTGATTGCAAAAGGTGCCTCATGAAAAATAATGAATTGGATATGTTTGAAAAGCTTGCGATTGAAGCCCGCAGTGAATCAATCTTGCCCGTATCCGTTGCCGACCGGGTGCTTGACACTCTTCATGCTAGGCAAAACTACCGCATCCCAACGCAGAAAGTTGATTTGTTTTTTGGTGTTGGTTCATTCGTAGCTGCCTGTGCTGCCTTGGCTACATTCTATCTGGGTGCTGGTGAAGATACGCTTTTTGCATTTGTTCAACTGTTTGTCACGGTGTTGCCATGAGTACAAACCCCGCTGTTGATATGATTACTCCGCCTAGCGGGCAACGCAGTTGGTCGCGAATTTTTACGCTTTCAATCATTTTTATTAGTGGTGGAATTGTTGGATTTGCTGCTGGTGGTTATTGGATGCGCGATCGAATGAATTTTATGATAAGGCATCCCCAACAAGTGATGGATCGGCTATTTCCCCAGCTTCAATCTGAATTGGGGCTTAACGATGAACAGGCACGAAAAGTGGAAGAGATCATGCGCCAACGGTATGCCTCTATGGAATCTGTCCGGGCGGAATTTGTTCCAAAACAGATGGCGGAATTCGAAGTCTTGAGCAATGAGGTCGCCCAAATTTTGAACCCGGAGCAAAAATCTAAATGGTCCATAATAATTAGTAGGGCTGAAAAACGCCATATGCCTGTCAGCCCTGAGAATATGCCAGCACCGGATATGATTTTTGGTCGGTTAGATGTCAATAAGGATGGTTCCCTCACCGAGGCAGAAGTACCCCCGCTTGCGTGGAAAAAAATACGAATCGCAGACAAAGATAAAGATGGCAAAGTAACCTTGTCGGAATACCAGAATGCTTTTCCAAAAAAACTTCCAAATTGATCACCATGCTTATAGTTAGGCAATCCCTTTTGCTTAATGCCCGGTATCAATTCTTAGGTCAATAATAGCATATTTAGTTCATTTTCTGCACATTGGCTCGCTAAATATTCGGGCCAAACACTCTTCATTAAATATTTTGTGAAAAATACCCAAACCCTGTAACCTTTCGCAAACTTTTAACCACTAAGTAAATACAACCCTTCTGGTTCAACTCCAAAGGGGAATGCATTTATTTATTAATATATGGGTACTTAGTAATGAATATGAAGAAGAAAAAGAACAGTTTTTTCAGGCCTTCCTTGTTTCAATTGGAAGATAGACTTACGCCCTCGGCATATGTTGAACCCATTGTAATTTCAAGCAATCCAAACACTCGTATTTTAGATCTTACCTTCACCGCCCATCAATCCCAGCAACCTCTGGAAACTCTCGTTAATGGTTCCATCACCTCTATTCTTACAAGTGACTTTTTAACCTATGCTTGGCAAATTAACGATGGCAACGGCGTATCATCTGTAAATGGCGTGCCCTCTTCCATTTCCAGTGGTGATACCTATCCCGGGCCCACTCTAAAAGTTCAACGAGGTGATATTCTTCGTATCCGCATGATTAATGATTTGGATAACCTTACCATTGATACGGTTAATCCTGAAGGGGCCTCTCAATTAACACCGCCTTCAGATCCTCCAGTTATGGAAGAACCGATTAATAATCATGTGCACGGCTTGCATATTTCACCAACTGGAAGTTCTGATAATGTTTTGCTTTCAGTCCCTGCTGGTATGGGTTTTGTTTATGAATACCATATTGCAGCCAACCAACCCGATGGCCTTTATTGGATGCATAATCATCGACATTATTTTTCTGATGATCAGATTGCCCGTGGTATGTCGAATATGCTGATCGTTGGTGCATCAGATAGCAATATTTCACAATTGGCCGGCTTGCCAAGTAGAACCATGGCACTTCAATATCAAAACTTAGCGGATCAGGGGCTTGCCACACAATATATCAGTGACTACCGAAGGGCATCAAGTCCAATTACATCACCGGTACCAACACCTAGACCATTGCCACAACTCACCATCAATGCATTAATGAATCCAACCATCGACGTGGCACCGGGCCAAACCGAAGTATGGTCGATTGTCAATATGACCCCGCAGACCAATGCAAGGCTTACTTTAAAAAATGCCTCAACAAACACTGACTTACCTATCATTATCGTAGCCCAGGATGGTATTGCTTATGGTACCCCGGTAACTATCCCTGCTGGAACACCTGTTTATATGCCATCGGGCGCTCGCTATTCCATTCTGGTAACAGCAGGCTCGGCAGGTCAAAATGTTCAATTGTCTTATTCTGCTGCAAGTAATACTGGGGCCCCAACCCAATTAAATTTTGGAGTAAATCCGCCTGATCCTAACTTTACAGGCTTTATCAATTTAACTTCAACTTTGAGTACCGCAGTTCCTTCTTTTCCAACTCCAACTACGCTGACTGCAGAAAGATTTTATCAAGATTTGGCTGTCGTTCCCGCAGCGGATATTGCTGTAAATCGCAGCTTCACTTATTCGCAAAATCCCAGTAATTTCCAATTCTTTATGGATGGCGAGACATTTCCTAATCCGCCCATTTATCAGCAGAGATTGAACACTGTGGAAGAATGGGTGATTACTAATGTTTCTACTTCTATTCACCCTTTGCATATTCATGTAAATCATTTTCAGGTTATGTCTGTTTTTTCGCCTCTCAATCCTGCATTGAATGTCACCACGCCTCAGCAATGGTATCAAGATGATGTAAATGTTCCTGCTGCCTTTACCGATCCCATCACTGGGGTTGTAACTCCTGGAAAGGTAGTAATACGCATCAAACCTCTCGATTTTACCGGAGCCTTTGTTAATCATTGCCATATTCTTCACCATGAAGATATGGGCATGATGGCGCTGGTAAATACCCAGCCCGAAATACCGATATATGTAACGGGTGCTGAATCAGGAGGTGGGCCCAGAGTCTCCGTTTTCAACAGCCTTGATAACAGCACTCTCAACACCTTCTTTGCCTTTGAAGAATCCTTCACAGGCGGTCTTCAAACTGCGGTGGCGGATGTCAACAACGATGGTATCTCCGACCTGATTGTTGGTGCAGGCGTAGGCGGTGGGCCAAGGGTCATCGTGTTTAATGGCGCAACTAATTTTACCACCACCCTTTTAGACTTCTTTGCCTTTGCCTCGGATTTCAGGGGCGGCGTTGATGTCGCTGGGGGGGATTTCAACGCGGATGGCTTTGCTGATATCGTGGTTGGTGCTGGCCCTGGCGGTGGCCCTCAAGTTAATATTTTCGATGGCAGAACCGGCAATGTACTCACCCAGTTCTTTGCCTATGATCCCTCTTTCCGGGGCGGTGTTACCGTTGCAGTAGGCGATATTGATGGCTCTGGATTTAATTCTGTTATCACTGGCGCTGGCGCTGGCGGTGGCTCGCATGTTAAAACCTGGCAGAATTCTCGCTTTTTCATGGCGGACGAAGCCCCCATTCTTCCCGGAAACCAATCGATTTTCATGAATCTCACGGGCCAATTCATGGCTTATGAATCTGCTTATACCGGTGGCGTTAATGTTGCTGTGGGCCTTAATGCGGGTGTTTCCGAAGGTGGATTTTACAGGATACTCACCGGCACCATCACGGGTGCGCCTAGAGTCACGGTTTGGGGTGTTGATGGTCATAATTCCATGGACATGGCCAATTCTGAATTAAGTTTTGAACTATTAACAACATTCTTTGCCTTTGATTCCACCGAAACAAGTGGTGTACGAGTTGCTTCGGTTGCGGTAAGCAACGGATCCGATTTCCTTGCAGCAACTGGTTCTGGAACTTCAACCCGGGTGAAACGCTTTTCTCTCCTGCCCGGAGCTAACGAACCTACCTTGGAAGAAGAATTTAGCCCATTTACTGCTGGGTTTGATGGTGGTGCAAGTTTAGGAGGCACCGGATCGTTCTAATAATATTTTGTGAAAACTTCCCAGCCCCTGTAACCTTTCGCAAAGTTTTAACCACTAATACCTAAACGATAGTGTTTTTAATTTTGCGAATGGTACTAAATAGGGGCTTTTTTCATGGGAATGTTACCAAAGTTTAATCTGGCAAGATGGTTTGGCAATCGCTTGGGAACGAACCCAGTCCGCAAGGGAAAAAGGCAAGCCACCTTTTTAAAGCCCCAACTGCTTTGCCTCGAAGAACGGGTCACCCCCGCCACCTACACGGTGACCAATTTCGGAAATTCAGGCACAGGTACTTTGCGCGCCGCCATCGATCTGGCCAATAACACAATAACTAATGACACCATTGTCTTTGATATGGGTAGTTCTGCCCGTACGATTAATCTGACTTCCCAACTTCCGAACATTGAAGCCCGCGGAACCGCTGGCAAACTAGAAATTGTCAAAGAGGGTAGCGCAACTTTGACTCTCAATGGTAATACCGGCAGTAACAATCGGGACTTTCGTATTTTCAACATACTTGATGACGCGGACTTTACGCTTAGTGGCGTTACGATTTCTGGGGCAAAAGGCAGCGGCAGTGGCACAGCCATTTATAACCGTGGCGGTATAGTTAGTATCAGTGATTGTGTACTGACCAACAATATTGCGGGGGAGTGGGGAGGTGCCATCCGTAATGGCGCAAGCGAAAATGACGGAAGCGAACTTACTTTGCAAAGATGCACCATTTCCAATAATACCGCGGCTGATGGCGGTGGTATTAGCAACCATTTTGGTGCCGATGTCGAACTTTATAATTCCACACTATCTGGGAATACTGCCAGCGACCAGGGCGGGGCCATTTACAGTCGCACTACTCCTGGGTCAGCAAATGCAAGTACTTTTACAGTAGGTAGATCGTCGGTGCTTAAAGACAATAGTGCGGGGTTAGGCGGCGCTATTAGCAACCGCTATGGAACTCTTAATGTCCAAGGTAATTCCCAAATCTATGGTAATAACGCCACCGACTTTGGCGGTGCAATTTACAACCACGGTACCGCTAACATTTACAATGCCACCGTTAGGGATAATGAGGCGGAGGATTCTGGGGGTGGTGTTTATAATAACATCAATGGCGTCCTCGATATTACCGATTCCGTTATATCGGGTAATTCTGTAACCAAATATAATGGTGTTGGCGGTGGTATCCGCAGTACAGGCAGTACAGGCAGTAATCACTCAGACCCAAAAGTCACCATCACCAATTCCCAAATTTCCGATAACCATGCAGGTGTTTTGAATTCCTTCTTTAATGACGCTGAAGGTCGCGGCGGCGGCATTTACGCCGATGCCTATACGATACTGACTATCAAAGGTGGTTCTTCTATCTCTAACAATACTGCGGGCTTTCATGGCGGCGGCATTTACGCTGATGGCAATACGATAGTGACCATCCAAGGAGGTTCTACTGTCTCTAACAATGCTGCGTTGTGGTTCGATGGGGGCGGCATTTACGCTGATGGCGATACGATACTGACTATCAAAGGTGGTTCTTCTATCTCTAACAATACTGCGAAAAATTTTGACGGTGACGGCGGCGGCATTTACGCTGATGGCAATACGATAGTGACCATCCAAGGAGGTTCTACTGTCTCTAACAATACTGCGGAAAACAGGGGCGGCGGCATTTTTAACAATGGTTTAAGGCTTGAAGTCGATTCTTCTACCATTTCAGAAAACACAGCCAGGAACGGTGGCGGCATTTACAGTTGGCATGAATCCATCTTAGCTGTGAATAATTCAACTATCTCAAATAATACTTCCTATGGTAAAGGGGGCGGCATCTTTATTGATGTTGGTTTGGGAAATTATAGAAATCATGTCGATAACGAAATTCTTTATTCTAATATTTTCGGAAATCAAGCGTATCAGGGCGGTGGGATCTTTAACAACGGCGCACTTTTCGTTTACGGATCTACCATAGATTCTAATATCGCACATGAGGAAGAAAATTCCACTTTATATAGATCAGGGGATGGAGGTGGCATTTATTCTGGTAACCAAGGCCAACTTTATGTTTATGATAGCACTATCATAAATAATAAAGCAGACGTAGATGGCGGCGGTATAGCATCCTATAGGGACGGTGGTTCGATTAATATTCCTATTCCTCATCAATACTTTAGAATATTAAACACGCTAACGCTTGGAGTAAATTACTTAATCAATGAATTTACGCCCCCGGAACCCTTTACCATATACAACTCTACCATTGCTTATAATCAAGCAGGAAGATATGGCGGTGGCATTTATACCATTAGCGCAACAGGAATATTTAATTGCACTATTGCATATAATGAAGCTGGTTCATTGGCGCTGGCGGGTGGCGGCGGTTTGGCACGCCGAGACTATAGTCCAGGATTACGTGAAACACTAATTCTTGAAAATACTATAATTGCTTTTAACCAAGCCGACACCGCATACGTTGACGGGGTTACAGTAGATGTTGGAGATTACCATAGTCAGAGTGGTAATCCAACAGATTCCAAAACTTTCATATCGCGACTTATAGTGTCTGATGATTCGTTCTCTGTTTACAGTAGCCAAAATTTATTTAATAACGTTGGTGTTATCCCTCGATGGCAAAGAAACTATTATGTTGATGATGGAGAAATTGTTTATTTAACAGGTTATATTATAAATCCAAATCATTCTGGACAAATCTTTGGTGATAATGCTATCAACTTTATTATTGCTAATCCACACCTTGGCCCGCTGCAGAATAACGGCGGCCCTACCTTTACCATGGCCTTGCTTGAACACAGTCCGGCCATTGATAAAGGCAATAGTGTTCTTTCTAATAGCGCCCTCGATTTTGGAGAAGTCATCAATCGTGATCAGAGGGGCGAGGGGAGAGTTTCTGGACTAGGTATATTTACAGATCGAGATATTGGTGCCTTTGAATATCAACCCCTAGCAACAACAGCAAAGTTGCTCACCAGTACCAGCACTACTTCTGCCGCCAGCAGCCTAAGCGTATACGATCCTGTTACGGATACAACCACCGATGTGGAGGATCCTTTTCCTGGATTCACCGGTAAGATTCATGTTGCATCAGGTGACTATAACGGCGATTTCAACGGTGATGGCATAGGCGACATGGTTGTGGGTGCCGGCCAAGGTGGAGGCCCGGTAGTGGCCATCATTGATTCGCAGACAGGGCGTGTGATAACAAAATTCTTCGCCTTCGATCCTGCATTTAGGGGTGGGGTCGAGTTGGCATGTCTCGACTTTAACCTGGATGGGGTCATGGATATCCTCGTGGGCGCAGGCCCTGGGGGTGGCCCCCATGTCAAAATCTTTAACGGTAAAGATCTTGGTTTATTATTTTCCTTCTATGCCTATGCAAATGATTTTAATGGGGGAGTGAGCCTTTGCGCATTGGATGTTAATGACGATGGCATCCGTGACTTGGTGACGGGCGCTGGAGCAGGCGGCGCGCCTCATGTGAAAGTTTGGGATGGTGCGACGCATACCCTATTAAGCCAGTGGTATGCCTATGATCCCGCTTTCAGGGGCGGGGTGAATGTATCAGGTGGATATCTGGGCAGTGATGGATCGGTCATGGTTGTGACGGGCGCTGGTGCTGGTATGGCGCCTGAAGTTGCAGTATGGGACCCTTTGACACGCGAAGAGATTAGCCGATTCCTAGCCTATGATTCGCAGTTCATGGGTGGAGTTCGTGTTCGCGTGCACGATGGCAATGGCGATGGGGTTTCGGAATTGGTCACGGCAGCAGGCCCAGGCGGCGGCCCCCATGTGAAGGGCTTCAACTTCCCTGCGCTGGATTTGGCATTTGAGTTCTTTGCTGGCAACCCCACGGATACCGAAGGCGTGGCTGTCAGCTAACGGGAATAGGTAATACCAAGCCCACCTTTTCTTATCGAGCGGCGGATATAAATCCGCCGGTGAGGGCCACTCGCATTTTTTACCACTTGTATTTCTGGATTCCCTGCATTCGCAGAGAATGACGGGAAAGATGCTCTCAAGCCCGCCCACTGCGCTGGGTGGGTTTGTCTTTTTATTGGTTACTTGTATTTCTGGATCCCCCGCTTTCGCGGAGAATGACGGCGAGGGGGGTAAGAGCAGGTATAATCCTGCCTATATCAGCATAATAAAACCGATTTTGAGGGCACCGGGGCCATCATCTGGGCCAATCGGTTGTTGCAAATCGGCCTCAGGAACGGTAATTTAGATATATATGCTAAAACCCCACCGATTGAGGCAAACCAATGATTCCTGCTCTTCTAATTTCCCTGGCTGTGCTGGGTGCTGATTCTGATTTCAAACCCGATCAAGGCAAGCTTCCAGCCACGGCACCAAAGGGCGCTACCATCCTACTCGATGAAAACGGCAAACACCTATTTCTGAGCATGGCGGGCGACAAGGTAAACTGGCCTGTTGAAGATGGCATGCTTATTTCCACACCCAAAGGGAACAAGAATCATATCGTCTCCAAGCTTCATTTCCGTGATGCAGATATCCATGTTGAATTTTTGCTACCTGAAAAGGGCCCTGCCAACAGCGGTGTCTACATTCATGGTAACTACGAAGTTCAAATTCTGAACTCGTTTGGCAAGGATAAGGAAAAAATCACCCAAGAAGATGCGGGGGCAGTGTATGGTTTTTCGAAACCTCTTGTGAATGCATGCCGAAAACCAGGTGAGTGGCAGGTCTTTGATATTCGCTACCGGGCACCAAGGCGTAATGATGCAGGGGCGATTACCGAGAACGGCACCGTCACGGTTTGGTTCAACGAAATGAAAGTGCAAGATGGCACACCCTTTGGCGAACCGAAGTCAACATTTCATCCGTTCCGATTTGGAACAACGCCTTACCTTGAAAAGATTCGGGATATGCAGAAGAAGACGATGACTGGGCCGGTATTTCTTCAGGATCATAACAACCCTGTGAAGTTTCGAAATGTTTGGGTTAAACCCGCAGATGATAAGGCCTTCATTTACGATGTCGAGAAATAAATTGAGAATCAGGGTGAGCGTTTAATAAACAGCTCTTTCGATGAGGAATTTCATTATGTTGAGATATGCGTTAGTAGGAATAACCCTTTGTCTTTCTGTGAATCATTCAATTGCCCAAGAAGCAAATGATGAGGGGTTGAAATTCTTCGAGCAAAAGATCCGCCCAGTGCTCAGCCAGCATTGCTATTCGTGTCATTCAAAAGATGCGCAAACCAACAAGAAGCTTAAGGCTGAATTGTTTCTTGATACTGCCAAGGGAATGTTAGCAGGCGGAGAGACTGGCCCAACACTTATTAAAGGTCAATCAGCGAAGAGCTTGCTTATGAAGGCTCTTAAGTATGATGGTTTAGATATGCCGCCTTCTGGCAAGCTGCCAGAAAATGTGATTGCAGATTTCGCCAAGTGGATTGATATGGGTGCTCCTGATCCCCGTCAGGGAGAGTTGGCCGCAAAGCCTAAGCGTGAGATAAATCTTGCGGAAGGAAAACAGTGGTGGTCATTTCAACCATTGAAAGAAATCGCACCTCCTGCTGGTAAAGCAAGTAATACAATCGATCGATTTATTCAGCAAGCAAGTGCAGGAAAAAAACTGCAATTGAGTAAACCAGCAACGAAGGAACAGTTACTGCGCAGGGCGTATTACGACCTTATTGGATTGCCACCAACGCCTGAGCAGATCGATGCCTTTGCAAAAGATACATCTTCAGGTGCGTTTGAGAAGGTGGTTGATGAACTATTGGCGAGCCCGAGGTATGGTGAAAAATGGGCGAGGCATTGGCTTGATGTCGCCCGTTATGCAGAGAGTGGTGGCTATGAATTCGATGGATTCCGACCCGCTGCGTATCATTATCGTGATTGGGTGATTCGAGCACTTAACGAGGATATGCCTTACAATCAATTTGTCAAAATGCAATTAGCTGGTGATAAATTGCACCCAGAAGATTTTCAAGCTGCGAGTGCGGCAGGGTTTCTTGTGGCAGGGCCATACCCTGGGCAGATCACAGCAAAAACCGTCGAGCGAATTCGCTACGACCAAATCGATGACATGCTTATGACTGTTGGTGGTTCGATGCTTGGCCTTACACTTGGTTGTGTTCGTTGCCATGAGCATAAGTATGATCCCTTGTTTCACAAAGATTATTACGCACTTGCTGCGAGCTTGGCAAAAACCGTGCATGGTACCCGGGTGCTTGACCCAGATCCGGTTGCTACGAAAGCAAAGTTGGATAAGCACCAACAAGATCGCGAACCACTGGCAACCGCATTGCGCAAGTTTGCCAACGAAGAACTACCCAAACGATTTGAAGCTTGGCAGAAAACAGAACTTCTGAAACAACCCGAAGCAACACGCTGGCAAATATTAGAGCCTGTAACTGTGGATGCAGAGCGTTCGTATCTGAAATGGTTGCCCGGTGGTATCGTTGCTCAAGATGGCACGATCAGCCCTGGCGCCATGAAGCAGCGAGGTCGTGGAGCGAAAAAAGCAACTCCTGCAAACGATGAGTATCATCTTACCTTTAATACATATCAAAAAAATCTTAGTTCATTTCGATTCGATTGCTTTACTGATAAAGCGCTGCCACAACGGGGGCCAGGTGTAAATGCGGATGGTGGATTTCAACTTACCGAGTTGAAGATTACTGCAAAACCACTTGACGCCAATTCAAAAGAGCCTGTGCAGGAATTAAAACTTAAGGCTGTGTTTGCTGCATTTGAAGATAAAGATCAACCCTTGGCCAATGCAGTTGATGGCAAACCCGCCACCGCCTGGGTTGTAAAAACAACTGCCAAGAAAGATAACGCTGCCATCTTCGAACTGGACAAACCGCTTGCAGGCTTTGCAGGGGGGACTGAGATTCAAGTTACCTTACACTTTCGTGAGTTGGGAATTGGCCGGCTGCGGGTGGCAATGAGTACCGAACCGAATCCGACAACATGGGCGGGCGATTTTGTACCACAGCATGTGTATGAGATTCGAGGTATTCTTGCTGCGAACAATAACAAGGTGCCTGATCCGTTGCGTGAGAATTTGGCACGGTGGTTCGCCCCGTTTGATGAAGCCACGAATAAAGTTGTTCAAGCCGTAAGAAGTCACGACATGGCTACACCGCGTCCACCGCTCACAGAGGTTTACACCACTATCGATGGCGGTCAGGATGTTTTCTATCTGCGCAGGGGCGAAGTGGATAACAAGGGTGAAAAAGCAACTCCCGGTTATTTGCAAGTTCTCACCCGGGGCGAGTTACCCAAAGGTGCTGAACAAAAAGATCCCCGTATTGCACTTGCTGATTGGATGACTGATTTAGAACAAGGGGCTGGCCCTTTGCTTGCACGAGTGATGGTGAATCGATTATGGCAGAACCACTTTGGTAACGGCATTGTTAAGACATCAAACGATTTTGGGTTTCAAGGAGAGCGACCAAGCCATCCAGAACTTCTCGAATGGCTTGCCAAGGAACTCACGAAGAACGGCTGGAAGCTTAAGCCGTTGCATAAGCAGATCATGTTGAGCGCAACCTATCAGCAATCTCATGAATCCAATGCCGAAAATGTAAAGATCGATCCCGACAATCGATATTTATGGCACTATCAACCACGCCGTTTGGATGCTGAACTCATTCGTGATGCATTGCTTGCGGTGGGCGGGAATCTTGATACCAAGAATATGTATGGGCCTAGTGCCACTAACGATAACTCGCAACAGCGCAGCATTTATCTTCGTGTAAAGCGAAGCGAACTCATTCCGCTGATGAGCACCTTCGATGCGCCTGAACCAACGCAAAGCATAGGCGAACGCATTAGCACCACGGTACCTACGCAGGCGCTGGTAATGCTTAATTCGCCACTCGTAAGGCAGCAGGCGGAAAAGTTGGCAAAGCGTATTGCGCCTTCCCCTGAAACGCCCATGAAAGATGCGATACAAGCGGCTTATCGTATTGCCTTTGCAAGGGCACCCAGCGATAACGAGCAGGATGAAATGCAAAAGTTCATGGAGTCGCAACGAAAAATCATGGGTGGTGCAAACCCAGCGAATAACGATAAAGCTTTCGTCGAGTTTTGTCATACACTGCTTTGCCTCAACGAATTTGTGTACATCGATTAAGTTTGCAGAGTGGATCAACATGGGAGTTAAAGATGTTTGAATTACCGTTTGAAAATTTGGGTCTTCCAGTGCGTCGCAAGTTTTTGCAACAGGCGGGTCTGGGCTTTGGATCGATGGCGTTAGCCAGCATGATGCACGATGAAGCGAAAGCCGCGCCTAGCCCTGTGGACCCTCTTGCACTTAAACTGCCTCATTTTCCAGCTAAGGTGAAATCGATCATTTGGCTGTTCATGACGGGCGCACCTTCGCAGGTTGATACATGGGATTACAAACCAGAATTGCAAAAGCGGGATGGTCAGGTACTCGCAGGTTCTGATTCTAAAACGGGATTCTTCAGCACCAGTGGAAAATGTTTGAAGTCGCCTTTCGCATGGAAACAACATGGCCAGTCGGGTTCGTGGGTGCCGGAAATCTTTCCACATCTTTCGCAGCATGTAGATAAGATGTGCTTTTTGCACTCGATGTATTTGAAGCAGAACAATCATGCACCTGCCTCGATAGAGTTGATGTGTGGTACGAACCGCCCTGGTTTACCTTCGATGGGTGCTTGGTTGAACTACGGGCTAGGTTCGATGAATCAGGATTTGCCTTCGTTTGTTGTATTGCACGATACGAGGCCGCGTGGCGATGATCAAATCTGGTCTGCAGGCTTTTTGCCAAAATCATATCAGGCCCTTGCGCTTGATGCGCGACGAAAAGAATCGATCGATAATCTTTTCCGTGATCAAAAACATACAGATGCCCAACAAGTTGCACAACTGGATCTGATGCGTAAGTTGAATCAACATCATGCATCTTCCCGCCCCACGCAATCCGATCTCTCGGCGCGCATCAACTCGTATGAGCTGGCGTATCGTATGCAAATGGCTGCACCCGAGGCTCTTGATATCAACAAGGAGACCCAAACAACACAGAAGCTTTATGGCCTTGATAAGCCTGAATGCGCAACATTCGCAAGGCAGTGCTTGGTTGCACGCAGAATGGTTGAGCGAGGCGTGCGCTTTGTGCAAATCTTTGCGGGCAAGGGTGTTGGCGGTGATGGCAGCGTGAATGATGTGCCTTGGGATTGCCATAGCGATGTGCAAACGAACCATCGATCGTGCGCATTACATACCGATCAACCAGCAGCGGCATTGTTGACAGATTTAGCAGCTAGGGGATTACTTGATTCTACTCTAGTGATTTGGGGAGGCGAATTTGGTCGCACTTCCGATTCGCAAGGAGCCAAGGGCCGCGATCATAATCCGAATGGGTTTACCATTTGGCTTGCTGGCGCTGGTGTTAAGGGTGGTTTTCACTTCGGTGCAACTGATGATTTCGGTTACAAGGCAGTTCAAAATAAAGTTCATGTGAATGATTTACATGCAACACTACTGCATCTTATGGGTCTTGATCATACCAAGCTTACCTATCGATTTAACGGGCGGGATTATCGCTTAACCGATGTCGCAGGTGAAGTGGTGAAAGATATTTTGATTTAAAGTAGCTCGATCTTAAGTTCGAAGTGCAATCAGATTTCAGGGCTATGAATATAATGCCATCACTTTTTCGAATATTATCTGCATCGTTTTTAATGCTGTTGTTGGAGTCGCCCTATACTTTTGCAGAGCCTCCCAAAGCAATATTCGATGAGAAACAGCGCGAGTTTTTCAAGAGCTATTGCGTCCGTTGCCACAATGCTGAAAAGCAAGAAGGCAAGCTTCGGCTTGATGATATTTCGTTTGCGATTGATTCGGTGGAAAAGGCGGATCGCTGGCAGAAGATTCTTAATCAAATGAACTCAGGCGAGATGCCCCCTGAGGATGCCAAACAACCAGAGAGGGTCGCAAAGACTGAGTTTTTGGATTTACTCTCTCGCACTTTGGTTACCGCGCGCAAGTCGCTAGTTGATGGTGGTGGGAATATCACCATGAGAAGGCTGAACAGGCGCGAGTATAAAAATACGATCCGTGATTTGCTCGGGGTAGAAATCAATGTGCGTGAGCTTCCTGCGGATGGTGGTGCGGGCACCTTCGATACGGTCGGCTCATCTCTCTTCATGTCTTCGGATCAGTTCGAGCAATACCTTGCCATCGGGCGACAAGCTCTGGATGAACATTTCTCACGCTTTGTGTTGCCATCAGGCGCACAACCAAGGAAGATGCATGTAGAGGCAGAGGCGACGAACGTACGCATTGCTAAAGGACTTCAACAGCGCGTGGACGATCACGACCGCTATGCGAAATGGACTACTGCGGTCGATTCTGCAGCGCAAAAGCCTGAGAATGCGGCCGTCGCCTTACAGATTCGAGCCGAGAAGAAAGACAAACCCACCCACATTTATTTCTCTTGGAATAAAATTCCCGGCGCGCCAACGCCTAAGGATTTTGGCTTTGTTGATGCGGTGAATGCGGATGAACAGGGGCGTAGGGACTGGGTGCATTTTGTGCCTCACCACCGCGCTTATATGCAACACCCGTTAACAAAGACGGGCGCGTTTCTAACAATAGATGATGCTTTTGTAAACTCGCGCCAGATGTTTCGCATCCCCAACGATTGGCCTGCAGGTGATTATGTCGTGCGTGTCAGGATTGCGGGGATGGAAGGCATACCGAAGGAGAGGCGCTTTGTCGAGTTCGGCCCTCAGCACGAAGGGGGTTCATGTTCGGTTATAAGCACGCACGAAATTACGGGTACGCAGGGCGTTCCGCAGGTGCTCGAGATTCCGCTGAAATTCTCACCTACAAACACATGCGTTTTCATGTTTCGCGAACGTGGATCACACGAATCCGATGCTGCCTCAAGCCGTCTCTTTGCCGAGGCGAAGCAGCGCAATGGCATTGGCCCTGAGTTCGCGTTATGGATCGATTGGATTGAAGTGGAAAGTGCGAACGGATCCAAAGTTACGGTCAAGACAATCAAAGAGCGTCGCGAAGTAGAGTTGCATGCGAATGCAATGGTCGGTGGTACCTACAACGGTTATTTCAAAGGTGGTAATGAGGCTGCCAAAAAGTTCCTAGAGACTGGACAACCTCAAAAAGGCATCCCCGATGAACTAGAGGCAAAGTTTCGTGTGAAGGTTTTCGAGCAGCATGGACCTAGCTTTTCGCGTTATTTAAACGACCCACTGACGAAGACCGGGGCTTATTTGACGATTTACAATGTGCATACCGAGGAGGTTATCACACTGCCTCCAGATCAGCCTTCGGGCTGGCTTAAAACAAAGCACGAAATTGAGAAAGCCGAGCCGGGTGAATATATTTTGCGTTTCCGCATAGGCGCTGTGAAGGGTACGCCTAAGGAGAGGCACTTTGTCGAGCTAGGCAGCAGGAAAGAAAAAGATGAATTTGGTTTGATGCAGACCTTTCAGATTAGTGGTAGCACCGATGCCCCCCAGATAATCGAAGTGCCTGTTAGCATTACAGCAGTTGGGCCGCGAACTTTTGTACTTCGAGAAAAACGCGATATAAAGCTAGATCACGAGATTTATACTGCTGCGCAAAAAGCAACTGGTGTTGGTCCTGCAAGTGCGCTATGGATTGATTGGGTGGAGTGGGAGGGCCCCATGGTTAAGCAAATGCCGGTTGCAAAAATTCAACACATCGAACCTGAATCGCGCAGGGCAGAGGTGGAGCGTAGCCACCTTCGCTACAAATTTCTTAACGAGCAATATGGCAAATGGAAGGCTGCGGGTGGCGAGGAAGCAAAGTTAAAGGATTTTGGCTTCACCGACAAATCGCATGCTGAGTTCGCCAAGGTTGTGTGGGAAAGCAACAACCGTTGGTTTCAACAATACCTTGACAGGCCTCTTTCAAAGACTGGGCTTTATCTTGATAACACGGTCAATGAAACCTCTGAATATGCGATAGATTTACCATCGAATCTTGAGACAGGTGATTATGTGATGCGAGTAAAGATTGGCCGTATTCCTGGCATGCCTCCTGAGCGTGCCTTTCTTTCTTTTGTCGAAGCCAGCCCAATCGACAAGGATGATCGCACCTTCCTTGCGAATAAACAGATCACTGCGGAGATCAGCAATCCCGAGATCATAGAACTTCCTTTTAAAGTAAGGCCGGGAGGGGCCCGCAAGTTTATCCTGATGGAAAAGCGCCCGTTGAAGAAGGAGGGAATCAGTCTGCCCGGTCGCACCCGTGCCATCACTGATGCGAAGCAGCGTGATCCCGTTTTGTGGATTGACTGGATTGAATACGAAGGCCCGCTTGGTGCCAGTGATTCATGGTCGAAAATAAACCCGATAGTTTTTGAAAATAAGAATGGCGCTAGTGAGCGGGATCATGCCCGCGATATTATCGAGACGTTTGCTGTTCGGGCTTTTCGTGATAAGGCACCTAAGCCAGAATATATAGAAAAATTAGTGAAGCTATTTGATATGCGAGTCAAGGCGGGGGATAAGTTTGAAACTGCACTTAAGGAACCGCTAAGCGTAGTCTTAGCCACACCACATTTTCTATACCTCAGCGAACCCGCAAAGGATAAGAATTTGCGCTCACTCACTCCCTTGGAGTTTGCCTCCCGCCTTTCGTATTTTTTATGGAGTGCGCCCCCAGATGAAACACTGCTTGCACTTGCTAGGAGTGGTGAGTTGAAGAAGCCCGATGTGCTTGCGTTGCAGGTGGATCGCATGATCGAGAGTAGCCAGTCACGGGAGTTTGTACATGGTTTTATTTATCAATGGCTTCGCATGGATCGTCTGGATTTCTTTCAATTTAACACGCAGCTTTATCGTGATTTTGATGAAAGCACGAAAGCTGCGGCCCGTAATGAAGTCTTTCGAACTTTCGAGCATATCCTTCGTATGAATAGCAGCGTGCGTGATTTGTTGAAGGCCGATTATGTTGTCATCAATGGTCTACTTGCAAACTATTATGGAATTGATGGCATAAGCGGTGATGAATTTCGCAAGGTTGCATTGCCTGCTGGATCGCCTCGCGGGGGTTTGCTGGGCATGGCAGCGATCATGGCAATGGGAAGCAACGGCGAAGTCACTAGCCCGGTAGAGCGGGGAGTTTGGGTTCTAAGGTTTCTACTTAATGACCCCCCTCCACCTGCACCCCCTGCTGTGCCCCAACTAACCAGACTAGAGGGCAAGTTGTTAACCACCAGAGAAAGGCTTTTGGCACATCAGGAAGAACCACAATGTGCAAGCTGCCATCGTAAGATCGACCCGATTGGATTTGGATTAGAGAATTTTAATGCGGTTGGAAAATGGCGAACGGTTGATAGCTACGAGAAAAAAGGAGTGGGCAAGAAAAATTGGACCATTGATCCATCTGGTGCATTCCATAAAGGTCAGGCTTTCAAGGATTATTTTGAATTACGCGACATTGTGGCTTCGAAACCCGCAGACTTTTCCCGTGGCCTGGCAGAGGCCTTGATTGAATATGCCCTTGGTCGGCCCTATGGCTTCAGTGATGAAGATCTTGCTGCAGCTATAGTTTCTCAGGCAGGAAAAAAAGAATTTGCAATACGCGAATTTATTCATGAACTAGTAAAGAGTAAAGCTTTTCAAACAAAGTGAGAAATTATGCAAGTTACAAAATCTAGGCGTCATTTTCTTCGTAGTGCCAGTGCATTAATTGCATTGCCTGCGCTTGAATCATTTGGTTTTCGCAAGTTGGCCCCTGCCGCTAATCCTGAGAATCCCCGTCCCAAGCGTGCGGTATTTCTCAACTTTGGATGGGGCGTGACCAATGAAACATGGTTTCCTGATTTGAAGCAGACAGGTGCCAATTATCCTTTGCCTCCCGGGTTGGTTCCTTTAGCAAGGCACAAGGCGGATATCACGGTTGTTCAAGGGCTTTCAAACAAGTTTGCTAATGAAGCCCATTGGGGCAGCACCTTCTGGCTTACGGGAGCCAATCGCTATGCTGAACCCGGTCAGAGTATGCACAATAGTATTTCCGTAGATCAAGTTGCAGCATTACAGTTTGGAAAAGAAACTCGCTTTGCATCGCTTCAATTAAATAGCCCTGATGTAAATAATTCGGGCCATGGCCCCGGACTTTCCCTTGCATGGGATTCTCGTGGTAAGCCTGTTGCTGGTCTCGATAATCCAGTATTTGCCTTCCATAAGTTATTCTCTGCTGATACCACGCCCCTTGCAGAACGACAAGCAATGCTTGCACAAAAACGAAGTGTTTTGGATGCAGTGCTAACCGATGCAGGTGATTTGCAACGAAGCTTAAACAAGACCGATACCGCTAAATTGGATGAGTATTTTCAGAGCATTCGAGACATTGAAACCCGCTTGGGTAAAGACGAGCAATGGCTTAATGTGCTCAAACCCAAAGCTGCACTTACTGAACCCAAGCAAGGGCTTGCAGGGCGTGATGAAGTTGCGCTTATGTATGATATTATCGTTGCTGCACTTCAAACCGATAGCACACGGGTGATTACTTATCGCCAGCCTGTTGGTACATTGCTTCAAAGCCTTGCAATCAAGGTTGCGCCTCATGACATGAGTCATTATTCACCCGGCGATCGCATGGAAGCATCGCAGAAGCGTGACATTGCCCAAAGCGAACTTCTCGCCCGTCTTATTGATAAACTAAAGGCCACCAAGGAACCTGATGGCACCAGCCTTTTTGATCATACCGTGCTCGCTTATGGCAGCAATATTCGTACGATCCATTACCTTGATAACTGTCCGACAATTCTTACGGGTGGCGGTGCAGGGTTAAAGCGGGGGCAGCATATTTCGTTGCCTAAGAACACACCACTTTCTAATGCATGGCTTACCTTGCTTCATGGCATAGGTGTCAAAGCTGAGCGCCATGGTGATAGCACTGGCATTATCAAGGAACTTATTGCTTAAAGTCTTCACCTAGGTTTCAAGTTGTTATTTAAAAGGTGTTGTTTAAAAATTAATTGTTACCAATTTTATATCCTAAATTACTTTAATTATATGACTTACAGCTTTAACTTTTTTAAAAATACAAATAATTTGACGAAAACAAACAGAATGTCTAGGTGTTGCCTATAATTAAAGTAGCTTGGGACAGACTTTGGGCAAGTCTTCCCGGGTTAGCCACAGGGGAGCAATCTCCTGTGGCGGTTTTATTTAGTCACTTCCAATAAATAATGAAACAAATCCCCACCCCGATCATGCGCATCTTGTACACAAAGACTTACCATTCCACCAGCAGGCATCTTAAAACTTAAAGATACATCCCGCGATTCCTTCGAGTCATCAGCAAATAAAAGCTTTGCACCTGTTTCATCATAAACCGTGAGTATTGCATCCAAGGGGGAGCCGAATTTTTCAGCATGAATTCTAACTTGTATCAAACTTCCTGCAGGGGCTTTTATTTTTAAAACATCAACATCCTGCGCGGCTTGGATTTTGCCATGTACCATAAATGGTATAGTCAACTCTTGTGCCTGTGCGAATCCCTGATTTGGTTCTTTTTCTGGTATTACTCCATTTTTGATTAGTAATTCAAAAGGCTTGGAATTCATGGTGTCTGTTTTTACGATTAATTGAAGGCGGTCTTCCTTTTGTGAAGTTACTTCTATTTCGACTTCGGTATCGCCCAGTTTGTCTGCAGACATTCCTTGGGGGACCCCTGCTTTTCCCTTGCGAATGATTTTAAGTTTTTTTCCAGCGGATTCGGCCGAGGTGACAAGATCGAGTTGCTTACCTCTGAGAAGAATTTTTGTTGTCTTTTCCTGTTCCATGAAGGGTGGAATCACCATTAGAATCTTGGGCGGTTCTGGAGGCTTCTCTGTTTTTTTCTTTTCTTGCCCAACTGCATTTGTACTTAATAGCAAACCAACCAAGCTCACAGTAAGGAATAGCAATCGAATAAAATTAAACATACAACTCTCGCACGGGTTCGCCCTGATCCAGAATTTCAATCGGTCTGCCATCAAGAGTAAGTAGTTGTTTTCTTGGGTCGATTCCAAGAGATTCAAAAATAGTACAAGCAACATCAGCTGGGCTTACAGGCCTACGGGTAACAAATGCACCTAGCTTATCGGTTGCGCCCAGAATAAATCCAGGTTTTACCCCTGCGCCTGCAAATAACAGGGAAGCTGCTTGAGCCCAATGATCCCGGCCTGCATCTTTGTTGATCTTTGCAGTACGGCCAAATTCGCCGTAAACCGCAAGTAAGGTGTCGTCCAGTAAACCTCGAACTTGAAGATCCTCAATTAGTGCGGAAAGTCCTTTGTCGAATTCTGGGAGTTTCTTGTCGCAGCTTTCGAAGATTTTACCATGGTGATCCCATCCACCGTAGTTGACCGTTGTGAAGCGCACGCCATTTTCCACCAACCTGCGTGCTAACAAACAGCTTTGGCCAAAAGTATTACGGCCGTAGCGATCTCTTAATTTATCGTTCTCTGAATCGATGGCAAAAGCTGATCTGGCTTTGGGCGAAAGCACTAATTCAGAAGCGCGCTGTTGGAATTCTCCAAAGGTTTTCACTTGCTCGGAGTTATCGAGTTTCTTGGCGAGTTGATCAACGGCTTGTCTTAAATTTCCTCTGCGTTCCAACCGTGTTGGAGATAGTTTTTCAGTAGGAGAAAGATCCTGCACCTTGAAATTCGCATCGTTGGGATCGCCTGCTTTGAATGATTCATATCTGCCACCCAGATAGGCGCTTTTTCCTAGTTCCCAAGTGAAGGAAGGGTTTCGCGGTACTGCAACATAAGGAGGCATAGAACCACCTAGTCCGGTTTCGTGGGCAACGACTGCGCCTATTGCGGGGAAGTCGCCAAAGGCTGAACCAAAGCGCCCCGACATCGCCCAGTTGGTAGCAGTTTCATGATGATCGTTATTGTGTGCACCCGAACGAACCAATGCGACTTTATCCATCACCTTTGCCATGTTGGGCAGAAGTTCTCCAATTCGCAAACCCGGTACCACGGTATCGATGGATTTATATTTCCCCCGTACTTCTTCGGGTGCATCGGGTTTCATGTCGAAGGTATCGTGATGAGTTAAACCGCCACCTAAGTAGACAAGGATTACGCTCTTGGCACGGGCTTTCTTGGTTTTTGCCTGGGCTTCCAATTGTAAAAGCGAAGGAAGGGAAAGACCAGCGATGCCACCAACCCTGAGAAAATCCCTGCGGTTTACACCATCACAGTTATTAGCTTTTTTTCCAAGTATCAGATCCAGCATGGCTTCATCCTTTATATTCAGGTGGCTTAATGATTAAATGAAAACTCCACCGTGTTCAACAATGCCCAGAATGCATCTTGATAAAACTCTTCCTTCGAGGTCGACTTTGCTAATTCCTTAACCAATGCTGCGGCTTCTTTTTCTGTCGGAAGTCGTGATAAGGTCGTAAGGAACATTTCTGAGATTTTTTCGTTATCTGTTCGTTTATCAGAGATGAGGGTTTTTAGTTTGCCCTTGGGATTGCCCATTTTATCTGCAATCCATTGCCCGTTTTGCAAGTGCAACAATTGGGGCAGGCTTACTTCTTCGGATCGTTCGCAAGCACAAGCTGTAACTCTTTCTGATCTGCCAAACACTGAAAGAAAGTAAGAACGGATGCTAGGGTCGGGGACTTGCACAGCACGAATCCCCTCGGGATAGCCGGGGAAATTTTCGGGTATACCTGTTGAAAAGCTAACTGCGTCAAGGATAACTTCCGCACCTAGGCGCTTGGGATAGTAGTGGGAATAAAACCGGGTGTCTGTTTCGTTTCCTGGAATCGTTACCGATTCGAGTTGATAAGTCTGAGAGTTAAGAACCAAGCGAATTAAATGCTTTGTATCGCACTTGTTCTTGATGAATTCACTTTTAAGATAGGCCCAGAGTTCTTTGTTGGAGGGCGGGTTACTCGAGCGCAAATCATCCACCGGCTCGACAAGGCCCATGCCCATGAAATGCTTCCAAACCCGGTTGACCAAGGCTCCATGAAATGATTCGTTTGCTGGATCGATCATCCATTTGGCAAGCGCCTGCCTAGGGTCGGTTTCTTTGTTGGTTTCAACAGGGGCTCGGTCGATAGGCCTTGGGTTGAGAAACTCACCGGTTCGTGGTTGGGTTACTCCGACGGGGCGTTTTTGTTCATCGTCTTTTAAGTTTGCGAAAAGTGTGGTGACACCATCTTTAGGATCTTTTCGATCCAGTCGCAGCCTCGAGAAAAAACCGGAGAACCGATAAAAATCATCTTGGGTATATTTCTCAAGTGGGTGGTTATGGCATTGGGCACAGCCAATGCGAGTGCCTAGAAAAGATTGCGCCATGGATGCCACGACTTCGCTGCGATGGGCTTCGCGCTGTTCCCCCACAGTTACGATGAAATAACCAACCGAAGGGTTTTCTGCCGTGGTGCCCGTCGAGGTGAGAATTTCACTGCAAAGCACATCCCAAGGCTTGTTGGTACGAACCTGATCATGAAGCCAAGAGTGAAACGCCCGGACGCCTTTGGTGCCACGAACATCGTGATCGCGTTCTTTTCGGTTTTGGAAAATGTCTGCAAGTTGCAAGGTCCAGAAATCGACAAACTCGGGTCTATCCAAAACCTTATCGATCATAATGGCCCGCTTGTTCATGCTTTTATCTGCAAGGAAGGCAGTGACTTCAGAAGGGGTGGGCAGAATCCCTGCAGCATCAAGGAATAGCCTGCGCAGGAAAACTTCATCCGTGCAAGAAGGGCTTGTAGGAATTCCCAGACCTGAAAGTTTTTTAAACACTGCATCATCAACTGGGTTGATGACTTTGGGAAAAGATGCGATGGGGATTGGATTTTTATAAGGAGTGGTGAAAGTTGCAATTGCGACTTGGTCTTCGAAAAATACCTGCACCGAGGTTTCGCCAGGACGAAGCGCGTTTACCAAACCATTGGCATCCACGCTAAGCTGTGAAGAATCAGTTACTGCAAATTTTGCCAGCCATGTTACGTCAACTGTTTTGTTGTCAGAGAATTCAGCAAGAACCTTGAGTTGTTGTTTTTGATCTTTTGTAAGCAGCATGGTTGAAGGGGTGATTTTTAATCCGGTAAGTTTTGCTTCATTTTTTAGGGGGCCTGGCATTCCCGCTTTCAACCATTGCACCATCACTTCATGGGATTTGCTGTTTCTGGAAAACAATCTTCCACCCTCGTGGGGCACTTCGCCCATGGCTTTACGAACAAGCAGGCTTTCGCCCGGATCTGCGGTATCAATTCTGCGAGCTAAAAATTCGCGAGTCAGCCAGGCATGATCTAACTCGGGTGCATAACCCCGCAGCGAAAGTCTGAAGCCATTTTGCCCATTGCCTTTTCCATGGCAAGCGCCCTGATTACAACCATGCCTAGTTAACAAGGGCATGATTTCATGAAGGAAGGAGGGGGCAGTTTCTGCGCTATACCCTGCCCCATTTACGAGAAGCATGGCTATTACTGCAATCCAAGATTTTGGATGATTTAAGTTCATGGAAGGCAATCGGAAGGAGTGTGTGTGGTCAAAACCGCAGTCTATTAAACACATCCTTCTTTATATCGGAAATAAAGTCGTCTATAAAGCACAAAAACCTGTTTTGGAAGGGTTTTTACTGAAGAATAAATCCCATAATCGGAACCTGTAGCAATAAAAAAGGAAGGGCACTGAGGTTTTCAGTGCCCTTCCTTAAATGAAATTATAAGGCGTTGTTAGCGGATGCTAACTTTATCTGCCTTGGGGAAGTTTTCAGGGACGGTGTTTAGGGTGACTTTCCCGGTGGCTGCCCACTCGGTGCCTCTTGCGAAGGTAACTTCAAAGCCGATGCACTTCATTGCAGGTTCAGCATGGCCCAAAGTGGTATGGAAAATTCTACCTTTGCCGTAATCAAGCACCATGAGCATGGGTTCGTGTTCGCCCGACCCGCCGGTCTTTGGGTCTGCATACGCAGTTGCCAAAACGGTAAGGTTCTTTGCAGGGCCACGAAGCCTATCGTAAAGCTCATCGGTGTTGTGCAACCATTCTGCGGGAAGGCCCTTCGTGATTGGGTGTTCGGTATTGCGGGTAACGACAACGAATTCGTGTTGTTTACCATGGCTACCGCCCCGGCCCGGGGTCATATCGTTGACAAACTTGCCATCCTTCAAGCGGACATAAGGTCCGCTCTTTTCGGATCTGCCACCCCAGCCGCCGATGCCGATAATTTCGTTGTATTCGGCCCATGCGGGGAAGGCGTTGTTGGCTGCATGAACAGGAACAAAGCCGCCACCATTTTTTACAAATTCAACCAGATCATTCTGGGTTTCCTTGGCCCAATCCTGGCCATTGTAATTGCTTACAACAACTTGATAGTTGGCAAACTTGGGCCTGAAGGTTGCAACTTCGGGTCCCTTTGGGGGAGCGGTTGCAACATCCACGCTGAACTTGCCTGTATCTTCAAGAATTTTCTTGAGGATGGGAGTGGTGCCTTTCCAATTGTGGTTATTCTGGCCATCAACAATTAACGCTTTGATTTTATCTTCAGCAAAGGAAGTGCTTGCAATCAATAGTGCAAGTGTCATGGATAGTAATCGTACTGCAAACCTTTTCATCATTAAGCTCCTTGAGTAACAGTTTCAAAAAATAGTGAATAATTATGATACATGGAAGGTAAAGGGTGCGCAATTAATTAGTCTACCCTGAAAAACCCATCCTTGGCCAACTTTTCTCAATCAGAAATAATTTCTGTGTTCGGATAAGTTGTAAAACGCTGAGGTAAAGATTCTTAGAAGAATAAAGGCATTCTCACCGCCAAGACGCAAAGAGCGCAAAGGAAGACAAGAGGCAAGAAAGTTAAACTTGTATTCTGCTTCTTGGCGAACTTAGCGTCTTTGCGGTAAAAGTTCTTTGCTTTGTTTTTCAGAAAAATAATGAGCAATCATAATACATCGAAGGTGAAGCCTGCGCAATTAATTAGATTCGTAAGATGATTTTTTAAAGTGAGATGGCTGTGAAATTGCGTGAATTGAAAATGTTCTTAGATTGTTCTTGCGATGCGAAAGCCAAGCAATCTATTTGAACTATTAGGAGCATCCATACCCCGGAATGCAGTCCGCAAGCAAGTTTCGTCATCGATGTAGGAAGCGCCCCTGCAAATGCGTTTTTGACCACTTTTAGGCCCGCTTGGGTCAATGACATCGCCTTTGGGATAAGGGCCATACCAATCACTGCACCATTCCCAAACATTGCCATGCATGTCATAAAGCCCAAAAGAATTTGGGGAATAAAGTCTGGTAGGTTTTATTGCAGGTTGTGGTCGGTGGTAATTGATGCCTGTAGAAAAATTAACTATGTCAATTTCGCCGAAGGCCAGTTTAGGCTTGACGTTTTTTCCGGGTAATGGCTTCAAGGGAACCGAGACCCTGATATTTGCATTTTCTAAACCAATGGTTTCGCCAAAATAAGTCGCAGTTGTGGTTCCCGCTCTGCAAGCGTATTCCCATTCTGCCTCGGTAGGGAGACGAAAACCCCCCGAGGTTAAAGCATTTAATTTATTAATAAAAAGATGGCAACTGTTCCAGGTCACATCAGTAACTGGAAATTTTTGGCCTTTAACATAACTGGGATTATTTCCCATGATAACTTCCCATTGTTCCTGGGTTACAGGAAGAATACCTAAGTAAAAGGGTTTAGAAATGGCAACTTTATGCAAAGTTTCATTAATAAACCGATGCTTTTCGGATGTGGGAGAACCCATTAAAAATGAACCTGCAGGGATCAGGGCTAGATCTAGGGTGATACCATTGCCCAGATCAATCACTTGTGTTTTTAAAACCTCGCCAAGAGGTTTTTGTTCTGGATTACTACTGGGGATAAGAGCAGGAGCATTTTTATTCAAGGCTTTTTGAAAACGAAGGATTAACTCTTTAGGCTTGGGGCTGATTTGCTTTGCCAAAATTAATGCGTCTTGATAATTACCAGCATTGGCAAGAGTTTCTATTGCAAGCATTCGTAATTTCATCATGCTAATTTGCGCTTCTTCAATCGGAAGCTCTAGCACCTGATAATAAGTTGCCAAGTTGCCGCAATGTTCCATGCAGGATTCCGGTTGAACAACAAGTGATTCAAGTTGTTGGCGAAATTCCGGATAGAACAAACGCAAGCCAATTTGAATCCAGGGATCACAATTTCCCGAGATTTTGATCAAATCAAGCAAGGTGGGTAATAGCTTTGCTTTTTTAAGAATTAACTGTTCTTGACGGTATGCAAGAACAGAGGCAATCACCGTTGCAATATCAAGCCTTTGTGCACTATGGCTTGCGGAGTGTGCCAGGGATAATAATTCTTCATCGTTTAGATTGCTGCCATCCCGGTTTACCAAAAGCTGCAGATAGGTTCTTGAAAGTAGCAGGTAGACTTCATTACGAAGGGTGAAGTCTGCGATACCGTTTGGAAGATCAGGGTTACCGAGCAAAGCAACGGCTTGCTTGCAGCGATGCAAAGCATTAAAAGGTTTGACTTCAATCAGATTACGAACATCTTGAATACATTGTTGGACATAAATTTCAGGGCCGTTATCTTCAGTATCAAAAAAATGCAGAAGTTCTTCTGCATTCATATGAAACACCTGTGAACCCGCAAGAAAGTTGCTGATGGATTTGATTTGATTTTCGTTGGGATCAATATCTAAGAGAATCAGGGTTTCTGTAGGGCGGCTTATTGCAACCCGTATTTGATCAATCGCAAGGCGCTTTCGCAAACGGTTTATTTCAACGCCTTTGATATCCTCTTTAATTTCCATGATGGGGGTAAGTAAACTGGCGGATTCAAGCACACACACTGTTTGAAATTCCAGCCCTTTACTATCAGCGACCGAAAGAATTGTTTTGTTGATTTCTTCTGCAAAAAAAGCTGGCGTGTTATCAAGCACCCTAATTATAGCACATCCAGGCAAATCAGCCATTAACTTCAGCACCCGAGAAAGTGAATCCCCATTAGACGCAACGCAATGAATGATTTTGCCGTTTGTTGATTCGGTAACAGGGTTTTCTTCCAGGCCTCTGGGTCGATCTTCTTTTGGAAGGTGTTGATACAACCCCCTCGCAGAGTTGACAAGATGACCGATGCTACTTGGGTTACGAAGGTTTGCAGGCAGAGAGATATCTTCAGGGGTTTTCAGAATGTTGGAAATAAGATCTTTGAGTTTACCCCATTCAAAATCGGTTGGCCTAACGGTCTGCCCTTCATCTCCAGTTACCAAAACATAAGGGGCAACACCGTTATTGAATTCTGCAATTTTTCTGGCAAGAAGAAGAGGAACCGAAGTTTCAAGCGGAGTAAGATCTTGGACTTCATCTAAAAGTATGCGATTTAGGCACGCTAATTCGCTTCTTAAAAAACGATTGGAATAAAGCCGATATAAAGCCAGCTTTGCCAAATCCAGATCAGGAAAATAATCCCAGATCGAAGCCGCACTTTCTAATGCTGATACCGCTGCCACGATTCCATCAATAGCAACACCCAGAAATGGTTTTCGTCTAAAAATATAATCGTCAATGGCTGGCTTGGAATTGTAATTTTCTGAGGTATTCAAATATTCGCCAACAAAGTGGGCCCGAATTTCTGCATACAAAATATCAGGCAGCATTTGCCAACGGCTAAGAAGTGTTGGGCTTAGGCGGGCAATGCCATTATTAAAAGCACGTTTGGCTTCGTCGGGGGTCCATCTGGGTGTATAGCCATGGGTCATTTCTTTGATGAAATCGGAGAATAGTTTAACTTGAATAGTTGAACCCTTGGGTGTAAAGGATTCAAAATATTCTTGTGCCTGCCTGACCAATCCCGGAGACCAGGTGAGATAAAGGACATTCTCATTGGATCGGGCTTGAATTGCCTGCCAAAGAGATGCAGTTTTCCCACTCCCTGGATTTCCTCGGAGCAGACGAATCGCAGACAAACTGGTTATGAATAATTTTTGATCTGGTGTCCATGGAAGAGGGAAATCTGTTCCACTAATCAAATCGCTGTTATGCACTTCATGATAATCCCCAATTTTCCCAGACTTTAAAAGGGTATGGTCATCGTGGTGCCTAATGGCTCTTAAAAAAATCGAATGCGATTGTTTCGAAATTGATTTAACAGGCGGAGCGGTATCAGGCGCCCACCAAAGATAATAATGACAGCCGTTGTTCCCGCCCATCGGAGTTCTACGCCAGCCATGATTATTGTTCCCCTGAACCCCCTTGACTACCGAGGTTCTGCCATGGGCACAGAGATGTGTCAGCACTAAAGTTAAGCGCCTACCTAGCGCATTTACAGAAGAATTACCATTTAATGTTGCAAGAACATCATCGTGGCAATTTAAAGCGAATTTTTCCCGAGGCAAAGCAATGGAATCAGGCAACGAATCATTGCTAAATGTGAGCCTTAGGTCTAAAGTGGGCGGGAAAGACATTTCATTAATAACCTAAAACAAATATGGTCAATATATACACCAAAAATATCTTAATTTTACAAATATATCAATGTTATTTTGGTATTATAATTATAATCATATTGATAATAATTTATTTAAAAGGATTTTTGATTATTTGTGTCTAATTTAATTATTTTAGCCAAATTCATTTCTAGCGATAGTTGTCAATACCAGCTTTTAAACACTTTTGGTGTTTTCTTCTCAAACGAAGCATTATGGGGAATATCGAAGTTGATTTTCTGGGTTTAATTTGAAAATTCTCGTTTCAGATAAGTTTTATAAATGCTATTATTCCGAATGAAATTTCATTACTCAAGGTAATTGAACATGGAAAAAGTATATATTCGTCGGGGTGATAAAATCGTTGGCCCCACCACTCGTGAAAACCTTATTAAACTTTATGAGAACCGAAAAGTTACTGATGCTGATCAGGTGTCTACAGATCAAAAAAATTGGATGCTTTTGATTGATTTTTTGAATCCTGCTGAAGAGGCTATAGAGGAAGATGATCCGATTGAACCAGATCAGGAAACTCAGGTCGAAGATTACGAAAATGATAATAATCAGAATGATTTTGAAGATTCTGCTGTCAATATTTCTTCAAAAAAGCAAGAAAAGGCAATTTGGATAGCTACTTTGGTGATTGGGATGGGCGGTGCCGGGATTTGTGTATTGGCCCTTGTTCTAGGATTTATCTTTGGCTTCTTACCTAAAAACCAAGCTGGAGGTGGCAATTTCAATCCCCGGTTTAATCAGGGTGATAATTTCTTTAATCGATAATATTTAGGGAGATAGTTATGGAACTTATCACGATTTTGATTCAGATATTGAGTACATTATTTGTATATAGAATATTTTTGGGATTTGCCATGACTATTTTTTCTGGGTTTGGAGGGTTGCCTGTACGGGTTCTGCAAAAGTTTAAAATACATAAATCGGCCAATGGCACGCCCTTGATTTGTGTGGTTGGAAGGGCCCAGGGCTTGATTTCCTTTGTCCTAACTATCCTTGGACTGAGTGATCAGACTCATTTTGAACTTTTTGAGGACCGGATTTTTTATCGGAGTAATAGCCTTAGTCTTCAAATCGTAAATACGGTAATGCTCGAACATGTGAACTATACCATTTGTACACTTTATCAACCGATTTGGACTTTGATTATCGGTGGATTGTTTTTAATTGCTGCATTTTTTTCAATACTAGCAGTTGCATTTGTTGGTTCGTTGCCTGCATTTATTTTTGCCCTTCTCGCAGTATTCTCTGCTTACTTTTTTTGGACTAACCGCTTTCTGGTGATGGGGATCAAGACAAGTTCTGGAGATACTTTTGGCATTGTTTTCAAACGAAGCATTATCGAGAATATTGAAGTTGATTTTGGTAAGGTCCGGAAAGCCATGCGGTTGGTGGACGGCAAGATTTTAGCTGCAAAGTAATATTTAATTAATAGTTGAACCATGCAATAGCACAATTCCTCCTGATCTTAGCAAACACAAACCAACAAATATCAAGCTGACTTACAACCTTAGTTCAACGGGTTTGCGTGATTGGATTTATACCAAGCCTGTCCTTTAGCCGTTATCGGTTAAATTGTTTGGTGGGGATGCTTAAATTCAAGGGTGATTCTTTGGTTGCAAAATGCGGGTTTTTCGTTAATGTTCAATAATACTTTTTAAAGAAAGAGGGTAGTTTGATGATTAGCCCTAGAGAAATGATTTGTGCATTGATGGCTGGCCTGATATTTGCCCCTGGCATTTATGCTCAAGGACCTGAAAAACCTGAAGCTGCCTTTGCAACCATGTCTCCCGAAGCTTTGCGGGCATTCGAGAAGGATGTGATGCGGCGGATTGCAGACTTCGCCCTTATCCCGCCTAAAATGAACACCTCGCCTCTGCCTAAATACGATTACGATAAACTTGATTATGGTATGACCATTGGCATAGAGAGAACCCCTAAGGGTAGGCTTTGGGCCTGCTGGGTTGCAGGGGGCGACAGTCCCAAGGCTTTTTTCGTGCTTGCCAGCAGCGATGATGATGGCGAGACTTGGTCAAAGCCACGGTTGGTGGTGGATGCACATTCCAAAAACCTACCCATGGATCGCAGCATTCTTGTAGGAAACCTCTGGACTGATCCCCTCGGCCGCCTTTGGCTGATTTTTGATCAATCGATGGATATGTTCGATGGCAGGGCTGGGGTTTGGGCCAGCATTTGCGAAAACCCGGACTCCGACAAGCCAGCATGGTCCGAACCCAAACGCATTTGGCATGGGGTCACCCTGAACAAGCCCACCATCCTTTCCACGGGGGAATGGATGCTTCCCATTTCCTTGGATCAACGAGAAGGTTTCGGACCATTCAATGGGCTATTTCAAGATTTGAATTTATTGCGGGGTGCGAATGTCTTTGTTTCTAATGATAAGGGTGTCACCTGGCAGCGCAGGGGGGCCGCAGTTTTCCCCAACCCCGACTGGCATGAGCATATGATCGTCGAACGAAAGGACCTTTCGCTTTGGATGCTGGCCCGCACTGCAAAAGGAATTATGCAATCCTTCTCGACGGATGGGGGGAAAACTTGGGCTTCCCCCAGCGAGCCACCTGGCATCCGCCAACCCAACGCCCGCTTTCACTTCCGCAGGCTGGCCTCGGGCAGGCTGCTGCTTGTCAAGCATGGCGACCGCATCGACTCCCATGAAGGCAGGGTTCAATTGAGCGCTTGGCTTTCCGAAGATGATGGCAAAACTTGGAAAGGCGGGTTGGTGATTGATGAGCGCAAGGGTATTTCTTACCCGGATGGTTTTCAGGCACCCAATGGCACCCTCTACATTTCTTACGATCGTAATCGCTCGACAGATGGCGAAATCCTTCTGGCCCGCTTCACCGAGGAAGATATCTTGGCTAAGAAAATTATCAGTCCCCAATCCAAATTGAAGATGCTTATCAGCAAGCCTTTGGGTGTCAAAGACCCTAAGAAAAAGTAATCGTCTTCTGGTTCTATCCTGAGCAGGTGCCATCAAGATCGATTAAGAATCCACTTCAAAAAAGTAAGAATCTCGCTTAGAAGGCTTTAAGCTTAGGTGTCAAAAACACTTTGAAGGATGCCACTAGCAAGCAGGTAGATCAGGATCGGGCTTGGGATGCGGAAGGAAATTCCGATGGGCCTTGAGATTTTTTCTCATTCGATGCCATAGGGCTTGGTGGACGAGAAGATTCATGCCGCAAAGTAATATTTAGTTAATAGTTGACCCATGCAATAGTACAATTCATACTAAACCAATTCTGAATGATGTGTTTTTGTTTTGTTTTTAGGAAGAGTATTCATGCATTTGAAATTGTGTTTCAAGTCGATTTTTACTGTTTCGATGGTTTTGCTTGTTGCTTGCCAACAAGCTTTGGCCCAGCCCAAAAATCCTATTCCTCCTGATCTTACCAAAGACAAACCAGCAAATATCAAGCTGACTTACAACCTTGGTGCAACGGGTTTGCGTGGTTGGATTTACACCAAGCCTGCTAATTTTTTCGAAAGCCAGCAAGGCAGAACCACCACTTTCAGCAGGCAGATCCTTGTTACCCATGTGGGTGCGAAATCCCCTGCAGATGGCATTATTAAAATTAATGATGTAATACTTGGAGTTGATGACAAACCCTTTGCTGATGATGCCCGCAAAAGCATTGCTCTTGCAATTCAAGATGCAGAAAAAGAATCGAACCAAGGGAAGCTGAACCTTCTCGTTTGGCGGCAGGGCAAAACCGAAAAAGTGCAGATCAAACTTCGGGTTATGGGTTCCTACTCTGCGACTGCTCCTTTTAACTGCCCTAAGTCCAAACTCATTTTTGATGAAGCATGTAAAGTGCTCGAAAACGAACCGCTCCGCGATGATATGTGGGGTGCTGTTAACGGCCTGGCTTTGATGGCAACAGGCAATCCCGAGTATCTGCCACGGGTTAAAGCTCTTGCCCATAAGATTGGCCCGAAATCATTGAAGCTTGAACTCAAGGATGGCATGTTCATGTGGGACTGGGGTTATCGTAATGTTTTCCTTTGCGAATATTATCTTCTTACTGGCGATAAAGATGTCCTTCCCGCAATCAATGAATACGCAATTTCCCTAGCGAAGGGCCAGAGTATGTATGGCACCTTTGGCCATGGCATTGCAAAGTTGACTCCGGATGGGCAGCTACATGGTTCGATACCGCCATATGGCCCTGTGAACGCTGCGGGCTTAATTGCAAATATGGCAATCGTGATGGGAAAAAATTGTGGTGTGAAGCATCCAGAGATTGAACCCGCAGTTGATCGTGCTTCCAAGTTCTTTGGCTACTTTGTAGACAAAGGGGCAATTCCCTATGGCGAGCATATGCCTTGGCCCAACCACGAAAACAATGGTAAGAACGCAATGACCGCATTGTTGTTTGGCCTGCAGGGCAATCGTATTCGTGAGACCCAGTTTTGGGCAAAGATGGTGACTGCTTCTTATCAAAATCGCGAGTATGGCCATACCGGGCAGGGGTTCAGTTATCTCTGGGGCGCACTTGGTGCCAACACGGGTGGCCCTGATGCTTTAGCAGCATATTTTAATCAAGCGTCTTGGCACTTTGATCTGGTGCGTCGGTCCGATGGTTCCTTCACCTATGATGGCGGTGAACAATTTGGCCCCGGGAAAACAGATGACAATTCCTACTACGGTAAAAGCAGTTACTATGGCCTTAGCCCTGCTGCAACTTATGTTCTAACTTATTCGATTCCATTAAAGAAAATCGCACTCACAGGCAGGGGAGTTGATCAGGCAAGTTGGCTTACGAAAAAAGAAGTTGCAGATGCAATTGCATCCGGGCGCTTTGATCTTGATCGCAAGAATAAAACCAATGAAGAGCTTATCGAAGCCATGGGAGATTGGTCGCCCGTGGTGCGTAGTTGGGCAGCAGAAGAGTTGGGCAAGCGCCCAGATCGAAAAGAGTTGGTTCCCAGATTGTTAGTTTTGGCAGAGGGGTCGGATTATCGAAAAAGGCAAGGCGCTGCGGAAACCCTTGGCTATATCAATAGTGCAGAGGCTCTTCCTGTTTTGGTGCGTTTGCTTACGCATGAAGATCGTTGGTTACGGGTGAAAGCTGCCAACGCACTCCGCAACATGGGTGATACAGCAAAGCCTGTTGTTCCTGAAATGTTGAAAGCCGTGGTTGTTACCGCAGAGCCTTTGGCACCCATTGTTTGGGATGATCCCATCCAGCTAACCCATGGCGAATTAGCTGCAGCGTTGTTCAAGGGATTATTACGAACTTCAATCAAGGGGATTGATCCCGAGCTGCTTTATCCTGCGATTCGTGCAATTTCGAAAAATGCAGATGGCATGGCCCGTGCCCAACTCACCCATACCATCTCTAATCAATTGACACTCGAAGATGTGCAGGCGTTGGCGCCCGACATTCTTTTGGCGATCGATATTCCCTCACCTGCGGATACGATGTTTGCAAACGAAATCCGGATGGCGGGGCTTCGTGCGCTTTCCAAGTACAACTTCAGGGAAGGGATCAGGGTTAGCTTGAAATTCGCCCAGACTCAAAGCCCGCATGGCAGCGAAAAACGCATGGGCGAGATCATGAAAGAACTTCTTCGCTATGGCAGTGCAGCCAAGGAAGTTTTGCCTGACCTCAAGGTGTTGATCATCCAGTGCCAAGAGGAAAAAGATTTCCCTGATTGGGCCAAGAAGATGAAGATTGTTTCGGTTGAAGAAGCAATCAAGGCGATAGAATCTACAAGTACCCAACCTGAGTTGCGCACCATTCAAGCCCCTAAAAGTGCCCCTAAGAAATAGTGGAACAGGTTGGTGCGTAGCATATTTATGGCACTTTGGGCATAGCGGCACTTGCCATCGCTTTGGTGCCTGTTAAGTTGGCATCTGGCAGATAGGGCCAAAAGCAGAACAAAATAACAAATCAAAATCCCTTTAATAAGCTTAAAAATAGTAAGGCGATTAAAATGATAGGTTGAACTACACCTAATACGATCGCAGCAATAGCATGCCCCATACCAGCCACTTCAGGATTGGCCGTTGCTTTCTGCATAGCAATTATGCTACAAATAAACGCTGGAATAGTGAGGATAAGTCCAAATACGGGGATCAAACTAAAAACCCCAAAGTAATAGCCAACTAGTGAAGTGAAATTTTGTGTTGGAATTATTGCCATTACTCTTCTATCGTTTGTTTTTGAAGACATAAATATTCTGGAATTAATTGGGAATGGCAGGGGGCGATAGAACAATAAAGGGCCAAGAAGGGATATTTCGCAGTAAGGCATAGGAGACAAGAATTCCAAATACTGTCCAAGGCAACCACGGACCAAATCTTTTATGCTTTGTAATCGCAAGAAGAAAAATAAAAGGCAAAGAAATCACTAACAATGGATTGTACTTTAATGCGCTTATAAAAACACCATGTAGCAAGCAGTGGGTTGCCCTTAATGCTCCACAACCTGGACAATTGCATCCGGTGGCAACCCGAAAAAACAGATAGGGTAAAATTTAACTATTCTTGGGTCGTTGAAATATAAAATTGTTACGCCGACTCTCGAAAGAATAACAAAGAACATACTATTCTTTTTACAAGTACATTGTCTTTGATAACTAAAATAATGTTCATAACAAGAACCCGATTTCATATTCTAACCGTTTATTAAACATTAGAAATTAATAGGTTTTCATAACTATTGTTGATTAGCTAACGAAACCAACTGCACAAAGAAGATAACCCATAAAATTATTGAAAGAATCGCACCTAAACAACACCACATCAGTGCGGTGCCAGAAGCAACCCTTGCCCCTTGAATGTCTCCAGCAGCAACCTTTGCATTTACTGATATAGCATAAATTATAGCGACAATACCAAATGGCAAAAAGAAAAGGGTAACTATAATTGATGTAATAAGATAATTTGGTACATTTTCATACTGCTTAGAATTCGATTTTTGGTTGTTAGACCCCAAAGGTACATTGCATTTTTCACAGGAAATATTTTGATCAGAATTTTCTGCTCCACAACTTTGGCAAAATACAACATTTGCGGAACTTCTTTTTTGAACAGATGTAGGTTCTAGTGGTTCCTCAACAAGGTTTTCTTCAAATGTTGGGTTTATCAAATTTTTGCAGTTCGGACATGTGAGCGTTTTACCAATTAAATTAGTGGGTATTTTCAATGTATTTTCGCAAGATGGACACTGATATTTGATGAAATCCACCGGCAACTTCCTTAAAAAAATAGAGCGAAAATGTTACATTAATTCTGCTTACTTTAAAAACCACCCTTTTTTTCTTCAACATAAATCTTGTTAAATTCTTTACCTGATTTTGTTAAATATATAACACCTTCAATTAATCCTATAATACTCATCGGAATTGCACCTAATCCACAAGTTAATAAAGATATTAGTGGCATAATCAGACTAAGAGTTGTTTACCAAGGATAAATTTATGTATGCTTAATGACCCTAGCAAAATGCCAAAAATACCAGCAGCTACTTTATTCCCAGAAGATTTGTGGTCCATTTTTTTTCTATCTATGAAATTACTCTAATAGTTTATATAGCTCAAAGTGGACTCCATGTTGATACAGACGGCGGGAGATACAAGCTTTAAGCTATAAAAATTAAGTATTGGTGCACCTAGAGCGAATTAGTGGCTTAACTTCGTAGGACGGAAGGCGGTAACATCATTCTTCAACTTGCCTCCTAAGGCAGGTAGTTGGCTTCGCCTGACAAGCCTAATTTAGTTTCTTATCTTTCGGGTACGTATTGGGATCGCAAGCCCGACTAGCATATTTATGGCACTTTGGGCATAGCGGCACTTGCCATCGCTTTGGTTCCTGTTAAGTTGGCATCTGGCAGATAAGCCCTTTGCTCAATACTTAAACTAAAGAAACTCATGAATCATCAACTTGATGCTTTGAACTTCGATAATCGCTTTGTCGCTGAATTACCATGCGATCCAGATTCATCCAATCGCAGAAGGCAGGTCGCAGGCGCCTGCTATTCCAAGGTTCTACCCACCAAAGTATGTAAACCACAATTGATCAGCTATTCCAAAGAAGTTGCACAGTTGTTCGATCTTTCTGATGAAGATTGTACCTCGGATTATTTTGCCCAAGTGTTTGCTGGAAATCAGCAGGTACCCGGGATGGATCCCTATGCAATGTGCTATGGGGGCCATCAGTTTGGCCAATGGGCCGGGCAGTTGGGCGATGGCAGAGCCATCAACTTGGGTGAGGTGATCAATAAAAAAGGTGAGCGCTGGGCGTTACAGCTTAAGGGTGCTGGACCTACGCCCTATTCGCGTACCGCAGATGGCTTGGCAGTGCTGCGATCCTCCGTGCGGGAATTCTTATGCAGCGAAGCGATGCATCATCTAGGGGTTCCTACCACTCGCGCACTAAGTTTGGTTCTTACGGGCGAAAAAGTTATGCGGGATATGTTTTACGATGGCAACCCGATGCATGAGCCTGGCGCAGTTGTCTGCAGAGTTGCGCCCTCTTTTACCAGATTTGGAAACTTTGAGATCTTAGCTTCGCGTGGCGATGTCGAACTACTTCGAAAACTTGTTCATTACACGATTAAAACCGATTACCCACAACTGGGTGAACCATCCCCCGAGGTTTATCTAACTTGGCTGACGGAAGTTTGCAGAAGAACTGCAATTATGCTGGTGCATTGGCAACGGGTTGGGTTTGTACATGGTGTGATGAATACTGATAATATGTCGATCCTTGGGTTGACCATTGATTATGGACCTTACGGCTGGCTTGAAAATTACGATCCAGGTTGGACTCCGAATACTACAGATGCTTCAGGCAAACGCTATCGCTTTGGTAATCAACCTCAGATAGCCCTTTGGAACCTTGCTAGGCTTGCGGAATCTCTCTACCCACTTATCGAAAAAATCGAGCCGCTGCAAGAAGCTTTGACTGTATATTCGGATACTTTCAAACAGGGCTACAACGAGATGATGGCTGGGAAGCTTGGGCTTCGCCATTTCGATCCTGCAACAGATGAGACCTTGACCGATGAACTTTTTCAAGTGTTGCAGTTAGTGGAAACCGATATGACTATCTTCTTCCGCAAATTAGTATTGCTTGATTCTAATCAAATAGATGAAACAAGTGATGATGTGCTGTTGAAGCCCTTGTTAGATGCATACTATCTACCTGATGAATTAACAGATAAATACAAGACACGCATGGGTGCATGGCTTAGAAGTTATTGTGCTCGTGTTCAATCTGATGGCACATCGGAAGATTTAAGGCGTAAGAAAATGAACGCCCACAACCCCAAGTATGTGCTTCGAAATTATCTTGCTCAATTAGCGATTGATAAGGCTGCAGAGGGTGATTTTTCTAAAGTAAATGAATTGCTTGAGGTCTTGCGCAAGCCTTATGATGAGCAACCAGATAAAGAGATTTATGCAGCAAAACGCCCTGAGTGGGCCAGGCATCGGGCTGGTTGTTCCATGCTCTCGTGTAGTTCATGAAATTGATATTCAGCGTATTTATTTGGGGGAGCACATGGCAAAGAGTAGAAAACGAATCTTGGTTATAATTACAGCCATGGTGCTGGTTTGCACTTTTGTTTTGGGCCAAGAAAAGTCTCCTTTGCCTGCGAAAAATACGAAGCTCAAGGTTCTTGTTTATTCCAATACCGCATTCTATCGACATCCAGAAATCCCAAAGATCAATCGATGGCTGGTTCTTTTGGGAAATGAAAACGGTATTGAAGCGGATGTTACCGAACATTGGAAAGACTTGGGCCCTGCAGAGCTTGCCAGTTATGATGTGCTAGTTTTGAATAATGCCAACGAGTTGGATAAGGTGATTCCTGAAGCACAAAGAAAGTCGGTTGAAGATTGGTTTTCAAAGGGTAAAAAGGGAATCGTGGGTATTCATGCTACTTTGGTTCATCAGACTAATTGGCCTTGGTTGCATCAACTTGGAGGATGCGATTTCAATAGTGATTCTCTTTTTCTAAAAGCAAAAGTGATCGTTGATCCGGCATCAAAAAACCATCCCGCAGTTAAGGGGCAACCCCCAGAATTCTTTTATCAGGCTGATTGGACCAACCATGATCGATCAGTTACCGGACTTCCCGGCTTCAAAGTTTTAATGCGTGTTGATGAATCAACCTACGATCCGGTTCGGGATTATTTTAAAACCCGCAATGGCAAAGCAATGGGCAAGGATCATCCGATTGCATGGACCAATGAACCACAAAGTGGCGGTAGGTTTTTCTACACCGAGTTAGGCCATGATCTACCTTCGTTAAACACCGCGTTTGCAAGGCAGCATATTCTTGAGGGCATTAAATGGGCAGCAGGTAATCCGAAGTAAATTAAATCGAAATGCAACTTAATCTAACCAAGATGCCAAAATAAATGGTTCACGCTTTTCTCATCTAAAGCGCAATGCTACACTGCCGTGCTGTATATTTTTATTTTCCTTGTGGAGGATTATTATGCGTTTGAATTCCGTTCTCGCCAGCGTTTTGTTTGTGGCATTTTACACTCCCTCCCTTTTTGCACAACCCACCCCCGTGGTTCTCAAGAAAGATGATCGCATCGTCTTTTTAGGTGATTCGATTACCCAGGGCGGTAATGGCGGCAAAGGGTATATTCAAGTAATCCGCAATGAATTTGCTGAAAAGAAAAAAGAACTCGCTATTGAATGTATTGGTGCGGGTATCAGCGGTAACAAAGTTCCAAACCTTCAGGCACGGGTTGACAAGGATGTTATTGCCAAGAAACCCACCATCGTTTTTATCTACATCGGCATCAATGATGTATGGCATGGCGCATCCGATCCTAAAAAAGGCACATTGCCTGAAGCTTTTGAAAGCGGCTTAAAAGAAGTGATTGGCAAATGCACCAAGGCAGGGGCACAGGTTATTGTTTGCACACCTACCGTGATTGGTGAACTTCCAGGTGGGGCTAACAAGCTTGATACCCGGTTGGATGAATACGCCAACATCAGTCGTAAGGTTGCCAAGGAGTTGAATTTGAATCTTTGCGATTTACGCAAAGCCTTTGTAGATCATATTGCTGCGAATAACCCTGATAAAAAAGACCGGGGGGTTCTTACTTCTGATACGGTGCATTTAAATGACGCTGGCAATAAGTTGGTTGCAAATACCATGCTGAAAAGTTTGGGCCAGTAAGCTTCTTGTGCGGATATTAATGTTCATCACGGGAGGCAGGTAATATCACCTGACTCCCGTTTTTATTAAGCCAGGCCTGTTATTTATGTCAGAACCTATTTATTGCTGTACCACCCCGCTAGGAACCTAGGCGCATTACTATAAGATGACATCTTGGTATTATTGTTACCAAAACTAAAACCTCGAACATGAAGACCTGTTAATTATGCCAAGCTACAATCCACGTATCATTGAACCCAAATGGCAGACATTTTGGTTAAAGAATAAAACCTTCAAGACACCCGAAAAACCGACGGCTCAAAAATACTATATTCTTGATATGTTCCCCTACCCCAGTGGCGCGGGCTTGCATGTTGGCCATCCGGAAGGCTATACCGCAACCGATATTCTTGCACGGTATAAAAGAGCCCGTGGTTTTTCTGTTCTTCATCCCATGGGTTGGGATGCGTTTGGCCTGCCCGCTGAACAATATGCAATCGAAACAGGCACCCACCCCCGCATCACCACCGAAAAAAATATCAATAACTTCCGTAGGCAGATCCAATCCCTAGGCTTTAGCTATGATTGGGATCGGGAAGTTGATACCACCGATCCGTCCTACTATCGCTGGACCCAGTGGATTTTTCTTCTGCTCTTTGATACTTGGTACGATACTTCTGCAAAAAAAGGTAGGCCCATCGCAGACCTTCCCATTCCGGAAAATATTAAAAAACAGGGTGATAACGCTATTCGCATTTATCGTGATAGTCAAAGGCTTGCCTACCAGGCTGAAGTTCCAGTCAACTGGTGCTCTGCTTTAGGTACCGTGCTTGCCAACGAAGAAGTTGTTGATGGCAGAAGCGAGCGGGGTGGCCATCCGGTTGTTCGTATGCCCCTTAAGCAATGGATGTTGCGCATTACCTCTTATGCAGAGCGCCTTTTATACGATCTTGAAGATCTTGATTGGTCTGAAAGCATTAAGGATATGCAGCGGAACTGGATTGGAAGAAGCGAAGGCGCAGAGGTTTCTTTCAAACTTGCAGCCTCCGATAAAGTGGTCAAGGTTTTTACCACCAGGCCGGACACACTTTTTGGCGCAACCTACATGGTTGTTTCGCCTGAGCATTCTATTGTTTCAGCAATCACCACGCCTGAACAAAAAGCTGCAGTCGAAGCTTATCAAACGGAATCCTCACGCAAAAGCGACTTCGAAAGAACCGAGCTTGCCAAAAAGAAGACCGGGGTGTTTACAGGCGCTTATGCAATCAATCCCGTTAACAACAAACAGATTCCAATCTGGATTGCTGATTATGTGCTAGCAGGGTATGGCACCGGCGCAATCATGGCGGTTCCCGCACACGATGAGCGCGATTTTGAATTCGCAAAACATTTCAACCTGCCCACCATTCCTGTAGTTCAACCCTCGGATGCATGGCTTGAGAAAACCAAAAGCACAATGCAAAACTTTACCGAACCCTTCACGGATGAAGGTACTGTTTGTAATTCTTCAGAGTTCGATGGTTTAACCTCTTCCGAATTTAAGAAGAAGATCATTGGGGTTTTAGAAACGAAACAACAAGGGTTTGGGAAAGTTAATTTCAAACTTCGTGATTGGCTTTTTAGCAGGCAACGCTACTGGGGCGAACCTTTTCCGCTTCTTCATCAGGTTGATGCCCAGGGTAATCTTCTAGGAAATATCGAGCCAATTGAAACTTCTGAGTTACCTTTGGAACTCCCGCAACTTGAAGATTTCAAACCTTCAGGCAGACCCGAACCACCTTTGGGCAAAGCTACGGCTTGGCTTAAAGTTGAACGCAATGGCAAACAGTATATCCGAGAAACCAATACCATGCCCCAGTGGGCGGGTTCTTGCTGGTACTACCTCCGCTACATCGACCCTAAAAACCCTAAAGCTTTTTGCGACCCAGAATTACTTAACGCTTGGCTGCCTGTCGATTTATACATCGGTGGTGCAGAGCATGCAGTGCTTCATCTTCTTTATTCGAGATTCTGGCATAAGTTGCTTTACGATCGTGGCTACCTTAATTGCAAAGAGCCTTTTCAAAAGCTCATCAATCAGGGCATGATCCTAGGCGAAATGGAGTACACCGCTTTCCAAAAAGAAGGCAAGTTCATCTCGCAAGCTTTAGTTAGCTTTGATGGAATTTCCGCAACAGAAAAGAAAACCGACCTGCCTGTTGATTGCATTAAAATCGAAGAATCGAAGGCAGAGAAAAAAGGGGACTCTTTTGTTCTGCTGGAAAACCCTGAAATCCGGATCGATGCCCGTGCCTCTAAAATGTCCAAAAGTCGGGGTAATGTAATCAACCCTGATACCGTGGTTCATGATTACGGTGCAGATAGTTTGCGCCTTTACGAAATGTTCATGGGGCCTCTGGAAGCCACCAAGCCTTGGAACATGAATGGTGTTGAAGGTGTTTATCGCTTTCTTGCAAGAGTTTGGCGTATGATCATCGACGATCGTGCTGAACATAACACCCTCCTAGAAGCAGTGAAGGATATTCCAGCTAACCAAGAAACCTTGCGCATGCTGCACCATACCATCAAGCGTGTTACCGATGATTTGGAACATTATCGATTCAACACCGCTATCTCTGCCATGATGGAGTTCACCAATTTCCTAACCCCGGTTGCAGAGAAACCAAAGTCTGTTTTGAAAACCTTTGTGCAACTGCTCGCACCTTTTGCGCCTCACCTTGCTGAAGAAGTATGGCAGGCACTTGGGGAAACTTCATCTCTTTCCTACCAACCTTGGCCCACTTATAACCCTGATTTGTTGAAACTTGATACCGTTGAAATACCTGTTCAAGTTAATGGTAAAATTCGCACCCGTCTTAGTGTCGCCCTGGGCTTGGCGGATGAGGCTCTTAAGGAACTTGCTTTGGCAGACCCTAAAGTTCAGGAATTTATCGCTGGGAAACCAATCAAGAAAATGATCATCGTGCCGGGGAAACTTGTGAACATCGTTGCAGGCTGATGACTTTTTCTCAACACAAAGCAAGAAAGCATTTGCTCTGGCGGGTTTTATTCTTAACATTTTCGCGGTAAAAAACGTTCACCGCGAAGAAGCTAAGTTAAGAAAAAAAGCAGTTGACTAGGAAGCGAAAATTAATCGTCCCGTCTCGAAAAAACAATCTCGCTTTCGTAAGGGCAGTCCAATTCTTTTGCCACCTTTGTGACCAAAGTTCCAATTTTTTCGATGCACCCATGCATGATATCGCCATCTTTTAAAAAGGTGCCAGAGGTGTGGCCTACTCCGGAAGGAGTACCTGTGGAAATAATATCCCCAGGCTCAAGCGTAACCATGGATGAAATAAACTCAATCAATGCAGCGATGGGAAATATCATCTGGGCGGTACTAGAACTTTGTTTGGTATCGCCATTAAGCTTCAGTTCAAGTTTAAGGGATTGTGGATCTGGCAGCGATTTAGCATCAAGTACGCAAGGGCCCATGGGGCAGAAGCTATCGAACCATTTGCCATGCAGCCAATCGAAGAAGACATCTTTTTCGCGTTTTTTCCTACCTGCATTTGGTCTGAACTTACGGTTGGAAATATCATTGATGATGGTATAACCCGCAACATAAGAAAGCGCATCAGCTTCTTTAACAGCCTTGCAATTTCTGCCAATGATCACGCCTAATTCGAGTTCCCAATCGATTGCATCGGGGGATACTGCAGGAATGCGAATAGGTTTGTAGGGGTCGTTAAGTGTGGTGCTTGCTGGTTTCATGAAGACATAGGGGAAAGTTTCAGCGCGTTCGAGGGCGATGCCACCACCTTCGCGGATATGCTCTGCATAGTTTCCTGCGAGGAGGAAGATTTTATTGGGTTTTGGTATTGGTACAAGAAAACTCGCATCAGCGAGGTTTCTATCGGGGTTGAAGTTTTGAAATAAACTTAAGGCATTATGATGGTGTTTACCACCATGAATACAATCAATCAACTCTGCATGTGCCAGCCAAGAAAAATCCTTGCCTGCTTTTTTTGCAGCATCCTCGAGCAGCATGAATCCTACTTCATCGTAAAAAGCGAGTTTGTTGCTGCCAGCCACTTTTACCCTGCTTAGTCTCATGACAATATCCTTTATAAAAACATTAACTTGCTGATTCTATTGTGAATCCAAGCTTAGAATCAATTACCGTAGTAGACTACTTGCAAAAGAACCAAAAAAACAGGATAATCATAGAAGGTTTACTTTAGAAACTACTGTCTTGCATGCAAATATCAGATAATCTTCGCTATTAATTTAGCAGCAATTAGAAAGTGTTTGAATTCCATGGATTTTCTCGGACTTTTCTCTAGGGGTTGGCCTTTAAAATACCAATTAATGTTTCGATTGATACTGCTGATTACAGTTACAGGCACCGTTCTTACTTCAATTTCTTTTTCAATGCAATACTACGAAGGTAAATCATCTAGATACATGATGATGAATCTCATTTCCAACAATATCAATGACCTTCTCATGGATTTGCTTGCAGAAATAGAAGGAGAAGCTGAAGGTTATAAAGATTTATTGAGCAAAGCATCCATTAATAACCCTGCAGCAAGAAAGCAGGCCAGAAGTTTTATTACCAACCATCTTAAATCCAACAAATACATGGACGGTTTTTCCATAATCGAAAGCAAAACAGGCCATATGTTTCGTACGATGAAAAACCAAGAAGAGAAGTTGTTGGTTGCGGAAACAATTTCTGAAGGAAACCAAGTCTTTCGCTCTACGCTTTATGAGAATCAAGGAACACCTGATCAAAAAATTATCTTGACTGACTCAAATGAAAGTGACCCTCGTAATTTTGATTTTTATTTAGAATTTAAGGATAACAAAAAAAAAGGGTGGTTTAATTCCAGAGGGTATTCACAAAATGTGCTTCATGGTTATCCTCCTATTCTTAGTTATGTTGTCCCCTTAGAAGATGATTCGGGGACATTAGTGGGAATGTTGACACTTGATTTTGGTGTGCTCCAACTTCAAAAATATCTTATGGATATCACTAACAAAAAAATGGACCGGAATTACAGCTTTGGCGGGATCCCTTTTGTATTAGAAAGACGAAATAATAAGGAAATTGTAGTCATTGGCCATCCGGATCCCATTTATATTAAAACAATTCCCGATCCTTCCATAGTGAGTGAAAGTAATAAATTTTTAATTCTTGCAGAAAAACACCCTGATCAAAGAATCAAGACATTTACCAAAATCATTGAAAAAGAATATAAGGAAAAAAGAGACCCCTTTAATGAAAATTCCACAGGTATAAATGTTGGTAAAGCGGATGATAATAGTCTGTGGCTTTATTCTTGGACTGCAACATACCCTGGCCAAAAACCTGATTGGATCATTGGCGTTTGTGTCAATCGTGATTTGGCTTATGGATCTGTTATAAGAAGCCTCCGGATTACCATTTGGGTTTTGGCACTTCTAGTTATTGTATCAGTCTTTATTGCTATAAAAAATTCGAGAATAATGTCAAAGCCCCTAGAAAGAATGTCAAAAGATGTCATCGAAATTGGTAAAGGAAATATCGTGTTTTCATCCGACAGCGAACTTTTAGTCAAAGAAATGATTGATTTAAAAGACGGTATCGAAAAGATGAAATCAGGTTTGTTATCATTCAGAAAATACATTCCCTACAAGGTGGTGAACCAAGTATTAGCTTCAAGAAAAACCGCAGAGCCTTTTGCAGAAAAGAAAGAACTAACGATATTCTTTTCAGATCTAGAAAACTTTACAACCATTTCAGAATCCCTCGAACCGGATATACTGGTGAAGTTGATCGGTGACCATCTTGCGATGTGCACCAACATCATTCAATCGCTGGATGGAACGGTGGATAAATACATAGGCGATTCGGTGATGGCGTTTTGGAATGCCCCAGAAGATTGCGAGAATCATGAATTAAAAGCATGTCAGGCAGCCCTAGCGTGCCAAGAAAAAATGGTGCTGTTCAATGAGAGAAATAAAGCAGAGGGGCTTCCTTATTTGAAAATGCGAATAGGGATAAGTACTGGAACGGTTTTTGTGGGAAATATAGGCAGTGACGATCGGCTGAATTATACTGCTGTGGGCGATACGGTAAATCTAGCAAGTAGGTTGGAAGGCACGAATAAAACCTATAAAACTTGGATTCTAATTTCTGACAAGACCCAAGCTGGAATCCGGGGGCAAATCCTTACCCGGCCTGTAGATAAAGTAGCGGTGAAGGGCAAAGCCAATGCAATACTGATTCATGAAGTTCTTGGAGAAAAAGAAAACGAAACCCCTGAACTACGGAAGATAATCGATTTAACTGTGTTGGGATTCGAACATTATTTAGCCCAGAGGTTTCAACAGGCGATTGATTGCTTTAAGCAAATCCTTGGGTTTAACAAGGGAGATCATCTAGCTTTGTTTTATATCGAACGATGCAAGGGCTTTTTGGTATTCCCTCCTTCTTCCGACTGGGATGGGGTACACATCAGTAATTCCAAGTAAAATAACTAAGGCTTTTTGATTCCCACTTCTTTTACCTGTATAAGTAATTAATGTTTCTTTCAGTTTTATTTTAATGAGTAGTATCATATGCCTTTCTTTATTAAACCTGGAAATGAAGGGTCTTCATTAAAAACAATACTTATTTTTCGTATTGTACTCGCAGTTTTCACCATTGGTATTACGCTGACTCTGTTTTCTTTGGGGGTATCTCTTTGGCAGACAAGAACTCTAATGCAATCTATGTTAAAAACAAATGCAGACAGTATTAAAGAAAAAGTTGAATCCATGATGCATGGGGTAGAGGTTGATGCAAAAATGTATGCATCTTTATTTCAAAAATTATTTAATACCGATGGAAATCAAAAAAAAGACCTCCTTCTTTTTGTCATGGAGAACCTAAAATCAAAAAAAGACTATGATGGTTTCGCTTATTTTGATGCTAAGACAGGTATGGTGCTACGCATTGTTAAAGAAAAAAGCGCTGATATTACGGTTATTGAAGTAAAACCCAAAGGGAACGGTATATTTACTACAACTGTTTACAAAGAATTTCTTACCAATAAACAGGCAGAGATTGATAACGATCCGAATCAAATTGACCCTCGCACCTTTTTTTTCTTTTCTGAAATGAAGAGAACTAATAAGGCTTCATGGATAAATTCAAGGCAAGTAAAAAGTATTAAATATCTTGAAAAATCATCGCCATTCTTAAGCTTTGCTGTGCCTTTAAATGATTCGCAAGGGGAATTGCTTGGTGTGATAGCTCTTGATGTTGGAGTTATACAATTAGAGGAATTGTTAGGAGAAATAACAAATCAGAAATCTAACTTTTCTGAAATTTACGAAGGTGTCCCATTTGTAATTGAAAAAAGTAATGATGATCAACTTCTTGTAATAGGTTATCCCCATAAGCATGATGAGGAAGAATTTCCACGATCGTTAGGTATGAATGATTACAGTGGATATCTTTTTCTTGCAGATGAACATCCAGATCTAAGAATTCAAACTTTTGCAAAACTGTTTCAAAGTGAAAAGACTATTGGCAATGACATCTTTAATAAAGAATTTACTTCAGTCGAGGCATTCGTAGATACAAATGGTGAAACTTGGGTTTATTCATGGTCAGAAATCAAACCAGACCAAAAACCAGATTGGGTGGTTGGGGTTTGCGTAAAGAGAAAGGCAATGAGTGCTGGTGGTATTGCTATGGGTCGAATGGTTTTCATGAGTTTAATAGTCATGATTATGATCATGATTCCCATTGGTATTAAGAATGGGAAATCAATTGGTGAACCTCTTGAAAAAATTGCAGCCGATGTTGTTAAAATTGGCAAGGGCGATATTTCTTTTTCTGGTGGTTCTAAGTCAAGCTACAGAGAAATAATTCAATTAGCCGAAGGCATCGAAAAGATGAAATCAGGTTTGCTATCATTCAGAAAATACATTCCCTACAAGGTGGTGAACCAAGTATTAGCTTCAAGAAAAACCGCAGAGCCTTTTGCAGAAAAGAAAGAACTAACGATATTCTTTTCAGATCTAGAAAACTTTACAACCATTTCAGAATCCCTCGAACCAGATAAACTGGTGAAGTTGATCGGTGATCATCTTGCGATGTGCACCAACATCATCCAATCTCTGGATGGAACGGTGGATAAATACATTGGCGATTCGGTGATGGCGTTCTGGAATGCGCCTGAAGATTGCGAGAATCATGAACTAAAAGCGTGCCAGGCAGCTCTAGCGTGCCAAGAACAAATGGTGCTGTTCAATGAGAGAAATAAAGCAGAGGGTCTGCCCCTTTTGAAAATGCGAATAGGGATAAGTACTGGTACAGTTTTTGTCGGGAATATTGGTAGTGAAGACCGTTTGAATTACACAGCGGTAGGTGATACGGTAAACCTAGCAAGCAGGTTGGAAGGCACAAATAAAACCTATAAAACTTGGATTCTAATTTCTGATAAGACGGCGGCTGGAATTGGGGAGAAAATTCTTACCCGGCCTGTGGATAAAGTAGCGGTGAAGGGCAAAGCTAATGCAATACTGATTCATGAAGTTCTTGCACTAGGCAAAGACGAAACCCCTAAACTACGGCAGATAATAGATTTAACTATGTTGGGATTTGAGCATTATTTAGCCCAGAGATTTCAACAGGCGATTGATTGCTACACACAAATTCTTGACATTAATAAAGAAGATCATTTAGCTTTGTTTTATATCGAACGATGCAAGAGCTTTTTGGTGTCCCCGCCCCCCTCCGATTGGGATGGTACTTATATCAGCCATTCAAAATAGTTTTGATTTCGCCTTGTCAATTAGCCTAGTTTCCAGCTCCTATAGCAATCGGTACATCTTCGATACTAATGCGAATTTCGTCTGAATTACCTATGAGTTCGGGCGCGTACATGCCATTGATTTTTGCTGGAAGGGCATGGAAGAGGCCTGGGATTTCTGCTCGCATTCTATAACGCAAGCTGTGATTGCCCCTTGCTAGCTGCCTGATAAAGAAGCAAACGCGCTCATCCCTAAGCTCCATATAAGCACGCATGTCGTTGTTTCCATAACCGCTGCGAAGTTCTACTGGTTCGAATCCAGCAGCTTTCATATCCTCGATCAAAATGTATTCGTAATCATTTTTGCTTAAGATTTCCATTTCGATTTCGACAAGATCGCCACTCTTTACTGAGGCAAGGTCTTGGATTTCGCTGCGTTCATATTTTTCGCCTCGTTGGTTTACTGCTTCGCCCCGTGCGCCTGGGACTTTTACTTCCGTCGCAGATTTCTTTAAGAGATAGTATTTACGATTTATCTTAACTTCGAGACCTGCTTTTTTAATGGGTGTTTCAAGGGTAAATACTGTGAGATAAGCATTGAAGTAAAGCGGTCCCGTGCCTTTCTTACGAAGTTCAACAGTGTGATTGCCGGTGAGAACCCCATCGCCTAGAACCAAAGCAGTGTTTTCGAAGGTGAATAAATCCTTGGGTCCGATTTTCACTTCTTTGATCATTTTCCCATCGAGTAAAACTTCGACAGTCATATCGGGTTTGTCTTCTTGGGATGCGGTGAAGAACTCTGCAAGTGCTTCGATACAGAAAGCAGTATCGCGTGTACTGTTCCAATAAGTGGCATGCTTGCGGTTGTTAAGAATGTATTTTGCAAGCCTTGCGGGTACTTCGCCTTTTGGATTGGTTTTACTTAGCAGTTTGAGATACCAAGCATTAGCTTCGTTATCGCTACCATACCAGTTCCACCAGTGGTTTTCAGGTGGGAGTTTGAGATATGCAGTCTGGTTTTCTTCGTCTTGAACAAGGAATTGTTCAAGGTTACGAAGAATCATATCAAGTTTTTCCTCTTGTTTTTGTTTGAATAGGGCGATGCCAAAAACTGCCTTGGCATAAGCCGAGATATGGGTGCGATCGCGGTATAAAAATTCATTCATCTCATTATTGGTGGCATCTGCATCTAGCAAAACCATGTAGATGAACGAATCAAGATCATCCGCAAAATTTTTGTAAGGTTGAACTTTTGCAGGAGCGCGTTTGATCAACTCCACTTGTTTCGTTTGGTAATTTTTCAACCATGCAACACCTCGTTCAAGCATATTTGCTGGAAGAGCCACTTTATGATCGCGTGCAATCTGCAAGCCATGAACTACGATTGCTGTGGTATGGGGGTAGGAGTATTCTCCGAATCCGGAGAACCAACCCCATCCGCCATCGGCAAGCTGCATGTTTTGCAAAGCCTTGATGCCATCTTTGGTCATGGTTTTTACTTCTTCGGGATCGAACACAGGATTACGATTAAAGCGTTTCCAACCTTTTGCGCGCGCCATGGGGTCGCCTATTTCCTGTGCATTAAGATTGGTTCGTTTTTCGCGAACTGCAGCAAGATCTACTTCTAATTTCTGCAATAAGCTTAGTGTGATGACAGTTGGAACAAAGCGATTAAGTGTTTGCTCAGTACAGCCATAGGGGTAATCCGCAAGGTAGGGAAGTGCATCGACTAGGGCCCCTGCAAGCGTTGGTGAGTAACGGATTTCAAGTCGAGAATCGTTTTCTCTGCGTTGTTCCGGAACATTAAAAGTCAGCTTGGCAGAATTTTGATTCGGCCGGATCGTACCAGAGAATGATTCTGTGCGTGCCATGCCATGTATGTATGCGGGGAAGCTCATTTCCATGGCATCGGATTCAACATCGGTGATGCCTTTGATACGAATAACCGCCTTGCCTTCGTTGACAACTTTAACTTTCCAATCGATTCGTTTTTCTCCATTGGGAGAAATGGGAACCTTAACGGTCAAAGGTGTAAGAGCTTTCAGAACATTACCATCCAGTTCGAGGGAAACCTCAACAGTCTTGGCCTCTTTCAAATAGTTGTGAACATTAGCGCTTAAGATAACCTCATCATTCTGCGTGAAGAATCTAGGTGATTGGAGGCGAACAAGAAGGTCTTTTTTGGTGGTGACAATGGTTTCGCCTTCGCCAACACGAGTACCTGAAGAGATGGACCAAGCACGCACTTTCCAACCAGTAAGATTTTCAGGCATGGTGATATCTGCGGTTGCAGTACCATCTGGGCCCGCCTCGATGGAAGCCACCCATAAAGCTGTATCTACAAAGTTTTTGCGGATGGTGGGTTGTGCCATGTCGGGTGCTGCAGGGGCTTCGGCATTGCCCGGATCTTCTCCTGCTTTATCTGATTCGAGGGATTTTCGATCTCGTCGTTCAGAAACGCCATCCATTGCTGCATTAGTGGCCATCATGGCCATAGGTGCTCCAGGCCCGCCGCCGCCAAATCCGCCCATTTCAGATTTCGCCATTCGTCCTTTAGTTTGCGAGCTACGCCCTTGGAAATTCATTTGATTAAATTCATCAACACCCTGTGCACCGAAGATGCCTAGATCGTTCATGCCGATTTCATTTTGTTTAAGAAGATTATAACCGATTTTTGTAAGAGTAGATTCCTGCGAGGGGTGATGATGTCTGCGCCATTTCCAGAAATACTCTTTGATATCAGGCACATTGGATCCCCCTGAAATATACTCAACACTTCGATCGTAAGCTGTAAGCACAATGGAACCTGCAACAGGCTTGCCTTCCAAATCAGTAACCTTAACTTGGATCTTTCCTTTTTCGCCCGGCTTATATTCAGCCTTGTCCGGAACCACGGTTACATTCAAGATTCGTTTTTCAGGAGGAACCACAAGTTCTTTCATTTCGGTATGAACTTTTCCATTAGAAACGCTTAATACTTCAACAAAAGTATTGGGCATGTCGCCCTGAGTGAGCACGATTTCTTCGAGGGAACTTTTGCCATCCATGCGAATTACTTTGGGTGCCTTAGACAAACCATTCACAGGTTTAGCGAAAAGTAAAACCGTGGCGTTGTTTTGATTAGCATTTATAAGAAGCTTTGCTTTATCACCTGGTGCGAATTCTTTTTTATCCAAGATCAATTCGAGATCGTTGAATTTAAGCGACTTGCCATCGAAGTCTTTTCCATAAACATTAAAGAGGTAGCCACCTTCTTCTTTGTGGCCTTTTTCATCAGCAAGGGTGAAAGAAACACGGTATTGCCCTGCAGCCAAGGGTTTGAATTTATAGGTCGCTTTGCCTTGTTCATCTGCACGCAATAAAGCTTTTTCGATGGGTTGCTCAACGGGTTTACCAGCTTTGTCGTAAGAGATTTTGAAGATGACAGCTTCGCCTGCCCCGGGTACGGGTTTGCCATCCGCTGTTTGGGAATTAAAGAAGGCCTCGATGGTATCATTGGTTTGAAAATGCCCACGGTTAAGCCAAGCAAAAACTCTGAAGGGCTTGCGTGCCACAATCACTTTGCCTGAACCATTGATCGTTCTGCGGGATTCATCAACCACTTCAGCGCTTATGGAAAATTCGTGATCTTGGTTTCCATGAAATTGCTTTGCAAGTGCAGTGTCGATTTCGAGTTTGACTGTTCCATCAGGGCCGATCGGGGATTCTTGTTCGAGAACGATTTCGCCCGGACCTTGAACTCTGGGGTACCAGAAAGGATGAGGTCTGCCACAGCCCCATTTGTCCCAACCTTCATAGAAGGAATAGTCGGGGGAGAACCACCAATAGCCTCTGCCATAAAACCAATCCCATACGCCAATAGGGTGCCAGTCGGTAGATTTGGATTGTCGGGTGACTTTGATTTTGGCTTTGCCCTTGGTGACGGGTGCGCCGAAATAGTATTTGGCGATGACAGTAACGGGGATTTTTTCGCCCAGCATCACGGGTTTGGTAGGGGCTTCAACTTTAACTTCGAACTCGGGCTTCTTGTATTCTTCGACCCGGAATTGAATGCCCCCTGGGACATTATTGTTTAGGTTTGCGGTATGCAAATAGTAAGCGCCCAAAGTTGCATCCTTCGAGATATCAAAGGAACCTGCAACGCCACCGAAGGCATCTGCAACCATATCTTTTTCGTAAATCTTATCGCCCTTGGGGCTGTTGATAATGATCTTGAGGTTTTGACCAGCAAAGCGTGAAGGCCCCTCCAAATCATAACGAGCTTCAGCAGCCCATAATTTGAATTCAACTTTCTGCCCGGGTCGGTAGACCGGCCTGTCGGTGATAGCAAATGCCTTCATCTGCTGAAAATAAGTGTCGTGATAATTGCCATACCATAGGCCGCTAAAACCGAGATAAGCCTGCCTTTTTTCCTTGCCCGTGGCTTGCACCAACCATTGCATCGAATTGGTTGCATCGTTGCCATCCACAAAAACCTGACCATCTTTATCCGCCTGTTTAGAAAACTCTTTAGTTACGACTTTGAAGTTATTCTGGTTCGGTTTGATTTGTTCTTGTCTCCAGCCAAAGAAATCCATCTTGGCGGATTCCTCGGGTAAGCCCGTAACTGCATCGCAGACAAAGTAGTAGCCTTTGCCATCAATATTCTTTTTCACAATGGCAAGATCGTTGAGCCAAACAACCAATCTGCTGGTGTTACCGCCTTCAAGCTTGGCTACCAGAAAGTAAGCACCCGCAGGAAGCTTGGGCAAATTAATGGCAGTCCTAGCATCGTTATGAGCAGGTCTGGGTTCAAGTTTTTGATCCCAAGTAGAGACTTTCTTTCCCAAATAGAATTCTTGATTTTTATTGAGAATGCGCTGGCCAATGTCTGCGATATTGATTTTCTCGTACTCCAGTCTAGCTGGATTATCTTTTAAATACTTCTGCACATCTGCAAGCAACTTGGGCACATTAATTTCAAAAGCTTCAAGGTTTATGGTTTTGGCGTTGCGATAACGAAACTGAATATCAGCTTTGGTTTCAGAGACTTGAGAGTTGGTAGGCTCGAAACGGCCCCAGTTCCCAACTATTTGTTCGAGCTTATTATCTCTGTTGTAATTACCTTTGCCCCCAAAGTTGGCAATTGCTTTCTTCCAAGCATCTGCAGCTTTGATGTATTGTCTTCGATTTTCATATTCGATAGCGATCATATCTGCAGCGGTTTCGTTCTCAATGGTTTTCCCATCGTTTGCAACTTCATGCCAGATCTTCAAGTAGTTGAATTCATCGGGGAGAGAAAGTTTTTTGATACCCGAAGCAATGCGGGCAATTGTTTCTTCATCCTTTAGCTTGGCGAGATCGTAAGTGCCTGTATCCTGCTTGGAATCTTCCATGAACCCGGGAAAATAGCCCGCTAAGGTATGCACGCCAAACTGTTGATATAAGAATTGAGCCAAGCGCATTTTGGATACATTATTTTTGGAGGGATCAGCCTTGGCTGCCTCTTGAAGAAGTGATCTCCATCGTTCTCCATCGTTGGCAGCTTTCTCAAAAGATTCGGGGAGTTTATAAAAAACAGGCTTTCCTGTTTCATCAACTGGGGCGGGGGTAACGCCATGGTAGGGATGCCAGTAGGGGCTATCATCATATTCGGGCAGAGTTGAGAAATCGGTAAGCACCTGCAAGCGCCAAGATTCATGCCCTGCAGATCCTCGCAAGATGATGTCTGCAAAATCGAGATAAAATAAAGAGGCAGCTTGCAAATCTTTATCTTTACGAACTTCTAATAATGCTTTGTAAAGCAGTTGCATGGCTCTTGCGCGATCGCGAGCATAACTACTGACTTGTTTGCCCCCGCCTCGGTGATAACCCCGTTCAAACTTCCCAGCAACTACAAAACCAAAATGTTCCGATTCTAGAAACGAAGCAGCAGTCATCTGCATAAAACGCCATTTGCCTTCATGCACCTTGATGACGGAATCACGGAAGTCATCGACCTCATTGTTTCTGCCAAGGTTACGCAGGGATTGCAGTGCCAGGTTCATATCGGAGGCAGCTTTTTTGCCTTCAGCGTCAGGCTCAAGTGCGAGCTTTTTGAATCCTTCAAAAGCTTCTTTATAATTGCCCTGATTGTATAATTTTTGATATTTCTCAGAAGATTCATCCGCGCCACGAACCTGCCCTTTAAAGAATTCGGGCAATGCAAGTACTGCCATCGTCAATAGAAACCCTGCGCAAGCCAAGGGGATAAGTTTTTTGTTCATGGCTGATCCTTTGAAGTTAAATAAACGGCCTTGATAATAAGACGAATCTTGGCTCCATTTGGATTGAAGATACCTTAAAAGAGTTACGTAAAAGAATAGGAATATGGAAGTGTGATTATTATTTGTAACTTTCCTTTAAAAAATAGGGTTTAGATGCTGGCAAAAGAAGCTGCTTCCCCTTATTCTAAAATCAGGATTTACTAAACCATTTAAGTTGTTGAGGTGATCATGATTAAAAGATTAATGGCTTCTATGCTGCTTTTGGGCATAGTTGTGAGTATGAGTTTTTCTCCACTTTTTGCTCAAGATGTCAAGAAAAAGAAATTGATTCTTATCGCAGGTAGGAAAAGCCATGGCTATGGCCAGCACTCTTTCAAAGCTGGTTGCTCTTTGCTTAAAAAAGCACTTGATGAAAACGTTCCCGGTCTTGAAACCATTTTGGTTTTAGATGGCTGGCCCGCGGATGAATCCATCCTCGATTCCGCAGATGGCATATGTATTTACAGCGATGGGGGTGGCGGTCATCCTTACAATGCTCACCTCGAAAAAATTGATGCCCTCGCAAAGAAGGGTGTAGGACTTGCTATGTTTCACTACGGGGTAGAGACTACCAAGGGCAAGAATGGGGATAAATTTCTTGATTGGATTGGTGGCTATTTTGAACCCAATTGGTCGGTCAATCCACACTGGCGCCTGAGCGATTCTGAGCTTGCTAAAAATCACCCGATTACCCGGGGTGTAAACCCCTTCAAAACCCATGATGAATGGTATTACCACATGCGATTCAGGCCAAAAATGGAAGGCGTTACTCCAATCCTTAGCGCACTACCTCCTTCCGAAACTTTGGTTAACAAAGATGGCAAACTTTCGCGTGGCGATGGCCCTCATAGCAATAACCCTTTTGTTCGTGAAGCTGTTCTTGATCGCAAGGAAAAGCAAGTGCTTGCTTGGGCATGCGATCGTGCTGATGGCGGCAGAGGTTTTGGTTATACTGGTGGTCACTCCCATTGGAACTGGGGCAATGACAACAACCGTAAGATGATCCTTAATTCCCTCGCTTGGATTTGCAAGGTTGAAGTGCCATCTATGGGTGTGAATTCCAAGAGGCCAACCTTGATGGAACTTCGCGAGAACATGGATTATCCAGTGCCCGATAAATTCGACTTCGCCAAGATTGAAAAAGATTTGGAAGAATCGAACAAGTAAGTGTTCGGTCTTTTGTACAATTAAGCCCCGAAGATGTATTATCTCCGGGGCTTTTTCGTTGGATATATCAAGGCTTGAAGAGTTGGACCGCAACGATTTCTTTGTCGGTGCGTGCAAAGATGCAACCTTGGGCGAATGCAGGATGAGCCCAGGTGAAACCGCACACGCTGATCTTATCCACCAGTTTGAATTCCTTGGGAGAAAGCTCTGCGAGTATAAGTTCTCCCTTTTCATTGAATATTAGCGCCCTCTTTCCCACCCAAACCAAACTCGCCTGTGGGTTAGTTCCACGCACTGTCACCGATTCATTCTCCCACATAATCTTGCCGGTTTTCGCCTCTATACACTTGATGCCACGAAATCGATCAAGCGCATAAAAGTAACCATCCCGAACCAGGGGCGAACACATCAGCATACTGAGTTGCTTACCTTCCCAAACCACCTTGGGGCCAGCAGGGGCAAGTTCAATCGCCTTGCTGCCTGTCCAATAATCGGATGCAAGAAAAACCCCCTCGTGAAATATTAGATCTGCAATCGCTACATCGTAATCCATGCCCACGGGAGATTTCCAAAGTATTGATCCGGTCTTGGGGTCTAGCCCGCAAGCGTTCTGGGCACTCCACCAAACGATCTGCTTTTGATTGTTCACGGTGAAAATCTGAGCGGAAGCATAGCCAGGCCTGTCTGTACCCGAGCGCCAAACCTCTTTCCCTGTATCTTTATCCAATGCGATAAAGCAGGCATCAGGCTTGCCTCCGATCTGCAACAACACTCGGTTTTCATCAATCAAGGGCGAAGAAGAATAACCCCATGTTGGATACTTCGCGTTGAAGTCTGCAACTACATTGCGATGCCAAAGTACTTTACCAGTATTTATGTCAAGACAATGAATGTCACCTATAGATCCAAAAGCGTATACCTTGCCCTGATGAATCGTGGGCGTGGTACGTGGGCCGTTCCCATAATCGAGTTTTTTATAAGCAGCTTTGTAAGAGTGCAGCCAAAGTTGCTTTCCTGTAAGCGGTTCAAGGCAATGGATTCTTTCGAGTTCTTCCGCTTCGTTTTCTTTGCCGCCTTTGATGCGATCCATAACAAAGAGTTTATCGTTTGCGACAGCAATGCCGCCATAGCCACCACCGAGCGGGAGTTTCCACAACGGTTTAGCGTCTTTGGGAAGATGAAGAGGGAACCGTGGTTCGTGCCAAGTGCCATCGCGGGTGGGGCCACGCCATTGGGGCCATTCTGCGTTAAGTTGCAACGGTGCCAGTGCGATGATGCAAAAGATTAAATTCATGATAAAGCTCATGGCCAATTAGGATGGTATGTACCAGACTAGTTGACCATGAAAATCATATGGAAGGCAAGGAGAAATACTTTTAGGCAAACCAAGTAGGGAGTTCGCCAGCAGGCGGAAGATCAAGCACTGTGACCGCCCGAATTTGCGGATGACTCGAGACTTCTTTAAGCACAGATTCTGGTGGTCGGGCATCGAGGTTTAAAACAGCAATAGCTTCGCCACCCTGATTCTGCCTGCCTACATTCATCTGGGCAATGTTCACGCCATTTTTACCACAAATCGTGCCGATATGCCCGATTAGACCGGGTACATCCTTGTGGGTGAAGATGAGCAAAACCCCATCCATATGGGCATCTAATCGGTGCGAACCAAACTGTACTAGGCGAAGGTATTGGTTGCCGAATAGCGTTCCTGCAATGGTGATGGTTTCTTTGTCGCTTTGAATCGAAACTTTGATGAGTGAGCTGAAGTCGCCTTTTTCCATGGATGCCTGTTCAACAACTTCGACCCCCCGCTCGCTGGCGAGCATTCGTGCGTTGACGATGTTCACCTCTTGTTCCATGCCCCGTTCCAAAAGGCCAGCAGCAAAAGCACTGGTGACCAGGCGGGTGGATCGTTTTGCTATTTCACCCCGATAAAGAATTTCGGCCCGTTGGATCGAGCCTTTGTTGAGTTGGGCTGCCATCAGGCCAAGCCTGTGGGCCAGATCAACGAAGGGTCGCATTTCTTCCATCTCTGCACGATCCATCGCGCCCATGTTCACTGCAAAGCGAACCATTCCCTTGCATAGGAAGTCAACCAATAGTTGGGCAGATTCCTTGGCAACCAGCAATTGTGCTTCAGCAGTTGCAGCACCAAGGTGAGGTGTTATAACTACATTGGGCATCTTTAGAAACGCATGATCAGCAGCCATTGGCTCTTCGACGAAAACATCGAATGCAGCGCCTGCAAGATGGCCTGAATTGATGCCATCGATCACAGCTTGCTCGTTGATGATGCCGCCGCGTGCGCAGTTGATCACCCGGGCGCCCTTGGGCAATAAGGCGACTTGCTTTGCGCCTATCATATCCTTGGTTTGCTCGGTAAGCGGAGTGTGCACGGTGATGAAATCACACTTAGGAAGTATTTCGTCAACAGATGCAAAAGATTCAATTCCAAGCTGTGCTGCTGCGGTAGGTGCAAGCACTGGGTCGTAGCCAACCACTTTCATATCCAAGCCATTGGCAGCTCTGCGTGCTACTTCTCGGCCTATTCTGCCAAGCCCTAATACGCCCAGGGTTTTGCCTGTAAGTTGGCAGCCCAGAAACTTGCTCTTCTCCCACTTTCCTGCTCTCATGCTTGCATCTGCTGCAGGCACATGCCTTGCCATCGACATTAACAAACTAATGGTGTGTTCTGCGGTGCTGAAAGTGTTGGCATCGGGTGTGTTCATAACAACAATACCCTTGCGGGTTGCTGCAGCAACATCGATGTTATCAACGCCCACCCCACCCCGAACAATAACCCTTAGCTTGCCAGGATTTTCGATCAGGTCTGCGGTGATGCGGGTACCACTGCGTACTACCACACCATCTGCAAGACGAAGGGCTGCTTTGAGTTCTTCACCCTTTAAGCCCGGCCTTTCATCGAGTTCGATGCCTGCATTACGCAGGATCTCAAGGCCCGGAAGTTCCATCTTGTCGCTGATCAATACTCTTGGCATAACAATTCTCCAGTTACTAGGCCTTTGCCTTAATTCCCGAGGTAAGTGATTTCTGCGCTGCTGCAATCCCTGCACCCGGTTCCAGTTTATGGCCCATTTCAACCAACACCATCTCGATTGCACTTACTGCAGTAAGAACATCGAACATATCCATGTATCCCATGTGGGCAACTCGGATAATTTTACCCTTTAATGAATCTTGGCCGCCAGCCACCTTAACCCCATAACCTTTTTCAAGGCGAGTCAGAATTTCTGTACCATCGATTCCTTCAGGAACCCAAGCAACGGTAAGCCCATCAACTGGATCTTCTGCGAGTAGTTTAAGATTCATTGCGCTAAGGCCGGCTCGACAAGCCTTGCCCATTCTTGCATGGCGTGCCCAGGTGTTTTCAATGCCCTCTGCCCGCAGCATTTTCAAGCTATGGCGCAGAGCTTTCACCAAAGTATTGGCGGGAGTAAAAGGGGTATCGTTATTCTTTAAGTTGTCACGATACTTTTTTAAATCGAAGTAGAAGGATTTTTGCTGGGTGTTGGCATCAATCAGTTTCCAAGCTTTGTCGGAAACCGAAACGAACGCTAGGCCAGCTGGAAGCATCAATGCTTTTTGCGAACCTGTCACGCACATATCAACGCCCCATTCATCGGTCCGGCATTCCATAACGGCAAGCCCGCTTATCGCATCTACGATCAATATTTGAGGTTTGTCTTTAAGGATGGCGCCAAACGCTTTAATATCGTTGCGTGCACCCGTTGCTGTTTCACACAATGTACCGCAAACAATCTTCGCATCGGGATGTTCTTTAAGTGCAGCTTCAAGCTGAGCGGGGGAAACAGACTTCCCATAAGGTACGGTGATTTCGATGGGGATCAGGCCAAATGCCTTGCTGATATTGCGCCATCGTTCGCCCCAGCGACCCGAAATAAGGCAGATTGCTTTGTCGCCAGGCGCTGCAGTGCTGGTGATTGCAGCTTCCATAGCGCCTGTGCCAGAGCAAGTTAGGGGTAGGACAAGATTTTTGGTGCAGAAGACATACTTTAAATCTTCGAGAACTTCCGCAAGAATAGCCCGGAATTGTCCGGAACGATGGAAAGTGACCGGTTTGGCAAGCTCTAACAGCGTTTCTTCGGGGACTGGGGTTGGTCCGGGGGTCATTAATCGTTGCTTTAACATGCATGTTCTCCTGAAAATGACTACGCATTACTTCCAAAGATTAGATTAGGAATCATGCCAATTTCTTCCAATGAAATATTGGATGTTCTCGTCTTAATAACCGTTAAGTGATCATGTGCCTTAACTGCTTTAAACCTTATTTACATATAGACTTCCGCTTTAATAGGCGGTGTTGATGGGGCTTATTAATAGAGTGAAAAAAAGCAATTACCCCGGGATGCAGCTTTGTTTTGGCATTAGATCGAAAAGCCGGTTATTCACACTGACAACTATTAAATTCTTCTCAGAATGCCAGTTTTTGCTGGAATTGCCATTTGACCTGCTTTAACTTTATTGTGAAGAAGTGGATTTTTCCCACCGGTTTTTATTTTATTTGAGGTCACACCCATGCGTAAGTATCTTGCCACTGCACTTTTTGCAGTACTCCCTCTCGGTTTTTTCTTAGCAAATGGCTCGTCCGAGGCATCAGCCCGCGACCGAGGCTTTTTGAGTAATTTATTTTCCAAGCGCAAAGCTACGGAATGCGAAGTTCCTTGTGCAGAACCCGCAAAAGCTCAAGAGCCTAAAAAAGAAACGCCCAAGCCTGAAGTAAAGCCAGAGCCTAAAAAAGAAATGCCCAAGGCAGAACCTAAAAAAGAAACTCCCAAGCCTGAAGTTAAACCAGAACCCAAAAAAGAGACTCCTAAGCCAGAAGTTAAAAAAGAAACTCCTAAGCCAGAAGTAAAAAAAGAAGCTCCCAAGAATGAGCCTAAAAAAACTGTCCCAGCAAGTTCTTCAACCCCTCCTGCTGGGTTTGTCAACCTTTTCAATGGCAAAGATTTTGGCAATTGGTGGGGATTTGGTACTTCCGATCCACGCAAGTTCAAAGCACTACCCCCCGCTGAACAAGCTAAGATCAAAGAAGCCAACATGAAAGATATTCTGGCTCATTGGAAAGTTGAAGGCAATGAAATCGTTAACGATGGTAAGGGTCTTTATCTTACCACCGAAAAAGAATTCGCAGATTATGAACTTCACCTTGAATATAAAATGCTGCCCAAGGGCGATAGCGGTGTCTATCTCAAGTACACTCCCCAAGTTCAGATCTGGGATTTTCTCGATAAAGAAAAATTCAAGATTGGTGCAGACAAGGGTTCTGGCGGCCTTTGGAATAACTCCCCAGGCGCCCCAGGCAAAGATCCACTTGTTCTCGCTGACAAACCTTTTGGCGAATGGAATAAGTTCCGCATTATCCAAGTAGGGGCTCGTACTACGATTTATCTCAACGATAAACTTGTTGTAGATAATGCAATCCTTGAAAACTATTTCGATCGCAAGTTGCCACTTCTTTATAAGGGCGCAATTCAATTGCAAACCCATGGCAGCGAAATTCGTTGGAAGAATATTTTCATCAAGGAACTTTCTCCTGAAGAAGCCAACAAACACCTTGCAAGCAAAGGCAACACCGGATTCGAATCAATCTTCGATGGTAAAACGCTTAAGGGCTGGACTGGCTCCAGCGATAACTACGAAGTTGTTGATAGCTCCATCCAGTGCAAAAAAGGCAAGGGCGGTGTTCTCTACACTGAAAAGAAATACAGCGACTTTGTAGTTCGACTCGAATTCATGGTTCCCCCAGGTGGTAATAATGGCCTTGCCATCCGCTACCCAGGTGGCAACAAGGATTCCGCCTACATTGGCATGACCGAACTTCAAGTGCTTGATAACGAAGATGCCAAATACGCAAAGTTGGATGCCCGCCAGTACCATGGCAGTTCGTACGGCATGGCTGCTGCACACCGTGGTTACCTTCGTGCCCCTAATACTTGGAATTATCAGGAAGTAACTGTAAAAGGTTCTACCATCAAGGTTGAACTCAATGGCAACATTATTCTTGATACCGATCTTTCGAAGATTACCGATTACATGGCAAAAACCCCACATCCTGGCAAGGATTTGAAGGAAGGCCACTTTGGCTTTGCTGGCCATAGCGACCCTGTAAGATTCCGTAACTTGCAGATCAAGCCGATTGTTGCCAAGTAAATTTGATCCGTTTAATCCGAAGCCGTCATGCGTAACATCGCCTGACGGCTTTTTTTGTTTCTATTTTCTCAACTATTCACTCATATCTCTTTTTTGCAGGTTATAATCATCTTAAGCGTTATACTTTAACTTTCATGGGTTTTTTGATATGCCTTTGTTAAAAGTTCATCCATCTAACTCCCGAAACGCATTCACTCTCATCGAACTCCTCGTTGTTATTGCAATCATTAGCATTTTGATTGGGTTGCTTCTTCCCGCTGTGCAAAAAGTTCGAGAATCTGCAGCCATGATGCAATGCATGGCTAATGGCAGACAATTATCCTTGGCGATGGCGAACTTTCATTCAGTGCATAACAAATTGCCCAGTTACCATGGCACTTTTCCAGCAGTCGACCCAGCAAACGGCGGTACCAATGTGCAAAATGCTAATGTCTTTGGAAGTTGGATCGTTCACTTATTGCCTTACATCGAACTAGACAACTTGTACAAACAGATTGATGAGGATATTTCTGCAAACAATAACAACGGTGCTTCCTCGATAAATTCGAACCCCTGTGGTAAATCCATTTGGGTGCCTGCGCATTATACTGATAGGCCAATGCCACCCACTGGCGCAATGGTAAAAACACTTGATCCAGGCACCAATCAGTGGAACCCAGCTTGTGCTGTTCAAGATATCACTGCTGCCTCCTCAATTGGAATCTGGAATCCTAAGATTCGCACTAAAACAATTTCTCTTCTTCGATGCCCTTCGGATTCTACCCTTCCATTGAATTCTCTTTCTTCCGAGGGATGGGCCGTCACCAACTACCTCGCCAACTGGAATGTCCTTGGCGCTTCTCAAGGCGATGCAACTGCTCCCTTTGGACTTTGGAGCAAAAACAACCTCGGGTTCTTTTCTCCTCCTGTTTCCTTTTCCACTGTTTCCGATGGTCTTTCTAACACCATCCTCGCTGCAGAAGGCTTTGCCCTTTGCGATGGCAGAAGCCGCAGCGCTTTTTATGCCGCCAATCGACATAACCTCGGCATAACCGAAGGTGGCCGTATTGTTGTTCCCGAGCTAGTTATGGAAATCCCAAAAGGCGATTACGATGGGCCCAATGGCGTGCCCAACACCATGATGTTTCAAGTTAAACCCTTTGCTGGTTCCTCTGATGCAAATCCAGATAATCAAGATTGTTGTCATCGCTGGCGGGCTCAAACCCCACACCAAACCATGAATATTTTCATGGCAGATGGCAGCTCCCGCAAATTAACCAAGGATATTTCCATCTATGTCTGGGCTCTTCTTCTTCTTCCCGCAGATGGCAAAGTTACACCCGATTTTTAATTTCACTTCTAAACCAAGCACACACACTCTTTGTGAACTCATAGGCCTACTGCTTTTTTATTTGACAAACTTATAGAGGTGTTCATCGGTGCGCAAAAACATGGCGCCTTCTGAAAACGCAGGGGTCGCTAAGGTTCGGCCCGGTACACTGTTCTTACCAAGCACCGCAAATTTTTGCCCAACCTGCACCCATGTCGCCAAACCGTTCTCAGCTAAAAACAGAACTCGCCCGTTCACAAATATCGGCGATGCTGAGTAATTGCTGTCACTACTTAATCTTTCCATCCAATAGCGTTCACCCGTCTTGGCATTCACACAGGATGCAATACCTTTGTCCGAAACGAAGTAGAGCTCATCGCCAATCAGAAGCGGTGAGGGCGAACTAGGCGCTCCTTGTTTTAGCCGCCACACGATATTAGATTCAGTAACATCCCCCTTGCCACCAAGCTTGACCGCCAACAATTCAGGGCTGTCGTAATCGTGATTGTAGATAACTAGGCCATGGCCTATCGTCGGTTGCGGCACAACAGACCAACCCGGGGCCTTAACGCGCCAAAGCTCGGCACCAGTTTCGAGATCATAAGCAGCGAAGTGATCCGGGCCAGGCGCCATCACTTGGGCTTTGCCATCAATCACCGCCACCGTTGGTGTAACAAACGAATGGTTGATTTTTCCAACAACGGAGCGAAGTTGTTTCCAGGCAACTTTACCGGTCTTTGCATCAACAGCGGCAACAAAGGGCTTGGTGCTTCCATCGCAAACAATGACCAACTTACCATCATGGAACACAGGCGAACCACCGCTGCCATGCACTGGTGGATAATCGAGCTCAAAATTTGTCCACTGAATGGAACCATCTGCAGCAGCGAGGCTCGCCATGCCAAGAGCACCAAAATGCACGAACACGGAACCATCACGAACCACAGGCGTCGGGCTGGCATGGCTATTCTTCGAATGAATCTTTGGGGCCTTGGCGATCGCCCTTACCTCGCGTTCCCAAACAATCTTCCCGGTCTTGGCATCTAGTGCCAAGGCTCGAAGAGATAATCCCCCATCATTCGGCACGGCTGTTGTCAGGAATACCTTCCCTTGCGCAAGTGCAGGCGAAGACCAACCCAGACCTGGGATTGCAATCTTCCATGCTACACTTTTTGAATCAGACCATTCCAAAGGCGAAACGACATTTTTAACATGCCCATCAGAGTTCGGGCCTCTGAACTGTGGCCAATCGCCTAGCTCGGCTGCCATCGCAGAGAAAGCTGCCAAGGGCGTAAGAAGCATGGATGTGAAAAGTTTAAATTTATGATTCATGATAACCTCTTTGTAAACAAGAATTACTTAGTGATCTTACCGACAAACTCTTCTTTTGTCAGTTTTCCGTCTGCGTTTTTATCCAAGTTCTTGAAACGAGCCTGCAACAAATCGTTTGGCTTTTGTCCTGCGAGATACTCTGCAAGCGTAAGAACGCCATCTCGGCTTGTATCCCAACGGTCGAAGGTTTTAGCCCTTTCTTCAGTAGACATAGGAGAGTTATTTGCGGCCTTCTTTGGTTGGCTGGGCTTCACAGGATCAAGCACAGTAGTAAGACAATCGGCATCGGGCTTTTTGGGAAGGGTAGCTTTCCAATCTAGTGCGAGCTTTGTCAAACGAGAGACAATCTCGGGATGATCCTTGGTCAAATTTGTTTTTTCAGCGCGGTCATTGGGGATGCGATACAGCTCGGATCGTTTGCCATCTTCGGTTAAAAAAAGTTTCCAATCACCCTCGCGCACAACAAGTCGAGGCCAATAGTCGGGCTCGGTTTTAGTTCCCTGCCACTCCCAGAAAACGGGGCGTGTGCGGGGTATTTCTCTGCCCTTGAAGGCAGCGAGCAAATTCTCGCCATCGCCCTTGTAATTTTCAGGCAACTTCACATTTGCAGCGGCACAAAGAGTTGGTAATAAATCAACCGCAGTAAAATTGGTGGTATTGTTTTTCACTCCAGCCGGAGTGGTATTAGGCCAGCGCACGATAAATGGAACGCGCACCCCACCCTCGAACACGCTGCGTTTTCGGCCACGCAATCCACCTGTTTCACCCACACTGTAGTAGGTATCAAACCCGGTTACTTTTGCATCTGGATCAGATTTCTTCGGCCCTTGTTTCATTGCTGTCCATTCTGGACCATTGTCGCTCGAGAACATCACGATGGTATTGTCCTCAACTCCCGCTACTTTCAATGCATCGAGAATCGTGCCTACGTCATTATCGCCATCGGTGATGACAGCCGCATAAACCTGCTTCTGCTCATCGAGGTGCTTCCATTTTTCCATCGAAGCCTTCGTGGGTACATGAGGTGTGTGACTTTCATGGATCCAGACATTGATAAAAAAGGGCTTGTCTTTATTTTTATTAATGAAAGCTGCGGCATTCGTAGCAGTTGCATGCAAGTCGGCAGCAGGCCAACCTGCACCACCATTAAAAACTTCATAATCATCGTAGCCATAGGCTTCAGGTTTTGGCGCACCTTGGGTTTGTGCGTTCGTCAAATGCCATTTGCCAAAGTGAGCCGTACGATAACCAGCTTGTTTCAGAAACCGGGGTAATGTTGGGGCCTTGGGGTCGAGCCAGTCGGGCATACCGCGTTCATGGTTCTGTACCGGTGCTGCAAAATGCTGATGCACGCTGTATCGCGCTGGATAATGCCCAGTCAAAACTGCAGTCCTGCTAGGGGAACATACCGGGTTAAGCACATTAAATTGCTGAAAGTCAGTGCCTTCCCGTGCCAGCCGATCAAGATTTGGGGTCTTAAGCCATGAATGCCCATGGCAGGACAGATCGCCCCAACCCCAGTCATCTGCAAAGATATAAACGATATTGGGTCTTTTAGTTAGGGTATCGGCAGCTTGCAAATTATTTAGCGAGGCCAAAAGTAAGGCAACGATGACTGTAAGAATTTGTTTCATAATTGTTTCTGTACTAATACGCCTCTGGCGAGTAATCACTAATTTGTGGCATTTTACCAAATTTGTTGGAGTGATTGTTAGTCTCAACATTAAATATCAATCGTACAGGCGTTCTTGTCCATCATAATTTTGCCAATCGCAGATTATCTTGTTTAAAAAAAATCGCTGGCACAAATAATATTCTGCTGCTGACCTATCTATTCCAAATTCCAACGGTAATATTTGATTATTGGACAGTAGACAAATCGTGGTTGTGCATTATTTCATCCCGGGCGGTACGCCTTACTCTTAACCGGAGACTTTAACATGAATATGGACTTAGTAGAAATCGCATGCGTTGTGGATCGTTCGGGATCGATGGCGTCCATTTGCTCGGATGCAATCGGGGGGTTCAACTCTTTCCTGGCCAGCCAGAAAACCCAACCCGGTTCGACAAAGTTTACCCTAGTGCTATTCGATAACGAATACCAAGTGGTTCATAACGGCACCGACATCAAACTTGTGGAAGGCCTTAATACCACGACCTTTCTTCCCCGGGGTTCGACTGCATTACTGGATGCGATTGGAAAAACCATCGACGACATAGGCAACCGCTTAAGCCAAACTCCAGAATCAGATAGGCCTGGTAAAGTGATTTTGGCAATCCTAACCGATGGCGAAGAAAACGCCAGCACGCTTTACACCCCGGAAAAAGTGAAAGGCATGATTCGTAATCAACAGGAAAAATATAATTGGGATGTGATGTTTCTGGCTGCGAACCAGGATGCGATCTTGGCCGCAAAAGAGCTTGCGATACCTTCCGAAAATGCGATCAACTTTTCGCCCAGCGGTGAAGGTGTTAAAATGGCATTCTCATCTCTTAATACCGACATCAACCATCGAAGGGAAAGCCATCGCAGTGCTAAACCTAAAGGGGTAAAGTAGTAAGCGGGGTATGAAACTATCCCGGATTGCCCAACTAGGCCTTTCAATCATTCATGATTTTATGAAATATAATATGATAGGTAAGGCTAACAGCAAAAATCCGGAAAGAGAAAATGAGCAGCCTAGCACTGGTGGTGATTGACGGGCAAAACGACTTCTGTGCCGATGGTAGTGAACCCGATGGAAAAAGGGGTTCACTTTGCGTGGAGGGTGCAGGTCGGGAGGCCGGTTTAGTTGCCGATTTGATCCTCAGGCTCGGTTCTAATATTGCGTCTATTACCGCCACACTGGATTCCCACCAGCGCAATGATTGTTCGCTTGATGTGGCATGGATGGACAAACAAGGAAAGACTCCACCTCCTTTCACGATTATCAGCCATGATGATATCAAAGAAGATCGCTATGTTCCTCTGTGGGAATCGGTTCCTTGGATTGATAAATCAATTTCCTCCAAGGAATGGGCTCTATTTTACACCAAGGCGCTTGAAGAGCATGGCAGGCCCCCGCTCTGCCTATGGCCAGTGCATTGCCAGATAGGTACCTGGGGAAATAGTATCTACCCTGTACTTCACAACGCCTATGATGCATGGTGCAATAAAACAATTAAATTCATTAACTATGTGGTCAAAGGGCCCTTTCCCTATGCAGAATGTTATTCTGCGTTCGGGCCAGATGTCTCTTTGGCAAATCCCCTCGAACCCCGATTCAACAAACAACTTTACCTGCATCTTCTCAACCACGATAAGATCCTTTGGACCGGTTGGGCCGGTTCACATTGCCTTCGCTATTCAGCATTGGACGCTATAAAGCACAGCCAAGAATGTAATGATTTAAGTTTTGTGGAAAAATGCATCTTTTTTGAGGATGCCTGCGCCTCGGTCGCAGACATCCCCGGAGCATCTTACAAATTCACTGAATGGCGTCGGAATTTTTTGAATGAAGTTGCCAACCTTGGGGCAACAATCACTAACACCCGAGATTTCAAACCTAATCTATAAACGCTTCCTCATCCTTATTGGTTTTTCCAATTACCTAGGCACGACTCGCCCTAGGCAGATGCGAAAACCATCGCGGGAATCGGAATAAGTCACGCCTGCGATTCCCAATCGTACAGCACAGCGGGCATTACCAGGTACATCGAAGTAGTTTCCGCCCCGACACACAGGGCGAGAAACAGTACGCTTATCAGGGTTTTCGTAGTAGATATCTTCGTGTCCGCCTTTCGGGTCGAAGTGATCGATGACAAACTCCCAAACACCGCCACACATATCCGCCAGGCCGAAACCGTTCCGACCTTTTTCCCCATACTGGTCTACTGGGGATACAAACGGAAAGCCATCACTCCAAGGCGCCTTAGCTAGTGGCCAAGTCTTCTTGCGGCCAGGCAGAAAATCGATCGCAGAAATATTTAGCCGACCTTCGCCTTGCTCGAGTTCATTGCCCCACCAAAAGGCAAGGCTTTCCTTGCTGCCGCCTCGACATCCGTATTCCCACTCTGCTTCGGTGGGCAGTCGATACTCCAATCCTTCTGGCAATCTGCCCGCCTTGCGTTCCCGCTCCGTTAGCCACCTGCAGAAAGCATTCATGTCGTTATAACTAACGCAAACAACAGGGAAGACATCTCGGTTTGGGAAACCCCAGTTCGGATCGCGCCAACTCTTGCCGGGCATCGGCTTCCATGGTTGAACCAGCATTCCCTTTCTACGATACCCATCCCATTCCATGTCGAAGCATTGCGTTTTACCGTCGGGTTTCTCGGCATCGGTGACATACTTGCTCTCTAAGGCGAAGCGCTTGAACTGCCCGACACTAACTTCCGTGCGGCCCATCCAACAGCCATGCTTCACACGCGTTAATCGTAGCTCTTCGCCTTCAAACGACTCACGGTTCGTTCCAGGCTGAGCCCCACCTTCTATGCCAGTAGCCCACTTCTTCTCTTCGGGGCTGCTGCCCATCATGAACTCGCCGGGTGGTAAATAAACCACCTCCAGCATGACTCCTTCCCCAAGATCGATCTTTTTAGATTCGCGTGCATTGGGTTCTGCAGCGTGAAGACCGATCAAAGAAATGAATAAGAGAGTGGTGAAAAGTTTGAGTATGAATTTCATATCATTTTTTCCGAAATGGGATAGTGGCTTTTCTTAAACACCTTTACAGTACGACTGCAAAGACACATCCTAATTAATTTAGCATCAATAAGTTTAGAATCACAACAAATTGGCTGCTTGGCGTCTGAAATCGCACTTACATCCCTCAGACGGATGCAGGATTTCGCAGGTTCTATGTGGGTAAGATTAAGCGACAAGCGTAACCAAATTAGCTTTACGATCAGCCACTGGCTCCGCTGCTTGGAAAATCACCAGTGGGGCCAGAAGTAGTCCAACAAACAAGGCAAGTACATATTTCATTGATAATTCATCGCAGCATCTAAATTTTTTTATTTGTTTAAACTCAGAGGTTTACCTGCAGGAATCCCACTCCTTGCAAATCAACTTCTGGCATAATTATTCCCCGCCCACCCATCGCAGGTTGCGAATCTCGCGGGGGCTCTGCCATGCCTTGCCATCAACCTTTACCTTCTTGCCATCTTTCAAAGTAGTTCCACTGGGGCTAATGCTGAACTCAGTCACCGATTGCCAGTTGGTAAGTGGCCCTGCTTTTTCATTAGTGGAAACAAGATCCTTCAAACTGACAGATACCTGCTGCCATTCTGGTGAACCTTTCAATTCTTTAACCGCAACATAATCAACTGCGGGCTTACCCGGATTGATCGCACCCCATGCATTGCAGTTGAAGGTAAGCACAAGCTTGTTATCAGTAAGAGACTTGATTTCAAGTTGAAGAGTTGCGCCATCAGGGCCACGCCATTTGGGATCTTTAAGCTTGCGCGTGGTTGCAGTCCACAAGGGAGGATGGGCCCAGTTCAGTAAATACCAATCATGCCAACCACGGGTTCCATCATCAATCAACCGGTCTGGTTTATCAGTAGCCTTCACGCCAGCCATCTGTAATTGTTTAGGGGTTACCGAAAGCATTCTAGAACTGATTGCAAAGGTGGCTGAGTTATTATGGCCCGCTGTTTGGGTCGCCGCTGAATATTGTGCAGGGGTTTCATATACAACATTGGCAAAGGCAAATATAGGCTCTTGCAGATTCATCACCGGGCAGGAAGCTTTCCATTGCTTACCAACCTTTACGGCCTTTGCATCACTCCAGAAACGCGTCAATGCATGGGAATCAAACGAAGAATAAATGTCCACGCGCTGCACTGGTTTCGATTCATCAGGCGTGACGGTAATCATTGGAACACCATCGGTTGTCTTGAGTTCCAGCGCCATCTTCGGTGTTTGTGGCATCTTGAATATTGCACCTTTCAAGTGCTCTTCAAACCACAGGTATTCGGTAAGGGCGTGTTCATCAGAATGACGGTGATTGAAGTGGGGCGAGATGCTGAATCGAACCCGATCATCGGGAAGGTTACGCCAATTCCAAGCCATGTTATCAATATGGGCATGAAAGTCGTTGGTGGGCGACAACCATAATGTAGGGCAGGTAATAAGCGGAATATAAGCGTTGTCGGAAACACAAGCCAGCTCCAATGCGGTACGCTTGTCTCTTCTACCACCTGGCACATCTGTCTGGCTTTCCAAAAGATCGCCGGAACCTCCGCATGAAGGCACCGCAGCCTTTACCCTCTTGTCGATGCCTGCAAGATTAGTGGTAAGTTTACCTCCCATGGAATGGCCGAAAACTCCAATCCGGGTTGGATCTACTTCGGGTTGCTGTTCAAGAAAAGTAATGGCCCGCCTTGCAGCTATGAGCACCAAAAACCAATTGCTGTTCCGAGGCGATTCAACCGCATCAAAAGTGTATTCATCCGGAGCAAGCGAGCCTGCAAAATGATTGGCTTTATTGCGTTGAGGCGGATGGGTTGCATCCAGTTTGCCCCAATCGGTTTGCAAACCCTCATAAGCAACTTGCGAACGGCCGAAGTTTAATTTGTTTCCACCCCAATTGATTGAAATCCCTGCGTAGCCCCGCTTGGCATAAGCAAACACACTATCAAGCGAAGCGGATTGCCCGCCACCATGAATTTGAACCAAGCCAGGAAGATTTTTACCTCCCTTGGGGAAGGCGTAGAAGGCGGACATGATAGAGGGGGTGCCTTTGAAGGTACCAACTTTGTAACGCACCACCCGACAGACTATGCCATCGCTTTCCCACTCTTTCTTGATTTCTATTTCTAATGGTTCTTTTTTAGGTTCATAGCCTGCCCACAGTTCAGCAAGGTTTTGGGGTACCTTGCCATCCTTGAGCAAAGGCAATGAATCTTCTGCATGAATGTTCGCAACCCAAAACACTAGTAATAAAGCAATGGCAAGCTTATGTTTCACGGAGGTATTATCCTTTATTGAATCGGGAGGCAATCATGATTCTAATATTTGCAAATTGCAAAGTTAGATGTTGAATATTGACAATCCTGCAACCAATAGCAATGAAAATTGAATGATGCAGAACAAAACCTTCTCCAGAATCAATGATGATTTGACTCAACCTGATTTATCAAGTTTAAAAATATACCCAAGTAAGCAGCACGTTAAACAAGGATGACTACCGATTAGGTAGGCAACAAGAAGTTTATTGGTTTTGAATAATCTATTCGTCGAACTTAAAGCAGGCACGAAACTTGCCATATGCTTTTTCGACAATGGGTAGTAGTTCTTTAGCTTTAGCAAGATCGTCGGCCAAAAGAGCGTCCCGTAGATCCTCGAGCCGTTCGCGTAAATCCTCGGTAATTTTACCCACCTCAGGATCCATCGATCCGGTTCTTATAAATACGCCCACTTGCAATTTGCGAGTCAACAAATCCCATTGTTGGATTCTGCGGATGGCCTCATCTTTTTTTCCAGTTCGAACAGCAACAGAAACATCGGTTCGGACCCGGATAATCTCTGAAAACGCCTGTTTTGTATCTGGGTAAAAAATGTACAAAGCAACCAAGCTGAAAACAACAAGTCCGAACAAGGCAACTACGCCCAGCACGGGACCTGGCACACCTCGATTCAATACACCGACCGGTGCTTCAGAAACAGGCGGGTGTGTGGTAAGCCATTTCTCGACCTGCCCTGCACGATCGAAACAGGACAAACTAGTACCAAGAATGAACAGGAAAAGTAATCCACCAAGGGCAACCGGTTCAAGTACTTCAACTTTTTGCATAAGTTTACCAAGCACCACTTCATAACTTACATTCGAACCATATGGGAAGGGGCTTGTCCAATCATCAAATGCATGCGTATGTACGGCCTCCTCTTTGGCAAAATACAATGGTCGTTCCATGCCATATCCCACCGCAAGAACCAAAACACAGATCATCAACAGCCATAGCATTCCTCGCCTCCAACCGAGCTCAGACATGGCCCATACAATCAAACCTAAATTGAACCCAACACCCAATTCAAAGAGTAGGAATGCAGCCCCTGTTGAATTACCATGTTCAAAAATCAAGCCAATACGCATCATGCCGGGGAGCACCCCTGAATATGCAGGCAGGCTTATTAACGCCATCAATGCGGGGGACTTCCAATCATCATGGCGCATAGTATTACTTAGCGTACTAGGAGGAAGTAGCCCTGCAAATAAGCCGGTGAAGAGAATACCGATGAGAATGTAGCCCATGCTAGGACTGACAGTTTCTTTTGCTGCGGATACGACAACAGAAATCAATCTTTTAATACCAGGGGGAGGCATTGGCTCGTCGCAAGGCAACAGGGAATCCGAAGGTTTTTCGAATACACGCTTCCACAATTCCCCACCTGAAATTGCGAGGAGCATCGTAGCAATGACAAAGCAGATGATGACTATCGGTTCTGAAAGAGTGAGTCCGTATAGGAAAGAAAGCGGATTGAGTTGTGGAGCTGCCAAGACAAAGGCCAGGATAGTGGCAGTTGGAACGCCCGCCCTACGCATTTCCCGTGCGACAGGGATAACACCCAGAGAACAGACTGGTAGCAAAGACCCAATGACCCAAGCCCTAAACAACCCCTTGAGCCCTTCACCGCCAAATAAATTTCGCGTGGATTCAGGGCCTAACATCCGTCGCATAACAGCTGCAACAAAGAATCCCACAAATAAAGTTGAAGATGCTTCGACCGCAGTCTGACCGATTCGAAGCAGCACGCTCCATAAAATATCCATCGTCAAGCTCCTCATAAAGAATCTGTGGTTTAAACTGGCACAGGCACTGTTTCGAGCAACTGGTTTATAATATTTGATGCTGCATCTGGTGTAAGACCAAGCCGGACGGAGAGTACGGGAATTGCAACATCTTGAATATCATCGGGCGTAACAAATGGGCGATCTTTGAGGAAAGCCCACGCCTGGGCAACTCGCTGCCAGATCAACAAACCCCGGGGGCTTAAGCCTAGTGTTACCTTTGGGTGAACCCGTGTCGCCCTTCCCAAATCAACCAGATACTCCTGCACATTTGGCTGTACCAAAACTTTAGAGACTCGTTCTTGCAAACCTGCCAGCTGACCTTTCATCAACACACTTTTCTGACTCGGAGGATCATCAACATGGCCAATGGCTGCAGCAAGCAAACCGAGCTCATCGCTTTTTTCGGGGTATCCAACTGCCAGTTTCATTGCAAACCTATCGAGCTGCGCCTCGGGCAAAGGATAAGTTCCGTGGTGTTCGACGGGATTTTGGGTGGCGATCACAAAGAACATTGGTGTTAGTGTGTGCTTGATGTTATCCACCGTCACCTGACGCTCTGCCATCGCCTCTAACAAAGCACTTTGGGTGCGAGGAGTGGTACGATTTATTTCGTCAGCGAGCAGAACATCGCTGAAGACCGGGCCGGATAGGAACTCAAATTCGCGGGTCTTTTGGTTAAAGACGCTGAAGCCCGTGATATCTCCTGGAAGTAAATCAGGTGTACACTGGACTCGAGAAAAATTTCCACCCACAGCAAAAGCAATAGCCTTGGCAAGCGTCGTCTTACCCAGGCCAGGCAAATCCTCGAGCAGGAGATGACCACGCGCAAGAAGGCAGGCTATAACTTTTTCTACCACATCCGCTTTTCCCCGCAACGCACGGTTCAATGCAATTCGAATCCCTTCAAGAAGAGCACCCTGCGAGGTAAAATTTGTTTGTATTTCATCTGTTAATATGGACATGTCAGGATTTATCTCCAATTGAAAAACCAGGAGGTGCATCACGCCAACGCTTCAGCGTCCAACTCCCCAGCACTCGATGGCAAACATTTAGAACTTCGGATTGGGACCAGGGTGGCGGGGTCTCTTGCGCATAAGCTGCCCATTGGGCCATAAGGGTAATTTGGTGGATGTCGGCATCAGGCCCGGACGACTTTAACAAGGATTCGCGTAACCAGCAAATAATGGTCTGTCGGCACTTTCGCGCCTTACCAGATAACCTTCCCCTGCGTTCGAGAACTGCTACAGCGCCCCGCACTTGTTCACGCCATGTCTTTCCAGGAAACCATGTCCATATCAAGAAAGCCAGCGAATCGAACAAATCGCGACGTTTTATCCATCCTGCAAATAGTAAGCAAGATAGCAGCGTAACTTTTATTATGTGAGAGTATAACCAGGCGATAAGGAAAACAAAGGCATCAAGGATGCGTTCGAATAATGGAAGGGTAGGCCCTAGCACAACATAACCAGGGGTAGGTTCAAGCACCATCCAATGCCCATCTAAAAGTAACACCTCGGGCCAAAAATGCAAATCAGTCACCTTCACCGGGGTATGTGCTGTCTCTGGATCATAAGCATCAGGGGATGCATAATAACCCATGCAAATACGGGTTGGGTAATCAAGGGCCCGCAACATCAGCGCAAATGCACTAGCGAACAGATAATCTGGTCCTCGCCTTGATTCAGTCAAAAACCACATCACGGGTGCGGGGTGTTCGGGTGGCGCAGTGGCATTCAGGTCTAGGGCGTACTCGCTTAAAAGTTTCCTTTTGATTGCATCAATCTGAACCCAGCCCCTTGGATGGTCTCCGGCCCATTCCCTTGCAAGTTTCTGGATCTCGGGATGAATGATTAATGGTATATCTCCAAGCTTGAGTGACGAACCACTAGTTCCACCCACTGTTCCAAAAGCAGATTTTGGTAACCGCATAGGGTCGACCGTTCGACAATCAGTTGTTACGATAACTCCGGGAGGTGTACGCTTTCTTCCAGCTAGGGCGAGAACACCTTCATAATCCCACTCGTAGTAATCCGATTTATCCACCTTGTTAATGCGAAAGTTCGTCAACAACGATGGAGTTGGAACAAGATTCGACTTTAATTCTGCAACCTTCAACTGATGGCGTTCATCTGCCAAATACCAATCATTCGGCTTGAAGAAGCCTAGTTTCATCCAGTCGTCCCTCTGGGCTTCGATCAACTTACTGGTGGGTTTACGTGCCTCGAGCCATCGTTTTTCAACAGGTTCATAAATCTCATAAGCGACCAGGCGAATATGCAACGGAGTGCGGCCCTGCACTTCAAACACTCCACGGGCGCCCTGGCTCTTGGGTTTTGAATTGCCTTTAGGCCCTTTGCGACCGGTGTCAAAGTCACGACTTGGGCGCTTGTTGTCTGGAAGTTTACCGTGAAACTGAATCACATCCACCTTGCCTGCAGCAACCATCCGCTCTAGGTCCTTGTTCGGCTTGTGAGGGGGGCCGTATAAATCATTGACTGCATCTATGAGCGAGTTTTTATTATCCTCAATCATTTTATCAGTCTCGACCATGCCTGCAGCCTTGGCATTGTCTCCCGCAGTTTCTTCGGGTCCATCCCCCACCCCATATCGGGCAAACATATCCGTTGCCCCTGTTCCCCCCGATGTTGGCATCCATTCGCCCAGAGCATACGATGCACGCCGGGGGCCAACCAACGCCAACGCCAACGCCAGTCCCAAAAAGAAAACAAGAAATGAAAGCCCAAGCCAAGGCATACGCTCGCCGGCATCATCCAATTCGACAGTAACAGCCTTCTCAGGGGCGACAAAGATCGAACGCAAGCCAGACCAATAAGAAATCATCAGCCATATGCTACCTGTTGCAGTGTACAAACCAAGCACCACCATCACCGCAGGGTGATTGGTCATCGAGGCAGAGAAAAGAATAAGGAATAAGCTGGTCACGCAGGCAAGTCGCAGGCATAAAAGCCAACCGGCGCAAATAGCCAACCCCAGCCCGACATTCCGCAAGCTGCAAACCATCTGGATTTCAAGTGGGTAACCATCCCCAGTCCAGTTCCTACGCAGCGGTTCTACACCAAAAGGTGCCAAAGCCAACCCAAGTAACAAAAGGAATAACCATAAGGGAGGCTTGGACCGCGGGTCGGTGAGGATTGGAACAAACTGAGCGACCACCGCAGCCACCACAACCCAGATTGCTGCAAAGCAAATACTTTGCCCAACCGCACGCCCATCGCCAGCAGCAACATCAACGCCAACCGATGCCAAAGCAATAAGAGCAAAAGTACAACGGCGTACCAGACTGGATATTTCAGGAACCATGTCTTGCCTCCCGCCAGCCACCTTTGAGTTGAACAGGTACAGATTTGGGTGAATCAATAAACAACCATGGAGCAATGTGAGAGTTGTCGCAGGGATCGAGATCAGCAGTCTCAGAGAATGCGTCGGCTTTAAGTACAACCCAACGCTGATCTTCGACCTCGCACGCACCACAACCTCCATGGGCATGGGTTCGGTCGGTGGTAACGATTACCTGTAGTCCATCACGAAAGCCCCTGCACTTCGGGCAAGCCAAAACATCGACTAAAGGCTTATCGCAATCTTCGGGTAACGATGCCAAGGCATCAAGAATTTTGTAGAGTTGCGCTTGACCAGATGCCGGCGGGATATCCTTCCCACCATAAGCCAGACCAATCTGGGCCCCGTCTTCAAGCCACCCCATGGCAAAACTTGCAACAATACGAATCGCCCACTCCAACGAGGAATCTGCTCCATTACCAGCGTGGCTGCGTGGGTCAACATCAAGAACAATCTGAATAACAGGACGGGAATTCGACTGAAGTTCACAAACGATTAGACGGTCATACTTCGCCGACTGGGCCCAATGAATTCTGCGGGGAGAATCGCCACGCCGGTATGGCCTTACACCCAGCACATCGCCGTTTGTTCCTACTTTGCTTCGAGACACATTTCCTTCAACCTGATGGTCGCCGCTTACTTGTGGGATGGGGCCTACCGGGTAGACAAGAGGCCAGACAATCAAGGGTGTTTCGAAAGCAAGGGTCTTGGAATTATCCCACAAACCGAAGGGGAACCCCGTGGTCAGTTTGAGAGTTGTAACAGGAAAAATACCACGACAAAGCGGTTTAAAATTCCAACGACAAAGTGCGGTTCTGCGTCGGGGAGAGACAGCGATTCCAGCAACGACCTCGGTTGTATTGCGCCCGAACCCCCCTCGCACCGCCAATCCCCACGCCGGCCATGGGAGTCGATTTCGCAGGGTAAGTCGTACCTCGACAAAATCCCCTTCATAGGCGCGCAAACGATCAAATGAAATAGATCCGACCAACCCACGCAAAGAAAGCCAGGGCCAGATTACGCCTAAAGCAACCACTGCAAGCACGCCACCACTAAGCACGAAACCCTGCGAGTGAATAAATAATCCACACAAAAAAGAGGTGAAGGCTGCAATGGTAAGCACGCCTAGCGGGTGATAGACAAACCATCGAACTTTTGCACTAAACTTAGGAGCAAAATCGTACTCTACCAGCGCCCGAAAGCAGGCTCGCAGACGCAAAATTATTGATGGGTTGGTCATTGCCTTAACCGATCATATAGAGTAAACCGCCACTTCGCCCACATCCGTACCAACTGCAATAAGTGAATCATCCTGCGACCATACAATTTGCGTAACGCCACCGCTTAGGTTCGCCTTTCCTTGTATGCGCACCCCTTCAACAGGGCGCCACAGTAAAATTTTTCCATCACCTGCACCAGATACCAGAATGTCGCCATTACGCTGGTAGGCAAGTACATTGACATTGGCAGACTCATCGTGCCCGGTGAGTTGCAAAGGCGTAGTCCCTTCAGGGCCCTTCCCAGAACAATCCCAAACAGTAACTTGCGAGCCACCACCCGTGGCCAAAAACCGACTATCCCGATCCCATGCCAGTTCACGCACTTTCATTGGGTAGCCAAACATTTGCAAATCTTGGCCAGTGGCACCAATCCAGAAATGCACCGTCGAATCCTGATCTCCGGTGGCAAGGTATTTGCCATCGGGCGACCAAGCCAAGCGAAGCACCGACCCCTTCCAATTAAATTCCCGCACGGGTTCATTGCTCTTGGGAGACCAGACGCGTATGCCGCCATAAGCCGAGGATGTCAGCTCTAAACGGCCCGGGCCCCAGACAATATCAGTGATGGTGCTGCCTTGGTCAGGAAAGTCACGGACCAGAATGCCCTTTTGGTCCCAGAGCCTTACCTTCTTACCAGATGCGGACGCAAGATAAGAACCACACGGGCTGACCGCAAGTCGCTCGACCCACTTAGCGCCAGCGTCGAGCGCCAACTTTTCTCCTCCGCTTGCGACATCCCAAAACCGCACTAAACCATCCTGGCCGGCACTCGCCAGAGTGGAGTTTTCCATCCATGCGATCGAGGTGGTGCCAAAGCCATGGCCTGAAAGAATATGCAGAAGTTTACCCGAAACAGCATCGATAATTGCAACCGGACCACTCACAGAGGCTGCAGCAATACGAAAGCCGTCAGGCGACCACATAAGGGCGATGATGTGATCTGATAACATACCCTCCCACTTCTTTTTCAAACGAGGCATGCGGGTTATGCCAAACATGATCGGAAGCCCTCCGTCAGTGCAACCCGGTTTAGATTACGACCAATAAAGATAAGCTTATTTGTGCGAACAGTCTCACCCCATGGACGATCAGGCTGACCGTCAAGCAGCATGTGAACACCCTGAAAAACAAAGCGGTTGGCATCGCCTTTAATCGCTAAAACACCCTTCATACGAAAGATATCCTGCCCCTGGGTTTGAAGCAATTCGCCTAGCCATTTATTGAGTTTGATATGATCCAGATCGCCTGAAATAGTTATCCCAACCGAGGAAACTGCATCATCGTGTTCATGATCTGGTTTGTAGGCGTGCGATTCTTTCGCATCAAGTATTCCAGATTGACCGCACAACACGGCATTAAATTCATCTGGATGATGCTCGGTGAAAAGTGCATAGTCACCCTTAAGGGCTATGTGCACCGAAATGCGAACTTCCCCTCCGGGCAGTGATGCCTCAAGCAATTTCTTGGCAGGCTTAATCGTACCCTTAATCTCAACTGCTTCACGCTCGCTGAAACACCATACTGCATTATCTACAGCAGAGGCCAGTCCGCCTGGTGCTGGTAGCAGGGCAAGTTTAATGGCAGGGTCTGGGCCCTCCTGCATCACCAAAGTGTATTCGCCCGCATCAAGGGTGAAAACACCACCCCATTCGAATGGGTATTCAGGCTCAAGAAACTGAGGGTCAGTTACCATCGCACGGTCGAGATCGAAACCCCCCACATTCAAAATGCGATCCATCTCGATCACGCTATTGCGGGTTCGGTACACCTTCGCAGCAGCATTCATCGCCTTGATGCGAGCTTCCAGAGAATTGAGTTCTTCGGGAGTAACAAGATCGATCTTATTAAGCATGATGACATCTGCAAATGCTATCTGCTCTTGTACCTCGTTCGTATCCCAATGCTGCTGAACATGCTTGACATCGACTAGCGTAACCAACCCGTCCAACTTTGTATTCTGTTTGATCTCGTCATCGACGAAAAAAGTTTGTGCCACTGGACCGGGATCAGCCATGCCTGTCGTCTCGACAAGGATATAATCGAAACGATCACGACGCTTCATGAGATTGCCTAGGATCCGAATCAGATCCCCGCGAACAGTGCAGCAAATACACCCATTGTTCATCTCGAAAATTTCTTCTTCCGCATTGATCACAAGATCTTGATCGATGCCCACCTCACCAAACTCATTCTCAATAACAGCAATTCTTTTGCCATGGTTAGCGGTAAGAATATGGTTCAAAAGTGTCGTTTTGCCTGAGCCAAGAAACCCAGTAAGTACCGTAACCGGAACCCTGCTATCGGTATTCGTTTTCATGATGATAATTCCTTAAAGTATGGCTAAAACAGACGCATTTCGTTCTAACAATGTTATACTATGTGAGTCATACAAAATTATACCAGAAGCTTTAAGTACGGCAAGGCTATGAAAAATAGTGCGGCTTGATTGGTGTTTGAGTTTCGAACATCATGCCTCTTATAGAGACAAATAAAAGCCATAATTAAGATTTGCGCAGGTAAAACAGTAAATCGTTCCCATGCAATATTTAACCTTTCAATATTGAAAGGAATTAACGACTGGGCAAAAGTTGGTGCCTATAAACCCTAATCGAAGCATCAGCAGTATAAATTTCTGCAAGCACATCTTTTTGTGCCATGTTCCCCCACACACAGCGCACTGAACCGGAACGTAGTGATCGGTTATCCCAACCCCTTGAGGTAGATGACGAAATCTGATCGATGATGCCTTGAAACCACCGGACCGTAGGTTCATCCAATTGCTCGATATGGATGCAACCATCTTTGGTTACGATGATTCGTCCGTAAGAGGTGATCCCTCTTCTAAACACCTCCACTTCTGCAATATACCCAACCAAGAAAGAACTTTTGTTTAAGGTCACACTTTGATGCTGTGGGTGATACTCTGATGTTTCACTTATACAGTCGCTTCCTAAAATTAATAAACAACCGACTGTACAAAGTAAATTAGACATTATTCTTGCTCCTTAATAGATTCCCGTACCACCTTTTCAAGGTCATCCCTTAAAACCTCTGCAAGTGGTTTAAAAACTTTGAACTTGCGCTGGCAACCTGGTTCAAGAATACCCACAACAGTTTCGACATCGGGGCAACCCTCCTCGGTGCAGCTCAACTCCATCACCGTCACCGCAACATCGCTGCCCAAGCCAAGCAAATCTATTGCCCACTGTTTGATACGCAAAACAGCATCAGGGTCGCGGGCAGGCTTTTGGCTGAATAAGTTAATCATCTATTCCCCCGCTGGTTGGTTCTGAGTCTGTCTCGAGATCTGGCATAATCCACTTAGGAAGGGGGTCAGGGAACGCGGCCCACTTCTCGGGACCACCCTTCATCTCTTCATCCGTCAACAGGCATGCGTTAAGAGCGGTGCGAATCTTGGATTCATCCATCTTGCGTCCGATGAAAACCAATTCTTGACGCCTATCACCATATTCACCATCAAATTGATTTTTAATCGAGGCCAGAGTCTCAGGATCTTCAGGCCACTCGCTTGAAGGAACCGTATCCCACCAAAAGGCATGGGGTGATAGTTCAGCAATTTGCCCTGCCTGAGACCAAAGTCCAACCAAGTCGGAGCGGGTGGCAATCCAGCAAAATCCCTTGGAACGCAGCAACCCCTTGGGCAGACTCTTTTTGTTGACAAATGAAAAAAAGCGCTTGGGATGCAGGGGCCTGCGGGCATTAAAGACAAAAGATGTAATGCCATACTCTGCGGTTTCAGGCTGTTCCTCGCCCCGCAAGGTTGCCATCCATCCCGGCGCATCAGACGCCCGATCAAAATCGAACCGTTTGGTGTCCAATACCTCCGCAAGTGGCACCATACCCCGCTTGGCTCGAATAATCTTTGCTGAAGAATTTAGCGATCTCAATATACCTTCAAGTTTGTTGAGTTTATTAGAAGTCAAAAGATCCGTCTTGTTTATGACAATCACATCTGCAAATTCAACCTGATCGACAAGAAGCCCAACGACTTCACGGTCATCCTCATCATTAAGGGCGAGATTACGGTCGGCAAGATTATCAAGGGATTGATAATCATTCAAGAAGTTGAAAGCATCAACCACGGTAACCATCGTATCGAGGCGTGCCACCTTGGAAAGCGTTTGACCGGACTCATCTTCAAAAGTGAAAGTTTCGGCAACAGGAATGGGCTCGCTAACGCCCGTCGATTCGATTAGCAAATAATCAAATCGGCCCTCTTCTGCAAGTCGGGCAACTTCCTTAAGCAAATCCTCACGCAGAGTGCAACAAATGCACCCATTGGACATTTCAACCAACTTCTCATCGGTGCGCGATAAAGCCGCGCCACCTGCCTTGACCAATGCACCATCGATATTAATTTCCGACATATCATTGACAATCACCGCAACCTTCAACCCCTCGCGATTACCGAGAACATGGTTGAGTAATGTCGTTTTTCCTGCGCCCAGAAAACCGGAAAGAACTGTTACGGGAAGTTTATTTATCACGATCTTCAACCTTTGTGTAAAAGAGCCTTAGAAATCCAAAACAACACACAAGCGCTTAGAGCCATTGGGGATATTGGGCGAACGATGATGAACTGAATCAGCATGGTTTGGATGCTTGTGCCCTTTGAGAAAAACGAGCGAGAAAGGTGGAGCAGAGCAAACTACTTCCGGAGCATCGGTATGAACATATTCTGTAGCAGGGCCAAAGTAATTTGCAACCAAACGCACCCTCACATTGTCACAATGAAACTTTGGGCAGGTCGCCTTGTGGACTACCTCAACCCTCAGAAAAGCTTCTGCAATTTCAAATTGAGCCAGAAAGGTATCGGCCAGCAAGGCAATGTCTGATGCAAACTGGGGGCAGTTGATGTTCAAGGCTGTAAGCGACTCTCTTGCAAGGGCAAGGGAAGACGCACCTGTTATTTTGGAACGAAAATCGCGCACGAGCGCCGATGCAATCGCTTCTTCAATCCCAGGCACGGGCAACCGTTTCAAAATCAGGATATCCTCTTGCCCACTATCAAAGGAGGCAACCTCCTCTATATCCCATGCCGACATTTTTTTCGTCTCGGAAAGCCCAATCGTTTTCATAACAAAACCTCCTTCATTTGAAACCTATCAAACCGCAGTGGTGTCAATACCTCCGGAAGTGGAATCACCCTACCCTCAGCATGACAACTTCGAGCCCAAGTTACGATCGACTCATAAACTTCCTCCCCAGCCATTCCCCCCAGCCAGACATTTTCTTCAGGTGTAATGACAAGTGCGACATTGGTAAGATCACAAGGCCCTAGGCACCCGGAAATTGTTAATTGAACCGTGCGATTAAGCTTCTCAACCTTCCATATCTCTTTAAGCTGTTCTGCAGGAAGTTCTGGCTTGCCACGATCCGTGTGACCGCAACAACAACCTTGGCAGAACACAACCTGGGCGAGCGCCATCCGCTTCGTAGTTAATTGCATTGTGAAATCTCCTCGGGGAGTGCAGCATCATTTAGTTCATCAACTTGAACCAAATCAGAGGCTGCGGGACGAAACTTTCTAAAAGCAGAAGTGACAGCAAAAACAACTATAAAAGCAACAGTGCAGGAAAGGACAATTGCTGCACCAGGAGAGGTTTCAACAGCATAAGAAAATAAAAGCCCTGCAACCGAGCATATGGAAGCGAGGACTGCACCAAACAACATGCGCCAAGGCATGCGATCGGACAAGAAAGCGGCAGTTGCTGCGGGGGTGATGAGCAGGGCGTTGGTGAGTATTACGCCAACAGTTTGAATACCAGTAACGACTGCAAGTGCTAAAAGTCCGAGAAGGAGAAACCGCATCAAATCTGCGTGCAGCCCGATAACTTCTCCATGAGTGGGATCGAAAGCGGTAAGTTCCAACTCTTTGTGAAAAAGCACCAGCACGATAAACACAACAAGAGCTACACCGCTGATAAACCACAAATCACTGGTAGTTACACCCAAAACATTCCCAAAAAGCATATGGGTAAGGTCACGATAAGACCGAGTTCTACTCATAAGTAGCACGCCAAGCGCAAACATGCCGGTAAACACCACACCAATTGCTGTATCCTCCTTTATCGTTTGCCTTCGTGAAGCCCAACCAATAAGCAAGGCAGTCACCAAAGCTGCAGCAAGCCCACCCAAAGATAGGCTCAGTCCAAAGAGATGGGCAACCACCAACCCCGGTAGCGTGGTGTGTGCCAGTGCATCCCCGATGAACGCCATCCGCCTCTGAACCACATGCACTCCAAGCATGGCAAAGGTAATGCCGACAAGCAAAGCAGCGACTAGTGCATGCTGCATGAAGGCGTAGCGAAAAGGCTCGATCAACCAGTCCATACCTGCTCCTTTTCCAGATTGAAAAAACAGGGGGAGGTATCAGGTTGTGAAATTAATTTCCCAGCCTTAAGGTAAACCGCCATATCAAAAGCACCAGTCAATCGACTAAGATCATGAGTTGCAACAATAAGGGTCTTACCCTGCTGTCTAAGATTGCGCATGGCATCATAGATGGTGTCTTGTGTGTAAGCATCTACAGCATTGAAAGGTTCATCCAACAACAAGAGGTCGGCCTCTTGTGCCAGAGCGCGAGCGAGTAGTGCCCGCTGCTGCTGGCCACCCGACAAATTGCCGATCTTCTGCGTTGCGAGCCCCGAAAGGCCAAGGCGCCGAATGGAAGCTGATGCGATATCTTTGTCACGGGTGGAGGGCAGTCGCAACCAACCAAGGTGAACATAACGCCCGGTAAGCACAAGGCGTTCGACAGAGATGGGGAAGGCCCAATCAATCTCACCCCGTTGAGGCAGGTAGGCTACACGATGATGGCAAGCCCCGACGCAATTTCCGTAAACACGGATAGATCCGGAAACCACAGGAAGCAACCCCGCCACCGCCTTGAGAAGTGTACTTTTACCCGAACCATTTGGGCCAACAAGCGCCGTGCAAGTGCCAGATCGAATCTCTAGGTTCACACCTCTTAGCGCCGGGGTCAGCGCACCGGGATAACCAACGACTATATCTTCGGTAA
>JBIIMS010000016.1:0-91895 GCA_044337875.1 Gemmataceae bacterium
ACTTTTACGAAAAAAAATGGGGTTACTATGAACAACGATTTTGAAAATAAACTTTCGGCACTGACCCCTACAAGCCAAAGCATCAATCGTGATGCCTTGTTCTTTGAACTAGGGAAACAGCAAAAGAAACCCAACCGTCAAGTAAGTGCATTTCTTGCAGGTGCAATTGCAGCTTCTTTTCCTTGGTTCCTTTTAACCCAAGTGCAGTCACAAAAAATCGAGACTTCCCCATTACCCAGTGAGCCAACGGTGGTATTGCTCGAGCCTGCAAAATCAGAACCCTATAGTCTTCTTGGTTATCGTAAAGTATTCGAGGCAACAAACGATCTGCCTTCATTACATTATGTGAATTATGTTGAAGCAAGCGCACAGGTTGAAACCCTTTCCGATCTTCAAAAAGAATTTTCGCTTTATCATCAATAACTTTTTCTACCGGTAATATTAAGTGAACAATATGGACCTTTTACAAGGTAGTGTTTTAATGGCTATCAAACTTATTAAAGATCATTCTTCTCAACCTTCAGAGTCGGGCATTAAGTTTATTTACAACAAATCTTTTAATACGAGCAAAGCATTAAAGCTTTACCATCCTTCGGATTTCCCTTCTTTCGATTTTTCCGATTCGTATATGCCTGAAGATTACACAAAGGATATCTCAAGAAGGATGCACTATGCTGGCTTTCGTTTTTTCAATGAACTCAATGTTTCCCGCAAAAACTATTGGGAAAAAGCTTATTTTAACCTGAGAAATTTTGTTTTTGAGGGTAACCGTAAATTGGTTTTTAAAGCGGTCAACAAATGGGCTCCCATGCGTTTCATGGCCGATGACAACTCAAGCAACTGTAATATTGTTCTGATACAGGCAGTAGCAGCTTTTAATCCTTGGAAAGGAATAACATTTAGCACCTATGCTTTCACCAGCCTAATGCGTGCTTTATCTAGACTTAATTATAAGAATACTGCAGAAAAAATGGTACAGTGTGAATCTTTAGATCGTTTATTTGGAAACAATTTTGATGTATCTGGGAGTTTTACAGTACCAGCTTCTCACACTACTTCACTTGCTGTGCTTGACACCTATTTTTCCAAAGATTGTGATATATTGGATGAAAGAGAAAAATTGATCCTTTCTGAACTATTCGGATTAGGTGATAAACCCCTTACAAGTTTGGAAGAAGTAGGTAAACTCCTTAAACTTTCAAAAGAACGTATAAGGCAAATCCAGATTATTGCTTTGGAGAAACTTCGTAAAATTTTAATTCCTAACAATGTGGTTTAATACAAACAGAATACTCAATCCAATTTAACATCTTCGTTTGCAACCATTAGAATCAGGGAGCGTATCATGCACATTCTTTTCAAAACCTCTTTTTTGTTATTAAGCCAGCTTTTGATAACTACTACCAATGCGCAAGTAGCCCCCGAGGTAAAACCCAATGCCAACACTCCGGTGTATAAACTTAAAATCAAACCCAAGGCAGAGCCTAGCCCTGCTTTGCGATACACCCTTTATCCTGAAGTCAGAACCCAAGTGAATGGTAACGCAGCGCAAGGGTATTACCGTGCATTTAGCCCGGACTGGATGAGTTATCGCAATGAAAAGGAATATTACAAGAAGCAAGACAAATGGCTTTCCATTTCCTTAAAGGAACTTGATGAAAAAGAAATCCACATCCCTCAGGAAATGTTGACGCAGTTGCATGAATCAGCTTTAAAAACTTATTGTGATTGGGATATGCTTGCCAAGCTTCGCAAGGATGGCATTTCAATGCTTCTTCCGGATTTGCAAGGGATGCGTGAGTTTTCCAGGGCGTTGTCCATTGATTGCAGGGTGCAATTAAAAAAAGGTGAAATCGACAAGGCGCTTGCAGATATCAGAACCGGTCTTACCCTTTCGCGTCATCTAGGAGAAGGTCCAACCTTAATTCAAGGATTGGTTGCAGTAGCTGCTGGCACGATGATGTTCCCAAGGATTGATGAACTGATCACCCATGAAAAAGCACCTAACCTTTACTGGGCGTTGACCACACTGCCTCAACCTTTGGTCGATTTCCGCACCGGTTTGGGTGGTGAAGTCCTCATGATTGATAATTTATTCCCCGGAATGCGGGACATGCTTTATTCAGGGAAAGTGACCCCGATTGCTCAGGAAGAAATGATGAAAGTATTCCCGTTACTCGAGCAGATCAATGGCGGGTCAGACAATAAAAGTTCATTAAAACAAATGCTTGTTCAAGCTGCTTTGGTTCTGAATATTGATGCTGCAAAGAAGGCGCTTCTAGACCACGGCATCACTGAACCCATGCTTACCAATATCACGCCCTTGCAGATAATCTTTATGGCGGAAGTTTTGCACTACGATAAAACCTACCAGAACATGATTAAATGGAACAGCATTCCGTATCCAGTTGCAAGGAAGCGCATTAAGGAATTAGATGCAACTATTAAGAAGCCTGAAGCTTCGGTGTTGTCACCTTTTCCCTTGGGAACATTTTCTGCGATGATTCTTCCCGCAGTTAGTAGGGTGATGGAAGCTGGCCCGAAAATGGAGCGAAGAATAGCAGCGCTTCGTATTATTGAAGCTATTCGCATGCAAGCTGCGTTTGATAAAGCTTGGCCCGATTCCCTTGAAAAAGTAACTATCGTTCCAGTGCCTGCAGATCCCTTTACAGGTAAAGCTTTTGCCTTCAAGAAAGAAGGTAAGAAGATTACAATTATTGCAGTGGTACCTGAAGGAGAAAAACCTTTAGCCAATAACAACTTCACCTATGAGTTAGAACTCGAGGATTAAACGATGGCTTTGCTTATGTTTTTTAAGTTAATCCATCGTGGAGATGTTATAATGAAAGCAAGTAAGGAGTGGAATTATGACAGCAGAAGTATTAGCGACAGTGGAAAATGGACTTTTAAAGCCTGATGCTGCACTTCCATTCCCAGATCAAACCCGTGTGAAGTTGACAATTGAAACGGTCTCTCCTGAAAGTTCCTCTCTTGAAGCATGGAATCGATTGCAACAAATCATTCACCAGAACCCCATTGCTGGAATAGCGGAAAAGTTTTCGCGCAAAGAATTACATGAACGCGATTGATACTAATATTTTCGCCTATCTATTCGACTCAAGTGCACCTGCGAAAAAAGTGTCAGCGACGGTGGGTAATGCTTATTCTTTCAGAGCATCTCAATAGAAATACTGCGCTGCTCACCCTTACCCACAATTTTCTTTCAGAGCCGGAAGCGTCAGCGACGGTGGAACAATCTTATTGACTGCCTGTATTTCTGGATTCCCGCCTACGCGAGAATGACGGAAAGAACCGTCGCTCACACTTCCGGCTCTGACACCCCTTTTCTTTGCCTCTTTGCGTTCTTCGCGGTAAAGATGTTTTGCTTCTTTTAAATCCCTTTACAGGTAAAGGTTTTGCCTTCAAGAAAGAAGGTAAGAAGATTACAATTACTGCAGTGGTACCTGAAGGAGAAAAACCTTTAGCCAATAATAACTTCACCTATGAGTTAGAACTCGAGGATTAAACGATGGCTTTGCAGATTATGATGGTGGCTTTGGGCTGCGCACTTGGAGGCGTTGCTCGTTTTCTCATGGGTAAAGGGGTTAATGCCCAACCCTGGGCCAGTGATGGGTTTCCTTGGGCCACCTTGATCATTAATGTTGCAGGTTCCATTTGTCTGGGTATTGTTGCAGAGTTTTATCTTGAAAGAGAATCATCGTCTTTTCGCATGGAAACATATCTTCTGTTGGGCACAGGGTTTTGTGGTGGGTTTACTACTTTCTCTAGCTTCAGCCTTGAAATGCTTAATCTCATTAAGGCGGGTGCAATTTTACCTTCCATTGCCTATGCCATCAGCAGCGTGTTGCTTAGTTTGTTAGGAGTATTCATTGGCATGCATGGTACGAAAGCACTATTCCCACCCAATTAATTTGCTACCATACGCTTTGTCTGAAGCAATCTGATTTAAATAATAGGAGTTTGATCTAGTGAACGATACCAGTCGTCAGCAAATATGGGTTATGCGTCATGCTGAAACAGCTTGGAGCTTAAGTGGTCAGCATACCGGGTTAACTGATATTCCCTTGACTGCCAAGGGTGAAAAAGCTGCGGGCGAACTAAAGCCATGGTTAAGTAAGATGAATTTCACTAAGGTGTTATCAAGCCCGCTAACCCGAGCGATGACCACAGCAAAACTCAGTGGGTTGGAATCACAGGTGCAACCCGAACCCTTGCTTTTAGAGTGGGATTATGGTGCTTATGAAGGCTTGAAGACGGATGAAATCAAGAAGTTGCACCCAGGTTGGGATATTTGGCGAGATGGTTGCCCTAAGGGCGAAAACATTGAACAGGTGCATTCAAGGGCGCAGCAGTTACTCGAAAAATGCTCGAAGATCGAGGGTAATATCGCACTCTTTTCACATGGTCATTTTTCACGATTCATCATTGCAACCTGGCTTGGCCTGCCTGCGCTTTGTGGCAGCAACTTTGCAATTCGTGCGGGTAGCGTAACCGTGCTTGGCTATGAACATGCCAACAAAGTGATCTGGAGTTCAGGCAGCTTGCCAGAAGGCCCTGGTGTAGGGCGCTAAGGTATTTAACTTTTAAAGCGTTGGGTTTATTCTTCGGGGGTGACGGAAGCCCAGAGGTAATCGCCATTCATGCGGGCGATGAAGTCCGCACTGATTTCCTTGGGGCAAGCCGCTTCGCATTCGTACTGGTTGGTACAGGCGCCAAAGCCTTCATCATCCATTTGCGAAACCATTTTGCGAACTCGGGCAGTGCGTTCGGGTTGCCCTTGGGGTAGCATCCCCAGATGCGAAACCTTCGCAGCAACAAATAACATTGCGGAAGCATTCTTGCAGGCAGCGACACATGCGCCACAACCGATGCATTCTGCTGCATCCATGGCTTTATCGGAAATCACCTTGGCGATGGGCAGTGCGTTGCCATCGGGTGCGCCCCCGACATTCGAGGAAATATAACCGCCCGCTTGGGTGATACGGTCGAAGGCAGAGCGATCGCAAACGAGGTCGCGCAGCACTGGGAAAGCTTTGGCACGCCAGGGTTCGATTACCAAGGTCTGGCCATCGGTGAAGTTGCGCATGTAAGTCTGGCAGGTGGTGCCCCGGGTTGGGCCATGGGCCCTGCCGTTGATTACTAAGCTGCAACTGCCACAAATGCCTTCTCTGCAATCATGGTCGAAGGCGATTGGTTCCTGACCCTTGGACATCAACCCATCGTTGACGACATCGAGCATTTCCAAGAAAGACATATCTGGGAAGATGTTGTTGGCTTGGTATTCAACAAAGCGCCCGGAGTCGGTGGGGTTCTTCTGACGCCAAACTTTAAGGGTTAGTTTCATTATTTGTAACTCCTCACTGCAAGGTGGACATTATCGTATATGAGAGCTTCTTTATGGAGTTGAGGCTTGTTGCCCATGCCCTTGTATTCCCACGCAGAGACAAAGGCAAAGTCCTGATCGTTGCGGGTTGCTTCGCCTTCTTCGGTCTGATATTCTTCGCGGAAGTGTGCGCCACATGATTCCTCACGGGCGAGTGCATCTTCAGCAAGAAGCTCAGCGAACTCGAGAAAATCAGAAACTCGTAGAGCGTATTCGAGGCCCTTGTTCATTTCTGCACCAGAACCTGGTACCGATACATTCTTCCAGAAATCTTCGCGGATGGCAGGGATCTGTTGAAGGGCAGTGGTCAAACTTTTTCGGCTTCGAGCCATGCCAATTTCGTTCCAAACCACCTTGCCCAGTTCGCGATGAATGCTGAGCGGACTACGATTGCCCTTGATGGAAAGAATTTTTTTGATGTTTTCGTTCACATCGTTTTCGCAGCGTTTGAAATCGGGGTGAGCCGTGGTTACATCGCCCGGCTTAGTCGAAGCGAGATAATTTGTAATGGTGTAAGGTGCGACAAAATAACCATCTGAAAGCCCCTGCATAAGGGCACTTGCGCCTAATCGATTAGCACCATGATCGGAAAAATTCGCTTCACCCAAAACAAACAACCCAGAGACATTGCTCATCAGGGTGTAATCCACCCATAAGCCGCCCATGCAATAATGCACCGCAGGGTAGATGCGCATGGGTGCTTTGTAGGGGTTTTCGTTGGTTATATGGTGATACATGTCGAAGAGGTTGCCATAGCGTTCGCGAATAAGGTTTTCGCCTAGGCGTTTGATAGCATCGGTGAAATCGAGATAAACGCCTCTGCCGCCTTCGCCAACGCCTTTACCTGCATCGCATACCTCTTTAGCAGCACGGGAAGAAATATCGCGGGGAGCGAGGTTACCGAAACTTGGGTATTTGCGTTCAAGGAAATAATCGCGCTCTGCCTCGGGGATTTGATCGGGGGCTCGCTTATCATCTTGCTTCTTGGGAACCCAGATGCGGCCATCATTACGAAGCGACTCGCTCATCAAAGTAAGCTTGGCTTGGTAATCGCCTGTTACAGGGATGCAGGTGGGGTGGATTTGGGTGAAGCAGGGGTTTGCAAATAAAGCACCCCTCTTATGGGCACGATACGTGGCAGTAACATTACAACCCACTGCGTTGGTTGAAAGAAAGAACACGGGGCCATAGCCACCTGTTGCAAGCACGACAGCATCGCCAGCATAGGATTCGATTTTGCCTGTTTGGAGATCGCGAACGATGATGCCACGAGCCCTGCCATCGATGTTAACGAGGTCGAGCATTTCAGTACGTGGGTGGGATTTAATTCTACCTTGGGCAATTTGCCTAGCCATGGTGCTGTAGGCGCCCAAAAGAAGTTGCTGGCCTGTCTGGCCTCTGCAATAGAAGGTTCGGGAAACCTGTGCGCCACCAAAGCTGCGGTTGTCGAGAAGGCCGCCATATTCGCGGGCAAAAGGTACGCCAAGTGCAACGCAATGATCGATGATTTTAACGCTCATCTGGGCTAGGCGGTAAACATTGGCCTCGCGGGATCGGAAGTCGCCACCCTTGATGGTGTCGTAAAAAAGGCGCCAGATGCTGTCGCCATCGTTTTGGTAATTCTTTGCAGCATTGATACCACCCTGGGCAGCGATGCTATGAGCCCTGCGTGGTGAATCTTGGAAGCAGAAGGTTTCGACTTGGTATCCAAGTTCAGCAAGAGATGCAGCGGCAGATGCGCCTGCCAAGCCTGTGCCAACGACAAGGATTTTGTATTTGCGTTTGTTCGAAGGGTTGATTAGCTTCATGTTTGATTTGAAGCTATCCCACTTTTGTTCGAGCGGGCCTTCGGGAATTTTACTATCTAGGTTCATCGTCCCTGGATCCTCTCCTTATTTTACCCATCCCAGTAGGATGGAAACAGGAATTGAACAATTGCCAACAACAATAATGCCCGCAATACCATAACCCAAAGGGAGAACGAGATTGCGAACCCAGCCCCGTGCTAGCCCAAGCGATTGCAACCAGCTCCCTGCGCCATGGCTTAAATGCAAGCCTAGAGCAAGTTGAGCAAGAATGTACAATCCGCTTACTAATGGCTGCTGGAAACCCCTTACCACCATCGTGTAAATATCAAAATTGTTGTGAATATCGCGGGCTATTACTTCCTTATGATTATCAGGGTCTATTGCTCCAACCGTGAAATGCGCAATGTGATAAACCAGAAACAAGAAGATTACGATCCCGGTAAGCATCATATGGCGGGAAGCCCACGAAGCCTGAATGGTACCATCTGCACCATAAGGAACTGGCCTGGCGCTGTTGTTTTTTTTTCGAAGTACAAAAGCGAGTGTCATGTGGATGGAGAAAATAGCAACGAGGCCAATGCGAGCAACCCAGATGAGTACGCCATGACCCATGGTTTGCAGAAATTCGCCATATTCGTTGATGGCTTCTGGGCCCATAAATATAAGAAGGTTGCCGGTCATGTGGCCGAGCACAAAGCCGATGAGTAATAGGCCCGTGATGCCCATGAAGAATTTATAGCCAATCGAGCTGGATGGAATCGGAACAAAAGAGCTCATGCAATCCTCTCGCTAGATCAGACAAAAAGTCACTTAAAACAATAAGAACCCGATCCTACATTAAGTATTTATAGTCAATACTGCAATTGCAAGCGAGATCATAACGGCTGAATCTTGGATAATGATAAAAACCGTTAAAAATGTGAAGATTTTTGGGGTTTTTAGCAGTAAAAGCGCGAGATTTATCTCGTTTATTTGGGAATGTCAGCGGGAGGAGTTTTAATTGGGTTGGGGTTTTCGATAACAGTGCGAAGTTTAAGGGTGTTATTGGTATCGCCCCCGGTGATCAAGAAAAAGTGTCCGTTTGTTATGCCAGCATCGATATTAAGAACGGGGTTTGCATCTGCGGTGAAGTTGGCTTTGGAAATGGGCAGCCAATCATTGTTAATGTCTTTGATCCAAGGGTTGAAGAATTCTGCTTTGCGAGCGAAGGTGGTGGAAACTTTGTCGCGTTTGAAATCTTCGACAAAGGAATAATAGCCTTTGAGGTTGGCGCCGCCTGTGATGGTGGAAAAAGAAACCATGTGGATCCACTTTTTTTGTTCGGAGTGGAAGAAGTGCCCGGAGTAAACGGTACGGTTTCCTTCAACTTTTGAAGAGACGAGGAAGCGTAGGGTCTCGCCTATTTTCCAATCGTAATCATAGAAGGATTGCCCACCCGTTCCTTCGCCCCCGAAGCGTCCGATGCGGGTTTTTTCATCTTTATGAATAAGCTTGGTGCGTTTATCTTCTTCGACTGCTTTGGGATCATTCTGCCCAGAATCCCAGACGGAAAAGAGAATGATTTTTTTCCCGTTCCCGAGTTCTTGTACGCCGAAGTATCCCTTGTTCCAACCGCAAGCCATGAAGTAGGTGCCGGGCGCCGAGGAAAGGATTTTCATCTCGATGTAAAAGGAGTTGCCTTCGGGTGCAGGGTAGCCTAGGTGAACCGATCTGCAAGCGATGCCCTTGAGTTTTTCATCAGCGAGCAGAAGAGCTGGAAGGAAGGTAAAAAACAAGAGTATGAAGCTGCGAAGATAGGGCATCCTATTTCCTTGATGTTAAATGAATTACAGTTGAAACGGCAGGGCTGGTATTTTCCCTTTGTTTAGGCGGTGGGCAGTTTCACCTTATAGCGATCTTCTGCTATCTTTTTAATTTTACCTAGAAACTCGGGGTAGGTTTTAAGTACCCTGTCGAAATCTTTCTTGGCAAGAATAAAGATATCGCAATCAGAAGTTGCGCGGATGCTTGCGGTACGGGGTGAGGCATTAAGAAGGCTGATTTCCCCAAAAAAGGCACCATCGCTCATGGTGTTGATTATTTTGCCCTGATCATCCAGAACTTCGACCGAACCGCTGGAGATGATGAACATTTCGGTACCAACCTCGCCTTTTTTGATGATGAAATCACCAGGGGCGTAGATATCGGGCCTAAGGTTGATTGCAAGGTTGTAGAGGAAGATCTTGCCTGTGTCTTTGAAGAGTGGGATTTTTTCAAGCACATCACGGCTGACCACTTCCACCCAGTTACGGCCATCATTCTCGATGAGGTCGTAGGTTTTCTTGGGCCCCCATCCCCCTGCAGGGTAGTTGGGGAAATCACCTGCGGGTTCTTTTTCCCAGACATCAAAAATGGGCTGGGCAATGCGCCAAGCTGTTTCAACCAAATCGGTTCTGGAGAAGAGCGTGGCATCGCCAATCATACAATTATAGAGAAGTACTTCGTAGCCTGTACCTCTCGAGGATTCGAAAGATTCGCTGTAATCGAAGCGCATATTAATGGTTTGTGTGGACATGGTTGGTCCGGGAGATTTGCCTTGGACGCGCAATTCGATCCCTTGATCGGGTTGGATATGGAAGAAAAGACGATTGGGAACTCTTGCGTTGCTTGCAGATTGGCCCCTACCAAGGATATCGGGTGGGTTTTTAAATTGGACCATGATTTCGGTACCTCGTTTCCAGAGGTTTTTTCCAGAGCGGAGATAAATAGGCACGCCATCCCAGCGCCAGTTATCGATGAACAATTTCAAGCATGCGAAAGTTTCAGTGTTTGAAGTAGGGGAAACATCAGGTTCTTGGCGATAGCCGGGCGCTGGGGATTCATCCCATTTTTTGCCCGGGCCATATTGCCCGCGAACGGTGTGGGTGCGAACCATTTCTGGAGTCATGATGCGAACAGCATCAAGGAGTTCAGATTTTTGATTTCGGATGGCATCAGGTTTGAAGGAAGAAGGTGGCTCCATGCAAAGGTAGGCAAGCATTTGAAACATATGATTTTGGATCATATCGCGAAGAACACCTGCAGTTTCATAATACTTTCCACGGCTTTCAACGCCTACGGTTTCCATTACGCTGAACTGGATATGATCAATATGTTCTTTATTCCAAAGGGGCTCAAAAATCCCGTTGGCAAAGCGGAACGCAAGAATGTTTTGTACTGTTTCCTTGCCGAGATAATGATCAATGCGGTAAATCTGTTCTTCTTTCCAATGCTTTAATAGCAGGCGATTTAACTCGACAGCAGTTTTAAGATCATGCCCGAATGGTTTTTCGAAGATGGCTCTGACCCATCCTTTTTCCGAATTCTTAACGCCCGATGACTGAAGGTTCGAGGAAACCAGTTCAAATACCGAGGGCGGTGTAGCCATGTAAAACAGGGTGTTGCCTTCGGTTTTTAATTTGGCTTCGGTGGCGTTGATTAAAACTGCGAGCCTTTTGTAAGCTTCAGGGTCGGAGAAATCGCCCTGGGTGTATTGAAGTTTTTGGACAAATTCATCCCACTGGTTTTCATCAAAGACTTTGCGAGTGTTGAATTTTTTAATATCCTCGGTCATTTTTTTGCGGAAACTCTCGGTATCGAGATTGTCAAAAGCAATGCCGATGATTGCGAACTCGCTGCTTAAAAGTCCCCCACAATAAAGGTTGAACAATGCGGGCATGAGAAGGCGCTTGGTAAGGTCGCCCGATGCGCCAAAGATGACCATGATACAAGGGTCTGCAAGTCGGTCGGTGTATTTGGTAATGCCTTCTGGGGCTTGAACGATTAAATTAGAAGTCATGTAAGGGAACTCCAGCAAAACAAGAATAAATGCCAATAATAATGAGTTAATGTATCAGAAAGAATATGAAAAGTTGCTGAAAAAATCCGACTATTTTGCTTTGGAGGCGAGGGCATCTGTCTCGGTTATATTTTGTTGAAGAATCCGTGTGATTTCAGCGATGGTTTTGGGGTGATGGTGTAATTCCATATGCCTTTCCTGAACAATCGTAACGGTATCTGATTTGGTTGCAAGGGCACTGGTAAGCGGTACAACGGAGTCGCCCTTACGGGATTCAAAGAGTTGGTTCAAATCGCCCGCAATGGAATGGACTTGAATATGTTCGGAAGGGCGGAGGCCTTGAAAAACTTTGAGGAACGGATTTTCGAATCCAAGCATATCGATGCTGTTGGGCTGGCTTTGGATTTTGAAAGCGGGGAGAAAAGCACTAGGGTTTTGCTCGTTGAGTTCGGAGCGGAAATTTTTCTGCCAAGAGGGCGTGTGGGCAATCAGGCTGCCCAGCCTACCTGTGGGGGTGAAGCTAAGGGGTGAACCGTTGTGGGGTGTGCCGATGTAAACCACATGGGAAATGTTTGGATTAGGGTCAAAAAAAAGTGTCTTCCTTGCAAGCTCTATTACCGTGGGTTTACCTTGAAGTTCATTGAAAGGTACCTTGCATAAACCGGAGTAAAGCTTGTCATCGCTATAAACAACTTGAAGCCTAGAGAGAAGGCCGCCCATGCTATGGCCTACAAGCACCATGCGCTTGAGGGCTGGGTTCTCGTTTTTTGGATCTAAGTGGTGGATTGTGCGGTGCAGGTTTTCGCGCAGATCTGTGCCGTTTAAAAGAATGGACCCAGCTGTTGGGTACATATAAAACCAGAACTGATAGCGTTCTTTGATGCCTGGGATTTGATCAAGTTCGTTCATGGTTTCCATCCAAGTTGCGGGGGTGGAAAGCAAGCCGTGAACAAAGACAACAGGGATTTTATCGGGGTTGTAGGGCTCTGCCATGTAGAGACCTTGGAATTTGGATTCTCGGTCGCCATCAAGGAAACCCATGATCCAAAGTTTCGAGCTAAGATCTCTTTCGAGCATTTCCTGATAAGCAGCAGAAAAGTCGCCTGCCAAGGGGATTTCTTTCCCACTTACTTTAATGGTGCTGTAGGCCCTTGAGTTTACAACTTCAATCCTACAAAAACCTTTTTCAAGATCGTCATTAGGAAGCATAAGAATAGTGGCACTCATTGGGTGCCCAAGATTGTGATAGATATCAAGAGGATCTAAAGAGTTTGCATTTGCATCGGGGTGGAAGATGACGGGCAAGCCAGCGCCTTTTCTTACATAATAATTGGTCAAGTTATAGTTTGTATCGGTCTTTGGAACGGTAACGTTTCGAAACAAATGAGTTCTGTTCGGGAATCCATGGGAGTAAATAGGGAAGGAGGGGATTTTTTCATGAACGTTCCATTGCCCGTTCATTTGAAAACCTTTGTCTCGGGTGCCATCTTCCAAAACTCTTGCTAGGCATGCTTGATAAATATCGGATGCTCTTTGCGTTTTTGGATTATCAAACCCTTCACGATCTAGGATTCGCCAAGCAAAGCAAGCAGCGTAAGCATAATATTCCACGCCTGAATAAATATCGGTATCGTCTGTAAGATCTGCCTTTTCAAACGAAAGCTCCATCATCGATTCGAGGTCGGTGAGGTTCAGGTTTTTTTCTCTGAGGGCTCGTAACAACGATTGAGGATTAGCTTCTGAAAGCTTTGAGGGCAATTTTCGCGCAACTAAATATTGTTCGGTTTGTTGTGTCCAGCGAGAACTAGGCAAGGGGTAATAACTGAAAGAGCGTTTGCTAGAACTTCTACATCCAGCAGTTAGCAAAAAGCTTAACAGCAGCAGAAATAGTACCGGAAATCTTCGCACCTGCACATGATTCACGAGCATGCCACCTTTGCTAAAAAGAACAGTAAAATGGTATAACGAGAGAGGAGAAGTTCGAGCAAGACCAAATTAGTAAAGGGCAGTAAGGTGGGGTTTTTGGTAGGGCCGTGGCAGGATGGGGCCTTTGCTTTTGATTGTTCAATCAATGCCAACAACTTCACGATCGAGTTGGTTCGACCTAGGTAAAAGTAGGGGCGTATAGATTCGTAGGTTTAGCCTTGTTTAGGCAGATGCTTTTTTGCAAATGCGCGATAGGCCTGCCAATCGATGGGGCTCATGGAATGTTTGCCCGCTCGGATGAAGTAGCCTAGGGTGCCTTCTGAGAGTTTTCCCACCTCGGGCATGTTGGGTGAGGCGAGGCCGGTTGCACCTACGAATTTATAAGTTCCTTCAGCAGCTTTAAGCACATCAAACTGCCCTTCGGGGTTGGCCCAGGTATCTTCGACCGCGTTGGTGAAAAGCACAGGGCGTGGTGCGCAGAGTGCGACCAGGCAGTTTTGATCGAAGGGGAGTTTATCGGTCTGAGTATTGAATTCTTTAAAAGCATCGTTGAACCAATGTGGGAAGGAAGTGTTGATGCGCTGTACGGATTCGCCTACTTTTCCTCTGCTAGGTGCGGTGCCACCACAGCCCGCTTGATTAGGAATCGCCATCGCTACACGCTCATCAAACGCAGCAGTAAGAAGAGCGGTTTTCCCAAGTCTGGAATGGCCCACCACAATAACGCGTTTGGGATCGAGCTCGGGTTGGTTAACTAAAACATCAATTGCCCGCATGATGCCCCAACTCCAAACTGCGACGGTGCCCCAAGCATTTTTACCTGTGGGTGCGATCCCCGCTTTTTCGAGATGTGGTTGGATACCCATGCGTTTATCTTTCACATCGGGATCAACATCACCGGAGTAAAAAGTGGCAACTGCAAAGCCCTCTGCAAGAGTTTCTTCAATATTCCAAGTATCTTTCTGGGTGCCCCTGCCTTTTTCGGTGGCCTGATTGTTTACGACTCCGGGGTAGCGATCATACATCCAAGCGGTCGGGATTTTAATCGCAGCATCATCAACAAGCACATGGTTGCCTGCGAAGTTCATGCCGATGAACACGGGAACTTTTTCTTTGCGCTCTGCAGGGATTGCAAGAAGCAACTTGATGGTAGGAGTTGAAGGAGGGCCGAAAGAGATTTCGATTTCCTTGAGGATGCCTTTACCTGCGAAAGCCTTGGGGTCGTGTGAGAGCACCTTGCTTGTGACTGCAACGGTTTTGGTGGGGTAGTACCCATACATGTAATGTTGGAATAGCTGTTTGAGTTCGGGCCTGCGCTTGTTGAACCAAGCAGCCTTATCTGCAACCTTGGTACCATCAAGGAAGATCAGAGGGTCGGGCAGGTTTACTACCGAGGGTAGCTTTGTAATATCAGGCAGGGCAGGGGTTTCTGCTGCGAATGCAAAGGGGGTACAAGCCATGGAAGCGAGGAAAGTTCTACGTTTCAACATGATTAAACCTTTCAAGATGCTATAAGTTTTTAATTAAGATTCTTTGCGAACACCCACAGCTTTTAGTTCTTCGAGTTGTTTTGCAGAATCAGCACCGAGTGGGTTGTCCGCAAGGTAAAGCCTAAGAAATGGTGCGAAGCGTTTAGCCGCTGCAAAATCTGCCTTGCATGAATCTACCAAAGGTTTGAGGTCTGCAATCTTATTTCGTTCGATGATCAGCATGCGAAGATCGGTCTGCTTTGATAAGGGTGCAAGATCTGAAACTTGGTTATCGTTGAGGTCTAAGGTGGAAATCCGGGTGACTGTGGTCAAGGGTGTAAGGTTGGATATCTGGTTTTTGGGAAGCGAAAGAGAAGAAAGCTTTGCGAGGTTCTTTACACTTGAGATGTCTGAGATTTTATTGTTGCCAAGGTAGATGGCATTGAGTGCTGTTAGTTTTTCGAGTGCGGCGATGTCTGCAATTTGGTTTCCTGAAAGTTCGATGTACTGCAGTTTGATCAGCCCCGCAATAGGTTTGATGTCTGAGATTTTGTTGTTAGCGAGGTCAAGAGATTGCACATTGGCAAGATCTTTGATGGGTTTGAGGTCTGTGATTTGATTGTTAGATAGGCGGATAAGGGCGAGATTCTTGCACTTTTCGAGCCCTGCAAGATCTTTGATGGATTTTCCTGGTGCTTCGAGGATAAACAGCTTAAGTAGCTTTTCTTCCGTGAGTTCGCCCATGGGTTCCTGGATGATCCTGCGGATTTCCACTTCAAGGGCTTTGTCAGCAATGGGGCTAGCAGCTTGTATTAATGGTGAAAAGATTACCAACAGAAGAAGTGTGGGAATCAGTTTTGAATACATTGCATGAATCATGGTAGGCCCTTAAAAAGCAGGTCAAAGGCAGGTTTGAAAAACAAGGAGAGCAGGGCCAATCCCTGCAAGCACTCCGCTTGCAATAGTTTCCCCGATTTTGGGGACGAGTGCAAGAACCCAGTTGGGAAGAAGCAATTATTAAAAGCGTTCGATGAAAACCACGGAAGTATCATCGTGCCTACCATTGCCCTGAGTGAAGGCATTGGAATCATCAAACAGGGCTGCCATGACTTTTTCGATGGGCTCTGCGACATTCTTTTTCATGGTTGCAGCAATCCCGGTGATTCCAAATTCGACATGGACTTCCTGATCAGGGAAGGCTTCTTGCAAACCATCGGTATAAAACAGAATTCTACTTTTGGGTGGGATGGTAAAGGAATGTTGTTCGTATTCTGCACCTTCAAAAAGGCCCAGAGGCATCCCGCCCACCTCTTCGTTTGAAACATTGCTGACTTCGCCTGTTTCCATTGATTGGATTAATGGCATGGGGTGGCCCGCAGAGCACCACTGAAATTCATGCGTATCACCATTAAGAATGCCATAGGCCAAGGTGATAAAACCACCATCTGCGCTAACGATAGCTTGTTCGCAAAGGTTTCTATTTACGGTAGCGACAAAATCCGATGGCTTTAGATGTTCATCATCTTTGAGCATACGCACGAGGGTGTGCATGGTGATCACCGACATGCAGGCTTTCATGCCATGGCCCGAGGCATCGCCAACTAAAACCACAAATTTGTTGGATTTCAAACCGAAGAGGTCGTAATAATCGCCACCCGCCATGGTTACTGCTTGGCCTCCAAGCACCTTAACTTGGGAAGGTTCGTAGCGTGCGCAGGCCCTGTAGCCAACGGGGGGTTTGATGTTTTTTGGAACGATGGTTTCTTGAAGCTTGCGTACCGATTCGACTTCTTCACGAAGTTTTTCAGCGAGCTTTTGTTCGCGCTCTGCTTTAACCGATTCAACCACACTGTCCATCATCGCATTTAGCAGGAAGAGGAAGTCTCCATTGGGATCACGCAAGATGTACGATTTCATACCTGCCATCATGTAGCGGGCCAGGCGGTAAATATCTTCGGACATACAACCACAAACAATCGGTGTCTGGGGCCTTAGTGCCCGGATTTCCTTGAATAGTTCAAACGAGGCTTCTAAATCTGGAAACCGGGTGGATAGCAGCACCACACTTAAATCTTTGATGGATAACAGGCTGGCACTAAAATGCTCTTTACTAGTTGCAATGGTGATATCGTTATCACCCGCCCCAAGATACATTGTCATGAGATCAACTTGTTCAGTATCTTCCCACCCGATTAGAATTTTCACAAAAAGCTCCAAAACAAAAAAGAATAGATTACTTAGCTATCATATTTGATTCAAAAGTAGAATGCCTGATGATTTACAAAATTATTATGGGTCATGGAATGGCAGTCAACATAATGTCAGGAGAAGATCAATCAACCTTGATGATTTTTTTGCTTTCGAGCTTGTTCCATCCGAAGTAGAAAAGAACCCCCAAAAGCAGGGTTACCAAGCCAAGGGCGATAAAAAACCAACCAGCTGAAAAATAAAGAAACAACCATCCCGCCGAGGCTATTAGGCAGGGCCAGGGATAAAAGGGAACTTTGTAAGGCCTGTTGAGTGTCGGTTGATTTCGCCTTAATAGCATCAAGGCCATGATCTGGCCCAAAAATTGCTCCAAAATTCTAGTGGTGATCAAGGCGGTGATAACAGATCCAAGATCGAAAAAAGACCAAAAGAGAGTCAATCCGCCAACCAGTAGCAGGGAAAAGTGGGGGATATGGTGGGTCGTGTGTACTCTGGCAAGGCCCCTGAAAAAATGCCCTTTTCTTGCAGCACCATAGGGAATTCTGGAATACCCAAGCAGGGCGGCAAAAGCGGCTCCTAGGCAACTCCAGATTAGGAACAGAGTCATTAGGATGGCTGCACCCTCGCCATGCAGGATTTTCATGAACTCCGCAGCCAGGCTGAAGTTGTCAACCTCGGGCGAATGGACGGGGATTTTTTTCCAGTCAACAACGCTGGTCAGGGCAATGTGAACCATCAGGAAAAGTGAAATAACCGTGACACTGCAAAGGAAAATAGATCTTGGGATGGTTCTACCAGGCTCTTTAACCTCATCACCAACATAACAGATGTTGTAATAACCCAGATAGGAATACATTGCGAGGATCATTGCCTGACCCAGCCCGGAGGAAAAGCCGCTAAAGCCGGGCCAATCCTTTCCGGCCAGTTCAAACGCACCCTCATAATTGAAATGAAGGATGCCATCGATGATTATCCAGAGAATTGCAATCAGTACACCTGTGCTGAAAACAAGCGTTAGTTTCCCAAGGATCTCGACTTTTCTATAAAGCAGAAAAATCAGAAAAGACCCCAATGCAACCGCAAACAATCGTGATGGACTGATGCTCCATGCAAGGTCAGTGCCATGTATGATTGCGAATTTCCATGTGAGTTGCTCATTCCAAGATTGGATATCCGGATGAATAGCGGCGGCAAACTGGCTCATGGCAATCAAGCCGGAGGCAACCTCAAGCGGCCCGCTCAGCATGAATTGCCAAATGAACAGGAAAGCCATCAACTTTCCCCAGCCTTTATTGCCAAAGCCTTCCAGCAGGTAGAGATAGGATCCACCTGAGCCGGGAAATGTTGAGCCGAGTTCGCTCCATATCATCCCGTCAAGCAAAATCAAAACACCTGCTGCAACCCAGCCCAGCAGTGCCAGAGGACCGGGAAGATGGGCCAGCATCAGGGGTATTGTCACAAATACCCCGGCACCCACGACCATGCTAATGTTAAGTGCGGTTGCCTGGACCCAGTTGAAATGCTGCTTGAGTTCGCTTTTTGAAGGATTACCTGTCGTTTCGCTCATTGGTTTCGCCTTTTGCAATTTGGGATCTTCCCGTTTCCCTCGCACCGAATCAACGGTTATAATCTCATGGCCCTCCTTTAATGCAATTGTAAGTTTTGGAGTTTATTGTGATTCTTAAAATCCAGCCATTCGTCATCTTTTTTGTTTTTCTGACAGCACTCGGTTTTTCCCAAGCTTGGCAGAAAGATTACAAAGACCAGCTCCCTTTCATCCCCCAAAGCTCTGCAACCTCAGGCAAAATCATCACAGGTATGATTGCCTTCGAGTCTGCCACCAGCCGTTAGTTCAATTACTCTAGGAATACGAAAAATGAAACTTCGTTTGCTCGCCCTAGTTGTGCTTTTTGCAACTGTGATTCATCATGCCCCCGCACAGGAAAAAACCACTTGGAAGGCAGGGCTTGCCTCTATCGTCATCACGCCCGAAAAAAACATGTGGATGTCGGGTTACGGCGGTCGCGATAAGGTTTCTGAAGGCAAGGTTCATGATCTTTTCGCCAAGGCCGTTGCAATCGAGGATGGCACCAAAAATCGCTGCCTGCTCATCACCCTCGATCTCGTGGGAATTGATCAACCCACTTCTAACGCTATCCGCCAGAAACTTGCAAAATCTCTTGGACTTGCCAACGATGCCATCAGCCTTGCCTGCTCGCATACGCATTGTGGCCCGGTCGTTGGTACCAACCTCCGCACCATGTATTTCCTAAATGATGAAAACAACAAACTCATCGATGAATACACCGCCATACTTATCGATAAAGTTGCTCTTGTTGGAGAGAACGCCTTTAAGAACTTGATGCCCGCTGAATTATCATGGGGCGAGGGCAAGGCTACTTTTGCAGTAAATCGCAGGACTAACAAAGAGGCCGATGTCGTTAAACTGAAAGCTGAAAATAAAATCCTCGGCCCCTCAGACCATGCTGTTCCCGTGCTACTCATTAAAGATGCATCAGGAAAAACCAAGGGCATCGTGTTTGGTTATGCATGCCATTCTACTACGCTTTCCTTCTTTCAATGGTGTGGCGACTACCCAGGTTTTGCAATGCTGGAGTTGGAGAAAAGGCATCCGGGAGCAACTGCGCTTTTCTGGGCAGGCTGTGGTGCTGATCAAAATCCTCTCCCAAGAAGAACCGTGGAACTCGCCCAAAACTATGGCAACCAACTCGCAGATTCTGTGGATGCTGTTTTAAAACAACCCATGAAGAAAATCCAAGGAACTCTTAAGAAAACCTACAGCGAGATCCCTCTTTCTTTTGCTGAGCTTCCCTCCCGCGATAAGCTTATTCAAGATTCCCAAGGCAAAGATAAATTCCAAGCAGGCCGGGCGAAGTTCCTTCTCAAGAAACTTGAAGCTGAGGGCTCTCTGAAGGAAACCTACCAGTATCCAATTGAAACTTGGAAGTTGGGAGATGGACCAACTTGGGTTTTTCTTGGTGGTGAAGTAGTTGTTGATTACGCAATCAAAATCAAAGAGGCGCTGGGGAAAAACACCTGGGTCTGTGGATACGCAATTGATGTCATGGCTTACATTCCTTCATTCAGGGTTTTAAAGGAAGGTGGCTACGAAGGTGGTGGCTCTATGGTTTACTACGGCCTTCCAGCTTTCTGGGCCCCCTCGATTGAAGATAAAATCATGGCTGAAGTTAAAAAACAAAACGACACTGTTAGTAAGTAGAAATCTATTTATTACTTTTGTTTTATTTTTTTCTCTTTCTCTTTTTCTTCCCCCTACTCCCAACCCTCTTCTGAATGCCTTCAAGCCCACACACTGCGTTGGGTGGGTCTGCTTTTTTCCTTCTCATCAATCAAAAACAAGCAACCCATGGAACACAGTCCATGGGCTTTGAAGCCATTCACCAACCCAAATCAAGATGTGTCTTCTTTCCGTGTTTTTCCGTGTTCGTCCGTGGCTATGCTTATGCTTTCTTGCCCAACCGTCGCTGACGCATCCGGCTCTGAAAGCAGTGTTTTCCTTCCGTGAAATTCCGTGTTAATCCGTGGCTAATTCTTCTGCTTCCTTTCGTGAAATTCCGTGTTCGTCCGTGGCTATGCTTATGCTTTCTTGCCCAACCGTCGCTGACGCATCCGGCTCTGAAAGCAGTGCTTTCCTTCCGTGTAATTCCGTGTTAATCCGTGGCAAATTCTTCTGCTTCTTCTGCCTTATTAACTCTGATCATGCAAAACAAAGAGACCCACGGGCCATGATGATCCGTGGGTCTCTTAGAATTTTTCTAGAAGTTCTTATTACCTGATGGCTTTGATATCGAGTACATGGGCGGAAGCCATGCCGTTGCCAAAAGTTTTGAAATCTTTGAAAGTCCAGACGACTTTCTTGTCGCGAGTGATTTCAAAAAGCTGTGGGTTTTCGGGGCCGGCATGACAATTTCCCACAATGATGTTGCCATTTGGCAGAACATGAAGCGTGGTAACCCAAGCGAGTTTGATGCCTGGTAATTCGGACTGATCGATTTTCCAAACGATCTCACCCTTGGGGTTAACTTCAAGCACACGGTTGTTGTTGCCACCTGCGATGAGGGTGTTGCCATTGGGCAGGCGAACTGCGCCAAAGACTTCGTTGCCGTGGCCTTCGACGCCGTGGCCGGGTGAGCGAGGTCTGCCGCCGAGTTCCATCACATAAGTCCAGACGACTTTGCCCGAGGGTTCGTACTCGCGGATTTTGCCATCGCCTTCATGGCAGACGAGGTAGTTGCCGTTGGCAAGTTTGCGGACCATGCGGGTATCGCGATGTGAGCTAGGTTTTTCAACGGTGAGGGGGACTTCGCGAACAATTTTGCCTTCTTTGTCAACTTCGATGATCCTGCGATTGCCTGATTCAGCAATCATGGTAAGGCCATCTTCAAGCCTTTGGAATGCGTGAATTTCGACGCGATCTTTGCTGCCTTCTTTGGGTTTGCATTCGAACTGCCAAACTATTTTGCCATCTTTATCGACTTCCCCAACAGTGCTTTTGGGAAGAGTTAGAAGGACATTGCCATTGGGGAGAAGGTGGAGATCGTGGGTTTCAGCCTTGTTAGCGTATTCCCATTGAACTTTGCCTGTGGCATCAACGATTGCAACTTTGCCTTTGTCGCCTGCGAGAACTCTATAAGCAGGATCTGCAGCAAAGGCCATGAATGAAGATGCAAAGAGGCCGAGGATTGCGAGTTTGAATTTCACGAAAGAAGCTCCTTGTAAAAGATGGTTAGACTAAAATTTCTTTGATGGGTTCAGCGCCTTCGACCCCAACTAGTTTCTGATCTAGCCCACCATAAAAGTAGGTAAGCCTTTCAGGATCGAGCCCCATGCGATCAAGCACGGTAGCATGAAGGTTCTTGACATGGAAAGGTTTTTCGACTGCTTTGCTGCCTAGTTCATCGGTGGTGCCCACGGTAGTACCACCTTTTATGCCGCCACCCGCCATCCACATGGTGAATCCATAAGCGTTGTGATCTCTGCCGCTACCCTTGGCGTATTCAGCGGTGGGTTGTCTGCCGAATTCCCCGCCCCAGATGATGAGTGTGGAATCGAGGAGGCCGCGTTGTTTAAGATCGGCAAGCAGGCCAGCGATTGGCATATCGGTTTCGCCTGCGTGCAGGTTGTGATTCTTTTCGAGATCGCCATGGGCATCCCAGTTGTCATCGTTATGAGCGCCGCCTGAATAAAGTTGGATGAAGCGAACGCCTCGTTCCACCAGTCTGCGAGCGAGTAGGCATTGCCTGCCGAAGACAGCGGTTTTGGGATTATCCATGCCATAGAGAGATTGAACTTTCTGGGGTTCGTTAGAAATATCGGTCGCTTCAGGGGCGGAAGATTGCATACGATAGGCGAGTTCGTAGCTTGCAATACGAGCGTTAAGGGCGGAATAATCTTTGTTTTGCAGTGCATGTTGGGCGTTGTACTGCGAGAGGGTATCAAGGATTCTGCGTTGTTGTGGATCGGTCATGTCGGATCGTCTGGAAAGATCGAGTATGGGCGAACCTTGGGATCGGAAGAGTGTGCCCTCGTATTGGGCGGGCATATAACCGCTGGACCAGTTTTTTGCGCCACTGATCGGGCCACCGCGTGGGTCAAGCATTACCACAAATCCGGGCATATTGGCGTTTTCAGAACCGAGGCCGTAGTTAACCCATGAGCCCATGCATGGAGCGCCTGACTGCACTTTTCCGGTATTCATTTGGATCATTGCGGATCCGTGAATAGGTGAATCGGCTGTCATAGAGTGGATGAAAGAGATATCATCGACATGTTTTGCAAGGTTTGGAAAAAGGTCGGACACCCATTTGCCAGATTGCCCATACTGATTGAATTTCCAACGGGGTTCGACGATACGGCCACTGGTTTTTTTACCACCTCTGCCGAAGGTTTTAACCTCGATGGTTTTGCCATCCATGCCGTTCATTGCGGGCTTGTAGTCGAAGGTGTCCATATGGCTTGGCCCGCCATACATGTAAAGGAAAATAACGCTGGTGGCTTTGGGTGTGTGATGAGGTTTTTTAGGAGAGAGAGGGTTGAAGGGTTGTGCAGCTTGTGCTTTGAAGAAGGAATCTTCAAGCATGCCTGCGAGAGCGACGCCAGTAAAGCCAGCGCCTGTCTGCCAGATGAATTCGCGTCTGGTATTGCCACAGAAGTTTTTCATGGATCACCTATAAAGTTTGTCGTTTGGTTAGTTGAGGAAGATAAATTCATTGAGGCTAAAAGCAATAAGGCAGAACCTGCGGAAAGCGTCTTCCTCGCTGAGAGAATCTTTGTTCATGGAATCTTTGATAAAGGTTGTACCTCGGTCGATTTCATCTTGATTGGGTTGTCGTTGCAGAGTTCTACGAAGGACCTCGTGAACTTTAGCGGAAGGAGAAGAAGGAGATTTCTTGGCAACATCCGTAGCAAGCACTTTTGCCTGTTCGCTTGCAAACTCGCTGTTGATCAGTGCAAGGGCTTGAGCGGGTTGTGTGGTGGTGAATCGGGAAGCGCATGGGGAATCAGGATCGGGTGCATCAAATACTTGGAGGATGGGCAAAGCCAGCGATCGCTTGATAAATACGAATACACTTCGCGAAGCGGCTTCTTCGGGTGTGGATTTACCCCAACCGCTGCCCGGTACGGATTGCCCTGCAAGCACTTCCCTTGGAATGACGGGGTAGACGCTAGGGCCATCGACCTTTTTCAAATTCAAGTTGCCACTGACGCCGAGGATGGAGTCGCGCAGTTCTTCTGCGGTTAACCTGCGTAAATCAAAGTGTGAGAAAAGATCGTTTTCGGGATCTTTCATCATTGCTTGAGGTGAAACCTGAGTGCCCATTTTGAAGGCATTGGAAGTAAGGATCATGCGTTGAAGGGGCTTGAGTTTCCAGCCGTTTGCAATTAGTTGGGTTGCGAGGTAATCCAGAAGTTCGGGGTGGGTGGGGGGTGTGCCCATGTAGCCGAAGTTGCTGGAGGAACGAACAATGCCCCGCCCGAACTGATACTGCCAGAGCCGGTTTGCCATGACTCGAGCGGTGAGGGGGTTTTCATCGCTAGCAATCCAATCAGCGAGGACGACCCTTCTACCAGAAGACAAAGCATTGGCCTCGGGATCGGGGATTTTAGGTTCGGGAGAGTTATTTGTAATCATGACAGTGGGAAAACCTGGTTCGACTTTATCGCCTTTTGCAGCGGGCATGCCACGGGTTAGGATGAAGGTTTCCCGAGCCTTGGGTCCTTGTTCGCTAACAGCGAGAGATGTTTCACGAATAAGGGGTCGTGTCTTTTGTAGTTCTTCTCGTTTAGCGATGAGTTCTTTCCAGCGCTTGTATTCTTCAACTGTGACAAGCTTGCCCAGATGCTTTTCAAACAGGAGGGGTTTGTGAACATCTTGTTTGAAGTCATCATTCTGCCCACCGGGAAGCTTGGCCCTGAAATCATCTTCGATGCGGCCTATCTGCCTGTTGACATCGTTGGAAGCGCGTTCATGTTCTTTGGCTTTGATTTCAAGTTCTTGAAGTTTTTTGATATCGGGTCTTCTGCCTGTGCTAATAACGCCTTTAAGATCTTGAATATCGCCATCAACGACTCTTTGTGATGCGGGGCCGTTGCCATAACTATTGATGCCATGAAAGAAAGCCATGAAGCGGTAGTAATCTTTTTGTGGGAAGGGATCGATTTTATGATCATGGCATCTGGCGCATCCTATGGTGGTGCCAAGAAAAGTTTGCCCAGTGGTAGAAACAATATCATCGAGCTGATCAAAATAAGCCAGTTCACGATCAGCGGGCTCATCATCCCAGATGCCTAGGCGATAGTATGCGGTTGCGACCAAACTATCTCTGCTTACTTTTTCAATCTCATCGCCAGCGAGTTGTTCTTTGATGAATTGGTTGTAAGGTTTGTCTGAGTTAAACGATTGGATTACATAGTCGCGATATTTCCAAGCATTGGGTTTGGTGCCATCGCGTTCGAAGCTGTTGGTTTCTGCATAGCGAACAAGATCAAGCCAATGGCGGGCCCAGTTTTCGCCGTAATGCCTAGAGTTTAAAAGAAGATCAACTCGCTTTTCATAAGCATCAGGGGAAGTATCTTTAAGGAACGATTCTGTTTCTTCGATTGAAGGGGGCAAGCCGATCAAATTGAAATAGAGCCTGCGCAACAATGCGGTTTTCTCTGCAGGCAAAGCTGGTGTTAACTGATTTTGTTCGAGCTTCGAAAGAATAAATGCATCGATGGGATTTTTGACCCATGCCTGATTCTTCACTTTGGGAATGGTTGGATTTTTGACAGCCTTGTAGGACCAGAAGTTTCGGGCCTCGGCGTCCACCTTGGGCGGGCCATGCTGCTTGGCTACACCCTTGCCGCCAGAATATGGTACACCGGATTTAATCCATTTTTCTAATATCTCGATTTGCGATAAGGGGAGCTTGCCTTTGGGGGGCATTTTCAGTTCGCCATGGCGGATGGCGTCAATCATCATGCTGGTATCTGGTTTTTCGAGGGAGACAACTGCGCCATTGTCGCTGCCTTTGAGGAGGGCTTCGCGGGAGGACATATCCAATCCGCCTTTGACTTTCTTTTCTGCACCATGGCAGGAAAAGCAATGGGCTTGAAGAATGGGCTGGACTTCTTTTTCGAAGAAATCTGCTGCAGGCTTGGCAGGTTCTGCTGCGAAACTAATGGTACTGAAGATGCAGGCAATTAGCGGCACCAGATAAAAACTAGTATGTAAAAAATGACGCATAACTTCTCCAGGCAGGGCAGGTGTTGCACAACAGCTTTAGAGGTTTAATTCTACCAAAAAATTAACAAAGTTAAAACCTTTATTATTTCTTAAAAACAGCCGTTTTAACTAAATCTTCTTGTTTATTAACCTTCTTCCATGATAAGATTTTCATAATCTTTTAATATATTGGTTTAGTAGCTTGATACTACTTTCTTACGATGGACTAATGCCCAAAAAAACCACGAGTCCGGAGCACAAAAGCCAGAACCGAGCTGGCTTGCTCAGGCATTTAAATACTCGCGAAGTATTAGCGATGCTGCTGAAGCATGGCGGGCTTTCGCGTGCAGACCTCACTCGCTTAACCGGCATTAGCGGCCCTACCATAACCCGAACGGTTCAAGATCTTCTCGATGCCAAATTGGTAGAAGAAGGTGAACCTTCCAAGGCGTTGCTGGGCAGGCCGGGTAAAATGATACATCTTGCAACTGCCAAGGCTGGGGTTATGGCGCTTGTGATTGGGCATGATGCTTGCGAACTTTCTACATCTGGCCTTGATGGCAAGTTGCAGGGCAATTTAGATCGGTTTCCTTTGCCAAGGTCTTATTCTGAGTTTCTAAATCTCATCAGCCAAAAAATCAAACTGTCAAAACCTAAAAATAGTGTCAAGATGATGGGGCTTGGGGTAAGCACGCCCGGCCTTTTCAATCAACTCGAGCACAAAATATCTTCATGCCCATCCATTCCGTTTCTCGAAAATCAAATGCTTGCAAAAGACCTCGAGGCCAACACCGGGTTCGAAACTTTTCTGCTTCAAGAAATGCATGCACTCTGCTTGGCTGAATCCATATTTGGCGAATCACGCAATCTTTCTAACTTTGCTGTTATCGATATCACCCATGATTTTGGTCTAGGTATTGTTTCTAATGGTCAGCAACTTCAAGGGCATTTGGGCCTTGCGGGAAATCTCGGAAAGCTTCCCGTCGACAAAAATGGCGCAACCCTCGATGCAGTCGCTACGGATGATTTCTTTTGTAAAACTATAGCTAGGCTTGCTGATTCCAAAATTGATATTCAGGGTGCGATTAATCTTTTTCGTGGGGGCGCAGTCGATGCCATGAATGAAATCAATCTTATGATTGATCATATTTCCACGGGTGTTGCAACGGTTGTTAATCTCTTTAACCCAGAGCGTATTTTCATCATTGGGAATCTACTGGATGCGCATCCGGATCTCTTTGTTAATCTGCTCGAAGCCACGCGTAGAAAATCGATCAAGGCATCCTTCATCGGTTGCACGATCACTAGATCGAAGGCAAATAGTCGCCTGGGTGCAGTTTCTGCAGTGATCGGCAAATTGACCACGGGCAAAAAATTTTCCCTGAAGTAGTCACTCAATTATAACCTGATGGAATATGGCCCTAGGCCCTTATATTGGTTTATACATGTTAATTAGCATATAATCGTCAAAAGGGAGCGCTCTTTCGGAAAATTGTGGTAAAATTAAAACTTTCCTTGTAATAGCTTAGCATAAGCCTACTAAAGTAATATTGGATTGGTTATTAATAATTAAAGGGGTTAATTTCATGGCTTTAAAAAGGCTCAGAAAAGAAAGCAAGTTTGGCTTTACCCTGATTGAACTCTTGGTGGTGATAGCAATCATTGCGATCCTTATCGGCTTGCTTTTACCCGCAGTACAGAAAGTGCGCGAAGCTGCATCTCGTTTACAGTGTTCAAATAATCTTAAGCAGCTTGGGCTAGCCTTTTTCCATTACGAAAATACTTATCAAGCATTGCCTCCTGCCTATTTCGTTGCGTTTCCACCTGCAGCCAATCTTGCCTATAGCTGGGCGCCGTTAATGCTTCCCTATCTCGAACAGGAAAACCTTTACAAACAGTATAATTTCAATCAAATGTTTAACACCGCTTCGAATATTGCGGTTTTGCAGACCCAATTGAAGGTGATGCAGTGCCCTTCGACTCCAACTCCTAGCCGTTCTGAAACCTTAAGCCTGCCTGCAGGTGCCATCCCTGGTTATCCTGCTGCAACTTTCACCACTGCAGCGGGTGATTATTCGGTAATTTCCGGGGTCACTTCCGCGGGATGGGATGCGGTTGTTGGCCCGCCAGCGGGTGGTGACCGCGAAGGCATGCTTGCAACCCCGCCTTTAAAATCCTCGAGAGTCTCGGGTATTTCTGATGGTGTATCTAACACGCTTTTATTGGTGGAGCTTGCAGGAAGGCCCGAAGCTTGGCAAACAAATATTCGTGTTGCAACCAATGGTTTTCCTGTTGTTCCCAACAGTGGAAATGCAAACACCGTTGGAGCAGGGTGGGGCAATCCTTACAACGGTGAAAACTGGATCAATGGTTCCTTGTATGATGGAACAGGTGTTCAAGGCCCTTGCATGATTAACTGCACCAATGTTACAGGTAGGGGAATTTATAGCTTTCATACGAACGGTGCAACGGTGGTGATGGGGGATGGTTCAGTTCGATTTCTTACCGGCAGTATGAATCCAAAGAATTTTGTTTACATGGTCACTGCTAGAAAAGGCGAGATCATTTCCGAATAATCCTTGTCCTTTATGTATCACGGAAACCAACTTCATGATGTTGTTTTATCGCCCAGTGATGATTCTTTTAATCGTTTTCTTTGTAGTAGGTTGTAGTTCTCAGAAGCGGCTTCCAACTTTCCCGGTTACCGGCAAAGTTTTGGTCAATGGTAAACCTGCTGCTGATCTTTTTGTTTATTTTCATCCCACCCCAAAAAAGAATGATCAATCTTTCATTCCCTACGCTCAAACTGATGAGAATGGTGATTTTAAACTCAACACTTTTACCTCAGGGGATGGCGTTCCTGCGGGTGACTTTTTGGTCGCATTTGAATGGCGCGAAAAATCCGGGGCATTCAAAAATCAATTTCAAGGCCCTGACAGGCTCAAGGGCAGATTCTCCAAACCTGAATCTTCTTCTTTCAAAGTCTCCATCACCAATGAATCTACAATTCTTGAACCCTTTGAATTAAAAACCAAGTAAGCAGGCATTTCTAGTCATCGCTTTTTTCTTTCGCCCCACACCTACTTTGCTACAACAGTAGATGCATTCCAGTACCTTTACTAAAGAGAAACCCCATGAATCGTGCAGCTTTTCTTATGCTTCTTTTTGCAGTGTGCCCTCTTATTGCAGCAGACAAAGATTGGGTGCCTTCGAAGGTTGTTGCAATCAAGGGCAAACAGGTCGAAGACCTAACCATCAAGGAAAGAACCTATGAAATCTTTGAACATGATGTGAAACCAGAATGGGGTTACAAAGCCCCGCAGCAGGATAACTTTGTTGTTATCCATCCGAAAAAAGATCGTAAGAATGCACCTCTCTATGTCGTCCTGCATTCTGCTGGGCATGATGTTATTTCTTGTGTGAAATGCACCCGCATGGTGGGCAATCATGATATTTACCACACTCCGGATGACTTTTATGCTCTGTATGTGGATTGTAGGCGTAATCAAGGCGATTGGTGGTGGGGCGGTATGCATATCAACGATGCAAACCTTACCAAAAAGAATTCAGGTGGCTCGCCCACCCCTGCAGAAAAACGGGTCATGGACACGGTTCAATGGGTGATCAAAAAATATGAAATTGACCCTAACCGGGTTTACCTTGGTGGCAACTCTATGGGGGGTAGTGGCACCCTGGGCATTGGTATGCGCAATGGCGATGTTTTTGCAGCAATCAAGGCGAATGTGCCTGCGGGTATCGAGCATGTTTCTCAGCGGATGTTTTTCCCACCTTTGTCGGTTCCACAGAATGTGAAGCTTCCCGATCCACCCATTGTGATTGATTATTCTGGCCAGAATGATTCTTGGTCTGTTGGTCATGAACGGTTTGCCAAGGCGATGAATGATCGCAAATATGCACTCTATTTTTACTGGGGCCCGTTTGGCCATGCGAACAATCACGCCAACATTGAGAAGGTGAACGATCTAGTAAACTCCTTTGATTGGTTGAGTGTAAAAAAGAATGAGGCGTATCCGGTGTTTGCCAATGGCGACAGTAATAGCAAGATGCCTTGGCCAGATGTGAAAAGCGAAAAGCCTGCGGTTTCGGGTCAGATCAACGCTTTTTATCGTTGGAAAAACATTAGTGATACCAAGGATAAACTTGAGATGTCGCTCTTTCTGGTAAGTGCGAAAGATTTGAAGACCAGCTTTAAAATTCCTGAGGTATCTACCGTCGATGTTTCAGTGCGCAGGTTGCAGAACCTAAATTTTAAGCCAGGCGAAGCTTTTAAATGGGCTTACGGGGAAACCAAAGGCGAAGGAAAAGCAGATACTGAGGGTTTGATCACCATCCCCGCAATCAAGGTCGCTGCACAATCCACAACCTTGACCCTAAGCAAATAGTTTCTTGTTCTTTCAAAGCATTGATTGGATGAGTTCAAGATACTTTGGGCTTGATGAAACGGAGTTATGAGAAGTGCCAGGTATTATTTGAAGGTTTGCGATTCCGGGTGCAAATGCATCAAGAAGTTTTTTGGTGTTAGATGCTGGAATAATGTTGTCAAATTCCGCCATGATCAAAAGGGTCGGGATTTTTATATCTGGTGCATACCGCCAAGATTCATACTTATCCAGAAGTAACCACTTGACTGGAAAGAATCGGATTTGAGAAGCTGCGATTTCCAAGATACTGTCATAGGGCGTGATCATTATTAAACTGGATGCAGGCCTTTGAGCAGCAACCGCAATTGCCAATCCAGAGCCCAGACTGCGGCCTAGCACCACAACTTTTGCATGCTTCTTGTAAATATAATCAAACAAGGCAACAGCATCATTGCGCAGAAGTTCTTCTGTGGGTTTTCCTGTGCTGCCCCCATAACTCCGATAGTGCATCAGGTAGATTGCATGGTTGGGAAACTTAGCCGAGAAGGATGGAAGATTCATCGACACATCTTCGGCATTGCCTCCAAAATAGAGGATGGCATCAGGGCCTTCATTTTCTTTAAGGGTGATGACAAGGTCGGCACCGGGAACTTTGAAATGAAGAGTTGACTTTGGGTCAGAGACGGATCTTTTTCTGGGAAAGTAAAGCAGTGATCTTTGAAAAAAGAACAACGCAGTACAAAGCAAAGCATAAGACAAGAGGGCGATTGCACCATATTTGATCACGTTGCCAAGCATGGTGCATGTTCCCTGGTCTTTAATTAAGATACTTGAACCATCGCTTTGATGACACCAGTTTCGGGTTTTAACCAAGCGCCAAAAGCATCGATCATACCATCAAGGGTGGAATGGTGGGTGATCCAAGGCTTGGTATCGATCTTGCCATCTTCGATTAATTGGATGATGCGAACAAAATCGCCGGGTAGGGCGTTCCTGCTTGCGAGGAAAGTCATTTCATGGCGGTGCATCAGAGTCTGGGTGAAGCTGATTTCATTGAGGGTGATACCAACCCAAACGAGCCTGCCAGCGTAGGCGACAAAGTTATAAGCCTGGCTCATGGAAACATTGCTGCCTGTGGCATCGACAACGACATGGGCGAGATTACCATCGGTCATTTCTTTGAGGGTATCGAGTTCCTTGCCTTCGCCTTTGACAAGGATGGTATCTTTAACGCCCATAGTATTACGGACAAAAGCGAGCCGTTGTTCGTTGGTATCCATGACGATGGGTCGGGCGCCTGCGATTTTCACAAACTCAAGAGTGGATAAGCCGATGGGCCCAGCGCCAATAATGAGGACATTTTCACCGGGTTGGGTTTTGGCCCTGTTAACAGCATGACAGCCGATGGCTAGGGTTTCTACCAGAGCGAGTTGTTCGTAGGTAAGTTTGGAAGAGGGAAAAAGTTTCCTTGCGGGTAGGATGAAGTAAGGCCTGAGCCCGCCATCGGCATGAACGCCCAGTGTTTTGTTGAATTCGCAAGCGTTGGTATGGCCCCGAAGGCAGCTATGGCATTTTTGGCAATTCATGTAGGGTTCGACACAGCAGCGATCGCCAACTTTGATGTGGGTAACGCCTTCGCCCACTTCAGCGATTTCGACACCTAGTTCGTGTCCAGGGATGCGTGGGTAGCTGTAGAAGGGCATTTTCCCTAGGTATCCGCTGTAATCGCTACCACAAATTCCGACTCGGTGAACTTTGAGAAGAACTTCGCCTGGGCCAGGCTTGGCGGGTTCGGGGGTATCGATGAGTTTGAAGTTTTTGGGTTGTTCGAGAAGAATGGCTTTCATTAGCGGAGTTCCTAAGGGCTGATACCAGAAATAGCAACATGGCTAATAATATGAAAATTCGGGTTATGAAGGTGCAAAAAGACTCCACAATAAACAGAAAAGAGTGTACAATCCAAGGGTAGTAGAAAGTGACCCCGCCTACAAACCTTGGCTAAGATGAAAACCATCATGAAAAAATTTATTCTCCCGTTGTTAATCCCGGTAATGATGCTTATTGGAACGCAGTCGCATGCTGCGGATAAGAAGATCGAGTTCAATCGGGATATCAGGCCAATACTTTCGGAGAATTGCTATGCGTGCCATGGGCCTGATTCTGGTTCGAGAAAAGCGGGCCTTAGACTTGATACCGAGGCTGGTGCAAAATCCAAGAGGAAGGGTAATACAGCAGTTGTTGCAGGCAATGCGATGGAAAGCGAATTATACAAGCGCATTATTGCAACCGATGCGCATGAATTGATGCCACCCGCCAAGAGTAATAAAAAGCTTGATGATAATCAGAAGGCGTTATTGAAGCGATGGCTGGAAGAGGGCGCAGGCTGGGAAGGGCACTGGGCGTTTCTTTCTGTAAAGAAACCGGAGGCTCCTAAAGTCGATGATTCTTCGTTTGTTAAAAATCCCATTGATAACTTCATTCTTGATAAGCTTCGAGAAAACGGGCTGAAGCATTCTGCAGAAGCTGATAAGGTTACCTTGCTTCGCAGGCTTTGCTTTGATCTTACTGGGTTGCCCCCGACCCCTGAACAACTAAAGAATTTCCTCGCAGATAATAGTTCTAAGGCTTATGAAGCGCTGGTGGATCAGTTATTGGCTTCGCCTAATTATGGCGAGCGCATGGCTGTTTTCTGGCTCGATCTAGTGCGCTATGCAGATAGCGTTGGATATCATGGTGATCAGGTTGTTACGGTATGGCCTTATCGTGATTGGGTTATTCAATCCTTCAACAAAAACATTCCGTTCACGCAGTTTACGATCGAGCAACTTGCAGGCGATCTTCTGCCCAATGCAACCACCGAGAATAAAGTTGCGAGTGGTTACAACCGTTTGGGCATGATGAGTGCAGAGGGTGGGGTTCAGGATCGCGAGTACCTTGCAAAGTATGCTGCTGAAAGGGTTCGAAATGTTAGTGGTGTTTGGATGGGCACTACGCTTGGATGTGCGGAATGCCATGATCATAAGTTCGATCCATTCACCACCAAAGAGTTTTACAGCATGGAAGCATTCTTCGCAGACATCACCGAAAAGGGTTTGTATGGTGGTAGCGATTTTGGAACACGCATGGCGTTGCCCACGAAGGAGCAGCAGGGCCAATTAGATTCGCTGGATGCAAAGATAGTTGAATTGAAAAAGGTGCTGGGAGCATCGACTCCTGAACTTGCCAAGCAACAAATTGAGTGGGAAGCCTCGGTTACCAGTTCGGTTAAATGGACGGTTTTAAAGCCCTTGAAGGCTGTATCGAAGGGTGGTGCAAAGCTAGCAATTGCAGAGGATGGTTCCATTCTAGCTTCGGGTAAAAAAGCGGATAAGGACACTTACACCTTGGATATCAAACTGCCCAAGGGGTCATATACCGCAATGAAAATTGAGGCACTGCCTCATGCCTCGATGCCTGCGGGCGGATCAGGCAGGGCAAGTAATGGCAACTTTGTTCTTTCAGAATTCAGCGCTTTTGCTTCAGATAAAAAACCCATCGCATTCATGGATGCCAGTGCTACGTTTGAACAAGTAATTGCAGGGGAGGGCAACCCTTATAAAAAGTGGAACGCAGCATCTGCGATTGATGGTAATACCAAGGGGGATGAGTGGGGTTGGGCGATCCTGCCTGAAGTTGCAAAACCCCAGCATGCAGTGTTTCAGATGAAGGAAAACCTTGCGGGTGAATCTTCAGTGGTTGTTACCCTTGAGCAAAACCATGGTAAGGGTAACCATACCCTTGGTAGTTTTCGAATTTCGATTACGGATGCGATGAGGCCCGTTAAAGCAGGCGGGGGCGCATCGCTTCCTGCAGATGTGCTGGCTTCACTTGCCATTGAGCCTGCAAAGCGCAATGAACAGCAAAAATTAAAGATCGCAACGTACTACAGAACCATTGCACCGATGTTGGAAGCCACACGCAAAGAGCTTACAGTAACTCAAACCAAGCGCACCGATCTTGAAAAATCCCTCCCGACTACCTTGGTTACCATTGCACGCGAACCCCGCACTATTAAGGTGTTGGCACGGGGCAATTGGATGGACAATTCGGGCGAAGTGGTTACCCCCGGTGTGCCTGCTTTTCTTCCTGCAATCAAGAATGATGGCAAGGCGAGATTGAACCGCTTAGATTTGGCTCAATGGCTGGTCAGCAATGACAACCCGTTGACATCGCGGGTTTTGGTCAATCGTTTGTGGAAACTTTTCTATGGGCAGGGCCTTTCGAAAAAGCTTGAAGATATCGGATCGCAGGGCGAATGGCCCAGCCATCCCGAACTTTTGGATTTCATGACTTCCTACCTTAAGGATAACAACTGGGATATCAAGAAAACGATTAAGCTGATGGTGATGAGCGGAGCATATCGACAAGCTTCGGTTCCATCTGCAGAGATTCAGGAGAAGGATCCGTATAATCGCTGGCTGGCGAGGCAGTCGCGCTTCAGGATTGATGCGGAATTCATCCGTGATAACTATTTAAGCATCAGCGGCTTGGCGGTTGATAAGCAAGGCGGGCCAAGTGTCAAGCCTTTCCAGCCCCCTGGTTACTGGTCTTATTTAAACTTTCCCACTAGGGAATGGCAAAAAGATAATGGTGAGTCGGTTTATCGCAGGGGTTTATACACCCATTGGCAGAGGCAGTATCTGCACCCCGCGATGCTTGCATTTGATGCTTCTTGCAGGGAGGAATGTTCTGCAGATCGCGTTAGATCGAATACTCCATTGCAGGCGCTTGCCTTGTTGAATGATCCCTGCGAGGTAGAGGCTGCACGGGTTTTTGCAGAAAAGATTTTGAAGGAGGGCGGGAAAACCGATGCAGAGAAAATTGACTTTGCATTCACCAGAACTCTTTCCAGATCGCCCAAGCCCAAAGAAAAAGAAGTGCTCCTGAACCTAGTGGTTGAATATCGTAAGTCGCTTGCGAAAGATTCCAAAGCTGCAAAAGAATTTCTGAGTGTTGGGGATAAGCCCGCAAGCAAGGAGTTTCCTGAAGAGGAACTCGCAGCCTGGGGCGGTGTTGCCCGTGCACTTTTCAACCTCCATGAAACCATCACACGCAATTAGGAATACTTCACATGAATAACAACTTTTTTAAACGCAGAGCCTTTTTGAAGCAGTCCACCGGGGGCCTCGGTGCAATGGCACTGGCTTCCCTTTTGCAGGGTAACCAAGTGCAGGGCGCAGCCTCGGGCGGGTATAAAGGTGTGATCAATCCTCTGCATCATAACCCTAAAGTAAAGCGGGTGATTTACCTATATATGGCGGGGGGTATGACGCATTTGGAAACTTGGGACCCTAAGCCCACGCTTGCGAAAATGCATGGCCAACCCATGCCTGAATCAGTTACCAAGGGTCAGCAGATTGCTCAGTTGCAGGGCGCTAAGTTAAATTGTTTCGGGCCGCAGCACCCGTTTGCGAAGTATGGAAAAAGTGGCATCGAGTTCAGTTCGATTTTTCCGGAGTTAGGTGCACGTGCCGCAGATCAGATGTGCATTATTCGATCGATGTATACCGAAGCGATCAATCATGATCCCGCGCATGCATTCATGAATACGGGTACGATGATTCCCGGGAAGCCCTCGATGGGATCGTGGCTTTGGTATGGGTTGGGTAGTGATACGGAAAACCTACCCGGTTTTGTGGTCATGGTTTCGACGGGCAAGTTTGGGCAGAGTCAGCCCATCGCAGCTAGGCAATGGCATTCTGGGTTTTTACCCAGTAAGTTTCAGGGCGTGCAATTTCGTGGTACAGGCGAACCCGTACTTTATATTCGCAACCCCAAGGGCGTTGATGATGCAAGGCAATCTGAATTGATCAAGTCGGTTCAGGCGCTTGATAAAATTGAATACGAAGTGGTTGCAGATCCTGAAATCGAAGCTCGCATCGCCCAGTACGAACTTGCGTTTCGTATGCAGGCTAGTGTTCCTGAACTCATGGATGTTTCGAAGGAGCCTAAAAAAGTGCTGGAGTCTTATGGGGCAAATCCAGGCGATGGCTCGTTTGCAAGCAACTGCCTTTTGGCCCGAAGGTTGGCCGAGCGTGGCGTTAGGTTCATCCAGCTTTATCATCGTGATTGGGATCATCATGGATCGGTAAAAGATCATTCCCTTGGTACTGCTAAAGAAGTTGATCGTGGAGCAGCGGCACTTATCGAGGATTTGAAACAGCGTGGCATGCTTGATGAAACATTGATTGTTTTTGGTACGGAATTCGGGCGCACTCCCATGGCGCAGGGCAATGGCAGAGATCACCATATCAAGGGTTTTTCGATGTGGATGGCGGGTGGTGGAATCAAGGGTGGTATGACTTATGGCAACACCGATGAGTTTGGTTACAGTGCTGTTGAAAAGCCTGTGGCTGTTCATGACATTCATGCGACGATGTTGCACTTGATGGGCATCGATCATAAGAAATTGGCGTTTAAGTTTCAGGGCCGTGATTTCAGGCTCACCGATGTGCATGGTAATGTGCTTAATGATATTTTGACTTAATTTAAAATCAGTTGTCCTCGGTAAATCTAACTTTTCTGGTAAAAAGGGAATCTTAAGGTTGAATTAAGATTAGAATAAGACTATCTTATCCAATATAAGATTTAAATGATTATTGAGGTCATAACTTAATGTTTTCGCAAACGGTTGAATACGCTCTTAGAGCAGTGGTATTTCTAGCTCATAGGGCACCAAATCCAGGTATATGCGAAGACATTGCTTTGGGAACCAAAGTGCCCAGGCCTTACATGGCCAAGGTGCTTCAAGGTTTGGTTAAAGCTAAGATTTTAAATTCCCAGCGAGGCTTGGGAGGTGGTATTACCCTTAACATCGAGCCTGATAAACTGACCCTTTTGGAAGTTATCAACGCAGTTGATCCTGTGAAGCGAATCAAAACCTGCCCTATGGATCTTGCTTCGCATGGGGTAAATTTGTGTCCATTACATAGGCGCCTTGATAATGCGCTCGCATCTGTTGAGAAGGCTTTTGGTTCTACCACCTTGGCAGAAATACTTTCAGAAACTGGGGGCAGTATCCCCTTATGTGATTTTTCGCCCAAACGATTTCCTCTAGCCCAAATCAGTGCTTCAACTCCCGAGAAGAAAAAAACTAGGCAGAATTTCCCCAAGTCGGGCAAGAGTTAACTCTTTTCTTTCTTTTAATGCCGGTTGTGCTTTAGAATCCTTCTGCTTTTCTTCTTTAAAGCCCTATATTTACTTTAATTAGCATCCTGCTTTTTTGCCTACAGCGTATTATTACATTAGGCCTTCTTGATATTCAGGGATTTTTCATCATGACAATCGATAGCCCTAAAAAATCGCGTTCTAGCATCATGCAGCTAAATCCTTTTCGTTGGGGTAAAGATGCGGTAACTGCTGCACCTGAAACCTCGAAATTTCTTCAAGGGCCTCAGAGGCGTGGGTTTGAACTTTGGCGTGCTTTTAAAATGTTTTTGGAGTTGATGAGTGGTTTTCGAACTCTACACTTTGTGGGGCCTTGCGTAACGGTTTTTGGTTCTGCGCGCTTTCCTGAAGATCATCCTTATTACAAACTTGCACGCGAAACGGGTAAGGAACTTTCCAAAGTTGGCTTTACTGTAATGACCGGGGGCGGCCCGGGCATTATGGAGGCTGCCAATCGGGGCGCCAAGGATGTTGATGGCCCATCCATCGGCTGTAACATCGCATTGCCCATGGAGCAAAAACATAACCCTTACCTAGATAAGTTTGTTACTTTCAGATACTTTTTTATTCGCAAGTTGATGCTGGTTAAATACTCGTATGCTTTTGTTGCGATGCCTGGCGGGTTTGGAACCATGGATGAAGTGTTTGAATGTTTGACACTTATTCAAACAGGCAAGATCAAAGATTTTCCAATGATTTTTATGGGCAAGGAGTATTGGAATCCGCTATTGGATTTCATCAGAAACACCTTGCTGAAAGAACAAACGATTGATCCGGAAGATCTTGACAAACTTGTTGTCACGGATTCTCCTGAAGAGGCTGCACAAATTATTCGTGATACCGCAATCAAACGCTTTGGCGTTAGCTATGGTAAGGTGTACAAGAAGCGCTGGTACTTGGGCGAGTGGGGTTAATAGGTTGCACGGCCGCCTGAAAGATCGAATGTTGATCCAGTGGTAAACGAGCAATCTTCCGAGCTTAGCCAAGCCGCCATCGCTGCTGCTTCTTCTTTTCTCCCGAATCTTCCCATCGGGATTTTTGAAAGCATATAATCGATATGCTGTTGCGTTACTTGCTTTAGAATGTCGGTTTCAATCACTGCGGGGGTGATGCAATTCACTAGTATCCCAAGTTGTGCCAGTTCTTTGCCCAAGGATTTTGTCAGGGCGATTACACCAGCTTTGGCTGCACTGTAATGGCTTGCGTTGGGGTTTCCTTCCTTACCTGCAATGCTTGCAATGTTCACTATTCTGCCATATTTGTTTTCGATCATGTGGGGAACCACTGCTCTGCAGCAGAGGTAGACACCAATAAGATCGATTTCGATTACTTGACGCCATTCATCGGGCGGGAGTTCCCAGAGTTTTCTTGTCGAGCCTGCAATGCCAGCGTTGTTGACGAGAATATCGATTTTCCCGAAGCTGTTGATCGCAGATTTTACGCCATGCTCTACAGATTCTGCGCGGGTGATATCTACTTGGGCGCCATGGGCCTTGCCAAGTTTCAGCAATTCGGGGACCACCTGATCCAGGGCTGCGAGGTCGCGATCCCAGACACAGACATTGGCACCACTTGCAAGTAATCTTTCTGCAATGGCCAACCCGATTCCTCGAACGCCACCGGTTACTACTGCTGTTCTTCCAACCAGATCAATTTTGTTCATAAAAACTCCAAGTCATGTTGTTGGGAACAAAGTAGAAGAGGAAGGGGATGGATGCAAGGACGAACTTGAAAATAAATGTGCAAATCAATGAAGGCTCTTGAAAAGATACCGCAATGAGTCACTTCCTTGCGTTTTTGTGAAGTTTTCAACTAAGTGAACAATTTTTTACCGTCTGGTATCGTGCTATGGATATAATGTTATTTAGTTATTGGGAACTTTGTGACATCTAAAGGAATTACTCATGTTTGCGTACTCGAAGTCTGCATTGATGGCGTTATTTGCAACGCTTATTTTTTCCACCATGGGCTTTGCTCAGGTTGAAGATTTTACCTCGAAATTGAAAAGCCCTGATGCTGCAACCCGTAAAGGTGCGGCTTATTCTCTAGGGCGCATGGGGCCCACTGCGCGAGCTGCAGTCCCTGAACTTATTACCGCTTTGAAGGATACTGACCAAAACGTTCGTAGATCAGTTGCCATCGCCTTGGGAAATATGGGCCCTGCAGCAAGGGCTGCTATTCCAGCGCTTACCGAAGCGTTTAAAACCAGCGATGTACGCGTTAAGCGTGCTTCTGCTTTTGCATTAAGTACGATGGGGCCATTGGCCAGGCAGTCGGCTTCCGCACTTGCAGAAGCTGTTGCTGATAAAGATACAGGCTTGCGCGTTTCCGTAGCTGCAGCACTTGCAGCAATCGGGGCTTCCGCAAAAGAAACCGTTCCCACTTTGCAAGCCATGCTTAAGGATGAAGATCTTATCGTCAGGCAGACTGCGGTGCAGGGGTTGGGCAAGCTTGGGGCAAATGCAGGCCCAGCTATTATTGATATGTCGGCTTTATTGGCAGATACCGATGCAACATTGCGTGCGCAAACTGCAACTGCATTGGGCATGCTTGGGTTGGCTTCGCGTTCTGCAATTGGTGGCTTGACCAAGGCTTTGGATGATAAAGAAGAAATGGTCAGGCAGGCAGCGATTGCATCGTTGGGCAAGCTTGGTTCGTCTTCACGCAGTGCTGTTCCCGCGATTGCAAAGGCTTTGAAGGAAGAGAATCCTGAGATGCGATATGCAGCGGCTTATGCGCTGGCTGAAATCGGCCGTGATGCCCGGGCTGCAGTTTCTGCACTTACTGATGCATTGAGTGATCCTGATCAAGAAGTTGTTCGCGAATGCATTTATGCATTGGGAGAAATCGGACCTGATGCCAAAGCTGCGCTTCCTGAATTGGCTAAGTTCTTTAAACATCCTTCTGCTGAAATTCGCAAGGATGCAATCGATGCGGTTAGTGTAATGGGTCCAGCAGCAGCAGCCCTTTCCACTGCGCTTGGTGAAATTTTAAGCAACGACAAGAACGATCATATCCGGCTTGCAGCAGCTTATGCGCTCAATGAAATCGGCGCTGGTGCAAGGCCTGCTGTCATCACCATTGTTGAAGCACTTAAATCGGATACTTATATTGGCGTTCGGGAAGAATGCGCTCATGCACTTGGTTCAATTGGGTTTGCAGGGCCCACCGTTCTTAATGCTCTCAAAGAAGCTACCAAGAGCGATGATCTCGGGGTTAGTCAGGCTGCAAAGATAGCTCTCGACTCCCTTCCAAAACCTGACAATGATTAATTATTATTTAGGAGATCATTTTATGAAAACTTCGACTTTATTTTTTAAATCAGCTCTTTCGCTTGCGATGCTTTCTTCCTTTAACCTTTGTGTGTTTGGCAAGGGTGGCGGCGGCGGCGGCGGTGGTGGCCATCCTTCGGGTGGCGGTGGCGGTGCCCACTCTTCAGGTGGCGGTCCTCACCCTTCATCTGCAGGCGGTGGCGGCTATCATCCTTCAGGTGGTGGCGCAGGTGGTGGCGGCTATCATCCTTCAGGTGGTGGTGGAGCAGGTGCAGGTGCTCGTCCTGGTGGTGGTGGCGCAGGTGCTGGCGCACATCCTGGTGGTGGTGGCGCAGGTGCTCATCCTGCTGGTGCAGGATCTGGTGCTGGTGCTCATACCAATGCCTCGCATCCTGGGCATTCTGAAAATCGTAATGGCGGTGCCCATTCCCCAAATGCTGCAAACCATTCCGATCATGGCCAAAATAACCATACTGGCGCCAACGGTAGAGCTAACCGCGGCGCTAATGGTAACCATTCTGCTAACGCAAACGGAAATCATAATCACAATAATTTCAACGGTAACCACAACAACGGCAACCACTATAGCTACAACAACTTTCATGGTGGCTACGGGCGGGGTGGCTATGGCGGCTATGGACATTATGGTTATGGTGGCTACGGTGGTTATGGCCGTTATGGTTATGGTGGTTGGGGTTGGGGCTTGGGCGGTCTGGGCCTCGGCTTGGGGCTTGGCATGCTTATGGGTGGCGGCGGCGGGTATTATTCCACGCCTTATTATTCCGTCTACCCTAGCGAAGTGACTTACGACTCTTCGAGTTCTTTTCCAAGTTACTATCAGACTTATCAGGGCCCTGAAGAAGACAACCCTGATTATGCCCCCATGGATGGAGCAAAAACACCGGACGCTAAACCCATGGTTAAGGATCCTGCAGGTGTTCCCCAGATCATTCCAGAAAAGGGCATTTTCCCTTCTGCTACCCCTTTGGATAATGATTTAGACCCTTGATTATTAACCCTCAGAAGTTTTTAAACAGTAAAAGGAACAGTCTCGAAGGCTGTTCCTTTTCTTTTTGTTAGTTTGGAGATTGACTTCGATCTGGGTTAGAATCTTTGCTTAACTTAAAAGTTTGTGGAGATATTTTGATGGCTAACCAAGAATCAGCAGCCAACCTCAGATCCCTGCCTAGGGTGTTGGGGCCGGTAATGGCAATTGCGGTGGTGGTTGGTACGATCATTGGATCAGGGGTATTTAAAAAAGCTTACGCAATCACTCAAGACACACCTTATTTTGGTGTCATTCTTTTGCTTTGGGTTGGCGGGGGCATTTTTACTTTTCTTGGTGCGCTCACTTATGCAGAAGTTGTAACTCTCTTTCCTAGGGCGGGCGGTAATTACACTTTTCTTAAAGAAGCCTATGGCCCGATGTGGGGGTTTCTTTGGGGGTGGGTTGATTTTGTCATGATTAGATCCGCATCCTTGGCGGCCTTGGCAAGCATCTTTACAGATTCTTTTTGCGATCTAATCAATGTTTCAATTCCTTTCTGGGGCAAGTTGGCAATTACTATTAGTGTGCTTATCAGTCTTTCTTGCGTGAACATTCGCGGTGCCAGGCTCAGCGGGTCGCTTCAGGTTGTTTTGACTATTATCAAAGTTGTTTCCTTGGCACTTATCGCGCTTGTCCCCATTTATTTTTTCACGATGGGCGCTGCAGAGGCCAAAGCGGATTTTAAAAATCTGGAGCCTTGGTGGGCGGGGGAGAACGAATTTGGATTTAGCCATCTCTTCAGTGCTTTCCTTGCGATCTTGTGGGCCTACCATGGTTGGGGAAACATCGCACCCGTTGCAGAAGAAATCAAAGATCCACAGCGGAATATCCCGCTTGCACTTCTTGGTGGCGTGGGCTTGGTCACCCTGCTTTATGTTGGTGTGAATATTGCATATCACTTGATGTTGCCCATGGAAATTATCCGGCATTTGCCTGGTGGTTCCACGGTTGCAACCGAAGCGATGAAAGCGGGGTTTGGCCAAGCGGGAGTATTATTCGCCTCTGCTGCAATCATGATCTCGGTGTTTGGTTCGCTAAATGGGAATATTCTTGCGGGGCCACGATTGTTGTATGCGATGGGGAAAGAGAAAATGGCACCAATCATGTTGCAGGAAGTTCATCCGGTTTATCAAACGCCTTATATTGCAATCATGGTTTTGGGTGTTTGGTCTTCCGTGCTTGTGATACTTGGCGGGGTAGGAACCTCGATGGGAATGGGATTGTCGCTTTTTGATTTGCTGACAAATTTTTCGATGTTTGGTGCGGTGATATTTGAAACCATGGGTGTGCTTTCGATTTTTGTTTTCAGACGCATCATGCCCGATTTCCCGCGTCCTTACAAATGCTGGGGATACCCCTTCACCCCATTGCTTTATGCGGTGATCCCTGCCTGCGTTTTGGGAAATATGTTCTTTGCAAGCCATACCAATGAACTTGGAATCGTAATCTACCCCCACCATGCAGAGGTTTATTCAGGCATTACATTCTTGGCAGTGGGTGTTGCGGTATACTATGCTTTTATCAAGCCTTACCGAAATAGTATTACAGGATAATTACTCGGTACCTTTAAACGCTTCGAGGTTTATCTCATCTATTTGAGCAGTGACATGCTCCATATCCAGTGGGAACTTATTGATTTTATAAAGGCCTTCGGCAAGTTGTACGATTGCGGTTTGAGACATTTGAACCCGTTGGACTTCGGCTTCAAGCCTTACGAGCCATTCTGGAATATCGCGACCGACGCCCGAGGGTTTTGCTGCCTGGGTTTCCAGTTCTTCGAGGAAGGTTCGGAAAGCGCGAGGTACGCTCTTTTTTCGAGCCTCGCCCATTGCGGGTTCCACTAAGGCACACAACCTATCTACTGCAAGGCTGGCGGTAAACCCGTTTTCAATCCGATCTCGAACTGAAATAATGCGCACCCCTGTTTCTTTTTCGGTGGTGTTTAGAAGGTCTAATATTGCTGCCGCTTCGATCTTGGTGATATCGTGCAGCGAATCCTGCCAACGCTTTGCCGCCTTGGTTCTTTTCATTCGTGCGAGGAGTTCATGAACCATCATGCGGGGGCGCAGCAACCAGACTTTGCGCTCGAAAATAGCTTTGACCCGAAGGAAGGAAAGTAGCACATGAAGCATGTTGCCATAATCGGACAAGGTGCAGGAGGTGTTATAATCCTTGAATTCCTGATAGTTTTCGACAAGGGTAAGAATAATACCCCCGAGGATTCTTGAAGCATCGTTGAGGGTGATTTTATCGCCCAGATCATCTGCGAGCTTAACCGGATGAAGCGGATCAGGATTTTGCACAAGTTCCGTCAGGAAGTTGGCAGCGCCTAGGTGAATAACCCCTCGTAGGTTGGCAAGGGTCATGAATCGGGCATGAAAAATATCTTTCCCATAATTGATGATGAACTCTCGTACTTCATCAAATGCCTTCTGATGCAAAAAACCTTCTGAAGAAGAAAGCTGCCCTGTCCAACTGTGTTCCACCCATAGCTTTTCAAATGGCACGCATGCTTTTTCTAAAAGCTCGAGTACCTTGGCATCGGTTTCATCTACCGCAGTTTCGATGATGGTTTCGATTACCGAGCGAAAACCTATCGTGAAATGTCTGTTATATTCAGATACGCCTCTTCCCTTGGTGTGCCTTTTTTTTTCCATATCCTTGGCGAGAATTAGAAGTTTCAGGCTTTCACTAATCAACCCAACTCTGGGCAGATTGACCAGGGTAAAATCGAGTGAGCTTTGCGCCAACCTTACACGAACAATAAGGTGCGGGTCGCCCCCGTTCGAAAGAGTGGTATAAACCAAAGGTTCCTTGCCAAAGCCTTTACGAAACAGCTTTAGCGCTTCTTTAGCTGCAGTGGGATTGCTTCTAAGTAAAGATCTTTCAAGATCTTGATAAGAGTTTTCCCATAGCTTTGCTTCTTTTTCTGTTGCAACTCCCAAAGCGCCGCGCATCGAATTTACCGCACTTGCTGTTTCTACACAGGCCGTAATCGCCTCCATCATCAGGCTTTCTTTTAAGTTACGTTGTCTATCGTACTCGATGATGGCATCGGGCTCTGCGCCTGGGTCGGGGATTTTTGCCTGATGCAAGGCATCTACCAATTGGCCTAGTTTTTGCAATCGCTGCGTTGCGGAATCAACCCATTGACCAAGGGCGATTTTATCTTCGGGGTTGAGCTCGGTTCGTGAGCCCAGATAATAGGCTGCTACCTGCCATAGTTTTGATGAGGCATTAAGAAAATGAAGTCGGTCTTCTAGGTTAGAAGCTTCTTCTTCGAGTTCGAAGGGGGCGTATCTAGGCCCATCAGAAACCGCACCTTCATCATCATTGCCTGTGGTATCCAGATAGCTGACATCGTCATAGGCAGCATCAAAAACATCTTCTTCTTTTTCTTCATCTTCGGGCTTGGATTGTTTTTCCAGCACGGGCACTTGCCAGTAATCTTCTGCGTTGGCTTCAAGTTGAGCAAAGAATTTGCGTACTGCAAAATGGCGCTGTTCCAACTGCTTTGCGGGAATCTTTTCGCGGTGTACTGCGGTTGCGAGCAACCAGCGAAACGCCAGTGCATGGAAGGATTGATTGCCTTCTTCGAGTGGAACCTTATCGGCTTGGCTAAGCCAGCTCATGAGTAAACCGAGAGCGGCTATCTGGTCGCCTTGTCTTAAAAGAAGATCAACCACCATGGCAAATGCCCGTGGGGTTCGTAGTGCGGAAAGTTGTTCGCGCCAGAATGCAAGGTCTGCGGGGGTTTCGCCCCGGTGATGCCATTTCAGCAATGCCCGGGAAACCATTCTTGCAGAGCCCAAAGCATCGCCACCGCGCACCGCCCTTACGCCACTCACTTGGTAGGTTGCGAACCGATCCCACCACTTCGCTTTTGATTCCATTTCTTTTTCGAGTGTTTGCACCAAAGCTTCATCGCCATTGGCAGCGGCTTCGCACATCAGCCTGGTGGTAAGCAGGAAAATATGTTCCATCACAGCCAGGAGTTCTTCGATTCTTGGGTCGCGGGTGCTATCTTCTCGTGCTGGGGAAAGCGGGAATAGCCCTTGAAAACCTAGCACATTCCAAGGGTCTGCGCTTGCACCACATTCGATTGCGCGTTGCAGGATGGCAAAAGCCTGATTGGGTCGTTGGGCAGCTTGTGCCCAAAGTGATCGTTCGACTTCGAGGTGCCCGAGCCTGATGAGGCCGAGTATTTCTGCGAGCATCCTGCCTGAAGCGGGCTCAATTTTCCGGGCTTGCGCTCTTGAGGCATCTAGATATCCCATGTTGGCAAGCAGCAATCCAAGAAACCGATGTTGAACATGCGATGCTCGTTTTCTGCCCAGCAAATTATTCAAGTGCTGCCTAGCTCCGCCAAACGCTTGCCTTAATTGGCCCTTCTCTTCTAAAAGTGTTTTCTGATGTTCAGGCGAGGCTTTCTTCAAAAGGTATTCATAAAAAGTATCGCGTACCCGTGCGATGCCTGGAATCAATTTCGCCAACGATGCGGAAGCTTCATGGGTGCCTGCCACTCTGCCGCTCACGCTCGCTGCCATTAGGATGGTGCCTGCAAGAACTGCTGCTGCTTCGAAAGAATTTTCTTCGAATTTGTCTTTAGCGTTATCGATTCGATCTTTAAGAACATCAAGCAATGCTTTACGCACTACGAATCTGCGGAATCTGCCTTGCTCATCGATGTATTGTGGGTCCCATTCGCCGAAGAAATAATTCGGGCGAAGGTTTGCGGGGTGGGAATGATCATACCCACGAACATCCATGGAAAGTTCATCGAGGTTATCGAAATCGAAATTCGCTTCGGAAAGCAACGAGGGATCGACATCACCCAAGATATCAAGTGCCTGCTGGATCAAAGTGCTATAGGGGCTGTAGGATGTGCCTGCATTGCGGAGGTAAAGGGGAACGCAGCGGAATTTTTCGTGAGGGTAGGGTTCGCCTGAGGGCCGAGTTTCTAAAAGTGCAACCGGTCTGTAGCCAACGAAATCGTTGAACTGAAGAATGGCATTCTTAAGGAATGATTCGGGTTGTCTAGGGAAACCTTTTTCAAGGGCCAACTTCAGCAGGGTTTCAAAAACCTTTGCAAGAAAGAAGGGCAGGAACAAATCCGCATCGGGCAGATGGCCTAGGATATCAGAGTGATAAGCCCTGTAGTTTTCGAGAAACAAGGGGATTAGTTCAAGTATTTTTCGGGCTTGTTTATCATTTTTAAACGCAGCAGAACCACTTGCCTTCAACGCATCTAGCCTTTGTTCGAGCCAATCCAGCAGGCTGATCCAAGGTTGTTTATCGCCATTCTCTGCAAGGAATGCGTAGGCATCGCTTAGCTGTTTCTGCCAGCGGGGGTCGGCCCGGCCATCGGAAAGATTGAGGTAGCCCAGAATCTTTGCAGCATCAATTTCTTTATCCAAGGCACCAAACAAATCTTCCACGATGATATCTCTCCGAAAGTATTAGGGCTTTTTGAACAGGGGCTCAATGTTCCAGATTTTTACAATGCCATCAGAACCAGCACTCGCAACAAGTTTGCTATCGGGGCTGTACACCACTTGAATGATTTCTTGCGAATGCCCTTTTAGGTAAACGATTTCTTTGCCTGTTTCGGGGTTCCAAATGCGGACCGTGTTATCGCCACCTGCACCAGATGCAATGCTTTTGCCATCAGGTGAATAAGCTACGTATCGCACAATATCAGAATGGCCTTCGAGGGTGAAAAGTTCTTTGCCCGTGCTGGCATCCCATAACTTCACCAATCGATCGCCTCCAGAGCTTGCGATTTTCTTGCCGTCGGGGCTGTAGGCGGCGGAAGTTGCCCAATCGGTATGTGCCTTCCAAGTATTTAAAACTGCTCCATCTTTCACATCAATGACACGAATCCAGAAATCATAACTTGCAGTGAGGATGTTTTTTCCATTAGGGCTGAATATGGCAGTGGAGACCCAGTTACGATGTTCGGGCATTTGGCGAACTTCATTCCAGGTTGTGGTGTTCCAAACCTTGATGGTGTAATCGTTGGAAGCGCTGACTAGTAATTTGCCATCGGGGCTAAAGTTGACATCGCCAACCGAGCGCTGGTGTCCCTTTAATACCTTCAGGGGTTTACCATTGCTTGCATCCCAAATTTGAACGGTCATATCATCGCTTGAGGTGGCTATTATTTTTCCATCGGGGCTGAATGCAACTCCCCAGATTGGGGCCTTATGGCTTACGCCTACAAAAACATTTTTGCCTGTTCGAGGTTCCCAAACCCGCAACAGGTTATCCGCAGCGCCCGAGGCGATTAATTTTCCATCGGGGCTGAATGCAACACATTTGACTGCGTCGGTATGGCCATCATAAGAGACAATTTCCTTGGGCGTAATTTCCTTGGATTGGGCGAAGCAAACTTCACCTTGAAGGAAGTTGCATGCAATCAGTGCTAGGGTCAAAAGTGGCTTGAATATTTTGTTCATGTTAGTGCTCCTTGAAAAGTCTTATGATTTCTTTTTATTCATGGGATTCTTTTTGGGGTCAAAATCGACTGAAGGAAGAGGAAATTCCTTGCTGGGTATATGTTGGCCTTTCATGATTTCTTGAATTTTAGCAACGATTTCAGGGTTTTTGGCTGAAACATCGGTGGTTTCCGTGGGATCTGTAGAAAGATCATAAAGTTCGAGTTGGTTTTTCCCTTGGTTCATCTTTTGCTTGATTCCTTTCCATTGGTTCATGATAACAGCAATTTGCCCACCGTACCCGGGGAATTCCCGATAAAGGAAGGGCCGATCTGGTTGTTTCACTCCCAAAAGAGTGGGCGCGAAGCTAATACCATCTGCATCCTTGGGAGAAAGGTTGGAGGAATTTGAAAGCTCCATCAGGGTGGGCATCCAGTCTTCAAAGCCTGTGACTCGGTCGCTGGTCTGGCCGGGGGCGATTTTCCCTTTCCATCTCACTATGCCGGGAACTCGAAACCCACCTTCATAAAGGGTGCCTTTTCCATCCCTTAGGCCCGCAGAAGAATTAAAGAAACGCGCATCTGTGCCTGCAAGCCCTTGATGGGTGCCACTTAGTGGGCCGTTATCCGAGGTGAACACAAAAATGGTTTTTTCTTCGAGGCCCAACTCTTTGACTAAAGTCATCATTCTGCCGATGTCGCGATCCATGCGGGTGATCATTGCTGCGTAGGCAGCTTTTGGTTTGAAATGTGGCGTGTAGCCTTTGCCACCTACATAAGGTGGGTCTTCAAATTTCCCCTCGTATTCTTTTAGTGCCTCATCAGGAACTTGCAACGCTACATGGGGGACGGTGGTGGGCACATAGCAGAAAAAGGGTTTGTCTTTATTTTGTTTGATGAAGGCAAGTGCTTGATCGTTGATGAGATCTGCGGAGTAATCATTGCCTTTGAATCGGGCGTAAGATTTTGGATCGTTGGGGTCTTCATCGGGTTTGAGTTTCCCTTGGGCACTGAATGCGGGGTTATTGATGGATACTTTGCGATCGTTATCCCAGAGGTAGGTGGGGTAGAAGTTATGTGCAACTGCTTGGCAGTTGTAGCCAAACCATCGTGTGAATCCTTGTTTAAGGGGTTCGCCTGTGGTGCCTGGCCCGCCCAAGCCCCATTTGCCAAACCCGCCTGTGACATAACCTTGCTGTAGAAATAATTTTGCAAGCGTGGTTGTTTCAAGGGGGATTGGGTATTGGCCTTCTTCCATGGGTTTGAATTGTTTGTTATCGCGAATGAAGGCATTGCCTGGATGTTTACCTGTCATCAATACGCAGCGGGATGGGGCGCAGACTGCATTGCCCGAATAATGGCGGGTAAGGCGCATGCCCTCGGCTGCTAAGCGATCGAGGTTGGGAGTGCGGATAATTTTTTGGCCATAGCATCCTAGGTCGCCATAACCTAGATCATCTGCAATGATAAATATAATGTTTGGTTTTGATTGAACATCGTTAAAAGCGGGTGTCAGCGCTAATAGCGTGGAAAGTAAAAGCAAATGCATGGCAATTTCCTTTCAAGTAGAATTACTCATTTTGATATGAAGGGCAGGTTTGTTCAAGGTAATAAGTTCTATTGGCGGTATAATACCTTGCTTTAGCAATAGAACGCCGTGGGATAGATAGCTATACCCTTTTGAAAATGCTAATTTTCCAATGAATACATAGCTGACTGTGCTCTTCTCCTAAAGAATATTCATTCACTTTTGTTAAATTTCGAAGATTTATCAGAGTTTGCCGTTTGTGAAGATTGGGGGTTTTGGGTGGAAAGAGGCAAATTCTTTTGACTGTTAACCCAAATTTTTCTAGCATTATCTTTACTTTAGGTAGTTTAGGGTGTTTGCTCGCATTCTTTTTGAAAGGTTCTCTATGAGTAATTTCTTTAGCAGTCTCTTTGGTTCTAAAAAATCCAATCCTAAAATCAAACCCTGGATGCAGAGTAGAAGGCTCGAACTTCTAGGCCTCGAAGATAGAATCACGCCTGCAACTGTTTCAGTTTCTGGCACCGATGTATTAATTACCTTGGGTGCTGGGGAAAATATTTCCGACTTAAATACTAGTACAGCTACTGCTGTTATTACGGTTAACACCGTTGGCAGTGCCAACAATACATTAGTGGGAACCCCTACGGGTGTTACTGTTACCAATAATACCGTTGTGATTGATACTGCAGCATTCAAAACTTTTACTGGGATTCAAGTCCTTGGTAGTAATACAACCAATGCGGTTACTGTTGGTGCTACCGGTATAGACTTGTCAGCAGGTACTACAGCTAACACCAATCAAACCGTGGCTATCAATCTTTCTTTTAATAGCGGCACAGGAACCTTGAATGTCAATGGTCCAATCGAACCTAAGGATGGTGGAAATGTTGAATTAAATTCTACCACGGTTACTATCGCTGCAGCAGGCGATATCCTCGTCACCTCCGGAGCGGTGAATATCACGGGTAACACCATTACCTCCGCTGGCGATGTAACTACGTTTAGCCCATTTACCCTTACCGGCACTGGCGATGTCAGCATGTCTGGTCAGATTTTCGTAGGTTCCATTAATGCCATATCTTCTACAGGCGATGTTATCTTCGGAGATACTGTAGTCACTCAGATTGGCGGTTTCACTTCGGAAGCTACCCTTGCGACCAAGGCCACCAAGATTGCAAACGCAGTTACTGTTGGCGCTGGCGCTAATGCGTTTGTTACCGGGAATCTAATTACCAACAATTCAACTTTAGCTGCAATTACCACTTCTGGGGTAGGCAATATTACCATCACCGGTAATGTTGATTCTTCTGTTGCTGGTAATGGTCTTACCCTTACCGCAGGCTCTGGTTTAGTTTCCATCATTGGAAATGTTGGTTCCGGTGCAACAGCTTTTGGCACTTTAACTGCTTCTGGTACTGGCACCTTCCTAGCTGCCGGTACAGTTAATGTACAAGGGGTTGATTTAGATAATACTAATGATTTTTCTACATCCATCACCTTCGCTAAGGCTGTTACTGTATCCGGTGCATTAATAACGGATGGTGTTATAGTTTCTGCAGGTGGCGCTGGCACCATCACTTTCTCTGATGCAATCACCGTTTCTGGTACTGCATCGACAAGTGCTGCTAACATTGCTGTCTCCTCCACAAGTGGCGCAATTAATATAGTTGGCCCAGTCACAGGATTGGATGGCATTTTAGTTACCTCCGTTTCAGGTGCAATCACTATTATTGGTGCTGTTACCACTTCCGGTACTAATACTGCTAGTTTTGATGGTGATATCAACATCGGAACAACGGGTGGAACAACTGGTCAAGGCAATGTTCTTCTTTCTGGGAACATTAGCACCACCGGAACTGGCGACATCATTCTTGATAACGATGGTGCTGGCACCCTGACCATCAATGGTAATGTTTCCACTGCTGCCACCTTGGCAACTAATGGTGACATCATTATTGGTGCAGAGCAGTCAGGACCACAAATTGGCGGTTCCACCGTTACTATCAATGGTACTGTTACCACCACTGGTACAACCGCTGGCGATATCTTCATCGGGATTAATGGCAGCACCGCAACAGTGAACAAAGCTCTTACTGCTGGACCAACCGGCGATGTAGTTTTCATCACCAATTTACTAACGGATGCAATTACTGTTGTAAGTGGTGCAACTATCACCGCTGGCGATTCTGTTGGTGATTTTGGTTCTGGCATCTTGAACCTTGGTGCTAATATCACCTCAGGTACCAGTGGTGTTGCTGCAACTTTAGGTATTTTTATTAATGATGTTTCAGTCAATCTGACGGGTGATGTTTCTTTGAAATCCATTGGGACTGGCGGTGGCGCTGGTATCTTCTTGGGTAAAGTTAATGGTGCCCAAAACCTGACCTTGGAATCTACAGATCAGATCCTCTTAGGCAGCGTTGGCCAAGCCATTGCGTTGAACACGGTTACCGTGACCAACTCAGGTGGTGTAACTGCTGGCGCATTCACCGCTGCCAATGTTGTGCTTACTGACACCACAGGCACTATCGCTTTTGGTGGCACCACCGTTATTACCAACAGCTTGACCACTGCTGCTAAGGCTTACGATGTAACCTTTGCTGGCACTTCGGTTCTTTCTGGCGCACCTGTGTTCTTGAACACCGGTAATGTAACCTTCGGGTCAGTTGCTTCAGATATCACTTCGCTGACCACTGGCGCTACCATCACTGGTTCTGCAACCAGCACGGTGGACCTTGGTGGCACCATCGTTTCAGGTGGAGCTTTCAATATCGGGGCTTTACCTGCCAATACAACTGTAGCTAATGCAACCCAGTTGATCCTCAACTCTACCACTGCTGCTAGCAACTTTGCTGGTAAAGTGGTTTCTGCTGGCACAGGTGCAAATGCACTTAGCCTGCTTGGCGTTGGCACTTTGACATTGTCCGGTGATTCCAGCTCGTCTGGTGTTACAGGTGACATCAATGTGATCAATGGTACCTTGAATGTTACTGGCAAGTTGGGTTCTGCAAATGTTACCTCCGCAACCAATGGCACTATCTCCGGTGCTGGTGGTACTATCGGTGTTCTTACTGTTAACACGGGCACCGTTGCCCCTGGTGGCACCTTGAATACTGGCGTTGTAACTTTCAATGCTGCGACCACCTACATTGCAGATGTGTTAACAGCAACCACTGCTTCCAACTTGAAGACTGCTTCTGCCATTAACCTTGGTGGTGCAACTCTTTCCTTGTCTAGCGTGGCTGCTGGCCTTGCTGTTAATAACACCTTTACCATCATCGATAACATTGCTGTTGCTGGTTTGGTAACTGGAACTTTTGCTAACCAGCCTGAAGGTTCAAGCATTTCCGCTTTTGATGCCTCTGGTAACATTGTAACCTTCACCGTCAGCTACATTGGTGGTACTAATGCAAATGATGTGACCTTGACGGTTGCAAGCGTAACTCCACAAACCCCAACCCCATCTGCTGCTCTCCAACCTATGGTTGCTGGTCAACCCGCGTTGAACAAGTTCACCGCAGTTGGAGCTGATGCCGGTGCTGGCCCACTTGTTACCATCACCTTCCAGAATGGAACCTATGTTTCCTTCTTCGCTTATGATGCTTCCTTTAGGGGTGGTGTACGCGTTGCCATCGGCGATGTTAACGGCGATGGATCCCCAGATATTATCACGGGCGCAGGCGCTGGTGGTGGCCCTCAGGTTGATGTTTACAATGTAGACAATTCAACCGGTGCGGTTTCTCTTCAGACCAGTTTCTTTGCATTCGATGAACCTTTCTTTGCCGGTGGCGTTTATGTTGCAGCAGGCGATACCAATGCTGATGGATTTGATGATGTCGTTGTTGGTGCTGGTGCAGGCGGTGGCCCACGCGTTCAAGTTTATGCTGGTAGCGCAACTGGCTTAGTAACTTCCTCAACCTTGAACGATTTCTTCGCCTACTCCCTCGCCTTCACCGGTGGTGTTGTAGTAGCCGCTGGCGATCGTAATGCAGATTTTGATTCTGAAGTTATTACTGCTCCTGCAAGCAACGGTGGTTTCAACATTAAGTCGTTTGATGTAAACGGAAATGGTAACAGCCCAACGGTTGTTGACAACTTCTTTGCATTCAACGACACCACGAGTGTTGGTGGCCTTAGCTTGGCTGTTGGTTTCTTCGATTTCAGCAATATTGCTGACTTGGTTGTTGGTACCACCAATAGCGCATTCGGTGTGTTCCTCGACGCCGACACATCAGGTATCGCCACCGTGCCTTTCGAAGGCTTCACGGGAGCAATCCGCGTTGGTGTTGCAGAAGATTCCTTCGGACAGGAATACGCAGTAGCCTTGGCCGGCCCAACTGGTGGCCCTCGTGTCTCGGTATTCAGCGTTGGCGCAACCAGCCTGACCGAGACCGACAACTTGTTCGTCATGAACCCAGCGTTCACCGGCGGCTTGTTTGGTAATTCAACTTTGTAATAAGTTAATTGAAATGCGCTTCCCGGAGTTTAATGACTCCGGGAAATTGCAGCTCCGATAATCTAAGCCTATTACTACAGCCTTTGTTGAAAATCTTAAGCCAGCCTTGTCTAACCCACTAGGCTGGCTTTTTTATTTGCCTGCACTTTATTAAACGATATCGCCTAGCAAAACTTTACCGCTTGAGAATATTGGGGGCTTTGAGTAGAGAGGGCAGATTTTTTTTGGTTGTTAGGGCACATCTTTCTATCATATACTTTAGTATTGGTAGTTTAGGATGTTTGTTTTAGCTCATTTACCGATGCATTAACACTATCCCTGATGACATGGATGCTTCAGGGTTGTTTTTCCAAGGATTCATTCATTTAAAAGGGTTCATCTATGGATAATTTCTTGCGCAGTCTTTTCGGTTCCAAAAAGTCTCCTTCGAAAATCAAACCCCGCATGCAAAGTAGAAGGCTCGAACTCATCGGCCTCGAAGAAAGAATCACTCCTGCTGTTACTGCAAGCGGTGCTAGCGGTATTCTTGCACTAACCACCAGCCTTGGTGAAGATCTTACTAGTGTTGTCGTAAATGCTGATGGTACTCTTACTGTTTCTGCAACTACTGCTGCTGGTGCACCTATTGCTGTTACAGCAGGCTCCGGAGCATCCAGCCTTCAAGTTGGAACATCCAATGCTTACACTATTGCTTACACTAATGGCGGCGGCACTGCTGATGTTACAAGCATAAGCCTAGTTGGTGATACAGTTGGCAATCAAGATTTTACTATTGCCGGGATGAGTATCGCTGGTTTTGCACAAGCAAATGTTGGCCTTACAGTTAACATGGGCGCTGATGCTACTGGCATAGATACCCTTAATTTTACCACTGCTACAGTAACCCTCAAGGGTTCCGGTGCATTGGCTACTTCCAACATTGATGCAATCAATATCGCTGCTGCTGCAGATATCACTACTGGTACTGGTGCGGTTGGCATTTCTGCTACCACCATCAGCACTGCTGGCGATGTAAATACAACCACTGCTACCGGGGATGTCACCTACACGGGTGCTGTAACTCTTACCGGAAATGTTGTTTTGACCACCACAGGTGGTGACACAACAATCACCGGCGCAGTAGTTGGGGGCACTAGCAACCTTACTACCTCTTCTGGTGCAGGCAATTTTAGCATTACTGGCGCAGTTGTTGCTGGTGCAATTTCTGTTACCTCAACCGGAACCATTGGCTTTGGCGCAGCTGTTACCGCAGCATCCGTTGCTACCGTTAGTTCATCTGGCGGCGCAGTAACCTTGGGTGGTACTGTTACCACTACTGGTTTAGTTAACTTCGCAGGCGCTGTAACTGGCACCACTTCAGTTAATGTTGTTGCAGGAACTACTGCTACTTTCGGTAGCACTGTTAACACTCCTGGTGCAATTTCAGTTCTTGGCCTAGGCGATTTAACCTTTACTGGTTCGGTTGGTAATACCAGTGCAACCAGCGTTACTGCCAAATCTTTGACAGGCGATGTTATCTTCGGTGATACGGTTACCTCTTCTAATCTTGGAGGTTTCATTTCTGAAGCTACTTCTGTTACCAAGGCTACCAAGATTGCAAATTTAGTTACCCTTGCTGCTAACGCTAATGCGGTTGTTACCGGGAATCTGATTTCCAACAATGCAACTTTAGCTGCAATTACTACTTCTGGGGTAGGTAACATTACCATCACCGGTAATGTAGATGCCAGCGTTGCTAACAATGCGCTTACCCTTACCGCTGGTTCTGCAGTTTCCATTGGTGGTAATGTTGGTTCTGGCGCAATAGCTTTTGGTACTTTAACCGCTTCCGGCACTGGTACCTTCCTAGCTGCTGGCACAGTCACTGCTGGCTCGATTAAATTGGATCAATCTAATAAATTTGCAACATCCATCACATTTGCTAAGGCTGTTACTGTAAGTGATTCACCAGGTGGAATTGAAGTTAATGCAAGTGGTTCTGGCACAGTTACCTTTTCTGATACCATCACCGCTTTGGGCGCTGCCGGCAATAATACGGACATTGAAATTATCTCGGTAAATGGCGCTATCAATGTGGGTGGCGCTATCACTGGTTTGGATAAAGTAGCAATCATCTCTAATGGTAGTGGTTCAATCAACCTGAGTGGCAATGTCACCACTTCTGGTAACAGTACCACTCAGGATAATGGCCTTGTTTTGGTTCAAAGCACAACTGGAAATATCACCACCGTAGGTGTAATTTCCACCGCTGGCTCTTTAGCTGATATCGAAATTGATACTGCAACCTCTGGTAATATTACCATTGGTGGCAATGTTTCCACCTCTGGCGGTGGCGATATTATCCTCGGTGCAGATAGCGTAACCGGATCAAGCGGTACGGGTAATTTGACCATCAATGGCACTGTTACGACTACGGGTACAGCGGCTGGTGATATTGCCTTCGGGATTGCTGGCGGTACCGGTGCAATCAACAAAGCTGTTACCGCAGGCGCAACCGGCGATGTGATATTCATCAATAATTTGGCGACCGATGCATACACCATTGTAAGTGGCGCTAATATCTCTGCTGGTGATAATGTTCTCGATGCCACTAGTGGTGGTGCCGCTGGTATCATCAACCTGGGTGCAAATGTTACTGCACTTAACGGTTCTGCAACTTCTACTTTGGGTGTTTTTGGTATCGGTTTCGATAATTCCATCAACCTGACTGGTGCAGTGTCCATGAAGGCTGCTGGTACTGGTGGTGATATCACCTTGGCTAGTGTCAATGGCGCCCAAAACCTGACTCTGGAAACCCCTGCAGTTGTTGGAAGTACTATCACCCTGGCCAGCGTTGGCCAAACCACGGCGTTAAACACGGTTACCGTGATCAACTCAGGTGATGTGCTTTTTAATGGTGCGTTCACCGCTGCCAATGTGGTGCTTTTAGATACTAATGATGCGGTTATTTTTAACGGGCAAACGGTTATCAGCAACAGTTTGACCACTACCGTAGAAGCTTACGATGTAACTTTTAATACTTTCCAAACCGTAGTTCTCAATGGTGCACCTGTGTTCCTTAATACCGGTGATGTACAGTTTTTTGGCACCAACACTGTTCTTCCTTCGGGTGCAACCATCGCTGGTGGTTCCTTGGCGAATGTTAATTTGGCGGGCACTATAGTTTCAGGTGGTGCGTTCAATATTGGTGCGGGTCTCGCTGGTATCAATGTTTCTGATAACACGCAATTGATTCTAAATTCTATTACTGCAAGTAGCACTTTTGCCAGCCCCATTAATCTTAATGCAGGAAGTGTCGGTGCTTTTAATTTACTGGGCGCAGGCACGCTTACCCTTTCAGCTAATTCTACTGGTGGTGTTACCACTGGTGACACTATCAATGTGACCAACGGCACTTTGAATGTAACTGGAACACTTGGTTCCGCATCGACTATTACGCTTACCAATGGCACCCTAACTGGCCCTGGTGGTACGGTTGGAAATTTGACTCCCGCTAATGGTACCGTTGATCCAGAAGGCACCTTGAATACTGGCGTTGTAACTTTCAATGCTGCGACCACCTACATTGCAGATGTGTTAACAGCAACCACTGCTTCCAACTTGAAGACTGCTTCTGCCATTAACCTTGGTGGTGCAACTCTTTCCTTGTCTAGCGTGGTTTCCGGCCTTTATTTTGGTGACACCTTTACCATCATTAATAACACTGCTGTTTCTGGTTTGGTAACCGGAACTTTTGCTAACCAACCTGAAGGCTCAAGCATCTCCGCTTTGGATGCCTTGGGTAACACGGTAACTTTTGCAATCAGCTATGTGGGTGGCACGGGTAATGATGTGACCTTAACGGTTACCAATGTTTCTATTGCGAACCCTTCTGCGATTCCCCAACCAATGGTTGCAGGCCAACCGCTGTTTAATTTCTTTACCGCAGTAGGTGCGGATGCAGGTGGTGGCCCAATGGTTACCGTAACCATCGACATCCTTCCTGGGTTGACCACGGTTCCCACTTATTTCAGTTTCTTTGCTTACGATCAAGGGTTTACAGGTGGGGTACGCGTTGCAGTTAATGACCTTGATGGAAATGACGATACCCTTGAAATTATTACGGGTGCTGGCGCTGGTGGTGGGCCCAATGTAAGGGTCTTCCAGTTCAATATCCTGACCCTTACCTTCAACCCTACCCCTATTGCATCCTTCTTTGCATTCAATGAACCCAGCTTTGACGGTGGCATTTATGTTGCAGGTGGCGATGTGACTGGCGATGGCATCGGCGATTTGTTAGTAGGCGCAGGCGAAGGTGGCGGCCCTAGAGTTCAAGTTTATGCTGGTAGCCTTAATGGTGTTATCACCTCTTCGCCCATAAGTGACTTTTTCTCTTACTCTACCGCCTTCACGGGTGGCGTTGTTGTCGCTGCTGGCGATCGTACTGGTGATAATACGCTTGAAGTCATCACCGGCCCTGCAAGCAATGGTGGGTACAATATTAAGTCATTCAATGTTGCTGGCACTGGTAATAACCCTACCCTTATCGAGAACTTCTTTGCATTCAACGATTTTACCAGCATTGGTGGTCTAAGTATTGCGACTGCGGTTTTCGATGCCAACCCATTGGATGATCTTGTGATCGGTACCACCAACACGCAGTTTGGTGTTATCTTGAATCAGGATTATGAGGGTATCCAAGCGAATCCCTTCCCTGGCTTTACCGGGGCGATTCGTGCGGGATTTGCTGATAACAATTCCGGTTATGTGGCAGTGGCAGCAGCAGGCTCAGGCGGTGGCCCTGTTATTTCAGCATTCAGTGTTGATCCTATCAACCTGACTTTATCCCAGACAGATTCACTGTTTGTATTGGATCCAGAATTCACCGGCGGTTTGTTTGTTGCAAACTAACAAAGCAAATTACAAGAGCCCATGGAATCACAATGTTCCATGGGCTCTTCTTTTTGAAGTGGGGAGAGGATTAAAATAATCAGGGTACTTTCTGCCCCTTCTCAGAGATGGTTACCACTTCGAGATCTGCAAAATTACCCGCACCACCAGGCGCTGCGCCACCTACTAAGAGGGCGTTATTGCCAAATGGAACTAGGCGATGAACTATGCGTTTTGTGTTAGAGGTGCCAACCTTTTCCCAACCATCCCCCGATTCATTCAATCGAAAGATTAAACCTTCCGAGGTGCTGATGATGATTTTATTTTGCACAATGTTTGCAGCAGGGCTAAAGCCTGTTTTGTCGCCCGGAAGGGCAGGGGCCAGTGACCATTTTTTTGAAACCAGATCATAAACATTAACTTGATTAATCAATGCTCCGTTTTCATCCATTCCGCAAATTACATAAACCTTGCTGCCCAAAGCAGCAGCGGTCAATGCACGCCTTTTAAATGGTTGTGGGATCGATTCCCATTTTGCATCCTTACTTTTCAAATCCAAGATTAGCGAAGTTTCATGCCAGACGGGCATATTCCCTTTACCTCTACTTTCCCAACCGCCAACCACGATGAGCTTATCGCCTGCGACAACAAGATCGTGAGAGGATCTACCCGCAGGGAGTGAAGCTATGGAAAGCCATTTATTTGTTTTGGGATCGAAGTATGAGCAATCGGTGATGGATACATTATCAGAGGGCGCATCAGGAGCGTTTTTAGGTTGCAAGCCACCGACGCGATAAATTTTACCACCATGGGTTGCAAGGTTCATTCCCTGCACCTTGGGGCCACCAGGTAAAGATTCCCATTCTTTCCCGCCATCTAACTTTAAGCGCTGGAAGGTTCCGAGAACGGTTTCGGTGTTGTATTTGTGGGTTTTGCCTGCATGGCCGCCATACACATAAAGGTAGCCATCAAGTTCTACAGCACCGAGGCTGGCAGAGGCTTGAGTTAATGGCGGGAGTGCCAAGGAAAAGGGCACCAAAGCAACTGCGAGAAACAAGCCAAGAATCTTATGCATTAGAATTCTCCATTCATGGTTGTTTGTAGATGGTACCAGATTTCATCACAAATTTAACTTTACGAACATCTTTTATTTCTTTTGAGGGGTCGCCTTCGAAGGCTGCCAAATCTGCGATCATGCCTTCCCGTACTATGCCCACTTTGTTTTCCAGGTCAAGTAATTTGGAAGCATCTGAAGTTGCACAGCGAAGGGCTTGCAGGGGAGTCATGCCATATTTTACCAGCATTTCAAGTTCTTGATAGCCCTGCCCATGGGGAAACACTCCGATGTCGCTGCCGTTTCCTATTAACACTCCTGATTCCAATGCCGCCTTGAAACTTTCCTTTTTGGAGACAAGCGCTGCGGGCGATGGGGAGTTGGGCTTCCAGCCTTCATAACGGGCGTAGGCTTCCGCAGTGGCGAGGGTGGGGCAGTAGCCTATTTTCTTTTGAGCCATCAAACGAAAAACTTCGATGTCGCCTGCATCGCCATGCTCGATGGTGGCAACGCCTGCGAGGGCGGCGCGTTTCATTCCTTCTTTCGATTGGGCATGTGCTGCAACTTTGACGCCTGCATCTGTAGCGGTAGCAACCACAAGTTTTAATTCTTCGAGTGAGAAGGCTGGCTTTGGGTTTGGCCCCAGGCCATGGGGTGTATCTGCGTAGATTTTAATCCAATCGGCACCTTCACGAATCTGCCTGCGAACGAGGGTGCGCAGATGATCGCCATCGGCTTCATCGGCACCTTGGGGGATACGCCATTCGGGGGCGAAGTTTCTGGGGGCGTAGCTACCCGTTGCAACAATGGCACGGGTGGTCACCAATAATCTTGGGCCGGGAATAATTCCTTTTTCAATTGCAGATTTAATGCCTACATCTGCAAGCTGAGCGCCCTCGGTTCCCAGATCACGCAGTGTTGTAAAACCGCTGAGTAAGTTCGCACGGGCATGAACGGTGGCCCTGCTGATGCGTTCTGCAACGGGTTCTTTCGATACCTGTTCTTCCCATTTTGCCTCATCGTAGGGGTGTAATAGTAAGTGGGAATGGGCATCGATTAGCCCTGGTGTTAGCGTGGTGCCTGAAAGAAGAAGAATCTTGGCATTGGTGGGGGGGGTAAAGTTGGTTTTTGGCCCTGCAAAGATGATTTTTTCGCCTTGTATTGCAACGACCCATCCTTCATGAATGGAAGAAATCCCATCAAAAACCCTGTCTGGTTCTAAAACGGTTACAGGATTTGCATGCAGGGCGAGAATAGAGAAAAAAATTAGGGATAGCATGATTGAAACCTTTTAAAAAACCACGGTATAATGTATCGTAGTAATGTTATTCTGAGTAATGCAGTAAGTTACATCGCTGTTTAAATGGTAACCAATAATCCGAGATTAATAAAGTTTTATAAAGGGTTGAACGAATGAGAATTATTTTTGCGATTATTAGTGTAGTTGGTTTAGTGCTTGGTATGTCGGTTATTTTAGCGCAGGAAAAGAAAGAGGAAAATGTTCCAGAACAAAACGTTTCGAATCAAACGCTTTCCGCCCTCATCAAGTTGAATAAAAAAATCGAAAACATTACTTTTGTTAGTGTTACAGGAGAGAAAAAAACAATCGAAGAGCTAAGGGGCGCCAATGCCACTATTGTAGCTTTTCTGAATTTTCAGTGTCCAATATCTAACAAGCAAACGCCTGAACTTATCGAGTTGGCTCAAATGTATAAGGAAAAGAAGGTTAACATCATTGGGGTATGCTGTGATGTGGAGTCGCCTAAGGAGTTGGCAAATCATATTCAAGAATTCAAAATCAACTTCCCCGTCTTTTATGATCCCGAGCATTTTGTATCCACTCTATTTCTTGCAGACATCACGCCACAAGTGTTTTTAATCGATAGCGCAATGACTCTTCGTTATTTTGGCAGGATCAATGATCAGCATGAAGATCGAGCAACTCGAAATTTGATTGTAAAAAACCATGACCTTAAAGATGCTTTAAGCAATGTACTTGCAAATAAAGAAGTATTAGTCCAATACACGGATTCAGTAGGTTGCCCGCTGGAAAGGGTTAAAAAACCTTTGGTTGAAGATGGCAAAGTTACTTTTTACCGTGATGTATTGCCTATCCTTCAGAAGAACTGTCAGGAATGCCACAGGCCGGGTGAAGCTGCCCCTTTCCCGTTGTTAACATTCAAGGACGCCTATAATTGGGCTGAATTAATCCAAGAGAATGTTGTTGCCGGGGTAATGCCGCCATGGAAACCAACAGTAAAAAGCGTACCTTTAAGGCATGACCCCCGCATGAACAAGCAGGAAATTGAAACCATCAACAAGTGGGTTGAAGGTGGTAGTGCTCGGGGTGATAAAAAAGATGTTCCGGCACCAGCCAAGTTTAGATCTTCCAAAGAATGGGATGATGAAAACCCGCCTGATATTATTCTCGAATCTCCAGGAGATTTTCATCTCGGGCCCTTGGGTGAGGATCATTATCGTACGATCGTAATGCCGCTAAATAACAAGGAAGAACTGTTTATAAGAAAATCACAGTTTATTCCTGGTAATCCGAAGATCGTTCATCACTCCTTGTACTTTTATGATGGCACGGGGATGTTGATGGAGGCGCAAAAAAAACTAGGCAATTCGACCCCGCCCGCAAACGGGATTGGCGATTGGGGCCCCGGATATAGTTCCGGCATGGGGCTTGGATTTATTCCGGATCCTTCGAAGGTGAAACGCAATCAGGATAATCCAGGTTCTGGCCTTGGTGGTTGGGTTCCCGCAGTTGATCCTATTACTGCCCCCCCAGATACTGCTTATATCCTGCCGCCCCAATGCGATGTCTTTATGCAGATGCATTTCCATCGTAATGGCAAGCAAGAGGTTGATCGTTCTAAACTAGGCCTGTGGTTGACAAAAAAACCGCCTACCAAATTCATTAAGAGTTATTTGGTAGATACCACCTTTACCATTATCCCTGCAGGGGTTAAAAAGTATAAAGCCACCGGCTCTAGGGTTCTTGAAGAAGATATCAAGCTTTTTACCTTTGCACCTCATGCCCATAGGCTTGCTACGGAATCACGACTTTACTATTCACTTCCCGGTTCCACGGAAAAGGTTCTTTTGTTTGAAATAAAGGACTGGGATTTTAATTGGCAGCAACGCTATTATCCAATTGATTACGTTTCGTTACCCAAGGGCACTACGATTCATAACGAATGGATTTTTGATAATTCATCCAGTAACCCCCAAAACCCCTTCCACCCTGCGAAAACTATTTTCCTTGGCGAGAATACCACCGATGAAATGGGTTTCTACATTATTGCAGGGGTAGTTGATGAAAGGAACAGAGTTGTTCCTACGCAAATGCTTAATTACTTCGAAAGGCTACTTAAAGCCGAGGCTCTGAAAAAGATATTCGGTGGTAAATAAGCACAACATTCTGATTCTTGTTTGATTCACTAGTTAGACTAGATCAAACAAGTTCGGGAAGGGCTTTCCATTCATCCACCAGATAATGCGGCCTGCCTGCATAATCATTGAGTGCGGTGGTATGAGGGTTGATGCCAAAGTGCTGATAAAGGCTGGCATGAACCTCGCCGAAATGAACAGGTCGGGAAGCAATGCTGCCCCCATCCCGATCGGTTGAACCAATCACCTGACCACTGCGGAAGCCGCCCCCTGCCAGTAGCGCACCACCAACCTGTGGCCAATGATCACGGCCAGCATCCTTGTTAATTCTTGGCGTTCTGCCAAATTCGCCCCAGGCAACAACAGCAACATCTTTATCCAACCCCCGTTGATGAAGATCAGTAATCAGGCAATGCATCGCATGGTCGAACATGGGGAAGTGGGTGTTTTTACATTCGCTGAAGTTGTTGCTATGGAAATCCCAACGGCCAAAATTAAGGGTCACCACCCGTGCGCCTGCTTCGATGAGCCTGCGTGCCATTAAAAAGTGTTCGAGATTTCGTGGTGCGCCATCGCCATAGTTTTTTGGATCGCCCTTGCCAAACTTTTCACGAACGGATGAGGGTTCCTTCGAAAGATCCAACGCATCCATCAGCTTGCTGGAAGTAAGTATTTCAAGTGCTTGAAGGCTGATGGAATCCATGGCATCGATGGAGCCACGGGAATCTAGATCTCTGCGCATTGCATCAAAACTTGAAAGCAACGATCGCCTGTCAGTAAGTTGCGAAGATTTAATGCTATCCAATACCATGTTATCTTTTACTGGGCCGGAGGGCCTGAATGCAGCGTTGGCAATGCCAAGGTATCCTGGATGACCGGGTGAACCATAAGGCGGATGGCCAGCAGTGGGGGCCAGCCCAATGAATGGAGGAACTGAATTATTACTGGAACCTAGTATTTTGGAAATCGACGAGCCAAGCGAAGGCCAGCCGCCTTGAGGTTGGTTTTTTACCGTACGACCGGTGTAACAAATAAAGGAATCATGATCACCACTTGGTGAACCATAGACCGAACGCAAGGGCACAAGCTTATCCATGATGGATGCAAGTTTAGGCAGATGTTCAGAAATTTGAATGCCAGGAACATTGGTGTTGATCGGTTTAAATTCACCACGAATATCAGCAGGCGCATTCATCTTAAGATCGTACATATCTTGATGCGGAGGCGCACCTGCCATGTAAATCATGATTACCGCTTTGTGGGATTTTTTTATGCCAGCGGCTTGTTCTGCTTGAAGCAGCGAGGGAAGGGAAAGTCCACCCATTCCGAGGGCGCCTATCTTTATGAATTCGCGACGACTTTTTGTCTCTGCTTTGCGAAAACTTGTGCAACCTTTTATTTCTGGCATGGTTTACGGTCCTAAATTCTTAGGCGGGATCACTACCTTTATAATTATAGTCGTTTTCAACTGTTTGATACAATTGAAAACTTGGATGCTAATGTTAATATCGGCATTTAAGGCAAGATTAATCAATACCATTGGAACTTGGGTTTTAATCAAAGCCCAACTTATAGGATTTTACGGACTCCGGGAATTGACCGAAGCAATGCGCTAGTTCCCCAACTTAGCCCCAGAGTTACGATAAATACAATCAATGCCTTGGAAATTGCGGGCATCGAGGAGCCGAGTAATGAGTATTGCGACCAGACGATAAATGGGTAATGAACCAAGTAGATGCCGTAAGCATTATCACACAGGTTATCAATAATTGAATATCGAGTGTTGGCGAATCGAAGGAACAAAGCAATGAAGGTAATACTTACGGTCGTACAATAAAGGGTCATAGAAAATCCTAGGTTTACCCATCCCTCAGGGGCAGCCCATTTCGCAGCTGGATCGAGGTGCACGCTCGCAAAAGTGATCAAAAAAAACAAGGCACTAAATATCGAAGCAATCAACCAAAAAAACCATTGCCTTGAAAGTGGCCCTTCCTGCGCAAGAATACTTTTGTCTAACCCAAAGGCGCCCACAGCAACGCCTGCAAAAAAATAAACCGGATACAAAATGAAACGGCATCCCTGGCCTATTAACAGGGGCCCAAAAGCAATCCAATGGAACGGTCCAAACAAATACAGCAACGGAATAAAACCTGCCAATGATAATGTCAACAGGGTTAAAAAGAAAACCAGCGGATTTGTGAATACGATTGCAGGAAGAGCGATTGTTGAGTTTGAGAAAACCCAAAAGCAGACAACTGCGAGCAGGTTGAAAACGAGTAGCATCGATATGAACCAAGCTGGTCCACTAAACCATGACCAACCCATCCAGTAAGAGAAAAAATCATTAGTGGCACCAGTCATTAAAAAAGAAGGATAGTATGCCAAGGGCATTATCACCGTAAGTGAAATTACAAAAGGAATACCCAGCCTTAGCCCTCGGTCTTTAAGAAAATGTATCGATCCTTTTTTTAATAGGCTTTTCCAGACAAAGAGTCCCGAGATGAAAAACATCAATGCCATGAAAAAAAGATTTAACAGCGGTGCAACTATGTCGAATCCCCCCCACTTGTTCGGGTCAATGATGGGTGCTGCGGAATGTTCAGCATAATCTGCTGGATCAAATTTACCCCAAGTGGTGTAAGCCAGTGTATCATGTAAAAACAAAACAAAAATCGTCATCAATGCTCTAAGGTAATCAATAGCGGAACTGCGAACTATTGAAGGCTTTGGAACAGGGATTTCATTCTGCATATGTGTCATAATGAAATAATAAAATCATATGATTGATAATCTGTCAAAGGTTTTTATGAAAAATCAAAAGCTAAGATCAATGGGTTACTTCACAAGCCATTTGCCTGCTTCGAGTTCCTGCTTGGAAGCATCGCCTGCAAAGAGATTAAACTTGGTTGCGGCTCCTGCTTTTGTGTAAATATCTGAAACAAAGGCGGGAGTTTTGGTTTCTCCTGCAATCCAGATTGCATGGGGGGCGTTAAGCGCCATCATGCCCGGAAGATCAAGATACTTGGAACCACCCGGAAGGAAACTGGGATCGCGGTAATCCAGAAGGTTCGAGAAGCGGAAGCCCTTGGTATCAACCGCAGCACGGTCGATGGCATCACCTGCGAGAGCACGGGCAGCAATAACGATGGGGCCTATTTCACCAAAGCCAGCCACACCAATCAAGGTGGGTTGAGGATGCGAACCAATCTTTGCGGTTTTAAGAAAACGGGTGAGGGTAAGCACATCGTGGGTGCGTTGTGCAAAAAGGGTGTGGTTATAACCATAAGTGAAACCAGCAAACTCGCGCGGATTTGAAACAAGCCTGGTTTGTTTCATGGGTTTGCCATCCTTTAAGAATGCACCTTGGAAGAGAAGGTCTGCACCCATGACGGTTGCCCCTGCATTCAGAAGTTCTTGAACGCCCGCTTTGACGGAGCCATCTCCATTATAAAGGGAAGACTTGCCTGCATCGTCAAGCCAAACAACAGCCTGGCCTTTCCATTCCTTGGGGTAAAGCCAAGTAACGGGAAGTTCCTCTGCATGAGTTTTGTTGCGAATGATACCTGTCATCTCAATATACTTACCTTTATCTTTTTTATCGTTGAGAATCCAATCGGAATCACCAGCTTGCGCATAAGATCTGCCAATAATTATTTCAACCGCTTTGCCAATGCCATTGCGAAGTGCTGCAGCAGAACTGGTACTGGGTTGCAATAACTTATCAGAATCATCCTTAAAGTATTTTAAAAGGTAGCGTTCGAAATCAGGGCCATTAGTTTTTGGTTCGGGGTGTTGGGCATCCCATACAGTGAGTTGTGCAGGGGTAAGAGGATCGAAATCATTTTCAATCACAGGCGATTTGTGGCCGAGTTTAAAGTGATGATTTAAGAAGGTGAAAAAAGCAGAACGACTTAGTGAGTTGTAATTGTGCGGGTGATGCTCACCCCGATGGAGCATTACATTCTCTGGTTTTCCTAGGGTTGAGTAAAGTTTCTTAAGATCTGGGAACCCTTTGGTTGCCATTTCTTTGGTCCAATCATTTGCGGTGGTCATGCCTTGTGGCTTAGGCGCAAATAGTGCAGCGAATTCAACATTGCCCGTGTTCACTCTAAGCATTGAGGAATTTTCGCAGGTGCAACCGCCTTGCATCGAGGTGCTGACCATGACTGCAGGGAAGGAAAGTTTTAGGCGTGGATCGATTGCAGCAAGCAGCATGGTCTGGGTGCCACCGCCACTTGCGCCTGTCATTGCAGTGCGTTCTGAATCCACTTCAGGAATACTGAGTAAAAAATCCATGGAGCGAATTGCGTTCCAGGTTTGTAGGCCCATGATGCTCTGAAGATTAGATTCAGCTTGTGGGCTATAGAGGCCCCAGTTTTCGGTCTTGTTCATTTCAGGTCGCTGTTTGCCGAAGGTGTGAACAACTTCGCGTGAGAACTGGTGGGAATCGGAATCGCTGAGCATATCCCACTGCCAAACAACGCAACCCATGCGTGCGAGTTGGATGCACATGGCTTGAAATCTGCTAACGCCACCTTTTTCGAATCGTTCTTCACCAGTTGCGATTTCGTGACGAACTTTATTCGGTGCTTCTTCGCTGAGTCGGGCATCTTTCCAATGGCCGTGAGCGAACAAAACGCCTGGGACTTTACCCTTCACATTTTTAGGTTTGTAGAGATTACCCGTGACAAAGAAACCGGGGCTGCTTTCGAAATAGACTTTTTCGACGGTGTGATCGGGGCGATCAATTTTGCCATGAATCACAGCTTTAAGGGGAGTCTTGGTGGGCATGGGCCAAAGGCCTTGTGAAAGTAGGATTTGTGTTCGCACAAATTCCGCGCGAGTATCCCATTCAATCTTGGTTTGGGGCGGTGTGAAGGGGAAGTAGCCATTGAGATCTTTGGGTGGTGCCAATCGTTTGTCGGAGGGTAGAATATCTGCCCCGGAAACAAAGAGAGGGGCAAGGAGTAATCCAGAAATAAAAGCGGAAGCAAGTTTGAGTTTCATGGTTTATGTTTCCAGAAAAAATACAGGCAGGGATAACAATAGCAAGAATTATGGTAAGGCAAAAATAGTGTTAATGCCAGCGAAAGCAAGATTTTATAAAGAATGAAGATATTTGATGAAGAAGCCTGAATGGGCAATCCTAAAATCAGTTCTGTCAGAAAGATCGAACCCTAATGCAGGAAAAATAGCAATTCTTTGGAATAAAAATAAGAGTTTGAGCCATTTTCGATTAATATTAAAATGTAATTAGGACTTGGTTAACCTACCGTACTCAAGTGCAAATATGCCTCAAAATATTCGTTGTCTAATAATGTTCCTGTGTTTAGCGACTGGGCTTCATGCTTCCCAACCCACTGTAACGGAGTCTAGTTTTCAAAAGCATGCAGATCCCTTCTTGAAAAAATATTGTGTTCAATGTCATAACGCAGAAAAGATGAATTCAGGGATTCGAGTGGATCAGCTCACTGCGGGTTTTGCAGATAATGAGATCCGCCTATGGGGTGCTATTTTACATCAAGTTAAGGATGAAGCGATGCCCCCCAAAGGCAAAGCGCAACCCACAAATTTAGAGCGCGAGCAACTGATATCTTGGATCAAGAGTTCTACAGATATCGCTAGGCTAAGGCCAACGCCCAAGAATGGTGGTGCGAGAAGGCTAACGGTGGCCCAATATAAAAATACGCTTCGAGAACTGTTGAAGATAGAAGATAACTTTACTGATATCCTGCCACCAGATGCAGTTTCCCGCGATGCCTTCTTAAACAATCAAGCAACACTGCAACTTTCTCCGTTGCTTTTGGAATCGTATTTCGAAATTGCAGATAAGGCGCTTAAAGAATGTATCGTTGATGAAAATTCAAAGCCCATCATACAAAACTTTCGTATGGATCTGGGTTCAGCCATTAATAACAATCCTTGCCCTGACCAACTTATCTTGGGCGCCAACAGCCTTCTGCTTAACAATAAAAATTTCAAGGTGACTCAAACTACCCCCATTAAAAGTTTTGCTTTTGACCCTTTTATCATGCAGACGAAATTTCGTTTCATAGAAGGGTATGCGGGTAATAGTACCGTTCGTGGTTGGCGAGATTACGACAGTATTTACCATGCGGTTTATGCATGTATGAGAGGCACCACCGGGTATCCCAAGGGTTTGGCCTATAGCACGGTACCGCAAGGATTATTATTGCGGCCTGCGATTCCCAGTGCTGAAATCTTTGGCGTTGATAGTACTTATGGCCCGAGGGCAAACTTTAAAATTGCCCTTCGTGAACTGCCTAATCAAGGGCGTTTTCGCATTACGGTGAATGCTGCAAAATATGATGATGGCCTGCTGTTAGATCCGGGTGCAACTGCCCAATCTTCCAATTCGGAAAATGTTGTTGTTTGTAGCAACCCATCAGATTCCGCCTCCATCATGATCAAGCAGGCAGGCATTTATCAGGTTGATGTTCATGCTGCAACTCGCGAGAAGCCTGCCAAGCAGGATTCTTCTCGGTTAGATGATAAGCTAATCGGGAATTGGCCTTTGAATGGCAATGCACTTAGTAATCCTGATACAAAAAATCTTGCAGGGCAACTTCAAGGCGATGCCAAGTTTATCAATTCGCCTTTTGGTAAAGCCCTCTCCCTCGATGGTAATGGCGATTCGGTTTCTATTCCCCGTAATGAATCGATGAATGTTAAGAATGGCGAGTTCACGGTTGCTGCCTGGATTAATCCGACTCAACTCAGGCAGGCCGGGATTGTTTGTCTGGGGAAGTACAGTTGGACCAATGGTTGGTATTTTGACATGCCCAATAACAAAGGCGTGCTTCGGATAGAAACGGCTGGTCCTGATAATCAATCTAATGGCACCGTTAGTTCGCCCCCGGGTACGATTCGTGCCAACGCTTGGCAGCATGTTGCAGCAGTGGTGCGCCGTGGTAGTAACGAAACGCGTTTGTATGTAAATGGCTTCTTGGTGGGCAAGGGCGCGATTGGTTCAGCAAATCTGGATAACCCGAAGGTTGATCTTTATCTGGGTCGTATTCAAGATGCACAGCAATTCAAAGGTGAGTTGAGTCAGGTCAGAATTTATCAGAGGGCGTTGGATGAATCAGAAATACAAGCTCTTGTAGAGCCCGGTAGAAAATTTGTGCAGCAGCCCCGCGAGAAACCTTCGGAGTTGACATTATCCCTAGGTGAAAGGCAATTCTCGGGCACCCTAAATCAGCCAGCGTTTGTTGTTGTTAGGCTGCCTGCAGGCGAGGTTAAAGTAAATGCTCAAACGACTAGTGCAAAAAGTTTGGATCGGATTGTTTTTACCCCATTGCCCGAAACTCATGAACTTACTCAGAGGTTTAATCTGTTTGAAAAGCGCACGCTACAGCTTGGGGTCTCTATGGGTTTTCGGCGTGACTGCGGTAGTACACTTGCCCTGATAGGCGCACCAAAACCAATTACTTCTAATAAGCCGACTGCGTTTGTGTTCGAGGGCGCCATTCGAAATTACCCGAACCCTGAAGTAGAAAAAGATAATGTTAATTATCTGGCTGGAGTTCGCGAAATAGGTGTTCATAGTGAATACACTGATGGCCGTGAAATGCCAAGATTGTTGATTAGTTCTGTGGAGTTTGAAGGGCCGTTTTATGAAACTTGGCCGCCTGCAACGCATAAGAATATCTTCATTGATTTTGATAAGAAAGATGATGTTGCTGCTTATGCCAAGAAGATTATCAGGGAATTTGCTACCCGTGCATTTCGTTCTCCGATTAATAAAGAAACGGAAGCAGCGTTATTTGGAGTGTTTGAAAAATCGATCAAATCTGGCAACAGCTTTCAGCAAAGTATTAAAGACGCACTTCAAGTAGTGCTTACTTCGCCCCAGTTTTTATTCTTGATTGAGAACAGCCAGACGCCCAATCCTGAGCCATTGGACAATTACGAATTAGCTTCGAAGCTCTCTTATTTTCTGTACAACGGCCCACCCGATGAAAGGGCGTTGAAGCTTGCATCAACAGGCGAACTTCGCTCCCAGATTAATGCTGAAGTTCTGCGCTTGATTGCTGATAAACGATTTTCTGGATTCATCGATGAATATGCATCGCAATGGCTTGCGCTTGAAAAGTTTCAGGTATTGGAGCCCGATCGAAAGCAGTTCCCAAAACTAACCAGAGATACGAGGGCGGAACTACTCAAAGAGCCAGGCCAATACCTTCAATATATGATTCGAAATAATCTGCCCGTTAAGAATCTTGTTGAGTCTGACTTCATTATTGCTAACGAAGTTGTTGCAAGTTATTACGACCTTGGTGATAAATCTCAAAGTGGTTTTGATTTCCTTCCGATCCAGCATGGCAGAAAAGAACTGGGGGGATTTCTGGGTCAGGCTGCAATCATGGCGGGGCTTTCGGATGGGCGCGAATCCAACCCGGTAAAGCGAGGCGCATGGCTTGCCAGAAGAATCATTGCAGAACCACCCGATGACCCTCCGCCCAATGTGCCCGCACTTGCTGAAGATTCAAAAAAGTTATCTCTTCGCGAAAGGCTTGAGCAGCATCGTAACCAAAAGGGCTGTACCCAGTGTCATGCGAAAATTGATCCTTGGGGAATCCCACTTGAGGAATTCGATGCGGGCGGGAGATTAAAGTTGCAGAAGATCGATGCCCGATCGGTACTTCCCGATAAAAAAGAAGTTCAAGGGTTTGATGATCTAAAACACTATTTGACAAATGATCGGATCGACCAACTTGCTTTTAGTATGTTGAAACATCTTGCGATATATGCCACCGGGAGAAATCTTTCCTTCAATGAGCTTGAGTTTCTCAAAAAAGAAGGGTTAAAATTGAAAGCGGATGGCTATCGAATGCAAGATATGATTCTTTTTGTCGTCAATAGTAGGATATTTACCGAAAAGTAGAGTATTATTAAAATATCAGTGATCCCTAAAGCACACCAAGCAGAGAAACCAATGAGTTCAACCCAACAATTAGATCGCAGAGCTTTCCTCATGGGCATGGGTGGAGTTGCGATGGCTTTGCCAGTTTTGGATGCCATGGGTGCGGAAGTTGCTGAACAAATACCAAAACGATTTTGCGCAATCTATACCGCTAATGGTATGTCGCTACCCCGAGCGGAACATGGCATGGATGATTGGAGCTGGTTTCCATCGGCGAAAAATGGCAACGATTTTGTTTTTGGTAAATCCACTGAACCATTTAGCCCTTACCGTAATCAACTGAGTTTCATGGGGGGGTTGTATCACCCAAGTGGGCCCAAGGCCGATCCTCATGTATGTTCTGATATGTGGCTGACGGGTGCCCCGCTTCATAATCCGAAACCCGGCAGTTATAATTCTGCGGGCTTGGATCAAGTGATCGCCCAGCATACCAAACAATACTGCAGGCAACCTTCGTTGGTATTATCGATCGATGCAGGTACCGGATTTTTATCACGCACCGGTACGATCTCGTACAGCTTGGAAGGCAGGCCTATCCCTGCGGAAAACAATCCCAGACGAATATTCAACCGGTTGTTTCGAGTCGATCGTGATTCAATGAAAACGGAACGCGAAGACCTCAAGCGTCGCATTAAACTAGTTGATGCAGTGGTTGAAAGCACCAAGGCGCTGAATAATGTGCTGGGTAAATCTGATCGTGAAAGGTTGGAGCAGTATCTTACTTCCCTTAACGAAGTTGAATCTCGTTTGATCTCTTCCGAGAAATGGGTTGATGTACCATTAAAGAAACAAGATTATGCACATTTGAACCTTAATGTAACTTCAGAGGGTGAGCCCGCGGATTATTATCGTAATATGTTCGATCTGATCGCCCTCGCATTTGATGCTGATATCACCAGATCTGTAACTTTCATGCTGAATCGTGAAGATGGCATGGGCATCAGCGATACCTTCCCACTTAAACTTAAACTATCAAAAACCCACCATGGTCTTTCGCATGCAAACGACAAAGCGGGCCAGTTGGACTTTGCAAAGTATGATCTCTTCCTGAGTCAGCAGGTTGCACATTTCCTTGAAATGCTTAACAAGTACAAAGATAAGAATGGCTGCATACTTGATAACACGATTGTGCTGTTTGGTAGTGGTGCAAGCACCACGCATAATCCAAGGAATCTTCCAACCTTGATTGCAGGTGGCGCCAAGATGGGTTTAAAGCATGGCACCTATTGGAAAAACAACGAAACCCGGATGTCGAATATGCACCTGAGCATCCTGCGATCTATCGGGGTCGAGAAGGAATCTTTTGCAGACAGCACGGGCACTTTGAATAGTCCGGTTTTCACCCGTGCTTAATGTTAGCTTAGGTTGATCCTCTATCTGGTTTTTAGTTTTGCCAGAAAGATATCGTTGCTGCCTAGGTTTGTAAACTCATGTTTGCCAAACATTGCATTACCACTGCAGGCCCCGGAAAGATAAAGATTGCCTGAAGTATCTGCAACTATGCTGTAGGCATGATCAGTGCCCTTGCCTGGCACTTGGTTAAACCAGCGAGTCTTTCCAGCCTGATCAAAACTGATGACAAAAATATCTGCAGATATTGATGAGGTTTTCTCTTCGCCTTCAAACAACACCTTTCCAGTAAATGAACCCGTGAGGAATGAATTACCCTGGTTATCGGTTGCTACACCCAGACCGTAATCGATGCCTGGCCCACCCGCAGTTTTGGTCCAAAGTTCTGATCCATCAGCTCCGAAACTCATTAGCAATAAATCGCTATCGCCATTGCTTTTCACCACCCTATCTTTAAGCTTGAGATCGCCCTTGAACATTCCAGAGGCCCAGACATTGCCTTTTGTATCTGCGGTAATTTCATGAATCATAGCCCCGCTACTGCCATGCCCTTGAGCAATCCAATGCACCTTCCCAGAGGCATCAAGCTTTGCAACCAGAATATCTCTACCCATTGCGTTGGTGAGTTTGATATCGCCAAACGAACCTTCGCCACCGGTATGGCCACCCACAAAACAATTACCTTTACCATCAACTGCAATGCCATGGCCGCTGCTGTTGCCTTTGCCCTGGGGAGTTTTAACCCAGAGAAGTTTGCCATCGGTGGTGTAGCGCGCACAAAAAATGCGTGATGAACCAGGCTCTGAAAGTTTAACTTCGTCAAAGGTTCCTTCGCCTGTAAGGGCGCCTGTTACAAATAAGTTTCCGAGGGAATCCACTGCGATGCCATGGCCGTAATCGGAGCCTTTGCCACCAGCGGTTTTAATCCAAAGCATCTTTCCCGAAGAGTTATACTTTGCGACAAAAATATCGTAATCGCCTGAATTCGGAAGCGATACTTCTTCAAACTTTGCATCGGTGCTTTCGTAATGTCCAGTCACATAGGAATTTCCCGCATCATCCACTGTGATTGCATAACCACGATCTATTTTCGAACCGCCACCACTGCGTACCCATAAGAACTTTCCCTTGGGATCAACCTTGGCGATGAAGAAATCCATGAGCTTATTGCTGGTGAGGGTGAACTCGCCAAAAGTTGCGGTGCCTGTGAATTCGCCTGTAAGGTAGACATTGCCTTTGCCATCCACTGTGATGCCACGAGTTTTATCATGCAGTTTACCACCCGCCTGGATCACCCATTCAAATTGAGGTGGAGTCTCCTTTTCAGCAGCATGAATAGTATTACCCAATAAGAGTCCAAGAATAACCAGCACATGATGTTTCATGAAAAAGCTTCTTTATATTAAGTGTCTTATAGTACTTTGCAAGCTTGCAGCAGAGTTTCCTGAACAGCAAAGTCGTGATCATAGGAAAAGTCGGAAGGCTTTTCTCCACGGATAATACGAACCATGTCTGCTGCATCTGCAACATAGCGATTGAACCCCTGGAATTTAATTACTTGTGTGCCCTTCTTATATTCGCCCCGTGGTTTTGAAAGTGAAAGCTTGACCGATGGATTATCCAAAGGTTCGATCTCGAATGTTCCTTCGCTGCCACATACCACAAGATGCCTTCTGCTGCCTCCTTCAACTTCCATCGCAGATGTTTTGACACTCGCAATTGCTTTCGGATAGGTGAGCACTGCAAGCATATTGTCCATTAAACCATCATCGATTGCTGAGGCATGTTGGTTGAATCCTTCAACTTTGGTTGGTTTGCCCAGAAGGCCAATAACAAGATCTGTGATATGGCAACCCAGTTCAAACATGATGCCACCCTTGAACTTGGCAAGCTGCTTTCTTTCAGAAGGTGCAACTACTTTGCTCATGACGGTATGCACTTCGAAGATATCGCCCAACCAGCCTTTTTTAAGGAAGTCACGAAGTAGAACAACAGCGGGATTGTAGCGATACATGAATCCCATCTGGGTGAGAAGGTTTTGCTTTTTCGCATTATCAAGGATGCGTTTGTACTGTGTCAGGTTATCGCCTGCTGGTTTATCGAGGTGAATATGCTTACCTGCAGTAATGCAAACCTCAGCAGTGTTTAATAGATCAGCAACCCGGGTTTCTATAAGCACTGCATCAAGATCCTTGATGTTCAAGAGTTCATCGCGTGTCATCCATTTCAAACCGCTATACACGGGCTGTGCCATTGCGCTTTTCTTAAGCGCTTCATCGGGTTCAACGATGCCAACCACTTCGTAATCAGGGGATGCGCGGTAGACAGAAAGCTTGCTAGCATGAGGATGTCCCACGCCTATCTGCCCAACTTTAATTCGCTTCTTAACCTGGCTTGCATCACTATTTTTAGGAAGAGTAGTAGCGAGAAGAAGGCCCGCTGCAGAATGTTTCAACCATTGGCGCCTAAGCATGATGTTGCTCCATTGCTAAAAATTTTAATCGAGAGGTTTCTTTTCGAAATCGGAAGGGTTGACCCAGCCTGCTTTCAAAATTTCGCCCTTCATGTAGCGATCATAAAAATTTATATTGGCCTTGTTGGAGTGCAGGTATTCGTCAAAGAGATTGCCCTTGCCCTCCATGCGCGGATCGCCTTCTACCTTCAATTTTGCAAACATCTGGTTTTTTAGGGAGTCACAAAGTTCTGCATTGGCAGGATTCAAGGCGAGATTATTTAAACAATCAGGGTCTTTCTCAAGATTATAAAGTTCTGCACCGGGGCGCTTTGCAAAACACCAGTTCCAAAACTTATCTGTAGGGTTGCTTCGGTGATCTTCCAAAATCAAACTCTTGGTGGGGCTTGCATCAACATTTAAATAACCTGTTTCCGGATTGCAGGCGGGCCAGCGCGAAGGTTCAAAGTTATGAAGATAAATTAAATTTGATTTGATGATCCCACGAATGGGATAACCAACATCGCCCGGTCTGCCAATGTCGTGCCTTTCCATTCCAATAAGAACATGATCCCGAACCGGATTGATTGAACCGGATTTTGCAGAAGCAAATAAATCTTGAAGACTTAATCCCGGAGTTGGCGCCATCCCAGCCTTCTTCCAATCAAGATTTGCAACACCAAGAAATGTGGGCGCTAGATCTATAAAACTCACATAATCATCCACCACTCTCCCCGGGTTGGTAATGCCTTTTTTCCACATAATCGCCAAGGGCACATGATTGGAATCGATGTAGGCACTGCCCTTGCAGCGAGGAAATGGCATACCGTGATCGGAAGTCACCACAATAAGGGTGTTGTGCAATAACCCTTGTTTTTCCAGTTCATCAAGCATCCTTCCTAAATGCTTATCAAAGTGTTCTACCTCAAATGAATAATCGAGCATATCATTTCGAACGGTATCATTATCGGGCCAATACCCGGGCACTTTGGGAATGTCGGAAAGTTTCTTACCACCCTTGGTAACGCCAGAGCCAAATTCGTAACCACGATGCGGCTCTAGCCCACCGTACCAGAAGGCCCAAGGTTTTTCCTTTGAAGTGGTGCTGAGAAAATCTTTAAAGTTCGCAGCATAATCATTGTTGCTGATGCCGTTGCTCAAGGGTGGGCTTTTATGATCATTGAAAGGTTTCCCAGTCATCTGCCTGGGTTTGTTTTTTTCATCCAGTGCAACACCAGGGCCCCAACCCTTTGCAGTATGGCCTACTTGCCAATGGTTTTCTGAAAGCGCCTCGCCCCATCCCTTAAATTCTTTGGGGAAGTAACAAAGATGGTTAGCAGCCTCTTTAAGTTGCCAAGAATTTCTACCTGTAAGAATGCAGGCACGGGATGGAGCGCATTTGGCATTGGGTGTAAAAGCATTGCGAAAGAGAATACCTTGTTTTGCTACCCGATCGAAGTTTGGAGTTTTCACCCAAGGCGTGCCATAGGCGCCTGCGTGAACGCCCCAGTCATCTGCAATTGCGAAAAGAATATTCGGCCTACTTGGAATGGTCGTATCTTGTGCTGCAACTGACAAGCAATTTAAAATGAAAATAGTTTGCAGAATCATGGTAGTTTTTCTCGGGTCTTTAGATCGAATTTCTCGCCTGCGTTTAAAAAGAAATAAAACTTCTCGCCCTCTGCAGGTATACGATCAGGATCATAAATAGCCACTTTACTCGAACCTATGACTTCCAAATTGTTTCCCTTTATGATCACTGCGGTGTCTTCATCAATTCCAATACCAAGAAGGTGGCGATGTTTTTGCACCACAGCTATAAGATCATCTTCTCGCTTGCGCTTGATAAGGTGCTGATCAATTGCAGAATCTTTAAGGAAGCCTAATCCTGTTTCATAGCCTGGCGCCATCATGATGGTGTTGCCTTCCCGGGCCCCTCGCACCATGTACGAACTTTGAATGGAAGCACCTGCAGAGCTGCCGCCAATCACTCCGCCTCGATCTAAAAGATCAAACAAAGCTTTCTGGGTTTTGGTGTTGAGGTAGCTGTCTGCGTAGCGCCATTGCCTGCCGCCATCCAACCAAACCCCGGTCGCTTGTTTAAGCGCAGATGCGAATTCATCAGAGTCTGCAACTTTTTTATCGCGGGTGTGAAGTACAAAAACCTTGGCAGCACCAGCCTTGCGTAGGGCAGGTGCGGGCCTTGAGTCATTATCAAATTTGTCGCCCTCAAGTGCGGTAGGTACCACCGCAATCACTGCCTTATCTCCACCAGAAAGCTCGAGAAATTTCTTCATGATTCCAGTATCTTTACCGCCACCACCCACGATGAGTAGCGTTCCATTTCTGGGGCCGATGGTGCTAGGTTGGGAAGGAGTTGCAAGTTGCTTTTCAAGCCATGGGGCTACTTTTTGCACCCAGCGAACTGCATGTTCTCTCTGACCTTTGCCATTGAAATGCACGCCTTTACCATTGCCATCCCGGTATTCACTTCCCAACTTATCCGAGTCTGGGCCTTCGAGGGCCAGGGTGTTGTTCCACAGTGCTTTTTGGGCATTACGAATATCTTCAGATCCTTGGTCTGCTGGCGAATGATAACTAACCTGAGCGACAAACCAGGGGAAATCCCAACCCACTTCCCTACGGCTATCACGAATAAGTTGCTCCAAATATTTCTGATAGAGTTCGCCTTTCAAGGTGCGTTTTGGGTCTGCTTGGTTGGCATCAGATTCCCCTTGATGCCAAAGCACTGCTCTGAACCCTTGATCTCCAAGTGGTTGCAACTTCGATACCAAGCGTTGAAAGATAATACCTTTGCTTTCCCATTCCCCGGAATCAAGCTTGTTCACATTGCCTAGAAGCGTTGGCGGGTTAGGGAAAGTTGTTTTTTCGGGAAGCCATTCGCGGATGCTACTAGCGCCTACACCCGTAGCTACGATACCGACAGGGACATTGAATTGTTCAGCGATTGCATCAGCGAATGGAGGGATGAAGCTACCACCGCCACCACTTGCGCCGGGCTGGGGATCGTTTGCTACTTTCCAACTCTTGCCATCGAATGCAACAACCTTGTCAGATTTCGGGCTGAGTTTTTCTTCTGCGTGGTTGGCAGAGTTGGATTGACCTGCGATGACAAAAACTTCACCCACGCCCACATGGGCCACCGAGGCCGAAATGAAAGGGATGTTTTGTTCAAGGGCCCGAACTTCAACTCCGTACCATGCACCAGGCGGTGCTTCTAGATTGCCCCTGAAAGATTCACCTTTGGGGGTTGCGAGAAGTTTTTGCCAGTCTCCTTTTATTCCTTTGCCAATTAATCGAGCTTCGATGGCACCGACCTCTGCTTTAGTTGTTTCAAGTTTTCCTGCAACAACGATTTTGCCTTTGTCCTTCGAACTGCGTTGAACGATCTGATAATCAAGGGGGGTGTTGATCGTAAGGGTATCTGCCAATAGGTTGGAGCAGAAAAGAAATATTACCGAAAGAATAGCAGATAAAGTTCGCATGGGATTTATTCCTGAGTCAAGTTTGAATCTCGAGGCTTTAAGATAGCATAATGGCTTTTGAATGTGCATGAGAAATGTCTATAGTGATATGCTGCTTATGATGGGTCGATTTTTGCCGATAGGAAAAGCAGAAAGCCCTGCGAGTGATTAAAACACTCGCAGGGCTTTTGCAATTAATACTTAAGGATTGTTATTTCACACGCTTCCAGATGTGAACCCATTGGCCGCTTTCATCTTTTTCCGTGGTGAACTTGGTTGGTCTTGGTTTGCCTGGTGGGGAAAATGAGCATTTGAACTCATCTCCTTTGATTTCGTAAATACCCAGAATGGTTTTACCTTTGTTAGGGCCACTACCATCGGTTGCGTCAATAGTCTTCGGCGATTTGGTGGTATCAACAGTTTGAATGCCTTGAACGGATTCACCGGTTCCAGTATTAAGAGTATATTTGTTATCCTTTATGGTGAGTTTAAAATCCTTGAGGTCCTCTTTGGTGAATGGTTTGCCATTGGTTTCGCCACCCCCGCCAACATAGGAACCGTTTAATTTTTCATCAACTTTTGCAGTGTCGGCAGCAACAATGAAGCCGATTGCAATAAATAATATGGTACTGTTACGCATGATATTGACCCTTGATTAAGGCTAGAAGTTAAATAATCTTCAGTTATTAAATACTAATTGAATCAATAAAGCGAGAAAGAATGTGAGCCATTTTTAAGCCGCTCCTTTTGATTTATATTTTGCAAGTACGTCTTCTAGTAATAATTGTACTGGAGCTTGTGCAAAGCAGGATGGCACGGTAAAAAGCCTTACCGCTCCCCTGTAAAATAATGCACACGCTAAAGCTTGCAGCTTGTACCGGAGTCGCAGTAATGAGTGCTTGGGCCAATACGAATAAGGCAAAAGTAATGTTCAAAGGTAGGGCAGTTCTTACTTTTTGTTTTCTGCCTTTAATTTGTCAACTAGAAATTCATGCATGGTTTGATGTTTGATATTTGGTGCGCCTGGATATACCAATTCACATTCTACTTTAAGCTCATCAAGTTTTTCCTTCAGTTTCACACCAAAGTTAGCGCTGTGGGTAGGGTCTTTTTCTTCCTTGCCCATTGCAGGTGGCCCACCATAAATCATGTAGATGGGCGGATCACCCGCACTTGCATGTTCAAAAGGAGAATATTCTTTGATCCAAGGCAGCACGGATTCTCTTGCAGCAAGAAACTGTGGGAACTGGGTGTCACGGGTTTTACGATCTTTGTGATCGGGGTAGAAACCAAAAGCATGGCCACCATATCTGCTGTTGGGCGTCCACTCTTTCATCTGTTTGGGATCAAGTGTGGTTTGTGCGCCATTAACCGCAGCACACCAAAGGCGGGTTGATTCCCTGGCGATTGGGTCTGAGCTTTGCGGTTCTGCGAGGTCGTTATGAAAAGCGAGCCAAAGGCTGGAACAAGCGCCTGCGGATCCACCCGATGCACCAATGCGAGCTTTATCAATATTCCATTCAGAGGCTTTGCTACGCACAAACTGAAGTGCACGGGCTGCATCGTTCAAGGGCCATTTTACAGGAGGTTTTATGCCAGCATCAATTGCATCTGCAATGAATCGATATTCAATCGAGACAACTGAAATGCCCTTGGCGAGGTATTTATCTGCATCGGTGATACGCCTATCGCCCGCAACCCAACCTCCACCATGAATGAAAAACGCAAGTGGGGTGGGCTTATCAGACTTGGCTTTGTAGAAGTCCAAAACCTGTGCGGGATGCGTGCCATAGGCAACGCCTTCTAAGGTTGGTTTGCTGTAAATAGGATCTGCGGCAAAGGCAAAGCCAACACTAAATACAAAAAGTAAAGCAAGGGTTCGTTTCATGAGGAGTTTTCCAAATGGGGGTTAATAGGCAGAGTCAAGGGAGATGTATTAATAAATTGCAGTAAGATGGCCTAACGCAGTCTTAGTCCAGCGAACTTTCAAACTGCCAATCCAAAGCGACGACGAACCTCATCAACTTCAATTAATTCGTTTTCACTTGCAGACTTCAAGCCTGCTTTTATTGCCTGACGAATGTAAACTTGCTCCATAACATCATCCCAAGTAGCGCCGTTAGGCAACCCCTTGATCAACTCGATTGCGGTAGAACGCACATGATCATTTTCAATCTGGGCCATACTCACCTCCAGTTAACTTCATACTTGATTATAATCTATTCTGCGGAATTTTATATGTCGAAAATAATGGGCTATCTAAAAATTTGCTGAAGGAGATTTGTTTTCATCCATTTTAATTGTGTGGGTGGCATCGATGCCCATGGCAGCAACAGCCCCTATCACTTGAACAACAGCACAAACTAGAAAAACGGAAGCCCACCCGGCTTTTGGATCATCCGGGTGATAAGATTTAATGAGTATGAAAAGCTGCGGAGCGATAGCAGCGCCTAGGTTGCCCCACATATTTCCCCAGCCAACTACGGAACCCACATACTTTCCGCCCACATCCTGACACCAAGCCCAGAAGGCAGGATTGCCCATGTCGGTCGCTGCAGCGACAACACACATCATAATGGTAACCCCGAGGGCATCACCCAGATAAAGACAAACAAGGTAGGAAAGGCCAACGATAATGCGTGAGGCAGCCATGGGAATGCAACGACCCCACTTGGGCCCTGCGATGCGGAAGATGCGATCAGTCCACCAGCCACCTATAAGCATGCCAGCAATGCCGAAATACAGGGGCAGTGATTGATAGAAGGCCCGTGTATCTGCGGGGGTATCAAAAACTTTTTCGAGGTAATCCGGGAAAAGCGTGATGATAAAAATCCAGCCAAAATTAGAAAGGATCATCACTAAGGAAGTTAACCAAAGCGAAAGATTGGTAGCAAGTGCAACGAAGCTGGGAAAGCCAGGCTTGGAAGAATCTGCAACATGGTTGGCCCCATTGATCAAATCAATTTCAGCTTGATTTACTAGGGGATGCTGGCTTGGTTCATCGCGATACCAGACCCAGAAAATGATTGCACCCACCATGCCGATCAAACCGTAAATAACAAAGGGTTTGCGCCATCCATCAGAAGCGCCTGCAGCAAGGAAGTTGGTGAGCATGGGTGCGATCGCCCCGCCTAGCCTGCCACCGATTGCTACGATGCCACTTGCTGTGCCACGGCCCGACAAAGGCACCCATCTCCTAACAATGCCGTTGGCAAGTGGGTAGGCCCCAGCTTCAAATAACCCGCAACCTAATCTAAGTAAAAAGAATAAAGCATAGCCACTTACCATGCCCATTAACCCTGTGCAAAGCGACCAGAAGAAAAGGTATATTCCGAGTGCGATGCGGGGCCCGTAGCGATCGCCAATCCACCCGGCGGGTATCTGGCAAAGTGCATACGCCCAGAAGAAAGCGGATAAAAGATTGGCAAACTGAACTTCGTTAAAGTCCAAATCTTTCTTGATGGAAGTGCCAAGGATGCTTAGGCAAACTCTATCGAGGTAAAGCATGATTGCGACCATGGTGGTGCATAAGATCATGCCATGTCGAACGCTTGTGGGTTTATCGTTGTTTATGGAAATGTTCAAGAAAATACCTGCATGGTAAGAAAGCGGGTAGGAAGGAAAGCTACACCAATGAGGCCAAGTATAGCAAACCCATGCGTGGAATTACACTAAATCATTTGCCTGCATAGGCGGTTACATCCACTTCATACTTCAACGCTCCGCCCAGGCAATTGACGATGGTGGTGCGGGCAGGGAAGGGTTCCTTGAAGTAATCACGGTAAAGTTTGTTGTATTCGGGAAGATCCGCGGGGTTATCAATATAAGAACGAACCTGAACGACATTGGCGAAAGTAAGGCCAGCAGCGTCTAGGATTTTTCTGGTATTCTCCAGCGACCTGCGGAATTCACCTTCAAAAGTATCGTTGACAATTTTCCCGGTTTCATCAACAGATGCCTGGCCAGAAACAAAAACGAAATCGCCAGCTTTGATAGCTGGGCTGAAAGGTAGGTGGCTTGTCGGTGTGCCTTTGCCCCGAATCACTTCAATGCTCATGTTGTTAATCCTTTACTTGGTTTTTAAAATCTCTTCGATCTTCAATGCCACTTGCCTGCCTAGCATATCATATCCTTCGCCTTTGAAATGCACATCCATCGGGTTTTGCACTTTCGAAAGCTGAGGGGTGATAAATGCAAACAGATCGTTTACATGAACCATGTTTTTTTTCATGATATCTGCTGCGATATGATTTTTTTCGATGATGGCTGTTGATGCTTCGGGGCCATCTTTGGTATCTGGTGGGATGGGAGTGGTGGTGGCCCAGATCAGCTTTGCCCCTGTTGCTTTAAGTTGTTTTACAATCAATTCTAATCTATCTTCGTAATCCTTAGCTGAAGTTTTGCGATCATGAATACCAAAGTTAAAATGAATGACATCCCACTTGCCTTCGCCTAACCATACATCCATTTTCTTAATTCCGTTGGCGGTGGGCCCACAGTTTTCAGGTGCACGATGCACATTAGCCTTGCCCCCAAGTGCTGCTCTTGCAGCTAGGGTATACCCTCGAGAAACTGAATCGCCTATCAAAAGCACCCGGGGTAATTTGGGATCATCCTTGACATAATCCCAGGCGGATATTCGATTGCTTAACTTCTCTGCCTGATAAATGGGAAGATAGAAATTCCCCAGATTTTTTTCGAGCACAGTCTCCCAAACCTGTTGTTCTTGGGGCAGGGTGCTTTTCCACATTTGAAACTTGTCGTTCGTAGCTTTGTCTGCTGCTTTCTTTTTTGCAACTTCTTCTGCAGAGGGGGGTTCTGTTCCCTTTTTTGTGTTCTGGGCAAATGCGGGAAGAAGACAAATCATATTGACGAAAATCAGTGTTCTGATAATGCCCATGAAAAGTTTCAATCCATTATTTTTGCAAGCATTCATTTAATTGCTCCTTGGTTAGTTCGCCTTCCCAACGGCTTATCACCACCGTTGCAACACCGTTGCCGATTAAGTTGGTGATGGCTCTGCATTCACTCATAAACCGATCAATCCCAACCAAAAGCGAAAGTGATTCAATGGGAATCGAGGGTACTGTTGCTAAAGTTGCAGCAAGCGTGATGAATCCTGCACCAGTGACTCCACTAGAACCTTTTGAAGATATCATTGCCACTAATAGAAGAGTAAGTTGATGGCCAAGATCTAGTCGCGTATTAGTTGCCTGGGCTAGAAACACTGCCGCCATGCAAAGATATATGTTGGTTCCATCGAGATTGAAGCTATACCCAGAGGGAATAACCAGCCCTACCGTGGATGGTGAACAACCGAGTTTAATACTTTTTTCCATCATGCCCGGCAGAGCGGTTTCTGAAGAGCTGGTGCCCAATACCAAGAGAATTTCTTCTTTGATAAAGGAAAGATAGCGGATGATTGAAAAACCAGCAGACCATGAAATGACACCTAAGACTATGAAAATAAATAATGCGGAGGTGAGGTAGAAGCCGATCATGAGTTCGAGTAATTTGCCAAGTGCTCCCAATCCATAGTTTGCGATGGTAAACCCCATTGCGCCAAAAGCGCCAAAGGGTGCGAACTTTACTACGATGTTCATCAAGTTGAAAAAAACTTTCGATCCAGTATCAATCACATCTAATATAGGCTTTGCTTTTTCACCCATGAGGGTGATAGCAAATGCCATCAGGATGGAAATGAAAAGTATCTGGAGTAGGTCGCCATTGAAGAATGGCGAAAAAATCGTGCTGGGAATAATGTTGAGAAAGAAATCGATCATGCTATGCCCTTTGGCCTTTTGAGCATAGCCATTTGCAAGGGAGGGGTCCAAAGTGGAGATGTCGATGTTAAATCCTTCACCGGGTTTTAGAACATTAACCACAACCAGCCCGATCAAAAGGGCGAGGGTTGAAACAATTTCGAAGTATAACAAGGTCTTGAATCCAACCCTTCCGAGTTTCTTCATGTCGCCCATGGAAGCGATGCCATGCACCACGGTGCAGAAAATAATCGGGGCTATCATCATTTTTACAAGCTTGATAAAGGCATCGCCAAGTGGCTTGAGGGAGTTGCCAATCTCAGGGAAAAATGCCCCTATACCAATGCCCAATGCAACCCCGATCAATACTTGAATGTAAAGAATGCGGTACCAGGGTTTGCCTGAAATGGGCATGAATGATCACTGCCGTTCGTTAAAGGAATAAAAAAGCATCTTAATCTGCAAGACCTATTCAAACCAGCAAGAAGTTGCAGAGGTGTGTTGAAGTCAAATCAACGATGAATCTCTACTTCTTCGGAGGGCCTTCTTTTGCCTTCAGATTTGCGAAAGCTTGTTTCATCTTTTCTTGGGCAGCTTTATTTACTTCCAACTCCTTGGCATTGAATGCGGGTAACAGTTTATCCCAGATAAGGGTTAATTGTGCCTGCATGTTTCCTGTATGTGCGGTGATTGCGATTACTGCATCTTGTTCTGGAAGAACAATGCAGAACTGCCCGCTGGCACCATCGCCCCGGTAGGCGCAATGCCTGCATTGCCAAAACTGGTAGCCATAACCTTGGCCCCAATCGCTGTTGGGCTTGGGTCCGTTTTCAACTTGCTTGCCCGTGGCTGCTTCGACCCAATCTTGGGGCACTAACTGCTTGCCATTCCATTTTCCTTTTTGCAAATAGAGTTGTCCAAACTTGGCGATATCTTCAGTGGTGATAAAGAGCCCCCAACCGCCAAGGGTAATGCCTTGTGGGCTGGTTCCCCAGGTGGGATTTTTGATTCCCAGCGGTTCAAACAGTCTGGGTTGTAGATACTCAAGTACAGTTTTTCCGGTTAATTTTTGAACAATTGCGGAGAGTGTGTAAGTCGCCTGGGAGTTGTAAACAAATTTGGTACCTGGCTTATGGGGTACAGGGTGTGCTAGGAAAGTTTTTACCCAGATATCCTGTGGCCCGGGTTTGGGTTCTTTGTCATGCCCTGTAGACATCGTTAACAGATCCTTGACTTTCATTGCTTTCAAATTTTCTGAAGGTTCAGCAGGTGCAAGGTCTGGAAAAAATTTAAGCACGGGATCTTCAACGCTCAACTTGCCCTCTGCCACTACAAGGCCCACTGCGGTGGATGTAAAACTTTTGCTGAGAGAATTTAATATGTGCGAAGTTTCAGAAGTTTGGGGACTCCACCAGCATTCCGCAATTACATGCCCATGGCGCACTAGCATAAAGCTATGCATGGTGTTGATTTCTTTATCTGCAGCCTCGATGAATGCTTGGATGATTGCAGAAGAAACCCCTTGAGCTTCGGGGGTACTGCGGGGTAGCGAATTTGCCGGTTTGGGTTGGGCTAAAGCGGAAGAATTAATTGCCAGTGAAAGAATGATTGCTAATGGAGTGATCGAATAAATGTTCATTTGGTTCCTTAGTAATGGAAGGGCTTATTTCTTATTCATCTCCTGCCCACCATCCCAAGATGGATCAGGCGGGTTAATTATAAATTGCCTGCAACGATCCAGATGAATTTTGGTAGCCCGATCGTCTGGATATTGCCCTGCGATTTTTTCAAAAAGTTGCACGCCGAGTGACCAATCTTTATTCAAGTAAGCTGCAAATGCGACTTTAAATTCATTGCAAAAACTTACTATTTTGCTGGATGTTTGATTAGTTATACCTAGAAGTTCGTGCACCAGTATTTTCTTTTCTTTCCCTTTGACAGCAACCAAGTCTATCGGGCGGGTCACCAACTTGTCGCCGCATGCTTTTAGGGTGGAATCGGAAATCATGATATTCGTTCCATAAACCTTGTTCAAGCTTTCAAGCCTGCTGGCAAGATTAACATTATCGCCCACCACCGTGTAGCTAAGATGTTCTTCAGTACCAATGTTTCCAAGCACCACGTTTCCCGAGTTAATACCAATCCTGACATTGAAAATTGGTTTATTTAATCGGGTCCATTCCTTCTGCAGGAAGGAAAGATTATGCAGGCCTTGAAGTGCGGTTTCGCAAGCTTTGAAGGCATGGTCTTCACAGTCCTTGGGTGCATTCCAGTAAGCCATCACCGCATCGCCAATATACTTGTCCACGGTGCCCCGGTTTTTATTGATAACGGAAGAGAAGCAACCCAGGTATTCATTGAGTTGTAAAACCAGATCATTAGGGGCGAGGATTTCGGAGTAATGGGTGAAGTTAACGATATCAGTAAAAAAGATGGTGACGTCTTTTTCTTTTCCACCGGGTTTAGCTGTGGATCCTGAATCAAACAAGCTTTTAAGCATTTCTTTGGGCAGATATTGGGTGAAGGATTTCAGCCCGACCTGCATTAGAACCATGGATTTTGCAACGTTTTGAACTTCCTTGATTGGAGATAGAATTTCAATTTTATGATTGAAATCGAGCCTGCCTATTTTGGTTGCGAAAAGAGCAAGGTTTTCAAGATTTTTAGAAGCTTTCCTGGCGAAAAATATCGACAAGATCGTGCTGGTTAAAATTATAAATACGGTGATAAGCATTGTTGTTTGGAACTGTTTAAAAGATTCAGCGTACAAAACATTTTCCGGGATGTATAGACACAACACCCACCAGGGCATTTGACCCGGAACCAAACTAGCTGCACTCCCCACATAACCTTTTTCGTGGTCATAGAATTTAAAAATTTGGTGCCCTGGTATATCTGGGATGGCGCTGAATTCTTTAGGCAGACTTTTGATCATCGCTGAAATAGCAGTATCTTTCATTTCCTCAGGATTATTGATCAGGGCCCAATTGTTTCTGTCAACCTCCGGTAAATTGTCATCTTGCACTGAGTTTGCGATCAAAACTTTTGATCCATCCGGATGCTTTTCAAATATAAATCCCTTTAAACCTTCTGTATGCAAATCCTCCAACAAGGTTGTCAGATAATCGCTGATCATGGAATTACTTATTTCCATACATATGATTGCAGCGAGTTCGCCTTTATCGTTGAATATGGATTTGACGCAATGAATACCGGAACCATGCTTTTTAATGTCATCTGAATTTTTAAAAACAAAAGATTCAGTCCACATGCATTTGGAATTTGCGGGTAATGATTTCCCCAACAGATACCATGGGGCATTGTTAAAGTTATAAGGCCAATCAGGTATTACTTCGTAAGGTTTTTCAGGATATGTGGTGAGTTGGTAGACTTTTTTTGTGACTGTCTCACTCATCGGATTAGGTATGAATTCCCTCAGCTTTATATCTGCATCTGTGTAATTATTATCTTGGGACGGTATTATTGAATACCTTATTGAAGCATACTTGAACTGGTCAATGGAGGGTGCCTTTAAAATAAATGTTTTACCTGTTTTTTCATCCCTGTAGACCATGGCCCCATATCCGGGGTTCTCAATCAGGTTATCCGCCAAAACATTAAGGAAGTTCTTGTGATTGTTTCCTTCGGGGTTGTGCTTTTTATAAAGTCGTTCAGTGGAGTTTACAAAATCCTCTATTTCATGAATGACCCTGTCCAGGTTTTGATTGATATTAAAGGAAAGATGATATCCGATTGCTTTGGCGAAATTATTACGGTTTTGTAGATTCTGACTGAGACTAATTAAAGTAATTGTCAACCCTGTTATCAAGGTTATCAAAAAAAATATGGTAATTAAGACGAGTCTTAATGGGAGTGATAACGGGAGTTTAAAAATCATGCAAGGCCTGCTTTGAGAATGCAAATACACCCATATCTAATGATGTATTATTTATGATCGCCCATGATCATGCCAGTATTATTCTGCGAAATAGTATGATTATGATTGTTTCTTTTTTATTAATATACCCCATAACTTTTATGGGGTACCTTAATATTATCTTTTTAGCTCATGAATATTTTTTGAGGTGATTTAAAAGCAATGATTAATCATAAGAACTTCTTCAAAGTTATGATTTTGCCTTCGTTGGCACTGTTGTTTTCCCTGCACAATGCAACTGCACAACCCCTGTTAGAAAAGAACACGGTTTTTCTTGCAAACACAGAGGGTATTCGTTCGTATCGCATTCCCGGTATTGTGGTAACCACCAAGGGCACGGTGCTGGCGTATTGTGAAGCACGGAAAAACAACTCTTCCGACTGGGGCGAAATTGAAGTGCATTTGCGCCGTTCTACTGATGGTGGCAAAACTTGGGAACTGCAAAAAAAGATAGCCCATACCGGCACCCGCATAGAGGGGAATCCCACCAAAAAGAAAGATGGTGAAACCGAACAGACGGTCAACAATCCCGTTGCAATCGTCAATCACCAAACAGGTAATATCCACTTTCTTTATTGCATCAACTACTCCCGATGCTTTTCCATGCGCAGTAACGATGACGGTATCACTTGGAGCAAACCAGTGGATATCACAGCAACCTTTGAGCCTTTCCGCATGAAGTATAATTGGAATGTGATTGCAACCGGGCCGGGCCATGGTATCCAATTGAAGAGTGGCAGATTGGTCGTTCCTATTTGGTTGGCTTATGGAAAACCGGGCGAGCATAAACCCTCTGCTTCAGCCACCATATATAGTGATGATCATGGTAAAACTTGGAAGGTAGGCGAGATGCCTTTGCCCAATGAAGGTGAGATGGGCAATCCAAACGAAACCATGATTACTGAACTTTCGGATGGTTCCGTAATGCTTGTGAACCGCAATGTATCAAAGGCCAATCGTAAGCTCATTACCACTAGCCCCAATGGCGCAACCGATTGGACCAAGCCTTACTTTCATCCGCAACTCTGGGAACCCATTTGCATGGCAAGTATTGTTTCCCACCCTTCGAACTTAGGTACTTTGCTTTATTCTGCGCCTCATACTTTGGGCCTTGATGCTGCCAAGAAAGAGATTCCAGCGGGCAGAGGCAAGCGTGAAAATCTTTCGATCAAGCTGAGTCGTGATGATGGTAAAACATGGTCCGTTAATAAAACTTTGGAAGCAGGCCCCAGCGCTTACAGCGACCTCGCAGTACTTTCAGATGGCACCATCCTTTGCCTATATGAAGGTAAGGATGTAATTTCCCTCGCTCGCTTCAACCTTGATTGGTTAAATGAAAAGTAAACAAATCGCTGATCATTTTTGAAAAGAATCATGTTAAGTTGGAGTTCTTTTGGTGCAATTTCCTGCCTTGAGCACAACAACTCTTGGCCATGTAAAAGTGTTTTAAAAGTCTGAATTGCAGGGTATCAGTTACCATCAATTTTATGCCTGTTATTTCAACGCGGGCGTGATTTTTTAAATCAATAATTCTTGGAAATAATTAAAGCTATTTTTGCAAAAAGTGCCGACCCTCTTGCCATTACCATTTTAAAAAGTATTATTAAGTAATACTTACTTGGTATAACATTGTAAAACTTATTTTGGGAAGATAATGCAGTTTAGCAATGCGTTGAATTGGGGCGGTTTGTGTCTTTTTCCACATAAGTTCTTAGGCAGACGTTAATAACTGCTCCGTGATTTTGGTGATTAAGGCATCGTTGAAGTTTCATTCGCGCTCATTATTAAAGGGTTGAATTATGCAAAGAATAGGTTTTCCCTTTGGTTTGGTTGCAATGGCCTTCGCACTTTTAGTTCTGGCGGGGTGTTCGAATCAGGCGCGACGACCAGGAAAACTCCGTGTTGTTGTCACCTACAGTGTGCTTGGCGATCTGGTCAAAAATGTTGCTGCAGATTGTGCCGAGATTGTTGTTCTTGTCGGCCCAGATGGAGATGCTCACACCTTTGAACCTACTCCGAAGGATGGCATTGGTCTTGCGGATGCTGATTTGGTTTTTGAAAACGGTATCGGATTCGAGCCTTGGCTCGATAAATTACATGCTGCATCAAATTCCAAGGCCAGGCGGGTTGTCGTCACACAGGGTTTAGCGATTCTTGAGGGCGAGTGCAATCATAATGATAAAGTAGGCGAAAAACATGAGCACGAAGATGATCCGCACGTTTGGCATGAAGTCGAAAATTCAATTCATATGGTGGGTATCATCCGCGACAAACTCGCAGAGGTTGATCCAGTCAACTCAGAAAAGTATAAGACCAACTCAACAAAGTATCTAAAACGGCTTGAGGCGCTCGATCTCTGGGTTTTGGCGCAGGTTGAAATATTGCCCAAAGACCGAAGAAAGCTGGTTACTAGTCACGACACCTTTGGCTATTTTGCAAATCGCTATGGATTTCAAGTCTTAGGTACTTTGTTATCGTCTTTTTCTACTGAGGCATCGGATCCTTCCCCAGTTACTTTTGCCAAGCTGGTTGATTCCATCAAAGCTGCGAAGGTGCCGGCCATTTTCGCTGAGAATACTCAGAACCCAAAAGTTATGGAGCGATTGGCGCGTGAGGCGGGCGTGAAGCTGGCACCTCCCCTTTTTACTGATGCCCTAGGCAAACCGGGCACCCCAGGCGATACCTATGAAAATATGATCCGTAGCAATGTTACTACTATTGTGGATGCGCTAAAACAATGAGCGAACCAGGGTTTCCTTATTCAAGCGGTCGTCATGCCGACCCGGTGATAGGCGCGCCTTCTCTTTTTACCGAAGATATAGTCGTTGGTTATCCCGGTGCGCTGACCCCGGCGCTAAGAGGTGTGAACCTAGAGATTCGATCTGGCACTTGCACGGCGCTTGTTGGCCCAAATGGTTCGGGTAAAAGTACACT
>JBIIMS010000006.1:0-311668 GCA_044337875.1 Gemmataceae bacterium
CATGCTTGTGGAGCGTAAATAATTGCGGCCCCAATGATGAGCCATTTAGTTTTCACGGTGGTGGCGTTAATGCAACCATGGGCGATGGGTCTGTACGATTTATTAAAGATACCGTTAATGCGGTAACTTTGAAATATTCAATCGGTGCTACCGATGGGATTAGGGCCAACTTGGATGAGTAATTATTAGTATTAATTAAGTTTTAGAAACCTTGAACCGCCGTAATCTATTTACGGCGGTTCTTTTTATTTCAGAACAACCTTATAAGTGATTTATCCGCAATGTTTATTTGGTTATCGTGATTCTTCTATAGTCTTTATCAAAAAACCGTTATGCTCATTATTCCTTTAAAAGCGCATTTAATTTCCTAAGGAGTTTCAGGATGTATTGCAAAAATCAGCCTTTATTTACAGCTCTTGTAATGTTCTTGGTCTGCATTTTTATCCCGAATAATACTTTAGGTGCAGAGAAAATCTTTCGTGCGGGTGCTGCAATTTCGGATATCACCTCGCCTTTAGGCAGTAAAATAATAGGCGGCTTTGTGCCCTTCCCCTCAACGAGGGTGCATGATCAACTTCATGCCCGTTGCTTGGTGCTGGATGATGGCACAACGAAATTAGCCATCGTTGTTTTAGATCTTTTAGGCATTGCGAAGCATGTTAGTGATGAAGCGCGAATCATCATTGAAAAGGAAACAGGAATACCCGCAGCGAATGTTTTGATCTCTGCAACGCATACCCATTCTGCTGCCAGTGTATTGGGGCAGAACCCACGATCCATTAAGCAAACCTTGGATGAATATCAAAAGTTGGTGGTACGGAGAATTGCAGATGGAGTAAAAAAAGCCAACGATCAATTGCGGGTAAGTGAAATTGCATTTGGAAATGTTGAAGCCCCCGAGCATGTATTTAATCGTAGATGGTTTTTGAAGGATGGCAAAATGCCCCTTAACCCCTTTGGGAAATTAGACCGTGTGAAAATGAATCCAGGCGCAGGCAATCCTGACCTAATCGAACCCGCTGGACCTACCGATCCCACTGCCTCGTTTATTTCCCTCCGTGAACCCAATGGCAAACCCATTGCTTTGTTCTCTTCTTATTCACTTCATTATGTTGGTGGTGTGGAAAATGGGGATATATCTTCAGACTATTACGGCGTTTATTGCGAAAAACTAAAAGAATTACTCAGCCCACAAAACAATTCCTTTGTTGCATTGATGGCCAATGGTACCAGTGGCGATATCAACAACATTAATTTTAAAACCCCACGCGGCAGACAAAAACCCTATGAGCAAATGACCATTGTCGCAAACGACCTTGCAACCAAGGTGGCCGAAGCGGTGGCCAAGTTGAAGTATGAATCTTATGCAACACTTGGCGCCCGCTTTCGCGAACCACTTATCGGCCTTCGAAGGCCCGACTCTGCCGATATGGCATGGGTGAAACAAACTCTTGCAGACCCTACTAAAGACCCTGCCAAGGGGAATCTCTCAGCTATTTATGCCCAGCGAATTTCCACCATGGCAGATTATCCGGAAAAATTGAAGATGCCTTTGCAGGTGTTGAGGATTGGTGATCGATCGATTGCCACCATGCCTTGCGAGGTGTTTTGTGAAATCGGGTTGGAATACAAAAAGAAAAGCCCGATTCAGGGAGGTTGGTTGGTTTCATTGGCGCATGGCTACTATGGTTATTTGCCTACGCCTAGGCATCATGAACTGGGTGGTTATGAAACTTGGATGGGAACCAATCGTTTAGAAAAGAATGCATCCGATAAAATGCTTGCGGAGTTATTGGAAATGACAGCGGAGCTAAAGCCCAACGCAAAGTAGGAACTGGATCAGAGCCGGAAGCGTCAGCGACGGTTATTTACATACCTTCATCCGGAATTTGTCTTCCTTCAAAACCCGCCAGAGCCAAGAATCTTTACCGCAAAGACGCTAAGGACGCCAAGAAGCAGCATAGAAGCCTGGATTTCTTGTTTTTCTTTGCGCTCTTTGCGTCTTCGCGGTGAAAATGTCTTTATTTTTATTTTCCGTGTTCGTCCGTGGCAAATGCATTTCTATGGCTGGCCAGCTCGCCAAGAATCTTTACCGCAAAGACGCTAAGGACGCCAAGAAGCAGCATAGAAGTTTAGATTTCTTGTTTTCCTTTGCGCCCTTTGCGTCTTCGCGGTGAAAATGCCTTGATTCCCTATTTATTCCGTGTAATTCCGTGGCCAATGTATCTTCTATGCTTACCTTGCGCCTTGGTCACCCTCGCGTATGCGGGGGTCCATTCTTGCCTTGCTGTAAAAATGGATTTCCGCATTCGCGAAAATGACGGAAGTGGTTTTTTTCTCTCTTTTCTGTGTAAATCCGTGGCAAATGCTTCTTCTTTGCCTACCGTCGCTAACGCTTCCGGTTCTGATTTCCCTTCTTATTCCGTGTAATTCCGTGTTCGTCCGTGGCAAATGCTTTGCTTACCGTCGCTAACGCTTCCGGCTCTGATTTAATTCCGTGTTTGTCCGTGGCAAATGCTTTTGCTTTGCTTATCGTCGCTAACGCTTCCGGCTCTGATTACCAGCGGATTAACATCCGCCGCTCATTATTTTGTGGTTATGCGGTGGTTTTATTTCCAGGCCTTGCGAAGTAGGTTGATGAAGTTGCCCGCCATGATTCCTTCGATATCGGGTTTTGAATATCCCCTGCGATCCAGTAATCCCGGAATGGTTTGCAAATCTGCAATGGTGTCGAGGTCCATGGGCGTTTGCTCATTACCAAACCCGCCATCGAGATCGGTTCCAATACCAACATGTTTTGCATTTCCAGCAATCTGGCAGATATGGTCAATATGATCGCAGATGCGTTCGATCTTCAATTGAAAGTCAGAAGGTTTGCTTTTGAGATGAACCCAACCAGGCACCATCATGATGGCATCAAAGGCCATGCCTAAAACGCCACCTCGTTCAACGATTGCTTTGATTTGATCATCTGCAAATTGGCGGTTCCAAGGCGCAAGCACCCTGCAGTTTTGATGGCTTGCCCAGACAGGCCCATGATAAATATCCATGGCATCCCAGAAGCAAGCATCATTTAAATGGGTTGCATCTAGGATGATACCTAGGCGTTGCATTTCCTTGAGAAGATCTTTGCCCGCGGCTGGAAGGGAACCCTCGGCATCGGTGCCATGGGCGTATCTGCCTGGGCCGTAGTGGGCGGGCCCCAAGGCTCGAAGCCCATCTTCATAACTGCGTTCGAGATGCTTTAGCGTAACAATCGAGTCTGCACCCTCAAGGCTTAGAATATAGCCGATGGGAAGGTGGTTCGGCTTTTTAAGCGATTCTTGGGTGTAGGGTTGTGCCCCGGTGAAAGAATTGAAATTTTTCCATAAATCGAGATGGTTGTTGAGTTGTGCGAGGTTACGGATTTGTACGAGTTCGCCCGCTTCTTCCATGGCCCGGTACCATGCTAATTGCCCTTGAGTTTGGGCCCAGGCTTGTTCGGGGGAATTCCAACCGGGGAGTTTGTGGAAGTAGGGGGAATAGCGGCCTATCTGGGTTGCAACGCATAGCCCTATGTGCCCTTTACGCATTTCCGGGAAGCTTACAGTGTTGTTGCCCCGGTCGACTTTATCCTTCATGGTGTATTCCCACCTGCGGATTTTTTCGATGGACCAGCGCAGATCGCGATTCCATTCGAGGGCGTTCATGCTGAGATCGAGATGTACATCGAAGGTGAATACAGGTTGGCTCATTTTAAATTCTCGCTGGAAGGTTTTACTTTTAAGGTATGAACGCCAGATTCTAGGTTACTATAAAAATCAGTGGAGTAATAATAACTTTTGATCGTATGTTGTATTTTTCTTGGTGCCAGTTGGTTGCATTTGCTTTGTTGATTACTTTTGTTTTAACTTGTTAGCATGGGTAAGATTCCTTCGTTAGAATAATTACAACATCCAGGGTTTGTTATTTTTTATTAAGGGTCGACAATGAAAGCCTTTAGAGTTATTCCAGTTTCTTTTTTGTTTTTATTGATCATAGATCTATTTGCTTTTGAACTTAACGCCCAAGCTGCCAAGGTTGATCCCGGTATTCTTACAGTCGATCGGATTTTTAACTCTAAAGAATTTGAACTTGAAAGTGCGCCAGCAACCAGATGGCGTAAAAATGGTGCGGTCAGCATCTCCCTCGAATCTGGTGACAAAGGCCAGAAGCTTGTATCCCATGATTTGAATTCAGGGGTTCAGGAAACCCTTGTTCCCGAGCATTGGCTGATTCCTGCAGGGGAAACCAAACCTCTTAATGTCGAAGATTATGAATTCTCGGATAATGGATCCAAGTTGCTGATTTACACCAACAGTAAGAAAGTATGGCGTGTAAATTCACGGGGAGACTATTGGGTGCTTGATCTTTCCAATAGAGAACTGAAAAAATTGGGAAGTGATTTTTTGCCTTCTACGCTTATGTTTGCAACCTTCTCCCCTGATGGTAAACGCGTTTGTTTTGTTCATAAAAACAACTTGTATGTTCAAGATCTTATCGATTTTAATATCACACCTCTTACCACTAATGGCACTGCAAAATTAATCAATGGCACTTTCGATTGGGTTTATGAAGAAGAATTAGGCTTGAGAAAAGGCTTTCGTTGGAGCCCCGACAGTAATTCTGTGGCTTACTGGCAAATCGATACCGAAGGCGTCAAAGATTTTCTTATCACCAGTAGTTCGGATGGCCCCTATGCAAAGTTGCTTACTTTTGGATATCCGAAAACTGGCGAGAAAAACCCTGCAGCGAAGATTGGCGTTGTCAGCGTAAAAGGTGGCGAAACAGCTTTCTTGCAAATTCCTGGCGACTCCCGCGATCATTACCTTGCAAAGATGGACTGGGTGGAAAACAGCATTGTGCTGCAGCAGTTTAATCGATTGCAAAATAAAAACACGGTGATGATTGCAGACCCCAAAACCGGCAAGTGCAACACCATTATGATCGAGACAGATAAGGCCTGGGTCGAAAACGATAACGAATTTCTTTGGATAAACAAGAACCAGAATTTTATATGGCTGAGCGAACGCGATGGCTGGTGCCATGCTTATCTGGTCTCCCGTAGTGGGGATAAAATAACCCAGATCACCAAGGGTAATTTTGATGTCACTCATATTGAGTGTGTGGATGAAAAGAATGGTTTGCTTTACTATCTAGCTTCGCCTGATAACCCTACGCAAAGATATCTTTACCGGGTTTCCCTTAATGGTGGAAATCCTGAGTTGGTAAGCCCTAAGGATATGAAAGGTACGCATGCTTATTCTATATCGCCTGATGCGACCCATGCGGTTCATCGGTTTTCCAATTTCAATACCCCACCTTCCGCCCGTTTGATTCATCTTGCTGATCATAAGGTGATCAAGACTTACACCGAAAACGCAGCCTTTAAGAAGAAGCTTGAGACGATCAAGAAGGTGGGTACCGAGTTCTTCAGAGTAAAGGTTGATCAAGGTGTTGAATTGGATGGCTGGTGCATCAAACCACCCGAGTTCGATCCTGCTAAAAAATATCCTGTTTTGTTTTATGTATATGGCGAACCTGCAGGGCAGACCGTGCTTGATCGCTGGGATGGGAAACGTTTTTTATGGCATGCCATGCTTGCCCAAAATGGGTATTTGGTTATGAGTATTGATAACCGGGGTACGCCAGCGCCTAGGGGAAGGGATTGGCGCAAAAGTGTTTACAGGCAGGTTGGAATCCTTGCATCTTCTGATCAGGCTAATGCGCTCAAAGAACTTTTGAAAACGCATTCTTATATGGATGCTTCTAGAATTGCGATCTGGGGTTGGAGTGGTGGTGGGTCGATGACTCTCAATGCTGTTTTTCGCCATCCTGATCTTTATAAAACTGGTATGTCAATTGCTCCCGTGCCTAATCAGCGCCACTACGATACTATTTATCAGGAACGCTACATGGGACTGCCCGCAGATAATCCAGAGGGGTATAAAAATGGTTCGCCCATTAATTTTGCCCATCAGTTGAAAGGTAAGCTGCTTCTTGTGCATGGCACAGGTGATGACAATTGTCATTACCTAGGAATGGAAACACTTATTGATGAACTAATTAGCCATAACAAACAATTCACCATGCTCGCTTACCCTAATCGAAGCCATAGCATTAATGAAGGAAAGAACACCACGAGGCATCTTTACGATTTGCTGACTAAGTATTTGTTTAATAATAATTAGTAATGGAAGTTAAGCGGTAAGTGTTTTACTATTTCGTATTACTGATATTTAATTTGTTTAAGAGTGACCACCATGAAAATCAAGCGTATTCGAGCTTATCAAGTTGATCTTCCTCTTGTTGAAGGTAGTTACAAATGGTCGGGTGGTAAATCCGTCTCTGTTTTTGATTCGACCGTGGTTGAAATCGAAACCGACACAGGGGTTATAGGCTATGGCGAAGTATGCCCGCTTGGGCCCTTCTATCTTCCTGCGTATGCCAACGGCGTGCGCGCTGGTATCGTTGAACTAGGCAGACATTTGATTGGTGAAAATCCAATTGAATTGCAAAAGTTAAATCGCTTAATGGATGCTGCGCTTAAAGGCCATGCCTATGTAAAATCGGGCATTGATATGGCTTGTTGGGATATCCTTGGCAAGGTTACGAACCAACCTGTTTGTACTTTAATGGGTGGAAGATATGGCGAGAGCGTTAACTTGTATCGGGCCATTTCTCAGGAAGCTCCGGAAGCGATGGCTAGTAAAGTTGCGGGATATCGGGCAGAAGGTTACAAGCGTTTTCAGCTTAAGGTTGGTGGCGATGCCGCAGTTGATATTGCGCGTATCCAAGCTGTTGCAGCTAAATTACAACCAGGCGATAGATTAGTTGCAGATGCCAACACCGGTTGGCTTATGCACGATGCGATGAGGGTTGTAAAAGCTGTTAAAGATGTTGATGTTTATATCGAGCAACCATGCCTTTCTTACGAAGAATGCCTTTCCATTCGAAGGCATACCAACAATCCTTTCATTCTTGATGAGGTGATTGATTCGGTTGATGTGTTGATGAAAGGAAATGCAGACTTGGCGATGGATGTGGTCAATCTTAAAATCAGCAAGTTTGGCGGTCTTACGAAAGTAAAACAGGCACGCGATCTTTGTGTCTCACTTGGCATTGCTATGACATTAGAAGATAGTTGGGGCGGGGATATTATCACTGCAGCGATTGCCCACTTGGCACAAAGCACCCCTCCGGAATTTCAGTTCTCCGCTACTGATTTTAACAGCTATGTTTCTGTAAGTATTGCAGATGGAGCGCCTAAAAGAATCGATGGGAAAATGTCTGCAAGCACCGCTCCCGGCTTAGGTATTACCCCCAAGATGAATGTGTTGGGCAAGCCTGTGCTGGAAGTTTCGTAAGCTGTAAATTAGTTGGTACTACTTGTCTTTATCCCATTGATCGAACAGGCGCCCTTCGTGGTCGAATGCTTTTAGATTAAGTCGGCTGCCTGTGATGGAGATCTGACAAAAGTGATAATCGGACCTGATTTCCGCTTTGAACCATGTGGGGGTAGGCGCAAAGTTTTCGAGCGAGCCGCCCCCGCCTCCGCTGGTTACATAAGTGATACCTTTTAAGCGATCGACCTTCCCGCTCTTGATTGGAAGTGTTCGTTCATAAACGTGAACATGGCCGTTGAATACCATATCTACACCATATTTTTCGTAGAGATGAACAATAGATCGGACATTCTTGTCGCCTAGGTTGGAGCCGCCCACCCAGGTATCACCATAATCGTTATCATCAGAAGAGTAGGCGGGATGATGATGGTAGACGATTTTCCAGGTAGCCTTGGAGGATGCAAGTTCCTTTTCAAGCCAGGCGTATTGCTGGGTAAGAGGGAGCAGCGATTTGTTACTATCAAGCACGAAGAAATCTGCATTTCCATAGCTGTAGCGGTAGAAATATTCTGGTTTAGGCAGTGAGAAATAGTTGTAGTAATGCTCATGATTTTTTTCATGATTACCAATCGTAGGGAAGACGGGGACTCTGCAAAGAAGATCGATGGAGGGTTTGAAGAGTTCGTTGACCCATTCTTTTTTATCAGGGCCATTATCGACGACATCGCCAACATGCATGAGGAAATGCGGCCTTCGCTCCCAAATAAGCTTCATGACTTTGCCTGTCATTTTTGGATTTTTCTGGGTGTCGCCTATCACGCAAAAAGAAAAGGGTTCATCATCAACAACTGCAGTTTGAAAAGTAAGTATCCCTGATTGAGCAACTCCACCTGCATCAGATTTGCTTTCAACTTGGTAAAAGTACTTGGTTGCAGGTTCAAGTTTTTCTAGCAGTACCTCATGAATAAGCGAGGCTCCCTCTTTTGTGGTAGACATTTCTAACGGGAGCTTGGTGCCAAACTTTACTGTTGAAGATGCAATAGCAGAAGTTTCCCACATGATGGTTATGGAGTTTTTTGTTGGGAATTGCAAATAAGGTGCAATTACAAAACCAGTGGGAAGAGGTATTGGGGCAAGGGTTGCAAGGGCAGCATCTTTTTCGAAAAGGGCTGTAATTTGATCTGCTGATAATGCAGATTGATAGAGATTAATTTCCTTGATTGCACCAACTAAACCAAAATCTTCATCATCATCGCGGTATCTACCAATGATGAAAGGCGCTGCAGATGCGTAGTTGATGGCCTTGGATTGTTCCTTAGTTTCGCCTTCGAGTTTGCCATTGATAAAAATACGCATGGAAGCACCATCGTAGGAAGTAGCCAGGTGAAACCATTTTCCTTTTTGATAACTGGATTTGGAACGAAGTGTGGTGATTTTTCCATCGCCATCATCTGCACCATTTGAACTTAGAGTGAAGGTGAATTTGTCGTTATCGTAGCCAAGGACCCAGCCTTTTTCGTAATTGCCATTGTCTTGGATACAGCCAATGATACCTCCGTTGGTGGTGCCTTCATCGATTCGAATCCAGGAAGAGAGCGAGAATTTTTCATGAGGCATCCCGGGCTCTGCGCCAGTTGCGTTCTCTTTGAGAAGGAACCCATCGGTGCCATGAAACTCATGAAAGCTTTGTGCATCAAGTTGTTTAAAGGAGGGCACGCCAATCGTTTTTCCTGAGAATCTGCCAGCTTTATCAGAGATTCGTTGGCTGGAAACTCCCTTGGCATCGAAAATCCAAGTGTTGGAAGGTTTGGGAACAGCTCCTTGCGCAGAGAGGAATTCAAACCCAGAGAGGAATGTTACGAGGCCGATGAGTGCGAAGGATGAGAAAATCAAAACACGGCTGCGTAAATTCTTGTTCATAGCAAACCACCATGAGAGTTCGATTAAATAGCTATGACTAAGAGTATACCTTTTAGATGGGCGCAGGTATATCTCTGCGTTCGAAGATGCGCCAAGATATTAGGTATCCTAAAGTTCCAACGCCATAAAGAACGAGAAGACACGGTACTTGAAATAAAGTTTCGCCTTGGTTCCACTCCGAGAAATTGACGCTCCATCCTCTACCCAGAATCATTTGCTGAGGCTGATAGTAATAAAAGATGGTGAGTGGGCGTAAGGGCATGAGTGGTTCCCATACTTGTGAAATTACATTAACGAGGAACATGATAAGAATAAGAAAAACGGCATAGCCCAGAACTCGGAACCTGAATCTGCCAGTTGCTGAAATAGCCATGGTGATGCCTGTGATAGCGAAAATCAAACCGCCTGTAGCTAGTAAGCCTTTACCAAGAAGTTCTGGATGTAATGCGAGCCTTCCTTCGCCTGGTAGCATTTTTGTCTGAACAGGTGCTGCTGTTAATGTGGGATCTTTTATTTTCACTTTCAGCCCTGCGATTCCAAACTCGATATCCACCTTTTGGATCTTGGGAAGATTATCGTATTCTTTCAATGTTAAGGGGTTTACAAGCCAGTAGCCAACATAAGAACCAAACCACATACTTAGGCAAATAAGTGGAATGGTGATGATATCAACAACGAGGTGGGCAAGAATTAAAGTGCCCCTGCCAATGGGTTGGGAAAGAAGAAGCTCCATGGTGCCCCGGTCAATTTCGCCTGCGAGAGCACCCGCTGCTCTTCCCACTGCCCAGATGCAAATGATGGTTTGAACTAGGGGATGAACATAGGCGATGGTGAACATATCCATTGCGTTATTAAGGTCGATGGTTTCGCCACCGATGATCGATCGGATGAGTTTACCCGGGCCATCAAAAACAACTTTTTCAACTTGCTTGATATCGATACCAGAATACCCAGCCATGCCATAAAAGAAGGGCGCGAGTTGTGCGATGATGCGTTCCATAATTTTGGTCCAGAAGACCTGGAACAAGCAAAGGAGAGAAGCGGTGACGAACAAAGTCAGCCTGAGATCGCGAAGAAGTTTAAGAACAAGAGTGAGAATCACACGCCATCTCCATGGATTTTTCGATAAATACTATCAAGGCCCAAAGGTTCGATACTAAGCTCTAAGAGATCAAGTTTGCCGATCCAACCCATAAGGGGTTCGAGTGCGCCATTATGTTCAAGATGCAAAAGCGTTTCTTCTTTGCGAACTAAAAGCAACCCTGTTAAATCGGGAATGGTGGTATCGCGAGTTAGCCGTAAACGAATGCGCCTTCCAGATGCTAGGTCGCTCATGGATTGCTGATGAACCAATTGGCCTTTTCGTAAAATGCCTATGCGATCGCAAACGGTTTCAACCTCACTAAGAACATGCGAAGAAAAGAAGACCGCCTGCCCACGTTTTTTTGCAGCTTTAACTTCATCTAAGAGCGCTGTGCGCATCGTCGGGTCAAGTGTATTCGTAGGTTCATCCATGATGATAAGTTCTGCATAGGGATCAAGCACCAAAAGTAGTGCAACTTTGCGTTTCATGCCGCTAGACATATTTGCCATGGGGGTATCGATATCGATATCAAAAATGCTTGCCATTTTGTTTAGGTCTGGGCGAACGGGTCTATTGCGTAAGCCGCTGAGAAAATTGACCAATTGCCTACCTGACATGTTTTCGTAGAGTCGCAGTTCGCCCGGGAGGTATGCGATTTTTTTTCTAGCTGCAACGCCATCGGCCCAGCAATCATGGTTAGCGATAAGGGCTTTGCCCGAGGAGGGTTGAAGAAAGCCCATGATAAGGCGAAGTGCGGTGGATTTTCCTGCACCATTGGGGCCCAATAGCCCATAGACTTCGCCTGGCGCGATATGCATATTAAGGGACCGTAGCGCATAAAAATCGCCATAGCATTTAGAAAGATCTTGAGTTTGCAGAAGCATTGAGCACCGTAATTTACCGATAATATTTGTTAGTTTAGCTATTATACCAATCATTAATAGCATGGTTGGGGTTATTTCGCCCCTACTTTTAAAAAACATATGATATAAGGCTTTTAAGCTGTAGGCGCAGTTATTGAGATTTAATAAAAAGAATTTTTACGGGGAAGGCGTAGCCTTCCATTGACCTTTACCCCTGTTTTCTGGCATGATTCATCCTTGTATTAAACGAGGATTAGCCATGGATGGCATCAGTAAGCCGAATAACATTTACGATTGGACGAAGCATCTTTGGTGTGAAATTCTTTTTCCCACCTGCGATACCCAATCGCCTGAAAAAGGATTGCTCTCACATCGATTGATTTTGTGTGTTCTTGCTCTTCTCCTTTTGTTTAGCAGACTTGATTTTTCTTTGTTCGAACCTGATGAAACTCGTTATGCAGAAATCCCACGCGAAATGCTCGCCAATAATGAATGGCTCGTGCCTTTATTAGCTGGTGAACCTTACCTCGATAAGCCGCCTTTGCTTTATTGGCTTACTATGTTTTCGTATCAAACATTTGGAGTTGGAGTTTGGCAGGCCCGTTTGGTGCCAGCACTTGCGTTATTGCTTGGATTGATTTTGACTTACGAACTTGGAAGAAGAATCGTTGGATCGCGGGAAGCGTTTGCTGGGACATTGTTTTTATTGCTATGCCCAGGATTTATCATCATGGGCAAGTTGCTAGTACTGGATGGCTTGTTAGCCATGTGTATTCTTGGAACGCTTTTTACGGGGTTGCTGGCTGTTCGAAAAAATGAATTTCAATTGGGATGGTGGATTGCTTCAGGTGTATTTGCAGCCATGGGGGTGATCACAAAAGGGCCGATTGCGATTGTATTGACCGCTCCCTGTTTTTATTTGATCACAAGAATTGATGGTAGATTTTCAAAGCCAACCTTGAAGGCATGGGGGATATGGTTTGGGTTATCAATCGCATTATTTTTGCCTTGGTTTATTTTTGTAGCTATTCGCAGGCCGGAGTTTCTATCACATTTTGTATGGGAACACCATGTGATGAGGTTTTTGGAACCGTTTGATCATCAACGGGGAGTGTTCTTTTACATCCCAATTTTGCTGGTTGGAATGTTGCCCTTGCTGTTTGTGTTGTGGCCTTGGATAAAATCGATGCAATCTGATAGTTTAGAGCAAAGAGCGACTCGTTCGAAAGAGACTGGGTTTTTATTGCTCGCAGGTTTCTGGTGTTTGTTTTTCTTTAGCTTATCGGGTTGTAAATTGCCCACTTATATTCTTCCTGCTTTTCCGCCTTTGGCGTTGATGTTTGGTGCGTTTCTAGTTCGCAATGATTATTTACAAAAGAAATCAACCCTAGTGATTGCAGGGGGATTATTCGTTTTGCTAGGTTTTACTCAAGGGGTTGCGCTGCCTTGGTATGCGGATTTCAGATCGCCTTTGATTGCAAAAAATATCATCAGGGAACTTTGCACAGATGAAAATCAGGCCGTGGTTTGCTATCCGAGGGAATGTAATGCGGTGGCTTTTTATCTTGGAAGAGAAGATTTGAAAAATTATCGCAGTAAGGAATTTGATGAATTTCGAGATGTGCTGTTATCGAGGAAAAAGACCGTGGTGCTATGCACTCATCGCCATGCGTTACAAGGATTGAAGCAATTATTGCCTGATGAGTTGGAAGTAAAGCAGGAACACCGGCTTAATTTAAAGGAGCCTAATTTTCTGCCTAAAGACTTGGCAAAGAGGGCGCCTAAATTGTTGGGGGAAACTGCGTTGGGGTTGTGCGATATTGCCGTGATCGAGCACCGTGTGGGTAGCACGATTCGAACCACAAGTTTCAAACCTGAAAATGAAGGAAAGCGTTAACCGCCCAGCTTATTGATGTAGGATCCATACATTTTCATAATCATAAAAATAATAAAACCAGCAGTGCATAGCCAGACAGCGCCGCCCATCAAGTAAAAAATAATCGAGAGTTGCCTGCCAGCTTCTTCAGAGTGGTAAAGGGCGAGCCGTTTGCAGGTTTCTGGGATGGAACCCGACTCTTCAGCGACTTCAATTTGCGCCAGATATTCTTCTGGGAAAATGCTGCATTGGGATAATGCCATAACGATGGGTTGGCCTTTTTTTATCGAGGAAAGAACAGGTTGGCAGGCTTGAATAAAAGCATCATTGGAGGTTATTTCCATGCTAAGCCTCAGTGCTTTTTTCGTGGACATTGTGGAATTGAGAGTCAGGCCAAGGCCGATGGAAAATTTCCCCAATGCGCTTTCTTTAAGGTAGGAGCCAACCACGGGAAGGTTGACAAAGGTTTCGGATATTTTTGCCTTGAAGGCAACATTGCTTAGAACGATTTTCCAGAGTAAAAATCCACCGGTTATTATGCTGATGATAATTCCCAAAAAGAAGATGGAGCCTGATGCTCCTTTTAGTCCCCAGCCCAAGGGGTCGTAATCAGTAAGAAATCCCAGAACAAAAATCAGAATTGCGATGACAGCAATGGCCATACCTAATTGAAAAACAGGCATGGTAATTTGGCTTTTGAGCTTACGTTGAAGCATAGCTTGTTCGCCATAATGTCGGGAAAGTTCATCAAGGATTTCCGGTAGGTTGCCAGTTTCTTCCCCAACTTGAATCATGGAAAGCATAAGCAGTGGGAAAAGTTTTGAATGTTGATCAAAGCTTTCTTTAAGGGAATCACCCTTTGAAAGAGAATCTGCAATTTCGCCCGAGGCTACAGAAAGAGCTGAACCGCCTCTTTTTTCCTCCATGCGGAGAATTCGAATGGGGTCTAGCCCTGCATGCAGGCCCCGGGATAAAGTCCTGCAGAAGTTTTCTAGAGCAGGGGCACTTAATTGAGAAGAAAACAAAATCAACCTCTTTTCGGATAATGTATTGCAAGGGTCGAAAACCCATCTTACTGCTGACTATAAATACTATTGAGTTTAAATTTCATTTAGTTATTGTAATTGGTCATGAGCATGGATCCTACAATATTGGAGAATTTTGACGGTAAGGTGAGGCTATTCCCTCTGCCCAATGTGGTGTTATTTCCTCGTGTTATCCAGCCATTGCATATTTTTGAACCGCGTTACAAGCAGATGGTGGAAGATGCCCTTGATGATAATGGTTTGATTGCATTGTGTTTGCTGCGGCCATCTGCTGGTTATGGTGCCAACAATGTGGCGCCTATCTATTCTGAAATTTGCATAGGAAAGATAGTTCAGGAAGAGCGATTACCTGATGGCCGGTTTAATTTGCTATTGCAAGGGGTTTCACGGGCGAAAATCATCAAAGAAGTGAACGACGGCAAGCTTTACCGTACAGCTAAAGTTGAAATTTTGCACGATGTGCCACTTGCTTCTGAAGAGAATGCAAATCGAATTCGGACCAAGTTGTTAAAGCAAATGACCAAGTGGTTTACGCAGCAACCCAGCGCTAAGGCGCAACTCGACCGGTTGGTGCAAAGTGATTTAAGCTTGGGTAATCTTTGCGATGTATTTAGTTTCGCATTGCCTTTAAGTGTAGATTTGAAAATTCTTCTTTTGCAGTTGGTGAATATAGAAGATCGAGCAATGTTGTTGCTTGAAGTGATCGAACAAATGACGCCTGAAATTACGAAGCCTCAAGCAGGCGCTGTGCCATCTAAAAAGTATCCACCCGATTTTAGTTCTAACTAACCCGTTCCAGCAAGGTTGCAATCCCTTGGCCACCGCCTATGCACATTGCAGCAAGAGCGTATTTGGCATTCGACCTTCTCATTTGGTGAACCATGGTGGTGATTATCCTTGCGCCTGATGCGCCCAACGGATGGCCCAGTGCCAAACCCCCACCCAGCTTGTTGATTTGTTCGGAATCGATTTTCAGTTCTTTTGCCACTGATAATACTTGTGCTGCAAAGGCCTCATTGATTTCAATGATCTCGATTTCATCTAAAGAGAGCCCTGTTTTTTGAAGTATTTTTTGAATTGCGGGCACAGGGCCTAATCCCATGAATAAGGGGTCATTTCCCGCGATTGCCATAGCTTTGACTTTGGCCATAGGAACCAGCCCTAGCTCTTTTGCTTTTTGATCCGCCATGACCATGACTGCTGCAGCGCCCACGCTGAAAGGTGAAGCGTTGCCCGCGGTGATGGTTCCATTTTCTAGAAAAGCAGGTTTTAGCTTGGCCAGAGCTGGTAAGGAAGTGTCTGGCCGAATGGTTTGGTCCACTGAAAAAGGTTGGAATTCACCCGTGATGGTATGTCCCCAGACGGGGAATATTTCGTCTATGAACAAGCCATCTTTGGAGGCAGCAGCGGCCCGTTTGTGGCTGCGTAATGCAAAGCCATCCTGAAGTTTCCTAGAGATTTGGAATTTCGATGCAAGATGTTCGCAAACCAAGCCCATATGAAAGGCATCTGCGCAATGGCGTTTAAGCATCTGTGGGCTAAGCTCGGGGATGGTATCCCAGCCCGCCTTATGCATATGTTCAACGCCCCCCGCAATTGCAACATCATTTTCGCCAGTAAGAATTACCCTGGTTGCCTGATGAAGGGCCTCGAGGCTAGAACCACAATTTCGATTGACGGTGATGCCACAAACCGTCAGGGGAAGTCCAGCAATCAAGACTGCTTGCCTGGCGACATTGTAACCTTGTTCGTTAATTTGCCTGGCACAGCCCCAAAAAACATCGTTGATGAGATTGGGGTCGATGCCAGAGCGTTCGACAAGGTTTTTTAGAATATCGGCACTCAGATCGTCGGGCCTGACGAATCTGAAAATGCCCTGTTCGGGATGGGCACGACCTATGGGAGATCGAACGGCCTGAACAATCCAAGCTTCAGTCATAAATTGATCCTGTTTCTATTTCGCTTTTGCGGAAGTAGTTTTGTCAGAGATACAGTATAGAGAGTTCCAGGTACGAATGAAAATTTCGCCCTTGGAAATCGCAGGTGAAGCATAGCACATTTCGCCAAGTTCATTCTTGGAAAGAATCTCGAACTTGGGGCTGGCTTTGACAACCCAGGTATTGCCATCATCATCAGCGATATAAAACTTTCCATCGCCATAGACAATGGAAGCGTGGTGCTTTTTGCCTAGTTTTTCCATCCAGAGTCGTTTGCCGGTTTTTGATTCGATGCAACCGAGATAGCCAGCATCGGAAACGACATAGAAGTGCCCTTCATGAGCGATGGGAGAGGGAACGTAGGAAGCGCCCTTAGGCCCGTTTTCTTTGTGTGGGATATGCCAAACGACATGGGATTTGGTGACATTACCACGGCCATTTGGGTTGATGCCCATGAGGTGATATTCAGGGAACCCGGTGGAAAGGAAAAGGATCTGGTCTAAAAATACGAGGCTAGCAACATATTGTTCGGTTGGGCCATCGATGATCCAGAGTAGTTTCCCAGTATCTGCATCGTAACCGGTGACACACTTGCTGCCGCTGAGAACAAGCTGGGTGACCCCGGGGAATTTTTCAGTTTTGATAAGTACGGGGGTGCAATAACTTCTGGTTTTGTTAGGACGATCGACGCGCCATTTTTCTTTGCCCGAGTTTTTTTCGTAAGCCACGATGTAGCCTTCAGCATCTTGATCACAATTAAGGATGACAAGATCCTTGTGTAGAACTGGAGAAGAGCAGAAACCATGGCGGGAGAGAAGTTTGCCTGGGCTTTGTTCCCAAACCTTGTTTCCTTCGAAGTCGTAACAAAACAAGCGAACAGCAGGAAAATCCATGAAGCTGATCCAGAGGTGTTTACCATCGGATGCAGGAGTAGCAGAGCTGAAGCTGTTTTCGCCATGCTTCTTTTCAAGGTCGGAAACTAAAAGAGGTTTATCCCAAAGCACTTTACCTGAATTACGATCGATGGAAAGGAGTCTGCGTTCGTGTTTATCTTCAAGGCAGGTGGAAAGAAAAATACGGTCATTGATGACGATGGGTGAAGAGTGGCCTTTACCTGGAATGGAAGTTTTCCAGCGAATGTTTTCAGTCTTGCCCCATTTGAGTGGAAGATTTTTTTCGGTAGAAATCCCATCGCCTCTAGGGCCACGCCAAGCGGGCCATTCCTCTGCGGACAAGAAGCTGGATAAAGAGAAGAACGCAGTTAAGAAAAGAATGTTCTGACGCATTTGGGAAGTCTCCAATGTAAGGAAGGCCAATCAATCAAATTGATGTATATATCCTAACGCTTCGAGAGGGGTTTTTCGCCCTTTTTCTTCCATGAAAAGCCCATCTTTTGTCATTTCCCCTATTTGAGTGATCCGGATGCCCTTTAATGGTTGGTCTTTTAACAACTGTTGGGCCTCAAATGCGGGTAGGGAAAACAAAAGCTCAAAGTCTTCGCCATCCCCCAAGGCATGTTGCAGGGGCGTTTTGTCATCCTTCATCTGGAATGCCGCATCAGCAATGGGGATTTGATCAGCAAGAAGAGTCGCACCACATTTACTTTCAGCGCATAAGCGATGAAGGTCGAGTGCAAGCCCATCGCTAAGGTCGATCATGGAGTTTAGGTTTGCAAGCTGGGAAAGAAGCTGGGCTTCAGCGATTCTGGGGGTAAAATCAAGATGTTTTCCAAGAATTGAGCCACCCAACTGGCCAGTGACCAGAATGGCATCGCCCGGTTTGGCAGTGCTTCGAAGGATAGGCCCTTTTGGCCCGGGGTAACCAAGTAAAGTAATGCTGATTGCAAGGGGGCCGTTCCAAGAGTTGGTATCGCCGCCCACGATGGCAGTATTAAAGATATCCGCAGCTTGTTTTAGCCCGTTAAAAAGTTGTTGAGCGAGTTGTTTTCCGCCATTTCTAGGCAGCGCTAAGCTGACCAAAGCAGCACGAGGTATGCCAGCCATGGCTGCAATATCGCTTAAATTAACATTCATGGCTTTGCGGCCGATTCTTTCTGCGCCGGCTTCTGCCAAGATAAAGCAACTGCCTTCCAGCAGCATGTCGGAGGTTACGAGGCATGGTTTATCATTGGGCCAGTTAACAACAGCGGTATCATCCCCTGGGCCAACGGGAACCCAATCTTTGGGGGTTGCCTGGGTTCTGAGCCAGGAAATAAATTCAAGTTCAGCTTTATCGCCCATGGTTAATAGTCCTTTAACAATTAATTCTTAAGTTATTGTTACGATAATGAATGCAGATTGCAGTAAAGTGTGTAAAATAATTTGTAATGACTTTGAATTCCTGATTAGTAATGTACCATACGAAATGTACTATGCGAACCGACTACTCATTAAACCTGCCCATGGAATCTGCCTCGATCTTGGTTCGGGTATTTGATAAAAGCCCTATGAGAACCGAGAGCGAAATTTCCGCTCTTGTTTTCAAAAATCCCCATACGATCCTGACGATCGAAGAAGATGGGATTCTGGGTTTCTGGAATATCAAAACAAACCAAGAGCAGATAAAAAAAGAACTTGAACCGATGATACCGCTGTGGCGGTTTAATCAAGATGCAAGCTTGGCTGCAGGTGCATCTGATTATATCCATGTGATGGATGTACAATCTGGGGAACCCAAATGGGGCGCCCGATCTTTAAGCTGGGTTACTTCCTTGGCTTTTTCATTCGATAGTAGTCTTCTTGCAACAGGCCATGAAGATGGCAAAGTAAGGCTCTGGAACCTTAAGAATAAAAAACCAATTGCGGAGATTCATCTTTCTAAGTTGGGAGTTAGCGCACTTTCATTCAAACCCGATGGGCTTGAACTTGCAGTGGCCACCGAAGATTGCAGTATCACTCTATTGGAAACCACAAGCCTGAAACCCGTAGGGAAACTTATAGGTCATAAGGATCGAATTCCCAATATGGTATGGTCGCCCGATGGCAGCAGGCTTTATTCTGCAGGGTGGGACACAACGGTAAGGGTCTGGAATACAGTTGATCGCAAGCCTGTTATTCTGTTAAACAGCCATGCTATTCAAGTGCAGGCAATTGCTTTAAGCCCAGATGGGAAATATCTGGCTTCTGCAGATTCGGATCTGCTGGTGCGAATTTGGTCGACCGAATTGTTTCAGGAGGTTTGTGCTGCTCGAGAGATGGATGAAGAGGTTCGTTTTCTTGCATTCAGCCCCAATAGCAAGACCATTGCAAGCGGAGGTGTTGTTCACATAACTACTTGGGATTTTGAGCCGCAAACTAAATTAGCCCTTTCTGTACATCCGGGTATGCTGCGCAATTCTATTTGCGTACATCCGGTTCAAAACGAACTCTTGGTTCTTAACCCAGGCAATGCACTTAACATTTGGAATATCGATAGCACAAAAGAAAAACCCTTCCCTTATGGGATGAATAACCCAGAAGACTTTCTTTCGTTTGCTCTTTCAAAAGATGGCGAAGTTCTTGCGGGATCTTTTATCTTTCAAGGCTCTAATCAACAGCGTGGAAACCCTTCAGGCTCTATCGCCCTTTGGGATTATCATGCAGGGAAACTCACTAAAATCGTAGAGAGTTCCTGCTCTCCTGCAACTAGTCTGGCTTTTTCACCCTGCGGGAAATTCTTGGCATCTGGTGGTGTTCTAACCACTGAAGTTTGTGTTTGGAATCTTGAAAATAACAACCCTTCCATTCAACTCACTGATGCAGTTGATGGCAACTCTATCGCTGATATTGTTTTTGTTCCGGATGCGAATCGATTGGTCGTTGCAGGGGTCGATTGGTTGGCCACCAGTGGTAAAGATGGCCAAATTGCACTCTGGGATTTGGATACCAATAAGCTTGTTCATACTTGCAACATGGGTGCATTTCACTTGGCGATAAGTGTTGATGCAAAGTACTTGGCTTGTGCGCTTGTTTGTAAGCAGGTCATGGTGCTGAATCTTCAAACTTTTGAAAAAGTTGCAATGCTCTGCGAGTTTCAGCATTCAATCAACTCTATTTGCTTTAGCCCAGATGGAAAATTTCTTGCAGCATCCTCGGAAGATCAGCAGGTTCGATTCTGGTCTGTCGAAAACTTCACGCACCTTGGCACCTTGACAATTGATTTTAGAGTCAAAGCCATCGCTTTTGGTACCGACTCCAACCACCTATTTGCACTAGGCAATAATGATTATTGCTGCCAGTACGATGTGCATCAGTTTCTTGGTTTTTCCTCCGCAGAAAAATAAGGCTCTGTAATTAGGTGTTAACAACCTAAGCTTTTTATGAATACCCCTGAGAATCATAATTCCCAAATTAATTCAGGCCCCGCTAAATATAGCGACCTCGGGGGTAAATTGATTGGCGATTTCAAAGTGCTTTACAAATTGGGCCATGGCAGTATGGGCCAAGTCTTTCTTGCGGAACAGGTTTCACTTAAACGAAAAGTTGCACTCAAGATTTTAAGAACCGATCTCGCCGAAGATAGTGATTCCCTACAACGATTTAAAAAAGAAGCCGAGGCCATCGCTCAGGTTATTCACCCTTGTATCGTGCAAGTTTATGCCATTGGTGAAGCTGAGGGTCAGCATTTCATGGCACTTGAATATGTTGAGGGCAGAAACCTCAAGGAATATCTCGCACTAAGGGGAACGCTTGATATTCATTCCCTAGTAAGTGTATTAAGGCAGGTGGCATCTGCTTTACAGCGGGCAAGTGAATTGGGCATTATCCATCGCGATATTAAACCAGAGAACATTCTTCTTACTCGAAAAGGCGAAGTTAAGGTTGCAGATTTCGGACTAGCTCGCTTTGCTGCGTTGGCCCAACCTCTGAATCTTACACAAACAGGAATGACTTTAGGAACGCCTTTGTACATGGCGCCCGAGCAGGTGGAAGGAAAACAGATTGATCAGCGCACCGATATTTATTCGCTTGGTGTGACCGCCTATCACATGATTGCAGGTCATCCACCTTACCAGGGGGATACCGCTGTGGAGGTGGCATTTAAGCACTTGCGTGGCGAAGCAGAATTACTTGAAACCATTCGCCCTGATTTTTCTAAAGACATATGCGAGCTGGTGCAAAAAATGATGTCGGTCGATCCGATGAAAAGGCCCCAATCATTTGCTGAGGTTTTGAATTCTCTGGTGCAGATTTCTAAAAACGAAAAGATAGATCTCGAATTGCTTGCTTCCTTTCCGAGTATAACTGCAATCCAAAACAGCGACACTCAGGCATTTCTAAATGGATCTACAGGGATTTATAAAGCGCCTGTTAATCCGTGGGGGGTGATTTCAAAAAAGACACAGCTTTTAATCATGGTTATCTTGGGCACGGTCTTTTTAGGAGTTATAACTGGTCGTTACTACAAAAGTAATCAAACTTCACATTTGGTAATGAATTCAAATCTGCATGAAATTGATGAAGATATTCTGGATAACAGTTACAGTGAACAATCCTTGAAACTTACTGTGGATCGCTATTTGAATTCCAATTCTAAGTCCAAGAACAGTGCGGGTGGGTCCGGGGTTTGCACAGATCTAGGTCTGCTTTATCTGGGCAGTCACAAGCTTGATGATGCAGAAAAACTTTATCTATCCTGCAAGCTAAACAGTAAGTACGAAGGATTGGGCAATCTTGGATTGGCGATTGTTTATGCTTTGAAAAGTGAGTCTAATAAATCTCAGGAATACCTTAACAAGGTTAGCCCAAGTTTCGCAATTAACATTTGCAACACGTATCCGGAAATGAAGTTTTGGTTGAAAGAGGCTTTTCATTTCAATGCGCAAAATGGTCTAAAGGATGGGCAAAATGTTTCAAGATTGCTAAAAGATGCAGGGTCAAAGAGTAATAAGAAAAATCCTGATCTACCTAATAATAAAGGCCTTCCCCTACCGAAGTAAGGGAAAGCCTTTTGTGTTTCAATGAGTTCAAAGAAGTTTACTTCGAACCCAAAATCGCATCTTCAATCATTTTGCCTGGCAACTTGCCTTCCAAAGACATCATTTTTGCCTTGGAGCTGGTCTTCATCGATTTGACAAATTCCAGAACAGGGGTGAGTTCTTTTTGCTGGGCAGCCATCAAACCAAGAAAACCCAAAGCTTGTGCCATACCTTGGTCCATGGTTTCTTTGAGTTTCTTTGCAGAATCCTCATCCTTGGTGAATACATTGACACTTAAGGTTACATCTTTGTCGACGCCAATACCGCCACCGATTGAATCAATGCCTTCGATGATAGCCTTGGCAGGTTCTGGAATGGCTTTGCTAGGAAAAGCACTGCTGACAGCAACCATGGAAATGGCAAGATTCGGATCAAGTTTTTCAACGAGTGCGGAGAAATCTTTGTTAGCAAGCTTGCTTCCAGCGTTAGCAAGAGCTTTTTCAAGATAATCTTTTTGGGTTGAAGCAAGGATGGTGCTGTTGGATGCGATCATCATGAACATGGGAACTTGCTGTTCAGGGATGATCACTTCGAAAATAGTCTTATCGCCTGCTTTGTGGGTTTTTACTTTGTCTTTGTTGTTTTTAGCTTCTTCATTAGCTTTTGCAACAAGCTTTTCTGCTTTGAACTTGCCTAAGACGATAATCAGGCCTTTTTCCATATCACCGCCACCAGGGGCAGCAATAGTGATGGAGTCGATATCTTTAAGGGGATCGAAACCCATTTCAGCAAGGATTTCGCCACCTGGAACAGATTTGATTACTTCAGTTGCTTTTTCAATGCCCATTTTTTTTGCAAGAGGTGAATCAATCATAGCACGGAAATTAAAACGTATAAGGGCTTGAGTATCTGCAGGAAGTTGAACTTTCGGTGCAGATTCTTGAGCGTAAGAAATTGCAAACGAGCCTATTGCCAAGGCCAAAACTAACGCAACAGGTGTAAACCGCCAAAATTTAAACATGAATAAAATCCTTTCAAACAATCCGTTTAAATGAAACTACGATACCTTTACAACACGGTATCAACACAACAAAAAGACAAAAATTACATCACCCTAGTGATAATACACTTGAGATAATGGGATTCGAGGCAGGTGGCAGCAACTGGATGGTCAGGGGAAGGCCCCCTGCGCTGCAATACCTGAATGTCTCTTTTCTCGTCAGCCCCTACTAAGGCCAATATCTGTTCCATCATATCCATGGTGATGAGTCCAGAGCAACAACAACTAACCAGAAATCCGCCCGGTTCTAAAAGTTTTAGCCCTAAGGTATTTAGCCTTCTGTATCCTTTAATCGCTTCATCAATGGCACTTCGCGAGCGGGCGAATTTTGGAGGGTCTAACACAACGACACCAAATTTTTCGCCTGTTTTAACCAATTCGGCCAAAGTTTCAAAGGCACTACCCAAAATCCACCTGCTAGGGCCCAAATTGTTTCGCTTGGCATTATCCGCTGCGAGATGAAGCGCTGATGCCGATTGATCGATTCCTACGGTTTCAATTGCCCCATGCTTTAAAGCATGTAGGGAAAAACCGCCCCCATAACAAAAGACATCCAGAACCTTCCTACCTTTCGCAAGCTTCGCAGCTTCTAGGCGGTTGTCTCGTTGGTCAAGATAATAGCCAGTTTTTTGTCCTTCAGTGAGGTTAACCATGAATTGAAGGCCATGTTCTTGGATGGGTATGGTGCCTTCTGGAGGAGTCCCTCTGCAAATTTCATCCTGAAGGGAAATGCCTTCTAGTTTGCCGATGCCCTTTTCCGTTCGCAGGTAAATGCCCTCTGGGTTGATTAATTCCTGGAGGATATCTGCAAACATTTCCCTGCGGTTGGCCATTGCGAGCGAAGTGAATTGCATCACAAGCCATTTGCCATATTTGTCAACGCAAAGTCCGGAAAGGCCATCTGCTTCACTAAAAACCAATCTGCAACCGACCTCGTTATTGTTAAGGCCAAGATCGTTTCGCAACTGGATTGCATTTTGGAATTTAGATTTGAAGAAATCTTTGTCCAAAGGTTGATCCGAGTTCCAAGTATAAAGTCGCACTTGGATTTTACTTTGGCTGTTGTAAAGCCCTCGAGCAATAAAGTTGCCTTCTGAGGAAAAGACTTCAACTTCTGCGCCATCTGTTGGAGAGTGCTCTGTTTTGGAAATTGCGCCTGCAAAAACCCAGGGGTGTCTACTATAAAAAGGCTTTGCTTTGCCTTGTTTCAATATGATTTTTGGTAATGACATGTTGCTTATGGTACTAGCGGGCGGGGGTTTGAATTCCGCTTTGCTGTAGTGCCTCCAGATAAGTAAGTGTACGGGCCAGGTCGTTGGCAGAGTGCCTAGCCTTTAAAAGAGCATTAATGCGAAGCAAAAGCTCGTTTTGTTTGATGGGTTTGGAAATAAAATCATCAGTCCCTACATCGACTGCGCGTTCCACATCTGCAAGCTGATCTAAAGCGGTTACCATTATAACAGGTATGGTTTTCGTCTGGGCATTGCTTCTAAGCCGTTTGCAAACTTCAAAGCCGCTCATCCTAGGCATCATGATATCTAAAAGTATTAAATCAGGATTCCATTCAGAAACGATTTTAAGGGTTTGTTCGCCATCGCCTGCAGTTTTTACCAAAAAATCGGTGTCCGCAAGGTAGGCTTCAAGAAGTTCTGCACCTTGGGGATTATCATCTGCGATAAGAATTTTGAACTGATTGTCACTCATTCGAAAAATCTCCAGTAAAGCAAACGGATCCTGTACCGATCCATCTATTATAGGAGATCTTGGGCAGAAATGGAAAAAGAAGCAGGAGCAGGGATTAATTCCCCACTCCTGCTTCTTTTAAATGATTTTTAATTAGAAGCTGAATTCAACCCGTCTATCGGTGAGCTGGGTTTGCAACCTGCTAACAATGCTGGAGTGCATTTGGCTTACGCGTGATTCGCTAAGGTCAAGCGTTGCGCCAATTTCTTTCATGGTCATGTCTTCATAATAATAAAGAATGATAATGAGGCGTTCATTACGATTAAGGCCCCTAGTAACCATTTTCATCAAATCGCGGTTTTGAATTTTCTTGGTAGGGTCTTCAGCTCGTTTGTCTTCAACAATATCGATTTCACGAACATCTTTGTAGCTGTCGGTTTCATACCATTTTTTGTTGAGGCTGACCTGGCTAACTGCAGTGGATTCGCCTTGTAACTTATGGAATTCTTCGATGGGAACGCCCATTTTTTCGGCCATTTCTTCAGGCAATGGAGCCCGGCCCAACAAAGCTTCAAGCGATTTCCTAGCTTCTTCCATTTTGCTGGCCTTGCTGCGAACCAATCGTGGAACCCAGTCCATCGAGCGAAGTTCGTCAAGCATTGCGCCACGGATACGGGGTACACAATAGGTTTCGAATTTTACGCCTCGTTCGGTATCAAAGGCACTAATGGCATCCATTAAACCAAAAACCCCTGCACTAATAAGATCATCAAGTTCTACGCCATCGGGCAGACGAGCCCAGATTCTTTCAGCATTGTATTTAACAAGGTGGAGATATTTTTCAATGAGTTGATTTCTCATCTCATCGCATGGATTTTTTCTGAAGTCGTGCCAAACCTGCATTTTATCTAAAGCCACTTCTGTCGCTGTGGTTTCTTCGTTGTTGCAAGTCAAGTTTTTGTTGATTTCTTCCATGTTTATCCCCTTAATTCAGTAGCATCCGAGTGAAAGTGGCTTGACATCTTTTCTTGTGAAAAAACTCGGCGGAGAATGGTTTGAATAAGGTGATTTATAAGATCTCTTAAGACTTTATAATCGTTGTTAAAGATTGGTGTTGCTCAGCCCCCCGGCTGTTGGCGCTTTCACGCCTGCATCAGATCAATCTTTTCCCCTCAGCGCATTAATCCCCGGCGAATCTGGACGGAACTAGTCCAGTGTGTCTGCCATTAACCCCCAATTTTAAAATGTTTCGTTTGCACGAAGCACCCCTTTAACTTTTTCACCGACCATTTCGCTTTGCTGGATTATCAAGCAAGCTCTTAGTCGATGCTCTGAGCAATCCTTGCCCAGATTCTTAAGCCTTCGTTTTTCAGGTTTTCACCTGCCTCGTTTGGTTCTTAACTTTGGGTTCCCCAACCCGTTTGCTGCAAACCGTTCGAGCGACTTAAGTGAGGGCTGAGATACCCTGTTTGTAATAACTGTCAATACGTGATTGAATTACTTTCAAAGTTTTGAAAAAATTTCAAAAGCCTTATTTAGTAGCGGTAAAACAAGGGTTTTTCTAAGCTTTGCGTTTTTGCTTGGAAATTAATGTTGGATTTTCTGGCAGATAAAGTCTTGGATTAGCTGATATAAAGACTTTATGCTTGTTTGAAAAAATTCCCGATCCATAATTCATTATCGAGCCTTTTACTTTTTGGAGATTTTTCGTTGAGTACATTGGAAATTCATCAGAAAGATGGCACTATCTGGAGCATGGATGTTTTAGGTTCCTTGGAAATAGGCAGGCAGCGCATCGGCGAACCCAATCCCATTGCATTCATCCAAGGTTCGGGTGAAAATGGTTTCGACCGATTGATTGTCGCCCCCTTGGCAGAGGCATCCTTCAGCAGAAGGCAAATCACCCTCGAATTGTTAAACGCTAAAACTTTACGGCTGACCAATACTTCGAAAAAACCATGGCAACTTGATGTTGAAACCATGCTCGAGCCCAATCAGGTTGTTGAAAAATCCATTCCTTGTTCTTTTGCTTTGCATACTTTGTTGTTCAAGATTCATTCAGATTCTCAAAATATTCCAGTAGAAGAAGTCGAGATTTTTCATTCCATCTCCGAGTCCGTCAGCGGTCATGGAACCATTCTTGAGCAATCCAACAAGCTTGCCAATGTTACTGATGCGGAGTTTATTGATATTGTGAACTGGTTGCAAATGACCATGCAAGTCCTTCAAGGCACTATTGGAAGCCAAGATTTTATCAAGGAAGCTGCAGTTGCCTTGGTTGATATTGTGGGCCTTGAGTCTGGGCGGGTTTTACTCGGTGCACCCGGGAATTTGAAAGTTGCCACCGCTCATCCACCGGAGTTTCTTGATATTAAAAACTGGGAGCCAAACAAAAACATTGTGAAACGGCTTTCTGAATTTAAAAAGACAATTTGGCATACAGGCGAAATTAAAGTCGGGAAAACTAATCTAGGAGCCATGGCTGTCGTGGCTGCACCTATCATGGATTCCAAGGGTAATTTTCTTGGTGTCCTTTATGGTGAAAGATCCCCCACCGGGCATGAGCGGCGCTCTGCTATTATCGAAGGCCTTTTAGTAGATATGCTTGCTTGTGGGTTATCAACCGGCATAGTTCGCCAAACGCATGAAAAAGATGCAGTGCAGGCTCGGGTCCAATTCGAACAATTCTTTACTCCTGAGTTGGCTAGGCAACTTGCCTTGGAACCTACCTTGCTTCATGGAAAAGAAGCGGACGCAACATTATTGTTTTGCGATTTAAGGGGTTTTAGCAGGATTAGCGAACGCATTGGGCCCGAAGGTACCAATAAATTGATGAGCGCTATTTTTGATGCGCTTTCCAAATGTGTTCAAGATCAAGCTGGGGTTTTAGTCGACTACCTCGGTGATGGCATGCTTGCAATGTGGGGTGCGCCCGGGCATCAACCAGATCATGCTAAGCGATGCGTAATCGCAGCTCAAAAAATGCAAATGCAAATTCCCCTGATCAATGAAAAGTGGAGTAAGCAGATTGGCGAACCACTTGCCCTTGGGATTGGTATCAACTCTGGGAAAACCTGGGTGGGAAACACTGGGTCATCGATCAAATTTAAATATGGTCCGTTGGGGCCCTCGGTGAATCTGGCAAGCCGGGTTGAAGGGCTTACGAAATATCTACGCAGTTATCTTTTAGTTACCGGTGCCACCAAGAAATTACTGGATGATACTTTCCTCACGCGTAGGGTTTGTAAAACCACCGTGGTAAATGTAGTTGAGCCCGTTGATATCTACGAGGTTTTTATCGAAGCGAATGAAAAGAGTAAAAGGCTGAAACAAGTTACGGAACAAGCTTTGATAGAACTCGAAAAAAACAATTTTAGGGAAGCATCGAAGATCTCAGGGTTTAGCCTGGCGGAATTCCCAGATGATGGGCCCCTTATTTTGATTCTTCACCGTGCGGTGGAAATGCTGATGAATCCCACTCAAGCGTTTCAGCCTGTTTGGCATCCACCCGGGAAATAAATATCAGGGAATGGGATTAAGATTGCAGGTTTTCTAGCATTTCTTTGCGTGATATTAGGCGTTGGCCCCTGCATTCATCAATATATAGTGCTTTAAGCAGCCTTTTTCGCAGTTTTACCATCGCTTGTTCAACAGCGTTAAATGAAATGCTTTTCATTAGGATAGCGCCCCCTGCTCTGCGGTCATGTCCACCTGCCCTGCCCATCCGACCAACCACTTTTTTTAGCAGTTCGCCAGCCTTAGCGTTTGCACCTGATGCCCGAGCAGAAAGAATTAATTTGTTTTCAAAAAGCCCTGCGCATACAGCCCAATCAACTTCTTCAAAACGAATCAGGAAATCAACAACTTCTGCTGCAAGTTCGGGTTGGGGCAAATCGTGAACCCAGCTAATGATCAGCCTGTCATAAATAAACGAACTTTGTAACGCTTGAACCACGCCTTCAAAATGCGATTGGGGCAAGCGGGCATTTCGAATCTCTGCAAGTAAATCTTTATCTGCCTTGGGGAAAAGCCAAAGCAACGCTTCTTCATCTGCACTGCTTGCATGCCTAGGGAAACCCATTAATTCGGTTTCCATCCCATACATCATTGCAGTAGCAACCTTAAATGATACTTCCACATTTTGCTCGCGAAGATATTCTGCAACCACAGAACAAGTTGCACCCATGCTCTTGCGCACATCAACAAAAGGGATTCCCCGCACATTTCCGGGTGTGTCATGGTGATCAATCACAGCTACCAAAGGAATACCATTTTCATTGGAATGCCTGCCTGTTTTAGGCTGACTATCCACCATTACAGCAACATCACCTTCGTGCCATTCAATTCCATCCATCGGAACTAATTCCAAGCCAAGAATTTCTACCATGGCTCTGTTTTCAGAGCGATTGATTAAGCCATCGCGGGTCAATCGGATTTTTTTTCCAAGTACGCTTTTTACAAGATGAGCAAGCCCAACCATGCTACCAATGCTATCTGGATCAGGATTGATGTGAGAAACAAAGGTAACTCTGGTGGCGTTTTTGATTTCTGCAAGAAATCGATCCGAGCGCAACTGGGTGGTGGTGCGATAGTTGACCTTCGATTTTCGCGTGGAAGGTTTCTTTAGTCCCTTAGCTTTCATGACTTTACCATTTCGAAGCGGTTTCTTTTTTGTCTTCGCCTGTAATGCATCAGCTTTAGCCAATACCGTACTCATAATATTTCTTTGCTCAATTCTTGGATTCGATTCCATTGCTTTAATGTTACGGGCATAACCGAAAGTCTAGGTATTCTAACAAGTTCCCAGTCCGAGAACGAAGAATCTGCTTTAATTTGAATAAGAGTTACCGGATTTTTAAGTCGTTTGCTGGGAACAACTTCCACTACCACTAATTTTTCATCATCAGAATTCGGATCTTTAACAGGCCCCGCACTCACAAGCATCTCCCCCACCACAGCTTTTTCCTTACCAGTGTGGTAAAAAAAGACTTTATCACCCTTAGCTATTTGCCTTAAGTACTTAAGGGCCAATGGGTTAGCTACGCCGTCCCAAAGGGCCTTGCCTGCTGCTTCGAGGTCAGCATAAGAAAAATCATCAGGTTCTTGTTTGAAAAGCCACAAGTTCATATTTGATATGCAGTTAAAGCAAATGAAGCGAGTTGGATTCCGATGGAATGCAAAGGATTACCCAGCCAGCAAGACTCGATTTTAACCGTACCGACTTTCCATATCAAGGGCTTGGTGGCTCTTTCCCAAGAATGATTGCATTTAATGTCGTTCGTTGCCTGTCTGTTAGGTTTCTTGGGGAATTTGAGAATATTGCGTCTAATCGGAACGCTTCTTTAGTTTGAAGGAGGGCTTCTTCGCGCAGTTCAGCCCGATTAGGTCTTTTTGCATCTGCCAAATAAGCTTTCCAAAGGAGGTTCGCCAGCTGGAAACGAAGCTTAATTTCGAACGGATCAAAAGGGATGGCCTGCCTAAGTGCTTGCGCAGCATCGAGATACTGATTAACAGCTTGGTTTTTATTGCTTTCTGCGTAAAGGGTTCGTATTTGAGCTTTAACCAAAGCGGGCTCGATTGACTCACGATTCAATTTTGCACCTCGGTCCAGTTCAATAAGGGCTGCGTTGCCAAAAGCCAACGCTTGGCCATCGCCATTTCGGGTGGCTTCGAAAAATGCAACAGGGTACCAAGTGCCAAGTAAGAGATTCCAGCGAGGATTCTGTGGCTCTAAAGCAGAGGCTTGCTGCAAGGGAGAAAGCACCATCGTGCGAAGTTTAAGAAGTTTGGAATCATTTTTTCTATCAGGCGGTGAAGTTGCAATTAATTGTCCATTTTGAATTGCCTGGGTTCCTAAAGTGAAGGCGTTGGCAAGAGGCAGGAAAACGCCAACCATAAAAAATCCCGTGATGCCAGCTATTACAGGAAAGATCCACGCGGGCCTTAGGCCCCTGATGGTTGAATCTGAAAAAGTGGTGCTCCATGCCAGCGCTGCAACCGTCCAGAAAGGCACCATCACCGAAGCGAATATGATGCTTCCCGAAACACAAAGATTAAGCAGCATTGCAATCAACCCTGCGAGCAAAATCCTCTTCATCCAGAATTTATTGATGTACAGGTTTTCTAAAACACCAATCGCAATAAACCAAGCAGCAGTTCGGAGCAGTGCGCCAACGCTTTCCTGAATTAAATCCGAAGGAGGTTTGTATTCAACCCGCAGGACAAATGCAATTAACAGCCCCAACATGCCCCCAAGGTAACAAACCCAAGGCGGAATTGGGTTGCTATACTCCTGCTCTGAGGATTCATTTTCATGATGCATAACCAGCCGTTGGAACAATATCGCAATAACCATTGCAAATAAAAGCAGGGCCATGATACCCGCAGAAGACCAAAGTTCTAAAGCGAAGTTGTGTGGATCTTTAATTTTCTCAAGAGCATTTTCGTTCATGAATCTAGCGTAGGAATTTCCAAAGTTCCCAGGCCCCACTCCCAGAAGGGGGTACTGTTCTATCATTTTCCATGTTCCCTTCCAGTAATCGATCCTGGCACTTAAACCACCGGAAGATTCTTTTTTGAAGAAGCCCGCCAAGGAGTTGGTTTTCCAAATAGTAACCGCAGAAATAGAAACAATTGCTAGGGAAGCTAGAAGCCAAATCCTTTTTGCAGGGAATGTATTCCAAAGATAAAGTGCAGCAGCAGATATCAAAACCAACGAGATGGAAGCCATCGCCCCCCTGCTGAAGTTTGCCCAGATAGCAAAAATAAAAGCTCCCGCAATCCCCAGTGCCATGGGGAAGAATATTTTTCGTTTGCTGTTAAACCATGCTGCAACTGCAAGTGCCAGAGCAGAGGGAAACATTAGCGCAAGGAAGCTTGCAAGAGTATTAGGGTGCGAAAAGGTGCTATAGATGTGGGTTTGCATCACCCGTGTACGCAGAACGTCTAGGAAGTTATTGTCTGGATCAAAATTGCCTGAACTTTGTTCCATGAAGTCTTTTCGTAACTTTTCGATGTTGTCACCATACTGCTCACGCAATTTGGGCATTTCCCAGCAGTATTGATAAAGCCCAAAGATTACCACTGCAAAAGCTGTTGCAAGCAAAGCGTTGAATATGATTTTTTGTTCTTGAGTATTAACCGTTGCCTGCCTGATTGCAAAGAAACAACAAGCCATTCCCAGCATTTCCCAAGAGATGATTCTTGCTGCATAAACATTGGCCGCAGCAAACTCGGTAGATACGAAATAAACTCCTGCAATGCCTGCCAAGCCCAAATCAATAATGCCAATAGGTACCACAGGCACCTTTGCTAATAGCGACCAAAGTGACCAGGCGCTTGCCAATAGAAACCACATCAGGGTGATGGTGGCGCCACTCGGGTCGGTGACGTTGCTTGCAAGTGCTGGGTCTTCTCCGTTAACTAGGGGCCTTGCAACAATCAAGGCAATGGTTGCAATGATCAAAATCAATTTCCCGTTGTCGTTGCGTTGCGTCATTTCGGGAACGATTTTAGGAACTGTTAAAGGTTCTGGTTTATCGGAACCTTTTTTAGTTTTGTTTTTACGGCTGATGATTCAATACTCCCAATCAAAGATTATACAGGTCTGGATCTGAACTCGGAAATAGCCAGACCCAGCACACATAAACCAACCCAGACAAAAAGCCCAATTGCGAAGAAAAGATTATGTACCATTAAAATACTAAGTCCGATGATGGTTCCTGAATATTGCAGAAGCAGAATAATGGTGACTGCTCTTTTTCGAGAAAACCCCCTTGCTTCTAGGCGGTGCGAAAGATGTTGTTTATCAGGTTTGAAAGGGCTCTTACCTTGTAAAATCCGAATGGAAACCACACTGATAAGATCATAAAGCGGGATTAGGAATAAAGCAGGGAATGCTAGCCAGCGCCATGGTTGTTCTTCAGCAATTGTTGAAACCAAGTGAACTACAGCCCAAGCCAGCAAGAATCCCAGTGGAATACTGCCTGCATCGCCCAGAAAAATACGCGCAGGAGTTTGGTTCCACCATAGAAAACCAATCAGTGCACCCGCTAAGCAAGGTAACACAATACTTATTAGTGCAAAATCATCTGTTATGTTTATCCTTAATTTTAAGGCGATCAAGCCGATGACGAGGATTAACCCCACGCCTCCAGCTTGTTGATCCATGTTGTCAATCAAATTAAAAGCGTTGGCAATCAAGGCGAGAATGAAAATAGCGAGGGCAATCAATGCAAGGTTTTTTTCTGGTTCAACAGCAACAACCACCATAGTTGCACAACCAAAATGCACCAGTAATCGAGGCCACCAAGGCAGGGGTTTTACATCATCAATCAGCCCAAGAATTACTAACGCTAAAATGGCAATTGCTGGGAACAGCAGGTTTCTGAAACCTGTAGCCAAGTCGGGAAAAAAGAAAACGAATCCTAGAATGGTTAGTGTCATGCTCAGCCAGATTGCCAATCCACCCGACCGAGGTATTGCCTTTGAGTGAACTTTGCGTTCTTCAGGATGATCCAGTAATCCTAACTTGGGCGAAACTCGAATAGCGATAAACTGCAGCACAAAAGAACTGGCCCAACCTATCAAGAAAATAGAGGTCGTAATTAAAAGAGTTTCGATTTCAGGCGCATTTATTTGCATGGTTGTTTTATTCAGGCCGCTATAATTAGGGGTATTCTTCAATCGGGGGGAGCGATTTAAGTTTTTCCTTATAGAAAGATCTAGCTTTTTTCAGGAAGGCTTTTACATGGTCGGTGCGATAGTCTGCGTAAGTCCAAGGCCATTCGACAAATTCTTTATCCTGGAAATGCAGTGTGACTTCAGCAAAGATTCCATCTTTAAGATAGATGCGATGGGCCTGATCCTTGGTGGTGGCAAGCATGAATTTCCCAAGGTTTAAAAGCCCCGGATCGAGATTCAAAGGCCTTGGTTGCTCACTTAAGTTGGTGCTATGCGATGTAGATTCAATTTCATTGGTCATATTCTTGATGTCTGCCAATTTGGAAGGATCAACGAGATCTGCAAAAGCGAAAAGTTTCTTGAAAAGCTGTGGCCCCATCTCTTTGCTGTAGTAGGAAGTTTGATTGAAATCAAAGGGCTCGGATTCTAAGGCAATAGGCCCAAGATAGCGCATCATTTGCTCCATGCCCCAGTTGATAAGCGAAAGGTTTTCGCTGAATGCTGCGGTAACTAAAAGAGCGGGAACAACGGGTTTGATGCTAGCCATGGTTTATTTAATCCGAATTATGAATCAGGGAATTACCCTTTGATTTACAAGTTTATTGGGCATTAGCCCGGTTATTATTACCTTCAATTGCAATCACTGTTGCGGATGCGTAAGTTCTACAGTGCGCCAGGGTTACAATAAAGCCCCCTACCCCAGCGCTTCTAGCAAGCAATTTTGCAGACCCATGAAGCAAAATCTCCGGCCGGGGATCTGTATTCATTACAAGCTCGACCAAAGTTCTTGGCATACCCTGCCCTGCATACCCCATGCTTTTTAGAGTTGCCTCTTTGGCAGCCCAAAATGCCGTGAAATATTCCAATGCCCGCGTTCTACGCTGGCAAAATAATAACTCTTTTTCACTATACACCCTTGTGAGAAACAGCTCGCCATGCTGTTTAATCATTTTCCCTATCCGGGCGCATTCAACTATTTCGCTTCCCAACCCTTTGATTTCCATCACTTATTCCCAAACTTTATTGGACTTGTTTGACTACCATGGTAGCAAAACATTTAATAGAGCGTACAATTCATTCCTTAGGAAGTTCAAAAGGAATTAACTTGATGTTCACGGAATCAGAAGACTTGTTGGCAGGACTAAATCACCCTCAAAAGCAGGCGGTGCTGCATGGCGATGGGCCATTGCTCATTCTTGCAGGCGCGGGAAGCGGAAAAACCCGGGTTATTACCCGAAGAATTGCCCAATTAATGCAGAATGGGGTGCGTGCCCAAAGCATCCTAGCGATTACCTTCACCAATAAAGCCGCAGGCGAAATGCGCAAGCGCGTTGATGCCATCGTTCCTGGGCATCGGGTGCAAATCAGCACCTTCCATAGCTTGGGGGTAAGGTTGCTTAGGCAATATGCAGACCGCCTTGGGCTAAATAAAGACTTTACGATTTATGATCAATCGGATCGTTCGAAGCTTACCAAAATCGCCATCGAAGATTCAGGGCTAAACGCAGAACGATTTACCCCAGATACGATCTCCAATTCGATCAGCAAAGCAAAGAATCAGCTTTTGAGCCCCGAGAAATATGCTCAAAGTGCCAAGGATTTTTTTAGTCAATCGGTTGCCCAGGTTTATCCCTACTACGAAAAAAGATTGAGAGAAAGTAACGCTCTCGATTTTGATGATCTGCTTTATTGGCCCGCCCTCGCCCTTCGCAATGATCCCGAGTTGCGAGCCGAGCTTGATGCCCGCTATCGCTATGTGATGGTGGATGAATATCAGGATACCAACACTGCGCAGTATGCGATTGCGCGTGGTCTTTCTGTGGATTATCCGAATCTTTGCGTGGTGGGCGATCCGGATCAGTCGATTTATAAGTTCCGAGGTTCTGATATCCGCAACATTCTCGACTTTGAACGGGATTTTCCCAGGGCCACCGTTCTTACCCTAAGCGAGAACTATCGCAGTACCAAGTCCATTCTCAGCGCTGCAGATAGGCTCATCAGCCATAATACCCAGCGCAAGCCGAAGCCTTTGATTTCGATGAAAGAAGGCGGCTCGCCTGTTACTCAAATAACTTTTGACACTGGAGCCGAAGAAGCCAACGGCGTGGCAAAACGAATTGCCCAGCAGGTTAATTCGGGTAATCGGTCCTTTCGCGACTTCGCTGTTTTTGTGCGTATGAATGCTCTTACCCGCAGTCTTGAAAGTGCTTTCTCTAGGCATCGGGTGCCCTTTCAAATTGTAAAAGGCATGGCGTTCTTTGATCGTAAGGAAATCCGCGATGTACTTTCCTACCTAAGGTTGCTCGTGAATTCGCAGGATAATATTTCTTTCATGAGGGCAGTGAATGAGCCCGCCCGTGGTATTGGTAAAGTCTCTCTCGATCATCTGAAAAATCATGCTGAACCTCGTGAAATTAGCCTGTTAGAAGCCTGTGGCGTAATCGAGAAAATCCCCACCATCAAAGGAAAGGCTGCTTCTGGCCTTAGGGATTTTTCGCTTCTTATGAAAGACCTTCGCGAATTACTTGAACACCCGCCCCATGAAGTAATCGCCAAAACCCTTGATGCATCAGGGTATCGTGAAATGTTACGCAGAAGCACTGATCCCGAGGATCAAGAAAGGCTCGCCAACATCGAAGAACTTGTTTCCGCAGCCAGACAATTCCAAGTCGAAGATCGTGAACCCAACCTCGCAGACTTCCTTGAAAATATCTCCCTCGCAAGCGATACCGATGCCCATGATGCCAATAAAGATTCGGTTTCTGTAATGACGCTTCATGCAGCCAAGGGCCTTGAATTCCCCGTAGTTTATATGCTTGCGATGGAACAAGGGATTTTGCCACACGATCGCTCGCTGGAAAATGATGAAGAGCTTCAAGAAGAAAGAAGACTTGCATTTGTAGGCATGACCCGAGCTATGCATGAGCTGTTTTTATGCAATGCCCGGATGCGCGATTTTCGAGGCTCGGTTGTGTTTACTGCGCCGAGTATGTTTTTAGGGCAGCTTCCCGAATCAGAAATTAAAGTGATCGAGGAAGGCCCAAGCACGCCTATGAATGCCATGCTTAAGGGCCCTGGTAAAGGTTCGCAGATGACTCAAGGTTGGAAAAATAACCAAATTAAAGCCCCTACGGTTTCTGCCATCAACCCCATGCCGGTCAAGGATGGAAGCTATTCTGAAGGTATGATGGTCAAACACCCAGCCTACGGCAAAGGTATGATCACGGAAATAAGTGGTTATGGTGCAATGAGAAGATTAAAAATCCGGTTTCAAACTGCGGGAGAAAGGTCTTTTATCGCTGATAAGGTGCAACTGGAAATCATTCGAAGTTAGTAGATTGGAAGTATTTTTGATTTTGATCCCATTTCATCGCACTCTTTATTAAGATAGCATCAATGGATTGATGGTTTTATATCTGATCATGGAGGTCTTAATGACTGATTTCAGTCAGGGCGAATTACAAAAGAAAAAATGCCTACCCTGCGAGGGCGGGCTTCCGTCTTTAACTGCAGGCGAAGCTGCAATGTATCTCGTGGGCGCTCCAGGTTGGCAGCTCTCCCATGACGGCCTCAGAATCCGCAGAGAATGGAAGGTAAAAAACTTTACCGATGCCATCACCTTCTTCCACGAAGTTACAAAAATTGCAGAAGAAGATGGGCATCACCCCGATTTGCATCTCACCAATTATCGTAATGTCTGCATTGAACTTTGGACTCATGCAGTTGGCGGACTGACCGAGAATGATTTCATCCTCGCAGCTAAAATTAACTCGGTTGAAGTACCGCTGAATAACTAAAAGGAGTTTTTCATGGATAGGCGTGTTGTAAAAGTTGGACAATGGGAAGTAGGGCCACAAAAGCCCCTTCTCTGGATTCTTGGCCCTTGCGTTATCGAATCCCGTGAACTTGTGTTTTCAGTCGCAGATAAAATTCTTGAAATTAGCAAGAAGCTAAACATTCAAGTTGTATTTAAATCATCCTTCGATAAAGCCAACCGTAGCTCGGGCAAAACTTTCCGAGGCCCAGGCATCGAAGAAGGCCTTAAAATCCTTGATGAAGTCAAACACAAAACCGGCCTTCCCGTTCTTACCGATATTCATGAAACCGATCATGCCGCCGCCGCTGGCCAAGTATGCGAAGTCCTCCAAATCCCAGCTTTCCTTGCCAGGCAAACCGATCTTCTCTTTGCTGCAGGCAAAACAGGCAAAGTTATCAATGTGAAAAAAGGCCAGTTCATGGCTCCTTGGGATATGAAAAATGTGGTCAGCAAACTTGACGAAGTTGGCAACAACCGTTTGCTGCTTACCGAACGGGGCGCAACCTTTGGCTATGGCAACCTCGTTAGCGATATGCGATCCATTCCGCTTATGCAAGACCTCGGGCCACCCGTGATCTTTGATGCAACGCATAGCGTACAAATGCCAGGCGGTGCAGGCGATCGAAGCGGAGGCGATAGGCGCATGGTGCCCTATCTAGCCAAGGCTGCTGTTGCTGCTGGTTGCGATGGTGTATTTATCGAAACCCATCCCAACCCTGATAAAGCCTTAAGCGATGGCCCTAATATGATCGCACTCGAAAATCTTTCTGATTTGATTTCAACCTGCTTGCGTATCAGGCAGGCTATTCAATTGCCTTGATCATCCATGTAACTTCTTGACGGAATTATCATGAGTACCATTCCAGATAATGCTTTTCCTGAAGAGTCCAAAAAAAGCAAGACCTTGCTGGTTTCTATCATTGCAGGAATCATCTTGTTTGCTGGTACCTTGCTTTTCTTTACCTTTAGTTCAAACCCGGTGAAAAAAGAGTCCGACAAGAGTAACACTGCAAACGCCCCCGAAGATTCCTCGTTAAAATCCGCTCAGGAACTACTCACCAACGATAATGATTTGAACTCCTGCAAAACAGCTTTGCAACAAATCAATAACCACCTCGCAACTCACCCTAACGAAAAACCTGCAACTTTCTCGCAGGAAAAAAGAGAGATTTACTCTAAGTTTGGGATGAATGATCAGCAATTTAATGAAATTGATAGCCCTACCTTTACCCTTCTCGACCCCCATTATCTTGAAGAACGACTGATGTTTCGGGATATCGCCCGTTTTCTTGAACCGCCCACTATTGGTGTTAAACAAGTCAAAGTCTCTATTAGCGAAGTTTCCACTCATGCGTTTATGTGGGTGGTTCGAGAAATGCGACTCACACCGCGATCGAACAACGCAGTTCCTCCCATCTATGCCTTGCGCAGAGGTTGGGGCAGTAGTTATGAACGCTCTCTTACTTTTCTTGCATTGCTCGAACAGTTTCTTTATGTGGGCGAAAAACTCGAACAACCAGCGGGATGTATGCTTCTTCTCCCAGGTAAGGATCCTAATACCCCTCCTAGAATTTGGTTGGGAGTTGTCGATGAAACAGGCAATGATCTTTACTTGTTTGATCCTATTTTGGGTATCCCTCTTCCCGGGGGAAAAGATGGTAAGCCATTGCTTCTTACCGAATTAAAAGCAGATCCAAAAAAAATTAGAGTCCTCGATTCTGATCAAGCCCCTTACGATGTGCAACCCGAACAAATTTCGAAAATCGCACCCTTTATCGTACCTTCCCTTTCTTCCCTTTCACCTCGCATGAAACTTCTCGAAGATAAATATCTTCCTTCAGGCGCCAAGGCCAGGCTTTCTACTGATCTAGAATCATTGATCATGAAAATCGAAAAAGCTTGTAGGCCATCGCTTGGTGCCTCATCTAAAGTTTTTTTGATGAATCAAGCAGTTGAATCTCTTCGCATGTTTCTATCTGCAGGCAATGGGGGATTCGCTTCTCCACAAATCCTTCAAGCTTATCAAATTGAATTAATTCCCCAGACCGCAATACCCCCACAACTTCAAAAAGTCCCTCACCCTATCATTCTTGAAAACATAGGCAATATGCTTTCTAGACCCTTTATCAATTCTGCTCTTGAACCAAAACTGCCCCGAGATCAAATGCTTCATGCCCGCTATGCAAAAGCGGTCCCCGATCTTGTTCGCGAGGGCGATGAACTTCGAATTCAACTGCGTGGCGCAGAAACCGATCCTAATCTTTCCCAGCGAATCAATAACTGGATGGACGCAGCAAAACAAGTTTTTACAAACTTCGATACAATCATGCAAAACAAAGATAAAACCCCTGAAGACCTTGCAATGGTTAATAGCGAAATCCGCACCCTATTCCAAAAAGGTGAAAAAGACCTTCTCTTGATGATCGCTGCCTCCATAGGCAGGCCAAGGGGCGAACAGATATCCTGGCTGCTCGCACTTTGCAAACACGAACTTGCAGAGCAACAACAACGCAGATTCGATATCCAATCCAAAACTTCTGCACCAACCCAGTTGGCCCAGCAGGATAGACTCAATAAGTGGAAGGATTGCGAAAGTGCTTGGCGCAGATATTTAGAGGAATTCCCCATAGGCGCAGGCGCTCCCCATGGCAAACTACTTTGGGGCTACTCTTTGCAAAACCTAGGTGATAAAGAGGCTGCAATCAATGCTTGGCAGGATGTTTCTAGGCCGATGGCAACTCAGGAAAAAGCCGCCCGCCTCTTCCTTGCCAAATCCCTCAAAGATAAGAAATAAAAGCCCTGAGAAAGGTTGTTCCATGAAAATTGAGTACTTTCCAGAAACTGACAGCCTTTATATCGAGCTAAATGATAGGCCAGGCACTGATACCCGTGAAATCGAAAAGGGAATCATTCTTGATCTCGATGATAAAGGGCGGGCTGTGGGCTTAGATATTGACCAAGCTTCGAAGCATTTAAACCTAAACACCCTCAGCTTAAAACATTTGCCTTTTGTAACAAATGAAGTTAGTTAGCACTCCCTGAAAAAATCAGTCAATAGTCAGTTTTGAAAATCAGTCCAAGACAATTAAGTAAGCCAGACTTGTATTATGCTTCTTAGCGAACTTAGCGTCTTCGCGGTAAAAGTTCTTTGCATTGTAAAACCATTCTTTCCGCCAAGAGCGCCAAGGAAGACAAGAAATCTAGACTTGTATATTGCTTCTTCGCGGTGAATGTTCTTAGCTTCATCAAATCATTCTCAACGCCAAGACGCAAAGTACGCTAAGGAAGATAAGTCAAGAAAAGGGCCCCCTTTATTTGCCTCTTCTTGACTGCCTGTATTTCTGGTTTCCCGCCTACGCGGGAATGACGGAAACGGGGAGATTCGCCGCTCCCGCGCCTTGGTCACCTTCGCGTATGCGGAGGTCCATTCTTGGCTTTTGCTGGAATGACGGCCGGTGGTTCCTAAGCCCCGAAGGGGTGAAATGTGATAGCCCGGGGTGGAGCGGAGCGCAACCCCGGGTAACAATCGAGCCATTAAATAAGCCCTGAAAGGGCGGAATAATCAGCAACCGAGGTCTTTCGCCCTTTCAGGGCTGGGCTTGGGGTTTTATGGCGGCTTTTTTCCCAGGGCGTTGCCCTGGGCTATCTCATTTCGCCCTTTCAGGGCGAATGCAGGCGTACGCAAGGATTTTCCCTGCCCCTGCCTCTTTGCGGTAAAAGTTCTAAGTTTTGCCTCGAAATCAGAATTAGTTGGCATCTTTTGCAGAATTACATTAAAAACTTACTAGAATTACACTTGGGTCAACAAGGCATTTAAAACAAGGAATGATTAAGCATGGCACGCACATTGAAGCTAAAGACAAGGAAAAAAAGAAACAACATTAAGAGAAAACGCCAACGCTTTTTGAAAAAGGATCATTAATTCTTAGCGTAATCTGCGTTAGCACCTCGATCTTTATAACAGGATCATCCTCGCATTTGGCAGGATGATCCTTTTTTATTTAAAGCCCAGTTATTAGTGTGAAGGGGCAGCATTTCTAATTTCTGCATTCTCCACATTATTCGATCACTAGTTGTTACATCTCAATGCGGTTATCTAAAACCTGCGATAATTGTTGGTTTTAAATAATTAAATTTAAATTCAATTGCCCTTGAGAGGTTCGTTATTTTACAATAAGAGTCTATAAATTTAGGGTATCTGGTTACTGTGAAAGGTTAATCATGGCGCAAAAATTATTCTCTTTGGTACTGATGTTGGTATTGGCATTTCCGGTGGTGATATTTGCATTTGCAGAAGATGAATCTAAAGAGCCGATGCCTGCAGAAGTTATGCAGAAGCAAATAGCAGATGCGACCAAGGTATATGGTGAAAAGAAAGAGATATACCGGAAGGATGTACTGGATCTATTCGAAAGAAAAGAAAAGTTCGCGCGGGATAAGGGTGATTTAAAAACGCTTAATCAGATCAAGAAACAAAGGGAGATTTTTTCAGAGGATGGTAAAGAGCCAACACTTTTTTTAATAACGGATCAGAAGAGGTTTTTAGAACTGGCAAAGTTGGATCTAATCAAGGCGTATGAAAAAACCATCAAAGATTGTCTTAAAATGAAGCTTGATGTGGAAGCGGAGGGGTTTTCGAAAGATTTGGAAGAGATAAAGGCGGGGAAGGTAAAGGCGGTGGTAAAGAAAACAAAGCCAATTTTTCTGGAAGCTCCTTTTAGTGCAGAGTCAGCTAAAACTGCGCAGATGGAATTGGCGAAGAGATTGCAGAAGGAAGCGGAGGAGAAGATTGATTTAGGAAAGGGCGTAAAGCTTGAGATGGTTTTAATCCCTGCGGGAAAGTTTATGATGGGATCGCCAGTATCAGAAAAGGGCCGTAAGGATAACGAAACGCAGCATGAGGTAACTTTAACGAAGCCATTTTACATGGGGAAGTATGAAGTAACGCAGGAGCAATGGGAAGCGGTGATGGGAAATAATCCTAGTGCAGTAAAGGGTGAAAAGTTGCCTGTAACTAATGTACCGTCTACCCATTTACAAAATTTTATTGCGAAGTTAAATGCCAAGTCCAATAGTGGTTATCGGTTGCCTACAGAGGCAGAGTGGGAATATGCATGTAGAGCAGGAACTATTACAGCGTATTCTTTTGGGGATGCGATTACGCCAAAAGATGCAAATTGCATTGCGTCGAAAATAGGGGGCACGGCAGCTGTAGGAAATTATCAGGCAAATGCATTTGGCCTTTTTGACATGCATGGGAATGTTTGGGAATGGTGCGAGGATTGGTATGGCGACTATCCAGCGGGATCTGTAATAGACCCGAAGGGCCCAGCAGAGGGCCCAGGCCGTGTGTTGCGGGGCGGGTCTTTTTCTCCCCAATTTCAAAGAGATGCCCGTTCTGCCTATCATGTTGGGGGCGAGTTTAGTGATAGGCGAGTTGTTGTCAGTCGCTGGCATGGCGAAGTTGGAATCCGTTTAGTAAAAACTAAATAATTACTTCTAGCTTCTTTTGTATTTAAAAAGCATTCCCGAATTGGAAAGGGATTAAGGGTTGAACTACTGTGGTTCAATTAAATTCTTATTAAGCTTTTCTACGGATTGAAAGATTACTTAAAAGTCTAATGTCGCTAAAAGGGCGATAAATAAAAAGTTTGTAATAAACTCTTTGTTTTTCTTTGTCAGGCTTTGATCTATAAGTTGATTATTTTACATTCAAGTTTTTTAAAAATGGTGTAATATTTAAATCTCTATCTGTTTTTAAAATGAAGTTGTGAGATAAAAATGCCAGTCGCCCTGGAAACATTTCTGTCGCAATTATCCGATTCTGGGATAGTTCCTGAAGAAAAACTAAAAATCGTGGTCAGTAAAAAGGCAAGCTTTGCCGATGGCGAAGCATTAGCTCGAGATATGATCAAATCACGGTTGCTGACTAAATTCCAGGCAGAGCAAATCTTAGGTGGAAGAGCTAAAAATCTGACCATGGGCAAATATCAGATTCTGGAAAAGATAGGCGCAGGTGGTATGGGCCAGGTTTACAAGGCATTTCATTCAAGTACAGAAAGAATAGTGGCAATCAAAGTTATTCTTTCGAGAGGTAAAATTGATCCCGCAGTGGTTAAAAGATTTGAAAGAGAAGTAATAGCTGCAGCAAAGCTGGTTCATTCGAATATTATTACTGTTTTTGATGCTGATCAAGCCGATGGCAGAATCTTTATGGTGATGGAGTACATCAAGGGGGATGATCTTGGAGGTATTTTACGAAAGAAAGGTCAATTAAGTGTCAGCGAAGTAATTGATTACATTCTGCAAGCAGCCAAAGGATTGAAGTATGCACATGATCAGGGGGTGATCCATCGTGATATCAAGCCAGGGAATATATTAGTTGATTCGTCCGGGAATGTGAAAATAGTGGATATGGGCTTGGCAAAAATTGAAAGCAATGGTAATGAAGAAGATGTTTCGATGTTGACGGGGGCAACATCGATTATGGGTACAGTTGATTTTATGTCACCCGAGCAAGGGTTTTACTCTAAAAATGTTGATGCGCGCACGGATATTTACAGTTTAGGCGCAACCATGTATTTTTTACTTACCAAGAAAGTCATGTACTCAGGAGATAGTGCATTTGAAAAATTGTTGGCACATCGGGAATTACCTATTCCATCGCTTTGCAATTTAAGATCAGATGTTCTTCCTGAATTGCAAAATGTATTTGCGAAAATGGTAGCAAAGAAAGTAGAAGATCGTTACGCAAGTATGGCTGATGTCTTATCTGCTCTATTAATGTTGGGAACTGAAACTCAAAATACAACTAATTTTGACAGGAATAGTATTCCGGAAACTATGCATGGCGATTTTGCTTTTGCAACCTCAGTGCCAGTTAATTTGGAAAAACCTACCAGAATTAACCTTAATGTAAGTACTGGAAAATCTTTTTATAGTCGTGTTTCTTATTCTAGAAAAACAATTTTGGTTGCTGCATTATCAAGTTTAGGATTATTTGCAGTATTGATGTTAGCTGTTTTTTTTGTGTCGAAACCCAATAGCAAATTGGAAAAAGCCACCTACATGAAGGAAGAAGCAGTTGTAATAGAAAATAACAGAAAACCATTGCCAGGGAGCGAAATAGTAAAAAATGCTGAGGTAGAAGTAAAAGCAGATACTTTTAATCCCGCCAAACCTGATCCAGTGGTGGTAATACCAGCGGGGGGGAATTTATTAGTATCACCATTTACGGAATCCAAGGCGAAAGAAGTACAAAAAGCGGTAGCAAAGAGTTTGCAGAAAGAAGTGGAAGAGAAAGAAGATTTAGGTAAAGGCATTAATTTGGAGATGATATTAATCCCAGCGGGGAAATTTATGATGGGGTCGCCAGCGTCGGAGGTTGGCCGGGTAGATAATGAAACGCAGCATGAGGTAACGCTAACGAAGCCATTTTACATGGGTAAGTATGAGGTGACGCAGGAACAATGGGAAGCGTTGATGGGAAATAATCCCAGTGTAGTAAAAGGTGAAAAGTTGCCTGTAACTAATGTACCGAGTACCCATTTGCAAAATTTTATTGCAAAGTTAAATGCCAAGTCGAATGGTGGTTATAGGTTGCCTACGGAGGCAGAGTGGGAATATGCATGTAGAGCAGGAACTATTACAGCGTATTCGTTCGGGGATGCGATTACGCCAAAAGATGCAAATTACCATATGTTGCAAGCGCCGGGGAGCATTCAGTTTGTAGGTATTAACAAACCCAATGCATTTGGCTTGTTTGATATGCATGGGAATGTTTGGGAGTGGTGTGAGGATTGGTTTGGAGAATACGCAGCGGGTCCTTTAATAGATCCGAAAGGGCCTGCAACTGCTGAACAGCGTGTATTGCGTGGTGGGTCTTTTTCTACCCGTTATAAACATGCTGCCCGTTCTGCTTATCATGGTTGGGGCGAACATAGTGATAGGCCCGCTCATGTCAGTCGCAATTGTGGCGACATTGGAATCCGTTTAGTAAAAACTGCTGATCTTAAAACTGAAGATTTACTTAAAGTAATTAAACCCAATCCAGAGGCGGTAATACCAGCGGTGGGGAATTTATTGGTAGCGCCATTTACGGAAGCCAAGGCGAAAGAAATGCAAAAAGCGGTAGCAAAGAGTTTGCAGAAAGAAGTGGAAGAGAAAGAGGATTTAGGTAAAGGGATAAAGTTGGAGATGGTATTAATCCCAGCGGGGAGATTTATGATGGGATCGCCAGCATCAGAGGTTGGCCGTAAAGATAACGAAACGCAGCATGAGGTAACCTTAACGAAGCCATTTTACATGGGAAAGTATGAAGTAACGCAGGAGCAATGGCAGGAGGTGATGGGAACGATTCCTAATAATTGGACTAAAGGCGCTAAGGAGCCATTAACAAATGTATCGTGGACTGCTTGTCAGGAGTTCATTAAGAAGTTGAATGCAAAGACAAATGGTGGTTATCGATTGCCTACAGAGGCGGAGTGGGAGTATGCATGTAGGGCGGGAACAAGTACGGCATATTCGTTTGGGGATAGCCTAACGAAAAGTGATGCGAAATATAGAGATAATAAGGCACTGGGTAGTACAAATGTAATTGGGAGTTACAAACCAAATGCGTTTGGCTTATACGATATGCATGGGAATGTTTGGGAGTGGTGTGAAGATTGGTTTGGAGACTACTCGACAGGAGTGGTTGTTGATCCAAAAGGGCCAGCGATGGGAGTTTCTCGTGTGGGGCGTGGCGGGTCTTTCAGTAATGATGTATCAGATGTTCGTTCTTCCATTCGGGCCAACCCGCCGCCGGCCCTCCGGACCTTTCACTTTTTTGGTTTCCGCTTGGCAAAAACTGCGGATCTTAAAAATGAAGATTCACTTAAAATAACTAAACCTGATCCAGTAGCGGTAATGCCAGCAATGGGCAATTTGTTAGTAGCGCCATTTACGGAAGCGAAGGCGAAAGAAGTACAGAAAGCGGTAGCGAAGAGCTTGCAGAAGGAAGTGGAAGAGAAAGCGGACCTCGGCAAAGGTGTAAAGCTTGAGATGGTATTAATTCCATCGGGGAAATTTATGATGGGGTCGCCAGTATCTGAAAAGTCGCGGGCCAATGATGAAACACAGCATGATGTAACTCTTACCAAGCCATTTTATATGGGCAAGTATGAAGTGACGCAAGGGCAATGGGAAAATGTGATGGGGAGTAATCCGAGTAGTAACACTAAAGGAGAAAAATTACCAGTTACAAATGTATCGTGGGAAGACTGTCAGGAGTTTATCAAGAGGTTAAATTCTAGCAATAATGGTGGTTATCGATTGCCATCCGAAGCTGAATGGGAGTATGCATGTAGGGCAGGAACCAGAACGATGTATTCGGTTGGAGGTAACCTAACGAAGAGTGATGCAAATTTTGATGGTTCAAGCATAAAGACAGTGGGGAGTTACAGACCAAATGCTTTTGGGCTATACGATATGCATGGAAATGTGTGGGAGTGGTGTGAAGATTGGCTTGGAGACTACCGAGCGGAAGCGGTAACAGATCCAAAGGGGCCAACAAATGGAACTAGCCGTATGTTGCGTGGCGGGGCTTTCACAAACAATGTATCGGAAGCTCGTTCTTCCTATCGAATTAATAATATCTCGCCGTCCAGTTGGCACGTGAACGTCGGTTTCCGCTTGGCAAAGACACCATAATTACTACTTAGCCAATTTGTTGCTTGCTGCTTCTGTATTTTAAAATAATAGGGCTAAATTATGCATTCGATTCATTCTTCGGGTAGAATTCAATAAATATGGAATTGAAGAATTAAATGAAGAAAGTATAAGGCATCGGTAAGTATTATTGAAAATTTGACAGCATTGATTAAATGTTTGCGTAAGAGGAGGTATTTCATGACCACCGTAACGATTGAAGAAGCCCAAGCTAAACTTGCGGAGTTGATTGAGCATTTGCCTGCAGGTGAAGAATTGATGATAACCCGAAATGAACTCCCTATAGCTAGGCTTTTTGCAGAAGGAAAACCCGCACGGAAACCGCGTAAGGCTGGTAGTGCCAAAGGTTTGTTGACTATTCTCGAGGATGACAAAGAGCATTTGGATGATTTTAAGGAATACATGGAATGAGGGTATTACTTGATACCCACGCCTTCCTCTGGTTTATTTTGGATGACCCGAAATTAAGCACCCTTGCAAGAGGGATTATTGAAGAAGAAAAGAATGATATTCTTATAAGCCCGGCAAGCTATTGGGAAATCGCAATCAAGATAAGACTAAAGAAATATTCTCTGCCACAACCCTACTTGCAATTCATGCAATCACAAATTGCATCCAATGAGTTTAAAATTCTGCCATTGGAATTACCGCATACGGATTTACTTATTACGCTGCCAATTCATCATAAGGATCCGTTTGATCGATTGCTGGTTTGCCAGTCTTTGGCAGAGGGTATTCCATTGGTTAGCGCCGACGCTGGCCTTGATTGCTATGGCATCAATCGCCTTTGGTGATATTTTGAATTGAGTAAACTAATTCAATAATACTTAGAAATGAACCGTTGTGATTTGTTGCAAGTTAAAATACAACCCACCCAGCGCAGTGGGATGGGCTTGAAGGCGATAAAACCCGAAGCGAGAGTGCCGAAGGTGCTGGGTGGAGACCCTTCGGCAAGCTCAGGGTCCGGGTTCGGTCAGTGAGCTTGCCGAAAGGCGATGATATTGGAAAAGAGGAAGAATTTGCCACGGAAGGACACGGAAAAACACGGAATCAGAAAAGAAGTTAGCAAAGCATGGACTCCCGCTTTTACAGCGAGGGTGGTGAAGTCGTGGGAAGCGAATCAGCGGATTAACATCCGCTGCTCGATAAAACAGGGCGCGGGTTTTATTTTTTGTTCGGTCAGTGAGCTTGCCGAACTGGATGTTATAAGTTGCTCAGGGTCCGCATAATTAAAAAAGGTTCAAATGGAGCGGTTGCAGTGGGGTTTCCCCATCGCAACCGCTCTGCCTTTAAATAGGCGTGTAACAATAAACGGGAAGTAAAAAATAAAGAGGAAGAGTTAGCCACGGAAGGACACGGAATTTCACGGAATCAAAACAAGCCATAGATTTTGGGAAATCAGTGTGGTGGAGGCTGAAAGGTGGGCGAGCGAAGCGGAAGGGCCCTTTTCCCGGGGGGAAGAGGGTTGGGAGTAGGGGGAAAAAGAAAGTAAAAGTAAAAGAGTAGAAAAGAAAAGCCACCCACCCACCGCAGTGGGATGGGCTTGAGGGCATTTTTATAGGGCGAGGGTGGTGAAGTCGTGGGGCTCGAACCAGCGGATTAACATCCGCCGCTCGATAAAACAAGGGGGATGGGCTTGAGGGCAATAAAACCGAAGCAAGGCGATGAAAGAATCTACACCAGTAGCAGCGTCACGCTAGGATTTTGTCGATAATTTTAGGGCCATCTGCGGGGCCGATAAGTCGGGCATTCAGGCCTTGATAAGGATGGCTAAAAGTTTCTGGGTCAAGGCCCATCAGATGCAGGATGGTGGCCTGAAGATCGTGAACGCCGACTTTGTTTTCTGCGATATTCCAGCCGAGTTCATCGGTGCTGCCGTAGTTGAAGCCACGCTTGATACCTGCGCCTGCCATCCAGGTGGTAAAGCAGTGGGGGTGATGATCACGGCCTAGGAATTTGCTACCGCCTCGGGCTTCGTTCATCGAGGTTCTGCCAAATTCGCCACCCCATACGACCAGGGTTTCATCGAGCATGCCTCTGCGTTCGAGGTCAAGAAGAAGCGCGGTCATTGGGCGGTCGGTTTCTTTGCATTTGCGGGGCAGGGCGTTAACGATATCATCGCCTGCGCTGGTGCCATGGGTATCCCAGCCCCAGTCGAAGAGTTGAACATAGCGGGTGCCTCGTTCGATCATACGGCGGGCGAGGAGGCAGTTGTTGGCGAAGGAGTTGGTGCCTGGCGTTGCGCCATATTCTTCGATGATTTTCTTTGGTTCACGGGAGATATCCATGACATCGGGAACAGCGGTTTGCATACGGAATGCAAGTTCGTATTGTTCGATACGAGTGATGGTTTCTGGGTCGCCCAGTTTTTGAAGTTCGATTTCGTTCAGTTCCTTAAGGCTATCGAGGCTTTTGCGCCTGAGGTTGGAACTCATGCCTGCAGGGTTGTTGACAAAGAAGATTGGCTCTGCACCTGCTCTGCATTGAACGCCTTGGTAGACGGATGGAAGGAAACCGCTGCCCCAGACGCTTTTCCCAGCAGTGGGATCGGTGCCGCCTGATACGAGAACGACGAAGCCCGGGAGGTTTTGATTGGGGCTGCCCAAGCCGTAGGTTACCCACGAGCCGATCGCGGGGTAGCCTGGTCGGTTCTCGCCGGTGTGGACAAAAAGTTCCGCAGGGGCATGATTGAATTCTTTGGTGTACATGGATCGAATGACGGTAACGAGGTCAGCAGCGTTTTGGAAGTTAGGAAGGAGTTCGCTAATCCAGGTACCGTTTTTGCCATGCTGGGTGAATTTGTGTGGCGATCCTAAAAGAACGGGGCGTCCTTTGATGAAGGCAAAGCGTTCGCCCTTGATGAGTTCTTCGGGGCAGGGTTTGAGATGGTATTCGAGAAGTTTGGGTTTGAAGTCGAACAAATCTTGCTGGGGTGGCGAGCCCGACATATGCAGGTAGATAACCGCTTTGGCCTTGGCGGTGTGCATGGGTTTCTTGACAGCGAGTGGCGCACCTGAAGGCGCTGCGCTGACTTTATTCGAGGCAAAATCAGCCAATGCGAGTGCACCAAGGCTGAGGGGGCATTTCTTGAGGAAGTGCCTTCGGGTGCTGGTACGAATATTTTCTAGTCGGGGATCCATGATTAACTCCGGGTAAGGATGCCATCGAGATTGAGGAGAACATTGCAGAGGGTTGTCCATGCTGCGAGTTCATCAATTTTCATATTTGTTGGAGCAGCGCCTAGGGGCATTTCTGCAAGCAACTTTGCGCTGGGCAGGTCTGCTTTAAATTGAGCTAGAGAATCGTTATAAAGTTTTGCAAGACTTTCGGTTTGCTTGGCAGATGGAGTAGAGCCTTGGGCAAGTTTCCAAGCGAAGTTAAGTTTTTCGTTGAAGGTTGTACCACCTTCGGTGAGAACTTTACGCGCCATGCCTTGAGCTGCTTCAACGAACACTGGGTCGTTGAGGGTAACAAAAGCTTGTAGGGGCGTAGAGGTGTTGATTCTTCGTACGGTGCAAAACTCTCTGCTTGGTGCATCGAAGGTTTGCATGGAAGGGTAAGGAACGGAACGACGCCAGAAGGTGTAAAGGCCTCTGCGATATTTATCTTCGCCCATGCTGGTGGCCCAGTTTCGTTCGCCATTGAATGCGGCTTGCCAAAGGTTTGCTGGTTGAGGTGGGTAGACAGAGGGGCCGTAGATTTTGGGGCTGAGCAGTCCACCTATCATAAGGGCCTGATCGCGTAAGATTTCCGCATCAAGTCGATGGCGGGGTGACCTACCTAGAAGAAGATTGCGAGGGTCTTTTTGAATCATCATAGGTGTGGATGCTGCGGATTGTTTGTAGGTTGCACTGGTCATGATGAGCTTGAGCATTGCTTTGATATCCCAGCTTGAATCGATGAATTCGAGTGCAAGGAAATCGAGGAGTTCGGGGTGGGTTGGAAGCGAGCCTTGGGTGCCGAAGTCTTCTTCAGATTCAACGATGCCTCTTCCGAAGATAAGGCCCCAAAGGCGGTTGGCTTCGACTCTAGCGGTGAGTGGGTTATCGGAGTCGACAATCCACTTTGCGAGGTCGAGTCGGTTGGGTTCACCGTTGGTTTTAAGAGGATGAAAGGCAGCAGGAACGCCAGCGGTTACTGGGGTTCCTGGGGTGAGGAAGTTGCCTTTGACGAGGATGGTGGTTTTGCGTTTCTTGGTGTTATCCAACTCTTGCAGGATGGGAACAGCGGTAAGTTTTGGCTGAATCTTTTCAAGCTTAGCGAGTTCGGTTTGAAGCGGGGCGAGTGAGGGAGCAATGGTGCGGAAGTAGTCTGCGAGTTTTTTTTGTTCCTCTGGGTTCTTGCTTATGCTGTTGAGCAAAGGTCGAAGTTCTTTGGGCAATGCTAATCTTCGAGATAGGGCAGCATCGGTAAGTGTTTCGATTTTGAAATCGCCCAAGTTGAGTTTTTGGCCTTTGGCATCTACGAGTTTGAAGAAGAAGGTTCCCGAGGGTGCGGGCTTTTCTAGCGTGAATATCGATTGCGATGCGAGATCAAACCGATCTGCGATCATTAATTCTGCCTGACCTGCGGGCTTAAGCTCTGTGCTGGGGTTGGGAACAGCAGGCTGTTCGATTTTCCAGACAGTGTTACGAGATTCATCGAGAATCAAGACACGATAGCCGGAAATTCTAACGCTGGTTCCACCATCGGTGCGGTTCCAAACTACAACCTTATCGACTGGGGATACTTGAGGAAGTTGGACCTCCCACCAAGGGTTGTTTTCGGTTTTGGTATGAGTGGTGGACTTGGCAACATTGTAATCGCCATTGGTGTTGCCATCGATTGCAAGCTTGGAAGGGCCCTCATAATCGGTGCTGGATTGTGTTGCATTACCTTTGAGGGCGATGTTGGTGCCGTTGGAGAAAACTTGAACTTCCGCAAGGGAAAGCATCTTAGCGTTGCCTGGCAATTCGATGCGAACGAATCGTGCCTTAGGGGCTTGGTTTTTGAAGGGCTCTGGGCCATTGCTAAGAGCAAGCTTTGCACTTGGGGGAAGTGTATTTCCCTTCATGCCTGAAATTTTAAACCCAGTGATATTGGTTTTGGATTTAATGGAGGCTTCTGAAACGCCATCGGTGTTGGTGGGTTTTAAAGTTGCAAGAGTGCCTAGGTCGGTAAGGTTGAATGAGTTACGCCATTGGGTTTCTTCTGCAGAGATGTTGACCTCGGAGATGCGTTTTTTTAGCTCTGCGATGCGTGATTGAATCACTTCGACTTCTGCGCGTTGGAAAAGTGTGGGGATCATCTTGGTGGGGAATTCATCGCCCTTGTCGCTATCTGCAGTTTGGTTCAAGATTCCATAGAAGCTGTAGTATTCGCGTTGGCTGATGGGGTCGTATTTATGGCTATGGCATTTGGCACAACCAAGTGTCAGGCCCATCCAAACCTGGCTGGTGGTATCCGCACGATCCTTCACCGCTGCGACGCGGAATTCTTCATCATCGGTTCCGCCTTCGGTATTGGTCATGGTGTTGCGATGGAAGGAAGTAGCGAGCAATTGATCCTCGGTAGCGTTGGGCAGAAGATCGCCTGCGAGTTGATCGATGGTGAATTGATCATAGGAAAGATTGCGGTTGAAGGCATTGATAACCCAATCGCGGAAGGGCCATGCGTTAAGGCGCAAAGGGTCGGAGCCATAGCCTCGGGAATCTGCATAGCGGGCGAGATCGAGCCAATGGCGGGCCCATTTTTCCCCAAACCTTGGCGAGGCAAGAAGTCGATTCAACTGGGTATCGTAAGCAGCGGGGCTTTTGTCTTCTAGAAAGCGATCCATTTCTTCTGGGGTGGGTGGTAAGCCGATGAGATCTAAACTTAGTCTGCGTAGTAGTGCGACCTTCTGTGCTTCAGAAGATATCTCCATGCCTTGCGATTCAAGTTTGGATTGGATGAAGAGATCGATGGCATTATTGATGTTGGATTGATTCTTGATAATAGGGAGGGAAGGGCGGGCGGGTTTGTTGAAGGCCCAGTGGGTGTGCTTAGCAGTTTCAACTTTTTCATTGGGCCAAGTTGCTCCGCTGGCTATCCAGTTTTTAAGCAGGGCGATTTCTTTATCAGTCAACTTTGCACCTTTTGGGGGCATGACTTTGCCTTCCCTGCCCACGGTGATCATTTTAATCAGCAGGCTATCTTCGGGTTTGCCTGGGTTGATTGTTTTCTCGCCTGAATCGCCACCTTGAAATGCAAGGTCTTTGCGATCGAACCTGAGGCCAGCTTTTTGTTTTTCAAGCCCATGGCATTCGATGCATTTAGCCTTCAACAGCGGGGCTATATCGCGCTTGAAGTCAACTTCCGCACCTTTGCCAAAGTTGCTGCATACAAGTAATGCAATCAGGGTGGGCAGGGAGATTATTATTTTCATAACATTTGTTTCCAATGTTGCACTTAGGCAGGTGAATCCATTTAAGTTTTATCATTTCTATTCTAGCATTACTACCTTATGTTTAAACAAGCTATTTTTGTCAAACCTTGGTTGGGAGAATTATCATGGAACATTGGTGGACTACCGGCTTGGGCCGCAAGATTTACGATCTCGAACAACCCCGACGATCTACCATGCCTGTGCATCCTTCCCATAAGCCCGGTTATCAATACATGCTTCATAACCGCCATGAAGATACTTATAAACCCGATGTAAAAGGGCCTCGGTCCAGTGCTTCGGGGGCGATTTATATGAAGGAGCATACAGGCACGCATATTGATGCCTGGTGCCATCAGGCGGATCATATGCACTTGTGTGGGGGTAAAAAGGTTGATACTTCGGTGCAATCCAACCAAGGGTTTTCGTATGGCGCGGTGGAAGATATTCCGATGATCGCCCGCCAAGGATGGCTATTTGATATTCCAGGGTATAGGGGCGTGGAAGAATTAGGCAGAGAGGAATATATCTTTCGGGCAGAGTTAGAGCGTATGGAGAAAGAGCTAAACCTAGCGCCCAAGCCAGGCGATGTGGTTTTAATTCGAGTGGGTACTGATCTAAGCTGGCATGATGAAATTCGCTATATGGAATCTGCAGGGATGGCTCGGGACGCTGCGCTTTGGGCTGCAGATAGAAAAGTCTTGGCGGTGGGGGCGGATAATATGTCTTGGGAACCTAATGGCGCAATTGATCCGGAGTTGGGTTCGCTGCCCTGCCATTTGGAGCTTTTGGCACGCAGAGGTATCTACATCATCGAGAATTTAAAACTAGATGAACTGGCGAAAGATAAGGTCAGGCAGTTTTTGTTCATCTGCCTGCCATTGAAATTGATCGGGGCTACAGGTTCGCCTGTGCGGCCTATTGCCTTGGTTTGAAATTACTTTATTGTGCATTGAAGAGAATTGTGATTAACAAGGAGAGAAACCATGTCAGGACCTTACATGCCTATTGATCGAAGGAAAGTTCTGGCGGGATCAGCGATGGCTGCAACAGCATTGCTTACCGGGGCGGGAAAAGAAGAAGCTGCGGTTGCGAAGCCTAGGCGCTATGAGATGAAAAAATCGATCAACCTTTGGGCGTTTCCCTACCCCGAGAAAATGAATCTTGAGCAATGCCTTCGCTTGGCAAAGAGTGCTGGATTTGATGCGATTGAGTTGAACTATGATCTCGATAATGATCTTTCTCCTAAATCTGGCGCCAAGGAATATGCTGCGATTCGTGCGCTTGCAGACAAGATAGGGATTCAGATCAGCGGGCTTTGTTCCTTTCTTTTCTGGCCCTACCCGCTTACTGCGAATGACAATGCCAAAAGAGCCAGAGGTTTTGAACTTGCTGCAAAAATGACCCAGGCTGCGCATGACCTTGGTGTGGAAAATCTGTTAGTTGTTCCGGGAGCAGTTAACATTCCTTGGCGCACCGATTATGAACCTGTCCCTAATGATGTTTGCGACAAGCGCGCTCGCGAAGCCATCGCCAAGCTTTTGCCTAATGCAGAGAAGTTGAAGGTGAAGCTTAATATTGAGAACATCTTTTTCAATGGTTACCTGATGACTCCAGGCGAAATGATCGACTTCGTGGATTCCTACAAATCCGAGTATGTGAAGGTTCATTTCGATACAGGCAACATCATGATGTTCCAATTCCCCGAGCATTGGATCAAGATGCTGGGTAAGCGCATTCAAAATGTTCACCTCAAGGAGTACACTAAGAAGGGAACTGATTATTCTTTAGAAACTTTCAGGCCCTTGCTTGATGGCACTACCAACTGGCCCGCTGTGATGGAATCCTTTGAGCAAACGGGCTATAGGGGTTATCTCACCTTTGAATATTTTCATCCGTACAGCCATTTTCCAGAAGCTTTGATCTATCAGACCGCAGATTCCCTCGACCGTCTTTTGGGAATTAAGTAAGCTGTCTATCGAGGCTTTGATTGGTAATTAAGAACGAGGTTAGATTAATGAGTGCGAATTCAAGAAAAGAACAGATTATAGAAATGCTTAAGGATGAGCCAAATGATTCATTCCTGCTTTATGGGCTAGCCATGGAGCACCAAAGCGCTGGCGAAGAAGAGCAGGCGTTGAAAGTGTTTGGTGATTTAATGGAATCGAACCCTGATTATCCCCCCGGGTATTTGCAGGCTGGGCAATTGCTTGCCCGGATGGGCAAAGAGGCGCAGGCCAGAAGTGTTTATGAAAAAGGCATCCAAACCGCCAAGAAGGTGGGGGATGGCCATGCTGCGGGAGAAATGGAAAGTTTCCTATCTCTTCTCGATTGAGTTTCTGTTAAAATCTTGGAGTCAGATTTGTGGAGTTATCAAACTTAAAGGAGCATTGAAATGAAGGTTTTGATTTTTAGAACATTAGCTGCATCTTTTCTTGCCTTGGCATTTGCTGTTGTTGCAATTGCACAAGAAGGCAAAGGTACTGTCATTACCATTGATGGATTAAAATCGGTTACTCCTGCAGAATGGAAAGAAGAGCCACCAAGCAACAAAATGCGCTATGCACAATTTGTTCTGCCCAAGGTTGAAGGCGATGCCAAAGATGGCGAAATAGTTATTTTCAAGGGCCTCGGCGGTTCAGGAAAAGCAAATATCGATCGATGGAAAGAGCAGTTTTCTACCAACGATGGTGGCAAACTAGGCGAAAAGGATTTCAAGATTACTGAAATCAAAGTTGCAGGAAAGCCAACCTTGTATTTGGATGTGAAGGGTGCTTACAAGTATAAGGCTGCACCGTTTGATCCTAATTCTAAAACTGTGCTGATGGAAAACTCCCGGTTGTTGGCAGTCCATGTTGATGCCAACGATATTTATCACATTAAATTTACCGGGCCAGCAAAGACAGTCGAGAAGTACCGCGATGGTTTTGAAAAATGGCTTGCGAACTTCAAGTAAGCTAGTTTTCTTTAATCTGATGATCACCAGAGCGGCACGGGTTATACCTGCCGCTCTATTCTTTTTAAGGTTGCAACATTGCAAGATATATTCTTCAAGTACGAACTCCCCCCAGAATTAATTGCGCAACACCCGCCGCAAAAGCGCGAGCAATCTAAACTGATGCTCGTTGATCGAAAAACATCTTGCATCACCCACCACTCTTTTTCTGATCTGCCCAATTTTTTAAGAAAAGATGATTTGCTGGTGCTGAATGATACTCAGGTGGTAAAAGCCCGATTGTATGGCAAACGCAAAGCAACGGGTGGGAAATGGGAAGGGCTGTATCTAAAGACTTTGGAAAATGGTTTGTGGGAAATGATGAGTTATACGCGGGGTTGGCCCTTGCCTGGCGAAACCATCACGGTTGAACCCGGGCCCTTGGAATTATTATTGGTGCAGAAAAATGCAGGGGGCATCTGGCATGCCAAGCCCAGTATAGAGGGAGATGCGTCTGCGATTCTTGAAGCACATGGCAAGGTCCCGTTGCCACCTTATATTCGTAAGGGCAAAGCCTTGGAAGAAGATACAGAAAGGTATCAGACGGTTTATGCAAGGCATCCGGGTGCGGTAGCTGCACCCACCGCAGGCTTGCATTTTACCGAAGAACTTTTCGCAACCCTTAAGGCCATGGGCGTTGATAAATCTTTTGTCACCCTTCATGTCGGGCCTGGTACTTTTAAACCATTGCCCGAGACGCTTCCAGAAAATTATCAGGTCGACCCTGAGTTTGGTGAACTGCCCAAGGTTACCCTTGATGCTCTGAATAAAACTAAAAGTATTGGGGGAAGGGTGGTTGCTGTTGGCACCACTTCCACACGGTTATTGGAAAGTGCTGTTACGCAAGGTGGGATGAATCCTTGGCGGGGATGGGCGGATTTAACCATCGATCCCTCTTACAAGTTTAAAGTGATTGATGTGTTGATTACCAACTTCCATTTGCCTTGCTCTACTTTGCTTTTGCTTGTGGGTGCATTTGCGGGTTGTGATTTAATCCGCAAGGCCTACGATGAGGCTATCAAAAATAAATATCGCTTTTTTAGCTATGGCGATGCCATGATCATTGTTTAATAGTTCAAAATCATTGGTGTTAACATTTACAAAAGGAGGATGAATTGTGAAGAAGATAAGCGTTTTAGTTTTATTACTCGTGGGAACAATTGCATTGGCAGCGGATTACACCAAGGACGATGTCGAGGTGATCAAGGCGAAGGTTCAAAAGGGTGAAGTGGTCTTGATTGATGTACGAGAAAAAAACGAATGGGACGAGGGGCATGTTTCGGGATCCAAGCTTCTTTCTTTAAGCAAGATTTCGAAGGTTGCAACTAAGGAAGAAATAGAATCTGTTGTGGGTAAAGATAAAGTTATTTACTTGCATTGCAAGGCAGGGGTTCGTTGTATGAAAGCTGCGGAGATACTCGAAAAACAAGGGTTTAAAGTGCAGGCGATAGATCTTCCAGTCGGGGAATTAATCAATTCGCTTGGTAAGGCAAAGTAATCGAGCAGATTGTTTTTCTTGGACTCTTGATCCCTCATGGCTTAACTTTACGGCATAGAAGTTTTTTTACTTTGGAGGTTTCAATGATACGAATTAGTTTCTCCATTCTTTTGGCCGCTTTTGTGATTTCCTCTGCCAACGCAGCAGAACCCGCAAAAGATTATTTCTTTCAACCCAAGGATCGGATTGTCTTTCTCGGCGATAGTATCACCGAGCAATACCAGTATTCCAATGCCATTGAATTGTATTTGACCACCCGTTTTCCTGATGCCAACTTTTTCTTCTTGAATGCTGGTATCGGTGGCGACACCGCCAACGGGGGATCTAATCGTTTTAAAAATCATGTTCTTGATGAAAAGCCCACGAAGGTGACCATTAACTTTGGCATGAACGATGGCGGGTACGGGAAGTTTAACCCCCAGTCGAATAAAGTGTTTGTTGAAAAGACTGCACTCATGCTAGATATGGCAACCAAGGCTGGCGTAAAAGTTGCGTTGCTTTCACCCAATGCTGTTGACCCACGCAACAAATCCAATGGGGTTGAATATGTTGAAACCCAGAAACAGTTTTATGCTCCGTTGAAAGATATTGCTGCCAAGTTTGAATTCCCCTTTGTGGATCAGTATGCAATTACCCGCGCAGCACAGGATAAAATGCTTGTTGATGATCCTAAGGCTGAAAAAGCAAAGCCTTATCCAGATGGCTTTCATACTGCAGCCCCAGGTGGAATGCTGATGGCTCATGCTATCCTTACCGGGCTTAAGTCCCCCGCATTGGTGAGTGATGTTTCTTTTGATGCTGCAAGCAAAAAAGTTACCGGCAAGAATTGCACTGTAACAGTAGTGAATGGCGATGTCCTTAGTTTTGAACGCAAGGACGAAGCTTTGCCTTGGGCAGTGCAGAAAGATTGGTTGCCCATGCTTCCCTACACCAATGATCTTAAAGATTTGAACTGGTATGGATTGCAGGTAACTGGCCTGAAGGAAGGCAGTTATGCGGTTAAGATTGATGGCGTTGAAGTTGCAAAGTTTTCGGCTGAAGAACTTGCAAAGGGCGTTAACCTTGGAAATCTTACTGCTGGTCCAATTTGGGATCATGCAGATAAGGTATACAAGGCTATTGAAGCTAAGAACCGAATTGTAGCAGGTCGGTTCCGGGGCGTTATTCTTGCTAATGTTCCTGAATGGCTAGCTGATGTTGCTAAGGAACGAAAGCCGATGGAGTTGGAAAAACGCATGGCTCAAATTGTTGAAGCACAGAAAGCCGTCAACGAATTGGTAAAACCAAAGAGCCATAAATGGGAAGTTGTTGCAGTGAAGTAAAAGCTGCGATAAAGATTTAAATAATAAAAGGGGGCTTGAAGGTAAACTTCAGGCTCCTTTTTTCATTTGGCGAGATTCTTATACTGTTTGCAATCGTTTATTGCTTGTGCTAGCTTAGGAATGTGTATCAATCCTGCCTATGTTTTTAATATTATTTATCCCGCTGTTAATTCGTTTATTGGAGTAGTGCACCATGAGATTTATTCCCGCAACTTTGATCGTAATCCTTGGATTGCTTTGTATTTCGTCTAATGAAGCTAGGGCGCAAAATGCAACGCCTATCCGTGCTGGTATGATCGGGCTTGATACCTCGCATGTTCCAGCGTTTGCGAAACTGTTTAACGGGCCAAAGGCTGTGGGTGATCTTGCTGGAATCAAAATCGTTGCGGCCTACCCCGGTGGTACAGACTTTGGCCCAAGTAAGACCCGGGTTGCAAAATTCACCGAGGACATCCGGGGAATGGGAATCGAAATCGTTGATACCATCCCCAAGTTGCTTGAAAAAGTTGATGTGGTATTTCTCGAAAGCGTGGATGGGCGCATTCATTTACAAGAAGCAATACCTGTTATCAAGGCAGGCAAGCCTTTGTTCATTGATAAGCCTGCAGCAGGTTCTCTTGCAGATGTAATTGCGATTTTTGATTTGGCAAAGCAAAACAAGGTTCCTTGCTTTTCAAGTTCTTCGGTTCGTTTTGGTGCAGGCTTGCAAGAGCTGAAAAAGAATGAGTCCCTTGGTGAAATTGCAGGTGCAGATACTTGGGGGCCTTGCTCTTATCAAGAAGGTACACCTGATTTGTTCTTTTACGGAATCCATGGTGTGGAAGCTTTGTACACTCTTATGGGGACCGGATGCGAAACGGTTTCGCGAACTCAGGCTGCCGATGCTGATGTTGTTACAGGTGTTTGGAAGAATGGCAGAGTAGGAACTTACCGTGGATTACGAAAGAATAAAGCTGATTTTGGCGCAGTGGCTTTTGGTACCAAAGGTATCGCTCCGATGCTTAAAGGAGATGGATACGAACCCATGTGTCGCGAGATAGCAAAGTTCTTTAAAACCAAGGTCGCCCCTGTCAGCCCGGAAGAAACGATTGAGATTTTTGCCTTCATGGAAGCTGCAGATGAAAGCAAGCGCAATGATGGCAAGCCTGTTGCAATCAAAGATATGATGGCCAAGGCAAAAGCACAAGCTGCAGGCAAAAAATAAAAACCTTTTGTACGAACCCCTGTCGAAAATAGAACATTACTCATTGTTGTTTTAGAATTATCAGGAGCAGACATGAACTCGATTACCCGCAGAATTTTTCTTGAAGATACCATGCTAGCTTCTGCTGCACTTGCTGCAGCAGCGACTCCCCTTGCAATTCACGCCCAAGAGAAATCCACGGGCAAGCCTTCTAATAAAGTGCGTGTTGCAATTCTGGGTAATCGCATCCGGGGTAAGCAACATGCCGCAGAACTTGCAAAAATTCCGGATGTTGAAATCGTGTATCTCTGTGATCCTGATACGATCCTATCGGCAGAGCTTGCAGCTATTGTTGAAAAACAGCAGGGTAGTGCGCCAAAAACAACTCAGGATATGCGCAAGGTTTTTGATGATAAATCTGTCGATGCAGTGTTTATCGCAACGCCAAATCACTGGCATGCACTTGCTGCAATCTGGGCCATGCAGGCAGGCAAAGATGCATATGTCGAAAAACCTGTAAGCCATAATATCAGCGAGGGCAGGCGTATTGTTCAGGTTTCACGCAAGACCAATCGCATATGCCAGGGCGGTACTCAGAATCGTTCAAACATGGCCCTTGCCGAAGCTGTTGAATACATGAAGGCAGGGAAACTTGGCGAAGTTAAACTTGCCCGCAGTATCATTTATGGTGGTAGAGGTTCCATAGGGCCCAAGGGTACCTATGAAGCACCAAAAAATGTTGATTATAATCTCTTCATGGGGCCTGCTAGTCTTGAACCACTTACCAGGAAAAATCTTCATTACGATTGGCATTGGGATTGGAACACAGGCAATGGCGAACTAGGGAATAACAATATTCATTCCATTGATATTTGCCGTTGGGGTTTGGGCCTTGATGGCCTTTGCAATTCTGCAATCAGTTATGGTGGCCGCTTTGGTTATGTTGATGCTGGCCAGACCCCTAACACGCAGGTTTGTATTTTTGATTATGGTGACAAAACGATTGTTGCAGAAACGCGTGGGCTAAAGAGCGAACAATACCGTGCAGGGTTTACAGGTGGCTGGCTATTTCATGGTGCGGAAGGTTCCATTGCTGGAAATTCCTTGTTTGATAAGGAAGGCAAAATGGTCAGCACTTTTGTCGCTAAGCGTAAGAGCGAAAACCACTTTGCAAACTTCATCAATGCAGTGCGCAGTAGGAAAAGAGAGAGCCTTAATGCAGAGATTCTAGAAGGGCATCTTTCAACAGCGTTGTGCCATATAGGCAATATCTCTTGGAGGTTGGGCCAGGAAAGTTCTGTTGCAGAAGTGCGCGAACAAGTTGGGAAAATGAAAGTTCACGACAATGTTGGTGAAACATTGGATCGCACCCTGAAGCATCTTGGTGACAACAAAGTGGATTTGGAAAAGAGCAAAATGACTTTGGGTGTTAAGCTTGAAATATCTCCCAAAGGCGAGGAATTCGTGGGTAATGCAAAGGCCAATAAGTATCTCACCCGCGAATATCGCAAGCCTTTTGTTGTGCCCACAGAGAAGGAAATCTAAGCTTGGTAAAATAAGTTCAAGCAGTAGGCTATTTAACAGAAGGCATTGGGCCACGAAGGAAAAATGTAGACATAGGCCCTTTTCCTTTTATTTCAATGATACCACGGTTTTCAAATTCAAACTTATCCGCTAGAAGTTTATAAGTGTGTTCACTTACATGGATTTCTTCGGGCATGCCATGGCTTTCCATTCGGGCTGCGGTATTTACGCAATCGCCCCAAAGATCGTAGATGAATCTAGATTTTCCAATCACTCCAGCAACAATTGGTCCAGAGTTTATACCAATTCGCATTCTCAGTGATTGATTGTTTTTTAGATTGAAGTCTGCCAGACAGAGTTTGAAATCTAATGCGAAATTTGCAAGTTGTTCTGCGTGATTTTTTATTGGCGTTGGTACTCCCGCTGCCACCATGTAGGCATCGCCTATCGTTTTTATCTTTTCAACATTATGTTTGATTACTAATCCGTCAAATAAAGAAAACAACTTATCCAATAGGTCGACCAGTTCGACCGGAGATAATTTTTCAGACAAGGATGTAAACCCCATGATGTCAGCGAAAAAAACACTCGCTGAATCAAATCGTTCTGCGATCGTCTCTTCTTTGTTTTTAAGTTTTTCTAATATTGCAAGGGGGAATACATTTGCCAGCAGCTTTTCACTTTTGCTATTAGCCTTCTTTAATTGCGCTTCGGTTTGGTGAATAATCCATTGGTAGTGCAGGGTATCAAAAACTGAGATACCAAGGGCGATTACAATGTTGATTACATTGCACACGTAAAGAACATCATTATTCCCGTTCCAAGGTGTTTCGTTGCTCCATCGAGAAAGAATTACGAATTCTATAACGGCTGCAACTGCAATGGTCATACTTAAATAGATTTTTCTGGGAAGCAGAAAACTCATGCCCACCAAGGTGAATAAGAAATACTGGTTGCCGAACCCCCATCCAACATAGTGGCTGCAAAATCCTGCATGTAACATTATTTCAGCGGTAAATAAAATCCATGCAGTTGAAAACATCATTTGCCGAATGCAATACAAAACAAAAGCCCATGAGATAACGCTAAAGACATTAATCAGCGCCATTTCCGGTACATTCATCCATAAAAATAATGGGATGTATAGAATGTGGATCAACATTGCAAAAGGAATATTGGCGGACGCTATCACATACAACCTAGACGAAGCATTATCTAGATCTTTCGGCGCTTCAAAATAACTTTTAAAGAAGGTTTGCATGTTCATCAACCAACTCCCACCTAGCAATTTAATTATTACATTTATAACAAAATCATACACTCATTTTTGATTCAATACACTTTCAAATTGATTGGGATATAAGCTCGTTGCGCTTGATGTAATAAGGCAATACAATGATGTTTATAGTTTTGTAAGTTCTTTAATTTCGAAAGCTATCACATGGATTGGATGACTTGGTACAACAGTTTAAACAAACCCGAGTGGACTCCTGCTCCAAAAACCATTGGAACCATTTGGCAGATTCTCTACCCAGTCATTATTGTTTCGTTTGGATATGTATTTCTTCAAGCCTATAAAAGCAAAGTCTCGTGGTATGTGGCTCTTCCCTTTGCAATTAATCTGGTTGCTAATATTTTGTTCACACCCATTCAGTTTGGGATGCGGAACATGCCTTTGGCAGCCTTTGATATAGTTATTGTTTGGGGCACCATTATATGGTCCATGATTGCAATATTGCCTTATTCTTTATGGGTGATGCTGGCGCAAATTCCCTACTTTGTGTGGGTCTCGATTGCAACCGTACTCCAGATCTACATTACTTTCTCGAATTAATCATTCAATTTTCATGCCTTGCACCCGCAACGCATCTGGGTCTGGTCCTACGATTACAATAAATGTTTTTTTGCTTTTTAATTCTTTGTAAGAACAATAAGTTAGGGCTTTTGTTTTCTCATCCTTTTCTTCTTTTTCGAAAGGGACTTCCTTTTTGAGGAATGGATTTGCTGTAACAGTTGATTGAAACTGCGCTTTTCCCATGTAAGATTTAAACTCTGCCGAAGTGCTGTTCCAAGCCTCTTCTGTTTTCCCCGCAGAGACCAGCTTTAAAAAAGAATCAGATATGGTTTTCTCATTGCTATCACTTTCGGGTGCTTTGTTGCCACATGCAAACAAGTTGGTAATTAGTAGTAAGGAAAGTAAGACTTGGGCGATTTTAGAAAACATAATAAGGGTCCTTTATTCGTTGTTGATATCATTGCCTGCCCTGGTTCCCAAGGCACGCCAGATGGTGAGGCTTACAGCATTTGTAGTGGGGCGTACAGAGCCATCCATTAGCAAGCTGTTGACAACTCCGTTATGAAAACTTCTTGCAGTGATGGCCGCATAGGTTGGCAGGGTGATGGATTCGCCATCTCGCATCGAGGTTAAATCAATATCGTAGGTGATGCCGCCGTTGACATAGGGGATATTAGTGTTGGGTGTAAAAGTAGTGGTGAAACCAGTTTCGTGAACATCACCCTCAACCCATTCAGTATGGCCATTTTGATCAAATGTTCCCCCAAGGTAGGTAGTCAATGCTGCAACATTTGCGGGTGGTGCAACATTCAATGTAGCTGGTTTATTGGAATCCCAGAGGTTGGCTTGGTAAGCCTTGGTTTCTGAAGCCCCAAGAGTGTTGGACATACCATCGGTAAAGTCTGAAGGTTTCATTTTACGATTGGGTGCAAAAGCGCCATCGCCTGCAGTATCTGTTGCGGGGTCATAAATAAACCAAGTACCTTCGTTGAAACAGTAATTTAAAGGGTAATAAGTTATGAGTGGAGTGATGCGCGAGCGATCGTTTATTTCGCTGGGGCAGATGTAGGAACCTAATCTTATTGCTGCGACATCAGGCCTGGTAGTAAAGTTGTTAGGGGCGGTTTTCCAATCGATTAGATTGTGAAGGCTTGCTTGTTCTAGATAAGGGAGAAGTCTGGCATGAGCTGACCAAGGTTGCGAAAGAACTCCTTTGGGTATTTCTGAAACGCAGGGAAAGTAGTCCAAGGCTGTCAGGTGATTTTGTAATGCCAGCCCTAGTTGCTTGAGATTGTTCTGGCACTTGGCCCTAGCGGCTGCTTCTCTCACCTTTTGCACTGCAGGCAATAGCAGCCCTATGAGAATTGCAATGATTGCTATTACCACTAAGAGTTCAATTAGTGTGAAAGCTTTCGTGGTATTTTTCACCTTGGATATGTTCATGGCATTCTCTTTTTGCTTAGTATGATTCTTGTAATAGCGCATCCTATGCTTTATAAGGTGCCAATATCTAGTGCGAAAGCCTTAATGAGCGATGACTGATTTTTTATATCATTACGATTTGAAAATGAACATGGATTGATTTAAGGTTTTCCAAAGGCCCCAGAGAATGGGTATCCCTACCAGCAGCCAGAATGATCCCAGCAAAAACCATTCGTTTTTATTAGTTGTAGTTTCATTTGGAATTGCAGAAATGTTGCTGGGTTTTTGTGTGGCAATTGTCTCACTTCGCATGGTTGGGCTTTCATTCAAAAACCAATTTGCACTAACGGGTTTAAGTAGAAAATTACATACCATGCCGCCTAGGAGAAGTGATGCGAGAATATACATGGTGGTATCATAAGCATGGCTTTTTGGTATCCCTGATTGAATTTGAGATTCATTAATGTAATTGACCAACACCGGGCCAAGTATTCCCGCAGCAGACCAGGCTGTTAATAACCTGCCATGAATTGCGCCCACCATTTTGGTTCCAAACATGTCTGCAAGGTATGCGGGAATGGTTGCAAATGCGCCACCATACATGGTGAGGATCACGCAAAAGATTAAAGCAAAAGTAGCGATGCTTCCAATTTTTCCTGCGTAAGGAACGAGGGCATAAAGTATAAATCCAAGGATGAAGAATATGTGGTAGGTTACTTTGCGCCCGATAATATCAGAGAGAGAAGCCCAAAAGAATCGACCACCAATATTGAATAAACTAAGCAGCCCTGTAAACCCAGCAGCATAGGCTGCGATTTTTCCCAACTCTTCCTTGCTTAAATTATCAAACTCTTTTTCTAATCCTAATAACCTTCCCGCAAAAACTTCCTGCAACATAGGCGATGCCATTCCAATAACCCCGATCCCTGCTGATACATTCAAACAAAGCATCATCCACAAAAGCCAGAACTGAGGCGTTTTCCAGGCATGATCAACATGTACATGCCCTTGTGTGATCATTGCGTTTGAAGTTTGGCCCTCAGGTGGATTCCAATTTGCGGGCTTCCATCCCTCGGGCGGTACGCGGTAAGCAAAAGATCCGATCATCATGAAAACAAAATAAATTCCAGCAAGTGCTAAGAATGTTTCCCATACTCCTACAGAGGTGGGGGTTGCAAATGTTTTCATGAGCAGATCAGCTAAAGGCGAACCGATCATAGCTCCGCCTCCAAAGCCCATGATTGCCATGCCCGTTGCCATGCCGCGTTTGTCGGGGAACCATTTTATCAAGGTGGAAACTGGTGAAATGTAGCCTAATCCAAGTCCAACGCCACCTATGACGCCAGCGCCAAGCCACAGCAGCCAGAGTTGATGGATGTAAACACCAAAGGAAGAAATAACCAATCCCCCACACCAACAGAGGGCAGAAATAAATCCTGCCTTGCGAGGGCCTGCATGCTCCAACCATCGTCCGAATAATGCTGCGCTAGAACCTAGGAAAACAAAAAAGAGCGTGTACATCCAACCCAGCATGGGCTTGTCCCAATCGTATTGAGTTGAGAATAATTTTTGAATGAAAGTCATGCCAGCAGGGTAGGGGACCGATGCGGTTATGCCAATTGATTTTGTCAAAGGCAGCCAGAATACGGAGAACCCATAAGCCATGCCAATGCATAAGTGGATACAAAGTGCAGCGGGCGGTACAAACCAGCGATTGAACCCTGGCTGTGCCACTGTTCTTTCTCTGGAAAGTAAGCCATTAAAATAGGTGTGTATGAATGACATATGTTGTGATCTTTAGCTGAAGAGCAGAGGATTAACTAGCCTTGATGCGAACGCAAAGTATTGATGCCATCACGGAGTGCAGCAAGATAAATCCATAAATCTCCACCATAGGCTAGCATGCGGAAGCCGTGGTCGATAAACTTCTTGCCTTCAGGAATGCTCAAGGGCATGAACCCGGGAGTTTTTTTGTGTCGCTTGCAGGCATCGACCACTTTTTTTACCGCATCTTGGAATAATGGGTGATCAAATTGGCCAGGAATTCCCAAGCTGGTTGATAAATCCGTCTGCCCAATCCAGAGAACATCAATGCCTTCTACACCTGCAATTGCATCAACATTTTCAAGGCCTGCCATTGTTTCGATTTGCGCAATCAGCAAAGTTTCGCTGTTGGCGGAACTCATTTTTTCAACAATATTTCCGCTAATATAATCATCATGCGCAATGGTAAAAGCTGCGCCCCTACGGCCCACAGGAGGATACTTTGCGGAGTACACAAATTTTTGCGCCTGCTCTGCGGTATCGCACATCGGAATCATGATTCCCATTGCACCCATATCCAGCACGCTGGCGATGAAATGATATTCTGTTGCGGGGATTCGAACCAATGGCACTAGAGCAGTGGATCTTGAGGTTGCAACCAGCATTCGGATAGTTTCAGCATTCCACCCCGTATGTTCCATGTCGAAAATTGCAAATTCTGCTCCAGCTTGGGATGCAAGCCTTGCTATCCCCGTGGTGTTGAACTCGAAAATAAAAGTCCCGATGGAGGTTCCACCTGAGGTGATCTTTTGCTTTACGGTGTTGATTTTCATTAGCATTCCTTTTGCCTAGCAACTGGTTCGATGGAAAACCGATGGTACTTAAAGGTGGGATTCTACCCGATGATTCCATTGGTATCAAAGGCGAACACATAAAGTTGTTTTTAAGAATTAAATGTGGCCTTTAGATCTGTGTAACTATTATCAAGCAAGTTTAAAAATTTCAATAGGTTCAGCCCGTCCTTTTACAGTTACTTTTCCAAGGCTGACAGTTTCTATGCTGGTATCGCCAAGAGCTTCCTTAACCGTATCAGAAATCAAAAATTGTGAATCAAATTGCTTATTAAGCGATTCGATTCTAGAGGCAAGATTTACGACATCGCCGATGATGGTGTATTCTTTTCTTTGGCTTGATCCAATATTACCCGTTACCGCCTCGCCAGTGTGTAAGCCGATGCCAATTTGAGTGGGAACAATGTTACCTGCTGCAATTTCATTCTGGAGCTTCTGTATGATTTCTTTTGAAGCATTCACGGCATTGCGGCAATCAAAGCCATCAGTAAAAGGTGCTCCAAAGACAGCCATGAACCCATCGCCCAAAAATTTGTTGATGATCCCGTTGTTGCGATTCACAATATCGATCATGAAATCAAAAAGGGAGTTGAGATATGCGACAACTTCCTGAGGAGTACGGCTTTCTGAAAATTTAGTAAAGTTTCGGATATCCAGAAACATCACACAAACATGTTGAACTTCCCCTTCTGTAGAATTCTTTTGGTGGATGAGTTTCTCCATGACGGCAGGGGAAACATGTTGGCCAAACATGCTCATGATGTGGGTTTTCTCACTTATGGATTGAAAAGATTTTAGAAACCCATTTTTTAATTTATTGGTAATAATCCCCGTGATGATTCCTGTCGTTAAGATCATTGAACTCTTTGCAAGGTGTAAAAAAAACTTGGTAATTGGCTGTAAATTATAGATTTCCCCATGTATTTCCGTGAAATGGATAACGTACCATGCAAGCAAAATATATTCGAGTGCAGCGATAACACCTGTAAAAATGCAAACTCCAAAATTTAGGCTTAGGGCAGAAAGCGCAATGATTATGAAGTACAGGAATACCGGGGGCAAGTATAGCGCATGAATGGAAACCACGTGACTGCTGATAAAAATTAATAATGTAGGCAGACTAATTTCTACGAAAGCAACAAGGTAGCGCAAACTTACAGGAACACTTTTTTCTTTATCTAGACACTGATTTATGAAATACCACATTAGTAATTCAAATCCGGAAAACCCTATGAGCAACGATTCTACAATCAGGCGGAACAGGGGTAGTTTGTCGCCATATTTTATGTCAGTAATAATATAAGTTGCGATTAAAAAAGTAATCGCCAGGACTCCGATAACGATGGCGAAAATTAAAGACCGTAGGCTTTCAATTTTTAGAATTTCATATTCAACGCTTTTTGCGATTTTTTCTTGTTCAGTTAATGCCACGTCAAAACTGGTGGACGGTTCTTCATTTGTCATTAATTTTGCCTTTGGACTTTTTGACCAAACTACAGATTTTAAATCATTTATGCCCGTTGTTTTACTTGCAAGTTTTTTTAGCATCCTTACTAGAAGTTGTAATCATATTGCCTGATAATACTACACAATTGTTTCAATATTCTTGTGATGTTTTTATGCAAGAATCTCTCTGACTACCTGCCCATGTACATCGGTTAGGCGGAAATCTCGGCCTTGATAACGATAGGTTAATTTTTCGTGATCATAGCCCAGGCAATGCAGGATCGTTGCGTTAAGATCATGAATATGCATCGGTTTTTGGGTGATGTTATAACCAAAATCATCTGTTTCCCCATGAACTATTCCAGGCTTGATACCGCCACCGGCCAACCAAACCGAAAAGCATCGACCATGGTGATCCCTACCATATTCTTCCTTCAATCCGCCCTGCCCATAAACGGTGCGACCGAATTCGCCTGCCCAGACAATAAGAGTGTCGTCTAGCATGCCACGCTGTTTAAGGTCTAAGATCAAAGCAGCTTGAGCTTGATCAACATCGAGTGCTTGTTTTGGGATATTCGTTGGCAACCCACCATGAAGATCCCAACCCCGATGGTAAAGTTGAACACAACGCACGCCAGATTCAAGTAAACGACGTGCCAGCAAACAGTTCGATGCGAATGATCCTGTTCGCTTTGATTCTTCACCGTAAAGCTGAAAAGTTTTGTTTGATTCGGTTGATAAATCAGTAAGTTTGGGAACCGATGATTGCATGCGGAATGCCATCTCGTATTGAGCGATGCGCGTTGCAATTTCCGGATCGCCGGTTTCTTTGAACTGGTTGGCATTTAGCTTTGCTATGCCATCGAGCATGTTCCTGCGTAAGTTGCGATCAATACCTGGAGGGTCTGAAAGATATAACACAGGGTCGCCGCTACTACGCAGTTTTACACCTTGATGATTGGAAGGTAGAAATCCACTGCCCCATAATCTTTCCAGAAGCCCTTGGTTCGCATCTTTGCCAGTCCCATGAGAGATCAAAACGATGAAGGCTGGAAGGTCTTCTGCTTCGCTTCCCAAACCATAGCTTAGCCATGCCCCCAGTGATGGCCTTCCTGGTTGTTGCGAACCCGTCTGAATGAAAGTGATTGCTGGATCATGGTTAATTGCTTCTGTATGCATGGATCGAATCAAGCAGATTTCGTCGATTACTTTTGCGGTGTAGGGTAATAGGCTGCTGATCCAGGTTCCAGATTTTCCAGCTTGATTGAATTCAAATTTAGGTGCGATTATCGGGAAGCTTTTTTGGCCCGATGTCATGCCGGTCAACCGCTGGCCTTGGCGAATAGAATCTGGGAGTTCTGTGCCGTGGAATTTTTTAAGTTTAGGCTTGTAGTCTAAAAGTTCTAAGTGAGAGGGCCCACCGGATTGGAAAAGATAGACTACCCGCTTTGCCTTCGGAGCAAAATGCGTGAGGTGATTAAAGGCGTTTTCTTGAGCCTTGGCATCTTTGGCGAGAAGCCCTGCTATGGCAGCGGTTCCAAGCGCAGACGCTGAATGATTCAAAAAAGCTCTGCGACGAATCCGGTTGCTGAAATCAACTAGTGGGTTCATTTGTTTAAATTCCTGTTCGCATTTCTAGGGCTTATAAGCAAAATTATCGTTGAGGTTTTCATGGTTTTGAAATCGTCTCGTCTAAATTCAAAATTATGCAGGTGATGGTGGTCCAGGCTGCAAGGGTTGATGAATTCAATTTTTCATTTCGCTTTGAATGCCCTATGGAGGTTAGATTGTTGGCAGCAACCGGATCCGATGAAAAGCCCTTCTCTGCAGATTGTAATACTTTTAAAAGTACTTCAACTTCTTCTGCTTTTGGTGATCGACATAAGGCCATCTGAAAAGCTAATTCGAACCTTGCTTGATTATCGTTTGCCTTTAGCAGGATCTGTTCAGCAAACTTGCGAGCAGCTTCTACATAGGTGGGGTCGTTTAAAAGCACTAACGCCTGCAATGGCGTGTTGGTGCGTGCTCTGCGAATGACACAGGTTTCGCGGTCCGGGGCATCGAATGCCGCCATGCCGGGTGGCGGGCAGGTCCTTTTCCAAAAAGTGTACATGCTTCTTCGATACAAACCATCTCCTAAATCTGCCTTGTATTTTTCCCGTCTGTCCACTGAGACATCTTCCCACAATCCATCGGGTTGGTAAGGTTTTACACTTGGGCCACCAAGTTGCTCCACAAGCAGCCCGCTGATAGCCAAGGCATTATCGCGAACAGTTTCTGCTGGTAATCGATTTCGTGAACCTCGGCCAAGTAACTTGTTTCGTGGGTCTTTTTCCAATCCCTTGGTATCGGTGTTTGATGATTGCCGATATGTTGCAGAAAGCACTATTTGCTTTAAGACTTCTCGCATGTTCCAGTTTTTCTTTATAAGTTCTAGCGCTAGCCAATCTAGTAATTCGGGATGACTGGGAAGCGAACCTTGAATGCCAAAATCTTCGGATGTTTCAACCAATCCTGTTCCAAAAAACATTTCCCACCACCTGTTGACTGCTACGCGTGAAGTAAGAGGGTGGTTTGGATTTGTAAGCCAGTTTGCAAGCTCAAGCCTAGTTGGAACCGTGGTAGGCAATTCTGCAAAAATCCCCGGTACACCCGGTTCTACTACCTCTCCAAGTTGATCGTATTGGCCTCGTTTTAAAATATGGGTGGGGCGACGGGGTGCCAGTTCTCCCATCACCATCGTTAACGGTATGGCTTTTTCTAGTTCTGCTAGTTTTTTGGGAATCTCTAGCAACTCTGCTTTTATCTGTTTTGCTTGAGTGTCTACATGATCCAGATAATATGATTTCAATTGTTCCAACTGGATAGGAGAACGATTTGCAGGTGCAACTACTAGTATTTCTTTTAGGCCTTGGATTGTTTCGCCCTTGGAAAGGCGCTCCACATCCTTAGAACTGAGAACGGTTGAGAAAAGGCGCACATCATCTATTTTTCCTGTAAAGGGGATGGATGATTGTCGCAGGCCGATGTGGAATGGTTTGTCAGTTTTAAGAGAACCTTCAAGCTTATTGTTGTTCGTGATATCTAGTTCTTGATTTTGCCCATCAACATATATTTTTACACCCGATGCTTTTCGTGACCCATCATAGGTCACTGTAATATGGTGCCAGGCATTCAAGGTAAGTGCTTTTTTTGTCACAACTTTAAAAGCACGATCAGGCCAGTGATTGATAAAATGGCTCGCAACTTTGCCGCTTTCAAGAATAACATCGTAGCCTCGGTATGCATTCGCATCATCCATTTTTGATAATACGGTGCCAGCTTGGTTGTTGTTGGGGTTGATCCATACAGCGAATGAGCATGTTTGATCACTTTCAAATACGCCTGTGCCATTTGCAGAAATATGGGTGTTACCATCAAATTGCAAAGCTTTACCAATGCGACCTGGAACAGAAGTAAATGTACCTTTTATAGTGCCTGAATTTTGCATTGAAATGGTGTTAGCAATAGTTGGGCCTTTGCTATCATCCAAGGGGAAGTGCGCTACTAAACCCACCGGGCCAGCAGATTCAATTTGTTCTTTACTCAATGACCTTTCCCATTTAGTGATGTCAGCATCAATTTCCATTGAACGCTTTTTCAAACGGTTTGTGAGTTCTTCATTGCTTGCTTCCAGTTTTGATTTTTCTGCTAACTGGGCTTGTGTTGGTACTTTTAATAAAGGTTCTGCCATGCGTCCTTGGCTATAAGAAACCAACTTGTCTGGGATGTTATTGAAGTAGGCTGCGAACCGATAATAATCTTTCTGGGTTAATGGATCATATTTGTGGTCATGGCATCTGGCGCACTGCATTGATAAACCAAGAAAAACCGTGGCAGATGTGTGGACACGGTCTGCAACATATTCCACCCGGTATTCCTCTTCAATAATTCCACCTTCAGTAGTTAGCACATGGTTACGATTAAAACCTGTTGCGACTTTCTGATTTAATGTTGCATTGGGAATTAAATCGCCCGCAATCTGTGCTGTAAGAAATTGATCGTAAGGCATGTTCTTGTTGAAAGCCTGAATCACCCAGTCTCGCCAAGGCCAAAGCGTTCGCATCTCATCGTTGTTGTAGCCGTTGGTGTCTGCATATCGGGCGGCATCGAGCCAATGCATTGCCATTCGTTCGGCATGCCGATTCGAATTCAACAAGCGATCTGCAACGCGTTCGTACGCACCTTCTGCTTTATCTGCTAAGAATGATTTTATTTCATCTAGGGTCGGGGGCAGTCCAGTAAGATCAAGGGTTACCCTGCGAAGCCAGGTATTACGATCAGTTTCGAGCGTAGGGGTGATTTCTGCGGCTTCGAGCTTTTGAAGGATAAAATAGTCGATTTCATTTCTTGGCCAGTTGGATAATTTAACCTTGGGTAGGCTGGTTGATTTTCGAGGTGGTACAAATGCCCAGTGTTCTGCGTAGGGCGCACCTTCTGTAATCCATTGCTTCAAGATTTTTATCTGGTTTTCAGTCAAGGGTTTGTTGAACGAACGAGGTGGCATCTGTGATATATCGTTGGCTTCAATGCGGGTTATTAAGGCGCTGGCTGCGGGATTATTTGGGACGATGGCATGATCATTGTTTTTTGTTTTTGCAAGTGCTGCTGGGCGGAGATCCAACCTTAGCTTAGCTTTTCGCGAAGATTCATCCTGCCCATGGCAATTCCAGCAATGGTTTGCTAGTATCGGGCGAACATCTCGATTGAAATCTATTTTCGATGCGGGTTCCTGAGCCATTAAAGGCATAGTGCCCAAGGCGAGTAATTGTAATAAAACTGCAATTTGGATTCTTGCGTATCGGTGTCCATTTATTAATTTAGTCATCATCCTTAGTCCAATATCTTTTTGCATTTGAATATTGTTGGTGTGGGCTGTGTTAGTTTGGCAACAAATCAAAACCGATTTGAATACACTATAACCATGCCAGCAGTTTTTTGAACCTATAATTTTCAAGTAGACTTTCAGATTTAAAGGCAAAAGGGGACAGGTCTCTTTTTCCCAGCGTTTACCAACATGCGTAGAAAAAGCAGGCGGATGCTGTTACTCTTTCAATTGCAGAAACTTTAGATCCATCTATTATTGGTTAAGCCACACTTCTGAAAAATAGACCTGCCCTTTTTTGTCTTTTCTTTTTATAGGTGGCTGCTAAAGTTGCATTATGGGCAATCCTGTCCCTCGACCGATACTAGGAAATATAGACCGGGGCCGATATTATTCAACTCTGTATAATATCAAGATCAAGCCGGGCCATTAGGAGAGCAACTGTGCAAAGACAAAGTCGACTCGCACTGTTGAGCGTCAATAATGGGTAGCCGCAAGACTCCCGGTAATTGTGTCTGTGGTAACAAGACAGAGTCTAATGGACTCGTCAACGGGAAACGTACCTACAAACGGACTTGCTGGTCATGTCGACGCTATAAGCATAAGCGTCATCCTAAGGATTCCAAGTGCTTACGGTGTGGCTTTGTACCAGAGTGGCATGGCCAATTGGACATCGATCATATTGACGGCGACCATAACAACAACGCCCCATCGAATCTGCAGACGCTGTGTGCTAATTGTCATAGGCTTAAGACTCATCTCTCCAAGGATCACATGAATCCAGGGGAGGTCGGCCTACAAGCGGACCATAAGCCATCCTAAAAATAATGTTAATCTTTTAAAACCTTATCCTTCTCATGATTGCCCAACGAGTGAGGCAAATTTGCGGCAACAATCTGTTCAGCAATTTTCTTGTTGGAATAGTAAGCGGAATGCGAATGCTTTATGGCACTGCGGAAATGCCTTTCAGTGGTGCTCGGATTGGTACGGGGATCAATACTATGCCCAGTCCCTCGCCATCGATCCGACCGGCCCCGATTCCGGTAAGGAGCGTGTCATCCGTGGCGGAACCTGGACCTTCAGGCCGCTCGGGGCCCGTTGCGCCGAGCGAAACAGGACTGAGCCGGACGGACGAAACTGCGCGGCAGGATTCCGCGTTGTTAGGACTCAATAAGTCGCATCTTGAGGAATTATCGAGCCCGACATCTCTGGATACGAAGGACGCAGACCTTCGCCTAAAAATAATACTGTGACTCGCAAGTCACAATCTACTACTGCCGATTCAGCGCAGATGGCCTGGGGAAACTAACTGCACTGCCCAAAAGGCCGTTTGGTTAGAGTGTTCCATTTGTCGCTTTTACAATAATAATAGACGTAAAACTTCCCGGCTGCTTAGCTTGATTACGACTGATCCCCGGCGTAAGACGTACGACCTTTCGGATCATCTAACCGCCCGAGAGTACGCTGGAGAGTTTTCTCAAGTTTGTCAGCGGCACCATCTAGGGCCTGCCCCAGACTTGATCCCTCAGCGCTCACGGCGATCGGCTGCATGCCAGCAAGACGTGCTTCCATTATGCACCTTTTGTCGCTGTCACTAGACTTCTGGCTGCCGTTCTGGTCAGTCAAATGAACTTCCACACGTGTAATTCGATCGCTAAACCGGCCTAACGCACCCTCAACCACGCCTTCGACTTGGCGGGTCAGTTCTTCACCACCCTCGACGTGATTACCAGTATTGACCTGAATTTTCATGACTAATTCCTTTGAGTATCGGCTTCGTAGCCTTGTTTTGGAACTATCCGTATCTATAATTTCACGCCACCGGTCCCGCTGCAACAACGGGACTAATGTCGTTAGCCGGTACTAGCCCCGTAGAACGGGGAACTACTTGGCAATCGCTTTGCATCCCTTCGCGCATTTCCGGCATTCCTCGGCACATGCCTTTAAGTGCTTGTCATCGGGGAAGGCTTCGCAAGCTTTGGCGCAATGGGCGCAACACATCGAACAGCATTCGGACATTACAGCAGAAAGAGGCCCGCCACTTGCACAGACTTGGGAGCAGGCTGCACAACAGGTTGCACAATCGCGGCAGTGCATCAGGCATGACAAGTATTCCTTCTTCCCATCGGCCAGCATATCCGCACAGTACGTGGCACAGAGGTCGCACACCCGTTGGCAATCCGAGCAGGTTTTGGCACATTCTTGTATCTTGGAATCAATCTTTATTTCTGCCGCTTGGGCCTGATTGGCGAGCGCATCCACTCCGACTATAGCGAGGGTAAATGCAAGTGCAATCGAAGTAATGCTAGTCAATAATCGGTTCTTCATAGCAAAAAGCCTTTCTTGATAGTCCTACGCTTTAATGTAAAAGACAGAAATTGTCTTTTACATTTAGACTTCGAGCGCCTCCCCCGGCCACATTATATACCGATGACGTCGGAGCGTAACATCGCCTAGGCATAAATCCTCGTTTTGTCGAATTTCGATTACAGGGAATTGATCTGCAAAAAATCTCTTCTGTTTTAATGGCAATATTAACCATTTAACATTTTCCAAATCACAACAATCTTTTAAAACCTGACCCTTCTCATGATTGCCGAACGAGCACGGTAATATTCTCTTCAGCGATTTTTCTGTTGGCATGGTAAGCGGAATGCGAACGCTTAATGGCACAATGGTTAGTCGGGGTAACGGGATTCGAACCTGCGACCTCTTGGTCCCGAACCAAGCGCTCTAGCCAAGCTGAGCTATACCCCGGATCTACTATTATTTTAAGCGGTGTAGTTTTCGAATTCTAGGGTTCAAATTTGTTGAGTGGTTGTATTAGACCATCGTTGCAATTTTTCTATTTGCTAAAAGCTTGATTAATTTATTTGCTTGACTTGCATGAAAAAAGTGAAACATGGGTTTGGATTTATCTGATGTTTACCGCTTGACACACTAGTGAAGTATTGGAGAAAATAGATTTAGTGATTTAAAAACGAAGACACAGGATGTTAACTCATGATACATGTCACTTGCGATCTTTGCGGGCAAATGATCGAAGAGTCCAAAAATCATTACCGGGTGGAAATTGAAATATTTGCAATGGAACAAAACACCCCGATGGCGGAAGAAGATCTCGATCAAGATAACCTTGAACATATAGCAATGTTGATAAGCGATCCTGATACAATAGAGCCATTGCCTGCGTTGACAAAAGCAAAGTACGATTTGTGTCCGAAATGCACTGAACGGTTTCAACGTAATCCCTTGTCGAGAGAAGCCGATTCTTCGGTGAATTTCAGCGATAATTAATTCAGGATATAATATTGCTTACGCCAACTCTAGTTATTCTCTCGCTTAAATTTGCAGTGGGGGCGGTCACGGTTCTTCTGGTCTTTTCGTTGATTGCCCTGGCAAAGGGTAAAATAAAGTTACATGGCAAAATAAATCTGGTCTTTTTCATATTAACAGTGGCAGCATTATTTTTGTTTGAAATCGTGGTCCGAATGATTGATCCAGTGCTATTTTCCGGATTGTGGAAAAACGCAGAATTGGCGAAGTCGTTGAAGATTCATTTATGCTTTGCGGTACCTAGCGTATTTCTAATGGGAATTATGCTGTTCACCGGCTTAAGGAAATTGAGGGTTTGGCATAAAAGGGTTGCGATAGTATTTTTGGTATGCTGGGTTGGCACATTTTATACGGGGATTTTTTGGCTGCCTAATCATGTTGAAATGAGCAACAAGGCAACCTTTTCTGGGGCTCAATAAGATGCAAAAAAAAGGCATGAATGTTCCTAAGGTTAGTGAACCTAATGCGGATGATTTTGCAGGTGCTTTGCCCCAAGAGGTCGTGAATGCACCCGATTTTGAAAATCAACCGCCCCCGATTGAAAAAGTAGTGGAGGCGATGTTTTTTGTGGGTGGTCAACCCTTAACATCACAAAGGGCGTGTGAAATTCTACGGGGCCTAGATCTTAAAGAGTTTGTTGTCATCATTGGTGGGTTGAATCGGAAATATAAGTTAGAAAACCGCCCTTATCGAATTCAGCCCAAGGGTAATGGTTATGAAATGACCATCCTGCCTAAATATCGAATCATTGCAGATAAATTGTATGGGATGCTAAAAGAGGCAAGATTATCTCCGCAGGCTTTGGATACGTTGGCCTTGGTTGCTTACAAGCAGCCGGTGTGCAGGCAAGAAATTGACACTTTAAGGGGTAATGATACCGCTGCGATTATTCGCCAGCTGGTAAGGCTTGGCCTTATTTCGGTGCAAAGGGGACAATCCGATGCCCGGGAGATCACTTATGGAACGACAAAGAAGTTTTTGGAACTTTTTCGGCTAAAAAGTTTGGAAGACCTTCCCCGACATCAGGAAATGGAAGAACTTTAGTCGATTTTTCAACTTTTCCAAATGGAATAGGAATCTGTGAGCTTTGGATTAAATGTGCGTGATCTGCGGGTTTAATTTGGGTTGTAAAGCTTAACAAATGGCCTTCTGTTATGGGGTTTAGGCCCTAGATTTAGTTGTCTGCTGGGCTTTAATATGCATGAAATGCAAGATGTTTAAGAAGCTTAACTTGACGCTAGGGGCCATAAATTCCTATCATAACATTGTTCGCTTAACGGCGAGCGTGGCCCTGTCGTCTAGGGGCCTAGGACACAGCCCTTTCACGGCTGCGACACGGGTTCGAATCCCGTCAGGGTCATTGGTGTTTAGCACCAAAATATCCAAGCGGTAAAGCATTCCTAGGGCTTTACCGCTTTTTTTACGTACATAGGTTATTCCAAATCGACAAAGGTGCCATCGGCCTTAACTTTGACTTCCCGGACTTTCCCTGTTTTGGTTTTCCTGCGGATTTCGTAGGTGCCATCTTTTTTCAGAAATGCTTCGGTGAATAGCATAACTGGAGCTTTGGCTTAAGTGGCCAAAGTTAGTGATAATAATAGCACAACTTTTTACTTCTGAAATGCCAATCAAAATCGATGCGTGCAATGAGTGTACTTAGAATCGAGTTGATTAATCCTCGTCATCATTGCCTTTAAGCCATTTACGAATGCGGCTTAAGTCTTTATTCCAAGTTTCTGCAAGTCGGACTTTTCCAAAAGCATCGAACAGAAGATCCATGGTTTCTAGAAGATGCCTGATCTGGCCAACTCGTTCTTCAAGTCGGGCTCGATCTTCCAAAGCCTCTGCCAAAGGCATTTTTGCCCCATTAACAGCTAGAAGCTCTGCGCTAAGAGCAAGATCGTAGGTTTGATCATGCCTTACAAGGGTAATGCCTGTCTTGCGGGGAAGTTTCCCACTCTGCAACGCACGCATTGCCTCGGGGAGTCTAGTTGGTGCATCGCTGGAAATCGATTCTTTGCCTGATTGGCCTTTGGGGCATTCGAGTGCCAAAGTGCGGGCGAGCATGAATGCGACTTCAGAACCATCTTCGAGTTTGATGGTGTCGCGCCCCTCGTCTTGAAGGTTCCAAAGCCATACTAGGAATTCGTTACCTAGGAAGTCTCTGCTGTTATCATCAACGACCCATTGTGGGGAGTTGCCTGCACCACCTTTTAAAAAGGTAGAATGTTGAGCATCATCAACAGCTCTGGATTGGCCCCTAGGTTCTGCAAGTTTATGAGCGAGAATGCCAGAGCTTAGAGCTTCGATTTTTTGGCCAAAGGTTTGTTCGAAAAGCTGTATTAGCCTATCGAGAACAGAAACAGAAGTGGTGCCCACTAAAAGTTCGTTGGATTGCCCATCCCAAAGCAGAGAGTATGCTTTCCTGCGCAAGTATCGCCCATCTGCAGCTTCTTCATTGAGTTTATCCATTGCAGCCATGCGTGCTTCGCGCTTTTGTTTCTGGCTTACTTTGCCAGTTGGGCTTTCAGCAGCGATGGCATCGAGTTCCATCTGGGTGTAGGATTTCAAAAGATCTGAAGGGGGTTTGTTGGCATCAATGCGCAGAGCAAAATGCAGGGTGTCTTCAACAATATTCTTGGCGAGATCGAAGCGTACATCGAGGAGGTGGCCACCCGCACTCCAACCGGTTTCTATGCCATCGCGGGATGCGGTGCGTTCTTTGCCAATTGCTCGTTCTTCAAGCCTTTCGAGATGTTCTGGGCCGAAGCCATTGGGTGCTTTCCCTTTGACTTTAAAGCGAGCAAAAGAAACTCTTCCAGAAAAGAAACCCATGATAATAACCCTTCAATCAGCAAATTGGGTAAATAGAAAGTATAGGGCAAAGAGGGAAGTCGGTAAGATGAATCACCCTAATAACTTTTTATACAGATCTTCTTGGGCTAAAAGAGCCTCTTGATAAACTAGGTGAGCATCAGGATTAGGTTCATAAGTACAGCCTAGTTCGGGTGATTGGGGTATGGAGAGATCGAGTTTCCCCATTGATTCCAAGGCCAGCCAAGCAATACCCCTACTAGTGGCTTCGGGTTCTAAGCATGCTGTAATGGGTTTACCCAAAACATTGGCAATGATTTGAGCCCAAGCAGGCGAGTTAAGGAACCCCCCGCTCGCAAGAATTCGATGATCGGGATGAGCTAAAGGCGAAAGCCTTCGATAGATCTGCCCAAGTCGAAGGGCAACCGCTTCAAGGCCCGCTTGAAAGATATCAATGGGCTTGGTGTTCAACCTAATGCCATGAAGGGTTGCAGAAGCGTCATCGCGCCAGCCGGGTGCTCTTTCTCCTGCAAAGAATGGAAGCATGGATAGCCCATGGGCAGCGGGTTTCATTTGCAAAAGAAGTTTTTCACATTCGGAAGGATCCGGCAGCCTTAGGCTTTTGAGGAGCCATTCGTGAACATTGCCCCCTTCGGTAAGTGCGCCACCAACTAAAGGCCTCTTAGCATCCACTCGATAGTTCCAGAGCCCGAGGGGTATTTTTTCAGGAATTATAGAAGGAACAATTCGCATAGCTGCGGTGGTTCCAATGGTTAGGGCAATATTGCGATCATTGGTGCAGCCACTGCCAACATTGGCAGCAGCGCCATCGCCTATAGCAAGAAACCAGAGAGCGTTGGTGAGTGTGGGCCAGCGTTTCTTCCACTCGGATTTTAGGTTAGGTAGGCCTGGGCCGAAATCTGAAATATGTGGCAATTGCTCTTGTTTTAAGCCTAATTCCTGCACCCAGAAATGATCCCACTGCAGTTTTTTTCGATCGAGCAACCCAGTCCAAGATGCAGTGGAAACGCTGACATCCGAGCATCCTAGAAACTGCTGGCTTAAAAATGACCCAAGGCTCCACCAATACGATACTGCGTTGAATCGATCGGGATTGGTTCGTTTTTCCCAACGCAACCTTGCAGGCAGATAGCTACTATGAATCATGCAACCATTGCGATCGTGAATATCCGATTCATTGTAATTTTCGCGAAGATATTGTGCATCTTTTGCGCAACGTGTGTCTGCGTAAGTGTAAAGCGGCGTTAGGGGAGCAAAGTTTTTGTCTAAGCCGATCATGCTGGAAACGAAGGCGTCGATTGCAACTGCATGGATATGATCTATTTTGCCTTGGAGCTTTTCTAATAGAGAATCAACAACATCAACAACCGCCTTGGGAACTGCGAGTGGTTCAAATACAGCCATGCCCGTGACATCTGTTTGTAATGCGACCTGTGCTCTGCCGAAATAAGTTTCGGGTTCGATGATTCTGCAGGAAGCATCATAAAGCAATGCACGAACAGAAGAAGTTCCTATATCGATTGCCAAGATGAAAGGAGGTTTTGACTGAGTAAGAGAAATTCCAGGCATATCAAACCTTTGCAGAAAGAGCAAGGTAAAGTACAGCCATGCGGACTGCGAGCCCGTTGGTGACTTGCTTCAAGATGGCGCTATTAGGCATATCGGCAACTTCCGGGGTGAGTTCGATGCCACGGTTGATGGGGCCAGGTGCGAGTAGAAGCATATCGGGCCTGCATTTTTTCACGCGATCCATAGTCATGCCAAAGAGTCTGAAGTATTCTTGGATGGAAGGAAAAAGCCCGCTGCGTTGTCGCTCGAATTGTATTCGCAAAACATTTACAACATCGCATTCAGGAAGAATCTTATCAAGGTCGTAGCTCGAGCGAACGCCGAGTTCCTCGATCTCTTTGGGGATAAGGGTGGGTGGGCCGCACACAATAACCTTGGCACCTAATTTTGTTAGGGTGTGAATGTTACTTCGGGCAACCCTGCTGTGTGTGATATCTCCAACCAATCCAACCGTCAGGCCTTTGATCTTTTTCTTTTCTTGCAGAATGGTGAACGCATCGAGCAGGCCCTGTGTGGGGTGTTCATGCGCACCGTCGCCTGCATTGATGATTGAAGCACCTAATTGTTGTGCAAGCAGATGAGGCGTACCCGGTACCGAGTGCCTGACAATAAAGCCATGGACCCCTAAAGCTAAAATGTTCTTTGCAGTATCGATGAAGCTTTCGCCTTTGCTAACGCTAGAACCAGCGGGCGAGAAATCGATAGTTTCAGCCCCTAGTCTACGGGCGGCCAAGCCGAAGCTGACGCGGGTTCTGGTAGAAGATTCGAAGAATAGATTTGCAATAACCTTACCTTTGAGGAAGGTGTGTTTCTTTTCAGGGTTACGGCTTGCTTCGACAAAGAATTCTGAAGCTTTTAAGATGGTTTCCAATTCAGCGACAGAGAGTTCCTCGATGCCTAGGAGGTGTTTTTTTGTCCAAGGTCCGCAATCAATCGCAGTTTCAGAAGAAGACATATTGTGGATCCTGATTTATTTGGTGTCAGTGGGTTGAGAATCAGTTTTCTCAAAGATAATGATATGTTGCCAGGGTAAAACTCCAATGGTTTCTTTGTGCTTGAGATCATGCCCCTTCATTTCAAGTATAACTTGTTTTTCAGCCATTTTATGAACCAGTTTAATGGGGACTTCAGGGTCTTCGCCGCGGAATTCGACAAATACCATGGTGCCACCTTTGCGCAAGGATTTGCACATGGCTTGAGTCATTTCAAAAGGGAAAGCAAATTCATGGTAGACATCAACCATGATAATCATGTCGACGCTATTTTCAGGCAGTTTAGGATCTTTTTCTGTGCTGAGAATGGTTTCAACATTCTGTAGGGTTTTCTGTTTTGATTTGGCATTGATGATTTTGATCATTTCTTTCTGGATGTCCACAGCGAGAACTTTTCCTTTGGGAAGGAGGGGTGCCATGCGGAAAGAGAGATAACCACTACCTGCGCCGACATCAGCGACAATCATATGGGGTTTTAATTTTAGGGATTCGATGAGTTTGGTTGTGTTTTCTTCTTTTTCGCGTTCGGGTCTTTCTAGCCAGCCAGCGGCTTGATAACCCATCACATGAGCGATTTCGCGACCTTTAAAAAACTTCCCGATGCCATTGGGATCGTGAACTTTACGTTCTTCGTAAAGGGGATCTGTTTTCGGGGTTTGGGCAAAAGCGGTTGTAGATGAAAGCAAAGCAAGGCATATTAAAAAGGTTCGTAAGAGCATGGCTTTCCCCTGTATAAATCTTTGAGGCTGATCCGTGTCACGCGTTGTTTAACTTGAACACTATTCTAGCATTCATTTGATCAAAGTAGAATCTATCACAATCCAAAAGAATTTAATAATGAAAGATAAGAGCCTTTTAAGAATCTAGGGCGGTATGGTTTGTGAGGTGAAGGGTCATACCTTTTTCGGAAGAAGAATCTTGCTGTTTTCGAGGAATTGCTGATGCTTTTCATTTGCATCCGCATTATTTAGCGATCCCTTCGTACAATTTAAATCAGATAAGTTTGCTTTGCAAGCTTTGCACCCAACGGTTTCAAGGTGGAATTTGATGTAATCAATTCTTTCAGGTTCGAGTGCATCATCTTTAAAGCTGCTCAGTTCTTCTCTGGATGGGCAGCTTAGGTGTTCGCGCCTCCAGATTGCGCCAATGGAATGATCGCCCATATCACGACTTGCAATGATGTTTGAAAGTTGCGCTTGTAACTCTGGAGACTCTCTTACTGCTTTTTCCACCTTGATGGTTTCTTGTTCATTAAGATGGTCGTCAATAAATGCATCAAGAGTCGCGTTGGTTATGGTCATTAATCTTGATCCTGTTCAGAAAGATTGGGGAATACAGATGGGGAAAGATTCATCTTTTTCAAATTATCAATGATAAAATTGTTGGCATAATGGCGATATGATGCAACGGTCTTATTATCAATGCCAAGAATGTTTGCAACTTCTAAGTTGCTAAGTCCATTCACAAAGATCAGTTCAATTGATTTGAGTTTGAGGTAATCTTTTCTTTGGACAAATTGGTTGATTAAAAGCCCTAGGCATTTGATGAGCGCATCATTTTCGAGTTTTTTCTTTTCATCGCCCCGGTACCAAGTGGAGGCGCCCATCGCAGGATCGATAAAAGGGCTAGATTTGTGATTACCCGAGCTATCAACGGGGGTTTCTGCGGTTCGCAACCTGCCTAAACTTCTGAGATGATCTGTAATTTTGTTCGATAGAATGCCAAATAGGTAACTTTGGATGCTTCTCGAAGCGTCAAAATTATTTATTTTGGCAAGGAAACCCAAAAAGGATTCTTGTACTAGATCTTGGCAAGATGCATGGTCCTTGATTTTGCCTTGTGCATAATTGGTGAGTCGGCCTTCATACCGTAAAACCAAATCGCTCCAGGCAAGTTGGTCTCCTTCCTGGATTTTTTTCACGAGCATGTTTTCATCCAAAGAAACCATAATTACCTTTCTAAACAAATTAACCATTGGCAAGATTAAAAATACAGATGATTTTGGTAAGCGAACTGTTATAGTGTACAACGTCTCAAGGTGAGTTGCACTTGGGTAAATTCGACATTTCAGGTAATACAGTATCACAACGGATTGTGGCTTTGAAACAATAATGAGTTTAAGGATTATAGATAAATGTCGGAAACCTTAAATCGGATTCTTTTTTGGATTCTTGCGGTTTGCAGTCTCGCAGCCGACCAATCCTCCAAGTACATCATTTTTGATATGCTTAGTGACCCCGCTACCAATCATGTTCATAGTTTATTTCAATCGCAACAAGGAGGAGGTTTTCATCTTGTGGCCCAATTCCAATACGACTTGGAAACCAGGCAGATGAAGAAAGATTCCCGTGGAAATCCTATTCCATATGTGAACCAAGGCGCTCTTTTTGGATTTCTTGGTAACCATCAAAGCCTTGCCAATGGGCTTTTTGCCGTTATAAGTTGCGCTGCTGCGATGGCGATTATTTTTTGGAGTACCCAAAAAGGTTCCTTGAGCGACCTGGCACTTACTATTGCGTTGGGATTTATTTTAGGCGGAACCCTAGGCAATTTTTATGACAGGTTGGTGTTCAACGGTGTCAGGGATTTTCTCCATTGGAATTACCTTTTCGATTGGCCAGTTTTCAACCTCGCTGATTGCTGGTTGGTCGGTGGCGCTTGCCTACTAATGCTTCTGGCATTCCGAGTTCCAAAAGAAAACGCACAAACCCCGGCATCCCCAGCAACCTAAGCTTTCCCCCTTTAATTAGTTTTGATCCCTGCCATCGTTATAATCGAAGCCCTTTCCCTAGCTTTCTGCAAGGTTTAAATAGCTATTTGGTCATTCTTACTTTAATTTGAAGAAATGGTGAATGGTTCTGAAAAGCAGCCCCTGCCTTAGAGGTTTTCCATGCTTCGTTATATTCTTTTTTGTCTGTTATTAATTCCTAGTTTGGCAATTGGGCAGGAGCCGATTCTTTTTCCTCGTACTCCTGATATTTCACCCGATGCTAAAACAGTTGTTTTTAGTTATCTAGGCGATATTTGGGCCGTTGACACCACGGGTGGTAATGCCCGACCACTTACCATTCATACCGCACATGATTTTCAACCAGCTTTCAGCCCCGATGGGAAATTCATTGCATTTAGTTCCAACAGGCATGGCAGTTATGATTGCTTTATTATTCCCGCTCAAGGTGGAAAAGCTAAAAGGCTTACATCTGATTCTGCCAACGATATTGTTTGTGGCTGGGCGCCTGATTCGAAATCGGTGTTGTTTTCTTCTAACAGGGGTTTGGGTTATCCCGGGTTTTCAAACCTATACACGGTTTCGATTGATGGCGGGCAACCGATTCGGATCACCTTTGATGAAGCCAAGGATGGTGCGATTCATCCTGCAGGAAATTTGATTGCTTTTACGCGTGGGCCAGGCGCATGGTACAGAAAAGGATATAGAGGCTCTTCAAATGATGAAATATGGGTTGGTGGAATGGATGGCACTGGCAATAAAAAACTTACGGATTTTAATGGGCAGGATTCTTCCCCGATGTGGAGCCAGAATGGGAATGTAGTTTATTATGTAAGCGAAGTTTTTGGTAACCCGCCCAATATTGTTCGCATGGAAAACAAGGCGGGCGCCAAACCCGTCAAAATTACGAACCATACCTCTGATGGGGTTCGTAAGGCACGTATTAATGCCAATGGTTCTGCCATTGTTTATGAATGTGGTGCAGATATTTATTTTATTGATACGGCCAATCCCGGTATGCCCCGAAAAATAATAATTAAGGCTTTGGTTGATGATAAAACCAATATTGATCGCTTAGTCACATTCACTCAAAACGCTTCTGAATTTGCATTTAATAAAGAAGAATCTTTAGTTATTTTCGGAGTTCATGGCGAACTTTATCGCATGGGGGTTTCTGGCGTAGCTAAACCCATCAGGTTGACAAATAACCCTGCGGATGATTTTGGTGCTGTTTGGGCGCCTGATGCTTCAAAGGCGGCTTTTCTTTCCGATCGTACTGGGAGAATTGAAGTTTTTCTTCTGGAATCTGCTGATACTGAACACCCTAAATTCATTGAAGCACATCAGTTTAAAGTGAAACAAATTACCAATGACGAGAAGCCTGAATCGAGCCTGACTTTTTCACCGGACGGAAAAAAAATCTACTTCCTTCGGGCGGGAAGATTATGGAGCATGAATCTTGATGGCTCTGAACAAAAAGAAGTCGTATCCCTTTCCATGATTACAGAGTATTCTTGGTCACCGGATGGGAAATGGATTGTTTACTCCCGAAGGGATGGGTCTTTTGCTAGTGAGTTGTTTATTATCCCCGCTGCTGGCCCCACGAAAGAAAACCCGCCAAAAAACATCACACGATATGCTACCTCAAATTATTCCCCCACTTGGAGCACGGATGGCAAAAGAATCGCCTTTGTAAGCGAGCGCAGAAATATCCCTGGTCTTTTTGTTATGGAGATGCAAAAGCCGGTTGGAAATGGGAAAACCAACTTGGATTCCGGAGCAATCGACTTTGATGAAATTCATTCCAGAGTTAGTGCTGTTGGTTCAATGAACACTACGGATGCCGCGATTTCTCCAGGAGGCTCCAAAATTGCCTTCCGGTCAGGGGATGAACTTTGGGTTGCTTCAGTAACGGGTGGAGTGGTGACAAAACTTTCCACGGGTGCAGTAAAACCCCAGGGTATTTATTGGTCGAAGAAAACAACCGATCTCATTTATTTTAGGGATGGTAATGGCAGCCTTCGCACAGCTAAAGCTACTTCAGCAATACCGGGTGCAGATTTAGGGTCTGTTTCTTTTCGCATTAAGATGATGATCAAAGCAGGGGAAGAAAACCTTGAGGTGTTTGATCAATGCTGGCGATTGCTTGCGGACAATTTTTATGATGCCAAGTTTCATGGTGCAGATTGGAATTTAGTGCGCCAGCGATACAGGCCCATGGTAAGTCATGCCCCTATGAAAGAGGATTTTCAGGCCCTGGTGTTTTTAATGCTGGGCGAATTAAATGCCTCTCACCTTGGATTGCAATTTACTTCAAGTTTTCCTGAAGAACAAACTTCTGAATTGGGGTTGCTATTTGATGAAACTTTTAAAGGTAATGGCCTTAAGATTAGAGAAGTCATCAAGCGTGGGCCCTCAGATAAGCGAGGATTAGATCTTAAACCTGGTGAAATTATTTTCGCAATCAATGGAGTTGAACTAAACCCTATGGTTGAAGTCAGCCAGCTTCTTAATGGCAAGAATGATGAAACTGTGGCTGTATCTGTTGGCTCGGAAACTTCACCCGACCCGAAGATCAAAAATCGTCGAACTGTGGAAATTACCCCGGTCCTTCGTGATCGGATGGCCCCGCTCCTTTACGATCGATGGGTTAATTTAAATGCCCAAAAAGTTTCGGAGATGAGTAATGGCAAGGTTGGGTATATTCATATTCCTAGCATGGATGATGCAGGCCTTGATAAGTTTGTTCGTTCACTTTATTCAGATAATTTCGATAAAGATGCATTGGTGTTGGACGTTCGGTTTAATGGTGGCGGGTTTACGCATGATCAGGTTTTGAATTATCTTGGTGCGCAGGATCACACGAATTTTTTACATCGAGAGGGAGATAAGGGCGCAGTTTTAAGAAGCTATGATCGCAAGTGGACTAAGCCCGTTATTCTTCTGATTAACAACAGATCTTATAGTGATGCCGAAATTTTTCCCAACGCTTTTAAAACACTTGGCTTAGGCAAGCTTGTTGGTCAACCTACGGGGGGCATGGTGATTGGTACAGGTAGCACAAAGCTGATTGATGGATCAACATTTAGAATTCCTAGGATTGGGGTTTATACCAATCTTGGTGTGGATATGGATACAGTGGGAGTTGCACCGGATATTTTTGTTGAGCCAATGCCTGATGATTTGAAAAAAGGAATTGATGCGCAATTACAAAAAGCTGTCGAGGTGATACTCAAGGATATGCAAGCGGGAGATAAAAAAAAATCCGGGAACGAAAAGATTCGCAATCTCACACGCTGAGAAAATCTTTTTTGCTTCTTGAGGATGGGAAGTTAGATAGAAATTAACTGCGGTGGCAAGATGTTAATTAAATCATTTTTGTTTTTTACTATTTGGGATTGAATCTCTTTGCTGAATAGTGGAAGTAATCATAGAATAATAATTAGTTGATCAGTTTGATTTTTAATCAAAAGGTCTGCTAATTAATGAGTGTGGAAGTGTTTGTGCCAAAAGTGGCAATATTTCAACAATTAAAAAATTGAGGTGTCCGATGCCTTCGGCCCTTCTTGTTCAATACTTTATCGAACTGCCTAGTCCTCGCGAGGGTGAGGATTTCTCTGAATGGCGTGCTCGCCATTTCAAAGCAACAAAGCGTTTTAAAAAACTCGTGCTTGCAAGGTACACTGAAGGCACTTTAATTAGGCTTTTAGATAATAAATCTGCTGAAGCACGAAAAGCCTCCCTTTTTGCGCTTGGGCTATTAGGTACCATGGAAGCCAATCCTATCATGGCCAGGTTATTGCATGATGGCGACAGCGATGTTGCAGATATGGCAACCGCCAGCCTTTGGAATTTATGGTTTAGGGCTGATAGCGAAGAAAATAATACGGCATTGCAAAAAGCGACCCGAGTAAGGGATCGCGAAAAAGCCTTGGAAAGTATGACGGCTTTGATTGAAAAAGCTCCGGAATTTGCAGAAGCGCTTAACCAAAGGGCAATTGTTTATTTCCGCATGAAACAATACGAAGATTCGATTGCTGATTGCCAAAAGGTATTAGACTTAAACCCTTGGCATTTTGGCGCTCTGGTGGGAATGGCGCAAAGTTACATGAAAATGAAAAAGCACCGTTCCGCTCTTAAAGCGTTTAGAAATACGCTTAAGATTCATCCCCGCATGGAAGGCGTTGCGGACGCAATTCGCACCTTGGAAAAGGTTTTAGGGGAAGATGGCGGGCGTAAAGACGATAAAAAGTAGGTTTCTTTGCCCTTTGCCTTACTTGCTAAAATAGGTTCCTATTTGAATTATTCTGCCCGGTTTCAGCATTAATTCGACCTATATCCCTAAAAATTGCGAATATTCCCCGACTCTAACTTGAATGAATTGCTCATAATTGCTAGTTTGACACCTTAACCTGTTGCTAAATTGTTATGCAACATTCATTATGTTTTCTTGGTATGGGGGTATTATTCATGGCTCGCCGCCTTCCCAATCGTAAAGATTTACGCGCTGCTAATGATGCCGCTGAAAATCGCAAAAAAGCTAAAGCTAAAGAAGAAGAAGAACTCCTCGAAGACGAGGAAGATGATGACGACGATGATGACGACGACGATGATGATGATGACGAAGGGGATGATGAAGGCGATGGTGATGATGGCGATGATGAGCCTGCCGATGATGACTTCCCTGAATCTGAAGACGATGAAGATGGCGATGATGAGGATCGCCCTAAGAAGAAGAAAAAGAAGGCATTAAAGAAGCCTAAAAAGGAAGCTAAAGAAAAGAAACCGCGCAAGACTCGTGCATCCAAAGTGGTGCGTATGAAACTTGTATGGGGCGTATTCAGCAATTCCAATCAGAGGGTGGCAGTATTTGATTACCCGAAGAAGAAGGATGCAAACGAACACGCAGAAAAGTTGACCGCAGATAAGAAGACAGGCGGGCCTTACTTTGTTCAGCCCGTAAAAGAATTGATCGAGTGATCGTTTGATTCATCGTGTAATAAAAAAAGCCCGGCTTCATGTCGGGCTTTTTCTTTTAACTTAACTCTCATTTCAAACTTACAACAGGTTTACGTCTTTAGATTGCATCAATTGCTCGATGGCCGTGATCTTCGATTCTACCGCAATTACATTCGGAAGATCAAAGGTGTGGTTTTGCGCACCTGATGTTTTAATAATGAGGTCTCCTGTCCCGATATTTAAGAACCAAAGGCCTAGGATGCCATGCCTGAAAATATCACTGCGCTGCTTTTCGAAAGTAAGGCCGGTGGCATCGTAAACTTTTTCGCCATCCCCAATTTCAGTCCTCACTCGCAATTGCCCAGGGCTGAAGGTCACATAAATTTGGCGATCGAAAAACATAAACGCAATTAGCCAGATGATAAGCAAGCCAGTGGCTGTGAATAGATATCCGCCCAGATTGATTCGAATATCAAGGAGGGAGAAAGCACTGGTGATTTTTTCCCAGTAACCCGCAAGCATCAGAATGGTGACTCCCATTACAATCACAACAATGACCAGAATAGACCACATTCCGCGCAGCGATACACTGGTGATGAAAATAGTAAGTAGAAGCGTTAGGCAGAAGATTACCCCATAGTTTTTGCTTTGCGCCACATAAAGAGTGGGTTGAATCAAAGAGCCTTTTTCATCTTTTAGAAAACTTTCATTGTCAGGTACAGTGACGACATTTCGTACTTTTTCATCTTTGAACTCGATAGGTTTTACTTCCGCATGAATAGGAACAACCATCAAGAGGTGCTGATCCCAGAGGGTAAGTGCCGCGAGAATGTAACCTACAAACCAAACAGGCCACCAATAGAACAGCATGGAATGGCTGTAAACGGTAATTTCTCTAGGTTTAGGTGGCATAGTGCTGGGGGATGCTGAAGCAGTGGACATGGGGCTTTTCTCCAAACTTACCTATGGTTGCAAAAATCAAATATGATGTCACCCTAAAGCCCAGAGGTTGGCTTGTCAAGAATGCAAAAGGAATTAATGCTTACTTGCGGTGCCATAAAAAAAGATCTACTTGGTTGAAATAAGTAGATCTTGCAAATATTGAGCACTCACATCTATTCAAACAGGCACTTACTGAGCTTTTTCAGGTATGTAGTTCAAGGTGTAATAAGCTTCGGGGTGAAGCAAAGGCAACCCATCTTTTGATCGAACCCCCGCCACGGTGAGGTCATGGATATGGCCAGCAACGGGTTTGTCGATAACAATTCGAACGCTTTTATTATCGGGGGCGACCACTGCGGAAGTAATTTTTGGGTAAGTAAAATCAACCTCAGGGCTGCCATATGCAGATTGGTAAATATAGCAGTAGGTGCTCATTTTGTAAGAAGCAACATCAGAAGCGGTTTTAGGATCGACAGGGTGGGTGAAGGTAAGTTCAAAGCCATCGTTTTTAGCACGCATTTCGTGGATTTCGAAAGGTACTTTTCCGGTCCAATCCAAACGCTCGAGTGCGAAAGGTTTGTTGCCTTGCGAGCCCCAACCACGATTGGTGCCCCCTACAAAGAGGTGTCCGTTTTTCGATGCCATAATGGGAACATTGCCAGAGCCAAAGCCCTTTCGGAAAGGGAAGCATGCGCCTTGGTATCTGCCATGAACTTTCTCGAGATGAACGCGCATGACGGTACTATTGGTCTGGTCCGCAACGAAGAGTTGGTTTTGGAAAGGGCCAAACTTGCCTTCGGATTTGTCGAAGTCGATACCGGAAGCGGATTGCCCCATTTTCTTATAGGGGAAGTAAATAGCAGGAGGCATCAGTTGGGGAATGCGCTCTGCTTCAATCATCATGCGTGAGCCGCTTTTTGGGGTTTCAGGTTTGGGTCCAGCGAGTTTTGCTTCTTTAAGATCAAACCATTTGTTGCCATCGGGGTGCCCTTGGAAGGAGCCAGGTAAAAGATGCTTAAGGCTGCTGGTACCATTCCATGGCCCTTGGTTATCGGTGTAGAAGCAATCCCCTGCTGCATTAAAACCAATGCTACCAGGCGAGCGGATACCGCTGCAGGTTGGGGTGAAAGTTCCATCAGCATTCACACGAACGCACCAACCACGATACTTGCTATTACTGCTAAAAGAACCTGTTAGGCAAAGAACGATCCAGACATTGCCATCTTTGTCGAACTTGGAACCGAAGGCGTATTCATGGTAATCGCCATTGATTTCCCAAGCATCAGAAACGGTTTGAAAGATGTCCGCTTTGCCATCGCCGTTGGAATCTTTGAGCTTGGTCAGCTCGCCACGCTGGGTGGCATAGATCCAGCCATCCTTGGATGCAAGCCCAAGGACTTCGTGAAGGCCATGTGCATAGCGAGTCCACTTTGCATCTTTGGCGAGATCCTTGGCGAAGGGGTTTTCGATAGACCAGATTTCCCCTCTGCGGGAACTGACAAAGAGTTTGTTGTCTGCGGTAAGTTCGATTGCGCCTGCTTCAAGTACGACATCTTTGGGGATTTCGAATTTGACTATTTTGTAATAGTCATCTTCAGTGGGGATAGGATCAGCAGCTTTAGAGAAAGATGCAAGAATTAGGCCTGTAAAAAGGCTGGAAAGTAGCAAAGTATTTTTCATTTTAAGAGTCCTGAAGCTTTTGTTGTTGAAGTAAGTTACCAAGAGTATTCCTGAACAAGTTTGCACACACCGTTTTCGAAAACGATAGGAACAAGTATTTCTTTTTTGCCATTAGATTCTCGCACAAGCGGCTTCTTGGTTCCTACCAAGCGGAACTTGTATTCCCCATCGACCAAGAACCAGCCTTCTTTTTGCTCTTCGATTTTAGTGCCTACAGCAGCTCTTAAGTAAAGCATGGCTGGTGGGGTTTTACTTTCAAGCGTAAACGCTCTTGAGAACCCACCTTCTTTGTTTTTTGTAGGGGTGGGAAAATCAGTGATCATGACATCGGCATACTTGTATTGGAAAGATGGCCTTCCCAAAGCATCGGTTGTATAGCTGATAAAGGTTCCTGCTTGTTCTTTAGAAGTTATAGCGGGCCAATTTTCTTTATCGCTTGCCAAAGTTGCAAAGGTAGGCCCCGCGGGAAGGGAAATTACATTATCGCCCAGAGGGGGCTGATAACCAACTCCGCGATCGCGCCAATGCCTAGAGGCATCTATGAAGGCGCCTTGCCAGATCATTGCAACTCTTAGTGAGTTTGCATCAAAAGCCAGATTCACTTTTTCGGGGTAACCCACGCCTATGGCCCGAGCGCCAGCACCTTCAATAAAGTTGCGATAGATGATCGGTTCTTTTTCTGGAACTAGTACGATAGATTCGCGGGAAAGGCCCTCGGGTGGAGAGGCTTTGCTCCCTTGGCTGAGATAGACATAAATGCCTTCGATTTGTTTTTTTGTGCTTCCTTCAAGGATATCATCAAAGAAGGTTTTGCCCATGGGCCAAGGTGCGGGCATTCTGGTGCCGGGCCTGAAAGGTTGAGGGTCTAGCATATAGCGTTGAAACCAATCGCGCTTTAATCGTTGGGGCATACTTGTGAGATCAAGAGCTTGAATGCCTTCAGCTTTTTGATTGTTGAATGTATGGCATTTGATGCAACCCAAGGCCTTGGAGCCAACCAAAAGTCGGCCCGAAGTTTTAACTTTAGAGGGCGTGTCAACAAATTGGATGGCTTCAACCGGTTCAATGGTATCAACTTCACCCAAGGGTTTGATCAGTTGATTAACATTACCACTGCCATACTTGGGCATCCTTGCAAGCATGTAAGGCCTTACTTTAGTTCCTTGTTCAAGAACTTGTTTAAGCCAATCGGGGTTAAGCTTGGCGCCAACGCCTGTAAGAGCAGGAGGAAGCCGGCCTTCATCGCCCATTTCGGGTTGGGTGGAAACAAAAGAAGCATTACGAGAATCTTCTGGTCCACCGATTTTGTCACGCTGGTGACAAGCGTAGCAATTCAAAGAGAGAAAGGTTTGATTTATCAAGGCTTTGCTATCTGGGGAAGCGGGCATGCTGGCCAAGTTTTTGAGGGCCAAAGCGATAGCAGTTTTTTGTTTTGCATCAAGAGCGAAGTCGGGTGACTTGCCTTGAGGGTTTTCGGAAAGGCAGCCGGTTTCTGGGCGCAACTTTAATAATTCCGGACCTTGAACCAATGCGGGAATTCGCTTGTTGTTTTCGTTCATACCATGGCAATTCGCACATCCAACAGATGCAAAGAGGGCTCTACCTTTGGTTGCCAGTGCAGCATCTAATTTGAAAACTTCTGGCTGGCCAGGGGCAACACTAGCTACCGTCTTCGTTCCTTCAGCGGTTTTTTCATCAAGCGCACAAATCCCGGATAAAGGTTGTCTAGGTAAATTGTTGCTTTCAATTTCAACGGTTAATGAGTACTCACCTCCCCCATCAAAAACCCCCACCTCAACTTTGTGTTCACCTTTATATAGTTCAACTGTTTTGCTAATTACGGTGTGCGGATGAATGCCATCATTATCAATGATGAGTTTGCCATCGATCCAGATTTTTGAACCATCGTCACTTCCCAAATGAAGGGTGTACTTGCCTGCACTTTGTAATTTGAACCAGCCTTCAAAGCGGAGTGCGTTATTGTTGGCTTTTTTTGCAACTTCAACATCGAAATCGGATGCGATACCTTTTGCGATTGCATTAAGCTTGGTGAAATCAGGAAGCTTAGTCCAAGAGCCTTCAAAGTATTCGAACTTCAAAACACCTGCAGATTTGGGCGAGGTTTTTGCACTTTGAAGCAAATAGCACGCAACTGCATGAGCCTCTTTTTTATCTTTCAGCACCGCGGGCATTCTTCCGGAAGGCCGAACCTGATGCGGGTTTTCTAAAAAGTTGGTAAGCGAGCCAACTGTGTATTTGTTTTCAAGCGCACCAAGGGGAACTGAATTGTAAACATTGAGGATTTCTTTCGCAGCTTGATCTCTACCAGCGTGGCAGGATACGCAGCCCGATTGCGCAAAAAGGGTTTTTCCCAACGCAACTTGTTTGGGATCGAATATCAGTTTTTCGTTAGCCCCGGCTTGTTGGGCCAGATAGTGCGCCAAGGCTTTTGCAGTGGCTTGTTTTTCTTGCTCGGTATTTCCTAAGGACACTTGGGGCATGGTTGAACCAGGCTTTATCTCATGCGTTTTTGCAATAAAGCTTTCAAAATATTCTGGCTTGATTCTTCCTGCGACCCTATCAAGCAAGGGTGCTTGCTTTGCTTGGATTAATCCTTTGGTGGTAGCAGTTGTGGCATGGCAACTGGTGCAATTTAATTCGCCAATTAACAGTAAACCTAATTGGGCTTGGTCTATTTCCTTGCCTTGAGAGAACCGTTCGAAGCCAGGAACAATCGGCCTTTTGGAAGCATCTGCTGCCAATATTTGGGCTGGATTGACGGCTGTTATGAAAAAGCAAAGAGCAATAACCGGGATGTTTTTTCGCATGGTTTTATAATTTCTAGGCGAGCTTTAATAATTAGGGGCTAAAATCGAAAGCATGACCGTCATACTTTTTAAAATATAGCCTTCAGTGATCGAATCAATTGAAGAACTTTATCATAAAAGAGATGGTTATTTAATGCAAAGAGTTTTGCGATAAAATGGCAAGATTAATCCGGGAAACCAGAATCGTCATAGGGTCGGGCATGGCTGGGTGCAAGCACATGGTCTTGAAGATGTTTGCCTGCAAGAATTTTGTGGTCTTCGTTCATAAAAATATCGTCGCCAATGCTGTTTTGTTTTCGAGCAGGTAACCAGCGAACATGGCCGCCAACAAAAAGGACGTTGTTTCCCGAGCCACCATGATTAAGTGCCATGTTAGAAGTGGAAGGATTTATTTTATCTGCCAAAATCGGTGAATCGCCCTCGGATTTGTTGGTAAGGCCTGTGAGAGAGCCTTGGTTGTCGTAGCCAAGGGAATAAGCATAATCCCCGCCAGCGTCTTTGGTAAGGCGTTGATAACCTTGGTTAGATTTATTTTGATACATGGAGGCAAGTTGATCAAGATTGGTTTCGGTGGGAAGTTTGCGTTGGTTGGTGGGGCATGAAACGGAATGGTAATCACCCAGCAAGCCATGTTGCCTAAGAGCAGGGATGTAAACGCCAGCAAAACTACGCGGCCCTTTAGGTTCCACGAAGGGGAATTTTCCATCAGGTTGCAAAGATGCATAGTGCTGGAAGGATTTATGGAATTCGCGCATGTTGTTGGCGCAGGCTAGTTTCTCTGCTTGCGTACGGGCTTGATGAAGCCATGGTGCAAGTACCCCACTGATGATGACCAAAAGCCCTGCAGCTACGAGAAGATCAAACCTTCTGATGGAGTTTTTGTAATTTCCCGAATGATGAACAGGCTGTTTTTTTTGATTGAAACGCATGGTCTGGGTTTTCAAACCCTGAACACGCAGGATGGTTTTCTTTGCAAGATTAAAAGATGGCGGATCTAAGGCTCGGTCTTCGTTTAGTAGAGCGAGGTTCTTACGCATCACTTCCAAATGCGCTTGAGCCTCAGGCTCTGAAAGAAGACGGCGCTTTATCTCCGCCACTTCGGCCGACTCATGAATATTCATTGCGTAACGCAAAATCTGGTCCATATTATCACCGTTTTCGTTCGTCATGAAACCACATCCTGCATTCGTTCCCAAGATTGCTGGAATTTTTCCAGCGCTGCATGTAAACGGGACTTTACCGTCCCTAATGGAATCCCAAGAACCTCGCTAATTTCCTGATATTTAAACTCGTGAAAGTATGCCAATAATAATACTTGGCGTAAATTCTCAGGAAGCATGTCTATCGCTTTGCGAACTTGGACTTTTTTTTCATCCAAGATTGCCAAGCTATCGGGTTTCTCACTATGGCCTTCCAAAGCGTCGCGTAGGTTGCCAGCCTTTGCGCTGCTTTCGCCACTGTCCCATTCACTTTCCAAACTGACCGCCTGACGCCTTTTCCTTTTTCTTGAAGCGTCTATCGCCTGATTCGTTGCTATTGCATACAACCAAGGCTTAAACTTTTTACCTTCTTCAAAGTTTTCAGCTTTTTGATAAATCGTCATGAAGGTGTTTTGAAAAGTATCTTCTGCAAGCTCTCGGCTGCGCAGATACCTGTTCAGGTAACCAAAAAGTTCTCCTTCGTAACGATGAACCAAAGCATCAAAAGCGGAGGCGTTTCCCGCGCGAAAAAGCTTAAATAGCTCTTCGTCAGATCTTTCTGAAATATTTGATGACTGACTCACACTACCTGTGCTTTCTACGCTGCTGCTGTGCAAAAGGTTCGCTAAAATTAGGGAAATTTTTCCAGTACGTTAGAAAAGGGCCTACTTTCAAGCAAATAAGGGCATTAAGCCGGTTTTTGAATTCTCGGAAGTAAGGGTTTTACCTTACCATTCTCTAGTTCTGCAAGGATTTTAATGCTTGAATAACTAGTTATTGGTTTTAATGCTTCCCCGTAATTGATAGACGCCCAAGTTGCTGGAAAGTTAAAGCTGGTGTACAATTTTTCAGCAAGCTTTGGTAAAAAAGGTTTCAGTAGTACTGCGGCAATTCTTACCGCCTCGATCAATTGTACTAACACTATCTTGGTTTTTTCTTTGTCTGTTTTAACAAGTGTCCAAGGCGCTGTTTTTTCTGCATACTGGTTCGCAGGATCTAAAATCAAAGACCAGATCTTTTGCAATGCCTGGTTGTAATGGCAAGTTTCAACCAAACTCTGAACTTGGCCTACAATTGATTTTAAGTTTTCTTCAACAAACAAGGGGGGCTCATCAGAAGCACCAATGTTGGTAAGTTCGCCCTCGTAATTCTTGCCTATCAAGCCTACAACTCTGCTATAAAGATTGCCCAAATTATTTGCAAGATCCGAATTGTATATGTCCACAAATCGTTGCAGGCTGAATTCCCCATCTGCGGGGAAGGGGCATTCCCTAAGAAAATAATAGCGGAAAGCTTCTGCGCTGAACTTGGTGATGATATCCATCGGTTCAACCACATTGCCAAGGGATTTACTTATTTTCTGGACATCTCCTGTTTCTTCATTTTTGACATAAACGAAGCCATGGCCGAAGACTTTTTTAGGAGGTGCAATACCTGCAGCAAAGCACATTGCGGGCCATAAGGCGCAATGAAACCGGGTTATATCTTTGCCAATCACATGCAAGTCTGCGGGCCAATATTGGTTGAATTTTACTTCGTCTTCGCCATAACCAACTGCAGTGATGTAATTGAGAAGGGCATCAAACCAGACATAAATGGTGAATTCTGGATCGAAAGGAAGTGGTATGCCCCATGTTTGGCCAGAGCGTGTGATGTTTACATCTTTAAGCTCGGTTTGAACTAGAGCAAGGACTTCATTGCGTCTACTTTCGGGTTGGATAAAATCTGGGTTTTGCTCATAGAAGGCAAGAAGTTGATCACGAAATTTGGATAAGGCAAAGAAATAGCAGGGTTCCATGCGTTTAACTGCAGGAGTTTTGTGGCTGGGGCAGATCTTCTTTTCATCGAGTTCTTTTTCGGTTTTGAATGCTTCGCATCCTTCGCAATACCAGCCTTCATAGCCACCTTTATAAATGTGCCCGTTATCAAAAACTTTTTGAGTGAAGGCTTTACAGCATTGGTGATGTCTGGGTTCGCTAGTTTGAATGAAATCATCAAAACTTATATCCAAGGCACGCCAAACTTCTTTGAATTGGTTTGCCATTTCGTCGCAATAGGCATTGGGATCCAGATTAAGTTCGGCAGCTCTGCGAGCAACTTTAATGGTGTTTTCGTCGTTACCCATTAGAAAGAAAACATTTTTGCCCTGCATGCGCTGGAAGCGAGCCTGGACATCGGCACCAATTTTTTCGAAGGCCGTGCCAATGTGGGGCCTGCTGTTGGGGTAATCGATTGCGGTGGTGATAAAGAAGTTCTTACCCGAAGACATAAAGAGCCCTTGTAACAGAAAAAGAGGGAAAATCTTAAGAAGGTAATTCTAGCAGAAATTATGGTTAAAAAAACAGAAACTCAGAAAGGGGGAAAGTAAGGGATCGAGAAAAACAGAAAAATGGTTGACAGTTGGGGAATAGAGTACTAAATTAGTTTTAGGTTGATTTTGAGACTCAGTATCAATAAGAGCCTCTCTGAGGAGTTTGTTTATGCGCAGGAACTTTCTTAAAAAAGCTTTTACCCTTATCGAACTTCTTGTCGTTATCGCCATCATTGCCATTCTTATTGGCTTGTTGCTTCCCGCGGTTCAAAAGGTTCGTGAAGCTGCTGCAAGGCTTTCGTGTTCCAATAATTTAAAGCAGATTGGCATGGCGCTACATAATCACGAATCAACTTTTCAATTTTTCCCTACTGCGGGTTCTTACCCGATTGTTACCGCTCCCAATGTTAGGGTTTCCAAATCTTGGTCTGTGCATTCAAGGCTTCTTCCTTTTATTGAACAAGAAAACCTTCAAAGGCTTATTGATTTTACCAAAGCTTACGATGTTCAACCCAATGTCACTCAGCAAAAAATCCCCATGTTTATTTGCCCTAGCGAACCCAAAGCTATTGCTAGGCCAGATGGAGCTTTAACTCATTTCCCATTAAATTATGGCGCAAATATGGGCTCTTGGATGATTTTTGATCCTTCTACTACCCAAGGCGTTGGGGGTGATGGGGCTTTTATTGTTGGTCGTAATGTTCGCATTAATGAGTTTATAGATGGTACCAGCCAGACCATTGCTTTTTCTGAGGTAAAAGCTTACACGCCTTACCTTCGCGATGGCGGAAATCCCTCTGCTCCTGCCACCGCTATGCCTACTACGCCTTCCCAAGTAGTCAATTATGGGGGTACTTTTAAAGCTGATTCAGGCCATACCGAATGGGTTGATGCCAGAATTCATCAATCAGGGTTTACTGCAAGCTTTACTCCCAATACGAAATTTTCTTACACTAATGGTGGATCCGAGTATGACATTGATTTCAATTCCATGCGTGAAGGTCTTACTTCGACTTCAATTACCTATAGCACTGTAACTTCCCGCAGTTATCACTCTGGCGTTGTCAACGTCGTTTTTATGGATGGATCAGTGAAGTCGATTCCTAATAATATTGATCCTGTAGTATGGCGAGCGTTGGGAACCCGGGCTGGTGGCGAATCAACCCAAGGTGCTCCCTAATACTTTGGAAGCTAAAGCTTACTTCTTTTTGGTAAATGCTTTTCTTCGTTCAGAGAAATACGCTTCGACTTCAATCGTGGTAAGCGTGTTGAAAATTTCATCTTTTTCGAGCCATCCTCGCCTGGCAACTGAAACACCATATTCATAATATTCCAAGTCTTCAGTGCTATGGGCATCAGGATTAATCACGAGTTTTACGCCTAGTTCCTTTGCCCGTTTACAATGAATCCAATCTAAATCCAGCCTCATTGGGTGCGCATTGATTTCAATCAGAGTTTTGGTTTTTACAGCTTCTTGAAGCACTGCTTCTTGATTGACTGCGTATCCATCTCTTCGTAAAAGAAGTCTGCCGGTTAGGTGACCTAGCATGGTGATAGCTGGATGATTCATCGCCTTGATGATTCTTTGGGTCATTTCTTCACGGGTCATTTGGAAATGGGTATGCACACTTCCCACCACATAATCAAAGAGCGATAAAATTTCGTCATCATAATCTAGAGAGCCATCTGCAAGAATATCGCATTCGATTCCTTTGAAAATCCGAAAGCCCTTCATCTTCGAATTAAGCTCATCAATTTCAGCGATTTGTTTTTTTACCCGTTCAGGGCTCAAACCATTGGCAACGGTCAGCGATTGGGAGTGATCACCAAAGCCCAGGTATTTCAAACCTAGATTTTTCGCTTTGTTTGCCATTTCTTCAAGAGAGTTTGCACCATCGCTGTAGGTAGTATGATTGTGAAAAACGCCTTGGATTTGTTTGGATTCAATTAGGGTTGGAAGTGTTGCTTTTAAGGCAGCATTAATTTCGCCTGTATCTTCTCTAAGTTCTGGCGCAATGTAAGGAAGGTCTAGCGCCTTGTAGATATCTTCTTCAGTCTTGCATGCGATATTTTTCTTTTCGCCTGTCAAGCCATACTCGTTTAGCTTTAGTCCGAATTCGATTGCCCGCGACCGCATTGCAACATTGTGTTCTTTGCTGCCTGTGAAATATGCCAGCGCAAAGGGGAATTCCTCATCTTTTACCACCCGCAGGTCGGCTTGCATTTTGATTCTGCTGCCATTAACTAGGGCTTCAACAAAAATGCTCGATTTTGTTTCGCCATGCCCAAGCACCTGAATCACCCCTGGAGCGGTCACAAACTTTTCCATTATGGGTGCTGGGTTTTTAGATGAAACTAGAACATCGATATCCTTGACGGTTTCTTTTCTTCTACGCAAACTGCCACATAACTCAATGCGAATCACTTCTTTCATGTCTTTTAAAAGATTGAGGAGAGTGTTTGCGACGGAGCTTGCTTCATCAAGGCGAACTCTTCCTGCAACAGAGCCGAGGAATTCGATGCCTTCGAGTATTTTTTGCTGAGTCTTTGCGCCAAAACCTTTGAGATCTGCAACCTTGCTTTCATCGCAAGCAATCTTAAGTTTTTCGAGGGAATCAATTTGAAGTTGATCGTAAAGGGCTTTTACTTTCTTGGGCCCCAGGCCTTGAATTGCGAGCATTTTCACCAATCCAGGCGGAACTTTAGCCCTCAATTCTTCGAGCAACTCGAGCTTCCCTGTTTTTACTAAAGAAGTGATTTTTTCTTTTAGCGATACGCCGATACCTGCTATTTCTCCAAGAGTGCCCTTGTTTACATGCGAGGCTATTTCATCGGTCAATTGGCTTATAGTTCGGGCCGCATTTACATAGGTGTTTACTTTGAAAGAATTTTCACCCAGTAATTCCATCAAGGTTCCGACTTCTGCCAAAGCTGCTGATACTTGTTGATTATCCATGGGCGAACCTTCCTTAAGAAATTAGTGAAAGCTGAACCTAAGGTATTTGGGAGCGAATATCAAGCATGGCAGGGATAAAAAAACAAGCCGTGCCTTATAAAGCACGGCTTGAAGTTTAATTAATAGGGAAAGGAATTATGCGGCTTCGCGGATTCTTTCCATTTGTTGGTAAGGATGCATCATCACTTCGAAAGCGGTTACGATTCGGTCGTTACCCCTTCCATCGATGAGATACCTGCCACATCGCGACATGGATTGTCGTTCGAGGTTGTCATCAAGAAGATCAACAACAGCTTCACGCAAGATGGAAGGATTGAGGGTTTCGTGCCAGCCTAGGCAGGCAGCAGCACCTTCTTCTTCTAACCTTGTTGCGGTTGGCCAATGAGCTTCATTTTGCACGATGATAAGCTGTGGCAAACCAATGCATGCGAATTCGAGAGACCAAGAATTGCCTGCAGTGATCGCAAAGTGGGCACGGGAAAGTTTGGGAGGGATTTCGGAGGGTTCGGTGAACACCCCTATTTTTCCATCCGACTGTTCCGCAAGTTTTCGAAGTTCATCAATATTCGAATAATAAGACCTCGCAAGAATATCCACCCTGCTTACTTTAGGCGTGTTTATCAATTGCTTTGCGATTTCCCCTGCTTGATTGTTCGGGTCGTAATCGCCGAGTGCAACCACAGCTCTGTAAGGTGGAAGTGGTTCCTGAGATCGTAACGCACGAACCCTTCGGATTTCCGAGCGGACAAGTGCATAGCGCTCGCCTGCAAGGATTTGGGTGCCCTTGGGGATGTCGTAGGCTTCGATGGATGGCCCTAGCAGTGGGTTGAAAACGATGTTTGAAGGGAAATCGCCCTGGGCAAGGTGATCGACCGAAACAACCATCACGCCTGAATCTTTTAAAGATGCGAGGTATTCGCCAGTTGCGTTAGGGGAATCTACAAAAACAGCAGAGGCTTCAATTCTGCGTGATTCTTGAAGTACTTCTGCCAAGTCTTCTGCAGAGCCTAGTGGTGCGCTTGCTTCCATCCATTCAAAGCCTGCGCGTTTAATTTGAAAACCAAGCGAGCCTGGGTTGAAAGAGGAAAGGAAAAAAGCTTGTCGCCTTCTTCTTTGCAGGGCTGCTGCTAAAACTAGGCATCGAGTCATTTGCTCGTAACCTTGTTCGGGGTTTGCATCAACTCGAATAATAACTGGTGCTCGGGTCATCTTCCTGTTCCATTGGAAAATTATGATGTAATGGTCGCTTAATGCGACCCCATTTACGCAATCTTCTTTGCAAAAACATGCCAAGAAGAATCACGACGGAAAAGGTGTCCAGCCTTTCCCGGCCTCATCTATGCCATTGAAAAGACGTATCTTTCCTTCTGACATTTCACAAAATATCAATGGTGCAAATCTAGGTGGTCGACCTAGGGGAGCGGCCCCCTAAGTTGGGTAGGAACGGAAGAATTGTAGTTGCGGCTAGAAGCTGCTTCCATGCTCTTCTTTAATCCACGGCCAAGTCACAAGCATCATGCTTGATCCATCCCGGCCGCTGCCTACCGAAGTCATTGCTTTCACACGATGACTCCCGACGATTTAGATATTACTTCACACGGCAGAGAAAAAAAAAGCCCAATCTTGCAGAGCATTTTTTGTGGTAATCAAGGTAAGGTGGGAAGGCGAAACCCTTGTTTTTGCCCTGTAATATTGCCTATTTTCATAGTCGTCTATCTGTAGATTTGGTCTTGCTATTTCTGGATGGCGTGCAGGGGCGAAATTTACTTTCAGCACTTTATTAAATTATGGCAATTGAAATTCCAAGCGGTAGAATGTTGATTCTGGCCCTTGATAGGATTTGCATTCTATCTGGTCAAGTTGTCCCCGCCTTTGGTGTTTTCCTTAACTTTTTGGAGATGTTTAATTATGAGAGCTCAATGGTTTCTGGGCGCAGTTTCAATTTGTTGGATGGGATTTGTTTCCTTTGCCAACGCTGAAGTTAAACTGCCTAATATTTTTAGCAACAGCATGGTTTTACAACGCGACAGGGCTGTTCCTGTTTGGGGCTGGGATAACCCTGGTACCGAAGTTACCGTTTCCATCGGTGAAGCTTCCGCAAAGGCTAAAGCAGATGCTACTGGCAAATGGACCGTTCAACTTCCTGCAATGAAAGCAGGTGGGCCTTATATCGTTAAAGTTCAAGGTTCTTCCAAAGTTGAGTTTAGTGATGTTCTTTTTGGCGAAGTATGGCTTTGCTCGGGCCAGTCCAACATGGAATGGACTGTTAACTCATCCTTGAACCCCAAAGAAGAAACCGCTGCTGCAAAATATCCCAACATTCGTCATATCAAAATCCCCCATGTTCCTGCTGATAAACCGCAAACAGATGTTAAAAGCGGTAGCTGGCAGGTTTGTTCCCCTGCAACTGCTGGTAACTTTACTGCAGTAGGTTATTTCTTTGCAGTGAATCTTCAAAAGGAATTGAATGTTCCCGTGGGTTTGATTGGTTCCAATTGGGGCGGCACCCGTATTGAACCTTGGACAAACCCAGAAGGCTTTAATAGCGTTCCTGCTCTAAGCGATATTTCCAGCAAGCTTGCTACCTTCCCTACAAAGAATGACAAAGGGGCTATTAATCACCAAACGCCATTGGCATTGTACAACGGCATGATTGCTCCACTTGTTCCTTACGCAATTCGTGGCGCACTTTGGTATCAGGGTGAATCCAATAATGGCGAAGGCATGCTTTACTACGAAAAGAAAAAGGCTTTGATCAATGGCTGGAGAAAAGTTTGGAATGATGAAGTTATGCCTTTCTATTTCGTTCAGCTTGCTCCTTTTGATTACAACAAAGCCATGGTTGATGGCAAACCAGCTACTTCAGGCTTGCCTGGCATCTGGGAAGCGCAAACTGCTACGCTTAAAATCCCTTATACAGGGATGGCGGTTACTACTGATATCAGCAACTTGAAGGATATCCACCCGAAAAACAAACAGGATGTCGGTAAAAGGCTGGCTCTTTGGGCGCTTGCTAATACTTACGGGAAAACTGATTTGGTTTATTCAGGCCCACTTTATAAATCGATGAAGGTTTCGGGCGATAAGATCGAGTTGGAGTTCAACCATGTTGGTGGGGGCCTTGTTTCCCGCGATGGAAAACCCCTTTCCTTCTTCACCATTGCAGGAGAAGACAAAAAGTTTGTTGATGCCAAGGCTGTTGTCGTTGGCAAATCCATCATCGTTAGTGCAGAAGGGGTAACCAAGCCTGTTTCTGTGCGCTTTGGCTGGCATGAAGAAGCCGAACCCAATCTTTCGAATAAAGAAGGTTTGCCTGCTTCACCATTCCGAACCGATGACTGGAAGTAAACTTCAGCGATGTTAAATTTGAACGCTCGTGGAATTTATTTTCCTCGGGCGTTCTTTCTCTCTCTAGAAAAGGGGTCAGGTCTCTTTTTCGGCAGTTTACCTTCTTTATCCTTGTGGTAAGCCATGAAAAAGAGACCTGACCCCTTTGTTCTCTCTTTAAAGCCATGGAGTCTATCAATGTTACGAGTAATAAACTTGTTTGTGTTAGCGACGGTGTTATTTATCGCATCATATATCCCGACGGTTCGTGCGGTGGAACCGACCCCCGACAAAGATGGTTGGTTTGACCTCTTCGATGGTAAAAGCCTTGATGACTGGAAAGCTGCTGAAGATTTTAAAGCCTTTAAGGTCGAAGATAGATTGATAGTTGCGGGCCCATCAAAGCTGACCCACCTGTATTACAATGGTGCTATTCAAAAGGCAAACTTCAAGAACTTTGAATTGAAGGCAGAGGTTAAAACTCGTCCGAAGGGTAACTCAGGTATTTTCTTTCACACGGCTTATCAAGCGAAAGGGATCCCCGCCAAGGGGTTCGAGTTTCAGATCAACAATACCGGAAGCGATCAGAGATACCGGACGGGCGCCATCTACCCCACCAAACCACTGGATAAGGTTCTACTAAAAGATGATGAGTGGTTCGAGTGCCATCTCTCGGTTCGCGGGAACAAAGTTGTGTTGAAGGTTAATGGCGAGACCACGCACGATGTGGAGTTGCCCGTCAATGCGAAGAGCGGCTTAACGCTATCGAGCGGCACATTTGCGATCCAGAGCCACGACCCGGGCAGCGTCGTATACTTCCGCCGTATCCGAGTAAAACCCCAAGAATGACCCCCTTTCTCATCTCTGAACCAATAGAATAGCCCTTGGAGATGCCATAGATATGTTTTTGTCTAGATCCGTTTTTGTGGAGGTCGTTATGCAGAGTTTGTATTTCAAAATCTGTACGCTACTGATCCTTTGCGTCATGGGCGGTAGTTCCATGAATGCTGCGGAGCCAATCCCGTTGGCCAAGGTTACCCCGCTCCTCAAACAGCATTGTTCCAAATGCCACGACTCTAGTGCCGTCAAGCCAAAGGGTGGACTGAAGATCGACAAACTAAATACAGACTTTATTCAAGGCAAGGATGTTGATCATTGGCAGGAAGTTCTCAATCGGCTTAACTTCGGCGACATGCCCCCTAAAGAAGAACCGCAGATCGGAAACACGGATCGAGAAATGATCACTGGTTGGATCGTGCAGGAAATGCGGCGGGCTGCCCTCACCAAGAATACCATCACGCAATTTCGCAGGCTCACTCGCCGCGAGTATGAACGTACCATGCAAGACTTGCTTGGCGTCGGGATCGAATTTGGGAGAAGGCTACCTGAAGATGGCCGATCGAAGGAAGGATTTCGCAATGACGGGGATGCGCTGAGAATATCGCCTCTTCAGTACGAGATGTACCTTCAAATTGCAGACGAAGCTCTTGCTGGGGCGATTGTCACTGGCCTCGCGCCCGAAGTGCATCGGTATCGACTCGAAGCGAAAAAGCCCCCGGTTGTGTTACCCAAACCCGACAACCGACCAGGCGAGAGCTATAACTATAAAGCCAAAGATAAGACCTTTACCATCGGGGATGACTGCCTATTTGGGAAGGATGTCAAAAAACAACAGCCCCTTGGCGTGTTGTTGCCTGATGCGCCACAATCCTTCGGCGAAGCAGCGTTGAAAAAGCCCGATTTCCGTTACGGGTTTAAGCTGCACCATCCATTCCGTCGGGGCGAAATGCTGATCCGAGTGCGGGCAGCTCGTGTTGAGGATGAGCCCGGTAAAGACATTACGAGGCCGCCTCAACTTGCCGTAGGCTTGGGTTGCACCAACTTGCACGGGATCGAAATCAAGAGCATAGGCGAACCGATTGTCATCGAACATACTGAATTTCGGACCTATGAGTTTCGCGCTCGTCTTGAGAATTTTCCACTGCCCAACCCAGGCCCGTTTCGAGATCAGAATTGCAGCATTCTCTACGCATGGAATCCCCCCTCAATTGTCAAAGATCCGAATCCGCCGAAACTCAAAATAGAGTGGATCGAATTTGAGAGCCCGTTCTTCGAACAATGGCTGCCTACCTCGCATACCCGCATATTGTTTCCTAATAACGACAAACTTGCCGAACCGGATTATGCAAGTGAAGTGATCAAACGCTTTGCCACGCGAGCCTATCGTGGGCCAGTTGAAAAGAAAGAAATGGATCGCCTTATGTCGTTTTGGACTACCTCTCGCAAGGAAGCCGATTCGCTGGAGGCTAGCATCCGTGAGACACTTAGTCTCGTGCTAACATCGTCGCGCTTTCTCGCCCTCCCCACGAAGCACACAGAAGGCAGCAGCAAAGAGCGACTTACTGATCACGAACTTGCATCGCGACTCTCTTACTTTCTCTGGAGCACTATGCCAGACGAAACACTGCTTAAACTTGCAGAACAAGGCAAACTTCGCGATCCAAAAGTTCTCGCAGAACAAACCCGCCGAATGATAAAGGATCCAAAGGCTTGGCAGTTTATTGAGCAGTTTGCAGAACAGTGGCTAGAACTCGATCGGCTTCAGCGCATCACCATTAATAAGGGGCGTTACCCGGAGTTCAACGACCAACTCAGCTCCGATATGAAGGCCGAGACTCTCCATTTCTTTGCTCACCTGCTCCGAGAAGACCTGAGCATTCTGAACTTCCTTGATGCAGATTTTACCTTTGTTAACGAAGGGCTTGCCAAACATTATGGCATACCCGATGTCAAAGGTTCTGGGCTTCGTAAGGTTAAGCTTGATCCGCAACTCCATCGCGGCGGCCTGCTAACTCAAGCCAGTGTACTCACCGGAAACTCCGATGGTCTCGATGGGCATCCGATCAAACGCGGAGTGTGGTTGCTCAAGAACCTTCTCGACGACCCACCGCCTCCCCCTCCACCAAATGTGCCTGAACTCGACCGTGCAAGTAATCCAAAACTCAAGGGGCTTTCCATAACCGAAGCACTGGCTCTTCATCGTAATAATAACGCTTGTGCCGGATGCCATAGCAAGATCGATCCCTGGGGCATTGCTTTTGAAGAGTACGATGCCATTGGCAACTGGCGGATGCCAAAGTCAGGTAAGGTTGTTGAGGCGAAAGCTGAACTTCCGACTGGAACAACGGTAAATGGTATGGTAGAGTTAAAAAGGGAATTATTCCGCCTGCGTACAGATGACCTTCGCAAAGCAATGCTGCGAAAAGTGGCTAGTTATGCTCTGGGTCGATCTTTGACTTTGACCGATGTGGAAGCGATGAATATGCTGTTGCCCGCCTTGAAGCAGCGAGAAGACCGGCTTGCGGCTTTGATTGAACTGGTCGTCACCAGTGAGCCGTTCCTAACGAAGTAACTCAATCACAACAACTAAGACGGAATTGCCGATACAGACTACCGAGACTAACAAACCTACGAAAGGTTTTTACCATGCCTCAACCTTCCTGGTGCCTCAACAGACGAACCTTCCTTCGTGGTACCGGCCTTGCGCTTGCGCTGCCATGGCTTGAAGCAATGGCTTCAGCGGCTCCATCTACCCAGAAACCGAAACGCTTTTGTGCATTCTTCTTCGGCAACGGTGTATCACTCACCAAACCCACCGATCCAACAAGTGATTGGAACTGGTTCCCACGCACTGAGGGCGCAGACTACAAGTTTACCCGCTCGTTGGAAACTCTTTCCGATCATAGGAAAGATTTGACTATCTTCGGTCAACTCTCGCATCCCAGTAGTAGGCAGCTTGTCGGTCACAATACTGGCGATGTTTGGCTTAGTGGGGCTGATATTCGACAGAACCTTAACAACTCCGTTTCGATCGATCAGTTAATTGCCCGCGAGTACGGCAGGCATACTCGGATTCCATCGCTGGTGCTTTCAAGCAATGGCGGCACCGGCATGAAGAGCCGCGCAACCACGATTTCTTTTGATCAGCAAGGCCGAGCAATTCCCGCTGAGTCTAACCCAAAGAGTATTTTTGAACGCCTCTTTGAAAAACCTGCCGAGGTTGACCGGGATGCTCGCTCGCGAGTACTGGCTTCGGGTCGAAAACGGATTGATTTCCTAATGGAGGATGCCCGCTCGCTTCGTGGTCAGCTAGGTCGCCTAGATCAGCAACGGCTTGACGAGTTTCTTTCCTCATTAAATGAAGTGGAAAGCCGCCTTAATCGGGCCCAAGATTGGCTTGGCAAAGCAATGCCTGATGTTGATCGTTCCAAGATCAATCTTGAAGTCTCGCAGAAGGGGCCAACCGACTATATTCGCACGATGATGGATCTCATCGTACTTGCTTTCGAGACTGATACCACCCGTGTTGCGACCTACCAAATCTCATCGGAAGATGGCCACGGTATCTGTGATCGCTTTCCCGGGATTCTCAATTTTGGCAAGCACGGCGGACATCATGGCCTGAGTCACTCCAATCCTTCAAAAGAATCGAGCTGGGGTGAATACGACCGTTACCTCGCAGAACAATTCGCTTACTTCCTCACTCGCCTCTCTGCGATTCGTGAAGGCGAAACACGGGTGCTAGATCGTACGCTTGCGATGTTCGGCAGCGGAACCAGCAGCACTCACAACGCTCGCAACTACCCAACTGTCTTGGCGGGGGGTAAAGATTTCGGGATTCGACATGGCCAATACATTAAGGCTCGCGAGGAGCGGCCTCTTGGTGATTTGTTTGTTACGATGCTTCAGCGTCTGGACTTCCCAGTCCGCAAATTCGCTGACAACGCAGGCGAATTTAGCGAAATCGTGTAGCAATAACCAAAAGAAAACCTCAGGGCTCTTTTTTTCAGTGGGTTTGCCTCTCCCTTGATTTTGGGAAAGATGGTAGATCCTAAGGCACCCACGATTTAAAGTTTAATTCAGTCCACTGGCTCTATCTGGGCATGGTGGTAACCCATGGAAAAGAGACCTGACCCTTTCTTGCTTTTTTTGTTATGAATCATTTGCATGAAAACTAATTTTGCGGCAGACAATGGAGGTTCACGTTATGCGACTAATGCTTGTTTCGATTGTTATGGTGGTCGGAGCTGTTTATATTTTGGCTGACCCACCGACGAAGGATGATGTAGTATCTGAACTTAAGAAGGGGGGTTACATACTTTTCCTTCGCCACCCGCAGAGTAACCATGACCAAGCCGACACCGACCCCCTGAACTTGAACAATGTCAAGGCGCAGAGGCATCTTACGGACGCAGGCCGCGACCAAGCGAAGGCGCTTGGGGAGGCTTTCAAGAAGTTAAAGATTCCGGTTGGCAAAGTGCTTGCGAGCAAGTTTTATCGCACATTGGAGACGGCTAAGTTACTAGATCTTGCGGAGGTCGAAGCGATTGTCGATATCACGGAGGGCGGTCTGGTCGTGTCGCCTAATGAGAATCAGCGACGGGCTGCAGCTCTGCGCAAATTGCTCGGTACCGTCCCGATGGAAGGAAAGAATATAATCATCATCAGCCACAAGCCCAATCTGCAAGATGCGGCGGGCAAAGAGTTCGGAGACTTAGGCGAGGCCGAGGTAGTGATCTTTCAGCCACTTGGTGACAGCAAGTTCAAATTCGTGGCACGAGTCGCCTCGTCAGCCAAGTGGTCTGAATGGGCCAAGTAAATGAAGAAAGAAAAGGGGGTTATCTCTTGTTGGTGTTGGGCCTAAATTATTCTTACTTTGGGAAATGATAATACCAGCCAAGGCTTCCGCGATTTAGAAGTGATACAGTAAGTTAGCTTAAATTGCGCATGCTGGTAAGCCATGGAAAAGAGACCTGGTACCCTTTCTTGCTTCTCAACTAAAAACTGGGAATGAATAAGTATTTATTAACTTTCTCATAACATTCCCAGTATCAAATTGACGCTCTCAATTTCGGTTATTAAGAAGGAATTAGAACAGAATCAATGATGTGAATCACACCATTACTGCAAACGATATCTGTCTTTGTTACAGTTGCAGTACCGACTTTGACGCCATGGGTCGTGTCGATGTGTAGTCCGCTTCCTTGGACAGTCGTTGCAACCTTGCCATGCATTCCAACTACATCAGCAGCCATCACTTTACCTGCGACGACATGATAAGTTAAAATTGCAGCTAATTTTGCTTTATCAGCCAATACAGCTTCTAAAGTTCCTGCGGGTAGCTTTGCAAATGCTTCATCAGTTGGTGCGAACACAGTAAATGGTCCTGCACTTTTAAGTGTTTCGACCAATCCAGCAGACTTTACGGCTGTTACAAGTGTTGAGAATGCCCCGGCCGCTACTGCGGTATCTACGATATCTTGCATAATATAATCCCCACGATGTGTAACAAATTATCAGGATAAACACAGACAGGAAAAGATCCTGCAGGATGCTGTCCCATCCATCGTTACTCATTACTGTTAGACGGCATCAGTTAGAAATGACCATACTTAAACTAAAAATATTTACTGGCCTTCGAGAAACATGGTTGCAATCTATAATTCTTGCATGCTCGTATGTAAAGAAACCTTCGCTCACGCATCTGGCGCTGAAAGAAAAGGTCGGGTTTTTATTACGATGAAAAGTGTCAGTAAAATCCAAATAAAAATCGCTTGGGAAAGCATTACATGCCTAACGGTGAAAAGATCTGCAAGCGGGCCCGCTAAAAAGTTCCCCATAGGAACCATGCTACAAAGCATCATGCTCCACACCCCCAGCACTAAGCCACGATGCGTATTGCCTGCGCCTAGTTGAACCAACCCCTGGCTTGTTGCAAAAAATAAGATCATCCCTGCACCAAATAAAACCGTGCTAGGAAGCGCTAATAACATCGAGTTGGATACGCCCAAAGTAAATAAGCCCACTCCTGCAAGCAACATTCCTAATGCTTGCGAAATCCCCTTCGAGCCTTTATTTCCTAATATTGCAAGGATTAATGCAGAGGTTAGGGCCCCGCCCCCAACTCCACTTAGCAAGGTTCCATAGGCCTCTTGACCTAATGCCAGTTCCTTCTCCACGAAGCCTGGTAATAGAGCGAGCAAGGGCCATCCTAATAGTGCCATGCCTCCCGCAATACTTATGACCAAAACCAGATCGGATCGGGCGAGGATAAATTTTAGCCCATCGAGTAAGGAAGCATTGTTGCGCTGAGAGGGTTCTTGAAACATGGTGGCTTGGTTCATCAATACCAATGCTAGGATTAAAATTAGGTAACTGAAGGTGTTGAGAAGAAAGCATGCTTCGGGCCCATAGTTTGTGAGCAGTAGTGCGCCTATGGCTGGGCCTGCAAGCCTTGCAAGATTGAATTGAAGCGAGTTGAGTGCGACTGCGTTGAACAAATCCTGCATCCCCACCATTTCAACCAAAAAAGTAAGCCTTGCAGGCAGATCGATTGCGTTGATCACTCCCCAAAGTAGGGAAAAGCAAAGAAGGATATAGGGCGAGGTGAAACCAAAGTAGACAGCAAAAAAGAGGGATAGGCTTTGCAGCAAAAATAGTAGCTGGGTGATGAGGATGAGTTTTTTTCGTGGGTATTGATCAGCAAGTCTGCCACCGAGTGGGCCTAGGAAGCAACCAGGTAGGACTTGCAATGCTGCGATAAGCGAAGGCCAAAGCGATTGCTGTTCTGAGCTGTAGGAAAGCCACATGAGTGCGGTGGTTTGGGTCCATGATCCTGTAAGGGAAAGAAGTTGTGCAAAGAAATAATAGCGATAGTTACGGTGTTTCAGGGAGCAAAAGGCGCCTGTGCTTTGCTTTTCAGGGCTTTGAGCTACTGGTTCGCTCATGCCTGTTCGCTTTTGCTGGGTGATTGCTGGTGCATAAGGTCAACCATTTGCTCGAGAATCTCAAGGTGTTTGCTGCTTTTGAGATGATTGATTTTTTCGATCAGTCTTCGTTTTCTTTCGAGTCGGATTACAAAAGCCTCTAACGATGAGGTGTTGAAATTGCCAGTTTTCTGGAACAACACTATTTCATCTGCATCCTTGGAGGAAAGGGTTCTTGCGCGCTCTGGGTTTCGTTCGATCCAAGATTTTAGATCAGGCTGATAGGCTTGATCTTGCAGCCTTTGAAAGTGCTTGCCCAATTCTGGGACATTAGATTGCCTGATTTGGTGTAGAAGGAAGTCGAGTGGCCTGTGATGAAGATCATGAACAGAAATGCCCAGGGCTCGGGCGCAGGACTCAACTGTTGCATTGCGAAGTTGAAATGCAGGCCCGAGAAGAATTTTTCTGATGGTGTGCCTATGAAGCCTGGTGATGCGTGCGAATTCTTCCTGGTTCCAACCTCGTTCTTCAACGAGAGAAGAAATTTTGTTTTGGATGGTGGGGGTGTTATCTTCGCTGTTCATAAGAGAATCATAAATGAAATGGGATAGATTTTAAATACCCTTCACAGGATAAGCAACCATGCGGTGGGTTCGGGTGTTCCATTGGAATTGCCCCTGAGCATATTTTTGCCCCAACTCGATGTAGCGAAGTGAAATAGCCCTGCTGATTTTAAGGTCCTCTTCAGTAACTTCCCTGATGATCTTTGCAGGAACGCCTGCCAGCATGGATCGCCGTGGTATTTTTTCATTCTGGCGAACTACCGCACCTGCAGCGATGATACATTCTTCGCCAATAATGCTGCCTGAAAGAAGAATGGCGCCCATGCCAATCAGGGTTCCCGCACCCACTTGTTTGCCATGGAGAATGGCTTTGTGCCCAACCACGATGTTTTCTTCGATTATTTGTTCACTTAGGTGTTCGCAATGAACCATGGAGGAATCCTGAATGTTAGTGCCTGCTCCTATACGGATGGGTGCAACATCGCCTCGGATGATGGTTTGAAACCAAATAGTTACATTTTTTTCGATTGTTACATCGCCTGTGATTACCGCATCATCTGCAATATAAAAGTGGTCATCCATGGTAAAGCGTCCTTGGGTAATGTAAACAATCATGGCGAACGGAAAAGGAAACACTAAAACAATAGGGATTAGTTGTTTTATTTATCATGGCACAGGAAACACAGCAATGTCTACCCGGGTGGTTGTTTTTCCATTTGATCTATTTGGCAATTCCGGGGCCGCAGAAGGCGCCAGGATTTTAGCAGATGAAATCCGCGAAATCCTCAGAGACTCTTTTCGTGAAACAGTCACGACTCGTGCCCTTGCTTGGCGTGACCATATCCGACTGCGAGAGATTTCGCTCGATAATTTTTCCAAATTAAAAAACTGGCGACTTACCGCATCCAAATGCCTAGACTCGATCAATGCTAAAAACCAGAAGTTCATTTGGCTGGGTGGTAATCATCTTGCTTGCCTTCCTGTTTATGATCATTTATGCGAGACCAATACTCTGGTGCTTCAGTTTGATGCCCATTTGGATATCCACCACTTTGATAACACTTTGGATACTCCTTCGCATGGGAATTTTGTATTATTCGCAAAACGCCCGTTATTGCCTATTGTCAATGTGGGGCATCGCGAGCAGTTGCTAACTAAAGATCACATAGACACCTTCTTTCAAGATAATATTTCAGCTATCGATATCGCAGTTAATCCGGAGTTGGCATTTGAACGAATTATGGCAAAAGTCAATAAAGCAGAGCGGATATTTATTGATATCGATTGTGATGTGATGGATGCTGCGTTTTTTCCTGCTACAGGCAGGCCTGTTCCGCTGGGATTAACGCCTATGTATTTGACTAGGATTATGGAAGCGATCGATGCCAAGAAAATCGTGGGGGTGGGTTTTAGTGAATTTGATCCATCTCGGGATGATAATGACCGAAGCCTAGCGTTATTAATTTGGTGGGTGGAGCGCTTTTTCTTGCGTTGGTATGAATAATCGAATTAAGTAGAGTGATTGATGTTCGTTTTGGGAATAAATTGCGAGGGGCTGAACTACTCATGAATCATCAATTTCGTTTGAAAGTTGAAGATACCGCTTTATTAGTGGTGGATATACAAGAGAAGTTGCTGCCTAAAATAATGCAGGCGGGAGAGGTGCTTCGAAATGCTTCATTTTTAGTAAATGCAGCAAAAGCACTGGGTGTTCCTGTGATTGCAACAGAGCAATATCCGAAGGGATTGGGGCCAACGGTAGAACCAATAAGGGGTTTGCTGACGACGGTTTGGGAAAAGAAGACTTTTTCTGCAGTGGGCGAGGGTGGTGCCCTTGATTTCTTGAAATCTGATGCCCGAATCAAGGTGGTGGTGCTGGGGATTGAGGCTCATATTTGCGTCATGCAAACCGTGCTTGATCTTTTAAACCAAGGATTTCATGTGTTTGTATGTGTCGATGCGGTCTCAAGCCGATATGCTATTGATGTAAAGATTGCATTAAAGCGAATGCAACAGGCGGGTGCGATTCTGGTAACTGCGGAAGCTTGTGTGTATGAATGGCTTGAAACAGCAGCCAATCCTGCATTCAAGGAAATCAGCGGGATGGTTCAAGAAAGAATGAGGCAAATTGGTCCCGATGGGAATGCCTCATTAAACAAGTAACACTCTAGATTTGGATGAAACTATGCAAATTCCAGCTCCTTTACAACCTTCCACAAGAATCCTTCTTGGGCCCGGCCCAAGTGATGCACACCCCGCTGTTCTTCGCGCGATGGTCAACCCACTCATGGGGCACCTCGATCCTGAATTTGTTTCAATCATGGTTCAGGTTCAGGAGATGCTTCGAGGGGTTTTCAAAACGAAAAATAAAGTCACTTTGCCCATAAGTGCAACGGGGATGGCGGGGATGGAGTGTTGTTTGATGAATTTGCTGGAAGCAGGCGACAAGGTTGTTGTTTGTGCCATGGGTTTCTTTGGCCAGAGAATGATTGATATTGCAGGTAGAACTGGGGCTACGGTTACAACCCTACAAGCGCCTTGGGGTAAGACTTTTTCGGTTGATGAAATTCGGGATACCGTTTCTAAGGTAAAACCAAAGGTGCTGGGGCTTGTTCATGCAGAAACTTCCACCGGAGCTTTGCAGCCCAACATAAAGGAAATCGCAGATATTTGCCGTGAGCATGGCACACTTTTGGTGTTGGATACCGTCACCTCTTTGGCTTGTGTTGAGGTGGATATTGATAGTTGGGGTGTGGATGCTGTATTTAGTTGTTCCCAAAAAGGGTTGGGCTGCCCTCCGGGATTATCGCCTATATCTTTTAGTGATCGTGCGGTTGAAGCGATTAAAAACCGTAAAACCAAGGTTCAAAGTTGGTATTTTGATATGACCACGGTCTTGAGTTATTGGGGTCAGGGTCAGGATCGAGTGTATCACCACACGGCTCCTATCAGCATGATTTACGCAATTCATGAGGGGCTTAGGCTGGTGCTTGAAGAAGGGCTTGAAAACCGATGGAAAAGGCATTGGCATAACCATCGGGCTCTGAAAGCTGGTCTCGAAGCATTAAACCTGCATTACACTGCTGATGCTGCCTGCCAGTTGCCCCAGTTGAATGCAGTGCGCATTCCAGAGGGCGTTGATGATCTAAAAGGAAGGAAGTTCCTTCTTGAAAGATTCGGCATCGAGGTAGGGGGCGGGTTGGGCGATTTCAAAGGTAAAGTTTGGCGCATTGGTCTGATGGGTTATAATAGCAAGCCTTCTTGTGTCCTTTTAGGGCTTGCTGCTTTAGAGCAGGCCCTTGCTAACCAGGGATTCAAGGTTGACCCAGGCGCTGCTGTTGGTGCTGCTAATAAGTATTACGCCCAAGCTTAAGTTTTAGGCGTAGCGCAGGCATCTTATCTCTCCTTAACATGAGGTTGCCATGCTTGCAGGACAAGAGTTCGGTCCATTCTTGATCGAGAAGGAGCTGGGTAGCGGCGCCATGGGGGCTGTCTACCTCGCTCGTTATATCAAAAACAACCACCGTGTTGCCATTAAGATTATGTCGTCCTCAATCAACAGCAATGCGAGCAGTTCGCTGGTGGCCCGTTTTGAACGCGAAGCAGAGATATTAAAACATCTTAATAATCCTAATATAGTCAGGTTGTTTGGCATAGGTAAGTTTAAAGGAATGCGTTATTACGCAATGGAAGTGATTGATGGGGAAACGCTGGAAGCAATACTTCTCAGAAAGGGCTCTTTCTCCTGGGATGAAACGATTGAGTTGGGGAAGCAAATTTGTAATGCATTGCAGCATGCCCATGATAATGGGGTGGTTCACAGAGATATAAAACTTTCGAATCTGATGGTTACAAAGCAGGGGGTTTTGAAGTTAACCGACTTTGGCATAGCCAAGGATTTAGATGGCACTTTGTTGACGGGTGCGAATTGTGCGATCGGGACAGCAGCGTATATGTCGCCCGAGCAATGCAGAGGAGAAAGCACGATAACAGGGAAGTCGGATTTGTATTCTTTGGGTGTGGTGTTGTTTGAATTATTGACAGGAAAGAGGCCGTTTCGTGGCAATAATGCGGTAGAGTTGTTTTTGCATCATGTGCAAACTAAACCCGAAAGGCCATCTCGCATTAACTTGGAAATCCCAAAGTTCCTAGATACTTTGATTTTGCACCTGCTGGAAAAAGACCCTGATGATAGGCCGCCTAGTGCCAGTGTGGTGGCGAAAATATTAGAGGAAATCCGGGTTAAAATATTAGCACAGACCAGCGTGGGTGAAGACCTCGCAAAAAGCTATGCCGATGGCACTGGCCTTACCAAGACTTCAGAGCGCAAGAAGGCGCGCAAGCTTTTAGCTCGCATAGGAAAAAAAGAAGAAGGCACTCCTTGGTTTAAGTCCTGCTTGTTTGTTTCGATAATGATGCTAACAGTCATCTTTGCTTTCAGTTGGACTATGTACGAGATTTTTATCCGTACTCCTTCTGCAAAATCGCTCATTGCCTCTGCGGAAAAATTGATCAAAGCTAATTCCAGAGATGAGGCTCGGGAAGGCCCGATTGCTGATTATCTTAAATACTATCCAGATTTGAATGATGAAGGCGCAAAGAAAATCAGGAGCCTAGCGGATGAAATTGATGTGGAACAATGCGAGGCATTACTAAGGCAGTATTTAAAGATCACTGCAAAGAACTTCAAATTTGGGGTTCAAGAAGAAGTGGAAGGCAAGGCTTTTGAGGCTATAAGTTTAGAGACAGAAGGTAAGTTTGACGAAGCAGATAAAGCCTGGGCTTCGCTTGCTGAGAATTACAAAGGCCGTTGGGTTGTGCTTGCAAATAACAGGCGAAGGCTATTTGCCTCGCAGCCTAGGTTCGAGGAAATCTGGACCGATTATATTCGATCCATCAGAGATTCAGGTAGCAGCCCAGATATGCCTGAATCTCTCGCATCCACTTTTCTGGCATTTCGGACTGAATTGCTAGGCGACAACGCGCTAGCTATCGCCCGGTATAAAGAATGCAAGGAGAAGTTCGAAAAAGATACGGATCGTGCTTGTTTGTTTGATCCTGCGTTAAGGCAGCCTTACTTGCTTTGTAATCGTAAAATCAAGGAGTTGGCTGGGCTGGTTAAAGGCGACCCGGAAGCTGAACGAAACAAGCTTATTGAAAAGATACTTACCAATGCTGCTTCGCCTATGTCGCTTCTTCTTGATGGCAGATTTTACTGTTTGAATATACTTGCGGTTTATTCGGATCAGAAAGGCATTAAGAAATACATTGATGAAGCCAATGCCATTCTTAAAAAAATCAATGCGGAGCTGAAACAGTAGTAGTTCTTATTTTAAGGGAAAAGTAGCGATGCAAAGATTGAAGAGCAAGAGCGCATTTGACAGGGCCAAAGGGGTTATTCCGGGCGGGGTTAATAGTCCTGCAAGGGCTTTTGGTGGGGTGGGTGGCACGCCTATATTTATCGATCACGCTGCTGGGCCTTATCTTTTTGATATCGATGGCAACAAATACATCGATTTTATTGGCTCTTGGGGCCCGATGATTTTAGGCCATGCACATCCAAAAGTCGTGGAAGCTATCCAAACAACTGCTATCAAAGGAAGTAGTTTTGGGGCACCGACTGAAATGGAATCGCAGATGGCGGAACTTATCATCTCCATGGTTCCTTCCATTGAAATGGTTCGCATGGTCAATTCCGGCACCGAGGCGACGATGAGTGCACTAAGGCTTGCGCGGGGATATACAGGTCGTGATTTGATCATTAAGTTTGCTGGTTGTTATCATGGCCATGTGGATAGTCTTTTGGTGCAGGCAGGTTCCGCAGCTACTACCCTAGGCGTGCCGAGCAGCCCTGGGGTTCCCAAGGGATGCACCGCAGATACTCTAGTGCTTCGTTATAACGATATAGAAGAGCTTAAAAATACTTTTCGTAAGGTGGGCGACAAGATTGCCTGTGTGATTTTAGAGCCCGTGGTGGGTAATATGGGTTTGATTCCACCTTCGAGCGGATTTTTGAAAGAGCTTCGAGGCCTTACTACGCAGTTTGGGGCTGTTCTTATCCTTGATGAAGTGATGACAGGATTTAGGCTTTCTGCGGGGGGAGCCCAGCAATTGCTAGGCATTGAACCTGACCTTACTGCCTTGGGCAAGATTGTTGGGGGCGGTCTGCCTGTTGGGGCTTATGGTGGGAAAAAAGAAATCATGGCGAAGGTCATGCCCTCGGGGCCCGTTTACCAAGCTGGCACGCTTTCAGGAAACCCCTTGGCGATGGCAGCAGGTATTGCGATGCTAACGGAACTTAAGAAAAACCCGCCTTATGAAAAACTTGAAACGTATTCCCAACGCTTAGAGGTTGGGCTTAGGGAAGCTGCCTCCGCTGCCAAAATGCCCCATGTTATCAACCGGGTTGGCAGTATGTGGACGTTCTTTTTCACATCAAATCCTGTTACCGATTACGATTCCGCTAAATTGTCGGATACCAAAATGTTCTCCAAGTTTTTCTGGGCCATGATGGATCGGGGCGTTTATTTGCCTTGTAGTCAGTTCGAAGCTGCCTTCAATTCCGTTACTCATGATGATGACATCATCGATTTAACCCTCAAGGCTGCTCGGGAATCTTTTGCCGAGATTAACTCTTAGGTAGATTGACGAACCCTGTAAAATTATTTGGATTGCTCCATCCTTGGGGGATGATTTTTAAAAATCATGGGTCGATTCTATAATTTCACTGGAGTAAAATAATAATAGAGTGTAATCTTGATATAGTTTTCCATTACCTTTTAAGCTTTGTGCGGAGACTTTTCGCATGTGGACCGTAACTGTTGGTTTGACTTGTCTTTTGGCTATGTTACCCGAGCAAACCGGGAAAATTTCAATCGAGAACCCTAGGTTGTTGTATGGCGTACCGGGTTTACCCCGTGCCTCCAATAAATTTATGCATGGTGACTCCTTCAACCTTGCCTTTGATATTAAAGGTGTAAAAAGTGATGCAGAGGGAAAAGTTTCTTATTCCCTGCTGACGGAAGTCATGGTGGATGGCAGGCTGGAATTCAAACACGAATCCAAAGATATTGAAGCTATTGATTCCCTTGGTGGGAATGTTCTTCCCGGGTTTACCCAGTTAAATATTGGGTTGGACCAACCCGATGGTAAATACTCGGTTAAAGTTACTGCAACAGAAAAGAAAACCAAGGCAACAGCAAGTATTGTTCAAGAGTTTATTCTTAGCAAGGCGCAACTTGGAATTGTTCGCATTCGCACCACAGCAGATAGAGAAGAAAAGGTTCCAACTGCAATTTTTTCTACTGGTGAAGATTTATGGCTGAATTTGTCGATCGTTGGTTTTGCCCGCGACAAAGCGAAGCAGCCCAATCTTAAAATAAGCATGGAGATTCTTGATTCCGATGGCAAGCCAACAGTGCAAAAGCCACCAGTAGCTGAGATTTCAAAAGATGTGGCTCCTGAATTAGACTTATTGCCTTTGCAGTTTTATATTTCCTTGAATAGGGCTGGTAAATTCACGATCAAACTTAAGGTTGTAGATCAGATCTCAGGCAAAAATTCTTCCGTGGATATTCCTTTGGAAGTAAGTAGCGCAAAATAGTTTCCTGCTTTGAGTTCTATTTTATTTGGCTCAAGCGTATAATTCTAAAGTTGATTCTTTTGCGAGGCAAATCATGAATTCTTGCAGATCAGGTTTTGTTGGGAAAGCTTTGATGGTTCGATTGCTTTTTGTAGCAGCATTGGTTGGTTTGATAACGGTCTGCGTATCTTCTGATTACGCCTTTGCAGATTTTAAGCAATTGTTCAAGAAAAAGAGAATTGTTTATGAAGAAGCAAAGGATGATGCTAAGGAAGAAGCCAAGGAAAATGCCAAGGAAAATGCCAAGGAAAATGCTAAGAGGATTCCCGTTGCCCGTTGCTTAGGCAAAGATGGTTCTGTTCTAATTTTGGCTAAGGGTTCCTCCACTTGGAGGCCCGCCAAGCAGGAAGAAGAACTTTTTGCAGGTGATTTAATTCTTTCAGGTGCGGGCGTTTCCATCGAAAACCTTGAAAAAACCGTGAAACTCACCTTCCGAGGTGATATTGCAGGCACTTCTCCCCTACCAATTAGGGAAACGGCGATCAGATTGCTTCCCAAGAAAGAAGGGGTTGATTTCTCGGTTGATTTTGATCGCGGCCGCATCGAACTTACCAATACCAAGGAAAAAGGTTCTGCAAAATGTAGCGTTACACTGTTCGATGATGAAGATCATGGTCAAGTGAAGCTGAACGAACCGGGTTCGACTTGCTCTATGGAAGAACTTGGTCGTTGGCCCAAAGGTTCGCATTTTAAACCCAGTAGCAAAGAACTTATTCACCCTGTTTACGATTTGATTTATGTTGCGCTTAAGGGCACTAGCGAGGTTTCTGACCATGGAATTACCCACTTCATGTCGGCTCCCCCCGGCCCTGCAATGCTTTCGTGGAATAGTGCTGATGGCTTGCCACCTATTAAAACAAAACTCGAAAAACTGCCTGAGTGGACTTTGCCTCCGGACCTTTTCAACCCTATTGTTAGAGACAGAATGGGAGCGGTTTTAAAAATTAGAGATCAGTTCATTGCTAAGAAACCCCTTCCTGAAATTATGTCCTCAATGGCGGTTTCTGAATCCGAAGCTGACCGCTTTATTGCAATCAATTTAATCCTTGCAACAGATCAGCTTGATTTGTTTTTTAAAGTATTAAGTACAACTAAGTACAAAGATATTATTGAAAATGGAATCATAGGCCTTAGGCATTGGATTGGCCGAAAGCCAGGCCAAGATCTTAAGCTTTATGAGTATATTATTGATGCACGGCATTACAGTAAAATACAGGCTGAAATCTTTGTCGATTTGTTGCATTCCTTCGGTGATGATGAACTGAAAGAACCCGAAACTTATGAAGCTTTAATTGATTATCTTGGCAGTGATAAGGCAGGGATTCGTGGACTTGCAAATTGGCATTTGCATCGCTTAGCACCCAAAGGCCGGGATATCAAGTTTGATCCAATTGCCCCTGAAGCAGAGCGAAAAGAAGCTATTGCAAAATGGAAAAAGCTAGTGCCCAAAGGCACTGTGCCTTCCCGTTCGATTAATTAACCTTGGTACATGATCAGTAATTTAACCAAAGTTTAGGTGAAGTCATGAATACAAAAATTACCAGCAAGATTATCCTTGGTGCTTTATTTGGAATAAGCTTTTTAGCCCAGCCAACCTTGGCTCAAGTTCCAGGCGCAGGCGGTCAGGCTAATTCTGCACCTGTCCCACGTGTTGCCCAGCCGATTGTTAACACCTATGCCCAGTTTACTGGCGGCGGCGGTGGCCATGGTGGTGGCGGTGGCTATGGTGGTGGTTTTGGTTTTGGTGGCGGTGGTTATGGCGGCGGAGGTGGTGCTGGTAGCTATTTCCAAGGCGTTTCCTCGATGACTAACGCCAATGCCCAGTATTATTTCACTACCCAGCAAGCTCGCTTGGGTAAAGAACAAGTTGAAAACGCCAAGATTGCCAATAGGCGTGCCAAATTTGATGAAGATATGTATGAAAAAGCCAATACCCCAACTAGGGCTGAATTAGATGAAAAAGATCGTCAAGAAGCTCTTCGCCTTGCAAGAAATAATCCTGCCAATGGTGATATCTGGTCTGGTAAGGCCTTAAATACGATTTTCAATTCGATTCAAAAAACAGAAATCACATACAGGGTGAAGGGGCCTTCAATCCCAATTTCTGAAGAAATTTTGAGGCACCTTAATCTAACCACGGGTACCGCTGCGGGCAGTGTTGGTATTTTTAAAAACGGCGCTGATCTTGCATGGCCCATGGTTTTACGAGGCCCTGAATTTAAAAACCCCCGCGACAATATTAACCGCATTGCTCCCGAGGCTGTTCGGCAAGCTTCTTCAGGCAGCCTTGAACCCGATACCTACAGAAAGTTTAAAACCGCAATTAGCGACCTTGGTGAAATTATCAACAATATGGCCGCAGATCTTTCTCCGGGTGATTACATTCAATCAAAAAGATTTGCCAACAACCTTGATGAAGGTCTGAAAAATCTTTCCGAACCAAATTCGGTAAATTATTTGAATGGTCGTTGGAGTGCTAAAGGTGCGACGGTGGGCGCGTTGATGGATCATATGACCAGCAATGGCTTGCGCTTTGCCCCTGCAGTTGAAGGCGACAGGCCGTTTTATACTTCCTTTTATAATCTGCTTACGGGCTACGATGCTGGTGTAAGCCAACTAGTCGGTAAGTAATAGCCTTTTCACAAAGGTTATTCATCATCAATTTTAATGGAAGAACTTAGGGCCTGCATTGCGGGCCCATATTTCTGAATCTCTAAATCGCTTACCTGACTTAGAATTAGAATTGTGCCTTCCTTGCTGTAAACACATCGCGTTTTACAACTGTTACCCAAATCTAAACTGAAGAACTGAATGTTATGGCCTATTGCGGGCTGGCCACAAAGGTCTTCAATCACTGGATCGAATTCAAGGTCGGGGTAATCGTTTTTTAATGCTTCTAATGTTGCATCCGCCAACTCTTCCAAATCTGGCATACCTTGATCGCAAACGATTAGAATAAAAGCGGTTCCGGGGCTTTGGATGGTAATGCCCCATCCATTTTCGTTTTCTTCGTGCTCCAATGTCCAGGTGCTTGGATATTGAAACTGTAGCCCATCGCCTTCATAAGATTTGGACATTGCTAAGTCCCAAGTGATTTATAAAGATGCAGAAGGAGGGACTTGAACCCTCACGGAGCTTTCACCCCTTCGGATTTTCTTACCACTATGGCTTCCGCCACCCGCTTTTGCGGTTTGGGGTCTGGACTTTCCCTTGACCATGGCCCTTTCGGGCTTTAGGCCTCAGCCACCAAGTCTCTACACCTTCATGAGGATAAACCCCATGCTTGGCTCGGGATTGCCGGCACTTTTGGTGTTGCGGTTTCCCCGACTTCGACTGAATTCACACGGGAGGTTTCCCGCCCCGGTGCTCAAACTAATAAGTCCGATGCGTCTGCCGATTCCGCCACTTCTGCATCAGATTGTAATTTATATGTTTTCCCGCCAATAATCAAGCGGTTGAAAGAGTTTGAAATACGAAACCAAAGCGACAGCCCAGAAAATGGGCTGGGATGTGCACTAAACCTGCTGTTTTTTCAATTCCTGCCTTATAATCCTGCGCTGTGCCATTTCTTCTTTGAATAGCGCAATCACTTTCCTCTTGGCAATTCTGTCTGCAAGCCTTGGGAAAAATCTGCTGACAAATGACATCAGCTTTCCATTTGCTGTGAGGCTCACTTCATTTCTTCCTGTCTCGATCGATCTTAAAGTATGTACTGCAACTTCTTCGGAAGTCATGCCACGCATATGATCCATTTTCATTTTTGCTTTTTGTTCGATCATGTTCTTGGAAAAATTAGTTTGAGTCAAACCTGGGCAGACCACAAGCACATCGATGTTGTCCTTGGCAAGCTCTGCCCTTAAGGCGTTGCTAAATCCCTGCACTGCGAATTTGCTTGCAGAATAGTCTGATCTGGCTGGAATACCTCTTTTTCCTGCGATGGATGAGATATTTACGATAGCAGCATGGGAGGATTTTTTTAGTTCGGGAATGAAGGCCCGGGTGGTTTCTGCTAATCCAAAATAATTTACTTCCATGATTTTTCGAAGTGTTTCTGCGCTTCCTTCAGCAAAATGGCCCGTAGCTCCTACACCGGCATTATTCACTAATACATCCACTCCGCCGAAATTGTTGAGGGCACATTGCAACATGGCTTGCCTGCCCGAAGCCTCGGTAACATCTGCTACCACTGTTGCCAACGAACCCTTCATCCCGGGTTTTGCTTCTGCAGCGAGATCGTAGAGAAGATCAGCGCTTCTGGCTGCTGCAACGACATTCATACCTCGTTTTGCAGCTTCTAATGCTAGCGCTTTGCCAATGCCTTGGGATGCACCAGTGATGACAATTCTTAAACCTTCAAGATTTCTTCGAGCCATGATTAAACCTTACAAATTTGTAATAGTTTTCTAAAAGATAATAATTTCATTTTGAACAAATCCGCAGTTTTGCGCAATTACAGGGCATTAAACAATGTAAAGAATTTGCCAAAACAGTAACGATTGTACGCAAATTACCGATAATTACTGCCCCTTCACTGCACCTTCTTATATGAATATTCGATAAAACTATTTCGATTGCCAACTTGCATGTTGCATGAATCTATCACTTGGTGCAAATTAATCTAATTGCGTCAGATATTGTTTTTGCAGGAGATTCATGATGAAGCGAACCATGGTTTTTGGATTTGTTGGTGTGGTTCTGGTGGCTGCTGTTGCTCTTTCTGAAAAGCCATCCCTCGAAAAAGAACTTCAAATTCAAATCGGTGATAAAAACCCCTGGACCAGTTTGAAAATGAACAACGATCCTGATGACTTCCGCTTTGCAGTTGTCAGCGATCGAACGGGAGGCCATCGCCCTAAAATCTTTTCCCAAGCCATGCAGCAAATCAATTTGCTTCAGCCCGAATTTGTTATGTCGGTAGGCGACCTTATCGAAGGGTATTCCGATAAATCTGACAAGGTTGAACAAGAATGGACAGAGTTCCAATCCTATGTGAAAAGGTTGCAGATGCCTTTCTTCTATGTGCCAGGCAATCACGATATCACCAATGCAATGCAGGAAAAGATGTATCGGGAAAAGTATCGTGCGCCTTACTACCATTTTGTATATCGGAATGTACTCTTTCTTTGTTTAAGCTCTGAAGATCCACCTGTGAAGGGGAATGAAGATTCTCCCCGATTCAGTAAAGCCCAACTTGATTACATGAAAAAAGCAATTGAGGACAATTCCAAGGCGAAGTGGATCTTCACTTTCCTGCACAAGCCCCTTTGGAACGAAGGGTCAGTTGCGATCAATGGCTGGCTCGATTACGAAAAACTTCTTGTGGGTAAAAATCACACCGTCTTTGCAGGCCATGTCCATCATTACCAAAAGTTTCAACGTAATGGCATGCGCTATTACAGCCTTTCCACCACGGGTGGATCAAGCAAATTACGTGGTACGGTATATGGCGAATTTGATCATGTCGCTTGGGTAACCATGAAAAAATCAGGCCCGATTGTCGCTAACTTGTTGTTGGAAGGCATTCTCGACGATGCGCTTCAAATTCCTGAATCGGATGAAACTGGAGTTGCAACTGGCAAACGAAAACAAACCTTTATCACCAATGTTAAAGTCACCCAGAAAGGGGTGCCACTTAGCGAAGCGGAAGTGGTGTTTCATCAACCCGGAAAACCAAAGGCAGTAAAGATTGGTGATGGTTTAACTAATCAGGATGGGGTTGCGAAAATTACAACTTATTCCGCATTTGATGGTGTGCCTGAAGGTGAGTACACACTCACTGTTATCAAGCGCAGCCCCCGTACTTTGGATGATGGCAAAGCTGGGCCAAACCTATTGCCTGCCGGTTTATCCAAGGTCGATACTTCCACCCTCAAAGCTGTAATTAAAGCAGGCGATAACAATATCAACATTCCTCTGGATTAGGCGTAATACCGAACCTTTTGTGGATGTTTGTAATCGCCCATGCTGCTGCTTCTTTGATCAAAGGCTCATCTTCCAGATGGGTCTTTTTCAATGCATCTAAATGGTCCTGATTACCGATATTTCCCAACGCAATACATGCGTTTCGTAATATCCCTTTGCGCTTTCTACGCCAAAGAGGTGTTTCCTTAAATTTGGCTTTGAATGTTGCGTTGTCCATTTCTAGCAACTCGACAAGATCAAGCAATTCAAGATCGGGGTTACGCCATGAGTTCCAATCATTTGCAGGGGTAGCTTTTTTATTCCAAGGGCAGACATCTTGGCAGATATCACAACCGAATATCCAATCCTGCATCTTGCCTCGAAGTTCGTGCGGGATTTCGGTTTTAACTTCTATCGTGAGATAGCTGATGCACTTGGTGGCATCAAGAACTTTGGGTCCTATAAATGCCTCTGTAGGGCAGGCTCTTAAACAAGCGGTGCATGTTCCACAATGATCAAACGCAAAGGGCTGGTCATGCGCTAATTCCATATCTAGAAGCAGCGCCCCAAGCACCATGAAGCTGCCCGCTTTTTTATTGATGAGCATGGTGTTTTTGCCAATCCACCCAAGCCCTGCGCGCCTTGCAAAATCTCTTTCCAATAGCGGTGCGGTATCGACTACTCCCCGACCTTTGCAATCAGGAAAGTGTTGCTGGAATTTTTGCAAAAGTAATCCAAGTTTTTCCCATAGAACCTCGTGGTAATCTTTTCCATGGGCATATTTCGCCACCTTCCCTTTTCCTATGCCAAGATCTGCATGAAGTTGGTGATTGTAGTTGTACCCAACCATCAAGATGCTTCGAACATTCGGGAGGAGGGATTCAGGATGTTGATAGGCGGGTGCTCGTTTAGAGATGTAATCCATCTGGCCTTGAAAGCCATTTTCCAACCAGGAGGTAAGGTGTTCAAATCCATCAGCTTTGGATGCAGGCGCAATTCCTGCGAGGTCAAATCCTATTTGTAAAGCAAGGGTTTTTAAAAGTGCAGAAGCATCGGGATTTGAAGTGGTTTTTGTAAAAATCGAAGGCCTCGTCTATTTTATTGCTTAAGAGTAACATTTTTTTCGCAGAGAAGGTGTAGAATAACTCTTATATTTGTTAGCAAACCGATAGCTTTCTGGCTTTTTCAAGGCAAATCGAAGCTAATCCCTATGGTATAGGCATCCGCATAGATAAAAGTCAAATTTTCGTTTATTTCTTCACTATTATATTGACATGGATTTCTTCTGGCATTATCAAGGGAGGTAGTGGAATAGGGATAATATGCCTTGTTTTGCTCCTGCCTGGCTTCGATTTACTCATGTTTTTGCGAAAACTCGGTGTTTTCTCGTGGGTGTTTGGTGCTTTGAAGGGGGATTCGTTTCAAGGGGTTTTAGAATGAAGAATGTTAAGATGTTTACTCTTGCAGCTATGTTCTTAGCTGTTGTTGGTTTCAGCCTCAATGCTGCTGCTGACTCCAAGTCGATCAAGGAAGTTATGAAGGGTGGCAATTTCAAGAAGTGCTGCGAAGCTGCTTCCAAGAAGGGTGCTTCCGATGCTGACAAGAAGGCTTTCGCTGAACTTTGCGAATCCTTGGCAGCCAACAAATGCCCAAAGGGCGATGCTGAATCTTGGAAAGCCAAGACTGAAGCTTTGGTTGCTGCTAGCAAGGCTTTGGTAGCTGGCGATAAAGATGCAGGCAAAAAAGTTGGCGCTGCTGCTAACTGCAAAGCTTGTCACGATGTTCACAAGTAAGCTTTAGCTAAATATTGGCGTTCACAAAAAGCAGGTCCACAGGTTATGCTGAGGCCTGCTTTTATTTTTGAAGCACGATTGTTTGCCTGGAGGAACCAGCTCATGAAATTTACTGCTTACTTTTCGATCGCAACCTTGGCCACCTTTTCCCTTGGTGCCCTTTTGTTTGCCCAAGGCGTTGATATTAAAGAAATCATGGCAAAGGCCAACAAAGCTGGCGGGCTCTTCCCACAGATTCAAAAAGGCCTCAAAGCGCCCGCTCCTAACTGGGCCACGCTTAAGAATGATTCTGATGAACTTGTTTCCCTTGCAACTATGCTTGGCAAAAGTAAGCCACCCAAGGGCGACGCTGCTTCTTGGGCCACCATGTCCAAGGGGTATTTAGATGAAGCCACCGCTTTGAAAACTGCCATCGCAGCTATGAACAAAGCTGGCGCTGATGCAGCCATCGGCAAGTTGGCCACTTCCTGCACTGGTTGCCATAAAGCGCATAAGAACTAGTTTAAGCCAGTTTAATTTACCCCTGTCTTACAGAGCTAGTTGCGTCAGCGACGGAAAAATATCCTCTTCCAATGAGCGGCGGATGTTAATCCGCTGGTACTAAAACAATTATATTGGGAATTCTTTTCTGGTTGGCACTCACCAACGGATTAACATCCGCCGCTCAAAAGGTAAAAGCAACCACCTTACATGCTCCCGGCTATGAAAGCAAATGTGATTAGGAGTGAGGAATGCGTTCCGTGGGACTCTTGTTCGTGAATGATGCGAATTAGAGTTGGAAGAGGGCTGTGCCCCAAGTAAGGCCTGCGCCGAATCCGCTCATCATTACCTTGTTGCCTTTTTCAAGTCGCTTCTCTGAAAATGCTTCGTCAAGTGCGATGGGGATTGATCCACCCGAAGTGTTGCCATACTTTTCAAGATTATTAAATACTTTGGTGCGGGTTATGTGAAGCACATCAATTGCAGCGTTGATGATACGGATGTTGGCTTGGTGTGGGATGTAGAGGTCAACCTGTTCGGAGGTGAAATTGCTATGAGTAAGAACATCTTGGATGGTGTCGCAAAGGATAGCAACGGCCCAGCGAAAAACCGCTCTTCCATCCATGTGCATGTAGTGCAAACCTTGAGCGATGTTTTCTGGAGTGGGAACCATTCTGCTGCCACAAGCAGGCCTGGAAAGTAAATCGCCACCGCCGCCATCAGCGCCCATACTAAAACTGATAATGCCTTGATTGGGAGAGCCCTTGGTAAGAAGGACAGCGCCCGCGCCATCGCCAAAGAGTGGGAAAGTTTTGATATCTTTGGGGTTTAAAACTCTGGAATTACAATCTGCGCCAATGATGAGTGCGTTATCGCTGACGCCTGAAGCCACATAGGCTGCGCCTGTGATAAGGGCATACATGAAGCCTGCGCAGGCAGCTTCGATTTCGATTGCTCCGCAGTTTAAGCCAAGTCGGTCTTGGAGTAAGCAAGCGGTAGAGGGAAAAGACATGTCGGGAGTGAATGTACCAAGAACAAGGAGGTCAACATCCTTGGGTTTAATGTTAGCTTTTTTGAGGCAGCGGTTTCCAGCTTCGAAGGCAAGGTCGCTTGTGGCTTGATAGGGCCAAGCGTGCCTGCGTTCTAAGATGCCAGTGCGTTTGACAATCCAATCCGCATCGCAACCAAATTGTTCTTCAAGAGCGGCGTTGGTAATAACTTGATCAGGGACATAGCTGCCTGTAGAAAGAATTTGCACGCCCATAAGGCTGCGACATCTGGGTCTTTGGCTAGGCGCTCGTTCTTCGCTCATTAAAAAAACCATGAAATAGGCCCGGTATTGCCACTAGGCAATGTGATGAACCCGAAGGCCTTAATCCTTGCAGTATACCTAAAAAGCAAAGCATTGGCCAATTATAATTATGAGCCAATGGAGCAGACTTGGAGATATAAGGCGTAGGCGGCAACACAATGGCTAGTGTAATCGAGCCTTAGATCGCCATCTTGCGGGGAATTATGAAATCCGCCTAGAACTCTTGGCCTGAACCATTCTGCAAAATGAATGGCATTAGATTCCGTGTACTGGATAGTTTGGCTAAATTGTAAGGCTTGGGCCAATCGTTGCATGTATTTGTCATGCCTGGCGCTATCTGCCGATAGTTGTGCAGTAAGGCATGCAACTGCAAAGGATTCTGCAAGGATGCAAGACATAACGCCTGGCATTAATTCTACACCTTGTGCAGAAAGAGTTTTCATGCCGCCATACCATGCTGGTTTGCGGGGATCAATCTGATCGTATTGCATCGCGGAAAGTCTGTCCGCAAGTTCGAAAGCGAGTTCTGCATAGGGTTTTTCGGAAGAGGTTTTGAAAGCTTCGTGCAATGCGAGAATGCGCCAAGGGTAGGGGGCGGTTTCTTTTTGGTTCTTCCAAGCGTTCCATCGGGCGATGATGGCTTTTTTAGAGACATCTGTTTTCCAGGGGGCAGGGCGAAGTTGATTACTTTTTAAGATTGCAGCGATGGCGACTGCAGATTCGCAGCCTTTCCCATCGAGTTCTTCGACTGCAGTTTCTTTATCGATGGTTGTGGTGTCTGCGAGTGTGGAACGGAGGAAGTTAGCCAGTTGTTCCCCTGCATCAAGGAGGTCAGCTTTTGGATTGCTAAGTTCATGGATTGCAAGGAGTAAGAACCCTGCAGAAAGTTGCCTATCGAGGATTTGGTGGGGTAAAACGGTGTATCGTGAGGCGGGGTTTTTTGGGTCGGTAATGGTATCTTCGAGTAGCAGCAAGATAGCTTGGCTGGAGCGCACAGAAAAGCGTTCATCCTTATAAACACGGCCTGCTCTAGCTAATGCTAGGGCAGCGCCTGCCTGATGAATAAAGCTTTCGTTTTCCATTTCAACTTTAAGAGAAGGCCGGATGCCATTGATGAATCTGCCTTTGACGGTGTTCATGCGGTAGAGCCATTCAGCGCCACTTTTTCCGGAGTGGAAGAATTGTTTTTGCAGGGGAGTGAACTTACTATCATCGAGGAGCTGGATTTTTTTGTCTTGGTTATCTCCTGTTTTTACGGAAACCGGAATGACCGCTTGGCCCAAGGGGGTTGGAGTTTGAGCGACAGAAATGTTGCTGGAAAAAAGGAAGAGAGAGATTAAAGCAGGAACCGAGCGCAAAGAAAACATATTTAGTCACTCCATGACAAACCGCAACCATTCAAGATAATCTTGAAGTTTGGATACTATGTTTTACTTCCAAATGGGAAATTGAAACAAGAGGAGAAATAGCAAAAGCCCCTCGTAAATTACGAAGGGCTTTTACATAAGTCTTTAAATCGCAGAAGGTTACTATGCAGAGATAGTTTTAACTTTAACACAGGTGTAGTGTTGGCGATGGCCTTTAAGCCTGCGGTAGTTCTTGCGTCTGCGGAATTTTTGGATACGAACTTTTTCGTCAGCTTCGCCCACAATTTCAACAGTAATCTTTGCACCCTTAACCAAAGGTTGGCCGATTTTAAGATCAGCACCGTTGGAAATCAGCAAAACACTGGTGATTTCAAGCATATTACCAATAGGTTCGAGGCGCAGATCGATGTTGACCACATCACCTTCGGATACCATGTATTGTCTAGAACCATCTTCAAAAACAGCGTACATCGTAAGCTCCATCAAAATGAAATTAGAAAGTTATATTATAAGAAAAAGAGCATGGTGACTACATAAGGTAAGGATAAATCAGCTTTTTTGATTAATTCCTAAGGTTAATATTAGTAAGTTCGTTGTTTTTCGCCTTAGAATCGTTAGTTTTGATCAAAATGTTCGGATCTCAGTTCTTGTATATTAAGGAAAAAATGTTCGGCTATCATCAAAAATATTTGAAAATCGATGTGGAAACAGGGGCGTCTTTCGAGATCCCCATTCCGGTTGAAGTTTCACGCAAATTCATTGGCGGAGTTGGATTGGGCGCGTGGATTTTATTCCGCGAATCGAAACAGGGTATGAATAGCCTGGCACCTGAGGCTCCTTTGATTTTTTGTTTCAGCCCTTTGGTGGGAACACCCCTAACAACTTCGGCGAAGTTTGCAGTGCTGGCGAAGTCGCCTTTGACCGACAGGATTAGTGATGCGTTATCTTCTTCTCATTTTGCAATAGAAGCTAAAAAGACGGGTTTTGATGCAATTGTTATTACTGGCAAAAGCGCAAACAAGCGTATTGTGATAATCGAAGAAGGCAAAGTAACTTTGCAAAATGCGGATGATTTGCAGGGATTAAGCGCACTGGCGACCTCTGAAAAATTACATACCCGGTTGGCGGCCGGGTTTCAGATCGCAGCAATCGGCCTCGCTGGGGAAAACCAAGTGCTGTTTGCAAACTTAAGTCATGAGCGAAGGCATGCGGGCAGGGGTGGCTTGGGTGCAGTTTTGGGCTCTAAAAATATCAAGGCGATTGCGGTTAAGGGAAGCACAAGGATGCCTGTTGCGTTTCCTGCAAAGTTAGTGGAAAAAGCGCGGGAGTTATCTGCAAAAAGCTTTGGCCCTGCCACCGCTAAATACCGGGAACTTGGAACGGTTTCAAACCTTTTGGTGTTTAACAGGCTCTCGGTTTTACCCACTCGTAACTTTCAGGAAGGGCACTTTGCAGCCATTAAGATGCAAGATTTTCAAGAAGTGGATAAAGCTGCAAAAGTCACAAGGCATTCGTGCGCTGCCTGCACCATTGGTTGCGAACATATTTATGAAAGCAAGCTTGGAAAAGTTCGGATCGAATACGAAAGTATGTTTGCGTTGGGTTCGCTTTGTGGCATTGAAAGCGCAGAAGATATTGCAGAAGCTGTTGGGCTTTGTGATGAATTCGGGTTGGATACCATTTCCACAGGCGGGACGATCGCCTTTGCGATGGAATGCGTGGATAAGGGATTGCTGGCAGAAGCCTGGTTGCAGTTTGGTTCTATAGAAGCGGTTAAAAAAGCGATAGGATTAATTGCGACAAGGGAAGGCTTGGGAAAGATTTTAAGCTTGGGAAGTAGGCAGGCTGCACTTTTAATTGGTCAGGGTTCGATTGCGTTTGCGCCTCAAGTAAAGGGGCTTGAAATTCCGGGTTATGAGCCTCGTGGATTGCAAACAATGGCTTTGGGCCTTGCGGTAGCATCGCGGGGAGCGGATCACAATCGTTCGGGGGCTTATGAGGCTGATTTTTCGCCACCCTCGGGCGAATTGCTTGATAATACTGCAATTGCCCGGTCTGCGGTGGAGTCTGAAAATCGCAGCGCCTTGATCGATTCTCTGATTCTTTGCAAGTTTTTGCGGGGTGTATTTAGCAACCTTTTTGCAGAGAGCGCAGAGCTTTTATCTTTGGTGACGGGATGGGATATGGATGAAGCAGAATTAAGGCTTGCGGCAGAAAGGGTTGTTGCGATTAAAAAGCTTTTCAACATTCGGGAAGGTTGGAGCATTGCAGAAGATACGCTTCCTGAGCGATTTTTTACGGAAGCATTGGAAACCCAATCGGGCGGGCAGAATAGGCTTTCTAAATTAGCTCTTCAGCAAAGGATAGCAGCCTATTATGAGGCTAGGAATTGGGATGATGTTGGGGATATTGGCATCCAAGAATTAAGGCGTTTAGGGCTTGAAGAGTTCTGTAGTGAACAGTGATTTGCACATTATAAAGGGATAATTTTTGATGCGCTATGGTGGGATAATACTTTGTGGCGGAAAAAGCAGCAGAATGGGGACATCCAAGGCCCATTTGCAGTTTGGTGCTGAAACCTTGTTGCAGCGCATTGTTCGGATCATGGGTGAGGTTCTCGATCCTTTGGTGGTAGTGGCTGCAAATGGCCAGGAGCTGCCCGATTTAGAGACCAAGGTCATGATTTGCAGGGATAAGAATGAAGGGCAGGGCCCATTAGAGGGGCTTGCAGCTGGGCTAGATGCATTAAAAGAGAGGTGCGATGCGGTTTTTCTTTCTTCTTGTGATGTGCCTTTTTTGAAAAAAGAATTTATTCTCGGGATGACCAAAGCTTTAGGTGAAAGCAGGATGTGCATTCCTAGAACCGAGGGTTATTTTCATCCGCTTGCCTCGGTTTATCGGGTAGATGTTTTGTCTGATGTGCAGCAATTATTAGGGGAAAAGAAGCTAAGGCCCTTTTTTTTGTTGGAGAAAGTGAAAGGGAAAATCATTGAAGAGGCTCAATTAAAGCAGTTTGATTCCGAACTTTTCTCGCTCAAAAATTTAAACACCCCGGAAGATTTTCAGCAAGCGTTAAGCGAATTTCAAAACACATAATCCTAGTTGTAAGAAATTTTGAAGAATGGTTTCTTGAGGATGGGAATCTTTTGTGTGGCATGGCGGTGTTATTTGAAGTATTTCCAATGAATTTTTTAACCGCTCATGCAGAATTGTTGTTGGAGTCGAGAAAATCACTTAATCATTGGCTTAAAAATTGCTGGTAAACAAAAATATTGAACTGTTGCATTGTTGTTGTTATTTAATTTAAGTAGGTTGAAGGCTTAGGTATAGAATTAGATTTTTTTGTTTGCTAAAATATTACGAGAGCATTAAGTTTTGCAGAGTCGAGATTTGTTCATTACGAAATTTAAGCGATTTCTGAGAGGATAAGATGGCTCAGGTTTTTCCCCGTTACGTAAATGTTTTGACATGGGTTATAATATCCGGTGTGGTGTTGGGCGCTTCAACCTTGGGTATTGCTGCCATGGTTTTTGCTCGCACTCCATATGCCACCCATACACAAATAGCTTTGACACAACCCATTCAATTTAGCCATGCACATCATGTGAGTGGTTTGGGTATTGATTGCAGATATTGCCATACTTCGGTCGAAGATTCAGGGTATGCAAACATCCCCCCAACCAAGACCTGCATGAATTGTCATTCCCAGATTTGGGTTGGTTCGAAGATGCTTGAACCTGTTCGAGAAAGTTATCGCACTGGCAAATCTTTAGAGTGGAACAAAATTCATCGTTTATCTGACTATGTCTACTTCGACCATAGTATTCATGTGACCAAAGGTATTGGTTGCGTTTCATGCCATGGGCGGGTTGATCAAATGCAGGCGGTGTATCAAAATGGTACGCTATTGATGGAATGGTGTCTGGAATGTCATCGTGCACCTGAGAGGCATCTTAGGCCGCGCGATCAAGTGTTTAACATGGGTTTCCAGCCTAAGGATTTGAATCAGGCAGATGGCTCGCCTCACACGCAAGCCACACTTGGATCTGAACTTAGGAAGAAATATGATATCCGTAGTCTCATCGAGTGCTCAACATGTCATCGATGAACATGAAAGAAAAACCAGTCATGGACCTCGCGTCTGTCTTAAATAAGCTCGAGAGCTCAGAGGGTAAACAATACTGGCGTAGCTTGGATGAACTCGCTCAGGGCGAAGGCTTCCAAGAGATGATTCAGCGTGAGTTTCCCCGACAAGCTGCTGAATGGACCGATCCTGTAACCAGGCGTCGTTTCCTTACTCTTATGAGCGCATCACTTGCCCTTGCGGGTTTAAGTGGTTGTAGGCCACCAGGTGGAAAGATTGTTCCCAACATCAAAGACCCCGATGGTGTAATCCCCGGTAAATCGATGTTCTTTGCCACAGCTATGCCTTTGGCAGGCTACGGCACTGGGTTGCTTGCTGAAAGCAATCAGGGGCGGCCCACTAAAATCGAAGGTAATATTGATCACCCTTCAAGCTTGGGTGCAACCGATGTTTTTGCACAAGCATCCGTTCTTGGTCTTTATGACCCAGACCGCGAAGCTGGCCTTACCTACTTGGGTAAGCCCAAATCTTGGGATGATCTTGTTGCCAACCTTAAATCTGAACTTACGAAGTTGCCCAAGGGCAAGGGTTTTTATCTTTTGACAGAAACCATCACATCTCCTTCGCTTGTTCATCAATTAGAAAATGAGCTTCTTAAGGATTACCCTGAAATTACTTGGGTTCAGCATGAGCCCGCAGCTTCAGATAACGGTATCACTGGCTTGGCAAAGGCCTTCGGGGCTCCTTTGCAGCATATTTATCAGGTTAAATCTGCAGATGTTATTTTGTCGTTTGATGCAGATCTTCTGGGTCGTGGCCCAGCGCATCTTCGCTACACACGCGAGTTTTCTTCCCGCAGGGATTTGGAAAAACTCGATAGTATGACCCGTCTTTACGTTGCTGAAAGCACTCTTACTAATACGGGTGTTAAAGCGGATCACAGGCTTGCTCTGCGTGCCATGGAAATCGAAAGGATGGCGTTCCTCGTTGCATTCCATCTGAAGATTGAAGGCGTTGCCAAGCCTAAGGGTCTTTCTGCAGAAGCTCATTTGTGGGCTGAAGTGGTTGCAGATGATCTCTCGACACGAGGCAAGGGTACAACCCTTGTGATTGTTGGCGAAGAGCAACCTGAATCTGTTCATGTGATTGTTGCTGCGATCAACGATAAGCTTGGAAACATTGGTAAAACAGTTTCTTACATTGATCCAGTGCATGCAAGAGCAGGCGAAAGATCAAAGTCCTTGCGTGGCTTGGTCGACGATATGAATTCTGGCAAGGTTAAGGCCTTGTTCATTTTGAATGCCAACCCTGTTTATACAGCCGGTGCTGATCTTGGTTTTAAGGCTGCGTTCGAAAAAGTTCCCCAGCGATATCGCATGGGTCTTTTCCATGATGAAACCTCGCGCCTTTGTCATTGGCATATACCAGATTCTCACTTCCTTGAATCTTGGGGCGATGTGCGTGCATTTGATGGCACTGCTACAGTTATTCAGCCTTTGATTGCCCCGTTGTACTTCGGGCATAACTTCCAAGAGTTGCTTGGTGGGATTTCCTCCAAGCCTAATCGCGATGCCTCTGCGATTGTAAAAGATTTCTGGAAGAATTGGTACGAATCTCCTGCCCAGACCGCACTCAGAAGCACCGTTCCTTTTGAAAAGTTTTTCCGAAGGTCTCTTCATGATGGTTTGATCGAAGGCACTAGGGCTTTAACTAAAGTTGTTAAACTGCAAGTTGAAGCAGTTACTGCTGCTATTAAGAAGTTCGAGTCTTCTTCAGAGTGGAAAGAGGGTTCCAAGGATAATCTTGAAATCACTTTCAGGCCTGATGAATCTGTTTTCGATGGTCGCTTTGCCAACAACGGCTGGCTCCTCGAAATGCCTAAGTCTACTACCAAGATTACTTGGGATAATGCTGCGATCATGAGTTACAAGACAGCCCTCGATTTGGGCGTGTCTTTGAACACTGAAAAGCGCCCCGAGTTAGAAGATGGTGTTTATCGATCGCCTGCAAGTTCCTATGGATACACAGGTGGCGAACATGGTCGGGCTTATGTCGATACCATCAAGCTTAGTATTCAAGGTCGAGACTTGGTTCTTCCCGTTTGGGTTGTGCCTGGTCACCCTGATAATACGATTAATGTTCAACTAGGTTATGGTAGAGAGCGTGCTGGTAAAGTTGGTACCCGCGATGTTGGTGCCGATGTTTACAAGCTGCGTACTTCTTCCGAACCTTGGAATGCACTTGGCTTAAAAGCTGTGACAACGGGTAAGCAGCATGTGCTGGCGTGTACCCAAAGCCATCATTACATGGAAGGCCGCCATTTGGTTCGATCTGGGACCGTTGCAGGTACCAAGGAAAACCCAACATGGGTTGAAGCCATGGGTTCTGCAGGCGCAGAGCATGATGAACATGCAGGTCATGATCATAAGCCAGGCGAACACAAGCATGAAGAACACAAGCACGAAGAGCATGGCAAAACTCCCTTGAGTTTGCTGCCCGAGGTCGTCTCGGAAAAATATGCTTACAAACAACACAAATGGGGCATGATAATCAACCTGACCACTTGCACGGGTTGCACCGCTTGCGTAGTGGCTTGTCAAGCTGAAAACAATATCCCAGTGGTTGGCAAGATGGAAGTGACCCGAGGTCGTGAGATGCATTGGATTCGCATCGATCGCTATTTCGAAGGCAATCCGCTTAAAGCCAATTCACTAAAAGCGCATTATCAGCCCATTCCATGTCAGCAGTGCGAAAATGCACCTTGCGAACAGGTTTGCCCAGTGGCTGCTACTGTTCATAGCTACGATGGTCTAAACGACATGGTTTACAATCGTTGCGTTGGAACCCGCTATTGCTCGAACAACTGCCCTTATAAGGTGCGCAGATTTAACTTCTTGCAATACACCGATTACGCATCTGTTTCCATGAAAATGGTAAACAACCCTGATGTTACGGTTCGAAGCCGTGGCGTTATGGAAAAATGTACCTACTGTGTGCAGCGTATTCGTGCTGCAGAAATCGAAGCCGAAAAACGAGGGAAGCTTAAAGCTGAACGCGAAAATCGTGCTCTTGACCGTGCTAAGGATTGCCAGATTCAAGATGGCGAAATTGTAACTGCATGTCAGGCCGCCTGCCCTGCAGGAGCTATTGTCTTTGGTGATCTGGTTGACCCTAACAGCAAGATAGCAAAATTGCAAAAGAAGGTTGCCAATATGAATTACAGTATCTTGGAAGAGCTAAATACCAGACCGCGCACCACCTATTTGGCTGAAGTGCGTAATCCCAACCCTAAGTTGGAAACCACTGGAAAGGGACACGGATAAGCCATGGCAACTGACGTTTCTACAAAAGGGCCAGACCTTCGACCAGATCCACAACCTCCAATGGTTGGTGGCAATCATTCATTCGACTCCATGACCGAAAAGATCACCGGGGTCATTTTTGCAGCCACACCCAAAGGGTGGATTGTTGGTTTTGCAATCGCTTTCATGATTCTTCAGGTCCTTCTTGTTTCAGTCACTTATCTTATTTACGAAGGTATCGGCATCTGGGGTGTTAACATCCCTGTGGGCTGGGGCTTTGATATCGTTAACTTTGTTTGGTGGATTGGTATCGGCCATGCTGGAACCCTGATTTCTGCGATCTTGCTACTCTTTAATCAAACTTGGCGAACTTCAATCAATCGTTTTGCAGAAGCCATGACTCTTTTTGCTGTGGCTTGCGCAGGCCTTTACCCCTTGGCACACATGGGTAGGCCTTGGTTTGCGTATTGGTTGCTGCCATATCCGAATACGATGCAACTTTGGCCTCAGTTTCGCAGCCCTCTTGAGTGGGATGTGTTTGCTGTTTCCACTTATTTTTCGGTCTCTCTTATGTATTGGTACATTGGTTTAATTCCCGACTTTGCATCAGTTAGAGATCGTGCGCCTAATCAGCTTCTTCGCATGATTTATAGTGTTTTGTCATTGGGATGGCGTGGTGGTTCGATGCACTGGCATCGTTATGAAACAGCCTACCTTATGCTTGCAGGCTTGAGCACCCCACTGGTGCTTTCCGTTCATACCATTATTAGCTTTGACTTTGCAGTGGCTAACTTGCCAGGCTGGCATGCCACTATTTTCCCTCCTTACTTCGTTGCGGGTGCGGTTTACTCCGGTTTTGCAATGGTTATCAATCTTGCTGTGCCTATTAGGCACTTCTATGGCATGAAAGATTTCATCACCGATAAACACTTGGACAACATGGCAAAAGTCATGCTTGCTACCGGCTTAATGGTGTTTTACGGGTATGGGGTTGAAGCATTCATGGCTTATTACAGTGCCAATGAATTCGAACGCGACCTTATGATGAAGAATCGTGTATTCGGGCCATATGGCTATTTCTACTTTGCTCTGATTTTCTGTAATGGTTTGGTGCCACAAATATTGTGGTTCCAGAAAATAAGATCCAGCGAAGCTGCACTCTTTATTATTTCATTGATTGTTAATGTTGGTATGTGGCTTGAACGATTTGTGATCCTTATGAGTTTGCAGCGAGACTTCCTGCCTTCTTCATGGGGTCAATACAGCCCGACCTTCTGGGATATCAGTACCTACATCGGAACCTTTGGTTTATTCCTAAGTTTGTTGTTCCTTTTCTGCAGGGTTCTACCAATGATTTCTATCGCAGAAATGAAGCATTTACTCCCAGAATCACATGTGCATTCGCACAAGGATTCGCATGATCATTCAGATTCCGCACATGGAGGAAGCCATTAATGGACGCTCCTAAGGTCAAGATTTATGGTCTGGTTGCGGAGTTTGAAACTCCAACCCAAATTGTGGATGCAGCCAATCAAGCTCGAGAAGCAGGCTATACCGCAATGGAAGCCTACAGCCCTTTTCCAGTGATGGATCTGCATGAAGCTGTTGGTTTCAAGCGTACCATGTTGCCTACCCTGGCATTTTTTGGTGGGCTAACAGGGTTTCTTACAGCGTTCTCTTTGACAACCTTCACCTCTGGTGGCGCGCCCTCATTCATCACGCCTTTCCTGCCCGACTGGTTTTACTACCCGTTGAATATTGGTGGAAGGCCTTTGAATTCATGGCCCGCATTCATTCCCCCTGAGTTTGAGCTCACGGTTTTGTTTGCATCCATCACCTCGGTTTTTGGCATGTTGTTATTAAATGGGTACCCAAGACTTTACCACCCACTTTTCAATGTTCCAAGATTTTCAAGAGTAACCACGGACAGGTTCTTTTTGTGCATCGAAGCGAAAGACTCAAAATTTGATCTGCAGGGAACCAAGCAATTCCTTGAAGGATTGCAACCGTATGAAGTTTCGGAGGTCCCAGAGTAATGTTTAAATCAATCGCACAATACCTTATTGGCTCTTCCCGCATTTTAAATCTTTCCCTTGCAGCATTTATTGCTGCGGGAAGTTTGGGCTGCCAAAAGCAAGACATCGGTTGGGGTTTCTACCAGCAGATGGCTGAACAACCTAAAATCAAAATGCATAATGCGTTCTCTTTCTTCACAGATGGTAGGGGTAACCGACCTTATGAAGAAGGCACTGTAGCGCGCGGCATGCTTCAGGAAAACGAACATTTATATTCTGGTCTTCAAGAGGGCGGCACCGCTGTTGCTTGGAAAGATCTTAATCCTTCCAAAGAACCGATGACCATCGTTCAAGCCAAATCTCCCTACTATGAAACTTTCCCTATGGAAGTTACTGAAGAGCTGATTATTCGTGGCAAAGAAAGATTCAATATTTATTGTTCGGTGTGCCATGGTGTTACAGGCGCGGGTAATGGAATGATTGTTCAGCGTGGTTATCTTCCACCGCCTAGTTTCTTTATAGATCATTCCCGAGGATTGAAATATCTAACCGGTGCTACCGTACCTTTGCCTGAAGCCCCAGCAGGTTATTACTTCCAGGTAATTACACATGGATACGGCGGGATGGGAAGTTATTCGGCGCAGATTACTCCCAAGGATCGATGGGCAATTATTGCTTATATCCGGGCATTGCAGGAAACATATGGAAAGTCGGCTGGCCAGGCTGTGGCCCAAAAGGAGGCCAAGTAATGGCTACTATTTCTGATCATGTAAGAACTAATATGGCACTTGTGCAAAGGCTCGCTTTTGGTGTTGGTGTTTTGGGTCTTGGTGTCTCCGCTGTTATGCTTGGTTTTGAAAGGAAGGAATTCTTTTCCTCTTATCTGATTGCTTACATTTACTTCTTCGCCATTGGTGCTGGTAGCTTAGCTCTTTTAATGATTCAGCATGTTGCCGGCGGTGCGTGGGGATTTTCAATCCGCAGATTGCTTGAAGCTGGTAGTAGAACCCTTTTATTACTTGCGGTACTTTTTGTTCCGTTGCTTTTCGGTTTGCCTGAACTTTATCAATGGGCACGACCAGATGCTTTAAAAGATCGAATCATCGAGCTAAAATCAGGTTATTTGAATGTGCCCTTCTTCCTGATTCGACAGGCGATATTTTTCTCTATCTGGGTAGGTTTGGCTTATGCACTCTCTTACTTTTCTAAGAAAGAAGATGAGACTGGTGATGAATCTATTGGTTGGTGGTTTAAAGCCCTTAGTGGACCTGGCCTTGTTGTTTTTGCAGTTACCGTTGGTCTTACTTCCGTCGATTGGGCAATGTCTGTTGATGTTCATTGGTATTCTTCGATGTACCCTGTGTTATTTGCTTTTGGTTGCATTTTAAGTGCGTTAATTTTTCATATCGTTGCAATGATTTTGCTTTATCAGGGCGGCGATCTCGAAAAGTATTTGACCAAAAATTATCTGCGAGACTTTGGTAGTTTCCTTCTCGGCTTTATTATCTTCTGGACTTACCTTACTTTCTCTCAGTTTTTGCTTATCTGGTGCGCAAACTTAAAAGAAGAAGTTCCCTATTACCTTAATCGTATTTCGGGTGGCTGGCAGATTGTGACCATCATTCTTGCAATAGGGCATTTTGCTCTGCCATTTTTGTTTCTTTTACGACGCGAAACCAAGCGTGTTCGCAGCACCCTTTTAACTGCTGCTTGCTTCATGCTGCTTATGCGGTTTGTAGATTACCTGTATCTTCTAGGGCCTAGTTTTAGCCCCAAGCATTTTCACATGCCTGTTAGTCAGGTTACATGTATGCTTGGTATTGGTGGATTATGGCTTTCGTTTTTCATTTACCAGTGGAACCTTTATCCGCCTATCGCCGCTCGTGATCCACGTGCGCTTAAGGAACCGGTTCATGGTGTTTAAGTCTTATAATTTAGTGAGATATTTGAAGGGTGGTTTTAATTATGGAAGCTAAAGAGCAAATAAAGGCGAATGTCGAGCATTCTGATATTCATTTTAAGAATATTTTAATTGTTGGCATTATATTAGGCTTGTTAGTTGTGTTGGGCTTTTTCATTGGATTACATCTGTTTGAGTTTTTGGTTGCATTCGAAAACTCCCGAAAAATTTCTGAGTATCCATTGGTAGCAAAAGAAATTACCGATAACCAAGCAAACTTAATGGCTTCGATTATCAAGGAAGCGGAAGTTGATTGTTTGGATCGAAATAAAAAAATGGGACTAATCTACCCTAAGAATGAAGCAGAGAAAAAAGAACGCGAAGAAATTCTTGCTAAAGATCCTGTCTTTAAAGAAGCTAAGGAGCAGATTGAGCTCACTTTTGCAAAGCGTCAAGATAATAGGATTTTTACCACCGGGTATTTCAGGCCTGCACATCCTGGTCCTGCATATGCTGAAGCAGATGTGAATTTATACAAACAAGGTACTAACAAGGCTTCAAGCGATGCGGCGATTGCCAATGGAGAAAAATCAAAAATAATCGTTTCTCGGTTGGAAGGTATTGATCCCTTGCGCCCTATGATGAGTGGTATATCTGGTTGGCCCACCTATGTGAATGTTACGAAGGCAACTGGCGAAAAAGAGCTTAAAGATCGCAATATTGATGCAGGTATCAAGAGCTTTGCCAAAAAGTACATGGAACAAAATAAAGAGTTTCATTCCAAGATGAACAGCTCTGCTAAAGAGAATAAGGACTTTGTCCCCAGCGAATCTAGTGCAGGCCGAAGGCCGGAAGGAAACGCTAAGTGAGGAATGGTTTTGCTAGCTTTTGTTTGGTTTTAGTCATTGGCTTGCCAAGTGCGTTTGCAGATGGTTCATCTGGATTGCGTGGTAGTGCTCGTGGCCCAGGCGATATTGATGCAAAGATTGGTTTACCAAAAGAGATCCAAGATAAAATTGGTATCGATCAAAAGTTGGGTAACCAAGTTCCATTGCAGTTGGAGTTCGCAGATGAGTCTGGCAAAACGGTAAAGCTTGGAGATTTCTTTACGGATGGTAAACCCGTTATTTTTGTACCTGCTTATTATCGTTGCAGGTTGATTTGTAACCGGGTGTTAGATGGTATGTTTGACGGTCTTAAGAGAATTGATGCAAAGTTCAGGCCTTCGGATCATTTTGAAGTTGTGGTTTTAAGTATGGACCCAACTGAAAATGCGGAATATGCGGGTAATAAAAAAGAATCGATGTTGTCAACCTTGGGCAGAAGAAGGTCGGTAGGTGGTTGGCATTTTCTGACTGGATCAGAGGAAAATATTAAGAAGGTTATGGATAGTGTTGGCTACCGTTATATTTATGATGAAAAACGATCTGAATACTTGCATGCAACTGGGGTTATGATTCTAACCCCTGAAGGAATTGTTTCTCGTTATTTGATGGGAATTCGGTATATGCCAACAGACTTGGAACTTTCGCTTGTAGAATCTTCCAAGAATAATATTGGGACCCTTGCGGATCAGATTAAATTGCTTTGTTATGCCTACGATCCCCGTAGCGGTCAGTATAATCTGCTTGTTATTCGATTAGTTCAGGCTGGTGCGCTGGCAACCATCTTTAGTATTTGTTTTTTTTGGTTTTGGTCTCCGCTAGTAGGTTTGTTTAAAGGCTCTAATAAAGCCAATGTTATAATTAAAAATGTAGAAGTTTCTGCAATAGATGGCCAAACAGATGTTATTGGCTCATCTCATGAAAGGCAGGCGTGATTTTCATGTTTGAAGAGTTTAAGTGGTTACCTGATCAAGCATCAACCGTAGCTCCGGAAGTCGATATGTTGATGCTATTTATTGTTGTCGTAACTGTGGTCATCACCGTAGTGGTGGCGGCTCTAACCTTAGGTTTTGCAATTGCTTTTCGAAGAAAATCGGAAAGCTATATTCCAGCCCCTTGGTTTGGTTGCATACCACTCGAAATAGGCTGGACTCTTATCCCTGTGGGGATTTGCTTGGTTATGTTTTCTTGGGGTGTGAAAGTCTATTCAAACATCGTTATCCCACCAGCCGATGCCATGGAACTTTATGCAGTTGGCAGGCAGTGGATGTGGAAAATCCAGCATCCTGAAGGTCAACGCGAAATTAACGCTTTGCATGTTCCCATTGGCAGGCCTGTTAAAGTTACTCTTACTTCTGAAGATGTTATTCACTGTTTTTCGATTCCAGCTTTTCGTGTAAAGCAAGATGTTGTGCCTGGCCGATACAGTAGCCTTTGGTTTCAAGCAACCAAGGCAGGAACTTACCAGCTTTTCTGTTCTGAGTATTGTGGAACCGAACATTCCAGAATGATCGGCAAAGTAATCGTGATGGAAGAAGCGGACTATCAAAAGTGGTTGTCTGAGGGGGCTGAAAGTGGTCAGGCTTTGCAAGGTAGGAAGCTGTATACAAAATTGCAATGTGTGACATGCCATACTGGAAATGCAGAGGCGAAGGCTCCAAACTTGGAAGGTATTTACCGCAAGCACATTCCGATTTCTCACATTGATGGTGTAAAAATAAAAGAGGGGACCAAAGTATTTGCGGATGATTCTTATATACGTGAATCGATCCTTTATCCTAACGCCAAGGTCGCAGCAGGTTGGGAATCGATCATGCCAACCTATCAGGGGTTGGTAACTGAAGAAGAATTGTTGCAAGTAATTGCCTATATAAAATCGCTTAATCAGGGGCAGACTCCGCCGAGAACCGAAGAGACTCCAACTCCTGCAACCATACAAAATAAAGTTCCTAATAAGGAGGTAAATTAGTTATGTCTACTGTCAGTCTAGACACTAAAACGTTTGAAAAGTTTCCTGATGTTGTTGGTCGCCAGGATGATGCAAATTATCTCAGTCATGATCATAGCATTACATCTTGGTTGGTTACCTTGGATCATAAGCGCATCGCATTGCTTTATCTTGTCACCATTACTTTGATGTTTCTTTTAGGTGGTGCGTTGGCAGGCGCGATTCGTTTAGAGTTGCTGACTCCTAAGGGTGATTTTTTAACTGCTGATACCTACAACAAGGCTTTTACCGCCCACGGTATCATCATGTTGTTTTTCTTCCTGATTCCTTCTATTCCTGCGGTGCTGGGCAACTTTCTTGTTCCACTCATGATTGGTGCCAAGGATGTGGCTTTTCCAAGATTAAATCTTTTAAGTTATTACCTCTACTTTGCAGGTGCTGTAATTGCCCTTACCGCATTGCTTTTGGGTGGTGTTGATACCGGTTGGACTTTCTATACCCCCTTTAGTTCTACTTACTCCAACTCTTATGTGATTGTGATGGCAGTGGGCTTATTTGTGGTTGGTTTTTCTTCCATCCTCACGGGTTTGAATTTTATCATTACTGTGCATCGCATGCGTTGCCCGGGTTTAGTTTGGTTTCGACTGCCTTTGTTCATCTGGAGCATTTATGCAACCAGTGTTGTTCAATTGCTTGGTACACCAGTTATTGCTGTAACTTTGGGATTGTTGGGTGTAGAAAGAACTCTTGGCGTTGGTATCTTTGATCCCCGCCTTGGTGGTGATCCGATTTTGTTCCAACACCTCTTCTGGTTTTACTCGCATCCTGCGGTTTATATTATGATTCTGCCATCGCTTGGTGTAACCAGTGAAGTGATTGCAACTTTTAGTAGGAAGAATGTTTTTGGTTACCACATCATTGCTTTCTCAAGTATTGCAATTGCAGTATTTGGTTTCATCGTGTGGGCCCACCATATGTTTACCACTGGTATGTCACCCTACGCAGCAATGGTATTTTCGCTCCTTACTTTCTCTGTTGCAATACCTTCCGGTATTAAAGTTTTCTCTTGGCTTGCAACGATGTATGGTGGTTCTATCAGTTTTGATACCCCCATGATTTACGCCTTCGGGTTCTTGGGCTTATTTACCATTGGTGGCTTGACTGGGTTATTCCTTTCCACCTTGGGAACTGATATTCACTTGCATGATACTTATTTTATTGTTGCACACTTCCACTACATCATGGTGGGTGGTGCAATCATGGGTTATATGGCGGGGATCCATTACTGGTGGCCTAAGATGACCGGCAAGTTGTATTCCGAATTTTGGGGCAAGCTTAGTGCTGGCATCACCTTCATTGGTTTCAACTTTACTTTCTTCCCCCAGTTTATTCTCGGTTACCTTGGTATGCCACGAAGGTATTATGAATACCCAGATGAGTTTCAAGTTTTGAATGTGTTTTCTACTGCTGGGGCAAGTATTCTTGCGATTGGTTATTCGATGCCTTTGTTCTATATGACTTACTCCTTCTTCTTTGGAGAGAAGGCTAATTCGAACCCTTATGGTGGATCTACTTTGGAATGGACCAATACCACTTCTCCACCCTCGCCTCATAATTTTGAACAGACCCCTGTAGTTACTGAAGAACCCTATCATTACCATGGAAAGGAGGCCGCGGTTGTCAGCCACTAACGAAATCTCTAAAGACCACGGCCAGCATCATCACAAAGATTTGGCTCATCACTTTGATACGCTTGAACAGCAGCACGATGCCAATACCCTCGGTATGTGGGCATTCTTACTGACTGAAGTTTTATTCTTTGGCGGCTTGTTTGCTGCTTATACGATTTATCGTTATAAGTATTCCGCCATGTTTGAAGAAGCCAGCAATCATTTGGATATCACTCTTGGTGCTACTAATACCGTGATTCTTATTCTTAGCAGCTTAACTATGGCACTTGCTGTGCGCTGTTCCCAAACGGGTAACTCCCTTTGGACAGGCAGGTGGTTGCTTATCACCATTGCATTTGGTTTGATGTTCTTAGGTGTTAAGTATGTTGAATGGAAGCATGACTACCATATTCATTTGATGCCCGGCAAGGATTGGTCAGGTAAGGATTACTGGCATTGGCAGTACGCTAAGAAGGCCAAGGATATGGAAACGGAAGCTCATAAAAAAGGTTCTGCAGAGCATGCTTTACCAAATAGAAGTGATGTCCTTGCAGATAACGACCCAAGCCTTGGAGTACGGGGAATTCAAGAATCCCAGCAAGCTAGGCTTTTCTTCCTGCTTTATTTCTGCATGACGAGTCTCCATGCATTACACATGTTGGTGGGTTTTGTGCTTATTGGCATTATTGCCTACTTTGCCTACCAAGGGGCTTATTCTCCGGAATACTATTCCCCTGTCGAAAACATTGGTCTTTATTGGCATTTCGTTGATATAGTCTGGATCTTTTTGTTCCCGCTGCTATATCTTCTTGGCGCCCACATGGGGCATTAATTTTTAAGGTGTATTAATGGCTACTACAGAACATTCAACTCATCAACCCGCTCCTCTATCGTTGTATTTAGCAACGTTTGGTATGCTAATGTTTTTGACAATACTTACCATCTTTGCAGGGTTTCAAAACTTTGGCATGTGGAGCACTCCTATTGCCTTGGGTATTGCAGGGGTAAAGGCGGCCTTGGTTGTTGTTATTTTTATGCATGGTTACAATAGCAGCCCTTTGACTTGGGTCATTATTCTTGCATCGATGTTCTTTATGACCATCATGCTTGGGTTCATGCTTTCGGATTATATGAGTCGTGGTTGGGCTATGTAATAACCGTTATTAAATCAATAAAAGAAGCCTTGGGAGTTAAACTTCCAAGGCTTCTTTTATTGATATGAACTGAATGATCTTAACGCATAGCTGCAGGGATACTGCTCTCCGAAATTGATGATCTGATTATATCCCATTCTTTTTCTAATAAACCTGGATCTGCTTTTCGCCAGCAATGTGATGCGAGTTTCGCATAATCGTTTGCTTCCTCTTTTCTGCCGGTAACTTCGCATAATCTGCGTAATCCAAGAGCAGCGTGCACATTGCCTGGATCGTGTGCTAGTGCTTCCAAAAAAGCTTCTTCCGCTTCAACAAAATCTTTGTTTGCTAGAGCGATAAGTCCTAGCTTTTCCATGAATATCGAACCATTACCCCATGCATGATGGGAATAATCAGACTTGGATTTGTCGATGGCTCGTTTAAGAAGGCGCGCGCTTAACTTGTACTGTCCTTGTGCTGCAAACAACAACCCCTGCACTTCCCAAACCCGAAACTCCTGCAGTTTTTCTTTCTTCCCAGTAATCCATGATTGTTGCAATGATTCGACCCAGGGCATTGCGCTTTCGGGGTCGTTTTGTGCGAGGTAAAGAATCGCTAATAGGTACGCTGCTGTGTTCTTTTCAGTTTTCAGGAATTTCTTCGCTTCTGTCTCTGCTGCTGGATAATCCTTGTTTGCCAGTAGAAACTTAAACCATGCGACGGAAGGTTTGCTTTTATCAGGGCGAATATCGTTTAAGGCTGTTGCCTCTTTGAATCTACCATCATGCGTAAGTGAAATCAGCAATGTTTGCACATGATGTTGAAACTGGTGATCTTCGGAGGGTTTTACATCCATTTCTTTGTGGTAAGCAGTTTCAAGTTGCACTGCCTTTGTTGAACGATCACTGGTTTTGTCCCATTTCCCTAGGCGGGTAGCGAGGTGTGCTTGCATGTGGTTGGCATGGTGGATGCCTGGCGAAGAATTTAAAAAGCCTTCTGCATGGGGCCAACCGAGTGCGGGGCGTTGTGTACCTTCGTAAAAGTGAATGAGTTCGTGGTTGGCACCAGGGTGGAGCGGGTTGATTTTAAGAAGCGCCTTGTAAAAAGGTGCAGAGCTTGCATTCCCACCAAAGGTGGCATAATTGCATGCAATTTGCGCTCTAGCGAACCAAAGTTCTTGATCGTCATCGTATTGCGAAAGTGCTTGGTCGATGATAACAGCAGCGGCTTTTTGTCTGGCTTCCCCAGCGGCGGCAGGATTTTCGTTCAATCCATATTCCACTAAAGCAGCTTGAAGCAAGGCTTTTTCGTTGGGTGCAGCTTTTTCTTCGAGGCGCTTGGCGTCTTTGATCACTTTGGTTGATTCGCTCTTTTTGCCCCATCGTTCCAAAGCCTTGGCTAGGCCAATATGGGCCATTACGCAATCGGGATCGTGCTTTAATGCTGTTTCAAAACTGCGTGCAGATTCCATCCAGGCATAGGAATATAAATAGGCCAACCCTTGATCATTAAAGGCCTGGCATAGCGGCGAACTGGTGTAGATTCGGTAGCGATATAAGCTGAGATCTTTTTCCACACGGGAAGGTTTAAGCTTGGTGTGTACCAGAGTTTGAGTTTGATCTTTGGCATCTGCGCTGATGGATAAAACGGAGGAGAGAAAAAGAGAGATCATAATAATAACACCTTAAAAAAGAAGCCCCGGAATAATAGTCCCCGGGGCCTGTTCATTATTCAAGCTCAGGCATGCATTATGCTTTAAGCATTTCATCATGTCGCATTCCGCTTGGCGGAAGGTCTGCTTTTCTGCAATTAGCTAGCGCTGATTTAGCGCCTGCATGTTGCTCTGCATCGTTGTCTTCCCACTCGATGCTGACAGCACCATCATAACCGACCCGGTTAAGTTCCACAAAAATTTCTTCCAGAGAATTTGCATCCCTGTCAGTTCCTGGGGTGACGAAATTCCAGCCATTAGTCCAATGGCCCATGGGGCGATGCCCACCTAGCCTACCTGCTCTGCAATGTTCTTTCATCACTTGAACACCTTTAACATGAGCGCAATGGATTCGTTCTGAAAATTCACGGATGAAGTGAATCACTGAAACATTCTGCCATTCCATGTGCGATCCATCGAGGTTGAATCCAACCACGCTTTGGTAGCCGGCTTTATCCATGGCCTTGAGGTAATCGTTTGCGGATTCGAGGTCGCCCATGGCGCGTTCGCTTGGGTGGCACTCGAGGTCGAAAGTAACACCATACTTCTTACAAGCATCCAATACTGGTGCAAATCTTTCAACCAGGAGTTCCAAGCTGGTGTCTCGAACATCAGGGATATTATAGCCCCCGATGCTAGTTGGAAGTGGTGGGAATAAGAACCAATGGCTCCAGCAACCAGCGGGTGACCCTACGAATCCTGGAACTGCAACTTTTCTATTCTGCAATTTTCCGAGGTAATGGGCCAGCCTTACGATGTTGATCAAATCAGTGCGAGATTGATCCTGTACGAGTTTTGCAACTTCGGGGGGAACATAGTAAGGATCCGTGCGGGGTGGGTTGTTGCCCTTGCCACGCCAAGATTTATAAGCTTCGACAGCTTCACCGCCCACAAATTGCAAGGTTTTTGCAGAGGGCTCATCGCCTAGGGCTTGGCCTTGAAGGTGTGATGCAATGGTGAAAATTTCCAAGTTATGTTTCTTGGCCAAATCGACTCTTTCTTTCGCGTAGGCTTCTGCCCCAGCATCGGTAGAACAACGGGCGAGATCAAGTTCCCAGCTAGCTTCTTCCCAGCCGTCAAAGCCGGATTCTTGAAGGAATTTTACCCATTCAGCAAAAGGTACATTGCCGAATTGTCCGCGGACTAAGCCGATTTGATGATAGGATGATTTGCCAAAACGGTGTTTATCAGTTTGCTTGTGACCCACATTCAGGTTCCTTAATTAAAGTAACATTAAGACAGAAAGCCTTTTAAATATAACTTTTTCAATCGATGAAACAATGATAAATTTCAAGCAAAAGGCTATTATCAGGATAATTTTCCCGGTTCTGCAAATTGCTTAAAGAATTGGTTTAACCAATAACAAGTGGATTAGTTGGTACCAAACCAATTATTGTCCCACGAAGCATGGAGGTTGCTTAGATATTTGTCCCAGTTTTCTGGAGAACGGTATCGTGGGTAAGGGATGGGCCTAAGGGGCTTACCTTCATTTCCTTGGATGATTTCGAATTTACCCGGCCCAATGATTTTGCCAAACCTTGGGATCATATATGTATGGAGAGTGTCTTTGTCGATTTCAACAGGCCCACCAGGCGCTGGAAAAGTTCGGCCTCGTATTGCTTGAAGTACTTTATCTGAATCAAATGACTTTGCTTCTCGTACTGCTTGGGCCCATAAGTAAACACCGTAGTAACCTGCTTCCATGCTGTCATTCACGATGGTGTCGTTGCCTAGCTTGGTTTTAACTTTTTGTAGGAAGGCCTTGTTTTGTTCGGTATCAATGGAAGGGAGATAATTCCAGCCTACAAAATCGCCCGTGCAACTTTCAACATCGAGTTCTTGAAGGATTTCGGCACTGATGTGGAAAGACAAAGTTGGGATGGTGGAACCTTTGATTCCCTGAGCTCTAAGAGCGCGGAAGAAATCGCGGTTGGAATCGCCACTAAGGGTGTTAATGATTAGGTCGGGTTTTGCTTCGGCGATGGCTTTGACCACGTCATCGAATTTGAAATTGCCCTGATTCAGAAGTTTTTCGCCTGAAAGAACAGCTTGGATAGTTTTATCTTCTTCTTTAATATCTTTAAGTTGCTGGGAAAGAATTTCCGAAGCGACCTTGGAATAAACGCTGTTCACGCCAACATGAAACAGCTTTTTTTTGCCTAGCGTTTTTATCATGTGGTTAAAGGTGAACTCAAGTTGCTGATTGGGTGCTGCACCCAGGTAAACCACATTGGGGTTTTGTTCCAATCCTTCGTAGGAAGTGGGGTAAAAAAGAATGTTATTATTTCGATTGAAAACATTGAGGCATTCTTTTCGGTCGGTGGAGTTCCAGCAACCAAAGATAGCCTTTACTTTTTCTTGGGTGATCAGTTTTTCGGATTGCGTTGCAAAAATTTCGGGGTTGGACTGTCCATCAGATTCATAGGCAATAATTCTACGGCGTGAAATAGGGATCCCTTTGTCGGAGTATTCCAGAAGGCCTCCGCTTTCGTTTAATTCTGCTATGGCCATCAGCGTTAGATCTTTGACATTCTTACCTGTGGTTCGCATGTAACCTGTGGTGCTATGAAGCACACCGACTTTGATGGGTTCACCAAAAGCTAGGCCGCTAATAGCATTTGAATGGGTTCCAAAAATACCGTAATTAAAAGCAAGTAATCCAATGTTGATAATGGCTGCCAATACAATCAGCCCTGTTTTCCAGTTTAAATACCAAGGAGTAAGGCTAGCTTGGTAACCCTGGCCGGGCAGGTTTGGCGTGGGCAAAGCGAACGATGCGGAATTGGTCGTATTCGGACTTTGATGATCTACTTTGTCGATTTCGTCAATTATTTTGATCAAGTCGTTGGCAGAAGAAATGCGTTCAGAAGGCTTTTTTGCCATTAAATTTTGGACTAGTTCTGCAACTTTGAAAGGAACAGTAGGGTCAATTAAATTAAGTGGTTTGGGTTCATGCAGTGCAAGGGCATTCATGATTTTTAGGGCGTTATCGCCTTTGAATGCGAGTTCTCCACTTATCATTTGATAAAGCACGCAGCCTATACTGAAAAGATCACAGCGATTATCGAGTGGCAATCCGCGGGCTTGCTCGGGGGCCATGTAATGGGGCGTTCCCATGATCATGCCGGATTCATTGCTGCCTTCCTCGGTATTACTTACCGAGGTGGCCAAACCAAAGTCGAGAAGTTTTACCCTTTTCCAAGGTCTGCCATGGCCATCCGATTCGAGCCAAATGTTGTCGGGTTTGATATCCCTGTGAATTAAGTCGCTTTCATGGGCTGCAGCAATGCCCAAGGCGACTTCCCGCATGATTCGAAAGGCTTCTTCGACAGGGATTTTTCCCTCTCTAATTAACCGTTCACCCAAAGATTCACCCTGTAAAAATTGCATTGCAAGGTAGGGCACATTGTTTTCGAGGCCAACTTGAAAAACAGTTGCAATGTTATCGTGCGGAATTGCTGCGCCTGATCTTGCTTCTTGCAAAAACCTCTGGCGGTGGTCGGCTTTGATTGCGATTTCAGGCTTCATTACTTTAAGTGCAACTTGCCTGCGTAAGAGTGTATCTTCCGCTTCAAAAACAAGACCCATGCCACCTGCACCCAATAGCTTGATGATTTTGTAACTTCCCAGCCTACCTAATTCGTCAGGGCCTTGCGGGGAAGATAAAAAGCTTAATGATACTTTGGTTCCTTCAGGTGATATTTTGAATTCTGGCACCGAACTGCCATCGCTGTTGTATGCGGTCGTTGCCTGGCCTTTGGTGCCTAAAAACAGATCGTCCGTTTCGATTTCCAGCTTTGGCATGGAATCGGTATTTCGGGTGACAGTGTTGCTTTCTGTATTGGTCAATTCAGATGGAAGATTAATGCTGTCATCAGGCGAAGTGCGAAGCCTGAGTTTGGCAAGTGCACGTTGACAATACACGCAAGACTCAACATGCTGACGCAAGCCAAGAGAAGTCCACTGCGACAAATTGCCCTGCAAAAGCTGCTCTAAATCTCGTTTTGGTGGGCAGGTTTTTTTTTCTTCCAAAATATCCATGCATCCTCATCAAGGGCTTTGCTATCCATAGCACTGATATTTAAATAAACACTTCTAAAGTTTTTAAGATTAGGGACATAAAACTTTATCAATCAGAAATTTACACTAAATCATTCTAGGCTACATAATCTAGCCTAGCCATTTAATATTACTGAATTTCACCCTTCTTTCAATAAACACTCATGATTAGCCTAAAGTTTTGCAAAATAATTAAAGATAGGCTGTGAGTGTTTTTAAATGTTGGCTATTTAAAATCTGATTTATTAAAGCTATTTCCCCCAAAAGCGGTAAGATTTCATTGAAGAAGTTGTTATTGAACAGCTTGTTTGACTTCGCTTTTTTGGCAACCCGATGGATTTGTGGTTTCTTCATAATCCTGCTTTTCTTCTTTTATTGCCTGTTTTGGCAATTCCGTGGTTTGATTTCAATAAAAATACCAAGGCTTTCCCTTTTCCAGGCTGTTTTTTACTTCAAAACCCCATTGTCAAAACAAGCAAGATGGGGCGCTTGGGAAGGTTCTCTTTTGGCGCTTGCCTTTTGTTTCTCATTCTTGGATTGGCTCAACCCTCAAAAATCCTCAAAAACAGTTCTGTTAAAATAGAAGGTTTGGCCATTGAGTTCGTTCTTGATATCAGTGGCAGCATGGCTGAAAACTTGATATTGGAGCAAGGTCAGCCCATTTCAAGGATAAATCTTGCTAAAGAAAATATGCACTACTTTTTGCAAGGACAAAGTGCTAATTTTTCTGCCAATTCTTTTAAGCAGAATTATGAAGGGCGGGCGGGCGATTTTATTGGTCTAGTTGCTTTTGCATCTCGCGCCCAAATTCTTGTACCCTTAACTTTGGACCACTCCGCTTTTTTATCGGTGCTAGACAAATTAGAACCTAAAAAAGTTCCCGGTTCTTCCGAAACCAACATCGCTGATGCGCTCACTTTAGCTATCGATAAATTACAATCCCTTCCAGAACAACGAAAATTGATTCTTCTATTAACTGATGGCGAACAGAATGTGGTAACCCCCTTTTCAGGTTTGAATCCAGTCGATCTTGCAACCCTTGCAGCAAAACTTAATATCGCAATTTATACTCTTGATGTTGGTTATCCCACGGGGGATAAGCTTTTTGAAGACACTGCCTCTTCTGAAGAAAAAGAAAAGCGAAGGCAGGCGCAGGAGGGATTAAAGCAACTTGCCCAAATAACCAATGGATTGGTATTGAATGCCTCAGACGAAAAAAGCATGGCAGAGGCGTTTCAGAAAATCGGGCAATTGGAGCAGCAGTCGCGCCTTTCTTTGTATTCCAAACCAGTGCAGGATTTTTACCCCTGGTGCTTTTTCGCAAGTTTGTTTTTTTGTGGCTTGGGCATCTTTTTAGCTGGCAGTCGCTGGCAAAGGATTTTGTGACCCATGAACCATATCTTTGAGCATCCCTGGTTGTTATTGGGGTTTTTACCCTTGGTTTTCGTAGTCATTGCGTTGTACCGAACCCAACAAAAGCTTGCTGTAAGCTTGGCCTTGTGGGTTCCCCCTAGAAGCATCAGACCCATATCCTTGATTTGGTTTATCAGGCATAATCTTTTCTTGATAGCGGGTATGTTGCTTTTAGTTTTAGCTTCTGCTGGCCCGTTGCTTTCTAATCAGAAAACCAGCGGATTTGAAACAAGGCATGGGTTGGTTGTCATCGCACTAAAGGCGAATGAAAAATCCACACAATCTTCGATTAATTTGCAATCTAGATTACTTTCGCAGATACAAAAAGAACATTTTCTCAGGGAAGGTGGCAGAATAGGATTGATGCCTTATGGCTGGGAAAGTGATATTTTTTGCCCACTCACTTTGGATCCGGAATTTTATGATTATGTGGCTTCATCATTGAAAAGGGTTTCCACAGAAAGTGCAAAATCTGATATTTTAGATGGAGGTGTTTCATTAGGTGAAGCCCTAAAAAGCGCTTTTGAAACAATGCAAAATCAAACTTTAAATTCTAAGCAGATGGTTATTGTTTTATTTGAAAACTCAGGCAAGGAAGAATCAATTCGGGATGCTTTAATTCATGCTAATATTTCCACAGATATTGGATTGACATTAGTGTTTCCTGAGGCATTAAAAGTGCCCGAAATTTTTAGTTCTTATTGTGAAAGTCAAAAGGCCCATGCTCTGGCGCTTGGTTCTAAAGTTATGCCGGAAGGTCGTGTTATGGATGTTCTGAAAAAAGGTGATTCCCGAGATGGGTTTTTACAAGATGCGAAATTAGATTATGGTGCTGCGCCAGCTTGGTTTGCCCTGCCCGGTTTACTTTGCCTTTTATTGGCCTTTATGTTTCCTCCCAAAGTTTCGGCATTAGCGCGCCAATTAGCTAACCGGGGGGATAAATGAACCCAATTATTATTACCTTGATGCTTCTTGGAGTTTTTTTTCAAGGGCAGGAAGACCAAGAGGTTGTGCAGGGCATTGCGTTCTTTGAAAAGGGCGATTTTAAAAACGCACAGAGATGTTTATCCAGCAGCATCCCTAGGGCCCGTGATGTTGCCAAAGCATCTTGGTGTTTATCATTATCTAATATTGCGATATCTAAAAAAGCAGATGTAACAGAGAAAGAAGCGCTTCTTGAGGTAGCCTCGGGCTTGCTAGAAAATCTTGCAGGTTCTGCTTCGATTTATGAGGTGCCTGCAGTTATTGGTTTTAATGATTGTGTGTTGCAAACTTCCCGTATTCGGAAATTGCCTTACCTTCTGAAAGCTAATGAACTTCTAAAAAAAGCACGAGAAACGCAAGGGGTTTCTACTGTTGATATAATGAATATCAATAAAAGGATTAATTATAACTTGTTTCTGATCGCGCAATTTGAGGATTCTGCAGATCAATCTTCCCAATCAAAATCAAACGAAGTTGGCAAGAATCAGGGAGATAAAAATTCGCAGACGAAATCTGCAGAGGATAAAAACAAGGGTGGTGTTTCTGATAAGGATCCAGATAATTCAAAAGGAAAAAAAACGGATAAGAAAGCAGAGGGCTTGACGGATAAAGTGCAAGCGGGCGCAGGGAATCTTGATCTGGCCCCTTATCGGGCGAGTTTGCAAGACCTGAGCAAGGAAGATGCTGCAAAATTAATTAGGGATGCTGCAAAAAAAGTAAGGCAAGCTGCGGGCGAGGATTTACCTTAATGCAGGCGATGAAAAATATTTTTGCTCTATCTCTTTTTTTATGCTTTTGCGCTTTTTCGCAGGGTGTAGATGGAGTTGATTCTTTAACACCTTGGATTCCAAGAAACCTACCTGATGGCATGCAATTTAGTGGTGCGGTAGGATCCCGCTTTCGTATTAGCGCCTTGGTTAAAGATGCGATTATCAGCCCTGGCTCTGCATTTGATTTTGAAGTCGATATTCAGGCTACTGGAAGGGTGTTGTTGCCTCCGGGTGAATTTGATTTTGAATCGATGTTTGCAGGCAATTCTTCTTTTAAGGTTGAGGTATTGCCTGGGTTCACTCAATCCGATGCGAAACGATGGCGCTATTTTTGCAGGCTTTGGCCTTTGGAAGAAGGTAAATTAGAAATCCCTGAAATTCCCTTTGCGTACATCAACCCGGATATTCCTTGGCCTAATAAACAACTGATGCTGGATTTTTCTGATTCAATTAAAGTGGAGGTATTGCAGAGGAAGGTTTTTGCTGTAAGTTTACGCGGGCCAGATGTTGTTTTTGATGTTGATGGATTGCGAAAATCGCCTTGGTTGAATTCTGTAAGAGGGTTTGGTTTAACAGAATTTATCTGGATGTTTTTGACTCCACCATTTGTGGGAATCATAATTTGGAGCGTTGCAAAATACCGCGCCAGTATGGAATCGCTTAATGCCAGGGGGAGAGCTTTTTGGGTACTTGAAAACCTGACAGCTCTAAAACATAAAACCGATTTGCTTCAGGCAGAGGGTTTATTTAAATTGATGCAGGAATATTTCCAAAGCTCTTTTGGTATGTCGGGGGTGGTGACCAGTGCTGAGATTTTAAATGGGCGATTTGATAAGTTCTTGAATCACAATGAAACCCAGCAATTTTCAAAGTTTTTTAGTGATATTGAAACGCTTAAATTCAATCCCGATTTCTCGAAAAATGATTGCGACCTCATTGATCAAGCAATTGCTTGGATTCGCATTTTGGAGGTCAGGCGATGAACTTTGGGATGCTAGTTTTTATTTGTTTAGCCTTTCCTTGCCAGAATGCGCAGGAAGATTTTGATCAAGCCAGGGATTTTTATAATCAAGGTTTGGCTTTGAAGAATGATGCGACTCAGGCTGCCCCTTTTTTTAAACTATCATCCGAGGCCTTTAGAAAATGTGCGGGCCATTTGCCTGAAACACCTTCTTTTTTTCGTGAATGGGCTGCTGCAGAGTTGTTAGCAGCTAATCCTGCCCATGCGTTGGCGGTTTCGAATCAAGGATTGCGCTTGTATCCTTGCGATTCTCAACTCTTAAAAATAAGCAATTGGCTCAAACAAGAATTGAAACTTGATACGGGGGGTGTTCCAGCTTCGTTTAAAGTATTAGGGTCGCGCAATATTATTACTCTTTTAGGGGTGTTTAATTTAACTGGTTGGGTTGCTGTTTTTCTTGCTAGGGGCCGATTGCGGAAACTAGGTCTTTTTCTCGTTTGTGGTTGCATGCTTGGAGCTGGTGCGGTTATTCAAACATCTGATGATATGCAAAATATTGCTTTTAAAGCAATTGTAGCAGAGAAACCCCTTTTTCTAAAAGTAGGTAACGACTCTACTTACCCTGATCATTCTGGGCCTGCCCTGAAGCCTGGCACCGCGATTAAAGTTTTGGATCATCAGGAGGATTGGTTTTTGGTTAGCACTATGACTGGGCGATTTGGCTGGGTAATGTCTAGAGATATTTTAATTGATTGGGGCAATTAATAATTATTGCTGTTATAGCTTGGGTTTCTTTATTAGAATAATCAAATCTAATTCTCAATGTCGGGCTAGATTTGAGGAGTATCTAAAGGTGTCAACGGATAAAATAGGCGAATATCTAAATCAGTTTAACCACGCTCGAAAACAAATGGTGGAGCAGTTGGGCCGGGTTATCATCGGGCAAACGGATGTGATCGATCAAATCTTGGCCGCAATCTTTACGAAAGGGCATTGCCTTTTAGTTGGTGTTCCTGGTCTTGCCAAGACCCTTATGGTTAGTTCGTTAAGCCAGATTTTGGATGTTTCATTCCGCAGGGTTCAATTTACCCCTGATCTTATGCCTTCGGATATTACAGGCACCACGGTTCTTGATGAAAAAGAGCCCGGGAAAAGAGAATTCCGCTTTGTTAAAGGCCCCGTCTTCACCAATATTCTTCTTGCTGATGAGATTAATCGAACCCCGCCTAAAACTCAGGCTGCCCTTTTGCAAGCGATGGCGGAAAGAGAAGTCACCATCGGTCAGGAAACCCATAAACTCCCTGATCCTTTCTTTGTGATTGCAACGCAAAACCCCATCGAGCAGGAAGGCACTTACACGCTTCCCGAAGCCCAGCAAGATCGTTTCATGTTTAATATTTATGTGGGTTATCCTTCGTTTGAGGAAGAAAAGAAGATTCTAACCCAGACTACCAAGGATGAAGTTCACGAGTTAACCAAGGTGTTAAGCAGTAAAGCTATTATTAATTTGCAGAAATTGGTACGTGGAGTGCCCGTTGGGGATTATGTGGTTGACTATGTTGCCAAGTTGGTGCGAAGCACTCGCCCTGGATTGGATGCGCCTGATTTTATCACCCGTTGGGTGGATTACGGTGCCGGCCCTCGTGCTGGCCAGTTTTTAATTCGTGCAGGCCAAGCCTTTGCCGCTATGGATGGGCGCTTTAGCGTGTCTATAGATGATATTAAGAAAGCTGCTGTTCCGGTTCTTAGGCACAGGGTCGGGGCCAACTTTCAATCGCAAGCCGAGGGCAAGCGCAGTGATGACATCGTTAAGCAATTGCTGGCGCATATTGGCGAGCCTGAAGTTTCGAAGTATGATCGTGGGACTGGCAGATCCAGACCTACTGCCCCGATGAAAAGGCCTGAGTTTTGAATCTTTACTAACAATGGACCTACTCTTTTGAGGAGAATATAATGTTTAGATTTGGCATAAAAAAGACTTGCATCTTTGGGCTAGGAGTTATAGGAGCTGGGTTGTCTATTTACTTGCTCAGTGCCGATAAAAAGGCCATTGCTGCAGCTCCAGATAAGCCTGATTTCGAATTCGCTTTGCCCAATAAGGCTTGGATGAAGACTGATGCGGAACAAGTTCCCATTGTGTTTTTGAATCGGTCGCAAAACGCCGCCGAGTGGGATAAACTTCCTGCTTTTTGGAATGAAAGCACCCAGAAAGTTACTGATACTATAACGGGAAAACAGTCAGACATGGCTGTAGTTAAAATCAAGGTGCCACTTGGTTTGACACAAAACCCACCCGTTCCAGTTGAAAATCCCATGACGGTTGCGAAGTGGAATCTTGGCAAGAAGATTTATTTTGATCCGATTCTTTCTTCGAACAATACCGTTTCATGCGCTTCCTGCCATAATCCTACAATGGGCTTCACAGACCAATCCATGGTTTCAACTGGGATTAATGGTAATCTTGGTGGCATGAGCTCTCCTTCTGTTTATAACTCAGCTTTCAGTTTGGCGCAGTTCTGGGATGGTCGAGCTCCAACCTTGGAAGCTCAATCTCAGGGGCCACCGCAAAATCCTTCCGAAATGTTTGATGGTAAGGGTAATGCTTGGGATGCAGCGGTTGAAAGGCTGAGAGCAAAGCCCGAGTATGTTGCGATGTTTAAAGAAGTTTTTGGTACCCTGCCCACCCGTGATGGTGCTGCAAAAGCCATGGCTGCTTACGAACGAACCGTTCTTACGGGTAATTCAATTCATGATCGTACTGAAGTTGCAATGCGAAAAAGAGTTGGAGAAGAAGAAACAGGCAAGTTCGAAGTGCTTGCAAAGGATTATGAAAAAGTGTTATCTGAAGCAATTGCTGCCAAGGATTCCAGCGCTTTAGATGCACTAGGCGTTAAGGGTGCAGATAAAGCTGCCACCTCTGAACTTGCTCGAAGCATTAATAACGGTAGGATTTTGTTTAATGGCAAAGCTCGTTGCAATGGGTGCCATGTTGGAGATAGTTTTTCTGATAGCCAATTCCATAATTTGGGTGTGGGCGCTAAAGAAGGAAAGTTGCCTGAAGGTATGTTAGGGCGGTTTGGAGCTCAGCCAACAGGTCAGAAAAATCCTGAACTTGTAGGTGCGTTTAAAACCCCTCACCTTCGTCAGCTTCTTGCAACTGCCCCGTATATGCATGATGGCAGCCTTAAAACGCTGGAAGAAGTTGTGGATTTCTATGATAAGGGCGGGAATGCAAACCCTTTCTTGGATGTTCGCATGCGTGATTATGCCACCGAAAAAGCATCGGGTCCTAAGGCTATCAAGCCTTTAGCGTTGGGCCTTACTCCTTTTGAAAAGAAGGATTTGGTTAACTTCATGAAGGCACTAAACGGCGAAGTTGCTGAAGCGATCGTTGTAGATCCTTCGAAGTTCGCCAAGTAATTTATCAGGTTTAATTGAGGGAGGCATTTCATGGCTGGATGGTTCAGGGTATTTCTGTTGCAGGAAGAGGGGCCCGAACCATTTAGGATAATGGAATGCCTTCAGTCGTTGATACCTGAAGTTAAGGGTAAATTTCGGACCGATGAGGATGGCTGGTTTCAGTTGATTCTTGATCATTCTTCGATTGGTGAATTGATCATAGATCATTTTCTAACTTCAGAAAAAGGCGTTCGTGCAGAGATCAACACTTGGGCTGCATGGCTTGAAAGCAAACAGCAGTTTGATCTGATGGAACGAATCATCCAAGTTAAGCAGATTTTATCTTTCGAAGTTACTCCCGAGATGGATGATAATGTTTCTGATGCGCTTGTTTATAAGCGCTTGGCTCTTGCCCTTGCTGCATTGGCTGAGGGGTTTGTTCATATGGATGGTGTAGGGTTTTTAGAACCTGATGGCACCGTTTTGATTGAAGATGAAGATGCCATCAGAGCGGATTTGAAATGAGCTCTTCTGAAAAATTTCTCAAGCCTGAAGTCATTAATCAAGTTTCGAGGCTCGATTTACGCGCCAAGTTTATTGTTGAAGGTTTTCTTTCGGGGTTGCATGCCAGCCCTTTTCAAGGCTTCAGCGTTGAATTCTCCGAACATCGCAAGTATGCACCAGGCGATGATATCAAAGACATCGACTGGAAGGTTTACGCCAAGACTGAAAAATATTATCTCAAAAAGTTTCAAGCCGAAACCAATATGCTCGGCTACCTCGCAATCGATCAAAGCGCTTCGATGGGGTATACCTACAGGCAGGATCTAACCAAGTTTGAATATGCAACATGTCTGGCGGCAGCGTTGACGTACCTAATGATCAACCAGCAGGACCCTGTGGGATTAGTCACCTTTGGGGAGAAGCTTAAAGCTTGGTTGCCACCTCGCAGCAAAAGAACTCAGTTTTCCTCGGTTCTTTCGGTTCTTTCAAAGCTGGTGCCTGAAGGCATTACCGATTATGGCTCATGCATGAACCAGCTTACATCCCTGATTAAAGGGAAAAGCTTGATTATGATTTTCAGCGACCTGCTTGCAGATCCTGAACCCATTATTAAATCAATCCACCAGCTTAGGCATCGTGGGCATGAGATCATACTTTTTCATATTCTTGATGAAGCGGAAGCCAAGTTTCCTTTCGATGGCATGGTTGAATTTGAAGATGTTGAAACCCCGACTGTAGTTACTGTAGATGCCTATGGCATGAAAGATGATTACCTTGCGGCGGTTAAGAAGTTTAGGGAAAAATACAAGGATGAGTGTTTACGCAGCGGTTGTGATTATGTTGCGATCGACACGAGTGTAAACTTCGACAAGGCTTTGATGGAGTATTTGCTGCAAAGGCAAAGGCGGTTCTGATTTGTGTTTTTGTCTGGGTTACCCTTGGGAAACGAAAAGGTTGTTGAGTTTGAAAATTACTTGAACCATTTCTAGGATCTTGAACCATTTCCCGGTAGTATGTCTGGATGAGTTTGAGTAGGTGCCCCTTCGCTTAAGTGGTTTTAGCATATGGGTTTTGTTCACGGATATTTGCTTGCTGGTTTGGCAATGGTAGCGTTGCCTGTGCTTTTCCATCTTCTCATGAAGCAAAAGCCCAAGCGGATCAAGTTCCCTGCAATTCAATTTCTGCTTCAAAAACAAAACAAAAACCAACGAAGAATGAACATTCAACATTGGTTGCTTTTGCTTTTACGCATGTTGGTGGTGGCCTTGATATGTTTGGCGTTATCACGGCCCAGAATTACCATGGGTGACTTTTCCTTTGGTAGGGATCAGCAGATTGCTGCGATCATGATTTTTGATACCACCCCCAGCATGGATTATAAAATAGGCGATAAATCCAGACTTGATGAAGCTCGCTTTCAAGCCAGCAAGTTCCTTGATGAAATTTCTCCTGATAGCAAAATTGCTGTTCTCGATCTTGCTGCCAGTTTGGAAAACGCAAAGCCTGCAGCTCAAGAATGGTTGCCCGGAAGAAGGCAGGTCGAGCAAAAACTCGCAGAATTAAAAACCCACCCTGCAGGAACCACCCTCGCTTCTCAGGTTAATTATGCATACAGGCTTTTGCAAACACTTGGCGAAGGTGAAGGTGTGCCTCCTAAGTTTGTCTTTATTTTTTCAGATCGAACCGCTCAATCATGGAATGGCATGGAAGGTGGAGGCGTTGTTATCCCGAAGGATGTATCCACGGTTTTCATCGATGTTGGTGAAGATAATCCTGCAGAACTTGCAATCGAAAAAATGACGGTTGAGCCTGCCGTTGTAGAACCGGGTGGTCGTATTAATGTCAGAATGTTTTTACGATCCACGGGGATTGATCATAAGGCTTTGGTGAGTTGTTCGATCGAAAACCTGCCGGCAGAAATGAAGATTGCGGATAAGAAATCCTATCTTTGCCCGAAAGGTGTAGCTACCGAGGCCTTGTTTGAATTGCCCGTACCCAAGTTGGAAAATTTGGAATCTGGGCCACAGTATTTTCAAGTGGTTGCGAAGCTAACCTCCACCGATGCTTGGGATGCCAATGATAAACGGTATGCAACTTTTCAGGTTAGGCCAAAGCCTGGGGTGCTCATCCTTGCAGAAGATACAAAAACACCTCGTATCATCAGAGCCGCACTCGATGCCCTTGGTTCCTTTAAATCGGAGACAAGAGTTTTACAGGGCGTGCCTAAACTTGATGATCTTTCTTCTTTCAAAACGGTTGTCTTGTTTCAAATTAACAAGCTGGATCCTGCGGTTTTGCAGAAGTTGCTGGCGTATGTAAAGGCTGGTGGTGGCTTGGCGGTTGTGCCTGCGCCTGGCATGAATTTAGAATCCTATGGCACAGCAGAAGCCAAAGAACTTTTGCCTATAACTTACACTTCTTTTGAACGAATTCCTGCAGGAAAGCAAGGATACTGGCTAGGTGGATTCGATAGCGCCAATGCTCTTACTGCGCCTTTTAAAGATTGGATTGCATCTGCAGATCCGGATTTTAATCGCCCGGAACTTCGCCCTTTTGTACTGGGCCGATGGAAAGTGAAGCCTTCGGAAGATTCCAGTATTCTTGCAAGTTACATAATTGATGGCGCTCTTGCGGATGCTGCTTTGATCGAGAAAAGTTTCGGGTCTGGAAAAGTTGTTGCGTTCACCACTCCTTTGGATGGCAGCAAAATGGAAGGCAATAGGTTTTATAATAACTATTGGCAGGATTCCTCTTTTGGATTGGTGCTTTTGGATCGAACTGCGAAGTATCTGGGGGGCGAGAGTCGACTTCCTGAATTGCAATTTCTTTCGGGTCAACCCGTAGTCATCCAGTTGCCTGCACCGCCTTTGAAAACCCCTTTGCAGCTTCGCGGCCCGGGTTTGAGTGCTACAGAGAGTGTTATTAATCTGGGTGAAAATCGCGGACCTTTAGTTTTGAGGCAGGCGGTTGAGCCCGGGAATTATCAACTTCTTGATAACAAAGGAAAAGAGCTTTCCTCTTTTAGTCTTAATATTGCAGCGGAAGAATGTTACCTCGAAAAGATTGCGATTGAAAAAGTGGAAGAGTTATTTGGCAAGGGATCGGTTGTACCTTTGGGCAAGGATGCTGATTTGACTGAGCGTATCAGACAGAATTACAAGCCACCCTTGGAGTTGATGCCTTGGCTGCTTTTGCTGCTGCCTTTTATTCTTACGATGGAGAGTTTTGCAGCGAACAAGTTTTATAAAAAGGAACCACTCCCTGCATGAAAATGCTTGTTTCTACTGCTGAATTGCGGAGGCATTACCTATGGATTGGGTGATTGATCCGCTATGGCCATGGTCTACTGCAATGGGAATGCTTGGGGCATTGCCCCTGCTTTCAGTGCTTATGCCCTTGGTGATAATATTGGCGGTGGCGGTAGGCTTGCCAGCGGCGGTTCCGTTATTGGCAACTCGGGGTAGCAGGATATTTGCTTTGGCGGGTGGGATGATTTTGGTGGTTCTTGCAATGTTATGGACTGCATTACAGGGGGCGCTGGGTGGTGGTGGATTGATGATGGGTTTTCGAGCGGTAGGTGGGTTGATGTTTTTCGCCCTTCCTGCGTTGCTTGTTGGCATTACGATTTGGACTTACATTGGAATCCCTCGAGCTACTACTTCTAAGATAGGAATTATTCTTTTTGTACGGTTGCTTGCGATGATGTTGGCTTTTCTTGTGGCTTTCAGGCCATCGCTTGCGATCTTTGACAAACAATCTGTTCGCAGCATCATTTATTTGCTCTTGGATTCTTCCGAGAGCATGACGATTCTTGACGAGGCGGATCAAACATCCCGCTGGGATCATTTGCAACAGGTGTTGAAAGATAATGATCCACTTTTAAAGCAGCTTCAGGTTCAAGATACCGAAGTGAAAGCATTTCAATTCTCTTCCCAATTATCAGATTATTTACTCGAGAAGCCCGGTGTTCCTTCGGGTAAAACCACGGATGTTGGCAATGCCCTTAAAGGCGTGATTGATAGAACGGTTGGCCAAGAGCGCTTTCGTGGCTTGTTGCTTTTTAGCGATGGTGCGGATAATGGAACTTCGAGGCAACCTGCCCTTCCTTTGGCTCAGCGCTTGCGCGATCTCTCGCTTAATGTTCATTCATTTGCCTTGGGAAAACCAACCACAACTGCAGGCCAAAACGATCTGGCCCTTGTTTCCATTTCCACTGAACCTACGCCTACTATTCCACTCGGGGGCGAAATCAGTGTGAAGGTAAGTTTGAATGCTCCGGGGTTTGAGAATGCCTTGGTGGGTGTGCGCCTTCTTTTGGATGGTGTGCCCGTTGCTGCTAAAATTTTTCAAGATGATGCTGAAGTGAAAATTGCTGGAGCCCCAGGGCAAACGATTCAGCTTAAGCGGGCAGAGGGCAATGAAATTTTGCTAAGGCATAAGCCACTTGCCACTTTAGGCGAGGTTAAGGTTACGGTTGAGGTGGGCGACCCTAGGCGTGATTTTCTGCCATTGCCCGGGGAAATCAGTGCTGCAAATAATAAAATTGATACTTATGTTACGGTTGTGAAAGAAGGAACTAGGGTTCTATTAGTAGATAAATTGCGGGCTTGGGAACCTCAGTTTATTTGCGATGCGCTAGGCAAGGATTCTAAAATCAGCCTTTTCCCAGTTTGGCTTCGGGGTAATGACAAACCCGATGACGATGTTCAGGACCTTTTTCGTTTTGATCAGCGTAATTATGATGCAATTATTTTTGGTGATGTCACCGCTGCACAAGTGAAGGCCCTTGGAAATGATGTACTTGGTCAGATCGAACGAATGGTGTTTGAAAAAGGCACAGGGTTTTTAATGTTGGGCGGATACAGCACTTTCGGTAATTCCGATTGGAAGGGTACTCCCATCGAAAAACTTCTTCCCGTTATGCTTGATGTTCAAGGGCAGATTGATGCGCCTGTAAAAATGGTCCCTACCGATGATGGGCTAAGAAGATATTCTTATATCCTTAAAATCTCTAATCAGGTCGCAGGTGCTCAGGGTGCTTGGGCCAAGCTTAAAGAGCTGGATGGCCAAACTAAATTAGGCAGTTTGAAGCCTGGCTTATCTTCTGTGCTTGCAGAATCCGCTAGCAAAGAGCCTTTACTTGTTACTCAGAATTATGGGAAGGGCCGAACCTTGGCCTTCGGAGCGGATACTTCTTACAAATGGATCCGCGATCCTGAATCTAGGCAAAATCATGCGCGATTTTGGGCTCAGATGGTTCGCTGGCTTGCAAGGCAGGAAGAGATGGAGGGCAGCGTTATTGTTATCCCTGATTCTAGGCGCATCCCCGCCAACAATGAACTTGGCTTCCGGGTAGCTCTTCGCGGCAAAGATGGCAATGAATTGGAAGCTGGAAAATATCAAGTTCAGGTTTTTGGCCCTGATGGTAAAGCGGTTCGGGTTCCAACTTCCAAAAAGGGTACGGAAGAGCGTGGTGTATTTTTAAACTCTGAGTTATCTGGTGAATACAAAATTGAAGTTGAAGCTGAAGGTAAAGACCCTAGCGGGGAAGTGATTGCTGGCAAATCTTCTGCGCGCTTCATGGTTTATGATGAAGATCTTGAAATGACTCGCAGGGGTGCAGACCATGATTTGTTGAAGAAGATCGCTACTGCGGGTGGCGGAACTTTCCAGCGAGTTGAGGAATTGAAAACTTTCCTGCAAAAGATGCTCAATGAACCTCCTCTGACTGAAAAAGCTGGGGGCAAATATTACCCCGATTGGAAATCGAACATCGGGTCTCCTATTTATGCTTTTATTATGATCTTTTTTATTGGCATCGTTGCTACCGAGTGGTTGCTCCGTAGGTGGTGGGGTTTGGTCTAAGAAAAGCAATAATATTTGAAATTTCCTAGAGCTCTCCCCTTCAGCTAGTCCAAACGCAAGAGACCCCCTTGTTTTTGACGTAAACCAATTCTATTAAATGCTTTACGTTTATAATCGTGCTTGTTTTGGTGGTTTAGGTAAAGGGGCTTTTGGTAGGTTGTTACGGTTGTAGCGAAAAGATATTGGCATTCCTGCAAATGCCTTGTGGAAGAGTGCGCTATGGGGCGTTATGATATTATCTTCCAGTCAGGGTTGGCTGGAGCTGCCAAGGATGGCTAAGGAGGTCAGGCAGTCCGTTTGTTTTCCGTAACTTTGTGGGGAGGTGGCGGGGTGTTTAATTGCTCAAAGGGTCTTCGGCGATGACGATCAGGCCGCAAGATCTGGGTGACCCGTCTTTCCGTAACGATCTGGGTCTCGAATACAATTATTTGGCAGGGGCGATGGCTAATGGCATTGCTTCGGTCGAATTAGTTGCAGCAATGGCACGCACCGGCATGCTTGGTTTTTTTGGTGCTGCTGGCCTTTCTCTTTCCCGCGTTGAAGATGCAATCCAGCGTTTAAAATCTGAAGTTCCCGACAAGCCTTTTGGCTTTAATCTTATTCACAGCCCCAATGAACCTCGTCATGAAATGGCTATCGCTGAACTTTTTCTTCGCGAAGAAATTCGCTTAGTGGAAGCTTCCGCTTATCTTGATTTAACTCTGCCTTTGATTCTTTACAGACTGCATGGCATATACCGTGATACCAATGGACATGTGGTTACGCCAAACAGGGTGATTGGTAAAGTATCGCGCATCGAAGTTGCCACAAAATTCTTCAGCCCTGCCCCAGAGCGATTCATTAACGAATTAGTTCAACTAGGAAAGCTAACCCCCGAGCAAGCCAAGCTGGCTTCTTTGGTTCCTGTTGCGCAAGATGTTACTGCTGAAGCTGATTCCGGCGGCCATACCGATAACAGACCTGCAATCACACTTGTCCCTACCATCATTGCTTTGCGAGATAGGTTACAAGCCCAGTACAACTATTCGCATCCATTGCGGGTCGGTGCTGCGGGTGGTATTTCGACACCAGCATCTGTTGCAGCGGCATTTATTATGGGCGCAGCTTATGTCGTTTCAGGTTCGATCAATCAATCATGTGTTGAATCAGGTTCTTGCCCAACGGTTCGTAAAATGCTTGCAGAATCTGGTCAGGCCGATGTTGCGATGGCCCCTGCAGCAGACATGTTTGAAATGGGAGTTAAGGTACAGGTTCTAAAGCGCGGCACCATGTTCCCCATGCGGGCTCAAAAGCTTTACGAAACCTACAGAGATTACGCTTCGATCGATCTTATTCCTGCGCTTGAAAAAGCTCAATTAGAGAAGACAATCTTCAGAGCTTCCCTCGAAGAAATTTGGGAACAGACCAAAGAATTCTTCATCAAGCGAGACCCCGAACAAGTCACCCGCGCAGAGAAAGATCCCAAGCATAAAATGGCTTTGGTCTTCCGATGGTATTTGGGCCAATCCTCACGATGGGCTAATTCAGGCGAATCTACCAGAGTTGTTGATTATCAAATTTGGTGTGGCCCTGCGATGGGGGCTTTTAATGAATGGGTCAAAGGCTCCTTCCTCGAAAAACCCGAAAATCGCAAAGCTGATATTGTTGCATTGAATCTATTGCATGGCGCATCGCAATTGATGCAATTCCGTATCTCTTCTTTGCTGGGTTTGGCTACGCAGGGGAACCCTTCGCCATTGCCTGTCGAATACGAAAAACTTAAAGAGCAACTGGGTTATGCAGGAGTGACCGCATGAGTGATGCAACTCCCAAAATGAAAATGGAACCATTGGCCATCGTTGGAGCAGGCTGTTTCTTTCCTGGTTCTGAGGGATTTGAAGCTTTCTGGAGCTTCGTGAAAAGTGGCAAAGATGGTATCACCAAAATTCCCGCTTCTCATTGGAACCCCGAAGATTACTTCGACAAAGATCCCAAATTCCCTGACAAGGTTTATAGTCAGACCGGTGGGTTCATCTCTCCTGTTGATTTTTCACCAGGCGACTTTGGCATTGCTCCCAATAACCTCGAAGCTACGGATACATCGCAATTACTCGGCTTGATGGCTGCAAAGCAGGCGCTTGAACATGCTGGATACCAATCCGGTATTGGTGACCCAAAGCCCGGCTTGAAACCTTTAGATCGCTCGCGTGCCAGTGTCATTCTCGGTGTTACTGGTACTCTCGAACTCGTTATTCCCCTTGGCGCTAGGCTTGGCCATCCCCGCTGGCGCAAGGCGCTTTCAAAGGCTGGCGTTGATGATGCCACAACTCAAAAAATAATCGATGACATTAGCGCTTCGTATGTTCCTTGGCAGGAAAACTCCTTCCCTGGACTATTGGGAAATGTCGTCGCAGGTAGAATTGCAAACCGCTTTGATTTCGGCGGCACCAACTGTGTTGTTGATGCTGCGTGTGCTAGCTCACTTGGGGCTTTGCATCTTGCAGCACTGGAACTTTGGTCGCATCGATCCGATATGGTGATCTCGGGCGGGGTGGATACCTTCAACGATATTTTCATGTTCATGTGTTTCAGCAAAACTCCTGCTCTTTCTCCCACAGGCCATTCACGCCCCTTCGATGCAGAGGGCGATGGCACCGTACTAGGCGAAGGCCTTGGTCTTTTTGTTCTCAAGCGTCTTTCTGATGCTGAAAAAGCAGGCGATAATATTATTGCAGTGCTTCGTGCAGTTGGTACTTCAAGCGATGGAAAGGGTGGCGCTGTTTATGCCCCCCGTGCTGAAGGCCAGATGAACGCGCTGCGAGCTGCCTACCAAGAAGCTGGCATCTCCCCCGATTCCATCGATATGGTTGAAGCCCATGGCACTGGCACCAAGGTCGGTGATGCGACCGAACTTTCCTCGCTTTTGAAAGTGTTTCAAGAGTCAGGCAAAAAAGGTTCTTGGTGTGCGGTTGGGTCTATCAAATCTCAGATCGGGCATACGAAAGCTGCTGCGGGCGCTGCTGGTTTGCTTAAAGCTGCTGCTGCTCTTTACAATAAAGTCTTGCCCCCTAGCATCAAAGTGCGAAAGCCTCTTGAAGGCATGAACCGTGGCAAAGGCCCCTTCTATTTCTCTGGCCAAAAGCGCCCTTGGATTTCAAACCCCAATCATCCACGCAGGGCCGCTGTCAGTGCTTTTGGTTTTGGTGGCAGTAATTTTCATTGTGTACTCGAAGAATATCAGAAGACGAAAACGCAACCTGATTGGGATGGTAATACCCAGATTCTTTCTCTTTGCGCTGCTTCCAAAAACGAACTGCTGCAAAAGCTCGATGCCTTGAATGCTCAACCCAAGTGGGAACAATGGCGCAAGGATTGCTTTAAGTCGCGTTCGAGTTTTGATCACCGCATGGATTGGCGCTTGTTGTTAATTACCCGCAAGGGCGAATCAGATATCGCTCAAGTATTGCAAAAAGCTCGTGAATCTTTAGCACAGTTTCAGAAAGATAAACCTCTTCCGCTTGGTATTTTCATCGAGCAGGGGCAACACTCGGGTAAACTCGCTTTTCTTTTTAGTGGGCAGGGAGCACAGTACCCAGGAATGCTTCTTGATCTTTCTTGTATGTTTCCCGAAATGCTGGATGTCTTCGAAAAGGCCCATGCACTACAACTAAAAAATCAAGCAGAAGCAACATTGCTGGTTGATCTGATTTATCCTCAGACCACGTTCGATCCCAAAGAGGCAGAACAGGATCTTTTGCGCTTGCAGGATACCCTGAATGCACAACCTGCATTGGGTGTGATTGAACTGGGTGCAATGAAAGTTCTTCGTCGCTTTGGCTTGACTCCCGATTTAACTGCTGGGCATAGCTTTGGTGAGCTTGCTGCGCTTGCTTGTGCGGGGGCTTTCACCGATGAGCAGTTTCTTGACCTCGCATTCCAACGTGGCAAATGCATGGCTCATGCCTCTACCGGAAATGGTGGCATGATTGCAGTGCTTGCGCCTGAAAAAGATGTCGCAGCTTTGTTTCAGACTAACGGCATTTCTTTGGTTCCTGCCAATCGAAATACTTTGAATCAAATTGTTTATGCTGGGCCTATAGATCAGATTGATCTTGCTGAAAAAGTTCTTGCTTCTAACGGGTTTAAAGCGAAGAAGCTTCAGGTTGGTGGCGCATTCCACAGCCCGATGGTCGCCAATGCTGAACAACCCTTCCTTAATTTTATCCAATCAAACATTCGGTGGAATTCAACCAAGGTTCCAGTTTACGCAAACTCCACTGCCTCTGTTTACCCAACGGAAAATGTTGCTGCGAATAAAGTTCTTGCAGGCCAGTTGGCGAAAAGTGTTGAGTTCAGCCAAATGATTTCTGCAATGCACCGCGATGGGGCAACCACGTTTGTTGAAATCGGGCCCGGTGGCAGACTAACCGGCTTGGTTTCTGAAATACTTAAGGGCCAAAAGCATAATGTGATTTCGCTTGATGCTAGCCAAGGGAAGAAAGCAGGCGAGTACGATCTCGCAGCATTATTATGCAAGCTAAGCGCCTTGGGCCTTAAGGTGGATCTTGCCCAGTGGGATAAGGGCTTTGTTGATGCGCCTGTTGAAAAACCAGGGTTCACTGTGCCGCTGACCGGGGCCAATTATGTTCGTACCAAAACCGATAAAGTGGAACCCAAGACGCCAAGTGTTCCTAAAGTTACCCCCGTGTTAGTTGCTGCAGAAAAAGTTGCTCCAGTTAAAGTTGTTGCAGAAAAAGTGATAGAAACTAAAGTTGTATCTCCATTAAGTTCTTCAAGACCGCTTGAAAATCCGAAAATTATAACCCCAACCATGACCCCGCAAGTAAATCAGGAAGTGAAATCCGTACCGATGTCAAATAGAAATATTAATTCAGAAGGCATAGGTCGTGTGCTTGATGTAACTAAAGCAAGCCTCGATATGCTGCAAAAATTACAAGAACAATCCTCTCAGATTCACAAGATGTTTCTGGAAGGGCAGGAATCTGCACAACGTAATTTGCACGCTCTTATCCAACAGCAGCAGATTGTTTTGCAAGCATCTTTGGGTTTGAGCACTGCGATGCCTCAACTCAAATTCGAACAAAAAGTTCAACCCGTTGTTTCCTACACCCCTGCACCTCCAACTTCCTTTGTCGCTGAAGAAGTTGCTGCTCCTGTTGCAAAACCTGTTGCACCTTACAAAGCTCCTACGGTTATTGCACCTGTGGTTGTAAGAACGCAACCCGTGCCTACACCCGCGATTGTAAGAACGCAACCCGCACCTGAACCAGTGATTGCTGCGCCTGTGGTTGCTGCGCCTGTTGCGACTTCGGTTTTATCTGCCCAAAACCCTCCGCCAATTGGGTCCATCGCTTCGGTTTTGATGATGGTGGTTTCTGAAAAAACTGGCTACCCTACCGAAATGCTTGAACTCGATATGGCTTTGGATGCAGACCTTGGCATCGATTCCATCAAGCGAGTCGAAATCTTGGCAGCAATTCAAGAGAGGTTGCCCGAAGCGCCAATCGTCAAGCCAGAACATCTTGGCGCCCTCAACACGCTGCGCCAAGTTGCGGAATTTCTTCTGGGATCTAAAGTTGATGACATTAAAGTTGAAGTTAAAAGTAGTGTGCCAGTAGTTGTTGCTGTTGCGCCTGCTGTGGTCAGAAAAACAAGCTCAGCGGAATCTGTTTTGATTCAGGTTGTTTCTGAGAAGACTGGTTACCCAACGGAAATGTTGGAACTCGACATGGCGTTGGATGCTGATTTGGGAATTGATTCTATCAAGCGGGTGGAAATACTTGCAGCGATTCAGGAAAAGTTGCCTGAAGCTCCGATTGTAAAGCCCGAACATCTGGGAACTTTAAATACACTCCGCGAGGTTTTGAATCATCTTGATGGTGGAGGTGTTCAGCAAAAAGAAACGGCACACGAGGCGCCCCCCGTAAAAAAATCATTCAGCCAGCCTTCGATTCCTACCGGGCTTGACCGGTTGGTTCCTAGGTTGGCTAAGGTGGCTGGCAACCACGGGACCTTCAGTATTGACAAACAAATACTCGTCACAGGTTCAGATACGGAATTATCGATCGAAGTTTGTAATGCTATTATCAAACGCGGATTCAAAGCTGAAAAAATCGGGTTAAATGAAGTGATTAATGCATCTTGGGATCGATTGGGTGGCCTCATCATCCTCTCTTCTCCTTTGCATTCAAACGAAGATTTTCTTTTGAAATCTTTAATGGCTGTGCAATCGGTTGGCAAAGCATTGCGCTCGGAATCTTCATCTTCAGGCTCCATACTTTTTGCTGTTACGAGGCTTGATGGCGCCTTGGGTTTTGAATCATTTGCAGATGATCGCAATCCTTTAGATGCTGGTTTGCTTGGTCTGGTGAAAACTGCAGCCCGCGAATGGCCTCTTATCCGTTCCCGTGCCATCGATCTTGATCCTCGCATTGGTATCACTGATGCAGCAGAGAAAATCGCAGACGAAATCTTGTTTCATGGGCCAATTGAAGTAGCTATCAATTCTTCGGGAAGAAGAACCATCCAGCTTGATGTTACTGATGTCGAGCTTTCCCAAACTGAATCAAAACTTGAAGGCAAATTAGTGTTGGTTACCGGAGGGGCCCGGGGCGTTACCGCAGCATGTGCTCAGGCGATTGCTGATCTTCATGCACCTTCAATTTTAGTTTTGGGCAGAAGCCCAGAACCTACCGATGAGCCCGATTGGCTCATGAAGTTGAATTCGGAAATGGAAATTAAGAAAGAACTTGTCGCCCGATCTGGCGCATCGCTTTCTCCCAAAGCCATCGGCGAACAATGTAAGCAAATACTTGCGAATCGTGAAGTAAGAACGAACTTGGAAAAGCTTGGTGAAAGTTGTTCTAAGGTGCTTTACCGATCGGTAGATATTCGCGATGCAGGTTCCGTTGCCCAAATTCTTGCTGAAGTTCAGACTGAGTTGGGGCCTGTTTGTGGCATTATTCATGGTGCTGGGGTTTTGGCAGATGCCTTGATTGAAGATAAGACCGCTGAACAATTCCAGCGCGTTTTTGCAACCAAGGTCACTGGATTGCAAAATATACTTTCTAGTATTGATGTTCATAAGCTTAATTTCTTGGCGCTGTTTTCCAGCACGACCGCCCGCTTTGGCAGAACCGGGCAGGTTGATTACGCCATGGCTAATGAAGTACTCAACAAGATGGCGCAGAAGTATTCCCGGTTGTTGAAAAACACCCGTGTGGTTTCCTTTAATTGGGGTCCATGGGAAGGTGGCATGGTAGGCGAGGGCTTGAAAAAACTTTTCCTCAAGGAAGGCATTGGCCTGATTCCTTTGAAGGAAGGGGCAGCTCTGCTTGCATGCGAATTACTCTCAATTAATTCTTCTGTTGAAGTTAGTGTGCTTGCTAAAGGTTCTTCTATACCCCGTGAGGAAGTTTCCGCAAAACTAAAATCAGAGGTTCCCGCACTTCTTACTTTTGAACGAAGGCTCGATCTTTTAGAGCATCCTTTCCTCGAGCACCATGTGATTGATGGCAGGCCAGTGTTGCCGATGGCAATTATGCTGGAATGGCTTGCCCATGCAGCCTTGCACGAGAATCCGGGTTATCAATTTCATGGCTGTGATGACTTTAGAATTTTGCATGGTGTGATTTGTGATCAGCCCGAACCTTTGCAATTGCGTTATCTTTCTGGGGTTCCGCGGGCAACTTCGAATGGCCTTATTATTCCTGTGGAAGCCCGAAGCTTTCGTAATAATGGCAAGGATGTTCTGCACGCTAAAGCAGATATTCTTTTAGTTGAAGCTCTGCCTGGTTCTCCTACAAATCTTCGATCCATCACCGCCCCTAAGGTCGAATATTTGATTGATGATCTTTACCGCGATGTTCTTTTTCATGGCAAGATGATGCATTGTTTGGAAAATGTTGAAAGCTGTGGCGAACGCGGGATCACATGCTGGGTGAAGGGCGCTCCTGAACCTTCCGAATGGATAAGGCAGCCTTTAAGGCAGCGTTGGATTCTTGATCCATTGGGGTTGGATGCGGTTTTACAAATGATGATTGTTTGGACTTCCAAGATGCAGAGCATGGGATCATTGCCTTGTAGAATTGGGAGCCTTCGATTGTTCCGGAAACCAGTCTTCAACCAAAAGCTTAAAGCTGTATTGGAAATTCGCAAAGCCAATGAGCTTCATGCAGTTGCAGATGTTGATATGATTGATCCGGTGTTTGGCGTGGTTATGCGTTTGGAAGGCGTTGAAGGCGTTTTAGATGCATCCCTAGCCAGAGCTTTTCGCAAAAATCGACTCGGAAAACCAGCCACAATCTAGACCGGGTTTTGCATGAACAACACAAAGCACGGCCCTGGCGTACCTGATCAATCTTTTTTTTCTCCCATTGCCATCGTCAGCGCTGGTTGCGTTTTTGCAGGTTCACCCAACCTTGAATCTCTTTGGCAGCTTGTTGCTTCAGGGCAAAATGCCTCAAGCGAGGTTCCATCTGGGCGTTGGGTTTTAGACCCCGCAACCCTTCGTGCTGATTCGATGGCGCAAGCCGACAAGGTTCATACCACCAGAGGTTTTTTTGCTCAGGTTCCTGAGCGCAATCCCGAAAAATATCCCTTGCCCCAAGAGATACTTCAGAAGCTCGATGCTGGTAGTTTGTTTGGTTTGGAAGCTGCTAATCAAGCTTTAAAAGGGAAGATTGAAAAACTGGATCGCCAGCGTGTAGGGGTGATTTTAGGGCATATTGCATTGCCTACCGAGGGCACCTGCAAACTCAACTTACAAGTGTTGGGGAAAGTTCTTTCAGAAGCTGCAGGGCTGCCCGTTCCCGAAGAATGCTTCGGGGTTGAGCCATCATGGTTATCACAACCCGCTGCACTTCCCGCCAATCTTATTGCCAAGGCTTTTAATCTTGGTGGGCCTTGCTTCACATTGGATGCAGCATGTGCTTCCAGTTTTTATGCATTAAAACTTGCATCGGATGCCCTTTATTATCGCAGAGCGGATGCAATGCTTGCGGGGGGCGTTTCTGGTGCAGATAGCCTTTATACCCACATGGGATTCAGCCAGCTAAGGGCTTTATCTATGTCGGGTAATTGCAGACCGTTTGATCATCGTGGTGATGGTTTGATGGTGGGCGAGGGTGCGGGGATATTTTTGCTCAAGCGCTTGCAAGATGCAATTGAAGCTGGAGATGAAATTCTTGGAGTGATCAGGGGGATAGGCCTTTCGAATGATATTGGCGGCGGGTTGCTAGCCCCTAATAGCGAAGGCCAATTGCGTGCAATGCGTTCAGCATATCGGCAATCGGGCCTCAAGCCTTCGGATATCGATTTAATTGAGTGCCATGCTGCGGGCACCCCGGTTGGCGATGGGGTTGAATTTTCTAGCATGGCTGAATTATGGAAGTCAGAATCCTATAAAGCTAATCAATGCGTTATAGGATCTGTAAAGTCGAATGTTGGGCATGTGCTTACTGCTGCGGGCGGTGCCGGGCTTGCAAAAGTGTTAGCTGGTTTAAATCGTCAGCAACTTCCACCCACTTCAGGGTTCGAAGCTTGTTCTTCATCGATTAAAATAGATTCTTCTGCATTCCGGGTTTTGAAAACAGTGCAAACATGGGAAAGAAGGCAGGCAGACATTCCACGCAGAGCGGCGCTTAGTGGTTTTGGATTTGGTGGCATCAATGCTCATGTTCTCGTCGAAGAATGGATAGGCCAGAAACTTCAAGTTGCAGAGCCTCAAGCAGAGCACGGCCCTCTTGCGGTTGTTTCGGTTGCAGCTAGAAACGCAGGCGATATTAGCACAGAGCCTTTCTATCAGCGGGCGATAGGGTTTGGCAAAGTTGAACTAGGACCTCTTGTAAATGCCTGGAATGTGCAATCATCAAAAGCAATTGCTGCGGATCTGCCACATAATACAACGCTAAAAGGAAGGCCAAAAAAAGCAGTGGAGTTGCCACTGGATGCGTTTCGAATTCCGCCCAGGGAACTTGAGCAGATGCTTCCCCAACAGGGGTTGGCTCTCGACACCGCACGCGAAGCACTTGAATCCATGAAGTTCAAGGAATCTGATTTTCAAAGGATGGGAGTCTTTCTCGGAGTAGGCCTTGATTTAAATACGACAAACTACCACTTGCGTTGGTGGTGGCTTGCAAACAATCGAAATCCTGAATATGCCGATGCTGCAGGCCCTGCCTTGAATGCAGATCGAACGATGGGCGCACTTGCAAGTATTGCAGCTTCCAGAATCGCTCGTGAATACAGGGTGGGTGGCGTGGCGTTTACGATTGCTGCAGATGAGAACTCGGGGTTAAGGGCGCTCGAAATTGCATGGGATTCGTTGGTATCTTTTCAGATCGATAGTGCCTTGGTCGGGGCAGTGGATTTTTGTCTCGATCCACGCATGATTGTTCCCCTTGCAAAGGAAGGCAAACTTACGGATGCAATTTTAAATCCTGCTTTGGCTCTAGGGAAGACAGGTGTTCTTCCTTCTGATGGCTCTGCAGTTCTTGTTTTAAAAAGACTTGAGGATGCGGAAAAATCCGGCGATACGATCCATGCGGTACTCCGGGGCATCGGCACTTTTAAAGACCCGATTGCTAAAGGGATATCAGATAAAGCCTGTAGGACAGCAATGGAAAGTGCATATCTTTCCTCTGGTATTCATCCCGCAACCATTCAATATCTTGAATCGAATTCTTCGGGTCTAGAGCAGGACGACGCTGCAGAGGCCAGAGCTCTTGGCGATTTCTTTTCCCCTAGGCAGGTTTCTGGTCAAGCGGTACTTCATTGCTCCAGGTTTCAACTTGGTTGGTCGGGGGCTGCAACAGGTTTGCAATCTTTGGCAAAAGCTTGCCTTTGTTTAAGCCAGAAAGTGTTGCCCGGCAATGCTATTGAACAACCTGAACTTGATCGCAGATATGAGGACGCCCGATTTCTAGCAGAAAATTTCAGCCCAACTCCGTGGCTTCGAAACAGGGAGGATGGCCCACGCAGAGCAGGGGTTAATTCTTTGGGCAGCGATGGTACTTGGTTTCATATCTTGCTAGAAGAGACCGAATTAGAAGATAACATAACAACGCCCAATCTGGCTGCATCAGCTTTCTCTGAAACACTTTTTGCAATTCACGGAGAAGATGCCCCTACTCTTGAAGCTAATCTCTTTCTTTTAAAACAATTTGCATTAGAGGGCAATTTTACTTCGTTGCTTTCTTTGGCAAAAGCTTGGCATGAGAAGAATCTTTCTTTAGCTGATTCACCTTTTGCATTGTCTTTTGTCGTTTGCAATCTTATAGAATTACCTTTGCTTATAGAGGCAGGGTTCAAAATCTTGAAGGGCGATCCTCTTGATTCTTCTGTTGCTGACAGGGTTTTTTATAGTCGCAACCCGCTTGGAAACGAAGGGCAAGTTGCCATGGTTTTTCCAGGGTCGGGCGCGGATTTTCCTTCGATGGGTGCTGAACTATCGCTTCGCTGGCCACAGAGCCATCTTAATTACGACAAAAATAGTCTTAAATTAAGAGCGCAGGTTCTTCCTGAGTTTTACTGGCAGGGCAGGCCTTTTCGCCAGCCTTTGCCCCATGAACGAATTATGGCACAGGTTTCGTTTGGATGCGCCACTGCAGAAATTATGCGTCTTGCATGCATAAAAACAGATTTGGTTCTGGGTTATAGCTTGGGTGAATCAACCGCATTGGTTGCAATGGGGTATTGGCATGATCGTGATGGGCTTTGGCATGCGCTGGAAGGTTCTACTCTTTTTAAAGAAGATCTTGTAGGGAAACGGCAGGCAATTGCTCTTTCATGGGGAATGGAACCAGGGCAGGTTCCTGATTGGCTTGTGGGATTGGTGGAAAAATCCCCGGAAGATATCGAGCAGTTGTTGGTCGATTTTGACCGTGTTTATTTGCTGATTATCAACAGCCCCAATGAATGTGTCATCGGCGGAGATGCGACTCAGGTCAAGAAGCTGGTCAAACAATTGAACTGCAGATTGTTTCCTTTAAGCACTGAAACTGCAGCGGTTCATTGCGAAGCTGCAAGGCCAATCGCTGATGCTTATCGAAGATTTCATTTGCTGCCAACGAATCTCATGACAACGCCCTATGTTTACAGCGCATCGTTTGGCTCTGCTTACGAGGTAACGAAAGAAGCCGCATCGGAAGCAATCACAGGGCTGGCATTAAGCACCATGGATTTTAATAAGTTAGTAGAAACTGCATACAACGATGGCGCTCGCATATTTTTGGAAATGGGGCCTGGCTCTTCTTGTACCAGAATCATCGCTAATATTCTCAAGGGCAGGCCTCATTTTGCTAGATCACTAAGCACTATGCGGGGCAGCCAATATCTAGGATTCTTGAAAACCATCGCTGCCTTGATTTCTGAAAGGGTCTCTTTGGATTGCAGCTTCCTTTTTACTCCCACTGATTTGGTGAATGCAAATGGTAATAAGGTGAGTTTGATTACAGGGTCTGCAGGTTTTGCTTTCACCGCCCCTAGTTCGAATCGAATTAGCACTCAAGAAGTTACGGAAGAAAGAATACATTTCATGGAAAACGAGAATGCGCTGCAGTTTCATGGCGTTGAACACGCTGTGAACATGAATCAATCTGCAATGGAAGCCCATGCTGCTTATTTAAAACTTTCGCAATCAACACTTGGGCAGATGACCGCCTTGGTTGAATTTCAAAATCAGATGCTGCAATCGGTGAACTTGGGCGATACCGAGTTCGATGTTTTTTCTGAGGATGTTTCTGATAGTACTAGCCCTAACAAACCGTTTGAAATGCTTTTAACACCTCCTAGAACTCTTGATCGGAATGCTTGCTTGCATTACGCCCGGGGGAATATCGCAGGAGTGTTGGGCTCGATGTATGCCGAAATTGATGCCTACCCCACTCGAGTTAGATTACCAGATGAACCCTTGATGCTTGTGGATCGAATCTTGGCAATCGAGGGCGAACCTTGTTCGATGGGGTCGGGAAGAATAATTACCGAGCACGATGTTTTGCCCGGTGCATGGTATTTGGATCATGGCAGAATCCCCACTTGCATTGCTGTAGAATCGGGGCAGGCAGATCTATTTCTATCCGGGTTTTTAGGCATCGATCATAAAACCAAAGGCCTTGCAGTTTATCGCCTGCTTGATGCAGAGGTTACTTTCCATCGTGCCCTGCCTGTTGAGGGCGAAGTCATTCATTACGATATTCGCATTGATCGGTTCTTCCGCCATAATGACACTTATCTTTTTCGATTTTGGTACGATGCCACGGTCAATGGTGAACCATTAATGGCCATGCGCGAAGGTTGCGCAGGGTTCTTTACAGAAGAAGCACTTGCTGCGGGTAAAGGCATCGTTATTTCAGCAAACGCAGATAAAAAAGAAGAAGTGATTTCAACTCCGCCTTTGCTTCCCATGGTTAAAGAATCTTTTAGTGAAGAGCAATTAGATGCATTGCGCAGCGGAGATTTAGCGGCTTGCTTTGGTGCTCAGTTTGCCAATCTGCCTATTCATGAACCTGCCACTTTGCCCGGTGGAAAAATGCGGCTTGTGCATCGGGTGCCTCTTCTTGAACCTGAGGGCGGGCCTGCTGGCCTTGGCCGTATTCTAGGAGAAGCCGATATTCATCCTGATGATTGGTTTCTTACATGTCATTTTGTGGATGATCAGGTAATGCCCGGCACGCTAATGTATGAATGTTGCCTGCATACGCTGCGAATTTTTCTTTATCGCATGGGATGGGTGGGCGAAAAATCGAATGTTGCGTTCGAACCGGTGCCCGGGGTTACGGGTAAACTTCGCTGCAGAGGGCAAGTTACTGCTACCACGAAAAAAGTTACTTATGAGGTTTTGATCAGGGAAAGAGGCTACCGCCCTGAACCCTACACCATCGTTGATGCATACATGTATGCGGATGGAAAAAATGTGGTTGAGATAAAATCCATGTCGCTCCGCATGACAGGATGGAGCAAAGAATCGGTTGAGGCGATATGGTCTGGCGGGATTTCTGGTGCGGTGAAAACACCCCGCTTTGATAATGCCAGCATTATGGCTTTTGCAATCGGCAATCCTTCAGAAGCGTTTGGGGATGCGTATAAGGTTTTTGATGCGGAAAGAAAAATCGCAAGGCTTCCCGGCCCACCTTATAAATTCCTCGATCGAATCATGGAGGTTAACTGCGAACCTTGGAAGATGGTTGCAGGGGGCGAAATTGTTGCAGAGTATGATGTCCCACTCGATGAATGGTACTTCCGTTCTGAAAGGCAGGCAGCAATGCCTTTTGCCATTCTTTTAGAAATCGCCTTGCAGCCTTGTGGCTGGCTTGCTGCTTATTTGGGATCTGCGCTTACTAGTAAGGATGATCTTTCCTTCCGTAATCTCGGGGGTAAGGCTGTTTACCTAGAACCTGTTCTTGCAGATGCCGGGACACTTTCTATCAAGGTTAAGATTACCCGCGTGTCATCCTCTGCGGGGATGGTCGTGCAATCGTATTTGTTTGATGTTTTTTGTAAGGGCAAAAGTATCTACAAGGGGGATACTACTTTCGGGTTCTTTTCGAAGGATGCGCTTGCAAATCAGGTTGGAGTTCGAGGCGCTAGTTTGTGGAATGTTGAGAAATATGCGCGTTTGGATGCCCTGATCAGTGCAGAACCGCCATTTCCTGATGATTTTTTAAGAATGTTGGATCGGGTGGAATATCTTGAGCAAAAGGGGGGTGCAAACGGTCTTGGTTACATCCGAGGAATCAAGCAGGTTAACCCTGAAGATTGGTTTTTTAAAGCACATTTCTATCAAGATCCTGTCTGGCCAGGCTCGCTTGGCCTTGAGGCAATGATTCAATTAATGAAAATTCTTGCAACAGACTTCTGGCCCGAAGTTGACACTTTTTTGCCTATTGTAAGCCCAGAACCACATATTTGGATTTACCGCGGGCAGGTTATTCCGCATAATAACACTGTGATAGTCGAAGCAACTATTACCAATAGGGATGATCCCTCTGGTTTATTGGTTGCGGATGGCAAACTATCCGTAGATGGCTTGATCATCTATGAAATGAAAGACTTCCGCCTAAAGGCTTGGAAGTCGTAACAGCGATTATTCAGGATAGAACTTTTATGAAATATTCCCGGGTGTATCTCGATGCAATTGGTTACGAACTTCCCCCGGTGGTTGTTTCCACCGAGGAACTCGAAACCAGATTGCTACCCGTTTACGAAGCATTGAAATTTAATGCAGGTCAGTTGCTCGCCTGGACTGGAATTCAGGAAAGACGCTGGTGGGAACCAGGGTTTTCCGTTGCAGAAGGTGCAACGCTTGCTGCCAGAAAAGCACTCGATCGTTCTAATGTAACTGCTCAAGATCTTGAAGTTGTTATTTACTCTGCTGTTTGCAGGGAACAATTTGAACCCGCCACTGCATGTTCGGTCGCTGCAAAATTGGGCGTTGGTAGCAATGCGCTCGTTTATGATATCAGCAATGCCTGTCTGGGTGTTTTGAATGGCATTCTTGATATTGCCAACCGTATTGAGCTTGGCCAAATTCGTGCTGGCGTTGTTGTATCTTGCGAAACCTCACGCGAAATCAACGACACCATGATTGCTGAATTGCTTAAAAGAAAAAATATCGAAACCTTTAAAGATTCACTTGCTACCCTTACCGGCGGTTCCGGCGCAGTGGCTGTTGTTGTTACAGATGGTTCCTTCTCAAGTGAAAAAAGAAGAAAGCTTATTGCTGCCAGTGCTCAAAGCGCAGCAGAGCACCATAGCCTTTGCAGATGGGGCCTGACCAATGATCCCATTCCAGATTTTATCCCCGATGGCGCTTCACCCAAACAAATCATTCAGGGCGTTATTCATGCTGCAAGGCATTTTATGACTACCGATTCAGTTGCGGTGTTGAAGTATGGTGTTGATCTCGGCATGCGGACTTGGAAAAATTTTGTAGGCAAGATCGGCTGGACACCAGATGCAATCGATAAAGTTATCTGTCATCAAGTAGGCGCGCCTCATCGTGATTCCGTTTTGAAAGCCCTTGGAATATCTTTGCACAAGGATTATTCTACTTTTCCTTTTCTTGGGAATATCGGTACGGTTTCTCTGCCTTTGACCGCAGCGATTGCAGAGGAACGAAAATTCCTGCTCCCAGGAGACAGGGTTGGCTTGCTTGGGATTGGCAGCGGGCTTAACTGCCTGATGCTGGGCGTAGAATGGTAGTTGGTAATAAGCCTGGCGATGTTTCAGGTCCTCCCAAAACCCTTTTAAATTGGATCAGGGAAAATCCCTCCCTTTATCCTTTCAAGGGTAAATATCTAAACCTCGGCAATCATAAACTTCATTACCTCGATGAAGGTTCGGGTAAGCCTGTGTTTATGATTCATGGCAACCCGACATGGTCCTTTTTTTATCGCAACTTGATTCCTGCACTTTCGAAGTTCATGCGGGTTATTGTTCCTGATCATGTTGGATGCGGGCTTTCCGATAGGCCCACCGATGAACAATACAACTACACGCTTGAAAGCAGGCTAAGCGATCTTGATAAGTTGATCAATCATATTGCCCCGACTGGAAAAATCAGCTTGGTTGTGCATGACTGGGGAGGCATGATCGGAACTTCTTGGGCCGTGCGCAATGCTTCTAGAATTGAAAGCATTGTTTTTTTGAACACCGCAGGTTTTGGCCTTCCGCAAGGCAAGCCCCTTCCCTGGACTCTTAAGGTCTGCAGATCCAAGATTTTTGGCTCATTGATGGTGCGTGGGTTTAACGGGTTTTGCTTGGGTGCTGCTCGGTACTGCGCTATTAAAGGTCTTAATAGTAATGTTAGGGCTGGATTTCTTTCGCCTTATTCAAGCTGGAAGGATCGACTTGCAATATTCCGCTTTGTGCAGGATATTCCAATCAATCCATCACATCCCTCCTATGCGATTATTGAAGGCACCAGATCCGGCCTTTCTAATTTGAATGATACACCCAAAATCTTTTGCTGGGGCAGACACGACTTTATCTTCAATGATGATTTTCTTGCGGAATGGAAAAAATATTTCCCCAATGCGGATTACCATGTCTTTGAAGATGCCGGGCATTACCTTCTCGAAGATGCGCCCGCTCCGATCATTGCGAAGATTCAAGAATTCTTCATGAAACACCCCGGGGGTTGAGCCATGCTGGGCTCGCTTAATATCGCCAACCTAGTCCGGGAAATGGCGCAGGATTTTCCCGATGCCGTTGCTATTATTGTGCAAAATGGTGCGCACCTTTCTTCCGGCCCAAAAATCTCCGTTCAGCTTTCCTTCTCCCAATTGCAGAATTCCATCGATGCCGCTGCCCGTGGCCTTCTCGATCAGGGATTTCAACCTGGAATGCGCGTTGCGGTTATGGTCAAGCCAGGAATCGAATTCCTCCAAGTTGTTTTTTCACTTTTCACCATTGGCGCGACGGTTGTAGTCGTTGATCCTGGGCTAGGGTTAAAGGGAATAGGTTCTTGCCTTAAAGAAGTCAAACCTGATGCATTCATCGGGATTCCACTTGCCCAGATGGCAAGAATTTTATTCGGGTGGGGTAAAACCTCGATCCGTAAAACCATCACTGTTGGGGCAGCCATATTCGGAATCCGGTGGTCGGATGTTTTACGAAAGGGCTCGATTTTAAATACGCCTTTGGTTTGTAACGCAGTGGATCCCGCTGCTATTTTGTTTACGAGTGGCAGCACGGGGGTATCCAAAGGCGTGGTGTACGAACATGAGCAATTTCATGGCCAGGTTCAACTTCTTAAAATCCTTTATCAAATTGCCCCGGGTGAAGTAGACCTTCCTACGTTTCCTCTTTTCGGACTTTTTTCTCCAGCATTGGGCATGACAGCGGTTATTCCAGAAATGGATTTCACCAAGCCTGCTAAAGCTGATCCGTATAAGATTCTTGGTGCGATCAGGCATTTTAATGTCACTAATCTTTTTGCTTCTCCTGCTTTGCTTCGTAGGTTGGCAAGCCTTCCTAAGGATGTTAAATTTCCCACGCTTAAGCGTATTCTTTCTGCGGGCGCCCCGGTTCCCGCACGCGATATTGCCAATCTTGCAAACCGATTAAATCCCGGAATTTATCTGCATACCCCCTATGGCGCGACCGAATCCCTTCCTGTTGCAACTATTTCCAGTGCAGTTATTCTTTCAGAAACTCAACAATTCACTTCCTCGGGGAAAGGTGTTTGCGTAGGTAACCCTGTTCAAGGAATTGATGTTCGTATTATTAAAATCGATGATTCAGCCTTTGAAAAATGGTCTGATTCCCTGCGGGTTCCCCAAGGGGAAATAGGTGAAATTGTTGTGAGGGGCCCTGTTGTAACCAAGCATTATTTTAATCGCCCAGTTCAGACAAACCTTGCTAAAATTCTTGATGTTGATGGCCAAACCCTTCATCGGATGGGTGACCTTGGGTATTATGATGCCTCGGGAAGGCTTTGGTTTTGTGGTAGGAAATCCCAGCGCGTTTCTGCTGCGAATCAACTTTTTCATACCGTTCCTATCGAGGGGATTTTTGATTCGGTTCAGGGGGTTTTTCGAAGCGCCCTTGTAGGAATTGGTGCACCAGGCATGCAGATTCCCGTGCTTTGTGTCGAAAAAGAAAAAGGGTTGATCAGTGATCAAGAGTTATTACGCAATCTTGCAAGCAGGGCTTTGCTTTATCCCCAAACCAAAGACATCACTAAATTTTTGATCCATCCATCCTTCCCCGTGGACATAAGGCATAATTCTAAAATCAAGCGGGAAGAACTTGCAGTTTGGGCTGCAGGGAGGCTTTCATGAAAGTGTTAGTGACAGGGGGTGGCGGTTTTCTGGGCTCTGCTATTTGCTCGATGTTAGTTTCACGGGGCGATAAAGTTCATAGCATTTCCCGTAAGCCCCATGCAGGATTAACTGCAATGGGCGTTGCCCATTTTCAAGGCGACTTGGCTGATGAGCAAGCTATTCATCTGGCGGCCCAAGGTTGCGATGCAATCATTCATACTGCTGCCAAGGCCGGTATTTGGGGCGATTACAATAGCTATTACCAAACCAATGTTGTGGGTACTAAAAACATTCTTGAGGTTTCTAAAAGCCTGGGCATTTCTAAATTGGTATACACCAGTTCGCCTAGTGTGGTTTTCAATAATGGAGACATGGAGGGCGTTGACGAAACGGTCCCCTATCCTGAAAGCTATCTTACTGCATACCCAAAAACCAAAGCCCTTGCGGAGCAAATGGTTTTGAAGGCGAACGATGATACCCTTGCAACGGTGGCATTAAGGCCACATTTAATATGGGGGCCGGGCGATAACCATCTCGTCCCCAGAATTCTCGCACGTGCCAAGGCGGGCAGACTTCGCAAAATCGGAAATCGCATTGTCATGGTTGATTCTGTCTACGTTGATAATGCTGCAAGTGCCCATCTTTTGGCGCTGGATCGATTATCCTTTAGCTCTTCTTGTTCAGGCAAGGCTTACTTTATTTCCAATGGTGAACCTTGGAAACTTTGGGATTTGGTCAATGAAATCATTCGTGCGGGCAATGGCAGGGCGGTGGATAAAAGTGTTCCTGTTTCGCTGGCTTACTTCATGGGCTGGGTTTTTGAAATGACCTATAGTCTTTTGCGATTACAAAACGAACCACCCATGACAAGGTTTCTTGCCAAGGAGTTATCCACATCGCATTGGTTTGATATTTCGAACGCAAGAAAAGATCTTGGGTATGAGCCCAAGGTTTCGATTAAAGAAGGATTGGTTCGTTTGAAAGCTTCGCTTGAAAAGGCGTAAGCAATTTTTGCTCACCATTTAGTAATGCTAAATCAAGCAGGATGATGTTATTTGCCTATTAGGGCGTTTTGGTAATCCACCAATGCTGCCTCGATTCCCGTACGCAAGTTTTCTGCAGCTTTATCATTAGACTTACGATACTCATCCAAGCGTTCGCGTATTCCATCTCTGCGTTCTTGCAAGGTCTGCAGTTGTTTATAAAGTTCCGCCTTGGCTTCTCCCGTAGCGTTTTTCCCTTGCTCTCTGATCGCCACATATTGTTTATCTAAAGCATTTAATTTTGCCTGGCTTTCATTGACATAATCCACCCGGACAGAACTAAGGGCTTCAGCAGTTGAGTTAGCAGCTTCGTGAATATCATTTTTGGCTTTTTCAAAATGCGCGTCTGTTCTCGCGGAGTACATTCGGAAGGGCGATGCATCACATCCAATAATGGAAAATAGCGCAGCAACATTTAATATTAAAGGGAATGATCGTTTCATAATGCTTGCCTGTTCAAATATACCAAGATATTCACTTAAACCGGTTACAGATCACAGGCATAAGCTTTATTTCAAATCGTTCAAGCCCACTTTTTAGGATTGCTGGGCTTATATTCGTACGAACAATGGCCTAAGTTCTTTGGGCGATTATTCGCTTTCAATTTAATCTGTGTGTTTTATGTAAAATATTGCTTTGTATAGGTTTACGTTAATTTTTAAAAATATTGAAGGATAGGGATGTATTTGTGTACATTCTTATCTTGTTTAGCGAATAATGTAGAAGTGATGTATTAAAGGCTTAATGGATTCTTGTAATGAACATTGATCGATACACTGAAAAAGCACAGGAAGCCTTACAGCAGGCTTCCAAGATTGCCCAGTCTAAGGGGCAACCGCAGGTAGATTTGGAGCATTTGCTTTCAAGCTTATTGGCTCAGGATCCAGGGTTGGCATTATCCATCCTGAGGAAAGCAAACATTAATACCGATGCCTTGCGCAAGCGTTGTGATCAAGAAATCGATCGCCTTCCCAAGGTTTCTGGTTCCAATCAAGATGGCAATATTTACCTTGCAGGTAGGTTGAACACGATTCTCAAGCAATCGGAGGAAGAGGCTAAAAAGTTTAAGGACGATTATATTTCCGTCGAGCATATTCTTCTGGCGTTGTTGGAAGATAAAGCTTCGATAGGGAAACTGTTCAAAGAGTTTGGAATTACCCGTGACCTTTTAATGACCGCACTTCAAGAAGTAAGAGGAAACCAACGCGTGACCAATCAAAACCCGGAAGCTACTTATCAATCCCTAGAAAAGTATGGACGTGATCTCACCAAAATGGCCGCTGCCAACAAACTCGATCCAGTAATAGGCCGTGATGAAGAAATTCGCAGGGTGATTCAGGTTCTTTCCCGTAGAACTAAAAACAATCCCGTGCTTATAGGTGAGCCAGGCGTTGGGAAAACAGCAATCGTTGAAGGACTTGCCCAGCGCATCGTTCGGGGTGATGTTCCAGAAGGTTTGAAAAACAAAATGATTGTTTCCCTCGATATGGGTGCATTGATTGCAGGGGCAAAATTCCGTGGTGAATTTGAAGAGCGCCTTAAAGCTGTTCTTAAGGAAGTCCAGCAATCCGCAGGCGAAATCGTTCTTTTTATCGATGAGCTGCATACGGTTGTTGGTGCAGGAAAAGCCGAGGGCGCCATGGATGCTGGCAACCTTTTGAAACCGATGTTGGCCCGGGGAGAACTTCATTGTATTGGTGCAACCACGCTCAATGAGTATAAGCAAAATATTGAAAAAGATGCCGCCCTTGAGCGTAGGTTTCAGCCTGTAATTGTTGATCAACCCACCGTGGAAGATACCATCAGTATTTTGCGCGGGTTAAGAGAGCGCTATGAATTGCATCATGGTGTAAGAATTAAAGATGCATCTCTGGTTGCAGCAGCAGTGCTTTCAAATCGTTATATTGCAGATCGGTTTTTGCCTGATAAGGCAATCGATCTCATTGATGAGGCTGCTGCAAAGCTGCGCACTGAAATTGATAGTATGCCTTCTGAATTAGATGAAATCATGAGGCGCACCATGCAATTAGAGATTGAAAGAGAGGCGCTTAAAAAGGAAAAAGATGTTGCGTCCAAAGATAGGCTTTTGAAACTCGAAAAAGAACTTTCCGATTTGAAAGGTCAGTCGGGTGCTCTCAAGGGGCAATGGGATATCGAAAAAGAAGCGGTTCTGAAACTCCGTTCCCTTAGGCAGCAAATTGATCAAACCAAACTTGATGCAGAACAGGCCGAGCGCAGTTACGATCTTAGCAAAGCTGCGGAACTCAAATACGGAAAATTAAACGAATTGGAACGAAAGCTTAAGATTGAAGAGGAAGCTTTTGCCTCGAAGCAGGGTGAAAGCAAGCTCATCAAGGAAGAAGTTGACGAAGAAGACATTGCAGACGTTGTAAGCAGGTGGACTGGTGTGCCGGTCTCGAAATTGCTTGAGGGTGAACTGCAGAAGTTGTTGCACCTTCAAGAAGAACTTCATCAGCGCGTCGTTGGGCAGGATGAAGCAGTAACTGCGGTTTCGGATGCTGTTTTAAGGGCTCGCAGCGGCTTGAAAGATCCTAATAGGCCTGTTGGGAGTTTTATTTTTCTTGGGCCAACAGGCGTAGGGAAGACTGAACTTGCAAGAGCGCTTGCTGAATTCTTGTTCGATGATGAGCGATCCATGATCCGCATTGATATGTCTGAATATCAAGATAAACACACCGCTGCCAGGCTTGTTGGTGCGCCCCCAGGCTATATTGGTTATGAAGAGGGCGGCCAGTTGACAGAGGCGGTCAGGCGAAAACCTTACTGCGTCATCCTCTTTGATGAAATCGAAAAAGCCCATCCCGATGTGTTTAATTTATTGTTGCAGGTTCTCGATGATGGCAGATTAACCGATGGCCAAGGCCGTACGGTTAATTTCAAAAATACCATTGTTATCATGACCTCGAATATAGGAAGCAATAGGATCCTTCAGTTTAAGGGTTCCTTCGTTGGGGAAATTTATGATCACATGAAAGATGCAGTGCTTGAAGAGCTGAGGAAGAATTTCAGGCCGGAGTTTCTTAATCGGGTTGATGATATTATTGTATTCCATGCCCTTAGCGAAAAGCATCTGGAAAAAATTGTTGAAATCCTTCTTGGCCGACTCCGTTCCAGATTGGATGAAAAGCATATTTTGATAGAGCTTACCGAAGCAGCACGGTTGCATTTGGTTGCAGTGGGTTACGACCCCGCTTATGGTGCACGCCCTTTGAAACGAACCATTCAAAAAGAAATCGAAAACCCGCTTTCAAGATTGATGCTTGAAGGGAAAGTCAAAGATCATTGCAAAGTAATGGTTGATTTCGATAAAGCCAAAGGTGTGCTAAAGTTTGATACAACCATGCAAATGTAATCGGAATATTCCTCCGCGATTTTATCTCGTATGGTAGAATTAATCCGGAGGATAAATGCTTGCGTTTCGTGCGGACACTAAGTTTGATCGAAGGATGTTCCTAGCTTTAGGAATGCCTTTGCTTTCTGGTATTGCCAAGGGCAACACTGGAGAGGGTGTAAAAACACGCAAGGCAAAGTCGGTACTTATAGTGTTTTGTGGTGGTGGCCAAAGCCAGTTGGAAATGTGGGATCCCAAGCCCAACGCCCCTATAGAAATCCGAGGCGCCTTTAGTTCGATTGCTACGAAAGTTCCCGGTTTGCGCTTTGGTGAACATCTTCCCAAAGTTGCAAATGTAGCTAATAAATTCACGGTTCTTAAAAGTGTTAGCCATGATGATTTGGATCATGGTTCTGCTTGTTATCTAAGTTTAACAGGGCATTTTCATCCGCAGAAATCAGCCAATCCACCGCCCAGGCCTGATGATCTTCCTACTGTTGGTTCGATCTTTAGAAGAATCCGGCCCATGGGGCCTTTTGGTTTTTCTAGTTCCCATGTCAATGGGCCCTTGTTGGTGCCCGAGTTAAACTCGCCTGGGCAAAATAGTGGCTATTTGGGGCGGGCCTATGATCCCCTTGCGGTAGATGGCAGCAACCCCGAAAAGTCGCTTCCTTCGCTCAATCCGCGCGAAGAACTACCCACGGTGCGAATTCAGCAAAGGCAATCCTTGAAGAATGCGTTGGAAAAAGAACAGCGCAAGTGGAAATCGGTGCCTGGGTTGCTTGATCATGATTTGCGTTACAAGCAGGCGTATCAAATTTTAAGTGACCCCAAGGCTCGAAGTGCGTTTGATCTTTCCCAAGAGAAGGATTCTGTTCGCGATCGCTATGGTCGAAATCGTTCTGGTCAGGCTTGTTTACTTGCCCGCAGATTGGTTGAACGGGGAATGCCCTGGGTGACAGTATTTTGGAATCCAAATATCCGAGGGCAGGATTCTGCGCCCAACGAAACTGATCAATATGGCTGGGATACGCACAACGATATCTTTGAATCGATGAAGGATCATTTGTTGCCTCGTTTTGACCAAAGTTTTTCCGCTCTTTTAGAGGACATGGATTCACGAGGTTTGTTGGATTCGACACTTGTTGTATGTATGGGAGAGTTTGGTAGGGCGCCTTTGGTTGCGTTGGAGCCTAGATTTGCAGGGGCAACGCCTGGTAGAAAACACTGGGCTGCGACTTACTCTGTTGTTTTCGCAGGTGCCGGAGTTACCCAAGGGGGCGTGGTTGGTGCTACCGATCGTGCAGCGGCTTATCCTATTCAGGATCGGGTTACCCCACAAGATATTATCACCACGCTGTTTGATGCGCTTGGCGTTCCTCCCACCGAGCATTATCATGATCTATTGAACCGACCTGTGGCTGTTTCTACCGGGACGCCCATTAAAAAGCTGTTTATCTGACCAACGGATTAAAAAACACATGAGCAATGATGAGATTTTAAATAATGACCCACCAAGATCAAGGCCAGTTATGCTCTGGCTTTTTGTCGTAATCATTTCCATCTTTGCCCTCTCCCTGCCGTTTGTTATTATCCTTGCGTTTATCTTTGGTAAGGATATCCTGTTTAAAGACAATGGGGACACGGATAATATTAAGTATGGTTCTGCAAGGCCAATTACTGCGCGCGGTAATCTTGCAGAGGATGAAAAATCCACTATCGAGCTTTATAATCAATCAAGGCAGGGAGTTGTTAATATCACTACCCTAGCTAATCGCAAGACTGGTATCAATTTGAACATTCAGCAAATGCCCGAGGGCACAGGGTCGGGGTTTGTCTGGGATGATGCAGGGCACATTGTAACTAATTTTCATGTGATTCAAAACGCGGATGCAGCGCAGATTACCTTTGCAGATCAATCCGTATTTCAAGCTAGGCTCGTAGGGTTTTTCGCTGATAAGGATCTTGCAGTTTTAAAAGTCGATGCCCCCAAGGGAAAGCTAAAACCTTTGCCATTGGGCCGTTCTGATGATCTCCAAGTTGGGCAGAAAGTGTATGCGATTGGAAATCCCTTTGGCCTTGATCAGACCTTGACCACGGGGATTATTAGTGCGTTGGGCAGGGAAATTGATTCAGTAAATAAAAGGCCGATCAAGAATGTGATTCAGTCTGATGCTGCGATCAATCCGGGTAATTCGGGTGGTCCACTTCTTGATAGTGCGGGTTTGCTTATCGGGGTAAACACAGCAATTTATAGTACCTCAGGAGTTTCTGCAGGGATTGGTTTTGCTATTCCTGTGGATGAGGTGAACCGGGTGGTGCCCGAGCTTATCAAGCATGGAAAAGTTACCAAGCCTGGTCTGGGGGTTACTCTTGCGCCTGATAATATGTCGAGGCAATGGGTGCCTGAAGGGGTTGTGGTTTTGGATGTTCTTCCGGATGGTGCTGCAGCAAAGGTTGGGATTCGTGGCTCTTCCAGAAAGAAAACAGGCAGCATCGTGCTGGGTGATATCATCAAATCAGTTGATGGCCAGCAAATCAAGGTGCTGAAAGATCTTTACTTGGTTTTGGATCAGAAAAAAGTGGGTGATGTGGTGAAAGTCCTGATCCTTCGCGAGGAAGTTGAAATGGGGTTTGATATCACCTTGATGCCTCTTCAATCATTGAAACCATAATTCTATGTCTTTGCTGCTATTTCTAAGCAACAATACCTAAAGCTATTACCAAGTAAAATGGATGGGAGATAAGTATGAATGCTTTCGTAAAGACGGTTTTGGTTGTTGCATTTTTTGCAGCGGTGGGATGTGGTGGAAATAATGCTTCGGATATAAAGGAAAAGGTCAAAGAAAAAGCATCTGTGAAAGTGAAGGGGATTATAGGTGTTTCTGTGCTGACTCTTACGAATCCATTTTTTAAGGTTATAGGCGACACGATAAAAGAGCAGGCGGAAAAAGCAGGATATTCTGTTGAGGTGGTGAGCGGGGAATTTGATGTTGCAAAGCAGCAAAGTCAGGTCAAAGATTTCTTAGTGAAAAAAGTAGTTGCGATAGTCTTATGCCCTTGTGATTCGCGCTCGATTGGTGCAGTTATCCAAGAAGCGAATAAAGCGGGTGTGCCTGTATTTACCGCAGATATCGCATGCTTGGCTCCCGATGCCAAAGTGGTGACTCATATTGCAACCGATAATTACGAAGGGGGCAAGCAAGCTGGTAGCGCCACGATTGAAGCTATGGGCGAAGCTGGGGGCAAAGTTGCTGTGCTCGATTTTAGGCAGGCTGAATCATGCATCTTGAGGGTCAAAGGTTTTAAAGAAGTTATCGATGCGCATAACAAGAAAAACCCAAAGGCCCAGATAACGATTGTTGCAGAGCTTCCAGGTGATGGGAAGAAGGATAAAAGCCAAAGTGCTACTGAAGATGTATTACAAACACATCCAAATCTTGCAGCTATTTTCGCAATCAACGATCCTTCAGCATTGGGGGCCCGGGCAGCACTTGAACGAGCTAACAAGGCAGATGCAGTAAAAATCATCGGGTTTGATGGTCAGCCTGATGGAAAGCAAGCAATCAAGGAAGGAAAGATTTTTGCAGACCCGGTGCAATTTCCCGATAAAATTGGGCAGCAAACTGTTGCTGCAATGCTGGATTATTTCGATGGCAAGACGCCACCTAAAGAAGTTTTGATTCCTACGGGCTTGTATAAAAAAGCTGATGCAATGAAAGACCCTGAACTTAAATAAGGATGAAACGATGACTAAGGTTTTGAATTTCAAGCAAGAACTTACCGCATGTTTTGGTCAACCTGTTAGTGAAAATCCGACCCAGGCGATGATCGAAGCCGCCTATAAGCATCATGGATTGGATTGGCGTTACCTGACGATTGAGGTTGCACCGAGCCATTTGAGTGAAGCTGTAAAAGGCGCTCGTGCTATGGGTTTTGTAGGGTTTAATTGCACAATTCCGCACAAGGTTGCAGTCATTGCCCATTTGGATGGGTTGGGTGAATCAGCATCGGTTATGGGTGCGGTTAACTGTGTTGTGCGCAGGGGTGAAAAGCTGATTGGTGAAAATACCGATGGCAAGGGGTTCCTTGAATCGTTAAAAGAGTTGACCGACCCCAAGGGGAAGCGTGTTGTGATTTTTGGCGCAGGCGGTGCTGCTCGGGCCATCACCGTAGAGCTTGCGCTTGCGGGCGCTAGCCATTTCACCTTGGTAAATCGAAGTGTTACCCGGGGTGAAGAGTTGGCTAAGTTGCTTCGGGAAAAAGTAAATGCAAAGGTTGAATTTGTTCAATGGAAGGGTGATTTCAAAATCCCCGAGGGCACTGATGTAGTGATCAATGCCACTTCCATCGGCCTTTATCCAGATCGAGAAGCCAGACTTGAGCTTGATGTTTCCACCTTGAAGCCTTCGATGGTGGTTGCAGATGTTATCCCTAATCCTCCTGAAACCAGATTGGTAAAGGATGCCCGGGGTAAAGGTTGCAAAGTGATTGATGGACTTGGGATGCTCGTTAATCAGGGTGTTATTGGTATCAAGCATTGGGCGGGTATCGATCCCGATCCCAAGGTGATGCGCAAGGCCCTTGAAGATATATTTAACAGCTAGCCGTATGGATCAATCAAGCTGCAAAAAGGAATGTGGGTGCTTTAATGGGTAGTCCAGAAATTATCGTTAGAACTGCGGGAAATGAAGATGCATTAAAGCAGCTCGGCCCTTACGGAATTGAAACTCTGATCATGGTGGACGAGGAAATTCGAACCACGGCTTATAGGGTGAAAGTTCAAGCGGAATCTAGCACAAGCACCAGTTATCATCAAATTGCTGAAGAGCTTTATTATGTGCTTGCGGGTGAGGGGGTTGCAATTTTGGATGGGGTGGAACATGAGTTGAAGGTGGGGGTATTTTTGCGATTGCCCCCTGGGACAAAGCATGCGTTTAGGGCTGGGCCTAAAGGTTTAGAGATGCTGGATATTCACGCGCCAGGGTGCAGGCCGGATAGAGATGTTTATTTTGTGGGTGGAGAAGTACCTTCGGGGTTTAAATCCGCTGCAGAATAATCAAGGTGTCCAATCTTTTCGTTCCCTTGATGATGGGATGTTGAGGATTTTTCGATACTTGGTGATAGTTCTACGGGCCACAGGGTAGCCTTCTTCCTGAAGTTTGTTTACCAGATCTTCATCAGAAAGCGGATTGGATTTATCTTCTGCGCCAACCACTTCAAGAAGTTTTCTGCGGATTTTTTCCCAAGCGATATCTTCACCAGTTGCGCTCTGAGTGCCTCCGCCAAAGAATCGTTTCAGCGGAAAAACTCCCCGCGGGGTTTGAACCCATTTATCATCAACCGCCCTGCTGATGGTTGAAACATCCACGCCAACCACTTCTGCAATTTGCAGCATTTTCAGTGGTTCGATATGTTCAGGCCCAAGTTCTAAAAAGCTCAACTGCCTTTGGATGATTGCTTGTGTTACTTTTTTTAAAGTTGATCTGCGCTGTTCAATTGCTTCGAGCAGCCATTGGGCGGATTGGATTTTGGGTCTAAGAAACTCTTTCACTTTTTTATCGGTAGCTCGGTTTTTACACTCTGCAACATAAGTCTGATTGATTTGCACATTGGGTAAAAGTTCGTCAGCTAGGCGGACGAGGTAATCTCCCTCTTCCGACTTGAATATTTCAATATCCGGTACCACATAGGGAATATTTTCGGAATTAAAGATGGCTGCTGGTTTGGGATTTAGCTTTCGAATAACCTCGATTGCTTCTTTGATCTGTGCCAGATCAAGACCAGTTGTTTTTTGAATTGCGGGTATACGGTTGTGCCTGATATTTTCCAAATGGTTGGTGATCAGGCTTTTTACTGCATCTGGGTTTGGCGTTTCCGAGGTGAGTTGCAGTAAAAGGCATTCAGCTAAATCTCTTGCGCATATGCCAGGAGGATCCAGCCTTTGAACGATGGATATCGCTTGTCTGATTTGATCAGGGGTGCAGGGCGGATCAATCGAATTGGCAATTTCTTCTGCACTCGATTTTAGATACCCACCATCATCTAGGTTGGCGATCACCAGGTTTACAAGGCGCCTTTCTTCTTTTGAAATATCAAAGAATGAAAGCTGATCGATGAGATAATCTTCAAGGGATTGCGGTCTGGAAACCATGTTTTGCATGGCATTGTGCTTGCGTTCGGAAAATTCTTCGATGGCGTTACGCGAAGGCCTATGATCATCGTAAAGGGATTCTTTCCATTCTTCGGGCATGCCATCAAGGCGTTCGAAATCGGCCTCCGCCTGGCCTTTGGTGTCGATCACTAAAGTTTTATCAGAGGTATCTTTGGAAGTAGAAGGTTCAAAATCATGTTCGTTTTGGCCGTCATTCCAGTCATCGTTGGGATTCGCGTTTTCTGAATCTTGAGTCAGTTCGAGAACCGGATTTTCCTGGAGCTCCTGTTGGATTTTTTCTTCCAAAGCCATGATTGGTAGCTGTAGTATCTCCATCGACTGAATCATGCGAGGTGCAAGATGCAGTTCGTGCCCCATCCTCAAGCCCATGGAATGTTCTAGCCGCATTCGTTTTCCTTAAGACCAAATAGCATCACAATAGAAAATCGAGCAATCAAAGTTCTCTGCGTCCTTCAAGTGCATCCGCCAGAATTTGAGAGTTTGCAAATTCCAAACCCGAGCCCGAAGGAATGCCGCGTGCAAGTCGCGTTACTTTGATTCCTGAAGGGCCCAATAAGCTGGAAAGGTAAAGAGAAGTCCCATCCCCTTCCATGGTTGGATTAGTTGCCATGATTATTTCTTGAATATCACCTTTTTCAACCCTGAGCATAAGTTGGTCGATAGTTAGGTTATCGGGGCCCATGTTATCTAAGGGGGCAAGTTTACCATGTAATACATGGTAAAGGCCGCGAAACATCCCAGAGCGTTCGATGGAAGAAAGATCCCTAGGTTGTTCGACAATGCAAACCACGGAAGAATCTCTTCTAGGATCGGAGCAAATTAAGCAGAGTTCATTTTCTGTAGGGTTGCAGCAGATTTTACATTGTTTAATGGATTCTTTGACCGAGCGAAGGCATTCTGCAAGACAAAGCACCTGTTTTTTATCTGCAGTCAAAATGTAGTGAGCCAAACGTTCGGCAGACTTCGGGCCAATGCCAGGAAGTTTTCCGAGTTCTTCGATCAAGCGAGCGATAATGCCCAGTTGTTGATTTGAATCAGACAGTGTCAAATTCCTAGGCTCCAAAAGAAATTCGGTTTAGCTAAATCCTGGTAGTTGAAACCCCCCGGGTAAACCAAGTGACTGTGTCATTTTTGCAGTTTCCTCAGCAATCGCAAGCTTAGCTTTTGCAAGTGCTTGATTCGAAGCAGAGCGAATAAGTTCTTCGAGGTAGGGATTGTCTTGCATTTTGAAAGCTTCATCCGAAATAACGACGGAAATAATTTCCATTTTCCCATTGGCTCGAACCCGAACCATGCCAGCGCCCGAGTCGCCATCGGCGTGGATTTTATCGAGCTTCGATTGCAATTCCTCCATCTGCTCCTTCATTTTAGGAAGGTTACGCATCATGTTTGCAATCTGGCCCATTTCTTTAAACATTGGTGTTAAGCCTCGTCGTTATCATCATCCACACTAGGTTTAGATTCAGGAGGGAGAACTCCGAATCCTGCATCGACCCGTACAATCTGAGCGTTAAAAATTTCTAGAACTCTTTGAACAATCGGTTCTTTTTCTGCAGCTTCCTTGGGATTAACTTTAGGCTTTGAAGCCACGGGTTCAATCTCAATGGGTGCCAGTTCTACGATTTCATTAGGGTCTGTAATGACCTTGCTAGTAACCCTTACCTGCCAACTTTGCCCTGTAATTTTATTCAGGGCAGTTTGAATTCTCATGATTCTGGCAGGGTCAGAGCAGTACTCTAAGGCTTGATTGTACAGCCTAGGGAATTCAATAACTAGAGCGTTTGGCCCAGAAATTGCTGGAAGGCCAGATTTTTTTACCTCGTTGCCGAGCATAGGTCCAATTGCATCAATGACTTGTGGCCAAATGGAAGAAATATTTTGGGAAGATAATCGTACTTCAGAAGATGTGGTTGTAGGCTCAATCAGGCTATCAATTTCACTCAGGAACTTTTTTTTTAAGCCCTCGGGAGGTGCGGTTATTTGTCTTGCAGAGGTTTGCGTTTGCGCTGGCAAACCTCCTGATTGAAGGAGTTGCAATATTTGTTGCAGTGGGATTAAATTTACCAGTCTGGAAAGACGGATGAGCCCGAATTCCACCATGATTCTGGGTTGATGGGTTGCTTTGAGCCGGATTTTTGTAAGCGACAAAATATCGAGGCCAGCAAGAAGGGTATCAAGAGAAATTCCCTGGGCCATTTTTTTGAAACGCTCATGCTGGGAGGTTGCAATGCCTGCATCCACCGGAATTTGATTAGAAGAAGCGTAAACCATCAGATCGCGCCAGTAGGAAATCATCTGCTCAATCAGTTCCCCCATTTGCAAACCTTTGGAATTGGTTTGATCCATGAGTTCAAGAACCTTGGAAGATTCACCTGTTAAAATCGCCTCGGCAAGATCCATGATGTGGTTTTCATCAACTGCGCCAATGAGTCGGTGTACTTCATCGCGGGTGATTTTTCCGTTGGAGAAGGATAGTGCTTGATCTAAAAGGGATTGGGCATCCCGCATCGAACCACCCGCCCTGCGTGCGATGAGTTCGATGGCTTCGGGTTCTGCTTCCAATCCTTCTTTGATTGTGATTTCCTGAAGATGTGCTGCAATTTGTTTTGTACCGATGCTGGAAAAATCAAAGCGTTGACAGCGCGAAAGAATGGTGATCGGAATTTTTTGAACTTCAGTGGTTGCGAAGATGAACTTCACATGAGAAGGAGGTTCTTCAAGTGTTTTTAACAAGGCGTTAAAAGCTGGCCCTGTTAGCATGTGCACTTCGTCAATGATGTAAATTTTGTAGCGCGATCTGCTTGGCCTGTATTGCACATTGTTGCGGATCTCACGCACTTCATCGATGCCTCGATTGCTTGCACCATCGATTTCTAGCACATCGACATCTTCACCCGTTGCGATTGCAGTGCAGATCGAGCAGACTCCGCAAGGAGTAACGGAGGAGCCTTTTTCGCAATTAAGAGCTTTGGCGAGAATTCGGGCTGCAGAGGTTTTTCCCACCCCCCGAGCACCTGTGAATAAATACGCATGCGCAACTCGATTGTGCTTGATTGCATTCGTAAGAACTTGAGAAATTGCTTCTTGGCCAATAAGGTCGCTAAACCCGCCCGGGCGGTACCTTCGAGCCAGAACCGTGTAACCTTCCGGAGGCGTAGTGCTTGTGGCCTGGTTTTTTGGAGCAGCTTTGGCCATGGATCGATTTATAGATATAAGTTAGGGAAAAGTAAGGCGCAGCGTGGCGCCGAGAGAGGCGAATCCACTGCACAAGGGTACGCTGCGTATGGCTGCACCTTCCGGCCTGACCAGGTTAACAACTTCCCTTTGCGTGGGGCCCCTCCCAGCGCCTCGCTGCGGCTAATTAAACCGCGCCCGCTGGTGCGGACATGTTTCTATCTTATCGGCCCGCAACCGTATTGACACTATTTCTCGTTTGAATTGTTATTTTCTTTATCGTTACAGGCTTTTCAGGCTTGCGACTTCCTTCATCATTTTCAGCTTTTAAGGGCATAGCGTAGATTTTCTTGGCAACTTCCATCCCTTTGGTAATTTTGCCAATTGCGCTGTAGTTTTCGTCCATGAATGGGGCTTTATCCAGATTAATGTAAAACCTGCAGGCAGAGGTTTCTGGTTCTAATTCGTAAAAAGAGCCTACTGTGCCTGCTTCGTGCTTGGTTTCAGGGCTGAATTCAGGCTTTAGCCAATATCCGATACTGCCATAGCCTATCTCGCCTGTTCCCAAAGGGCAACCTGCGCGCAGTTGTTCCAGTTTAGCCACGGGTTCTTCTGATTCTTCGAGATGAACTTCTTCAAAGAATAGCCCATCGTAATAACCAACCTTGGCAAGAGCGATGAAGTTTCGAACATGATTTGGCGCCTGAGTTGGGGTAAGTTCCATCTCGATATCGCCTTGATCTGTGCTAATAATTGCAGTGTACTCGATCAAATTCCCAGCTTTATCTTTAAATCGAATCTCATCCCAGCATGCCTGTACTGCTTCATAAAGTTTGTAAACAGATTTCTTGGTCACAGTTACATCGGGCGGCCTGTTACAGTACTCGGGTGGGTTATCGCCTATGCAAACGGCTTTTAAGAATGGCTGGTGCAGCAAATCTTCAGCGGCTTCATCTTGCTTGTTATTTTGGTTGGAAGTCGTGATTGCTTTTACTTCAGCGGGTTCTGCTTTGGTAATGGGTTCTGGGACGGATTTTTTACCACACCCGGTAAGTACCGATCCTACTATGATCGCAGATCCTAAAACCTTGTAAACTGTGTTCTTAGCCATGATATTCTTGCTCAATGGAGCACCCCTAAATGACAATAGTCCATCCTTCCCGAATCCCATACCTAAGAATTTTAGTTTGGTCAATACTTGCTGTTATTTATCGATGATATGGTGCTTAATGCATGGAATCTCAAAATAATGCCCATTAAATCATTGCAAATGGCTTTTTCAATGGTAAAATAGAGTAATGGTTCTTTTTGTTAAATTTGTTCTTTTAAGAACTTATGTTTAAATATCTTCCCCAACTTCTGATTCTTTGTTGCTTGCTAGGGCAAGTTGTGAATGTATTTGGCTTACCCTTGGCGTTTACTTCAAATCCAGATTCCATGGTTTCATTGCAGTTTAAAGGTTGTTGTACTTCTAACGCAAAAATTTGTTGCTGTGGCAATGATTGCAAATGTTGTTCTTCGAATGATTTGCCCTCGGATGATTTTGCCTTGGTGCAAGAGAAACCCGTGGGGCAGGATATTCAAGTTCTTTGGTTGAATCCCGTTTCAACAAATAAGTGCAAAGGCACTAATCTGATCAGTCAGTTTGGTGTTGATATGGCTATTCAAGAAATAGGTTCAATTGATTTGATTCTCGCTTCTGATTCAAATCAGCCTACAGATGCTTCTTCTCTTTCCAGTGGTATTAAGTTCTTCAATTTCAAGCCTCCTCGGATTTAATTTACTTTTCAGTATTTGTTTTCAAAGCCTTCCTGCTTTCTGGGAATGACCTATTGCTTGCATATTTTTTATTGCAGCAATTCTAACCTTTGTGAAATTGATCCAAGTAAATTAAACAGGAGTTAATGTTATGAATTCTTTTGAAAAACTGCTTTCTATAAAAAGGAAAGCCTTTACTCTGATAGAGCTTTTGGTCGTAATTGCAATCATTGCAATCTTAATTGGGCTTTTATTGCCCGCGGTGCAAAAAGTGCGGGAAGCCGCAGCTAGAATGAGCTGCTCCAATAACCTTAAGCAAATATCTCTAGGGATGGCTAACCATGAATCGGTTCGGGGTTATTTTCCTGGTTTATCAGATGGTGCGCCAAAACCTCTTCCTACAGGTAGGACTGCGGCTCATTATGCCTTCGGTGTGCTTGCTAATTTATTGCCTTACCTTGAACAGGGCTCTTTGCAAAAGTTGATTGATTACACGCAGCCTGCAACCCTTAGCGGTTGGAGAGGAGATATTAACCCCGTTCATGACCCTGCTGCTAGTTCGCAGATAAAAATGTTTTTATGTTCTTCTGATGGTGGGAATCCTCTTTTTGCCCAATCAAATACAGGTCGCACACCAAATGACTTTACCACTGCGGGTACTAATTATGTATTCAACATGGGTTCAGGTACGGCCAATGCAAGGCAGGTGAATTATGATGCCCAATTTCCAACGGATGGAATGTTTTGGTACGGTTCAAAAGTTAGTTATAGTGGGATAATGGATGGGGCTTCAAATACGCTGCTTGCATCAGAATGCCTGCTGGGCCCTGGTGGAACCGCCCCAACTTCAAGTACAACTCCACCTGATAGTACTGGTAGATATTATGTTGCCCTCAACACAGGCACCTTTAAGTCGAATTCTGTTATGCCTGGCGGGTGGATAAACGGCTCTGTTGTTTTAACCCGGCCTACGGAATGCGATACTGGCACGCGGGCATGGGGCGTGATGCGTGGCAGCACTTGGTTTTGGGGCGGTCGAGACTGGAACTCGGTTTTCAACACAGCTCTCAAGCCCAATGATACTTCCCTTGATTGCGGAGCCCATGGTAGGGGATGGTTTGCTGCACGAAGTAATCACTCAGGCGGTGCAAATTGTGCTATGGTGGATGGCTCGGTAAGGTTTGTCACCAATCAGATTGATTCTGTAATGTGGCAAGCTGCTGCAACGCGTGATGGGGGCGAGGCTGGAACTCTCCCTTAAAAATAAAGTATTGATATGGCTTAAGGAGTATAACCAATGATAAGTAGTGGTTCTTGGCTGAAGTTATTGTTCCTTGGTGTTCCCGTAATTCTTGGTGGATCTCTGGGGTTATACCTCGCAACTGATTTTGATGGCCCTACTTCTCTTCCTTCTTCCTGTTGCAATCAATCAGAGCTTAAAGGGGGTTCCAAGAGTTTTCCCCTCGAGCAATATGATGTCAAGGATACTCAGGAACGCCCTAGCCTTGCAGTCGATGGCAAGGGCCGAATCTACCTTGCTTGGGCCTCCCAGACCAGTGATGCAGACAAGAAACTTTTGCTTGCAACATCGGACAACCAGGGTGAGTCTTTCAATGCAGCTAAAGAAGTGATCAAGTCTGGCATATTCAAAGCCGTATCCCAGATGAAGGGTAAAACCATTACCCGCGATGTCCGCATGACGCCCCATGTGATTGCAGGGAAGGACGAAATCTTTCTGGCTTGGACTGAGGCGTTGCCCGATTTAAAGGGCGTTCGGATGGTAGTTTCTTCCTCCAAGGATGGTGGCGAAAGCTTTGGAACTCCTGCCCCAGTTCACCATGGTGAAAATGCCCGTGCTGCTTTTACCTCCATATCTCTTGGCCAAGATGGCACTATGGTTTCTTCATGGCTTGATAATCGAGATAAGAAACAAAAAACATTTGCTTCAGTAAAAGGCCCTGCAAAAACCGAGTTCTCAATGGAAGAAACTGCGGGCGCGGGGGATCCGGATAAAGGCGTTTGCCCTTGCTGCCCAACTTCATCTTTGGTCGCTTTAGATGGTACTGCTTATGTCGCATTTCGAAATATCCAAGATGGATACCGCGATTTTTATATCAGTCGAAGGAAGCCCGGTGCAGCTTCTTTTGAAGCTCCTATCCCTGTTATTTCACCAACATGGAAGTTCGATGGCTGCCCTCATGATGGTGCCTCCATGGTTTTGGCGGGGGATACATTCCATATCACTTGGATGGATGCCCGCTCTGGTTCGCAGCGTTGTTATCATGCTTACGCCAACTGTAATGAAATGAAATTCACTGCAACGGAGTTACACCCCATCACTCAGGGCAGTCAGGGAAATGCGAAGTTAGTGCTTGATGCACGAGGCGATGTGCATGCTGTTTGGGAGGAAAGCAAGGAAGCGGCATTGGTGGTTGATGCGGGTGCAGAACACAAACATGGTGCGCAGGATTTTAGTGCCGGGGTTGGTCGAAACATTATGGTTGCTACATTCGAAAAAGATGGGAAGAAATTTGGCTCAGTGAAGGCTGTAGATGCAAAATCCGCGGTGTTTCAAACCAGGCCTGCAATTGCAATCGCCCAAGATGGGGATTTGCTTGTTGCTTGGAATGAGCTTTCTGAAGCTGGAAAAGCGATAAAATTCAAGAAGGTAAAGTGCGGTGCAATAGTGGTGAAAGAATCAAAACCATGAGCCAGATGCCTGCGAAAGGAAATTCAGTTTTAATCGCAACCATGGTTGGGTTATTTGCCATTGCGGTTGTTGGTGGGTTGTTAATTGGAAAAAAAAGAAGCACACTCAAAACCTTATCAACTGAGCAATCTTCTTCTCGCGGGCCATTTCTTTATCAGGGAATGTGTGCATCTTGCCATGGGACTGAAGGAAGGGGAGATGGAGTTTCTGCGCAGAATTTAAAAAGTGCACCGCGGGATTTTTCTCTGCGTCCTTGGAAAACTCTGATCGATTTACCTTCGATTAAGAAAGTGATTGTTGAGGGAATTCCGGGAACCGTAATGCCCGGGATTAAAAATGCTTTGACAGAACCTGATCTGGATGCCTTGGCTAAGCATGTTTTAAAATTGGCTGATCAAAACCTATCTCCCAGCATGAAAGTGGTTTCTACGACTGACCAGATTGCTATAGATGCTGGGTTTGTTTTAGTTGCTAATAACCCCGCACCTTTATTGCAATTGGAAGATGAGCAGGGGAATAAATTAAAGCTTTCAGATTATAAAGATAAAACAGTGATGCTTCATTTTTGGGGCGTGCAGTGCCCGCATTGCTTAAAGGAAATGCAATCCCTGTTGAAACTTGAGAAATCATTTCAGGGGAAATCTTTTGTTGTGCTGCATGTTTGCACGGATGAAGAGGATGCAAAAGTCGCACAGCAAATTGCTTCAAAATATGCACCAGGCATTAAGGTAGTTGTGGAAACTTCCGGAATAGGATTGGCCCGGTATGAGGTGCAAACGCTGCCTGCTTTTTGGCTTATTGGAAAGGAAGGGCGCACAATTGCCCGTTCCACAGGTGCCAGAGATTGGGCTTCCAAACCATGCCGAATCTTTATTGAAAGTCTAATACCAAACTAAATAATTTACTATTAATGTCGTTTTGATTATTCATTATTTCTTTTATTTCCCTCAACTCCCAACCCTCTTCCCTTCAGAAAAATGGCCTTTTACTCGGAAATTCCGAGTGTTTTACTTTTCCTTCCCACTTTTCTTACAAAGTCCACCCACGAAGTCGGGTGGGTTGTATTTTTTTTCTTTATTTCTCTGCAAGCATTCCAACGAAATCAGCCATGAACTTTGATTGGTTTAATTAAATATTCAGCTAGGTGAATTTTATAACTCTAATTTATAATCGAGTTTCAATTCTTATTAAAAATATGTACCGTAATTAAAAGTTTAAAATTCCATTTTGTTGTAACCGGCCACTGATTTGCGTTAATCTAATTTAAAGTATTGAAAACTAAATCGTTCCATGAAACTAAATCAGGTGGGGCAAGGTATGAAGCTTATGAGAAATGAATGCGTTGCTGCGATTCTTTTGTTATCGATTTTAGAATTAACCCAAAGCTCAGAACCTAAAATAGGCTTGGTCAACTTAGGCAAGAATTTGAATCTAGAGTTAGTTTTGATTCCTTCAGGTAAGTTTACGATGGGGTCTCCAGAGGATGAAAAAGGTCGCAGCAATAATGAAACACTTCACGAAGTCACTTTATCAAAATCATTTTACCTAGGTAAGTATGAGGTCACTCAGGAGCAATGGGAAGCGTTGATGGGAAACAACCCAAGTACTTATAAGGGGGCCAAGTTGCCCGTAACGGGTGTAACTTGGAATGATTGTCAAGAGTTTATCAAGAAACTGAATGCGAACACCAAGGGTGGGTATCGTTTACCTACAGAAGCAGAGTGGGAATATGCTGCTAGGGCAGGTACCAAAACAGCTTTCTCCTTCGGGGAGACTATTGCCCCTAAGGATGCTAACTATTCTGATTCTAAAATTGGAAAACCAAGTGCGGTAGGAAGTTATAAGCCGAATGCTTTTGGATTGTATGATATGCACGGCAATGTTTTTGAATGGTGTCAAGATTGGCGGGCTGTTTATCCTGTGGTTGCGGTGACAGATCCAGTCGGGCCAAATAGTGGAATGATTCGAGTGGTGCGTGGTGGATCATTCAGCTTTGATGCAAGAGATTCTCGCTCTGCGGATCGAGACCTAAGGGCTACCCCTGACGAGCAAAGTGACCATATCGGTTTTCGTCTAGCGAAGTAAAAAAGGCGCAGGTTAAAATGAGGTTGGCAAGTGAACGGTTAATTAAAAATGCTATCAAAAACTAACCGGCATAAAGAATTAGTTTTCTAATGGAGCTTGCGCCAGTTCTACATTTTTTTTTGCACTTACGATTGCAAAAAGGATGATTCCCGCCAGCATTCCCAGTGCGCTAGTCATGTTCAGGCCCAAGCTAACCAAATGACTGTTGGTGAAATCTTTTCGGGCTTTCAGAGCGCTTTGCACTAAATCTTGATCGTATGCTTTTTGCAATAAAGCTTGATCGGTTAGGCGGGCGCGTTCAATGCGATCTTTTTCCACCTTAGGCTCCCAAGCCCAGCCTGCGATCGCCAAAAGTAATCCCACGCCAATGCAAGCCAGCATAGTTTTCCCTAAAGTTCCTGCAGGATTTCTTTTTTGATTTCCACATAAAATAATTAGCGCAGTAAAACCACAAATCACTTGAATAGAGAAGTAAACAGGAAATGCGGGTGAAACCACAACCCCTGCTAGCCTGCTGGCTTGTTCCTTTAATAAAGGGTTAGGGAATCCTACAGGGGTGTTTGCTTTAAATGCCTCGGGGGTGGGCAACCAGTAGGGCGGGTTTTCGGTGACACACAATTTTTCGAACCAGGTGAATACGCCAGGCCCGATTACCCCGGTAAAGAAAACCACAGTGCCCAGCCAGATCCCTAGCGATAACTGTAACAGTATACTTGCAACGCTACGCCAAAGGGTTGAATCTTTAACTCGGTTTTCTGCCCCCGCCCAAAGCCTGTAGATATTAGGGATGTGCTTTATCCATACAAGGACGGTTGCAAGAAAAGTGAAAGCAAAGAGATACATGTTGCCTTGCGTTCCTGATTTTAATGCGATGAATGCTTGAGATGAACAAAGAGCGATTGTGGAAGCTAATGACCCAAGCGAGACAAAACCCCAGGAAGAGGTAAAAGCTGCCCATGTTAGAAGGGCCAGAGCTAAAGGAATTGGGACAAGCATCGCCATCGCCCCTGCGCTGGTTGCTATGCCCTTGCCCCCTTTGAATTTTAAATAAATCGGGAACAGATGCCCGAAGATTGCAGATGCACCCATAAGAATGCCAGCAATTTCCGGCCCTAACGGGGTATCCAAATAAAGCATACCTGCTTTTGCAGGCAATGCCCCTTTCAAAGCATCTAGAACGAAGACCGCAAGGCCGTATTTGGCCCCGAGTACTCTACCCACATTGGTGGCGCCAATGTTGCCACTCCCTTGATTGAGGATGTCGATTCCTTTTATTTTCGCCAAAAAAAGGCCGAAAGGAATCGCCCCAACAAGGTAGGAAACGAGCATTCCAATAGACAGATAGCCAAATTGTTCCATGAATTAACTCTGTTTTTGATTCGAAACACCCACCTAGAACTATCATATAGCTTTTAAAGTGGGAATTGGATGCATATTCTTTGGTAATTGTGTCGATAAACGTGGTAAACTTATGATGTTAAGGTTAAAGTAAGATGAGTTACCTACCCAAAGATCATTCCTGATCAAAATTGCTGGAGTTTCCCATGGCTGGTACCAACAAAAGAGTATGTGATGAGTTTAACCTTCTGAGCCAATCGCGCAGAGGTTTTATCAAAGCTGGTTCGCTTGGGATGTGTGGCTTGGCTCTTCCTCAATTGCTAAGGCAGGAAGCTGTGGCTTCTGCTTTAGGAAATCCTGTTAACCGCGAAAAATCTGTAATCATTCTGTGGATGCGTGGCGGCCCTAGTCAGCATGATATGTGGGATCCTAAGCCCGATGCCCCTGTAGAAATTCGGGGTGAGTTTAAACCTATTGCCACTAGTGTTCCGGGTATTCAAGTTTCTGAATTGCTGCCTAAAACAGCTAAGATTATGCATAAATGGTCGATTATTCGTAGCCTAGCGCATCGTTCGATCGATGGGAATGTTGGCCATTCTGATGGCGATCAGATTTGTTTTACGGGTTACCCTAGCGGCCCGAGCCCTGATACCAATGTAATGCCAAGTTGTGGTTCCCATGCTGCTAAGCAATTGCAACACTTAAACACTTCAATGCCTGCGTATGTGATGATTCCCAAAAATGTTCCTGGAACGGGTTCTGCTTGGTTGGGGAAATCGTATGCAGCCTTTGAAACCTTGGCCGATCCTGCTGCAACGGGGCCATTTAAAATTCCAAACTTTACTTTTGCTGAGGGTGTAGATGCGGGCAGATTGGGTGAAAGAAAAGCCCTTTTAGACACTTTAAATAATCCCGACTTAGCTGAATCGATGACGAATCTGGGAGATTACCAGAATCAAGCACTCGGTATTCTTTCGAGTGGAAAGGCCCGCGCGGCTTTTGATCTCGATAGCGAACCGCAATCCTTAAGAGATCGTTATGGGTTTATGCCCGCATTTGATCCGGGCGATCCCCAACGATGTGGCGCACCAAATTGGGCCCAACGCATGTTGCTTTCTCGAAGATTGGTGGAGGCAGGAGTTAGGATGGTTACCGTTGATTTGCGTTGGTGGGATTTCCACAAGCAAGGTTTTGACTCGCAAAAACGAGGGTTCCTGCCCCGCTGGGATATGGCGTATTCCGCCTTCATTGAAGACATGGAATCCCGTGGATTACTTGAAAATACACTTGTAATAGCATGGGGCGAATTTGGCCGTACCCCTGTAATTAATAAAGATGCTGGGCGCGATCACTGGCCCTATGTTATGTCCGCTGCTTTTGCAGGCGGTGGCGTAAAGGGTGGCAGAGTAATTGGCTCTTCTGATGCCAAGGGTGCTGTTCCCAAGGATAATCGCAAATTGCCACACGATGTTCTTGCAACCATTTACAGCCATCTTGGAATCGATACTAAAGCAGCATATCTGGATCATACCGGCAGGCCGCATGTGGTATTGCCTGAGGGTTCTAAAATTGAAGAGTTGTTTTAAGGAATCAGGAGTTTAGTTAATACCAGCTGGGATGATCGTCCTGATTTGATAATCACTGGTATTCCAAAGCGTAACATTGCCCTGGCAAGTACCAACTGCCAGGGTTTTTCCGTCTGGACTCAAGGCGATGGAGCTTATCATTTCATCCGTGGATGCCAGCTTGCAAATCAGATCTCCTGAATTTATATCGCGTATTTGGACCGCATTACTCCCGGAAGATAGGAAGAAAGTTTTTCCATCTTTGGCAATTTCTACACTTCTGATTAATTTATTTGAAATTTGAATGGTTTTTGTAAATTGGCTATTCGAAGAATTAATAAGGTGAATTGCACCCTCAGAGGTTGCGATCAGGGTTTTACCCGACCAATTTAATGCATCTATAGGCGAATTGATTTTTGCAATTACCGTGCTTTCTGAATTGGATAGCGGGTTGAACACGACTATTTCTCCAGTGTATGCACCCAAGGCTACAACCCCTGTTTCTGCGTGTTTACTCATCGAAATGTAGTGCAAACTCGGAATGTTTTGTGGCCTGCTATGGATGTCTTCGTGCCAGAGTTGGGGCAAATTTTCTGGAGATTTGCCGTTGGAATTCGCTAGGTTTCCTAAGCTTAATAGCGATTCGGGCCCGCTGACCAGTTGGATTTGCTGGATGATTTCTATGTCGGAATGAATCCTGAATTGAATGTCGAGTGTTGCTGGGTTACAGGAAAGAATTTGGGATTTACTGGTCCCCAGATAAAGCTGATTGCCTGTAGGGTCCCATTCAATGCAGGTAAGCGGCATAGATGCCATCAGAATGGAGGCTGTGGGGTTGCCACCTGCTACGGGCCAAGTGCTTATAAATCTATCTCCTGCAAGTACTGCAAAGCTTTTGGAGTCTGGGGAAAAGCGAATTTGGGAAATTTTAAGAGCTAATCCAAAAGATTTTTGTAATTCAGGATTTAAAGTTGCTGAAGAAGTAGAAGGAGAAGTAGCAGTGGCAGTGGCAGTAGCGATTGCGGTGGGGTAATCAATTTGTGAGGCAGAGAAAACTGCAGCAATCCCTGTTAATATAATGCAGGCCGATTTAACGACAGAAATAATAGCGGGCATAGCTTATCTCTCCTTAACGGATTATTCTCACATACTTCACTGTATCTTCATATTCAGGTCTTGTAAATGCCTAAGTCTTTTTTTTTGCCAGAAGCCAAGATGTGAAGAATCTAATAAGCTTGTGCGAAAATTTTGTAAAGGGCAGTTTTAGATTTGGAAATCAAGCGATAATGATGGGGCACTCTACTTTGGTTTGCTTAGTAGATTGATGCTGCCCAAGTTTGATGAGTGGTTTTCCGATTAGAAAATTAATAACCGTTCGTGGTTTCTCCGCCTTGGCGGGTGCCAAGTTTGTAATGGGCAGTTTTAAGTTTTGGGCTTTTAGATAAATCCAATTTCTTGATTATCGTGATTGTCTGCCAAAGTTAGCGGTAGAAATGACTACCAGAAAAGCTATCAATTTTATTTTACTTCCCAAATTTTGACAGTGCCATCAAGACCGGCACTAGCGATGCTTTTGCCATCGGGTGCGAAGACAACTCCCCGAACATCGTTCTTGTGGCCTTTGAATGTTTGTAAGTTTTCAGAATTTGAAGTGCTCCATGTTTTAACTAAATCATCACGGCCAGCGGAAGCTAATAGGCTTGCATCTGATGAAAAACTAAGCGAATCAACACCACCTTGGTGAGCTGTTATTTCTGTGGAAACCGGGTTTTTAGATCCCCAGTCCCATAATAGTATTTTTCCCGCCCTATCTCCGCTCGCAGCTTTTTTGCCATCCTTGGAGACTGACAATGCGCTGATGGCTTTGATATGGCCTTTAATAATGCTTTGGGATGTACCATCGATGGAAAAAACATGAAGGTTAAAATCGCTACCTCCTGCGAGGATAGACTTAGAGTCTGGGGTCCAAGCTAGTTCCTGCATTTGTCCTGATTTTGGAAGGCTCGAAGTTTTTTTGAAGTTGGCGGTAGACCAAATCTCAATTGCCTGCTTGGATGCAATTGCAATGTTTTTGCCATCAGGAGAAAAAGCTAGCGCTTTGATGGTTGAAGTTCCAGATTTAAGGGCTTGTTTTTCTTCACCTTCGGGCATGGATAGAATTTGTACCTGCCCACCGTCCTGACCAACAGCAAGCAGCGATCCGTCTTTATTGAAATCGAGAGAAGAGGCTTTTCTGTCTTTTGATTCAAGTGTTTTTATTTTGGCTTGTTTGATTGCATCCCAAAGAATGATTGCGCCGTTTTTGCCGATGCCAGCAAGAATGGTTCCTTCGTTGTTAAAATCAACTGCAAGAAATTGTTGGGCTTCCTTGAAGTTGACTTTTTCCTGCCCGCCACAACCTAGAGTCATTGCAAATGAAACAACTAGAAGTAGTGAATAAAAAGCCTTTGGCATAGGGGGCACCACGAAATCATGAGTGATTGATAATTTTTGTCGAGAAGAATTAATAATTGCCTGGCGCTTCGCCGCCTGCTCGTGTACCTAGTCTCACCCAAGTATCATCATCGATTGAATCGGTGATGAACCTGACAGAACCATCGCCGAATAAAAAGTTGACGCCTCCCGAATGTCTACTGGTAAAATCTTCAGCATGGGGTGTAGGGGCATTAGGTTTGTGTGCGTCGCCTGGTTCGCCTGTATGTCCAAGAACAAAAAGAGCAACGCTTTCACCATCAAGGTCTCCCCCTGGAAGTGCACCCACCCAAGTGCATACTCCTGGAAGTGTGCCCGTCGCATGTTTGGCGGATTTCGAACTTCGTTCACCCACAAAAAGTGTGTTGCTTAAGCCATCCGTAACTTCAGCAATCGAAACACCTCTACCACGAAGAAACATACCAAGCCCCAAAGCGCAATCAAAGTCTGCTAATTCTCCTTGCCCATTGACGCCAGCGTATGAACTTTTGGCGACTTCAAAATTCCCCCCAGTTCCTGAAATGGTAAAGGTGTTTAAGCCAGTGTCATCGGAAGGGCAAAGGAAACCTTTGATTACAGTCTTTCGAAAAGCAATCGCGGCAGCAGAACTGTCATTCATTGCAATGGAGTTGATATTGATTGATTTATAAAGGGCTTCTTGCTCAAGGTAGGGAAGGATTAAAGCACCCCAGCCCCAGCCAATAACCGGATCAGGGTTTCCTGTAGCTGCGGTATTTACAGGGTTAGTGGCCATATTATCGAGGTAACCTGCGGGAAACCTCTTGTAAGTGCTTTCGTAATTCATCATTGCCAAGCCTATTTGCTTTAGATTATTGGTGCATTGAAGCTTGGCAGCGGCTTCGCGAACTTTCTGCACTGCAGGCAAAAGCAAGCCGATCAGTATCGCTATAATGGCGATAACCACCAAGAGTTCGATGAGTGTAAAGCCTTTTTTCTGGGATTTGTAGCTCATAGACCACCTTAAAATTGATGTTACAACAAAGTAAAACAAACTTATATTTCCAATTGTATAACAGAATATTACCGTGTCAACATGGTTATACTTTATTTGTTCGTTTTTTTTGGTGGTAGGTTCGTTTCCTGTTGTTTGCACCAAGATTTTGCTTTCTAAAGCGGATGGCTTTCCCGTTCGCCGTTGACACGAACTTTCAAAAACGAATATAAATTTATATCTTCAAAAAATTCGAAGGGAGATTTTGCGTTCTCCCCGCCCTTTATTTTGAGATGCATGGATGCGATTTTACTTGTTGGGATAAAGGATGTGTCCCTTGGTATGCGGCATTGCGAGTTCCGTTCCGTTAAACGATCCCCGGCAAAACCTTGATTGGTCTGTCTGGCATAGTGATATTGCGTCTGGCAAATCGAGTTCAATCAATTCTCATGTGCTAAGAATGGTTCTTTGGTTGGCGAGCCTTCCCTACGGGGCAAGTGTATGGCTGCGCAACATATTCTTTACAATTAAAATATTCAGGATAAAAAAAGTAGTAGTACCTGTGGTTTGCATAGGCAACCTGACTGCTGGGGGCACAGGAAAAACCCCATGTGTTGAATGGCTGTGCAGGGTTCTTTGCTCGTTGGAATTGCGGGTTGCGATTTTAAGCCGTGGTTATGGCGGTGCGGGTGGTGCCAATGATGAAGCCATGTTGCTTGAAGATCGATTGCCCGATGTTCCTCACCTTCAGGGGCCTGATAGATATCTGATAGCTCAATCAGCGATCGAAGAGTTAGAAAGCGAAGTACTGGTATTGGATGATGGTTTTCAGCATCGCCAGTTTGCAAGGGATTTAGATATTGTGTTGGTGGATGCGACGAACCCTTGGGGGCATGGTTACTTGTTGCCTCGTGGAACATTGCGGGAACCCAAGTCGGGATTAAAAAGAGCAGGGGCAGTTGTGATAACCCGTGCCGATCAGGTGACGAAAGAAAAGCTAACAAGCCTTCGAAATGAGATTACCAAAATAGCTCCGGGTTTGGTGCTTTGCGAAGCAATACATCAGCCTGTAGAGATGATTTGTTGGGAAAGTGAATCGATGGAGTTGGAAGAGATCAAGGGTAGGAAAGTTCTTGCGTTTTGCGGCATTGGAAACCCTGGATCATTTATCAAAACGTTGGAAAACCTAGGTGCAATTGTAGTGGGGAGCAGGGTTTTTCCGGATCATCATGCGTATACAAGAAATGATATTGTGGATTTGATTGAGTGGGCTTCCCAGTTTGTAGATGGGGATACACTTTTGGTTACAACCCACAAGGATTTGGTGAAAATTCGAGCTTCATCCTTGGGTGGGAATCTGCTTTATGCGCTTCGGGTTGAAATGCGATTTTTGTCTGGTGCGGAACAACTTCAAGCATTGGTGCGATCCAAAACGCTTTTAGTTTAGTCCGAGAGCTTTTTAAATGGAGGATTTTATAGTGACTTATACCGGAATCAAAAATATGAACAAACCTTTCGATCTTCAGGGTTTGAAAACCTACGATTTGGCATCTAGACCTTCCAAGGTGTTCAAGGAAGATTTGGGCAAACCATTAAATGAGCACGCTTCGGTTGCAGATTTGATCGATTCACTACCCAATCAACTTGCTGGTAAAAGCATTCGCAGAGTGAGGGATCATCTGGTAAGGGCCGGATCCAATGGCAATACCGTGGTTGCTGCCATCGGTGGGCATGTGATTAAAACAGGCTGTGCTCCCTATTTAATTGATTTGATTCAAAAGGGGATTATCAAGGCGATTGCAATGAATGGGTCTGCTGCGATCCATGATGTGGAATTGGCCTTGGAAGGAAAAACGAGCGAAGATGTTGGCACGATGTTGAATGATGGTAAGTTTGGAATGGCGCGCGAAACCGCAGATTTCTTTGCACTTGCAACCCGCAGGGGGGCAGATGAAGGCATTGGCCTTGGCGCTGCTGTTGGGGCATTGCTTGAAGAAAAAATGTGTAAGGCTCCTGAAGTCAGCCTTTTGCTTGCAGCCCGCAAAGCTAACATTCCTTGCACCGTTCATGTCGCTGTGGGCACCGATATTGTGCATATGCATCCCCATGTAAGTGGCGCTGCTATTGGTGAATCAAGTCACTTAGATTTTCGCATTCTATGCTCTGTGGTAAGCACCATGGCTAATGGTGTTTGGTTGAATCTTGGCAGTGCGGTGATCATGCCTGAAGTTCTTTTAAAGGCGGTCAGCGTTGTCAGGAATTTCAACTATGATTTGGATGGGCTTGTTTGTGTGAATATGGACAAGGAATCGCGTTACCGTAGCACGGTGAATGTGCTCAACCGGCCTTCTTCCGAAGGCATTGAAATTACCGGGCACCATGAAATCATGTTGCCATTGTTGCATGCATCTGTGGCAGCGGCATGGGCTGCAAGGCCGAAGTTTAATGAATCCAAGGCGGCCTAATTATTAGGGGAAGTCATGTTGAACGAAATGAAGCCCAGACTGGTTACGCCTGAAGTTTTAATGCAGCAGGGAACCGAGCTCGTTGATCTTGTGCACAAGCTTGGGCAACCAAGGATTCTTGTGCTGGGTGATTTGATGTTAGATCGATATGTTTGGGGTGATGCAGAGCGCATCAGCCAGGAAGCTCCTGTGATTTTGCTTCGGGCAGAGCGCAGAGAAGAGCGCCTAGGCGGGGCTAGCAGTGTTGCGACCATGCTTAAAGCGATTGGCGCAAGGGTGCAGATTGCTGGTGTTGTTGGAAAAGATTCGAATGGCGAGCAATTGCGCAGCATGTTGATAGAGCAGGGGATTGATCCTGAAACGGTGTTGGTGGATTCCGAACGGCCCACTACGGTTAAAGAGCGCTACATAGGAAAGGCCCAGCATAGGCATCCGCAACAGATCATTCGAGTTGATTACGAGGTGCGTGATCATCTTTCCAAGCATTTAGAAACCCGGCTTGCGGAATTGATCAAACGCAACATCAATGATTTTGATCTCGTTCTGGTTAGTGATTACGACAAGGGTGTCTGTACACCAGGCTTGCTTGCAAGCGTGATTTCCGATTGCAAAGCCATAGGCAAGAAAGTGATTGTAGACCCAATTAGAGGTAGCGATTATCGCAAATATCATGGCGTTTCGACCATGACTCCCAACAGGCTTGAAGCTGGCCTTGCTACAGGCAGGGTAATTGAAACCAATGAAGATGGCTTGGCTGCTGCTGCATTATTACGCGAGCGATTAGATATGGAGGCGGCTATTATTACCCTTGATAAAGAGGGGATGGCTCTTTCGCACCAAGATGGGCGCTCTGATATTTTTCCTACGAGAATTAGGCAGGTTTACGATATCACTGGTGCAGGCGATATGGTGCTTGCAGTGTTAGGCATGGCACTTGCTGCAGGTGCTGATTACCCCGAAGCCATCAAGCTTGCAAATATTGCAGGTGGATTGGAAGTAGAAAAGATTGGCGTGGTTCCCGTTACTAAAGCCGAAATGATTGAGGATATCTGCAAATCTTCCCTTGCTACCAAGGGCGATAGCCTTTCTGGTATCGAAAAAATGATGGGTCGCGATTCGCTTCTTCGTGAACTTGAACAGCACCGGAAGCTAGGCAGAAAAGTTGTATTCACTAATGGCTGCTTTGATGTACTTCATGCGGGCCATGTTCAGTATTTGCGCGAAGCCAGAGCGCAGGGCGATATTCTTATCGTTGGTTTGAACAGCGATTCAAGCGTGCAAATGTTGAAAGGCCCAACTAGGCCCGTCAATAAGATTGATGCCCGCTCCGTAGTTATTGCTGGCCTCGAATGTGTTAGTTATCTCGCTATTTTTGAAGAAAAAACACCCATCGATTTAATTCGCTTCCTTAAGCCTGATGTTTTGGTCAAGGGCGCGGATTATCAGAAGGATGAGGTGGTCGGCGGGCAATTTGTTGAAAGCTATGGAGGCAGGGTTCACCTTGCTTCGCTTCGTAAAGGTTTTTCTACTACCGGTATTTTAGAGCGCCTTGGAGCTGCTTAATTTTTCTACAGGGATGTTTGATTCTATGAATGTTGCGATTTTTCTTCCAGGATGGATTGGTGATGCGGTGATGGCTACTCCTGCCATCAGGGCGCTCAAACTCCATTTCCCCTCGGGGAAATTCGTCTGCGTTTCCAAGTCTTATGTTGCTCCCATTCTTGCAGGCAATCCTTGGTTTGATTCCATGATTCTTACAGGCGGAAAAAAAGATCTATCCTTGTTAGAAGCTGCATCTCAACTTAAAAAAGAAAAAATAGATGTCGCTGTATTGTTTCCCAATTCTTTCAGGGCAGGCCTCCTAGCGTGGATGGGAGGATGCAAACGATCCATTGGTTTTAACCGCTATTTCAGAAAATGGCTACTCTCTGATTCGCTTGAATCTCCGCGAGATGCAAAAGGCGAGTTCATTCCTTCGCCCGCCATTGATTCTTATAACCAGTTAGCCATGGTTGCAGGGGCCCCGAATCCTGGTTATGAAATGCAGCTTTTTACTTCCACAGTAGAAGAAGAAATGGCTGAGCAGGTCTGGAAATTTGCAGCATTCAAAGACAAGCCGGAAGTTATCTGCTTGAATCCAGGGGCTGCCTTTGGTGCTTCCAAGCTTTGGCCTGCCGAGCATTTTGCTTCTCTTGCACGCGAACTTATCAGGCTTAGAGGGGCTGGCATTCTTGTCATGTGTGGGCCCAAGGAAAGCGAACTCGCACTTCGCATTACTTCGCTTATTGGCCATCCTTCAGCACGATGCCTTGCAGAACCTGGCATGCCAGATCTTTCGCTTGGCTTAAGCAAGGCTTGCATTAAGAAATGTCAATTGCTGGTAACAACGGATAGTGGGCCGAGGCATTTTGCGGCGGCGTTCAACAAGCCTGTGGTTTCATTATTCGGCCCGACGCACATAGAGTGGACTGATACTTATCATAAGAAGGAAATCAACCTGCAGAAGAAGTTGCCTTGCGGGCCTTGTCAGAAAAGGGTTTGCCCGCTGGAGCATCAGTGTATGAAGGAATTGATGCCTTTGGATGTGTTGAGTGCGGGTGTTAGTTTGTTGGATCAGCAGTTAGAAACTGCAAGGTTTTTAAGGTCGGTGGGATAATACTTGGAGTGAGTGTTTTGATTTCAAGGATGTTAAGAATAATGGGTGTGATTTTCTTGCCAGTGGCTGGCTTGCTGGGGAAGATTTCAAACATATTTTCGTCTTCAAAGAATGGTTTTCTGGTGATTCGTCCCAGCAAACGAGCCATGCTATTTTCCCAGGGTATTGAAAAACCGGAAGATGTTTTCAACTTGGAAGGAATCAGGGTTACAGGGCATGGTTGGAAAACAGGCAGGCATGTATCAAGCGTAACTTTGGGGAATGGTAAAAACGAAGCTCGCGCCTTTTTGAAAAAAGAACACAATCGGGGTTGGGTAAAAACAATCCTGGCGCATTCAGCCGGAGTATTACACGAAGCCCGCATTCTTAAAGCACTCGAACACGAGGGGATTCCCGCTCCTTTATGGGTTGCAGTAGGCAAAACCTGCCTAGGCCATTCTTTCCTCTTAGTAGAAGAAATTCCTGATACCGTAAATCTTAAAACTTATTTTGCAGAGCAGCGAAGTCGAAACCAACGTAAAGAAGTATTGCGCAGGCTTGCATGGATTCTGGCCCGGATGCACACCCTTGGTTTTTCACATGTTGATTTGTACTCGAAGCATGTTTTGGTTAACCCAGAAACCCGGATGGTTTATCTGCTCGATTGGCAAAGATCTTTCAGGATGCGGGATCTGCCTTGGAATATAAGGTCGGGTAATCTTGCAAGGCTTCACGCCACCTTGGACGAAAGTATTTTACGGCCCAGAGAAAAACTTGCGTTCCTGACTTCCTACCTTGAAGCTACCGCTCATTTTTCACAAGGGAATTCCAACCTACCGCTATTTCATCTGCTTGCACTTGATATCGATCGCGAAGCCATCAGGCTTTTAAGCTACAGGCATGTTCGCGAAAAGCGTAACACTCAAGTTGCATTGCAGCCACAAAATTGGATTTTCCTCGAAAAGCAAAATCTCTTTGTCACTTCCATTTGCTCTGAAGATGAAAAATTACACCTTGACCAATTACTATTAGAAGCAAAAAAGCTTCATGTAAATGGAAAGGTCGTCCTTCGAAAAACAATGCCGTGCGGTGATTCTGAACTTCGTTTGCAGTATCGAAATATTTCGTGGTTTGAATCACTCTTTTTTTCTTGTTTTAAATCCCGTAAAGCCAAGGCCCCTGAGTATTCCCACGCTGCAATTCTTTACAAGATTCAACGCCATGGCGTGTGTACTGGGAAAATCCTTGCTCTTGGTATTCGCAAGAAGAATTTCTTCTCACAAGAATCGTTTCTACTTACGAGAGAGCCTGCAAAGACTTTGCCCCTTTATGAATGGTTTCAACAAGGAACAAGTGCCGAGATTTTGGGCAGGCAGCAGATGGTTTTTGAAGCAATGGGCAGGATGCTTGCCAAGGTTCATTCCTCTGGTTGTTATCTTAAGGGAAAGAAGACCTTGTTTTTAAGGGTTGCCGAAGCTTCCAATCCGCAGGTTTATCTTGATGCTGCAAATTGCCTCGAGGAAGCTCCGGTTGCAAATCCCAAATGGGCCAGCATCGATATGGCGAAAATGAAACAAGTGCTTCGATCATTGGGAGCACAACAACAAGGCATCGTCTGCTTTCGCAAAGCATATTCTGACGAGATCGGCCATGATCATCAGATGATAAATTCTACATCCCAAATTGGAACTGGAGTTCTTGCAATGGATGTAAATTCGGGCGGAACAAAGCTTGCAACCATCCGCAAAACTAATTTACAAATAAATGAAATGAACATGAATGAAATGCAAAATGGAGTGGCAATTCAAGTTCAGAAAGATGGCAGCTTTGTGAAGTTTTATTCTAGCCCTGAATGGATTGCCCATTATGGTGAAGATTGGACAACCCGTGTAATGGATATTGGGGTCACGGATAGGTTTCATTCGAAGCAGGGTCGTTCGGTGGGCAGGATTATTCTGCCTGGCAAGGATGGTAAACCCGAGCTTTGTTTTTATTTGAAAAGGCATTACAAGCTTTCGTTTTGGGAAGGATTGATGGGTTGGTTGTTTCCTAAAAAAGCATGGTCCCCTGCGATGCAAGAATTTCATCATCTTGCAACAGCCAGACAATTGGGGCTACAAGTTCCTGAAACCGTTGCAGCGGTTGAGTTCATAGGGCCGGGCGCTAAGCTTCGAAGTGCTCTCGCAGTTCGTGAATTGGATAATATGATTCCGCTTCATGAAGCGATTCCTTTAGCATCGGTTAGGCAGACTCCCCAGGCATTTCGCAGGTGGAAAAAATCACTTGTTAGCGAAATGGCACGCATGTCAAGAATCCTGCATGATCGCAATTGGTTTCATAAGGATCTTTATTTGTGCCATTTTTATATCGATAAGAATGACACATTCAGAACACCCAATTGGAGAGACAAGGTTGTGCTGATTGATCTTCACAGACTGGGGAGCCATACCTGGACTTCACAGGTTTGGAAAATCAAGGACCTCGCCCAGCTTATTTATTCCTCTGAAATCGAAGGCGTTGATGATCGGGATAGGCTGGAGTTTTGGCGCTGCTATAGGGATTTAGGCCCTCGATCCGCCTTGGATCGGATTTTGCTTTATGTCATTAGAATCAAATGGGGTCGTTACAGGCGCCATAACTTAAAAAAGAAAGCTGCTTAGCTCTTTATAAATGTTGGTTAAGTTTATTGCCCTTGTTGGTCGAGATTAAATGAGTGTATCGATTGTTTCGGTATGGTAATTAGAAAGGCAGTGGTTTAGGTAAGATGGATATAGCATTTTGCTATGAAAGTGTTCTTCCCAAGCGCGGTGGTTGTGAAACCTACATCGCATCGCTTGTTCGTAGGCTTGCTCTTGATGGGCATCAAATCCATCTTTATGCCAGTCGCTGGGATGCTTCCGCGTTGCCTACTTCCGTGATTTTTCATCAGGTTGATCTTCCTTGGTCTCCAAGGTTCATGCGTCCTTGGTCGTTTGGTTCTGCTTGCTTAAAAGCTCTTAAGGGTCAGGATCATGATGTGAGCGTTGGGTTTGATAAAACCTGGGGTCTCGATGTGCTATACCCTCAAGGTGGTTTGTTTGCAGCTACTGCAGAGCATAACCTTTTAAAATATAAGAATCCTACGATTCGCAAGGTTGTTAAATTCTTCAAAACATTTGATCTTTCCCATCAATCTTTTTTGATGCTTGAACGATTGCAATACCTCGGAATGAAAAAATCGATCGTGATTGGCATTAGTGAAATGGTGCGTGATCACTTCCAAAAATATTATCAGATCTCTGCCAATGATCTTCGTCTGGTTCGTATTGCGATGGATCCTAATCGTTTTCAGGAAACCGACAGGCTCAAGCGCAGAATCGAATGGCGTCAGCAGTGGAATATTGATCCATCTGATTGCTTGGCATTATTTGTTGGGATGAATTATAGGCTCAAAGGTTTGGAACCATTGCTTCATGCGATGAAGCTTTTGCCTGCAAAGAGCCCGATCAAACTTATGATTGTGGGTAACAAGCATACAGGCGGTTTTGAAAAGCTTGCAGATAGGCTTGGCGTTGCAGACAAAGTTCGCTTTGTTGGTTTCTGTGATGACATGCGCAATTGTTACTTCGCATCCGACTTCCTCGTTCATCCAACATTTTACGATCCTTGCTCGAATGTTGTTCCCGAAGCCATGGGATGTGGCTTGCCCGTGATCACCACTCGATACAACGGCGCATCAGAATTCATCACGCAAAACAAAGAAGGTATCGTGGTGGATGATCCTCATGATTACGAAAAACTTGCCTGGAGTATGACGCAATATATTGATAGCCAGACTAGAATTGCAGCAGGTCAGGCAGCTAGGAAGACCGCAGGCCAGTGGACTTTCGAGCATCATTACAAACAGATGCTAGTGGTGTTTCTTGAAGTTGCTTCCAGAAAATCCAATGAACGAGATTCTCAATCTTCTTCAACTGCAAGCACCTGAATACAATCGCATTGATTGGTAAGGCCCGCCCACAAACTTATTACGCTGCTACTTAATTTTCGACTTCCCAGCCAGCGTTTAAATCCAAAGCCCTTTGCTTTTAAAGCGTTTGATGCTGATTCTCTGAGCCAACTGGAATGCCTGATCTGGTGCATTTCCAGCACTTTCAATCCTGCTTTACTCAGCATACTTTTCAAACTCGTTGGGTTGAAAAAAAGCAAATGCCTCGGGAAATCAATGCCCAGCCAATCTTCCTGATACCATCGAAATGGCAGGCTCTCGATGTTTGGTACCGAGATAGATATCTTGCCTTTTGTAGCTAAATGCTTCCGTGCATTTATCAAGGTTTCAATCGGGTTGTGCAGATGTTCCAACACTTGCCTTATGGTGATGCAATCGAATTTCACTGAGGCAACTTCCGGATGATCGAAGTCTCCCCTCAAGGCTTTTATTCCTGCTGCATTTGCAACTGCTATAGCATTTGCTGAAGAATCCAGCCCTGTTACTTCCCACCCCAACGCCTTCATTTTTAGAAGGAAGGCACCATTGCCACACCCGTAGTCGAGCAACTTTGCATGAACCCTAGGAGGAGGCGAAGAGAATTCCTTGCTACTTTTTTTTTGGTGTTTGATTTTATTGGCTTGATGCGGGGCGTAATCAGCGGAGTAAAATTGTCCGATGATGTTGAGGTTAGGCCTTGGAGAAAGATATACGAGTTGGCAATCCGGGCAGCGGATTAATTGAGAGTGACATTGCTCGTGGCTTGGATTGGGTTTGAGGTTTAAAAAAACAAAACCCCGGTTGCATTGGCAACCAGGGCAATTTGTTTTCTCCCAGTCAGCAGTAAAATCGAGGCTCATTTACCTTCGGTATACCTGCTTAAGTATTCACCGGTGCGAGTATCAATTGCGATAAGTTCGCCAATGCCGATGAAAGGGGGGACGGTGATTTTAAGGCCGGTTTCTAGGATTGCTGGCTTGAATTGAGCTGCAGCCGTTGCGCCTTTTAATGCGGGGTCAGTTTCGACCACTTTAAGGTGCACGGTTGGAGGTAATTCAAGTGAAATGGGCTTTGCTTCGAAGAAAGTCACATGCACGATATCGTTTTCTTTTAGATAATAAATCTGGTCGCCTACCCAGTCTTTATGCAGTGGGGTTTGCTCGAATGATTCTTGATCCATGAAGATAAAATCATCGCCATCGCGGTATAGATACTGTGCTTCCCTTTTATCAAGGTATGCCTGTTCTACTTTGTCTTGGGGGCGAACCCGACTTTGCAAAGTATTGCCATTGCTGATGTTCTTAAGCTTCAAGCTAAGAATAGATCGCAAGTTACCAGGGGTATTAAGATCGCGATCAATCACTTGGAAGAGTTGACCACCTTCGCCCACGATAACCATACCTTTTCGAACCTGACTATAATCAATTGATGACACATGAACCTCCAGACAAATAAAACATAAAAAACGCTGGGATATAATATTACAGTCAACTTACCATCAAATTAGGGTAACGTGAAGGGGTATAAGAAGATAATCATGTTTAAAATCTATTTTTGTGCCTGCATGTCCGACAGGGAAAAATCGATTTTTTGATCCCTTGGGTTGGAATCAGGCATGATGGTTGCGGAGAATTTCTTTGTTGTGGGTGGTGCGAACTCCAAGCGGGTGATTTCCCAGGTTTCTGCATCGATCTCTTTTTCGGAAACCTGCCAATTTGGAATCCAGACTTTAAAATCATGCTTCCCCTGAGGAAGATTTGCAATTTCAAAGGCTCCATCTTTGTCGCATCGGGTTGCATAGGGGTGAGTTAATATAAAAAGATGGGATCGCATCCAGAATTGGCCGGTGCCTGTGGTTAAAGTTGTAACACCGGGTTTTGTAAACACCCTATGAACCGGTTTATTTTTGTTAGACAAAGGAATGCTGAAAAAGGCATTACCCCGGGCTCGGATCGAATAAAAAAAATCTTGCTTGTTGACAAAATTAACCCCGTCTCCCAGCATAACGAAACCAACGGGAGAAGAGACACCATCTTGGTTGACTTGCATTTGGAAATTATTGGTTTCCACCTCTACAGGTGCGAAACTGACTTTATTAAGGTCGTTTGTTTCGGGAGCATCCAAAAAGACGACAGCGTGTTCAATACCTTTGTTACTAGGGTTTATTTTGGGTGCGTTGGGGTTGGCCCATGCAAGCCTTGGTTTGCTGGCGTGTTCGCTTAATGGGCTGATTGGGCCGTTGAAGCCCTCGATAATAGGGGTTGGCCCAGACCAGAAAACCTGCCCTTTGACGCTTCCTTTGTTTAGTTCTTCTTTGGGCTTCAAGGAATTAGAAAATATGGTAGTTTGGGGGGTACTTGTTGTCTTGCTTTTTTTGCTGCAAGCCATGCCAGAAGCTAAGCTTGCTATTGATAGGCACATTAGAGAGGCTTTGAAAAGCGATCTAAAGGCACAATTGTTTTGCGCGTTTGCGAGTTCACTTTTTTCTTTGGAGTATGCCATGCCTGCCACCATTGCCAAGGGGTATCGGGTCCATTTAGTATCAGAATCGCCTACAGTGCCCTGTTCTTGCGGAGAAAGCACCCGGGTTTTAACTCGCCCCGATGGTTTAGCTTGTAACTTTCATGTGACTTTTATCCAAGATTCAGTCAAGCATTACCATAAGGAATGTACAGAGGTTTACTATATTTTAGAGGGTAAAGGCAAGATGGAATTGAACGATGACACCATCGCGGTAGAGCCGGGAATGGTAATTTACATCGAACCGAACACAAAACATAGGCTTTGGAGCTTAGAGGGTGTTCGCACTATCGTTCTTGGCATACCAGCATGGAACCCTGAGGATGAGTATTACGATTGTTAATCCCCCTCGTTTTGGCCCCAGCGCTTTTGCAGGTTGTGATCAACGCCTAATTGATCGCAAATTCGAGCTACGATAAAATCCACGATATCTTCCACCGAAGTGGGCTTATGATAAAAACCGGGCATGGCGGGCAAAATAACTGCTCCTGTCTCTGTGCAGGTGATCATGTTGCGTAGGTGTACTAAATGCAAGGGGGTTTCCCGCGGTACAATCACCAATTTTCTGCGTTCTTTTAAATGAACATTTGCTGCCCGAGTGATTAAATTGTCTGAAATTCCTGATGCTATTGCACCCATCGTTCCCATGCTGCAGGGGCAAATGACCATTCCCCCTGTTAAAAAAGATCCGCTGGCGATGCCCGATCCGAAATCACGGTAATTGTGATAAGTAAATCTGCTTGAGAGAATTGGCGTCCAAAATTGACCGAAAAACTTTGACGGATTAAACTTGTCTGGGTCAATTTTTCTGCCACATTCTGTTCCTATCACTTCTACTGCGGATGGACTTAGGGTAAAGTGTATGTGCTTTCCGGCTTGAAGGAGTACTTCAAGCAGCCGAATTCCATAGGGGGCACCGCTGGCGCCTGTCATTGCGATTACGATATCTTCAATTGCCATGATTTAGTACCTTGGAAATTCAGGAATAATTCGAACTAATAGAAATTAGAATCCTCTTCATTATGATAGATCCCAATAAAGTCCTTATTACCATAGAAAAAGCAATTCTTGCATTTAAAAATACTCCGGGGAGGTCTGGCAGGGTGCTTCGTCTTGCTAGCGCTTCGGAGGTTATTGTGGTGGGGGATTTGCATGGTAGGGTGGATCACCTCAAAAAAGCCTTTACTTTAGCGGATTTGAAGGCCAATCCTAAGCGAACGCTTATTGTTCAGGAATTAATCCACGGTACGACAACCCATGCGGATGGGTCGGATAATTCCCATCTGGTTTTAGACATGGTTGCATCATTAAAGTGTCAGTTTCCCAATCAGATTCATTATTTATTGGGAAATCATGAACTATCGCAAGTAACAAACAGGCAGATTTCCAAGAATAATATCGATTTGAATCAGTTGTTTGATCAAGGGGTTGCATTTGCGTACCCTTCAGCGGTTAATGAAATAATGGCAGCATATAAGAACTTGATAAGCGTGATACCAGCGATGATTTTGCTGCCCAATCAGGTTTGCATAAGCCATAGTTTGCCCGATAAGACGAAGTTAGAAAGTTTCGACCCGAAAAAACTAGAGTTGGTTCCCGAGCAGGAGTCGGATCTTTTCCCTGGGGGTAATGTACATTCATTGGTTTGGGGCAGGGATACCAGCCTTGAAAATGCGGAAAACTTCCTTAATAAGGTTCATTGTAAATGGCTGGTGACAGGACATATTCCTTGTAACCACGGATTTGATTACACTAATTCCAAGCAGATTATTTTGGATGCGCATTTTGATAATGCTGCGGGTTATTGCAGGCTTCCTGCGGATCAAGAAATAACTGGCGAAGTGTTTTTAAAGAGTTGCGGACTTTTGTAGAATTTGAACCCGTTGGGATTTTAAGATGTCTAACACCCCGCAAAAAAAAATGCCTGCAACTCCCAGAGAAGCCCTTGGCTCAACCATTTGGGAAACAGTAATTGCAGGAGAAAAAGAATTCACGATCGGCCGGCCTTCCGAAACCGATAAAATGCTGACCCATCCAGATGTAATTAACGATATTACTTACAACGAAAACATGCCCTACTGGGCTGAAATATGGCCTTCCGCCCGGATGCTTGCCAAGTTTTTGATGAAAGAACAATTTACCCCCAATCAGAAAACCTTAGAAATAGGGTGTGGGTTGGGGCTTGTTGGTGTGGTCGGGCTTCACAAGGGCTTGAATGTCACTTTTTCAGATTATGATGCCACCGCCCTAGAATTCGCTGCTGAAAATGCCCGTGCCAATGGGTTTGAAAATTTTGCCACCATGCAAATTGATTGGCGTAATGTGCCCGATGATTTAAGCTTCCCACTTATTCTCGCATCAGATTTGGTTTACGAGCCTGGTAATGTCGACCCGTTGTTAAAAATGATCGCTAAGGTTTTAGCCCCTGATGGGTTGTGCTTGATGACCGACCAAGATCGAATTCCAGCTCAATTGCTTAGAGAAACGCTTGATAAATCAGGGTTTGTTTACACCACTCAGGTATTAAAGGCTGGATTGCCCGGGGGGATCAGGCACAAAGGGACACTTTACACCATTCGAAAAGGGTGAAAGTGCTTCGCATTTTATATTTTTCACGCTAACATGATGTTTGAGTGTGTGTTTCCTTGGAGATGACTATGAAAAAGATAATCCTGATGGCTGGTTTCCTGCTTGCAGTTGCGTATACATCTGCTGCAGAAGTTTCGGTAAAAACAATTAAGTATTCTGATTTAACCTCGCTGGTTCGAGCCAATCAGGGGAAGGTTATTTTGGTTGATTTCTGGCGCCATGACTGAGTCCCTTGTAAAAAAGAATTTCCGCATCTGGTTCAGATGCATCAGAAATTCGCAGGTCAAGGGTTCATGCTGGTGACAGTGCATTTAAACATGGCCGTAGATAAGGGATTAATGGGCGGGGTAGAAAAAGCCACGCTGCCTTTTCTGCAAAAGATGAAAGCAGACTTTGTAAATTTGATTCTTGATGAACCCGAATCAGTGTGGATGTCGAAGTTGGATGGTGTTTATGTACCTGCACTGTTTCTATTCAACAAGCAGAATCGAATCGTTCAAAAGTTAGATAACGTTGATGATCAAGATAAACTAGAAAAACAAATACAGGAATTGTTGAGTAAACCTTGAGCGAAAAACCTCCCATTCAATTTGGTCCTAAATCCGTCATTAAGGATGATGTTGCAACAGCAATGGGAAAAATCCCCAGTGGCCTGTTCATCCTTTCTCACCTTGACGATACAGGCGCAGATGATTTTATGCTGGCAAGTTGGGTGCAGCAGTGTTCTTTTTCACCCCTGATGGTGAACATTGCGATTCGTTCTGAGCGCAGTATACTTTCGCAGTTGGTGCCGGGCAAAATCTTTAATCTTCATATCATTAAGGAAGGGCAAAACCAGATGGTTGGTAAGTTTGCCAAGCCTATTTCTGGTCCTGATCAATTGAAAGATTTGAACCTACAAAGAGAGCACAACCTGCCTGTTGTTCTTCTAGATACCTGTGCGGTTTTGCAATGTAAAGCTGCGGGTGTTCTTAATGCGGGTGATCATCAGTTGCTGATTGCTGAAGTGGTTTCAGGCACAATTCTTGCCGGGGGCGACCCCATGGTTCATGTGCGCAAGAATGCCCGGAATTATTGATGTTTCGGGTATGGTATTCAAAACTTTAGTTTTTGGAATGATTGCATGAAAAGGCTTTTGGATAGTTTGAAAAACATCGTTGGTGCAGATGCCATCATTACTGCTGCAAGCGAATTGATGGTTTACGAGTGTGATGGTTTTACGATTGAAAAAAACCGGCCCGATGTCGTTGTTTTCCCAACCACCACCGAGCAAGTTTCGAGGATTGTCGATGCCTGCAATTATTTTAAAGTGCCTTTTCTGCCAAGAGGGGCGGGCACTAGCCTTGCGGGCGGTTGCCTACCTGTAGGCGGTGGCGTTGTAATCTCGCTTGCTCGTATGAAAAAGATCTTTGATGTAGATTACAGGAACCGCTGCGCTTTGATTGAGGCGGGCGTTATCAACCTTTGGCTAACCAATCACCTTAAGCCGCAGGGTTACCACTTTGCTCCAGATCCTTCGAGCCAAGGGGCTTGCACCATCGGGGGCAATGTCGCAACCAATTCGGGCGGCCCTCATACCCTAAAGTATGGCGTGACGGTTAATCACATCATGGGCGTGGAACTTGTATTGCCCGATGGCGAAATCATTAACACTGGTGGCCCGCTTGAAGATAATCCTGGCTATGATCTTACGGGCGTGATCGTTGGCTCTGAAGGGACTTTTGGCGTTGCAGTGAAATCATGGGTTAGGATCACTCGTAACCCCGATTCTTATCGTACCTTGTTAGGTGTTTTCAATAGTGTTGATGACGCCACCAATACTATTAGTGAAATAATCGGTGCAGGCATTGTTCCTGCTGCACTTGAAATGCTCGATCAAATGATTCTTGGAGCACTTGAAGATGCCTTCCATTTTGGTTTTCCTCTTGATGCGGGCGCAATTCTCATCATGGAAGTCGATGGATTAGAAGCGGGGATTGATACCGAAGCAGAACGAATTACTCAGATTGCTCTAAAGCATGGCGCACGTGAAGTTCGCAAAGCTGACACCGATGCCAAGCGTACCTTGCTGTGGAAAGCCCGTAAGCAGGCCTTTGGCGCAGTAGGCAGGCTCGCATCCAGTTTTTGTACCCAGGATGGCGTTGTCCCTCGAAGCAAGTTGCCTCATATCCTTCGGGAAATTCAGCGCATTGGGCTTAAGTATGATCTCAAAATTTGTAATGTGTTTCATGCAGGGGATGGCAATATTCATCCCATTCTGCTTTTTGATGAACGGTTTCCTGATCAAGTAACACGGGTTCTCGCAGCCAGTGGCGAAATCCTTGACGAATGCATTAGGGTGGGCGGTAGTGTCACCGGAGAGCATGGTATCGGTGTCGAAAAAATCGATTTCATGTCCAAGCTTTTTACGCCTGATGATCTTGCAATGATGATCAGGCTACGGAACGCATTCAACCCAACGAATAATTGCAGCCCACACAAAATGTTGCCCACTGCGGGCGCCTGTATTGAAGCTTCCAAAGCCGGTAGAATGGCTGCAATGTAGTAACGGAGGATCTTTCCTTGTCTTTTTCTGATTCGTTAAATCCGCTCGATGGTTTTCAGCACAAGCATCCTTCCGATGTTCTTGAAGCATGCGAAATCATTAAGCAGTCTGCTGCCAACTTGGATGCCATCGTTCCCTCTGGGTCTGGTTCCAAAATGAATATGGGTTATGCGCCTTCTCGTAAGGGCATAGTGCTTGGTACAAAAAATCTTAACAAGGTGATTGATTATCCTGCCCGTGACATGACTGTTACCGTGCAGGCCGGTATCCTTATTAAAGATTTGAAGGAGATGCTGGGGAAAGAAAATCAAAGGCTCCCCATCGATGATCCTTATCCTGCTAATTCTTCGCTTGGTGGTTTACTTGCTACGAACACTTCTGGGCCCAGGCGCTTTGGTTGGGGCACCTTACGTGATTATGTGATTGGTATTTCGATTCTTAATGATGAAGGCGTAGAAACCAAAGCGGGTGGCAGGGTTGTTAAAAATGTTGCTGGCTACGATTTCTGCAAGCTTCACACGGGCGCTTTGGGAACTCTTGGAGTTATTTCCCAGGTTACGCTTAAAGTAAAACCCAACCCGGAAACTTCCGCTTTTGTTTTGCTCACATTGAATCACGCTAATGTTGAATCTGTTTTAGATCGGATTCATAACACCAAGACCAGGCCCGTTGCAGTTGAGTTGCTTAATAAAACCGCTTTGCAACATCTTCTCTTTAAGCATCTTGCTGTTACTTCTGACTACGGTGTTTTTATTGGTTTTGAGCACAGTACCGAAGCAGTGAAATGGCAAACCGAAACACTTGCAAACGAACTCACTGATGTTCCCAACAGCAAGTTGGAGATCATCAATGCGCCTTCTGATTCTGCATTATGGCAGGCTCTAGGAGAGTTTCAAGCTGCTCGGATTTCTGGTTGCCCTCTGACTTTTAAAGCAAACATTCCTTCCGCCAAGGTTGCTTCTTGGTGTGCATTGGCAACTGAAACTATTCCTGGTGTTTTGCTTCAGGCACACGCAGGGTCGGGGATTGTTTTCGGACACATCCCAGAAGGAATAGCTAGGCAAGTGGCATTTAACTCTGTTGATACGCTTTTACAAAAGGCGGTTCGGTATCAGGGTAATTTGGTGCTCCCTTACTGCCTGCCCGAGTGGAAAGCAGACTTCCCAGTTTGGGGCCAAACCCGGCCCGATGTTAAAGTCATGCGTAAAGTTAAAGAATCTCTAGATCCTAAAGCACTATTTAACCCCGGACGATTTGTTGATCGTATTTAATTAATAGGTTCAAAATATAATCTTATGAATACACATACACATAGCGTTTCTAAACCAATCCCTAAAGATCCCCTTGCCCTTCATGTTCTCTCCGGAGAAAAGGGCTTTGGAACTAATGTTGATTATGAAACTTTCATGGACTGCGTGCACTGCGGTCTTTGTTTGGGTTCTTGCCCTACCTATGTCGAAACAGGCGATGAAAATGATAGCCCTCGAGGCCGCATCTATCTTTGGCGCGCTGTTACCGATGGCAGAACCGAACTCACTCCTGAAGTTCGTAAGCACATGGATCTTTGCTTGGAATGCATGGCGTGCGAAACCGCATGCCCATCGGGTGTTAAATATGGCAAAATCATTTCTTCTTATAAACATGATATGACCCGGGTTCTTCCGCCTGCTCCCACCGTCAACGCATTGCAGCGCTGGATGCTTTTCAACCTTACTCCCTATGCAAAGCGCATGAAGCTTGCACTATTGCCTGTTCGTATTTTGCAAAAATTGGGTCTGATGTGGCTGCTTAGATTAGCTGGAAACTTGTTGCCCAAGTCACTTCGATTACTTAACGAAATTGTTCCTGATATGGAACCTCATTATGGTGAATTCCCTGAGGTACTTCCTGCAAAGGGCGTTAAAAGAGCGCGTGTTGGTTTGATTTTAGGCTGTGCTGCGGATGCATTTCTTCCCCAAGCTAACCTTGCAACGGCAAGGGTGCTTCAAGAAAATGGCTGCGAGGTTTGGATTCCTAAAACCCAAGGATGTTGCGCTGCTTTGCACCATCATGCAGGCCTAGATAACGAAGCTAAGAAGTTTGCTGCAGCAAACTGTGTTGCCTTTGCTGATGGGTTGACAGATGGACCAAATAAGCTTGATGCTATCGTTAATAATGCGGGTGGCTGTGGCCCCGTGCTTAAAGAGTATGGGCACCTATTGCATGGAACCCCATTCGAAAAACAAGGTGAAGCTTTTGGCTCTAAGGTTAAAGATATTCATGAGTTCCTGATGGAGCTTGGCCCCGTTGCCCCTACGCATGAAGTGCCTTTAAAAGCGACTTATCATGATGCTTGTGGTTTAAGCCATGCTCAGAAAATTCGTAATCCCCCTAGGCAATTAATGGGCATGATCAAAGGCTTGAAACTTGTTCCCCTTCTCGAAAACGAACACTGCTGTGGCGCTGCAGGCAGTTACAACATCACCCAACCTGAGATGTCGAAAGCATTGGGCGAACGCAAGGCAAAGAACATCATCGCGACTGGGGCCCGTGCTATTTTCACTGCAAATGTTGGCTGCCTTTTACAGGTTGATCGGTATCTGCGAGAAAATAAACCTTCGGTATGGGTGGCCCACCCCATGGAAGTTCTCTGGGCGGCGTATAGTGGTCAATTTTCCTCAAGGCTTAAAGCTGCAATCAAACCGTACGAAAAGGATTAAGCATGAGTTTCCACGGCATCATCCCTCCCCTAGCCACTCCGTTTAAAGATAACGAAGATCTCGATATTGAGCGCCTTAAGTGGTTTATTGAACATCAGATTGAGGCAGGAGTTCATGGCATATTTGTGCTTGGAACCAATAGCGAATTTTATGCCATGGATGAGGCTGAAAAACAGCAGGTTATTGCGGTTGCTGTTGAGCAGGTGCGGAAAAGGGTTCCGGTTTTTGCAGGCACGGGTGCAGAAACCACCCGCGAAGCAGAACGACTTACCAAAATGGCGCATAAGGAAGGCGTTGATGGCGTTTCAGTTATCACTCCTTACTTTATTATGCCCAATCAAAACGAAATTCATGACCATTATAAACGCATTGCGGAATCCACTAATCTGCCCGTTTTGCTTTACAGTAACCCGGTCACCTGTGGTGGGTTGAAGATCGATCCCGATACTTGTGGCAGGCTTGCCAAAATCAAAAACATTGTGGGCATTAAAGATTCGAGTGGCGATTTGCAAACCACGATTGAAATCCTCAGGGCTGTTCCCTCAGATTTTGTGGTGATGCAAGGGCGCGACACTCTGATTTTTTCCGCATTGCAAATGGGCGCCAAGGGTGCTGTTCCTGCGACTTGTAATATTGCACCGAAGTTACTGGTCGAGATCTATGAGAAATTCAAAAAGGGTGATATCGAAGGGTCTATGGCTGCACAAGCCAAGCTTCATCCTCTTCGAATGGCTTTGACTCTTGGCACAGCGCCTGGCGGCGTTAAATCCGCTCTTAGGGAACTTGATCGTTCCATTGGGCCTTGCAGATCTCCTGTCGCTTTGGTTGGTGCAGATAAAATCCCCAAGCTTAAAGAAGCACTTGCTGCTGCAGGTTTGATGTAAGCTTTATACGAAAGTTAAAAGCCGTGGCTTAACCCAGAAACTGTGAGTAGTAGGCTGTTGTAAATCGTGGGTGAGCCAGCTTTTTAGGAATGACAAGCTCATCAGGTTTCAGCCATTGTGTCTGGATGGGCGATGGCTTTCCCCCCAAAGTTTTAATCGCTAGGCTGTTGTACTCTTTTGCAAACATCTGCCACTTGGGGTCAGTTGGGTTTGAAAAAAGGGGATCAAAAGAAAAAGAGACACCTGGGCCACTTGAATAGAGCCCATAAGGTTTCTTTTTGGATTCTGGACGATTTAAGAAGTACAACGCCCATGTATTTGGCACAAATGAATGCCTCTCCTCGAAAGCTTTTGTGAATGCGTAAGATTGCGAAATGACCGCTTTAATTTTGGCCAGATCATGTTCGTAATACTGGAAATCCACGCGGTTTTCATTTGCACTTGGTCTCCAATACTCATTCACCATATCCGCTCTTGAGTAAGTTATTTCCTTGATCAGGGGTTGCAGATTGTTGATGTTGGGTCTGGGGGTCGCACCATGCTGAATATTAGATCGCTTTGCCAAACGCAATGCGTTGAATTGGGGTTGCGAGGAAGCCGGAGTTATTGAACCTAAGCCTGCTTTAAATCGTTGATCGCAAAGGGCATATAATTTGTCCAGAATGACGGATGCAAAAAACGCATCACAACCCTTGTGCAAGCGAATGAGTTCTTCAGATAGGTCTTCAGGCGATTTTAATTGATGCAAGGAATATTTAGAGGTGCATAGCGTTGCAGGTCGAACAGCAATCTGGCATTCGAGGACAATTCCTAAAAGTCCGAATGAACATTTGAATTCATAGAAACTAGCCCCATCTTCTGAATCAGAAATTGAGCAGAGTTCGCCTTCAGCATTGACATAAGAAAGTGCGGTGACCCCTGCGGAAAAAAAACCTACTCCATCCAGCGAAGAATCTTTAGTGTCACCAACAGCAACCGATCCAACGGTAGCTTCGCCAATTTCAGCTTGAAAAGGAATTTCGAATCCTCTTGATTGCAGCCATAAATTGAGCTTTTTAAGCCTGCAACCTGATTGAACGCGGACAATTTTCCGACCTTTTCCATCCGTTTCTAATCCGATGATTTCATCTAGCTTTGTGGTGCATAATAAAGTTCCACCATCGTTGACGATGGTTTTTGAAACAGAAAGCATTGCCCCGACTGGACTTACCGGGGTCGGAAATCGCTCGGTATCCTTGACAATCGCCTGCACATCTTCGTAGCTGATGGGTTCTGCATAAACCGCAGGCTTAGTGTTGTTAGATAATCCCCAATTGGAATAAGTTTTTCCATCGCTTTTTAGAATGCCATGAAAAGGAAATGGTGCAGGTTGGTTTTTTGGAGGTGTTACAACAGGCTTTTCCACCGCACTTGCATGGCCATTTTCCAAGGATGCAATGCCTGAAAGAAACACCACTGTTATGGCATCGCGCCTTGATTGATATTTGGGATTTGTGTCCTTATTTGACTGATGGTTTTTCATTTTTTCCAAAAGCTTTTTTAAGTGCTATACCTTCGCGTAATTTGAAGAAATAATCCATAAATTCAATGTGCCCGGCTTCAGGGCGCTGGGGACTTATAAAAGACACCGAGACATATCCCATTTCGTCTTCATCATTTTCGCCAACGAATACCATGCGCGGCGGATTGAATGGATTAGTGGGGTTTCGGTCTGAATTATCAAAGATGCCTTCGACATGAAGGGTGTCGCCTTTTTTAAGTTGATAATATTCCTTGGTGTAGTAACTGGATTGCCAGTTGTAGTCCCAGTTTCTTAAATCAAATAGAAGTTTTCGTTCTTTTGAGTTTTTAGGTTGATGCCAAACCCGGATTTCCTTGCCCAAAAAATGCATGTGAGGCTTCATCATGAATATTTCGCAATCCTGTTCCACCACCCTTGATCCAATTGACTTGTATTGGGAAACACCTTTTGGAATCCAGAGGAATTTTGTATCAACCAACATGTAATGAACATATTTCTCAGGCTTTTCTTTGGAAAGCCAGATTGCGACTTTGCTTTTGTCAGTTTCTGGTTTTCCATTGCGATGGTAATGAATTTGCATGATGATTGCGGATTCTGGTGGCACTACCACTGTTGCCTTTGGTGGATATGACATTTCTCCCTGACCAGGAACCCAAACCCCCAATGTGCCGCCCGGGTTCTCTTTGTTCCTTTTGATATCAGTTGGGTTGGGTTCGAAACCTAGTCCCATTCCTGATTCATACCCTGGGCCGTAATCTTCATCTCCTGTCCCTGTAGGCTTGAGTTTTCCCAAGCGCTTTTGGGCATCTAAAACCACATCTGTTCCATCGTAAAAAGATAATTCATGATGAACGATTCGTTTGTTACCGGGAATGAATTTCACCTTCTGGAGGTTTAATTCAGTTTTGTTGTTAAGTGGAAAGGCGATCATTCTATAGTGGTCTTCGCCTTTTGCTGCTAGATGAAATTCAGTGGGCATTTCTAAGATAAAATCAGGCGGGTCCTTTTCATCCCAATCTTTCGTTACAGGAAATGACACAGGCTTTGGGGCATCTTTGATATCACCTTTGGGGCTGCCAATTTCAACCCACTTCGAGAAAACTGCAATTTCACTTTCACTAAGTGAGAAATCGTCTTTGAGAGGTAAACCTCCCCGGACTGGCCAAGGTGGCATTTTGCGACTGGAAACATAATCCTTCATATCATCCGCCCATCTTGTGGCATCTTCAAAAGTTAAGAGTTGAAAGGGGGCTACATCCCCCGGGCGATGACAACGCTGGCAATGTTTTTGCAATAGCGGGAGTACATCCTTATAGAAGGTGACTTCTCCTTCTGCACTGGGTTCTTTCTTTTCTCTGTTAAGTGGGCAACCAATCGCCTGCGTCGTTTGAACTTCAACCGGTTTGTTTGCAAGCACCTGATCAATTGCTTCTGTAAGGTGGGCGGTTTTAATATTCTTCAAGCGGGTGGTACGGTCTTGGTATTGATCATCAATTGCCCCGAAATACATAAGTTTCTTGTCTTGATCGAGTAAGAAACATTCGGGTGTAACATCAGCTAGAAAGTGATTTGAAACGATATGGTTCGGGTCGTAAAAAACCTTGAAGTCTGCAAGAAATTCTTTGGTGTGTTTATCAAGCTCATTAGCACTTTCCGAATCACAAATTACTGCGGTAACAATAACCCCCTTGGTTTTATATTTTTCAGCAAGGGAGTTAAGCACTGTAATATAGCGGTTCGAAATAGGGCATTTGAAATCAAGGAATGTAACCACAATGGCCTTAGCATCTTTTTCCTCGTGTAATTGCCATTTTTCACCTTTGGTATTAACGAATGTGACAGGTGGGATCACCTTTCCCAAGCGTAACAAGGATGTAACTTTTTCATCCTTATTTTCCTGAGATTGCACCTGTTTTGGCACAAGTAAAAAAGATAGTAGACCCACCAAGCACGCGAGGATTGAGACTCCTAGCAACCAATGATTTGTTTTGCTTGGAAATGCGAGTTTGAACCTAGAAAGATTAAGCATTGTATTGCCCAGATAAATTAGAATTCTTCCTTAACAACAATTATAAACAGAGCTATAAAATTATAGACAGCGCATTACGAACTTGCAATATTCTCTCAAGGTTGAATCAATAATTTACTGTCTTGGCTGGCGTAGACGAACTCCCAAAACCCAAATCGAATGGATTAAAGCAGATGGTACTACGCCGATCGATAGATTGGATTCGGTTTATTTACCGGTTCCAAGTTTTGGGCGATTAGCTATGCCATGGTGGATGATTTTTAAAACACGATCACGCTCTTCACCTGAAAGTGGAAGCCTTGGTTCACGAACTCTCTCAGAACCCAAGCCCGCTTCTTGAACTGCAAGCTTGATGTACTGCACAAATTTCACATGGGTGTCGAGTTTTAGTAATGGATAAAACCACTTGTACAATTCGCGTGCTTCATCCCATTTACCCGTGCGGGTTAGATTCCAAAAGTATTGGTTCTCTGCAGGAAATGCGATTCCCGATCCCGCAACCCAGCCATCAATTCCTAAAATCGAAGATTCCAGAACCAGATCATCAACACCAACAAAAATACTGTAGCGATCGCCTACTTCAATTCGCAGTTCAGTAATCCTACGGGTGTTAGCAGAGCTTTCCTTAAGTGCAACAAGATTGGGAATGTTTGCCAGGTGCGAGAATTGTGCAGGGGTAATATCAACTGGATAGCCCACGGGGTTGTTGTAAAGCATCCAAGGCAGATTGGTGGCTGCCGCAACTTTCCTGAAATGGTTCATCGCTTCTGCGCCTTCAGCTTTGTAAACCATTGCAGGCATGACCATGAAACCGTTGGCGCCAAGTTTTTCGCAATCGCGTACATACTGGCAAGCGGCGGCAGTGCTCATCTCAGCAACACCACTCAACACGGGCACGCGCCCCGATGCCATCTTTACAATTTCAGATATAAGCGTTCGTTTTTCCGATGGATCAAGAGTTTGGTTTTCGCCCAGCGAACCAGCCATGATTAAGCCGCTAACTCCGGAAGCAATCAGTGCTTCACAATGTTTTGAAGTTGCTTCGATGTCGAGGGACATATCTAGGCGAAATTGTGTAGTAACCGCAGGGAATACACCGGTCCAAGCATGTTTAGACATCAGAAACTCCTAGAGAAAGGGCGCTGAAAACAGAGTCAATATCTGATATTGTAGATAGCGAGATGAACTCTGACCATGTGCTTATTAATCCATTGTCGTTCTAAAGATTGTCGGGAAGACTGTACTTTTGTTGACTCTTAATAAGAATGTATCTATAGATGATGATATGGAACCTCCAATTTTATTAGCTTTGACTGTTGGATTAATTGCTTGGGCATTTCTAAGCTTGGGTGCAGCGGTTGCAGGTTTGTATTTCGTACCTAAAAAAGATACCGAGTGTTGGCGAGCTTTTTGGTTCATGAACGGGATTTGGGGCTTGATCGATGGAATCATCGGTTGGGCCAATTTGATTACCGCGCCCCCAACGATCGAATTTCTACAAAAAGTGCTTGCGATCAACAGCGGGTTAGATCTGCTCTATATCATCACTGGTTTGGTTTTACTCACCCGAGCTAAACCGGTATTAAAAGGCTTTGGCTTTGCAATTTTGCTTCAAGGGCTATTTCTTCTTATCTTCGATGCAATCTTTTTATTCTTGTGCTATCGCTCTTAATTCTTCACCCATCAAGTAAAAATCAGGATTTCCAGACACCGTCTGATAGCATTCTTGCTTCTAGTATGCTTTGCTTGTAGAGGTAGGCAAAGGCTTTTGAACCATCTGCCAAGGTGATGAGTTCCAGATTGAACAGGACAGGTGCGTCTTCGATTTTGTCCAGCTCTATTTTTAATTTATAGGGGATTTCAAAAAGTTCGCCTTGAACCGAAAAACCCTCCTGTGGTTTTTCAACCATTCCTGGATAGGGGCCCAGATCCACAAGAAGATAATCAGGCGAAGTGCAACTTTCATTCAAATAATGCGCATTCAATAACGCGTAGTGGTTTTTTTTACCCCGTTTAAGGGTGCCATAGACAAACAATAATAGGGGATCGTTGGGATTCATTATTTAAGTTTGGCTCCCATAAGTTTTTTAAAGGTGCTTTTGCTAATGGGTGAGAATCGTACTTTATCGCCAATATTAAAAGCGAAATATTGAGTAAGGATATCCACGAGAAGATTAGGTGTTTGCCCGATGAGATGCCATCCTCCTGGTTTTTGTTCGGGATAAATTCCTGTTTGAATGCCAGTAAGGCCGACGCTTCCAGCAGGGACTTTCAATCTTGGAGTAGCAAGCCTGGGGATGCCTTCGAGTTCCTTGGGTAGGTAACCCATGTAGGGGAATCCTGGACTGAAGCCGATGGCGTAAACGCAATACTCGGTTTCCGAATGAAGGCGAATCACTTCCTTTGTGGTTAAGCCTTTCAGTTCTGCGACGATTTCTAAATCAGCGCCTAGTTGATAGCAGCAGGGAATCTCTACCACTTTGGATTGTTGTGTAGGAGTTTTAAGTTCTAAATTTTTTAAGATGTTGTTAACTTCAGTGGTTACATTTTTCACGGAAATAATGGTTGGGTTGTGATAAATTGCAACAGCCTTGTAAGCGGATACCACATCTAAAACCCAAGTATATGCTGCTTTTTTGATGTTGTTTGAGAAGGTTTGGCATAAGGATTCGTTTTCAAAACGGACAAGAATTCCCATGTCTGCAATTGGCTGGATGATGGGTTTGGGTGCGGTCAATTTATTTTTTGTTGAAGCCATTTTAATTTGTCACTTTAGTGCTAAGTTACCTTATATTGTAAGAGTCGCTTTTAATTTCTGTCCTTTAATTTATGTGAGGTTTTATCATGCGAATATTTACTTTTCTACTTATGGGGATTCTACTAGGATTCGCATCTGGTTGCAAAAGTAAGAAACCAAAGGCAGATACAAATGCAGATGCCAAAAAGCAAACACCTGCAACCATCACTCCCGCTGCAACAAATGAAATTCCTGTTCAGAACTTGAAAAGAAATGCGGTTGCTCGAACTGGTACTGGGAGCAAGCTTCGCCAGGTTTATGATGCATTGGAACTTTATGCAAATGATAATAACGGAAAATATCCACCTCCCTACACCAAAAGTGCACAAGGGGCTCCGTTGTTGAGTTGGCGAGTGCTTATCCTGCCCTACATCGAGCAGCAAAATTTGTTTAACAAGTTCAATCAAAATGAGCCATGGGATGGCCCTACCAACAAACCCCTTTTAAGTTACATGCCAAAGATGTATCTTTCTTCGGGAAATAGTGAAGTGAATTCAGAATTCAAAACTACATTTCTGGCCCCTGTTGCAAAGGAAACTGTTTTTTCTCCTGCAGGTGGGGTTACAAAAAATGCAATAAGCGATGGCCTTTCGAACACTATTTTAGTTGCGGATGTGGATGATGATTTTGCAACGGAATGGACGAGGCCTGTCGATCTTAATGTAAACTCCCAAAATCCTGCACTGGGATTAATCAACAGTAATCCTGCAGGATTTATGGCGTTATTTTGCGATGGTTCTGTAAAGGTGGCACCTAATCGGCCACTTCCCAATGTTTGGGCTATGTTTACCATTGGTGGCGGCGAACAGGTTAACCCTTGATTTTGCGAAACCTTTCGTTTGCTGATTGACCAATCATGATTTTAGGCACATGATGTAGTTTCACTTGTGTTTTTTTTAACCTATGATGAAAGGATTTTTTGATGAAGGCGTTGAAATTAGTTCTCTTGTGTGCGATTGTTTCTTCCCTTGTTTCTGTTGCTTCTGCTCAGGAATCCAAGAAAGAAAATTCTGCCACCAAGCCCGCTCCTAGGGATAAGGGTTGGGAAAAAAGACATGAAACTTTTGTTGGTATTGCCAAGCGTGGCAATGTCGACCTCCTCTTCCTTGGCGATTCCATCACGGATGCCTGGGGTGGCGAAGGACACGGTACAAATGGTGGGCATAAAATCTTTACCTCCAAGTTTGTTCCCATGAAAGCTGCAAACTTTGGTATTGGTGGCGATCGAACCCAACATGTTATTTGGCGTTTGCAAAATGGTGAACTTGACGGCATTAAGCCTAAAGTTGTGCAATTGATGATTGGTACCAATAACAGCAATGGTACAGACAACACTGCAGAAGAAATTGCAGATGGCGTGAAAGGCATTATTAACGAAATCAAAAAGAAATCACCAAGCACCAAAGTTTTGTTGCTCGCTGTTTTTCCCCGAAATACCGGCAAAGATGATGCTGCAAAGAAAATCCAAAAGGATAAAATCGACAAGGTGAACTCCATCATTTCCAAGCTTGATGATGGTGGCAAGTCTGTGAAGTTTTTGGATATCGGTTCGAAGTTCAAAGATGCTTCTGGCGCGCTTCCCAAGGAAATCATGCCTGATCAACTTCACCTCAGTGAAAAGGGTTATGAGATTTGGGCAAATGCAGTTGAAGGCGTGATCACTTCAATGTTGAAGGGTGATTCAGCAAAGGCTCCAGAGCCAACGAAGACAGTGAAGAAAGTAGAGCCAACTACTCCTGCTAAGCCAGCTACTGGAACCCCAGAGCCAACGAAGACAGTAAAGAAAGTAGAGCCAACTACTCCTGCTAAGCCAGCTACTCCAACCCCAGAGCCAATGAAGACAGTGAAGAAGGTTGAACCTGCTCCTGCTCCTAAGACTCCAGAACCAGTTAAGGAAATGAAGAAGGTTGAACCAGCTCCAGCAGTCAAAGCACCTGCAAATTCTTCTACAACTGTAGCAGATGAAGAAGTTGTTGAAGCTAAGAAATCGCCAATCAGGGATTTCTTCAAGAAGTTGCGCAATCGATAACGGAAGTTTAAAAAGTAAGCCGGGGTCTCTTATCATTAAGAAGCCCCGGCTTTTTTATTGGCCTATACTTTTACTCATTCTTGTTAAAACTGAAGTTTTAGTTTTCCAAGACGATCTACGGTTTCTTTCATGAGTGCATCTTCTTCAGCTTCATCCTTTGCGATGTAGGTTACCGAAAATCTTAGGAAAGAGCCTGCATCATCCCATGGAACGCAGCAAACCGATTGCTCGGTGATAAGGAATTGAGAGGCTTCCTCGGCGTTTGCAAACGTTTGCCCAATGCAACCCTTGGGCGATTTAATGTAAAGAAAATAGGTGCCCTTGGGCATGCTTGCCTGAAAGCCTACTTGGTTTAACGCAGCTACCAACTTCTTAAGCCTCCTGCGATACTTTTCCCGTACCGCCTCCCCAATTTCTGGATGCCTAAGGGCTTCAGCACCTGCCTGTTGGATAGCCATAAACTGTCCGGAATCGCAATTATCTTTAACATCGGCGTAGGCTTGGACGATTTTTGGATGGCCCGCGACAAACCCAAGGCGCCAGCCAATCATGTTGAATCCCTTGGACATCGAATGAACTTCGACGCCTACTTCGCGTGCTCCTTCAACTTGCAGGAAGCTGAGTGGTGCGCCATCGTAGCTGAGCAGAATGTGGGCTGCATCTTGCACGACGATGATTTTGTTTTTGTGCGCAAAATCAATGACTTTTTTGTAGAAGTCGCGGGTTGCAACTTGTCCGGTCGGGCTGTTGGGATAATTGATAACCAGCAACTTTGCTTTTTCGCAAACATCCGCGGGAATGTTGTCGAGATCTGGGAAGAAGTTGTTTTCTGCAAGCAATGGAAGCCTATGGACTTTGCCTCCGTAATATTCGGTATGAGTACCAGCAACGGGGTAACCAGGAACCGTCATCAGAGTGATATCGCCTGGGTTGATGAAAACTGCGGGTAGCATTGCATAGGCTGGCTTGGAACCGATGCAGTGGTTGATTTCGGTGACGGGATCGAGGTTAACATTGAAAACTTTTTGCATGAAGCCCGCCGCAGCTTCTTTGTAGGCAGCGATGCCATTATCTGCGTAGCCTCGATTTTCAACTTTATCGACCTCGGCTTTAAGGAAATCTCGAACGAGGGGAGGGGCCATGTCGTCATTTTCGCCGATCCCAAAATCAAGAAGCTTGCGTTCTGGATGGGCAGCAAGTGCTGCGCGCTTGGCTCGTTTGATTTTTTCGAACTTATAGATTTTGGTGGATTTGCCATAGTTGGCGCCACCGATGCGATCTGCGAAAAGAGACTGAAACCAAGGATCTGTGCTGCTCATAGTGCCTCTGATAATAAAATTCAGGAAAATATGGGTTATGGGCAAAATGCCCGGTCACCCTGTCAACAAGATAGCCTAGTCAATTGCTAGTGACTGTTGTATCGTTATTGCAATAGAATAATGAAGTTAATGGGTTTTGCCCAGTTTCTAAAGTAAAAAATGTAAAAGAATGGCATCAAACTCGGCAGACAAGAATTTGGTAGAAGGTTGCTTGGACCGGTTTCCCGGTGCTTGGAATCAATTAGTGGATGAAAATATCCAGTTGATTTTCCATGGAATATATCAGGTGGGCTTTCGCATGGGTTGTCAGGTGACTTCCGAAGATGTGGAAGATATCACCTCGGAAGTATTTGTTGAGATTCTCAAAGACGATTTCGCCTTTCTTCGTGGGTATCGTGGTGAAAGCAAGTTGTCGACTTATCTTTGCACCTTGGTTCACCGAAAAGCAGTTCAAGAGTTCAATAAGCGGGTTCGCTATTTAAATGGAAATAATGGAATTGTGGATGCTGATTCATATTCGCAAGGATCAACTTCGGATGTTGTTGAAAACAATATTTTAAGGGAAGCAATTTCTAGGTTGGCTATGCCTGAGAGGGCAATGATAGGAATGTTTTATTTTGAAGGGCGAAGCTATAAAGAGATAAGCGAAATTTTGGGGTTGGCGATTAATTCAATCGGGCCGATGTTGGGAAGGGCGAGATTAAAATTAAAAGTTTTGCTTGCGTAGTGGTTACGGGGCAACGCCTCGGGTTCGCTGGATGGGTGCGCCTTGATCGGGGGCCCATCGTGCAAGATCAAAGCCTGGTAGGCTTGATAAATCGCCTCTGCTAAATAATCGCTCGGACCGTTCTGGTGTTACCGTAGTGACTTGCATATCGTTTAAGCGCAGAACCATTTCCATTTTTTCTTCGGGCCATATTATCTTGATTCGCTGAGGCAAAATTGCTCCGGTTTCTTTGCTTTGTTGAACTTCGTAAACGGTTGCGTTGCATATTTCCTTGCCTTGTACATCGCGGAGGATATGTCCTGCTACTTGATACTTCCCTTGGGAAAGCGCTTTGCGTAGGAACACGGTAGACTTGCGTACCTGCTTGCCTTGGTAATTTGCAACAGGCTCAACCAGTTCAACATTCTGCTGATTCACTTTTACTTCGTATTGTTTTGATGGGTCGTATTCACCCATGCCCAATGCGCTAACAATCATGTCGGGGTGGAAAGGGAAGGGTAAACGAACATTTCCTTTTTCAAGTTCATCATAATTGCAATGAAACACATAGGGAACAGGTTCGACCTTGCTTATCCAATACCAGAATTCCTGATTGTTGGATCCAATATCCACCGCAGGTTGGCCAATTACCTTGGCCTTAAGCCTAAAGTTTCTTGGTTTTTGGCAGACCATCAACCCATCTAGGCCTGGCGCTGTTTGATTACCCTGCTTGGCATCGATTGAAACTTGATTACATTGAATCGCTTGAACACGCTGCCCGTTATTATTGAGGTAAGCAACCAGTTGTTGTGCGGTTGGAGTTTCCGTGGGCACATTTCTTGACGTGTCACGATCTCTTAAACCAGGCCAACTATTGCAACCAACCATCAGTGATAGAAGTGCAAATGTTGAAGCTTTTTTTATCAGCATATTTATTTTAAGCAGAGCCATGGCGTTCTCCATTGTCGGGGGGATTTAATCCCAGCCCAGAAGTCCCATGACTTCTTCTTGAACTTTATCAAGTTCGCTTTCGGTCAACTTGGTGTGTAATACTTCATGGTCTGTACTGGTTTTTTGGCATCGTAGCACCAGTTTTTCCATATCACCAAGGTTTTCAGTTTTAACTAGTTTCAATTTCCGTTTTCGTACCAGCATCAATCCTATTATATACCTAAAGTTCTGTTGCTTGGGGTCGTCCTGCCCTTCCAATCTTTCGAAGCAATCCATCAAGAGGCTTTCATCTACAGGGAAGGCTTTTTTCGCTGTCGTTTCTTTTATCTTGCCTTTCCAATGCGAGAAACATCCTTCTGGTGCACCCTTCCAGTTCTCTTCCGCATAATCCTTACGAACCAACTTTCCCTCTTCATCCGCAAGAACGGTATACACGGTTTCACCCGATTGCAGCACCCTGCCACTGATCGCACACTTGCGCGTATTCGGTTGTACTTCGTATTCCACCATCGATTGCACTACCTCTTTATCGTATCGGCAACAAGGCAAAAGACTCAAGCGTGAATCTAGTAAGAGTCTGAACAAAAATAATTAAGAGCACCGAAGTTGCGGACTGGAGAACATGTAAGGGATCAATTAATCTTTATCAATGTTTCGTTTCAATTCGGAGTTTATTTCCGATTGTGTTTCTTGGCCCCAGCCCAGGCAATTCAACCGCACTATTCCCTTGGCATCCAATAGCAATATCTTGGGTGTAGATTCAAGCCCATAACTTGATCGCAAGCCACTGCCATTAAGTACAGCGAAATTAAGTTTAGAAGCCTCGGCTTGTTTTTTGACTATTTCGTTATCATCGATCACGCTCATGCCAAGCACCGTAACCGAGTTGCCATGATTTGTTTGCATAGTTCTTGCGAAGTCAAGTATTTCGTTGGAAAGAGGAGATTTAGGGTTGTAGAAGACCAGAAGGATGGATTTACCTTCGAGCCTTGCTAGCCTGACGGATTCTTGTTTAAGCATGTTTTGAGCGATAAAATCGGGGGCTTTGTAGCCCAACTTTGCAGTTTGTAAACTTGTTGCTGATACCGGCATAATCACGGATTCAGAACTATCGCCCTTCAAGATATTTTCCAGCCTTTTGGTTGTCTGGATTATGGCATCGCGATAAGGGGTCTGGCTCATGATTTCTGATTGGGTTTTAACCTGCCTTATTAAAGCCTTTGTTTGAGGGGTATATTTTCCGATATCTTGGGTGTATGAGTTTGCAGATTCGCGATAGTTCGTAGCCAGTTGAATTTCTTTTTTGCGATCTTGGAATAACTGACCGGGGTAAACCAGACTGGTTTCAAGTTCAACGCGCAAGGTGCTTTTTTGGGAAGGCTCGTTATGTGCGGGTTCTTTTATTTCGATGGTGCGTTCTAATTTCTGGGCGACTCCCAACTGTGGATGAAGCCAAACAGCGTCAGTCCTTTTCCACGCTTGTTGGTCTGCGCGGGTTTTTCCCCAATCCTCTGTTTGTTGGGTACCAATCAGCTTGATGCATTTAACTCCTTGTACCATTTCAGTACCCAAAACAGTCCAGATGCAAACAGGCCTTCCATCTTCATTGGTTTCCCATGTGTCATTTTCCACAAGTTTTGTATTAGGTAATTCGACGAGGTAGCCACATTCAATGGTCGATGGGCCGTCTAGAGACATCTTTCCGAGATTATGACCGGGTTGAATAATGCCTTTTGAATCGCAACGGAAAGTCTCCAAGCGGACAGAAGTTGCAGGAGGTTCGGAAGTGATGGTGGGTAATAATGCAGGGTTATTGCGTTGCTTTAAAATAGTCAGGCATGCAAGGTGGGAGCTGTTTTTTTCGGTTTCTAATACGAGGCAACGTGATTCGACTCGGTAGGAGCGTTGGAATTGAACCCTGCTTGATCGAGCTTCTTCGGTAAATAAACCGCGGTACAGCAACTCTTGCGAGGTTTGAACCCGAAAACTTATATTGTTTGCGACCTGCATGGATTTCGCAGTTTTGTTTTCTTCCGCTTGTGCCAATCCCAAACCTGTTGCAAGTATTAAAATGGAATACACTGTGGCACCTCTCCCAAACAGGATTTTAAATGAAAACCTAAACAGTCCAGCGGGGCGGATTATAACAATGTGGCTGATTCTCACAAGATTGCTTTACGCAGAGCAACGTTCCACTGGGATTAGAGTTATGCCGTATATTGTGCAAATCCCCTGATTGATCGCTGATTTAAAATAGGCTGTTTTGTTCTGGGTTAAATCTGTATTTTTGAATAGGTGGGAACTCTGGGAAATTGTATGCTTTCGAATATTTCAATGCTTTTTATTGGCATGAATCTAGTAAGCTAGGGCCATTGCTTTGGAAAAGGGCAACCAACGTTGATTCATGGAGTCGTACTTTGTTTGGATTACTATTTGGTGTCTTTCTTTTGTTTCTTTCGATTACCGTGGTGAGTGGTGCGTTTTCGCATTTCCTCCAAGGTAGAATTTATAGCCAGCCAGCGGATGGCTTTATTTGGCGCGCCCCAGCAAGTGGTGCAATAATTACGCTGACTCTTGGGCTATGGATGATGTTGGATTATGGCTCGCCTGGGATTTACAGGCCCATCCATGAATTACAGTCTTACACACCAGAAAATAAAAAAGCCAATTTGAAACCCGAGGATGGCGCCCCTTATCCTTCGATGACGGTCACCCGTGCAGATGGAAAAAAAGAAGTGTACTTCAAGCAGCCAGGCAATCGCCTCGAGTACAAATCTAAAATCAATCTGCCATTACCTTCCACCCCGGTTGAAATCGAAGTGGAAGAAGAAGGAAAAATCGCCGTGTTCAAACCGGAGAAAGATGCCAAAGGTAATTACCTTCGAAGGACAGGGCAATCGCTGGTATACAAAGATGAACGTGGCAGGCAGATGATTGAGGGGGGATTGGGCGCCTTGGTGATTAATCGACCCGGTGCTACATTTTTAGTTTTGTTCCTGCATCTGCTGCATTTCATAGCTTGGTTTGCTTGCCTTTGGTTTCTGTTTGAATTTCAGCCCTTGCATGCATTTGGTTTAGGGGCGGCCTTCTGCCTTTTGATGACCCTCTTCTTTTTGCCACCTCTCCTAAATTTCACCGAGACAGTATCCAAGCAGAGAACCAAGCCCGAAGTTGTTTCAACGCCTGCCAAAGCAGCATAAATTTTTATTAAGGATCAAGCATGCCATTAACTCGTGTTGCTCTATTAGAAAAATTTCGTCATCAACTCTCGCAAGGAAAACCCATCGTGGGGGGTGGTGCAGGAACAGGCATAAGTGCCAAGTGCGAAGAAGCAGGTGGCATTGATTTAATAATCATCTACAATTCGGGCCGTTACCGAATGGCAGGGAGGGGCTCTCTTTCCGGCATGCTGCCTTTTGGGAATGCCAATCAAATCGTGAAGGAGATGGCTTACGAAGTTTTGACCGCGGTAAAACATACGCCTGTTCTTGCAGGTGTTTGCGCAACCGACCCCTTCATGCTGCGGGATCATTTTCTTAAAGAACTTAAGGACATGGGGTTTGCTGGAATTCAAAACTTTCCCACAGTTGGATTGATTGATGGGTTGATGCGCGAAAACCTTGAAGAAACAGGGATGAGTTACAGCCTAGAAGTTGAATGCGTTGCTGCTGCCAGAAATATGGAATTATTGACCACTCCTTACGCATTTAATGTTGAGGAAGCCAAGCAGATGACCCATGCCGGCGCTGATATTGTCGTGGCGCATATGGGCTTAACTACCAAGGGCGCCATAGGCGCAAAAACAGCGAAATCTTTGGAAACTAGTGCTCTCGAAGTTCGAGCAATCGCCGAGGCTTGCAAGTCCATTAGGCCCGATGTGTTGGTGCTTTGCCATGGTGGGCCGATTGCCATGCCTGAAGATGCGCAATTCATCTTGGATCGGGTGAAAGTTGTGGATGGTTTTTATGGTGCTAGTTCGATGGAAAGGCTTCCTGTGGAAGAAGCCATCGCCAATCAAACCCGTGCGTTCAAACAGATGAAAATAGGTGTGCGCTAGTTTTTTAGAAGCATCTGCCTTGCAGCGATTGCTGCGCCCAAGATGCCTGCATCATTCCCCAAGGTTGCGAAACAAATGTCTTCGCCTTGTGCGCATTCTTTAAACGCCTGATCTTTTACAAACCAGCGGATGCGCTTTAGGAAATCATCGCCTGCTGCAATCATGCCGCCGCCTAAGACCACTTTTTCCGGATCAAAGAAATGAAGGATGTTGATAATCCCCAAAGCGAGTGCGGAGGAAGTTTCTTCGACGAGTCGGTCTGCGAGGGGATCGCCATTGCGGGCTGCATCGAAAACATCCTTGCAGGATAAAGTCTTTTTTTCAGCAGGTTCATGGAGGTCGGAAATTTTGTTGAAATCCTCTGCAAGTGCCTCGTAGGCCCGCTTTAAAACAGAGGTAGCCCCGGCATAGGCTTCCAAGCAGCCAAAATTTCCACAAGAGCAAGGCCTGGGCCTAGACATTTCAATTCGTGTATGTCCAATTTCGCCAGCCAGTCCGTGTCTTCCTTCGATGATTTTTCCCTGATGAACCAAGCCACCGCCAATGCCTGTACCGAGGGTAAGGAATACCATGCTTTCAGCGCCTTTGCCTGCACCGAGCCAAGCTTCGCCCAAGGCCGCAGCATTGGCATCATTCAAGAATGCGATGGGCTTACTGAAAATGTTTTCAAGGTGAGTGCGAACAGGTACATTTTTCCAGTCGGTGAGATTCACTGCATCAAGGATCACACCATTTTTTAGATCGATAATCCCAGGCACTGCAGCGCCAATAGCTTTAATTGAATCAAGTTTAAGCCCAGCGGTTTCAATACAAAGGCGAATGACTTTTTCCATCAAAGCAAGGCCTGCCTTGGGCCCAGCATTTTTATTGGTGGGCTGCATGAGGGAATGAACTAACGTTCCCTCAACGGAAATAATCCCCGCTTTCATTGCGGTGCCACCTACATCCAGCCCAAGATAATATTGCGAGGTTTCCATGGGCAGCATCGTAGCGGAAATAAGCGGGTTTGTGCAGATGAATTCCGGATAAATAAAAAAGGCCGGAGTTTTAAGCCCCAGCCTTTTGATTAGAAATCGCTACGCTAAAAGCGCAGGTGATTAATGGTTTAGCAGAAACTCGTTGCTGTTAAGGAGTGCCCAGAAAAGATCTTGGTAGGGATCCATTGGGCTTTTGTCTTTAGTCCTCATTGCAAGACCCTTCGAAATTTTTAGGGTCTCTGCAGGCCTTGCTGGCCGATTTAGGGTTGCTAAAAACAACTCGTTGATGATGCTATTGGGATTCGATTTATTACGGGCCATAGCCATCGAAACCGTTCCTTTTTCTTTTCTGCTGATAGCTTCGTTGATTTCTTTGCCATTCATCATTAGCAGAGCTTGAACAACGGTACCGTTGAAGTTTACTTCGTTGCCTTCGTCATCGCCGAAATTGCTTACCAACTTGTTAAGCCAAGCAGTACGAAGGTTTTTCTTGGCATCTTTGCTTTCAGCAGCTTCTGCCTTGGTGGAAACCATCAGAGATTCAAAAAGCTGTTCAGGGCTCATCGATTTCAAAAGCATTCTGCTGAACAAGCCTTCAACTTCAGGCTTATCGTTGGTTTTGTTGGCAACGAAAGTGAGGTTGTAAGCATTGCTGTTACAAATCCAGCGGACAAGTTTCTTTAAATCATAGTTGTAATTCTTGAAGCTGGAAGAAAGTTCTTGAAGAAGTTCAGGGTTCGTAGGAACATTTTGCTCGTTGAAGTCATCGATCGGGGAGGTGAAGCCTTTGCCGAAGAATACGCTCCACATGCGATTGACCGCGGATTTGGGGAAGTTTTCATGATCAATGATGAAGGCAGCCAACTGATCACGCCTGCCTGTAGCTGAAGGACCACTTGCAAGCTTCTTTTCTTCCATGAAGATTGGCTTGGTGGGGAGAATTACACCATTTCGTTTTTCAAAGAAGATGATCCCATCTACATTAGTTGAAGTATTATCCTTAAGGCCAAGCTTAGGAAGGGTCATCATTCTATTTCCGGTTTCTGGAGGGGGTGTACCCGTTCGTTCTACCTGGCGTAGGAAAGCATTGATGCCCCAGAAATGTTTTTGCGTGATAGAGTTGTTGAAAGGATGATCATGGCATTGGGCGCATTGCATCTGAATACCAAGGAAAAGCCTAGTAATTCTTGAAGTAATAGGCACCATTTCAAACTTGCCTTCTTGGCTTTGTTTAGCAGCAGGAACAGCTTCGCCAAGATGCGCCAAGATAAAATTCACCGCAGCGTTTTCAGTGTTTTCACCCGAGGCAGTGATCACTTCTTTCGCCAATTCGTGATAACCACGGTTACTTGCGAATTGATCTTCCAACCATACAGCCATCTCTTCGTGGTATTTACCTTTACCGAATGTACCGGAGCGGGTCAAAAACCAGTTGGTGAAGTGATTGGCCCAATGGCGGGGGTAATCTTCGCTTGCAAGAAGATCTTCAATAATCTGCGATCTTCTGCTGGTTTGAGGATAGCGCATGTACTTGTTGATTTCTTCAGGGCTGGCAATTCTGCCCACAACATCCAAGCTTACTCTGCGAATAAATTCATAATCATCGATGAACCCAGAAGGCACAATTTTGTTTTCTTTCCATGAAGCTTCGAGCTTTTGATTGATCGATTTTACTACCTGCTCGGTGATTAGCTTTTCTTCAGGAGTCTTGCCCACGATTGTCAATTTTGGAAAGGTTGGATAAGGAGGCAATGGAGCTGATTTTTCAGCTACTGGTTCTTTTTCTTCTTTCTTAGCAGGTTCCTTACTATCTTTTTCGTCTTTCTTGACTTCTTTATCATCCTTGGCGGCAGATTGCTTCTTGGTTTCTTTTTCTTGAGCTGCGGAGAAATCGGCGCTCAGCAATAGACCGGTCGAAACTGTACCAAGTGCTACCAAGTGCCAAAAAGAGAACTTGGTGTTTGATTTATGTGCCATGGGTGAAATCCTTAAGGTTTAAAATGTGCATAATAATCTTAAATGCACACACTATAATTATTACCACTGCATCGCGTTTAAACAACACAAATTGTTAAAAAAGAAGAGGTTACCCGAGGGTAAATTATTCTTTTTCTAGGCCAAATCCAAAAGTTATTAGTTTTAGCTAGCCATTAATGTTATCTGTTATTTTAGTCGAAGGGGAAAAGGAATAAGTTCCCGATTAATTGGCAGGTTCTTTAATTATGCAGCTAGATCTCGAAAAAGTACGAATATATGCAAAAAAAGCGGATAATAGGGCCCTGCTTGATCGGGTAACTGTGTTTCAGCAAGGTATGGAACCCGCAGCGATCGAAATTATTAAAAAAGAACTTCTCCAAAGGGGTGTTTCTCCCTCAGATATCAGCCAACATGAAAGCATTTACAAAGATTTGGTAATCCGCGGCCCAGAAGGTATGCCCAGACTTTGCAAAAAATGCGCCTTACCTGCAATAAGCCTAGAGTGGGGATGGCTTAAAATCTTTGGATTTATTCCACTACTACCGTGGCAGTATTTATATTGCGAAGAGCATAAAACAAGGGTTTAATCACCAAAAGCAGCCCTTTTTTGAAAGGACTGCTTTTGTGAAATTTGAAAATGAAGACTTATTATGCCTTCAAGAAGGTATCGACATCTGCCTGCACAATTTGCTTGGAAGGCTTGTCGATAGCTTGGCTTAACCAGCTCATGATGGTTGGCGTGTAAGGAAGCGTGCCAATTCCAAGAGCGGCTTTTAGCCTAAGTTCTTTACGATCTCTTTCCTTGTTCTTTTTCGCGCCATTTTCAATCCTGGAGCGGCGTTGATCTTGTTTCTGCAAGGTTTTACGAAGTTTTCGGGAAATAGCTGCCATGTCAGGCCTCAACTTTAAACATTAAAATTTCAAAAAAACAGTCTCTTATAAGAATATTAAGATTTTGGTGCATTGGCTAGGGGTTGAGCTTTCTTATACCGCTGTAAAGATGCTTCCTTGGCCCCAATTTGCTTTTCCAAATCTTGAACTTTTGTGGTTAGCGTGGTAACTAACGCTTGCGCTGCAGGCATTGCCTTTTGCATGGCATCAATCTGCTTAGGTAATGCGGGAACCAGAGGCGTAGCTGCAATAAGCTTCATTTGTGCATCTTTAAGGCCTGCAACAGCGGCCGTATAAGCTGCAGTTTTCTCCTGAAGGGCCTTTTGCAAGGCGGGTAAATCCAGCTTAAGTTTGTCAAGCTTTTCTTGAGCAGCAGTCGCATTTTTCGCCAAGGCTGCATCTAATTTGTTCTTATCTGATTGGTCCTTAATTTTTTTCAAGCTATCCGTACTTGCTAGAATCATGGCCTCGCGAGCTTTAACGTCATTGGTGGCTTTAGTCTGCTGGGCCAAAGCTGTGGCCTGATCTGCAGTCAGTTGCTTAATTTTTGGAGGTAGGTCTTTGACCGCAAGGGTGGCCTCTGCGAGGCTTTTTTGGGCAGTTGCTATATCTCCCTGTAATTTCGCATCTTGTGTCTTTGCAATGGTCAATTCAGCGCTTGTTTTTGACAATTGTTCACGAAGCAAAACGATTTCCTTGGCGGAAATTTCTACACGGTCTTTAAGGGTGGGCGGATTACTAGGCAAAACATCCACCTTTTTCCCATCTGCAAGCTTGTATGCAGCTACATTGCCATTCCAGTCGCCAACAAATGCATAAACAGCATCGTGTGAAACAGCAACCCTAAGAGCCAAATCGGTCAGCGGTTCCATGGTAAGAATTGCAGTTCCATCACTTTTCCAAGACTTTGAGGTTTTATCCCTACCGCTGGTAACAATGGTGCCATCACGATGAAAAACAAGCCCTTGTGCACCACCTGCGTGAGCGGGAATTGATTTAACCAAAGTGCCGTTCTCGACTTCCCAAAGCTTGAGGGAGGCATCTTCACTCACCGAAGCGAGTATATTGCCATCTGCACGCCAAGAAAGATTGTTGATGTAATTAGTGTGGCCTTTAAGGGTGAAATATTCTTTGCCGTTATGAGATTCCCAAACGAAAAGATTTCCACTTCGATCGCCTGAAGCAAAAAGAACACCATCTGGACTGTATTCAATGCTGGTAATCCAATCAGTATGTTTTTTGATTTCGTGAAGTAGTTTGCCATCGACGGTGGAATAAACTCGAACGACCTTACTAGGGCCACCAAGAGCAATTTGAGTTTGATCGGGGCTGATATCCGCAGCGAGAACAGCGTCAGATTCTTGGCCAACTGTCAGGACTTTTTGTCCGGTCTTAATGTTGAATAAAGTAGCCGAGCCGTTTTTGCCCCCGCGGCCACCCCCCGCAAGGAGGAAACCACCATTTCTGCTAAACTTTAAAACGGTCGGAAACCCATCTGGGAAAGGGATGACGCCAAGGTATTCCATAGTATCGGTGTTATAAAGCACGATTTGCTTCTGACCACCCACTGCTAAAAGAGGGGCCCAAGGGCTTGCTGCTAATCCAATGACTGCATTGCCTTTAGAAGTAACAACGAAAGGATCAAGCGAAAGAGGTTTTTCGGGCATAGGCGGTGGGCCATCAGGTTTGCCCCTGCGAACGGTACCCAAGGCAATATCGGAGGTGGGTTTATTCAAAGCCAAAGCCTTGCCATCTGCAGTTTCCAGCAACCCTTCTTTGATCCATTTTTCAAGCATTACAATCGAAGTGTCTGCAACTTTTGGGCTTTTAGGGGGCATAACTGGTTCAGATTTATGTGCAACCACCTGAAAAAGAGAACTGCCTTCGGGGTCACCCGCCTTGACAATAATACCGCTGCTACCACCTTCAATGATTTTGCTGTAACTGTTAAGAATAACCCCCGAACTTTTTTTGTCCTGGTTATGGCAAGCAACACACTTGTCTTGGAAGAAAGGCAGGATGTGATCCTGATAGTTAATTTTCTTAGCTGAAGGCTGTGCAACGGCTGACTGGGTTGCCAAGGAAAGCAATGCTACCAGCAAAACTATAGAACGAACCATGACTTCTGCTCCGTAATCTTAATGGTTAAACATATATTCGCGGGTATTTAGCACTGCCCAGAAGGCATCTTCCAGAACCTGCTTTTTATCCTTCTCTGCATTGACCAAGGCGAGCACCTTGGTTTTTTCATCCGCAGAAGGCATTCTTGAAAGGCAACGCATATAAATTTCGTCCAAGATCTCTTCTGGAGTTTTCTTGTCTTTAAGAAGCTTGCCAATCAAATTGCCCTGCGTAATTCGTTGGGTCGTTGCATCGCCATTAAGCAAATGCAAACTCTGGCTTAATGTTGGATCCAGCTTCACTTCGCAAGAGCAAACAGATTCGCGAGTGGCTCTGCCGAAGGTTGTAAGGAAGTAGTTGGAAACCTGACCATCAGCAATTTGCACGGCCCTTGCACCAAGAGGCAAACCAGGAAACTTGTTCTTGGTTTCAGTTACTTGGCTAATGCAATCCAAGAAGGTTTCAGCTTTGATTCTTCGGATGGAAGAATGGCTGAAATTCTTGGTGTCGCTTTCGTTGCTGGGATTGGTCTGGGTTGAAAGCTGATAGGTATTGGAAAGAACTATGTCCTTCACAAGGCGTTTGAAGTCGTAATTGTATTCGGTAAACTTCTTGCCTAATTCTTGAAGTAATTCGGAATTGGAAGGAGGGTTGCTGACACGAACATCGTCAACTTCGTTGATGATGCCTAAGCCAAAGAAATGCGTCCAAACCATGTTGGAAAGATTGGTAGCAAAGTAAGGGTTTTTAGGAGATGCAAGCCATTCAGCCATTAACCCTCTGCGATCTTTGCCAGTAACATCGGGAGTTTCACCGCCCAAATATTTGGGTGCCATGCGCCTGCCACCAACGGGGTGGTTGATTTCGCCACTGCCACTGTTGAAGACCACGAGTTCGCGTGGATCCTCAGTTGGCTTTCTGCCAATCTGTGTGAAGAATGCAGCGAAACCATAGTAATCATCCATGGTCCAACGATCAAAAGGATGGTTATGGCACTGCGCGCATTGGATACGCATACCCATGAAAACTTGAGCAACATTCTCGGTCACTTTGAGAATGTCGGTTTCATTCTGATAGTAGTTCGTAACAGGGTTGTTAAAGGTACCACCGTTGGCACCAAGCAATTCTTGAACCCACTGATTGAGAGGAACATTTCGTGCGATACGATCTTGAAGCCAGTTGTAATAAAGCAGGGTCGCTTTGTAACTAACTTGGTTAGAGCTGCGAATTTGTAAGAGTTCAGCCCACTTTAAAACCCATAGTTCTGAAAATTCTTTTCGTTCCATAAGGTCTTTGACAAGTTGCTCTCTCTTGTCTGCTGATTTGTTTGCCATGAATGCTTTGTATTCTTCAACCGAAGGAAGCATGCCTGTAAGATCGATGAATATCCTGCGCAAGAAAACTTCATCAGAGCAAGTAGCAGAAGGGGCGATACGAAGATTTTTTAGCTTGGCATTAACCAAGGTGTCGATGTAGTTCTTTTCAGGAGTGGGGGGGAAAGAGAATTTCAAATCTTTGGGAAGAACAATAAAGGGCACGCCCACGGTGAAGGTTGAAAAGCGAGCCATAACAAAGGCTTCGCCTCGATCACCTGCGGTTACCAAACCATTGGGGCTTACTTTGCCCGAGCTATCATTGCTGCTAAGGAAAAGCGCAAGGGAAGTGACATCACGTTCCGAGCCATCGCTGTACTTGGCCCGAACGATTAATTGTTGGGTGCTACCTTTGCCATCTAAAAGTGCGCTTTTAGGAAAAAGGTCAACTGATACAGGGGTAGGTATGCCTGCTGGATCTTGTGGACCACCAGCATCGACCCAGCGAACGAGGTCATTGTAATATTGTTCGCCTACTGCGAATTTCTGGCCACCAGTATGGGGCACCTTGCCAATCGATTTTTCAACCAAAAGGCTCTCTTCAGGAATCGCAAGGTTAATCCTTCTGCCATTAAGTTCACGGGTCAAACGATAATGATCGCCATCGGGATCAAAACCGAAAAGGGAAAGACGAAATCCATCTTTGCCTCTGGCAGCGCCATGGCAACCACCTTGATTACAGCCATTGCGTAAAAAGATGGGCATTACATCAAGTTTAAAACTGATGGGCCTATCTTTAATTGCATCTTTGACATCGACAGGGACTTGAGTTGTTTTGCCTTCAAATTCTACAGCGATAGAGCATTTGCCATCGCCTACAGGAAGGACTTCGAGGTTGACAATCTTGGCAATTTTGGGGTCGCTGATGGTAACTTTTGCTTGAGCGGTTACATCGCGAGTGATGCCATCTGCGTAGCTGGCTTGAACGATGATGCGTTGTTTCCCACGGGCGGATTGAACATTAACATCGGGAGGGAAAACCGCAATGCTTACAGGTGCCATTGCCTGAATCGAAGTTGCGGAAGCAAACAGCAATATAGCACAAGCGCCTGATAAAACAGAAATCTTCATCGTATAGGTCTCCAGAAAGCTTATTTCTTTTCGGGGGTGGATTTTTGAGCTTTTTCGCGTTCTTCTTGTTCGAGTCTGAGCTTCTCAAGCCTGCTCAGTCTTTTTTCAGCTACAGGAGCAGCAACCACTGCTGGTGTGCCTGGTGTTGCAGGTGCAGTAGCAACGACTTTGGGGGCCGCTGGTACATCAATTCTTATTTCGGTCCTGCCCAAGGTATGCGTAATCGGTTCGCCATTCTTGGTGATTACCGCAGAACAAACAATGTTCTTGTGATTACCCACGGGTGAGGTTTTATCAATTTCAACTTTGACAAGAATCTCTTTAGTGTTGGAATCGATTTCAACGGGCGCCGCTGTGACTTTCAAAGGCAGGCCAATTAATTGCAGTTGGGCCTTGCCTTCAAATGGAGTTGTTTGCTTAATCTTGCAAAGGATTTCAGAAGTTTTACCCTGTTCAATTGCACTTCGTTCGATGGAAGCTGTAATGAATGGGGCAGCTATTTCCAAATTAAATAGCTGGGACGAAGCCCAAACAACGCCTGTGGGAGTGGTGGCATTTGCTAAAAGTGCAGTTTTCCAATTCTTAATTCGGGCACCACCATTCGCATTGATAGCAAACAATCCTTCGTTTTGGTTCTCTGGAATAGTGATGGCTGCAATTGTTCCGACACCGGGAGGGCTATAAACTGGAATTACAGTTATTGGGCCTTTGAATCCTTCTTTTCGTTGCACAACAACTTTAAGATTCATTGAGCCATTCTGAACCAATGGAACCTTTGGCTCAACTACTTGGATCGAGAATGGAGCTTCTTCGGTAACTGCAACACCGAGTGTTGGCATGTTGTATCTCCAGTAGATTGATTGTCCTGGATTGCCAAAGGTGAGTTCTGCATTCGTGTTGAACTCTGTATTGCAGGAAAGTTTGGGGTCTACAGGAAGAGCTTTGATTTCAGTTAGCGAACCTGCAACTGGCGCATCTTTGGTTGCTTCGAAAACCACTGCGAAGGAATCAATACCTGTGGAAACTTCATCCACACTAACAGTAACGCCAGGAGGTAACTTTTCTGCAATCAGCTTTAAATCACCTGCGATGTCACGCCTTTGAACCGTCATCAAGGTTGCAAACCGATTTCCCTTGGGCACGCTAATCGTTTGCCTATCTTGGGAATACTGTGCCACCTTGGGGATTGCGACAAGCGTGTTGCCTTGAACTGGTGAAAAGTTAACCCGGTAGGTGTAATCAAACCCACCTTTTTTAAGGTGATCCGAAACCGTCAGGATGTATTCTTTGTCATCAAGAGTGGTTCTGAAATAGCTATCGGTACCGCCTGAATCATCGTTGGTTGCTACATTGGCACCCCCAGCGATTGCGAGGGTCATTACTGGATCTAGCGGAGAACCGTTCTTTCGTGCAGCGCATCGAATATCAACTACTTGGCCTTTAACACCCTTGAAGCGGAAGCAATCGACATCGCCATTTTTTTCGATGATGCCATTGAAACTGCTGGGGAAGTTTACCACGGTTGCTTTGTCTGGTGTATCATTGGGCTCAACTTCAAAACTGTTTGGGAAGTTGGAAAGGCCGAAGCGAATGCCGGATGGGCAAATGCCTTTTGCGTCTTGGGGGAAAATTCTAAAATCGGGATCTAGTGCTGGGGGAAGTTTGATTTTTTGTTTAATTGGACCAGCGGGATCACCAAGATAAGTAACTTCGATTTCTTCGCCAGCTTTCCCACCCGTGGGGAATACACCAGTAGGTCTGGGGAAATTACCAATATGAACGCGGTATTTGGCATTTCCATTACCACCATAGGCGCTTTCACGAACCAATACTACATACTGGCCATCTTCAGGCGCAACGATGGAAGCGAAACAATCCTGTCCGGTAAGGGGTGAATCATCGCGTGCGCTTAATTCAAACCTCTTCATATTGAAGATTGCAACAAAGGGGTCGAAAACAATGGTGCCGAGGCGCATGCCTTCAACTTCTGCACTGATACGCTCACCTTTTTTTGCTTCTACCAGGAAATAATCTGCGTCTTCATTGTTGGCAACGCCGTGAACTGTAACATTCATTGCGATTTTTTGGGGAGTTGCAAACTCTGAATTAGGTTCTTTTTCATCGATTACCGGAAGTGCGCCCACGTAAAAAGTGCGTAGTTCACTAATGCCGGTTGCGGTTCGAACTCGAATTCCGTATTCGCCCAAGCCAGCTTCAGGGCTAATTTTCACCATGGCTTTTAACTGAGTATCGCTCACCACGGTCATCTTGGTGGTTTCAATCCCTTTGCGATAAAAGAGAAGTTCCTTGGCATCGGTAAGTCTTGCACCCGTGAAAGTTAATTCAACTTCGGTGCCTCGTTGCCATCCACGTGGAGCAATGCCACCAAGATTTGGGGATGCTGCGTTAAGTGAAGAGGCAAGAGCCAAGACGGCGATGGACATCAAGAAAAATCTAGAGAGAAAAATCTTCATGGATGAGTCTCAGTACTTAAAATTCGAGCAGCCTTAAACAAAGCTGCTCACAAAATAGGGAAGGAAAGTTGCAGCCCCCGGGAGAAGTAAATCAACCGGGGATACCACATTAATTAAGACTGCAATTAAGCAAGGATTTCTTTGACAACCTTGCCATCGCGAACAATATCAATTGGCCTGTTACCAGGAGCAACGAGGCGTTTTTCGCCATCGATACCCAACTGATTATACACGGTCATTGACAAATCTTCGACAGAAAGCGCATCGTCTTCTGGTTCAGAAGCGGTGGAATCGGAGCTACCGTAAACCATACCCTTCTTGATACCACCACCAGCGAGCATTACGCTGAAAACTTTAGGCCAGTGATCGCGACCAGCGGTTGCGTTGATCTTAGGGGTACGACCGAATTCGGAAGATACCATAACCAAAGTGGAGTCGAGCAAACCGGTGCGATCCAAATCGCGAATCAAGGTTGCAAGGGCCTGATCCAAGTTTGGAGCTTGGCTAGTCATGCCTGCCTTGATGCCGGAATGCATGTCCCAACCACCGTAGGTAAGCGAAACAAAGCGAACGCCAGCAGCAACAAGTCTGCGAGCCAATAGCATACGCTGACCAGCAGAGTTTTGGCCGTATTCAGTGCGGATTTCTTCTTTTTCTGCACTGATATTAAATGCTTCCTTGGCTTGATCAGAACTGATCAGGCTGTAGGCTCGTTTGTAGAAGGTGTCCATTGCGTCGAGGTTGTCCGACTTTTCCTTAGTCTTGAAATGGTCGTTAACCGCTTCAAGCATGGATTTTCGTTGTGTAAAGCGGTTTACATCAATTCCGCCTGGGAGTTGCAGATCGCGAACAGAGAAACCCTTGTTCGCTGGGTCATTGCCCAAACTGAAAGGCCCGTAAGCAGAGCTTAAGTAGCCAGAGCCAGCAAATTCATTAGGCTGGTTAGGAATACAGATGTAAGGAGGAAGATTGTTTTTTGGCCCAAATTCATGGGAAACAATACTACCAAAGCTAGGGTAGCTTAGTGCAGGGCTAGGACGATAACCAGTAAACATGTTGTGCGTGCCGCGTTCGTGGGCAGCTTCGCCATGAGTCATTGAACGGCAAACGGTGATTTTATCAGCAACGCCTGCAAGGTTTTTGAAATGTTCGCCGAAGTATACGCCTTCGAGTTTGGTTTTGATCGGGGCGATATCGCCACGGTATTCGATAGGAGCCAAAGGCTTAGGATCGAAAGTATCCTGATGGGCCATGCCACCTGGAAGATAAATATGGATTACAGACTTAGCTTTGCCTTCAACGGTGGGTTTGCCACCAACGGAATCAACCGCATGGGCTTGTTGCATTTTGAAGTATTCGGGAAGGGTGAGGCCAAGGCCGCTAATCATACCGATTTGGAGAAAAGATCTGCGGTTTTGTTTTTTGAAATGAGCGGGGTCTGCAAACCAAGTTCCAGGTTGATGAGCCATTGTTTTCTCTCCGGTTCCAAAAGATTTTAAAAAGGCGGGTAATTAACACATATTTAGGCAGGTACACGCATATTACAATAAGGTAAGCACAATATCAATGCAAAACAAATGCAGAGATAATTACTCAAGCCTATATATTAAATATCGGAATTAATGAGGTGTCAAATAAAAAGAACTGAAAAAACGCAATTAAATGTTCTTTTGTACAGGTATCGTATCTGAAATACTGTAAGTATCGGCATCTTTTCCCTGAAAAGCGGTGATAAGTTCGGCTAAGAACCCGATGGACATCATTTGTGCGCCCAACAAAAGGAAGGCAGCTGCATAAATGAGGAGTGGGCGATCGTGAAGCGGGGGAAAAAGATCGGGTTCCCAAAGCCTGATAATCCATGTAATCGCTAAATAACAAAGCCCCAAGCTGCCAGCAAGGAAGGAAAGTAATCCAGCGCCTCCTAAAAGGTGCTGGGGCCTTTGGCCAAATCCGGTCAAAAACTTGACGGTTAATAAGTCTAAAAACCCTTTGATAAACCTGCGCATGCCATATTTTGAATGTCCAAACTTGCGGGCGCGATGCTGGATTGCCAATTCTCCCACTTTAAAACCTCTTGCAGCGGCCAACACCGGAATAAAACGGTGCAATTCGCCATAAAGTCGAACTTCTTTAAAGATAGGCGCTCGGTAGCATTTCATACCACAATTGTGATCGTTTAAATGTACGTCAGTAAGGTTACTGACCATTTTGTTGAATATTTTGCTGGGGTAGGTTTTGTGCCAGGGGTCAAGTCGGACTTTCTTCCAGCCGCTTATTACATCAAGAGGCGTAAAGGGCTGATCATTTTTTGCAGGGCCACCTTGCTCGAGTTGCTTTAGGAAGTTTGGGATTTCCATCGGATCATCTTGAAGGTCTGCATCCATGGTGATGAAAATATCCCCATTTGCAGAATGAAATCCTGCAGACAAAGCCGCAGCTTTGCCAAAGTTCCTGCGAAACTTTATCCCTCTTGTATTGGCATGGGATGCGGATAATTCGCAGATTTTATCCCAAGAGTTATCTTTGCTGCCATCATCAACGAAAAGGATTTCCACATCTAGATGATGAAGTTTAGCGACTTCTAAGATTTCGCCATGAAGAATAACAATGCTTTCATCTTCGTTATAGACAGGGATGATAATGGAAATCATGGCTGGTTTGCCTGAGTGAAAACGGGTTGGAAAATATCAGCTATGTTTTTTCTATCGGTTGCTCTGGGTTTAATCCAGTAAAACCCAAAAGCAGTTACAACTTCTGAAGCAGTCCAGATAACACGAAGTAGAATCGCAGCAGTAACAGCTTTAGGCCCAAGTGTCGCTGACATCATGATTTGTAGAATTTGTTCGCGAACGCCGAGTCCACCGGGTGTTGAAGCTACAAATCCTGCAACATTCGACAAAGTTACACAACCTGTACACCAGATAAAGCGGTGAAAGGTCATGCCATTCACCGAGGTATCCATGGCTTGCCAAAGCACCATAAGGCTGGCACCCAGAAAGAACCAGCAAAGCATGGAGGACAAAAGGCCCCGAAAAAAAGAGCGAAAGGTGCCTGGAAGTACAAGTAATTGCTCTGCGGGCAAAAATCGTCGCCCCAGTCTTTTTACTATAAATGGAAATACTCCGGGCATGATTGGAATCCCAGTGACAAGCATTAGGAATGCTGCTGCGGTTATTTGCGTGTTTGAGGTATCTGGAGAGAGCAAACCAAGCGCTACCGCCAGAGTTGCCCCTGTCGCCATCGTAAAAAGCACTTCGTAAATGGAGGTTGCAACTCCTGCGGTGATGGTAACATTTTCTTTCATTGCAGAATTGATGCGAAGAAATAAGGCGAGTCCTTTCCCGGGTACATATTTTCCTAATTGGGCGATGTAGAAACAGCGCAAACCAAACGGTAGGGAAATAGGTTGCTTGATATCATTTAAAAGGTCGGCCCAGAACCATCCCGAAAAACCAATACCAACAATATAAAGTAAGCCGCAAAGAAAAACGCCTGATAAAGAAACGCTTTGCAACTGTTGTAGAAGCAGGGTCAAAGAGTTATGCTTGCCGTCTGGATCTTTGAGGGCTTCAAGGTGGAGGATTCTCCAGAACTGAAACCCAACAGCGAGCGCCACCAGAATCCAAATGAATATCTTGATGAAGGACCAGTATTTTTTCATTCGATCAATCATGGAAGCCTTAATTAGTGGTATCCGGTATCGAAGTCTGCTATGTTGTTGTACAAAACGTATTTGAATAAAGGTAAAAACGATGAAAAAAATTGCTGGTGTTATTGCTTTTGTTGTCTTTCCTGCATTTACATTGTTAGCGTCCGCCTTAGTGTTTCAAGGGTCTGATGATGCTGCCCGGGGTGTTGCAATTGAATTATTCAAATCTTTGGATGAGCAACAAAAAAGCGAAGCGTTAAAAGCATTCGATGATAAAGACCGGTATTCAGAAGTCTTTCCGGCCATTGAAAGAAAAGGCCTTGCGATCAGCAAACTAAAGCCTGAGCAGGCCGCCCTTGTTGAAAAAATGATCCATGCAATGACTTCTTCTTATGGAGCTTCCCGCTGCATCGAGGTAGCCAAGCAAACGCCAGCCAACCGCAGATACATCAATTTTTTTGGCGCACCAGAAGCAGGGAAGTCTTTTGCATTTCGATTGGCGCAGCATCATTTAACACTACTTCATTGTGAATTTTCAGCAGATGACCAGGGCGAGTTTGGCCCAGTGTTGTTGGGTGGCAATCCCGTGAACAATCTTTGGGAAGAAGAAGAAACTATATTGCTTGCACTCGCCAAGACTCTTGATAAGGAAACTCTGGCTAAACTTGCAGGGCCCGGGGGATCTGGCCAGCCGATAGGAAAGTCTGGAATCGTACTTAAAGATCTGCCTAAACCCGCTGTTGAACTTGCCAAGAAGTTACTAGCGAAAAGGCTGGATGTGTTTTCTTCTGATCGCAGAAAAAAACTTGAGAAAATAATCGATGCGCAAGGAGGCGTTGAGCAGTTAAAGCTTGTTTTATCAGGGAATGCCTCTCAGGGGCATTTGCAGGGCGGGAATTATTCTTGGAAGTTTGGTTCGGATTCTGTGCTTATCGATTGGCAGACTTCAGGGAAAAACCATCTTCATATGACGGTTCGTGCCAAACCCAAAGTTTAGGATCGTTATTAAGGATACTAGAGATGTTTTTAAGGATTTTGTGTTTCTTTTTGGTTACTCCCATTCTTTTGGCGCAAACCAGTGGTGAAATTGAGTTGTTCAATGGGAAAGATCTTTCGGGATGGGTTATTGATGGGCCTACAGAATTTGATAATAAAGGTACTAAAGAACCGATTTGGGTTGCTGACAATGGCATGATCACATGCAGGGTGAATAATCGCAAAAGCTATGGCTTTCTTCGCTATGATAAAAATCAATTTGCAGACTTTGTCTTCAGCCTTGAGTACAGGCTTTCAGAGAAAGAATTACCCAAACAATCTCCTTGTAATAGTGGCATCGGTATTCGTACTGGGGTTTATGATCCCAAAAATTCGGACTCACCACCTTCTCGCGCGGGGTATGAAATTCAACTTTTGGATGATGCCATGAAGAATCCCGACAAGCACTCTACGGGTTCGCTTTACCGCTATATTGCCCCCAAGGTTAAAGCCGTTAAACCCGCACCTGAATGGAATAAAATGGAGATTGAGTGCAAAGGGCCCCGAATAATGGTCACCTTAAATGATGAAAAAATCATCGATATTGATCAAACCACCGTTGAAGAGATCAAAAACAAACCTCTAAAGGGGTATGTTTGTGTGCAAAATCATGGTGGAAAAGTCGATTTTCGAAATCTTCGGGTTAAAGAACTCAAATAATCTTGCGATCTTTCTATAATACTTTGGTTCCATTCGATTTATTGGAGTTTTGTTTATGAGCAATGAACCTTTCAATCAAGATAATGAAAATTTACCCTCCACAAGGACCGATAATCCTGACCGGATGCCCGCCCGCAAAATTGCCAAATACGATATGAACAAAGCGGGCGATTTAGCCAAAGCAGGAAGAGAAACGGATGCTCAAGCTTTTCAAAGCTCGGATCAACCTTCCCTCCTTTCCAAAATCGATAACGATGCCTTTATCGAGCGCGAACTCGAAGAAGCTATGATGGGCATAACTGAAACCGATCTTAGTGGTGGCGAACCAATACCCAAGCGCAAAAGAGGCCAAGAGCCTTTACCCCAAATGAAATTGGGCAAAGTCTTTCGCATTCATGACCAAGATGTTTTCATCGATTTGCCCGGCGGTATTAAACAGGGCGTTTTATCCATTCTCCAATTTCCCGAGGGCAATCCAGTCATCGGCCAAGAGGTTGAAGTTAAAATCGAAGGCTTTGATGGGGCTAACGGTGTAATGCTGCTTTCCCGCAAAGGCTCGGCTGTTTCCAACGCCAACTGGAACACCGTTGCTGTTGGCATGACGGTTGAAGCCAGGGTAACGGGCGTAAACAAAGGCGGCTTGGAAGTTGATGTTCATGGCATTCGCGGTTTTATGCCCATCAGCCAGATTGAAATGTTCCGCATCAATGAACTAGAACCCTATCTGAACCAGAAGCTTGTTTGCATGGTTGCAGAAGTAGATGTTGCAAGCCAGAATCTTGTGGTTAGTAGAAGAGATATTCTCGAAAAAGAAAAAGCAGAGGCCAAGGAAAAGCTTTGGCTCGAACTTAAGGAAGGCCAGGTTCGCGAAGGTATTGTAAGGTCAGTAATGCCTTTTGGCGCATTCGTAGATTTAGGCGGAGTCGATGGTTTGTTGCATATCAGCGAAATGAGCTGGAGCAGGCAGATCGATGCCACCAAATTGTTTCAATCAGGCCAGAAGGTGAAAGTGGTTGTATTAAAGATTGATCCTGAAACGCGAAAAGTTGGCCTTGGGTTCAAGCAATTAGAAGAAAACCCCTGGGATGTATTTTCAAGGGATAACAGGCCGGGCATAGTTGTTACAGGCAAGGTTACCAAGCTCGCAGAGTTTGGCGCCTTCATCGAATTATCGCCGGGCATTGAGGGGCTGGTTCATTTATCCGAACTTTCCACCGTCAGGGTTCGAAGAGCCCAAGACGTTGTAAAAGTAGGGCAGGAAATTCAGGTTAAAATCCAGAGCATGGATTCGGAAACCAAGCGAATCTCTCTTTCGATCAAGGCGCTTACCGCACCCGAAGCAAGTGCTGCTGAACCCGAAGAACCAGAGCCAGTTGTTCCAGCAAAACCAGTCAAGCCTGCGCCACCTCGGAACTTCACCATTCGTGGCGGCATAGGCGATGCGGGTAAAAAGCCTCTTTTCTAACAACCCTGTTTTTGCATGAACTGCCTGCATTTGCGGGCAGTTTCTACTGCATCATGGCTGTGCCTGCTTAATTCCCAGTGCACTCCACCCTCGTATTTTATTTTGTTTAACCCTTCGAAAACCTTGGCGAAATCGATTGATCCCTCCCCAGGGAGTAAATGATCATGCACCCCAGGCTTCATATCTTCTAGATGAATGTTCCAAAGCACTGAGCCCCATTTTTCAAGATGAGGTAACAAAGGCATTTCACTCATACATTCAAGATGGCCTATATCTAATGTTAGGCCGAATTTGGGATGCGAGATCGACTTGTGTAGCTGTTCAAATTTGCTCATCGTATCGATGAACATTCCCGGTTCTGGCTCGAATGCAATTTTCATCCCGCTGTTTTCCACCTGCCTGCTGATTAAAACGCATTGTTCGATGAGCAGTTCCCAATAGCTATCCTCTGCAGCTTCGAAATCGGGTTTACCCGACCAAAAGCTTAAGGTGTTTGATCCCATTACAAGGCCTAACTCTGCACAGCGAAGCAGGAAGTCCGCTCTCTTTTTTCGATCTGATGCTTGCTTTGATAGTAGGGTTGGTTGATGCTTTCTTCTAGGGTCTAAAAGAAATCTTGCACCGGTTTCGATCACGAGATTCAAATGCAAATCATTCGCGATCTTTCCAAGTTCCCGCGCCCTTGTAATAGCGTTGGCTGCATATGGTTCAAAGGTGTTGTAATCCAAAGTGAACGCAACAGATCGGTATCCAAGCTCTGCAATAATTTGCAAAGCGTCTTCAATTTTGTGATGTGCGAAGCCATTGGTGTTATATCCGGGAAGCATCTTGGCCCCTCCTTTAAGCATTGATTATCCTGATATAAGATCCGTGGGCAAGAACCTTTAGCCCGCTTTTCGAGATTTGTTCATTCGGGATAGGCTTGTTGCATGGTCTGCGAATCGCCTTGCAACTGTATTTACAAATAGATCTGGTGGGGCTCCATGCCATTGGCTTTGCACATGAACATCGCACTGATCATTAAAATAATCGATTGCAATGAGGGGAAGCATCGAGCCATTTTCCGAGCGTATCTGATGCTTGGAGTACGAAGGGTTTTCGTGGAGACAAATCTCTGTAGAAAACCAATCGAGGCCGCTTAATTCTTTTAGTTCTTCTGCGAAATCTAAAAGCGGTTGCAAGCGGAAAGCGCGAATTTCTGAGGCTTCCAGAGGGATGTAGCTTTTTTCGTCTGGTGCGCAATACTCTGCGGGTTTCCACCAAAACGCATGAAAATCACCCAAGCAATAAATGATGCGCCAGTATGCTGGGCGTGTCAGACCTTGGTTGGTTTGCATGTATCCACAATGGACTTCTTCTTGCAGAAGGTAGGAATCTGTGGGGTCTGATGCTAAAGCGTTTTGCACTTGAGGAATCAATTCATCAAGGAGCGCAGTTTTGATATGGGTTACCCCTTTATTACCAAACCCGTTTCCTTTTTTCAGGAACAACCCACACTCTCTGTTTGAATTCTTCTTGCTAAGGAACCCGATAATCATCTGCTTTATTGTTTTTTCAGGTAAGCCTGGGCGGAGTATCAAAGATCTTGGAACTCCTAGATTATTCCTGGTCAGTTCAAAATGGCTTGCAGCCTTGTCGGTGAATAATCGAGAGCGATAAGGCGAGTTGATTGGTTTGCCACCGCAATCTTGAATGGTTTGGGCTAGTTTTGCAAAAGGTTCGTTTATTTCATGCCAGAGCGAAAAAAAATCGAGGTGAAATCCCGAGGTTAGTTTGCCTATGCGGATCTTTTCAATGGTTTCTGCAACCATGGCTTCGTGCACCAGCAAAAAGCGTAATCCTCGTTTGGTACATTCTCTTTTCAAGGATTCTAGAAAAACACTGAAAGATGGGTGCAAAGGATCTTTCAAACTCATGCTTATGTCGTAATGCTCGGATGCATAATTGACAATGCATTCATCCATTGAGTCTGATTCGGAATCTTTCAGGTAAAGCCTTGGGAAGCTTTCGCCTGAAGGAAGCTGGAAATTTTCCATAAGGATTGAAATCCTAAAGCACTTCTTCACATGATTTTCTGTATGCAAACAAATACAGTTAATCATTAATTCGTATTTTTATGCTTGCAAACATTAGGAAATTTAGTCTGAGCCATCTTTTCAGCCGGCTAAAGGTGAAAAAAGTAGGGCCTCCATTAGTTTCCGTCAAGGTAGGGGAGTTGCGTGTGAAAATAGGTAACAGGGGAAGTTTCTTTTTCGCCTTGAGCGAACTCGCCTTGTGTTTCTATGCAATCATTCCTACCCTGTGCCCGCTTGAGTGATTCTGTTGGGCAAGATGCCTTCGGATTCACCTAAATTCGGGAGCAATCGATTAGTAAAGATTGCACCATTCCGGAAGAATAAGGGGCCCTTGAACTCAAGGTTCTCTTCAGACTTCCTTTGATTATTGAACAGGTTTTTTAACCCTTGTTCGGGAGCATGGATGCTCGTTATGAATACCTCGAAACTATTGCTTGCTGCTTGTATTTTTATTGCCATCCCTTTTGCGCAGTTGCTTTCTGCAGCAGATACAGATGCTAAATTTCAGAAAATTCTTGCAGTTCAAAAAGCCCTGCTCGAAGGGCAGGATCACTTTAAAAAAGGTAATTATCAAGCTGCTGTCTTCATCCTTGAAGCGCAGATTGCATCAATCGATGGCAACAAGGAATATTTGCAATTACTTCATAACGCATACCAAGGGCATATTCGGGATCTTCAGGGCAAGGGGCTTACTGAAGAAATTTCCAAGTATGAAAAGCGTTTGCAAATACTTGATTCAGGGATTGCCCAAGGTACACCAGCAACTACACCAGCAACTGCACCAGCTTCTGCCATTGCTTCAGCACTAAGTAAGTTTGCTGCGCCTACAAAAACTGTGGAGCAGCCCAAAAAAGCTCAGGATGCTCCTAAGGTGAGGGGCAAAATTGAAGATGCCAACGAGGATAATCCTTTTTCGTTCACCAATACCCAGCGTTATTTCGATGCCCGGCTGAGGTTGGACCAAGCGGAGAAAGAATTTGCAGGAAAAAACTTCAGGTTGGCTTCTAAGCTTTTCGAGGAAGCTTACAGGCTGGAACCCAAGGTTATGCCACAAAGCGTAGAGCGCTGGGCGTATTGCAGATTGTATTCGGTGGTTGAAGCGATGAATCAGCGCCAGAATACTAAACTCGATCCGTTGTGGGAAAATGAAATCCGAGTCAGTCTTTCCATGGCTCCGCAATTGCAATCGTTTGGAAACAGCCTGCTCCAAAATATTGATCAGCGTAAGCAGGAAATAGGCGCAATCAATCCGCAGCAATCCAACCCATCAGCGGTGGAAGTGAAACATACCGGGCCCTATCAGGGGAATTGGTATCTTGCAGAGACAAAAAACTTCAGGGTTTGGCACCATCTTAACCAGGCTGATGCTACTCAGGTTGCAAAATCTTCGGAAGCCTGCAGAGCGGAAGCCGGGATGAAATGGTTTGGATCCGTTGGAAATGATTGGACACCTATTTGTGAAATCTATCTTCATTCCACAGCTCAGGAATATGCGAAATCAACCGGAGCTCCTGCTGTTTCACCTGGTCATACCACCTTAAAAACAGAAGGTATTCGCGTGCTTTCACGCAGAATTGATCTTCATACCGATGACGCTAATATGATGACGGGCGTTCTTCCCCACGAGACAACCCATGTGGTTCTTGCAGGCAGGTTGGGCGAGCAACCGGTGCCTCGATGGGCGGATGAAGGCATGGCTGTGCTTGCAGAGCCGAAAAACCGTATTCAAAAGCATCTTGATAACCTGCCTAAGCATGCGCGCGAGAATACTTTGTTTCATGTTTCGCGTTTGATGCAGATGGCGGATTATCCCGAGCCCAAACTTGTGGGCCCGTTTTATGCCCAAAGCGTTTCGCTAGTGGATTATCTGACCCGATTGAAAGGCCCGCAGGCCTTCAGTGAATTCATGAAAGATGGCTTGAAGAATGGCTACGAAAGTGCTCTTTCAAGGCATTACGGGATTCAAAGTTATAACGATCTTAACCAAAGTTGGTGGAATGCCTGTTTCAGCAACAACACTGCTGCTAAAAACTAAGCACACCTAGTGTCTCTCGTGACAAAGCAATTTATGCTTCGTCAGCCGCTTCAGATTCCTTGAATACCCGTTCTTCCTGTTCGGAAAGATAAAGCAACCGGTTGCATGATTTGCATGCAACAAATAAGTAGCTGCGCACTTCATTCATCATTTGCGAGGTGATTTCGGTGGCACAGGAGGAGCATGTTTTGCCTTCCAAAGGCGATAGCGCTTCATGCTTGAATGACTGCACAATGCGCAGGTATTTAGGCAGGTGCTCTGCAGAAAGTTGCGACTCCGCAGCTTTTAACAATGCATTCGTTTCGGTAAGTTGCTTTTCCAATTCCGCTTTGCGGTCGGTGGAATTCTTCTCGATGGAAGCAGCTTCTGCCTTGGCAGCTTTCAACAACTTTTCCTGTTCGGGCAATGCTGCAGTTTTCTCTTCTTGCTCGGTGATTGCAAGAAGGATTTCGTCTTCCACCTTTGAGATTTCAGCTTTGGTGGTGCCAATTTCTATTTTTAGAGCATCATATGCCTTGTTGTCGGAGGCTTCATTTTGTTGTTTCTGAAGCTTGGCAACCTTGGTGTTGAGTTCCTTGAAGGAAACTTCTTTTTCATGGATGGAGACTTTAAGTTTCTTGAGATGGTCCTGAAAATCTTTGAACTCTTTTTCCATACGTTCGATTCTTGTCTTTTGGGCCTTGATCTGTCTAGGAATCCGTCCGATATGTTCCTGCAATTCAAATGCATGCTTACTGTACTTGTGGATTTCCTTGAAGATTATTCCTGGCTCGGTCATTGCTATTTCGTCCTTGTAATTGAAGATTGACTCGGTGCAATAAAAAAGGGCCCTTGTGGGGGCCCTTTGGTTCTACTGTTTTAGTGAAAGGTCGATAAAACCTTCCAGTTGCCTGCTGCGCACAGGGTGCTGCAGTTTTCGGACGGCTTTCGCCTCTATCTGCCTTACTCGCTCGCGGGTCACTTTGAAAATCCTGCCTACTTCTTCCAAAGTGTAAGTGTAACCATCTCCTAGGCCGTAGCGCAGTTTGATGATTTCTCTTTCTCGGTAAGTCAGGGTTTTCAGAACACCATCGATTTTGTCTTTCAACATTTCCTGAGCTGCTGCATTCACTGGTGAATCAACGGAGTTATCTTCGATGAAATCGCCAAAGTAGCTGTCTTCGCTTTCGCCCACTGGCCTATCAAGGCTGATTGGATGCCTGCTGATTTTCATCACCCTGCGTGTTTCTTCAACGCTAATTTCGGCAGCTATTGCAATTTCTTCGATGGTGGGTTCGCGGCCCATATCTTGCAGCAACTTCTTGGTTACATTGCGAAGTTTCGACATGGTTTCGATCATGTGCACAGGGATGCGGATGGTTCTGGCCTGATCTGCAATTGCACGAGTGATCGCTTGTCTGATCCACCAAGTAGCGTAAGTACTGAACTTATAACCTCTGCGATATTCGTATTTGTCTACTGCACGCATAAGGCCGGTGTTGCCTTCTTGAATCAGATCAAGAAAACTTAAACCACGGTTACGATACTTCTTGGCAATACTTACTACCAATCGCAGGTTACCACCTGAAAGATCGCGCTTGGCTTGTTCGTATTCCATGAACCGGGTATGCACAGTGATAACTCGTCTGCGCAATTCTGGTGTTTCTTCCATGGTGCTGAACATGTAATCGCGGAGTTCTTTTTCCAAAGCTTGAATATCTTCTTTGGAGCCGCGGATGTTGTTGAGATAGCGGATTTCGGTTTCGAGTTCTTCCATCCTTCTAGCGATTTGCTCCAACTTCTTCATCAGAGGTTGGATTTTTTGGGTACGAATGCTCAACTCTTCGACCAAACAAACAGCTTTGCGTCTGCGATTTCGCAGGGATCTGCGGAAATTTCTACGGGTTTCTTCGTCGAGTTCCGCATTCATTATCTGATTGAAATCTTCCTGGTTTTGCTCCATCAATCTTTCCAAGGTTCGAAGATTATGTGGCATTCTTTGCAGGATTTTGTCTTTTTCAAGATTTTCAGTCAGCGATACCTTGATGGTTCGATCAAAAGGCAGCTCGCCGGAATGTACTCGCTTTAGGGTATCAACCACTTGGTTCATTGCACCATCACACTCTAAAACTTTTCTGCGGAAGCGCTTGCGTGTGACTTCGATTTTCTTCGCAAGGTTGATTTCTTGTTCACGCTTTAAGAGTGGAATTTCGCCCATCTGAGTAAGGTACATGCGCACTGGGTCATCAATGCGTTTGCCTTCTTCTTGTTCGATAAAGCTAAAATCAAGGTCGGGTTGGGTTTCTGTGGTTGCGCCAGTGGCGGCGCCTTCCCGATCTTCAACCTCGGATTCATCAATCAGTTCGATTCCCTGTTCTTCAAGAACAAGCAAAAGCTGATCGATCTTTTCGGGGTTGGCATCATCTTCGGGCAGGTGTTCGTTGACTTGGGTATAAGTCAAGAATCCTTTTTCTTTGCCTGCTTCCAACAATGCCTTGAAAGTAACTTCAATCTTTTCCATCAATGGCCTCCATCAAGACGGGAAGGGGTTGGAACCGAACCGGATCCAACCGAACGGGACTGCAATTTTCTTAGAAGCTCCATGGCGGTTTCGTGGTCATTTGCAGCATGTAATTGGTCTTGGAGGACCCTTACTACTGGTTTAACCTTGCGCTCATTGAACCGTTCAAGAATATTGCCATACCATGTCACGGGTTCTGGATTTCGCCGACCTTGGTCTGCTAAATCCAACAGCCTCGAACCAATCGGGCTGTCACCCATGCGGGCGCGAACTGCATCCAAGTCAGGAGTTCGTTTCTCATCCAGTAAATCAAACAGGATGGAAACAATCTGCCTTAACCCGGGATGATTCAAATCGTCGATGCTCAAATCCTGCTTGGCACGAAACACCAGATCAGGGTTTGCCAGCAGAACTTCAACCAGTTCTTTTTCTTCAGGGACTGGCTTGGCTCGACGCGACTCTTCAGTTGTATTAATTATATTCGTGTCCACCTTGCGAGATTCTGTTTTTGGCCTTAACTCGTTCACTCGATTTTTCAAGGTTTCATCACTCAAACCTAATCTTTTGCCTATCCGACCCAACATCAATTGCATCTTTAATTGGGAAGATGGGCTACTTTCTACTGGAATCCTTGCCAAAACGCTTAAAATCGAATCCGTCGCCTTGCGCTTCGTCTCTACCGATGCGCCATCTCTGCTGATTTCAGCAAGGATGGAAGTCAACTTAAACTCAAGTGCATCCACTGCGCCCTTTAAAACTTCTTGAAAAGCTTCGGGCCCATCGTTTAACAACATATCGCACGGATCTAATCCCTCGGGAAGGGTTGCAATTGCTAAATCCATGTCATTGGTTACGAATAATTCCAATGCCCTATCCACACCTTGTTCACCGCCGGCATCTGCATCAAATACCAACACAACTTTGCTCGTCCAGCGCCTAAGTTGGCGCAAGTGCCTGGCATTAATGGCTGTTCCCATGGTTGCAACAATATTCCCGACGCCCATTTGATGTGCCATCATCACATCGGTATATCCTTCGACAACTGCAAGATACCCTATTTTCCCAATGGAATTGCGGGCCTGATCGATTCCGTAAAGTTGTTCGCTTTTCGAAAACAAAGGGGAATCAGAAGAATTATAGTACTTGGGCGCTTTATCTACGAAAGGCGATGAGGGCATTATTCTGCCACCAAAACCAACCGTATTCCCCAGCACATTACGGATCGGGAACATGATTCTGTCCCGGAATCGGTCGTAAAGCCCAGGCTTATCTGTTTTGCGGCCTATCAAGCCTACTTGTTCCAACATTCCCACATCCACCCCATCGTTATGCGCAAGCTCCAACAGCCAATCCCCTCTGCGTGGAGCAAAGCCCAATCCGAACTGCCTGATAATTTCGTCTTCTAATCCCCGGCTGGATAGGTAACTTCTCGCTTCAGCAGCCAAGGGTGATTCTTGCAAGCACTGGTGATACTGATCTGATGCCCAGCGCACTGAGTCAAGCATTGACCCGCGCAGCCGGTTCTGCACTAAATTTTCTTTTTTTTCTAGATTTATACCGGCCCTCTGGGCCAGAATTTCCAAAGCTTCGGCAAATTCGACTTTTTCGTACTCTTGCACAAAGGTGATTACATCCCCATATTTGCCACAAGACCAACAACGGTAACGACCCCTTTTCGGGTCAACATCAAAAGAAGGCCTGTGATCATCATGAAAAGGGCAAAGGCCCTTGAAGGTTTGTTGGCCAGCAGGGCGTAAAGAAATGTAACTTCCAACGACATCAACAATGTCGCTAGCTTCCTTCACCATTTTAACCCTGTCATTATCCAAGTAGATAAACCTTTTGAATTTGCAGTCTTTTAGTAAATTTCCGGGCCATTATTACGATTAATTGAACCATAGCTAAATAAGGTAATTAAAAAGATACTCGGGGGTTAGCTTGCCTTATTAAAATACAGGTTGCAGAAAGCATCAGCTGACCTGTTGGGCTTACGCGTTATCGGAAAAACTCCTGATACTTTGCAATTGGGTGCAATGCGTTGGGTCATTTGAAAACAAATCATTGAACGGCACTCCATTGCCTATTTTACTGCGGGACTTTAAGTATGCTTCACAATCCCAGAATAAACTTGGATTACGAGGCAGCTATTAATAATTGTAATTTTTTCATGAAGGGGGTCAAGGACAGCAGGCATAAAGACTTAGGGAATGTCTTCTATTTATTTAATGACTGAAATTAAATGGGTTGACAAACGCTCGTACACTCTATACCCGTTTTTCGGGTTGTAACCTTTGTGCAAACTTTTTTGATTTTAACATCAACTTCCACCCCCACTTTTGCCGATCTACTTTATATATGGGGCTTTCTCCCCGCTTTTTTATTGGTTTCTGTGAAGGAGTTTGGTATGCGGAAGTCTTGGAAGTTTGCTGGTCTTTGTTCAGGTACCCTCTTTTTATTCGGCACAGCCTTGCCTGCTTTTGCTGTTCCACCCACTTCTGCGGCCATTCTTTCTTTTAAACCCAAACAAGAGGGCGTTCCTATTTTTACGCCTTCTGCCGAGGAAGAAGCCTCTTGCAAAGTTGAACTTACCAAGGGTGTTAAAAAAGGATCTGGCTGGGTTCTTAAAGATGGCCAGGGCAATCTCGTTCGTAAATTCTTCGACTCGAACGAAGATAATCGCATCGATATTTGGTCTTATTACAAAGATGGCGTCGAAGTTTATCGCGAAATTGATACCAACTTTAATGGCAAAGCAGATCTTTATCGCTGGCTTAATGCAGGCGGTACCAAAGTAGGCATCGATGAAAATGAAGATGCAAAAATCGATTCTTGGCAAGCCATCAGCCCCGAAGAAGTCAGTCAGGAAATCTTGAAGGCTGTTGCTACCAAGGATTTCTCCCGCCTTAAACCGCTTCTTCTTACCGAAGCTGATTTGAAAACCCTTGATCTTCAAGGCGAAGCTGCAAGAAAAGTAAGGGAACAAGTGATCGCTTCGACTGCAAAATTCCAAGCTACACTTACCAAGCTTCCAACCTTGGATGACAAAACCACTTGGCTTCATGTTGAAATGGGTATTCCCCAATGTCTGCCCGCAGACCAAACCGGAAGCAAAGGCGATATTTTCCGCTTTGCAAAAGGTACTATCCTTTATGAAGCTGCTGGAAAAACCGATTGGCTTCAAACAGGCGAAATGTTCCTCGTCAATGGCGCATGGAAACTTGCTGATGCTCCAATCCCAGGCGCTGTAAGCGAAGAAGAAGGTAGCGTTCGCCCTGGTACCAACAAAATTGATCTCGAAAAAGATCCTGAGTTGAAAAAATTGGTTGATGAACTTGCTGCAATCGATGCCGCAGTTGAATCAAACAGCACCGGTGGCGCCAGCGCTACTCTTGCTAAACATCACCTTCGTAGAGCAGATCACCTCGAGAAAATTCTCGCCAAGGTCAAACCCGAAGATCGTGATCCATGGATTAGGCAACTTGCAGACAGCCTAAGTAGTGCAGCTCAAAATAGTGCTGCTGGCGATATGGTTGCATCCAAGCGCCTTGTTTCCCTTGAAGAACAACTAGCGAAAGGTTTACCAGGCAGCAACCTTGCAGGCTATGTTTCCTTCCGTGGGTTACAAGCCGACTACGCTGCACGAATTTCCAAACCAGGCGAAGACTTCAACAAAATCCAAAACGACTGGATGGCCAAGCTTGCTGCCTTTGTTCAAGCCTACCCCAAAGCCGATGATGCCCCGGATGCTTTGTTGCAACTTGGTATGGTGAGCGAATTTTTGGGCAAGGATGTCGAAGCGAAGAACTGGTACACCCAGATCGCTAAAAACTTTGCAGGCAAACCCCAAGCTGCTAAGGCTGCGGGTTCTATCCGCAGAATGGAAAGCGAAGGTCAGCCCTTCACCCTTACTGGAACAAGCCTTACAAACCCCAGCCAAACTTTCGATATCACTTCCATGAAGGATAAAATGGTTGTGGTCTATTACTGGGCGAGTTGGAATGGCCAGACACTTGGCGATTTCGCAAAGCTTAAGCTAATCATGGAAACTTATGGCCCTAAGGGTTTGGATCTGGTTTGTGTGAATCTGGATACCACTTCTGAGGAAGCTGCAACTTTCTTAAAAAGGTCACCTTTCACCGCCCAGCATCTGTATCAACCAGGTGGATTGGAAGGAAAACTCGCAACCGACTATGGTATCCAAGTGCTTCCTCAAGTGTTCTTGGTGGGCAAGGATGGCAAAGTAGTAGGCAAGAATCTTCAGATCTCTACGGTTGAAGAAGAGATCAAGAAAAGTCTTAAATAAGTTGTACTAAAAATAATTGAGCCACCGGTTTGAGTAATCAAGCCGGTGGCTTTTTTGTTTGTACTCAGTCTTCAAAGCCGTGGACTGCGTTCTTCTCTATTAATTACAAATATCCGGTTTCAATAAGCGATCCAGCGACGAGATTTTGAAATAGGCCCTAACTATTCATCTTTCACCAAGCGAAAACCATTCACATGAATTCGGACAGCAGGCGCGCTTATGATCCTACTGCAAGATCGCGCCCTCATACTATTAACCACGAATGATCCACCTCGCAAAATACGGTATTGCCCTACTGCTGGCCCCTTCGGATCTTCGACCGGCCAACCGGGATATCCTCCATACCAATCTTCACACCACTCCCATACATTACCATGCATATCATACAACCCAAAAGCATTGGGCTTATAACTACCCACCGCAATGGGTTTACCAATATTTGATTCATCGTAGTTGGCATTCTTTGGGGTTATTGTGTCGCCATACGAATACTCGGTGGTTGTTCCCGCCCTACATGCGTATTCCCATTCCGCCTCTGTAGGCAAGCGATAACCTCCATCCGTTTTCGCATTCAACTTCTTGATAAATTCCTTGCAATCAATCCAAGAGATTTGGTTCACCGGCAACTTTCCACCTTTAAAATAGCTTATGTTATTACCCATGACAGCCTGCCATTGCTCCTGCGTTACCGCATACTTCCCCATGTAAAATGGATTGGTAAGTGTTACTTCATGCCTTGGCATATCATTTTCATAACGGCCGTTTCCGAATGAACCCATCTTAAAATTGCCCTCTGGAATAAACATCAATTCCAGCTTGATACTTTCGCCCAAGTCTACTTCTAGGGTTTTAGGAATATCTTCGTATGAATTATCTGTAAAACTTTGGCCAGCCTCCTCCGCCAATTTTTTATCATGGGCTTTACGCAATCTTGGTTGTGATAAAACAGCAATTGCTTCGTTAAGTGTTTTCATCATCACTTCGGCAGATGGATCGCCGATATTTCTATCGGGGTGATATTGCATTGCCAATTTATTAAATGCTGTTCGGATAATTGTTGAATCTGAAGTTTGTTCAATTTCAAGAATTTTATAATAGTTGATCAAAGGCATAATTGTTTTTGTTTTTCTTATCAGACATCATGCTTCGTGAAAAAAGCGTTTCTCTCTCCACTAGAATATAACAAAGTTTTAAAAAAATCTCGAAATTAATAGCCACGGAAGGACGACCAAGCAGAAGCAGAAGCAGAAGCAGAAGCCACGGATTAACACGGAATTTCACGAAAATAAGAAGAAGAATAAGCATAAGATTTGCCACGGAAGGAAAACACTGCATTCAGAGCCGGATGCGTCAGCGACGGTATAAATATACGGTTTGGAAAGGGCCCCTTCGGCAAGCTCAGGGACCGGGGTTCTCATCGAGCGGCAGATGTTAATCTGCCGGTGATTGCCAACCAGAAAAACCGATGCGGGGCTTTGATTGTCTTAGGATGCTGGAGGCATCCAAGCTTGTAGCCGGTGGTTGAGCTCAGCGATACCATCGGCTATGGAACGCCAAATGAACCGCACCCTGAAAGGGTGCAAGCGAAGAGCCTCCCCCATTTATCTGCTTTTAAGATGCGCGGTATTTAAAACTAACTGGCACCCTTTCAGGGTGCGAGCTGTTTTGGATTTGGTTTCCGGTGGTATCGCTGCGCTTAACCACCGGCTAAAGGCTGGCATCCCTTCGGGATGCGGTAACAACAGAAGAAATCAAAGAAGCAGAAGCATAGCGACGGTTGTACTCATCCTTCAGGTGAAAAATCTAAAGGTGCGAATGGAGGAGTTGTAGTGGGGCTTACCCATCGCAACTACTCTGTCTTTAAACAAAACCATATTAAACAACGGAAAGTAAAAGGAAGAATAAGAAAAAGGCGTGGGGCCTGCCCTGCACCAGCGGATTGACATCCGCCGCTCAATAAAAAATGGTGGGCTTAAAGGCATTGAAAAGAGGGTTGGGAGTTGGGGGAAACAAAAGCAAAAGAAAAAGATAAAGTGTGATTGTAAGAGCAAGGAAACAAAAGAAAACCCTGCTACATTTAAATTACAAACAGATCTACATACTCATTCACGGGCATAGCTTCCAATGCTTTCTGATCAAGCGATACTTTGAGAATTTGTTGCTGCTGCCTCGTGGGGAACTGCCTTGCCAAATTGATTTTAAACTTTTCTTCCAAAAGCGGTATCCCCTCGGCACGCCTTCGGGCATGACCAATAGGGTATTCAACAATAATTTCGTCAAGTTTGCTGCCATCGTTGAATTCGATGGTAAGTGCGTTGGCGATCGAGCGCTTGTTTGGGTCGTGGTAATCCTTGGTAAAAGCAGGATCTTCAGTGCAGATTATTTTGTCACGCAGAGTGTCAATGCGGTGGTCGGTTGCAATGTTATCTTCATAATCTGCTGCGGTTAAACGGCCAAAGATCAGGGGAACTGCAACCATGTATTGAATACAGTGATCGCGATCCGCAGGGTTATTTAGTGGGCCTTTCTTATCGATGATACGGATGCAGGCTTCGTGGGTGCGGATCGAGATTTGTTTGATGTCGCCAATAGTTTTGCCTGCGCTTAGCATTTTTGCATGAAGGGTCATTGCAGCTTCAACCGCGGTTTGCGAATGGAATTCTGCAGGGAATGAGATTTTGAACAGGACATTTTCCATGACATAAGATGCGTAGGGTCGTTGGAACTTGAACTTGCTGCCTTTGAAACTGACATCGTAAAAGCCCCAAGTCTTTGCACTCAAGGCGGAAGGGTAACCCATCTCGCCTGTTTTTGCGATCAGTGCGAGTTTAACTGCACGCGAAGTAGCATCGCCAGCCGCCCAAGATTTCCTACTGCCGGTATTGGGGCTATGGCGATAGGTGCGAAGCGATTGGCCATCCACCCAAGCGAGGGAAACCGCATTTAAGATTTCATCACGGGAAAGGCCCATCAATTGCGCAACAGTTGCAGTGGATGCAACCTTTACCAAAATCACATGATCCAGGCCCACTTTATTGAAAGAGTTTTCAAGTGCCAGGCAGCCTTGGATTTCATGCGCTTTGATCATTGCGGTAAGAACCGCTTTCATGGTCATGGGTGGCTTGCCTAAAGCCAAAGCGTTTCGAGAAAGCCAATCCGCAGTTGCGAGAATGCCTCCGAGGTTGTCGGAAGGATGGCCCCATTCCGCAGCGAGCCAGGTATCGTTGAAGTCGAGCCATCGGATCATAGCGCCAATGTTGAAGGCGGCCTGCACCGGGTCGAGTTGAAATTGGGTACCGGGAACTTTTGCGCCGTTGGGTACGATAGTGCCAGGCACGATTGGCCCGAGCAACTTCCTGCAGGCAGGGTATTGCAGCGCTTCCAGGCCGCAACCAAGTGTATCGATTAGGCAATTGCGAGCAGTGTTATAGGCGACTTCAGACCTGACATGGTAGTTCATCACATAATCAACGATGTCGATGATTTCCTGATCGAACTCGGTGCGGATGTTGGAAATATGCGCAGACATTTTGTTTCTCTTTGCTTTGAGTTATCTTTTTTCGATTGGAACAAAAGCCTTGTCTTCAGGCCCGACATAGTTTGCGCTGGGGCGGATGATCTTGTTATCGATTCGTTGCTCGATCACATGGGCGCTCCAACCCGAAGTTCGTGCGATCACAAACAATGGTGTGAACATTGCAGTGGGTATACCCATGATGTAGTAAGCAACAGCAGAAAACCAATCAAGGTTGGGGAACATCTTCTTGATATCCCACATGACGGTTTCTAATCTCTCCGCGATTTCAAACATTTGCATCGAGCCTGCTTCCTGCGAAAGGGTGCGCGCAACCTCTTTAATCACCTTGTTGCGTGGATCGGAAATGGTGTACACCGGATGACCAAAACCTATCACCACTTCCTTGTTTGCAACCCGAGCCTTGATGTCGGCTTCTGCCTCATTCGCATTGGTGTAGCGTTGTTGAATCTCCAAAGCGACTTCGTTGGCGCCACCATGCTTGGGCCCTCTTAGTGCGCCAATGCCCCCGGTGATCGCAGAATAAATATCTGAGCCTGTTCCTGCGATAACCCTGGTGGTGAAGGTAGATGCGTTGAACTCATGTTCTGCGTATAAAATCAGGCTGGTGTGCATGGCTTTGATCCATGAAGCACTGGGCTTGGTGCCATGCAAGAGATGCAGAAAATGCGCCCCTATGGATTCATCATCGGTTTCGACTTCGATGCGTTTGCCGTTATGCGAGTAGTGATACCAGTAAAGCAGCATGGAAGAAAAAGAAGCCATTAGCCGGTCTGCGATATCGCGAGCACCTGGTTGGTTATGATCATTTTTTTCGGGCAGTACACACCCCAGAACCGAGGCCCCGGTGCGCATTACATCCATCGGGTGGGCGTTTGCGGGCAATGCTTCGAGCGCTTGTTTTAATGCCGAGGGCAACCCGCGCAGCGACTTCAACTTGGTTTTATAGCTTTGTAGTTCGGCCCGGTTGGGAAGTTTTCCATGCACCAGAAGATGTGCGATCTCTTCGAATTCGCAGGTGTTTGCTACATCAAGGATGTTGTAGCCCCGGTAGTGTAAATCGTTACCCGCCTTGCCTACCGAGCATAAAGCGGTGTTACCCGCAGCGACGCCTGAGAGTGCAACGGATTTCTTGGGTTTGAAAGGAACAGCTTCAGCAGTTGACATGATAACTCCAAAAAATAGATATTAGGATAAATAGGGTGTGTATTATGCTTTTAAGGTTACTTGGGCTTCTCTTTGTTCTTGGCGAATAGCTCATCGAGTTTTTGTTCATAGCCCAGATAACCTAGGTATTCATACAATTCCATGCGCGACTGCATGCTGGGCACAACGCTTTTTTGCGTGCCCTCTGTTCTTAGGGTCTTGTAGAAGTTCAGCGCAGCGGCATTCATCGCACGATAAGCACCGCAACAATAAAGGGCGATATCAACACTAGCTTCACGCAGTTGATCAAGCGTAAAGAATGGGGTGGCTCCAAACTCGGTCAGGTTTGCAAGGATGGGCACCTTCACTGCGGTACGAAACTGCTTGTACATCGAAAGCTCGGTGATGGCTTCTGGGAAAATCATGTCCGCCCCTGCAGCAACATAGGCGCATGCCCGGTCGATCGCAGCATTCAGGCCTTCAACCGCCAAGGCATCAGTTCGTGCCATGATCACGAAATCAGAATCGGTTCGTGCATCCACTGCAGCTTTGATGCGATCAACCATTTCTTCTTTCGAGACGATTTCTTTACCAGGCCGATGGCCACACCTTTTGCTTGATACCTGGTCTTCTATATGAACTGCAGCGACATCAGCGCGGATCATATGTCGGATGGTGCGTGCGATGTTGAATGCCCCACCCCAACCAGTGTCGATATCAACCAAGAGTGGCAGGCTGCAAGCTTCGGTGATGCGTTGTGCATCGGTGATCACATCATCGAGGGTGCTAATGCCTAGGTCGGGCATGCCGAGGGAGTTTGCTGCAACACCACCTCCTGAAAGGTAGATTGCGCGGTAGCCCGTGGCTTGTGCCATGCGGGCTGTGTAGGCGGTCATGGTGCCAACGACTTGGAGTGGGGATTCAGCAGCAACAGCTTTACGAAACAAAAGGCCTCTAGAATCTTCCCGCATATTGGGTTCTCTTTCGCTGGTGGAAGGCCTTGAAATCAGTTGCCAAGCCAAGGGCGGTTTAGTGCCATGTGGTTGATGCAAGTAATGTTATGGTAAAGGTAAGTTTCATGAAATCATTTTAAAAGCAGGGTATTTGATTTGCAAGGATGCTTTTGTGGCTTTTACAAAAGGATATGGAAGACACAGCGCAATAAAAGAAAAAGCATAGCCACAGAAGAACACGGAAGACAACGCAATCAAAACATTACATGAATTGGGGAAATCCCCTTCATTGTGGGTTGGCAATTAGGCAATTGAATTGGTCGTTTATTCAAGTTTGCAAGCTAGTTGTGGATGTAGTATAATGGCTTTATCGGGTTTGAGTAATTAGAGAATTTGCTTTGTTCCCAGCTAGGTGAAAAATGAAAAAGCTTTTAGTGATAGTAATGATGTTTAGTTTGATGGGTTTGTTGTCAGTAATAGCGCAAGAAGTAAAACCCGTAAAAACAGAGGTGGTAGATCTTGGAAAAGGTGTAAAGTTAGAAATGGTGCTAATCCCTGCGGGTAAGTTTATGATGGGATCGCTTGAAACTGAAAAGAATCGGGGCGATGATGAGATACAACATGAAGTAACGATAACAAAACCATTTTACCTCGGGAAGACGGAGGTCACCCAAGAGCAGTGGCAGACTGTAATGGGAAATACCCCAAGTGAAATCAAGGGTGTTCGGTTGCCGGTTACGAACGTATCTTGGGGGGATTGCCAAGATTTTATAAAGAATTTGAATAATAAGACGAAAGGCGGCTTCAGATTGCCCACAGAAGCTGAGTGGGAATATGCCTGCAGAGGGGAAACAACAACGGCCTATTTTTTTGGGAACGAGGTCACGCCAAAAGATATTAATTATGCTACTTCGAATTTAGGTAAAACAATACCAGTAGCCAGTAAAAGGGCAAATGCTTTTGGCCTACACGAGATGCACGGGAATATTTGGGAATGGTGCGAGGATTGGTATGGGGTTTATTTTGAGGGTGCAGTCAAAGATCCGAAGGGGGCTGAAACTGGATCTCGCAGATGCGTGCGTGGTGGATCTTTCTTTGATGCCGAATCGGATGCTCGCTCCTCTAACAGGTACGCAGTGACACCGTCTACCGGAAACGGTTACATCGGCCTTCGTTTGGCACGATCGAATTAATTATTGTTTAACCACATCTGTATTTAACAAGCCACCCTCTCTCGTCGTTTTCGCAAAAGCTAAACGCAAATAGAGAACGTCCATCAATAATGCCCAGCATATGCGAGGGGTGACGAAGGTAAGTGGGAAGATAAATCTCATTCCAGCTACACTCAGGTGCAATATTAAAAGGTGTAAGTGGAGGATTTGCAGCGGGGCATCCCCGGCGTAAATGCTAAGTATTTAAACAAACGCACAGCATCAAAAGTTAAGTAATAGCAACACCAACACCAACACCAATACTAGCGAAGCGAAGGGCCCTTTTTCCGGAGGGAAGAGGGTTGGGAGTTGGGGGAAGAGAAAGTAAAATCGGGTGTAGTATTAGGGAAAGCGGACGAAGCCCGGGTTGATGGTCTTGATTGAGTACAAGTTGCCGCCGCCTGTGATGTAGAGCGTTTTTTTATCCGCATCGCCAAAGGCACAGTTCGTGACTTCATCGGTGGGGATAGGTAGGAAGGTAATCAACCTTTTGCTCATTTCCAAATTTGGGTTGATGACATAGATGCCACCTTTGATATCTGCATCGGGTTCGAAGGGTGGATTAGGCTTGTTCAAACCGCCTGCAACATAGAGGTTGCCTGCAATATCTTCCTTCAAACCATCGGGGCCACGGCCTTGTTTCCAATCATAGATTAATTCTTGTTGCTTGGTGATAATTGTGCCATCTGTGTTTCTGGGGAATCTCCAAAGTTTGCGCGCACCGTTCTTAACATCGTTATTGTTATCTGCGATATAAAGCCATTTGCCATCTTTGCTAACGAGCACCCCGTTAGCTCGTTCAACTTCTCTAGCGACTACGCGGTGGATTTTGCCATCTGGATCGATGCGATAAACTCCTTCGATCGTATTGCCCTTTTCGTCTTTTTGTTCCATGCCATCCTTTGGGCCATAGCGGGGGTCGGAAAAGTAGAGTCTGCCTGCATCATCGAGGGAAAGATCGTTGGGTTGGTTAAAGGCGAAGCCATTGAATTTGTCTGCAAGCACTTTGGCGTTGCCTGAAGAGTCGAACTGAACGACCCGTTTTTTTCCGGGTTGGCATGCAAGAAGATCGCCCTTGGGAGAAAAGAGCAAGCCGTTGGTTTGGGCATTTTCAACATGGATAGAGGCCACGCCCTTGGGGTCGAGCCTGTGTATGCCTTTGTGCCCGCTGGTAAGGATACCAAGGGTTGGGTGCCAAGCGGGGCCTTCGCCTGCAGAATCGGGAGGTCCAAGCTTGGTAAGTTTGGATCCTTTTTCAAAGATGTTGTCTGCGGATTGATTGCAAAGGAGAAGGATAAGAAGGAGGGTGTTCATGGGTTACTCTATTTCGGCTGCGGGTTGGGATAAATTTCGTTCCAAGCATTGTCACCTAGGATCTTCTTATATTTCTCGAAGGATTGCAACTCTTGAGGGGTGCGGATCTCATGAAAAAAGAAGGAATCCAAAGTTCAGGGATTGAGGTAAGAGTTCCCCGATCGATTTTTCTACAGCGGTAAGCGTTGTTGGTCCAGCATGAAGCGGTAGAGTGATTTTGTCTGGGCCGAGGCGTGGTTCGTACTGCACCGGGCGGGGGTTGTTACCGCTTCGGCGATTTCTTGTCGTGTTGTTCTTGCACATGGGTTTCCGCTGACCCCTGGCCGACCTGATCCTGGGCGAACTTGAACGCCGCCTTCTCGGCCCGCTCCCACTCGCCCGCTTTCGCCATCCCGATGATTTTTGCGAACGCCTCCTGCTCGGCCGGGGACAGCTTGCCCTCGCGGGTCGTCTTCTCCATCCCCTGCTCGACCCTTGCCAATCGGGCCGGGTCTTTCGAGTTGCATGCGGCGTAGAGCAGTTTCATCAGGCCCAACGATTCCTTGCTGGTTACGGCCGGGTACTGTCGGCAGCCAGGCCACCAGATCACTTGAAGCGGGATCAGGAGTATTCCGGTCGCCCCGATCATCTGCCACAGGCGGCGGCGGTTCGGTGTCTCGGCGTTGGCGTTAGTAGGCACCGGGTACATCCCCTAGGTTCATACTGGACAGCGCAGCCCAGGTGTTCAGGTTGATCGAGGTGGCAATAAACTGGACATGACCATCACCGAACAACACTTGCCCGCCTCCTCCTGCCCATGGGGCGTACATCTGGCAGACATGGCAGGTCGGGAAGCTCGGGGGGTGGACTACGCCGGGTTCGCCGGGTGCAGGCCCACTGTGGCACATCACCAGCGTCGCCGGCCCGTCGCATTCTGTGAACGGGTACCGGTTCGGGTCGATAGGGCAGCAGGATGCATTCGGGTGGACGCCAACCCATGTCTTGTCGCTCACGGTCGTGTGTTCGCCGACGAACACGGTGCTGCTAAGGCCATCGGTCACGGCGGCGATAGTCGTCTTCGAGTTGCGGGTGAACGGGCCGGTGCCGGGCAGGTTTGACACATCATTCCGGGCGTACGCCCACGACTCGTCCTGACCGTTGTTTACGACATAGTGCGACCGCCCCCACTCGGCAAGTACAGTGCCCGTATCTGTCTCCACCTGCATCGTCGCCCCCTGATTCGGGGCACCCGGATTGATGAAGGCCTTTACCAGAGTCTTGACCATCGCGGCGTTGGTCGGATGCCAGGCCGGCAGGTCGAGTCGGAGTTGTTTGCTCAGGTTGTCCTGCTCAAGGTAAGGCAGGAGATAAACGCCCCAACCCCATCCGGGCGGGGCATCGAGGGTACTCGGGTTGGCCGTCGGGTCGAGGGTATTCGCCACATACCCGGCCGGGAAATGGCCCAGCGAATCGTTGTGGCTGTGCATGGCCAGCCCGATCTGCTTCAAGTTGTTCGTACTTTGCATCCGGGCTGCGGCCTCGCGGACCTTCTGAACTGCGGGCAAAAGCAATCCGATCAAAATGCTAATGATGGCGATTACCACAAGCAATTCGATGAGGGTGAAGGCACCGGGGTTGGAGCGGGTTGGTTTCATGGGAGTCTCCTTGAAAGTAAGTTAAGCTTAATGTAAATTTAGTCAAGGCTAAAACTATATTAAGCTTAAATATAAATGGAGATTGACGAAGACGAGGGATCTCCCTCGGCAAGAGGCTTGCACCTTTCAAAGCAGGAGTAATTGAGGACTACTTTTTAGGTTTGGCGGGCTTGGAAGTGCTTGCTTTGGCCAGAGGTTTTTTGAGCTCTGTAGCGGGTTCTGCCAGCAACCCGGACATCCCTTCCAACCCCAGAGTTGCGGTTCGTCCCCCCGCCTCTATTTCAAATGTCCCATCCAAAGGGTTCTGATTCAGAATCGTTACGAGGGTGCCGGGCAGTAGCCCCAAGTCTGACCATCTGCGTAGTCGTGCGGGGTGTTGGTCGTGAACTTCCCGGATCACAGCTCGGGCCCCTGAAGGGAATTCCTGCAGGGGTCGCAGATCTCTCTTGGTAATTTTTCCATCGCGAGAAGGGATGAGATGTCCGTGGGGATCTTCCAAGGGTTCTCCCAAATGCTTCGCAATCGCTTGTTCCAATCGTGGAGAAATGGCATGTTCTAATAATTCTGCCTCGGCATCCACTTCGCTCCAATCCAACCCGAGCACCTTGGTCAAAAATAACTCCATCAATCGATGCCTGCGAATCACGCGCCTAGCTTCTGTAATTCCACGAGATGTAAGTCTGGCGCCCCAGCTCACTTTATAGTCCACCCAGCCATCTCGGGCTAATCGCCTTAGCATTCCTGTCACCGAACCCGACTTGACCCCAAGTTTAATGGATAGATCCATGGGGGATACAATTTTCTCAAATCCGCCAAGGCTGTGGATGGCCTTGAGGTAATCTTGAACGGCTCGTGAGATCAGTTCTTCCATCGAAGATTTCCAGTTTTGGGTGGTGCGGTATCGATCCGTACTTCGTCAAGTGTATCGAAATTGATTCGTGCTGTCATTTCAGTAAATGGAAAAGTGGATGTAGCGGTGGCGAAAATGCCGCACCTGTGGGTGGTCAAAAAATCTTGTTATCTGGGTTGCTTTAAGTGTTGTCTTACTTTCTTAAGGAAGCGGGTTGGGATAAATTTCGTTCCAAGCATTGTCACCAAGGATCTTCTTATATTTCTCGAAGGATTGCAACTCATTGGGGGTGCCTGCATCATGAAAAACTTGCCAGATCTCTTTCTTTGCCAATGGCGTAGCGATGGAGCCTGGCGCATTGCTGTAAAGCCCAAGCATGAGCCCGCCTTCTTTTGCATGATCGACATGGCGATGAAGAATGAAGGCATCAATATTTTTGGAGGCGAAGGCTTTACGGTACCCATAGACATAACCCGCAGCTTGATTTTGTTCACCAGGCGATCCGGGTTTGCCATGAAATCCCTGTTCAGAAAGAATGATTCGCCTTGATGTACCTTGATAAAGGTTGTTAGGAATATTGGCCCATGCGGAGAGTTGTTCGAGATTCTTAAAAGTGATTTTAGGGGTGTTGAGATTGGGTAATGTGGTTTTATCGAGCCAGGATCTGGGCTCGAAAAGATTTTCGGGATAAGGGTGGTAGGCGAGGTGCCAATCGAAGTCGCCATGAGCCTTGCTGAGTTTCATGAGTTCCTGCAGAAAAGTTTTTCCGGGGATAGATTGTTTGGGGTTGGGATTGGGTTGCATTGCCCAATGATGTTCGAAGCTTGCGTAAATTCTACCCGGGGCGTTGGCCCTTTTTAAACTCGCATGAGCTATGCGTAAGGCTTTGTGATACTCGGCAACGACTTCATCAGGATCGCTAGGGCCACAGTTATACCATTCGTGATGCGCGTTGACTTCGTTGCCAATAATCCAACCTGCAACCGCCCCCTTTTTTTCTGAGGGCTTACTAAAAGATTTGCAAAGTTGATCCATGATCGATTGAAAGGTTTTGATGCCTGCCGGGGTTTTAGTGTTAAAAGCACCTAGGTTGTGTGGGGTTTTTAAAGGCATATTGGGATGCAGTAGAAGATTATCGATGACAGGGTTTCCGGTGCGGTAGGCAAGTATGATGAGGTAAGTGCGAATTCCTTTTTCCTGACAAAGTTTCATGGGGAGAGCATTGATGATATCCTGCCTGATGCCGACTTTGATTCCATCGGCTTCAAAAACGGTGTCTTCGGGTTTCGGGGGAATCCGTATTAGAGTTGCAATGTTTAAGTTGAAGGCTGCATGATTGACGCCTAGGGTGATGGCATCGTCCATCATCTGGACTTGCAAACCCTTGATGCCACGGTTGGTTGGTAAACCTGCGTCTGGATCTGATTTGGGGTCCCAAAGGGTTGGGAATATGGTGGGGGTAATGCGGTTACCAAGTTTATCTGCGAGAAAAAAGCCCTTGGTCTCGCGTGCTTTGGAATTGATTTTGACTTCGCCTATTTTGCTTGCTGGTAGGTTTTGGATGAATATCCCTGCATTATTTGCGAGGTTGTTTTCGATGCCTGTTTCGCGAAGTTGGGTTGCATCTAAAGCGGTGTTGTAATGGATTGTGATTTGATTTTCATGCCAATGAATTTTTTCAATTACAGATTGATTTGTGAGAAGGAAGAGGAGTGCTGCAATCAGGTTCATGGCTAAATTTCGTTTGGGATATCATGTTTTAAAGCTGAAAGAACTTTAACCGATAGAACAAGCATGTCATCATAAAATAGGCTGATTGTTTTGGTGTAACAATTAAATAGGGACTCATTCTTAAAGATCGGTTTTGACTTTAATCATTTATAAAACTATGATGGTTGATCTGGAATAGAGGCGAAGAAAATAAATGATAACAGGTAGGCGGGAATTTTTGCGCGCGGGATCTCTTCCCCTATTGGGGTTGGGGTTGCCCCAATTGCTTCAGGCTCGCGAAAGCGCTACCACCCGAAAAGGTAAAGCCAAGGCTTGCATCGTTCTCTTCATGTGGGGCGGCCCAGCACAACAAGATACCTGGGATATGAAGCCCGATTCGCCCGTGGAATATCGGGGTGAGTTTAAACCCATCGCTTCCAAAGTGCCAGGCATCCAAGTTTGCGAACACCTTCCCAAGCTTGCTATGCGCATGGATAAACTTGCGCAAATTCGATCAATGACCCATAACGATGTGGATCATACTTCTGCAACCCATTTCATGCTAACCGGAAGAGATAGGCCCACCCGCAGCGCACCCATCAACGAAGATTGGCCCAACTATGGTGCGATGCTTTCGTATTTGGGAAGGGGCAAGGGGCCTTTGCCGCCGTATGTCTCGATGATGCCTGTGGTGCCTAATGGTGCGCCACGATTTGTAGAATCTTCGCATGGGCAGGGTGCGGGCTGGCTTGGCCCACGGTTTAACCCGATGCGCATTGATGCAGATGCCTCGAAGCCTGATTACAAAGTGGGCGAGTTTGATCTCAGCCTTGATATTCCTGCTTCGCGCATGGAAGATAGACGGGGCCTGCAAAAGTCGATTGAAAGCCAATTCCTTAAACTTGAAACCTTGCAAACCACTCAGACTTTAGGAAGCCATTATCAGCGGGCTTATGATCTTCTGGCTTCGCCCAAGGCGAAGCAGGCGTTTGATCTTTCCAAAGAACCTTTGGCTCTAAGAGAACGGTATGGCATGAACCTGCATGGGCAGAGTGTGCTGCAGGCGCGCAGATTGATCGAGGCGGGCGTCCCCTTGGTAACTGTATTCTGGCCCAACGATGGTATTACTAATGTTAGCGTTTATTGGGATACCCATCAGCGCAACTTCATCGATCTTAAGGAACGCCTATGCCCCGTGACCGACATTGCATTTTCTGCATTACTTGATGATCTTGAACAGCGTGGAATGTTGGATGATACCTTGATATTGTGGACGGGTGAAATGGGGCGTACCCCCAGGGTTGGGCAATCGGTTGTGGGCGGTGCAGGTGCGGGGAAAGATGGCAGGGATCATTGGGCCAACTGCTTTACCTCGGTGCTTGCGGGTGGGGGCATCAAGGGTGGCATAGTTCATGGCAGCAGTGATCGCTATGCAGCTTATCCATCGCTTAATCCGACGAAGCCTGCGGATCTTGCAGCCACGGTTTACCATAGCTTGGGGATCGATCCGCATTATCAGATCATTGATAAGTTTAATCGGCCGGTGTCGTTGACCGAGGGTGAAATCATTTTGCAATTGCTTTAAAAGGTTGGGCAGTGCAATAGCGGCCATTAGGGGCCACCTCGTAAGGCGCTTAATCCACAAAATTGGCCTTTTAGTTGAAATAATGGCCCTTTAAGAGTCGTTTTCCTTCTGTTTTTCAAAAAATCTTCATTAAAATGGTTTTTTTGGCAAGATGGATCGTCTGAATGGGTATAAGCGTTACCCTTTGACTGGAGCTTTTTATGCGAAGTACTATTTCTCTGGCTGCATTTGTATTGATCCAAGCTTTTTCCCAAGCAGGAGAAATCGGTTTCATCGAAGACTTCAGCTTCTCCAAAGATAGAACCGAAGCTTTGAAAAAGTTGATCCCGGGCACCGAGGATTATTATTACTACCATGCGCTTCATTATTTAAATACGAGTCAGTTCGAAAAAATCGAACCATTGATCAAGCCTTGGCTCGAACGCTTTGGCCAAACACCAAGGCTGAATGAAATTCAAACCCGCAAGGCACTGCTTTCGTATGATGCCGATGCCCGTAAAAGCCTGGACTACCTTCTTAATCATCTTGGTTTAAATTTCAATCATCAAAAAGAAACCGTGGGCGCAATTCCTAATCTGCCTACCTCGTTGGATCAAAAACGAATATCGCGCGAAACACTTTTGGCAGAATCGCTGGCCCGTTGGCAGAATCTTGAAAACTTTGAAGATGCATCATTGGACTGGCTGGATGCATCCAAGCTTGATGCACAGAAGTTGCGAAATTATCTACAACGACTTAGAAGGCCCGATGTTGCCAACCTACCTGCTCTTATTGAGCAAGATTTCAAGAATCCCAATCCAGTTCCCTTTGGCGCTTACCCAATTCATCAAATGCTGACGATGGAGCAACTATCAGAGTTGCAGAAAATCCGCCCAGCACTTTTAAATCAGTCTGCGTTTGTAAATGCATGGGTCATGCGATTGCAGCCTGATGCAGATTCCGATTGGCGCAAAAACCCCAAGGAAGCAGAAAAGTATTTTGATCGTCTTTGGCAGTTTGTTGCAACCCTTGCACCGGTGCATAATTCCTTGAAGGCTCATGTGCTTTATCACCGCCTGGCCCATGATCGTGCGCAGGGGATCTATAACCAAGAACGATTCATGATTTATTTGAATCTTCCCCGTCAGCAGCCTTACATGGCTTTAAAGTTGATGGAAAAAGAGGATTCGCGCAGGTTCCCCGCAACACTAGGCCTCGATTTTTCCAATGCTACACTTCTTCCCCAAGTGGGATTTGATGAGCCTTTGGTACGAAGCTTTCTGAAGCATTTTTTCTTGGAAGTGAACTCCCCCAAGGAATTTGAGCCTTATATCAATGATGTTTACCTAAGGCATTTGTTTGCTGAAACTAAAATTGAAAACAGCTTGGGCGATGTCGAGGCATGGGCCAATCAACTACCTCCTGAAAAATTCAAAGAGTTACGCGAACGCATCGATATTGATTTTGGCTATGCCAACAAGACGCAATTTGCTGCTGCAGACCCGGTGGTGTTGGAGTTGAACATTAAGAATGTACCTTCTCTTTTGGTGAAGGTTTTTGAAATCAACACCTTCAATTTTTACAAAACCCAGTTCAGTGAAATAGAGACCAACATCAATCTGGATGGGTTGGTTGCAAATTCTGAAAAGACCTACACCTTCAACGATGGCCCCTTCCGCAGGATTGCTAAGCGATTTGAATTTAACGAGATGAACAAGAATGGTGTCTATGTCGTTGATTTTATCGGTTCAGGAAAAAGCAGCAGAGCCCTTGTTCACAAGGGTAAGCTCCGTGCTCTTAGCACTGCTGGGCCTGATGGGCAAATTATTAACATCATTGATGAAGCTAAAAAAGGTATCAAGGATGCAACCGTTTGGCTGGGTGGTCAGGAATACAAAGCTGATAAGGATGGCTCGATCATTATTCCGTTTACAGCATCCCCAGGCCAAAGGCCCATCGTGATTTCCAGCCAAGGATTTTCTTCCCTCGATACCATCAACCATCTGCCCGAAGCTTATCAATTGCAGGCGGGGATTCATGTTGATAGGGAATCCATGCTCTCATTGAAAGCAGCGCAGGTGGTGATTCGGCCTTCGTTAAAGTTAAATGGGGTTCCAGTTTCCATAAAGATGCTTGAAGAAGTTCGTTTGCTGATCACCTCGACCGATCTTTCTGGGATTGCAAGCACGGTTGAAGTGCCTGACTTTAAATTGTTTGAAGACCGGGAATCCGTGCATGAAATTCGGGTGCCTGCAAGGTTATCGAATTTGAACATCACCCTTGCTGCCAAGGTTAAGAATCTTAGTCAAGCAAAGTCTGTGGATCTTTCGGCTTCGCATTCGGTGGTTATCAATCAGATTGAACGAACTGAAAAGATCGAGGATCTGCACTTCGCAAAGTTTGGTAATGATTATGTGATTGAACTTTTGGGGCGCACTGGCGAACCCAAGATGGATCGTTCAGTTTCTTTGGTCATCAAGCACCGCAATTTTAAAAATACAATTCAATTGGCCCTGAAAACAGACAATCTGGGTAGGATCAATCTGGGGCCCCTAGTTGATATTCAATATATTTCTGCAACCGGCCCCGAGGGCACTTCGCATAACTGGGCTCTTAATTCGGATCAACATACTTACAAGCAACTCATTCATGCGCGCCTAGGCGAAACGATTAACCTTCCACATATGGGAACAGGGGTTACGGTCCTGCGTAGCGATTATGCACTGTTTGCAATGGTAGGTAGCATTATTCGAACCGATGCGTTTGCTGCGCTTTCCATTAAGGATGGAATGCTGGAAATCAAGGGTGCAGAAGCTGGCGATTACGATTTATATGTAAAAAGAACTGGCGAAAAAATCCGAATCAGAATTGTTGCGGGCGTTGTCGAATCAGGATTTGTACTAGGGAATATCAGGTATATGCGGCTTCCCTTGCTGAAGCCCGTTCAAATCCAAAGTGTTACCACTGATGAAAAAGAAATGGTGATTCGCTTAAAGGATTCATCTGCAGTTGCAAGGGTTCACATTTATGCAACCCGCTATACTCCTGAGTTTTTAGCTTATCACGATTTCGGAAAAATCCGCGATGTAGAACTTGATGGCATCATTCCGGGCTATTCTGAATCAGTTTACCTTTCAGGCCGCAACATTGGGGATGAATACCGCTATGTGCTTGATCGCAAGGGGCAGAAAAAATACCCAGGCAACATGCTAGAAAGGCCCATGCTTCTTTTGAATCCTTGGGTAATTCGTTCTACCCAGACAGGCGAGCAGGCTGCGGTTGGTGGTGAAGAATTTCAACGCAAAAGTATCGGTGAAGCAGGAAAAGCAATGCCACCCCCGAACGCCCCATTAATAGATGGTAAACCAGGCGGTTCAACAGGTGGTTTTGCGAACTTAGATTTCTTGGCTGATTCTTCTGCAGTTCTTTTGAATCTTATTCCAGACAAAGATGGCGTGATCAAAATCCCAAGGAAAGAACTTGGTAAACATGCCATGATTCATGTGGTTGCAATCGACCCTGTAAGCACGACTTCACGCCATGTTGCTTTACCCGAGCAGGCTGCAAGCTTTCTTGACCTTAGCTTTAACAAGGGACTCGACCCTGTAAAACATTTCACCCAGCAAAAGCAGGTGTCAGTTCTTGATGCTAACACCAACTTCAAAATTGAAGACCTTTCAGGTAGCAGGTTTGAAGCCTATGACTCCTTGGGCAAAGTCTATGGCTTATATGCCACACTTTCGAAAAACGAGAATCTTAAAGAATTCTCTTTTGTAACGACTTGGCCCAAGCTCAAGATCGAAGAAAAGAGAAAGCTTTATTCCAAACATTCTAGCCATGAGTTGAATTTCTTCATTTACAAGAAAGATGCAGCCTTCTTTAAAGAAGTTGTTTTGCCTTATCTTGCGAACAAAAAAGATAAAACCTTCATGGATCATTGGCTATTGCAATCGCCTTTGGATTCATTCCTTGAACCTTGGCATTACGATCGACTTAATGTGGTCGAAAGGGTTTTGTTGGCTCAAAGAATCAAGGAGCAGGGCACAAAAACCCAGCGCCATCTTGATGATATGCTGAAACTTATACCACCAAACCTTGAGCAATTGGTGATGCTATTTGACACTTCCATCAAGGTGGATGATTTGTCAGGTCGTGATCAGTTTGGAGTTGCAGCCCAGAAAGAAAAGCAAGATGCAAGGCGGGAACTTAAGCGAGCAGAGCAGGCGGAAGGCAAGGGCGGAGACTTTAAAGGTGCGGGCATGCCAATGCCTGGTTTTGCAGGGGGTGGTGCGCTAGGTGGCATAGGTAGTTCCAACGGAGCAAAAGCCGCTCCAGAGGCTACTGCCCCCATGGATGCCGCCGCCAAGAAACAATCGTTGCAAAACCTCAGGGGCAAGGATGGCAGAAGTGCCGCAGCCAAAGAAAACGAATCTTTAAGGGAGCGGGATGGCGAAGGTGCAGACAAAGATATGATGATGGATAAGCTTGCAAAAGGTAAGGACGAAAGTTCCCTTTATCGCAATCGTGCGCTTGCTTCAAATTTAAAGCAGCTTTATCTGAAAATCGATCCCACCATGGAATGGGCTGAAAATAATTACTATCACCTTCCTATTCAGTCTCAGATTTCCACCCTAGTGGGGGTTACTTCCTTCTGGAAAGATTACGCTTCTTTTGATGCAGCGAAACCTTTCCTGAGTAAACATTTCCCCGAGGCTTCACGCAATTTTACTGAAATGATGTTTGCGCTTTCCGTTCTTGATCTTCCTTTTGAATCGAAGAAAGCCGAAGTCAAATTTGCAGCCGGTAGCATGGAATTCAAACCAGCAGGCCACGTTATTGTTTTCCATGAAGAAGTTCGACCTGCAGAACCTCTTAAAGATCAGATCAACATTCTTGTAAGCCAGAACTTTTACAAGCAAGGCGATCGTTTCCGCGAAGAGAATGGCGAAAAACTTGATAAGTTCATCTCGGGTGAATTTGTGGTCCATACTGTTTATGGCTGCCAAGTGGTGGTAACCAATCCCACTTCATCTAGGCAGAAACTCACTGTGTTGTTGCAGTTGCCTGTTGGATCGATTGCGTTAAACAATGGCCAGTTCACCAATTCGATATTAGTGAATCTGGAACCGTATCGAACCCAGACGATTGATTACTTCTTTTATTTCCCGATGCCCGGGAAGTTCAAGCATTTCCCTGTTCATGTTGCCAAGAATGAAAAGTATGTCGCATCTTCCAAGCCCTTTGAGTTTAATGTTTTTGCAAAGCCTAGCAAACTTGATACCTCTTCTTGGGATTATGTTTCCCAGCAGGGAACGAACCAAGAAGTACTTGATTTTCTTGAACGGGAAAATGTCCGCTCGCTTAATCTTTTGAAGATCGCTTTCAGGTTGAAAGATAAAACCTTTTTCGCAAGCGTCATCAAGGTTTTGCAAGATAGGCATTTGTTCAATCATGAACTTTGGGCCTATGGCATCATGCATGACGATGTGAATGCGATCAGGCAGTATCTTTTAAATTCTGGTAAAATCATTGCAGAATGCGCTGGACCTATCGATTGCAAAATACTTTCGTACAACCCTGTCGCGTCAGGCCAGTATGAACATCTTGAATACAAACCGTTGGTAAATGCCCGTGCTCATTCCCTAGGCCAAGCCAGACAAATTGTGAATGATCGGCTGTTGGAGCAATACCAGCGCTTCCTTAAAACCCTTTCTTATCGCACGAAACTCAACGATGCAGATTTGTTGGCTGCAACTTATTACCTATTGCTTCAAGACAGAGTTGAAGAGGCTTTGGCTTATTTCAGCCAAGTTGATCCTTCGAAAATTGCGACCGCAATGCAATATGATTACTGCAGGGCCTACCTAGATTTTTACACGCAGGAATACCCTAGGGCAAGAACTGTAGCACTTAAGTACGCCAATCATCCTGTGGACCGTTGGAAAAACACCTTCGCCACTATTATCAACCAGCTTGATGAAGCAGAAGGCAAAGATGCCAAGGTTGTTGACCCTGAAAGTAAGGAACAAAAGCAGGCCCAACTTGCTGCGAGTGAATCTAGCTTCGATTTCAACATTGATGCTAAGAAAATTAATGTTAACTATCAGAATCTCGCTTCAGTAAAAGTGAACTACTACCTCATGGATGTAGAGCTTTTGTTCAGCAGAAATCCTTTTGTTGCACAATCAGGGAATCAGTTTGCATTCATCAAACCCAATGCTTCCCAAACTTTGGATTTGATCAAAGGTCAGGCCAAAGCTTCGTTTGATCTCCCTAAAGAATTTGCTAGCAAGAATGTTCTTGTTGAAATTTCTGCAGGTGCGAAAACCATCGCACTTCCTTATTACGCAAACGCTATGTCTGTTCAAGTAATCGAAACCTATGGCCAAGTAAAAGTGGTGGACAGCGTTACTTCCAAACCACTTGCGAAAGTTTATGTGAAAGTTTATTCCAAGACTACACAAGGGGTGAAATTCCATAAGGATGGTTACACCGATGTGCGTGGCAGATTTGATTACGCAACTGTTAGTACACCAGAGAAATCACCGATCGAGAAGTTTTCGATCTTGATTCTGAGTGAGCAAAGTGGCGCGATGATCAAAGAAGCCAACCCACCCCAGCAGTAAGAATTGAAGTTGAGGTGAAAGCTTGGTGGTTATTTTTTTGCTGGGAGTTTAAGGGGCAATTGAACTTCGTAGTAGCGAAGTTTCTCGGGCATGAATGGGCTGTTATATCCCATGACTTTTAATTCACCAGCAATGTCATAGGCTTCGGGCGCGATTTTGATTTTCTCGACAAGCCATCGCCTTGCAGATTCAATGTTTTCAGAACTTGGTGAACCACGCATTCCGATACTAGCAACCATGCATTCTTTGGTATCAAGGACAGCGATATTACCCTGTGGCCCAACTTTCCCCAAAGTTGTTTCCTGATAAAGAAAAGCCATCGATGACTCGGTGTACTTTCCGTTTTTCTCAGCCATTGTCATTTCAACAGGCGCAGTCATCTCAATTTTGTTTTTCTTGATGTGATTAAAGAGGGTGAAGAAGTTGTTTCCACCCAAACCGGAGTTAGCGACTTTTGCCATTCTGTAAACGGGTAGCTTCTTGATTTCAACAACACCAACTGGAGAGGGTGCAGGAAATCCAGCAGGCACGGGGGCTTCAACTTTGGGTTTAAAAGTAAGAATCACGAGGGTTTCAAGTAGTGCTGCACGAAGTGTGTCAGCCTGTTTTGCAACGTCCTGCAATTTGGAGGATGCTTGCGCAGCTTTCGAAAGGATATCCCTCACCATGAAGTTTTCTTTGCATGATGCTATGATTTTTTCAGATGCAGCCTTTAGTAAATCGAACCGTTGTTTTGGGTCCTTGATTTTGTTGGCTTCATCGATTGAGATGCGAAGGTTTGCAGCTTCCAATGTTTGAGTTGGGTTTTCAAAAGCATAAGTAGGTTGGGTACTGAACACCTGAGTAAGCATGAAGATGCAAAGGTAAAGATAGCCAAAAAGTCGTTTCATGAGAGACCTCAAACAAGCAGTAAAAAATCAACTAAATTTATTATAAGTGAAAATGTCGAAGAAAAGCAAAAGCATGCTGTTAATGGGGTTGTTGTGTGAGGTTTTTTTCAAGGGTGTGATGGGTAGTTATAATATCCGTAAGAGGAAGGAATCTGAAGCCGAAAATCAGGAAGATGATGATCCAAAGTGCGATCATTTCCCTTAATCGAACCTTGAAAATATCAGACCATTCCACTTTCTTGCCACAGAACAACTTGAAGTAAACCATGAGTAGGCTTATGGATATCAGTGCCTCAGAAAAAACCATGACCATGCCGAAAAAGGGTGATGATGGAATGATTTCATCTGCTAGCATTTCAAAACTGATGAAAGCGGAAGTGCCTGGAAATCCAACACAACCAAGACCGCATACCAAGAATGCGATTCCCAACATGGGAGTGGATTCATAAAACCCATGGTTTTGAAAGAGGGATAATCTGCCATGCCTGGCTTCGAGCGCACGAACAATGATGCCCATGCCAACAAGGGCGACCCAGAGAGAATTTCGGAGAGAATAAGCGGCGGTAAGTTGCAAGGTTTCGTGAGAGCAAATCCCAAGGACGACCATTGCGGAAAGGGCTAGAAAAAGGAAGGTGAAGAAGTTCCGCAGCGAGCGTTGAACAAGGGTTAAACCAGCGAAATAGAAGGTACTTGCAATTGCAAACCAAGAAAGATAAAGGCTTGCATGGGTGTCATGAAGGAGTTGATTGTTAGCAAGGAGAATCAGTGTGGGGGTAATTGGAGTAATAAATAAAAGTGCGATGGTGAAACTGCATTTCTCGGTTAAATAACCAAACCATGTGTGACCGGGAAATAGACCCATGCGGATGATAACCAGGATGGTGATAAGTCCTCCGGTTAAATCTTCAGGTAGATTGTTAGTAAATGCGAGGGTTATTGCAATCAGCCATGCTGGGATCCAATGGATGAGGAAAATCCGGATGCGTTCGCCTCGCCTTATGAGGTCGATCAAAGGGATAAGTGGTTCCAAAGCGAGAAGAATAAACAAAGTTGAGTTACTGGAAGAGGAGCAGATTAAAAGAGAAAGAGCTTGTGAAACAAGAAGCAGGCTAGATGGGAAAGGTTTGTCAGTGCCTATGAATTTTGTTCGGGGTGTGCATAAAAGCACAACAAAATAAAGCATGGATGCAAGGGCGGGCAGGGGCGCGGTGAATTCCGAAAGGGTAATAAATCCTTGATGCAAAGAATTAAAGAGAGGATAAGAAGTGATGGCGCAGAGTGCTGAAAAAAAAGAGGAATAGATGGTGATGAAGCGAATTTTTTCCTGTGACTTTGCCAGGGATGAGATTAATGCACCCAGAATGCAAATGAGCATGCTTGCTTCCAGAAAGAAGAAATAGTTCATGATCTTTCCTCCTGGTTTTTAGTTTTTGAAGTATCAATACCTGCAAGCACCGAACCCCATTTCTTTTCAAAAATATCTGCTAGTTTGAACATCTGCACAAATGGCTTGGTTATGAATTTCTCAAGCATGGAATCCATCCCGCCACGGTTCAGCGCGAAACAATAGATCGCAAGTGAAAGCGGCCCTGTTTGCGCTGATCTGCCTTTTGGGGTGTACCTGTTAAGATCGGTTCTTCCCAATGATTCTTCCAAGCTTTTATAATAGGCAAACGAAGATGGCGCTCTTAGGAATTGGTAGGTTCGTAAACTTGCATGCCCAATGATGTGGATGAGTGGCAGCAGTTCAAGTCCGAATCCAATTTCAGCAATAATGATCCCAACCTGTGTCAGGGTTGCGTATGCCAGAATACTTTTAATATCGGTCTGGGCGTTGGCAATGATGCCAGAAACCAAAGCTGTCAAGAGGCCAAAAAAGACAACTGTCCAGGCTAAAATTGGAGAAAGTTGCACGATGGGGTTTAATCTCAGTAGGAGAAAAGCGCCCAGATGGATCGATAACGCCCCATAAAATATCGCGCTAGTAGGAGTAGGGCCTTCCATAGCTCTGGGGAGCCAGCCTGAAAACGGGAATAAGGCAGATTTACATGCTGATGCGAGGAAAATTAAAACCCCCGCCCCAATTAAAACAGGGGATGACGGCTCATTTGCAAGCCCTTCCGAACCTTGTTCTAAAATTGCCTGAAAGAATCCTTGGCCCAAAGCGTGATGCAGCAGATAACTTGCAAGGAATAACGCAGCATCAGATATCCGGTAGACAATCCATAGATGTAACCCATTGCGGGTGGGCATGATTCTTTCATGAAAGAACGCAACTAAAAGCGCGGAGGATAGCCCGACCATTTCCCAACCTACAAAAAGTGATTCGATCGTGCCAGAAAGCGAAGCAATAACAATACCAGATACAAAAATGGAATAGAGCACGAAGAAGCGCTGGTAACCCGGTTCGCGGTGCATGTATCTCTGCGAGAAAAAAGCGATTACAAAACAAAGGAGCAACGCAAGTGTTGCAAAGGATAACGAAAGCCAATCGAAGTAAAACTGAAAATCAAAGTGGAAAGATTCGAGATGAAAAGTGGGGAATGGTTCGTATCCCCATTTCTTTACGCCATTGGTTAGAAACAGTAAAACAAGCCCGAGGATTCCTGCAAGTGCAAAAAATACACTGAGTTCAACCACAAGTGCGATGATTTTTTCGGGCAACTTGATTTGAAATACAAATGCAAGAAGCATGAATAACGCAAGTGCCAGAGGTGAGAAAATCGCCAAGGATGCGAAAAAATCCAAGGCTGGTTCGATGCCGTTCATACATTCACCCCGGAATTCATCGCATTTGAAATATGCGGGTAGCCCAGATGGTTTCTCTTACCACGATACCAATCGATGGAAGATTTAGCTTTGGGAGCAGGCGTTCCCGAGAATTCGTAGGGAACGAATTCTTTGCCTGTAAGAATACTCGCCTGAGATGATTCGGGGTCAAGCACGACCAAATTGATCCAGTGGTTGTAGCAGAGATTTGCAAGGGGCGGGCATCGCTCCAATATTTTTAGCATGATCTCTGGCGTAGATTCAATGATAAAAAGAAGCCTTACTGCTTCATGAATTTCGACCACCTGCCAAGGAAGCCCTGTTCGTAGATCGCTTGCTGCACCATCCATCACACCTAGATAAGAAGTAGGGTTATGGGGCAACTTGGTGCCACACCCCCAACCCGTTGGGTCGACCTGCGAAAAGAAGAATTCGAGATTGATGCCCGAACAAACAGGCATAGCAGCATTAAGAATACGATTAAGAATGTCGTGGTTTGGGTTGTCTTGCGTGGGGTCGTATGAAACCAGAAAAGCCCTTCGATCCAAGTAAATTCCCCGGGTACGTTCTCGTCTACCCACAATACAAATGGCATTGGTCGCATGGCCAAGTTCGGGCCTGGGTTGTGCCAGATCTTCAGCACGGCCCTCGACATGTCGTTGGGCTTCTTCCAAAGAAATGTCGAGCGGTGCAGATTGAAATCTCCTGCATCGTTCGTGTGCATTTCTCATACAGGCTTCGCGCAGAGATATCTTAGCTTTTTCAAAATCTTGGTTGTGAATACTAGGCATCAGATCTTTGTCGAAAAAACTAACATGATTGATGCTGGTGTTACTAAGTCCGCCGATGAAATAAGTATCCTCGGGGATATCGATGCCATTATTTTGCAGAATGGATCGGACTCGTTTGTCGTTGAGGATTTGAGCAAGTGCCCTAGCATTTGCACCGCCTGGAGAACCGCCACAAGCCCCGCAATCGTATGCAGATTGGTGTGGATTATTGATGCTGGTTGAGCCATGTCCGAAAATGAAAACAAGCTTGCAGTAGTTTCTGGTCAGGCCAGTGTCACGTAGGAATCGTTCGCCCATGGCGGCCATTTCTTGCAGTGAAAACCCAACTTGATTTCCGGTGGGTCCTGCTTTTTCACTAAAGCGTTCCAGCTTGAGTTTGGTTTCAACTTTCTTACGCAGGAAAGGCGTGAGATACCTTCGTATCTTTGAAGTAAGGCGTGGGAATAAAACCGTCATTGCAAGTGGAATAGCTGCCAAGGTTCCGAAGGTTGCGGAAAGCAAAGCGCCCAGCGCACCACCGCGGGATCCCAAATGCAACTGATGACTTGCCATTTGAATGGTCTTCATGCCACTTGCACGGGTTTTGTACGCTTTTAAAAATTCTTCCTCAGGTAATTCTTCTACCCAATTTGATGGCGTGATGATGATGGGGCAAAGAGGAGTGTAGAACGAATCGAGGGTCGCCTTGAAATACATGGGCACATTAAAAAAGCCTGCTGCGCCGTAGGTTTCAAACGAAGGGTCAACTTCTTCAAGATGCCTGCGGAATGATTCTTCTCTTTCATCAATGCAAAATACCGCCTGAAACAAAAAGGGTTTGGTTTGTTTTTTTCGTTCCAAGGTGGTGATGCTGTCTAAAACCTTTCGGTATAAATGTTTTTCATATGCGAGATGGAAGATTTTTCGTTGATCCAATTGGGAGAACGTCTCGATTTCGAATACGGCCTTTGCCCAATCATCTGGGGTGAAGTCTGGGATTAGTTTTTCCCAACCTAGATCCAGTGCTACGCAGAAAACCTCTAGTCCTAAAGCTGTGTGGTCGTGTTTTATTTCAGAATGATTTTTTAGGCTGGCAAGTTCATGTTTAAGATCTTTTGAACTTGTTTTCCGGAAGGAGAATTCTTTGATAATTTTCTTCATTGCCAGGCGATCTAGCAATAATCGGATTGCAAGAAACTGGGCAAGTGTGCCGGGTGAAACGGGTAGAGGGACTTTATCCGGCCTGACTTCGATCTGCCAAATCATTCCTGCCCAGCCCCGGATTGCAAGTAGGCTTTGAATCAGAAACGGTTCCCAATTTTCCTGAGGCACGCCCAAGATTTCGAGAGATTCAAGAATCAGTTCAAGAGGGGAGGTTTCTTCTTGGTGCAGGTTTTTAAAATAATCGGGCAGTCTTCTGGCCCAACTTCCTAGAAGGAAAGAATTGGATTGGCAGAAACTTTTAAATGCAGCAATAAAGCCCATATCCCGATTCGGCAAGCCCCAGATTGCAAAACCCTGATCCAAAAAAGCACTGCTGAACCGTATAAGAAGTTCATTTACCAGCAAGTCTGGATCCTCACCCGTTACATCTAAAATTAATTCTCGAAACCTTGCAGGGGCATGGTGCTCAGTTTTTAAGGCTGCATTTTTAGTATTCTTCAAACAATATTCCAGAACCTGATTCAGATTCTTTTTATTGGCAGAACTTTCTGGATGGATGATTTTGTACAGTCTCTTCGAGTTGGCGATAAACCATTGCGCTTCTTTTTCTGTTGCAGCAAATGGGAGGTTTCGCAGCATGCTTGATTGAATATCAAATCGGGTACTTTTTCCAATTATTATTTCGTTCGCTTTTGAACCAAGTTCCGATTTAAGTATTTCCTCTAGGTCGGAAAATAAAATTCTCCCCTTTTCCAACTCTTCATGATAACGCTCTTCCGAAAGATACATCTGCGAACCGAAGATTCTATCTGCTTCTAATAGCGACTCATGAAATAGCTTTGATTCAAAAAGATGCAGCGGATTATGATGTACGAAAGTGGTTATAGGCCCCTGTGCGGGCAACAGATGTGCAGCATGGCTTAAAATTTCAGCCAAGTGCGCTAGTTTATTTTCATGGTATTCCTGCGGGGTTTCGGGGGGATGTTTTGAATTTGTATTTGAATTGAAGGTCATAAATTTAGATCTTAAGTCAAATCAAGAATTCGATCAAGCCAGTAAATCAATCCGGTATTATTTGAATTTTGGCTTGTAAATTGGGCTTGTAATTACAATGCTTTTTCTTGCAGCATGTGGGTGCTTGGAAACAGGCTTGAGCTCATCCAACCCAATGATTTCAATCCTACCATTTTCTCCATGCAATTCATGAATTAATTCTTCAAGGCTTTCCATAACTGTGTGATCAATAAGGTTGGAATGGCCCAGATCAATTTTGATTACCTTATAGTTAATCACTTTTTGCAAAACGCCTTTGAAGGATAGCCAATTGGTAAAAATCATTGCGCCTTGCACCTTTAAAACAACATGATCTTCATCCAACACATCAATGGTTAGATCGGGCTGGAATAAATGCTTTAGCTTTGCACCATTCCAAAGATGAATAAAAACTTTGACCAGCATTCCGATTGCAATACCAATTAAGAGGTCGGTTGCCAAAACTGCAATGGTGGTAGCAGTGAAAACAACAATCTGTGCAGGTCCAATTTTGTAGGTTTTAATAAATTCGCCAGGCGATGCCAACCGATACCCTGTGTAAACCAGAAGTGCTGCAAGCGATGCCAAGGGAATGCTATGAATCAACCATGGTACAAGCGCAACAAATAGCAAAAGAAACATACCATGAAAGAAGTTTGCAAACCTGCTTTTGGCACCGTTATCGATGTTCGCTTTGCTGCGAAGTATTTCAGAAATCATAGGTAAGCCGCCAATCAAGGCGGTAGCAGTGTTAGCTATGCCAACTCCCAGCATATCCCCATCTAGATTCGTTTTTCGTTTTTCGGGGTCAAGCATGTCAACGGCCTTGGCGCTGATTAAGGATTCCAAGGTTCCAATCATAGAGAATAAAAAAATCCATTTTGCCCCTGTAAGGGTAAACACTGCCGTGAAATCGGGGAATGTTAGCCCTTCAAGAATGTTATCGGGAATGGTTACAAGAAATTTCGGCCCAAGCATGTATTCATGGCTGTCTAAAAAGAGGTACATGTGTTCATGTTCAAGGTCGAAAACATATCCTAGGGTGATCCCTAAGATGAGTACGATCATCGGGGCGGGTAAAACTTTTTTAGCTTTTTCTGGCAGCATGGGTAATCCAAATAGCAATGCTAGGCTTACTGCGCCTATGCAAAATACTTCAGGGTTACATTGTATCAAGCTTGCGGGGATTTCACCTAAAAGATCGAAAGGGGTTTTCGAAAGTGGTGTGACGCCAAAAAGCACATGAATTTGTTTGGAAAAAATAATGATACCGATTGCTGCAAGCATTCCGTGCACAGCAGCTTTAGGGAAGAAATCTGCAAACTTTCCTGCTTTGATCAATCCAAAAAATATTTGTAACACGCCTGCAGCAACTCCGATTCCCAATGTTAACTTGTAGGCAAGCATCGGATCATCACTGTTATGGCCATAGATTTCGGTGAATTCCTGCACTGCGCCAGCAACAATTGCAATAAGTCCAGCTGCAGGGCCTTTGATGGTTAATTCAGAATTGCTGAAAAAGAGGGGGATGATGCCCCCGATAACTGCGCTGAATATCCCAGCAATGGGGGGAAATCCACTTGCAGAGGCAATCCCCAAGCACAGAGGTAATGCTATTAAAAAGACAAAGAATCCGGCCCATGCGTCACTAAATAGCGTTTGTTTTAAAGGTAGTTTCATGGTTATAATTTAAATGACCCCATTAATTTTTGCTGAGCTTTTTTATTTGATTTCATTTATGTAATTTTCCAACATAAATCGAATTTTACAACCTTTCTACGATTACAAATCCGTAAGGTTGAATCCTTTGTAGGCAAAAGCCCTTAAACTAACTACGGTGGAAGTTTGATTTCTAACCTTTTGACCAAGTAACTGGCTGAATATGAAAATATTATTAGTGGAAGACGACCTCGCCATTGGCAAAACGGTTAAGCAGGCTTTTGCTGAAAACTTGGATGAATGTATTTGGGAAAAAGACGGGCAAACGGGCTTTGATAAAGCTAAAACCCATCAGTTCGATGCTATTATTCTTGATTTGATGCTACCCAAACTAAATGGGCTGGAGGTTCTTAAATCCATCCGCCTTTCGGGTGATAAAACACCGGTTATCCTTCTTACTGCGTTGGGATCGGTTGAGGAAAAAGTCGCAGGCCTGAAAGCCGGCGCAGATGATTATGTGGTAAAACCCTTCGCATTCCCAGAATTGCTGGCCCGCATCGATGCTGTTTGCAGAAGGGCCATTTTAAAGCCTTCCCCAAAATTAGAAGTAGGTGGGTTGGTGCTGGATCTTACCACCCGAAGGGTTCTTGCAGGAAAAACCGAAATCATTCTTTCCCCTACAGAATTCTCAATCCTTGAGCTTCTAATAAGGAATTCAGGCCAAGTTCTGCCTAAACGCATGCTTTGCGAACATCTTTGGGAATCAGATTGGGAAGGAACAACCAATGTTATTGAAGTGCATATCAACCGTTTGCGTAATAAACTAAGGAAGTGTACTGGTGTTGCGCCGATCGAGACTGTACGAGGCCGTGGATATGTTCTTATTTCAAATTAATTCTTTGTTTAAAACCCTTCGCTTTCGCCTGATGCTTTGGAATATTTCTGTCGTTTTAATTTCCGTAATTCTTACCCTCATTGCATTACGCACCTCTTTCCGGGTCACACTCCTCCGAGAGACTGACCAGTTACTGCGGGAAGATGCAATCGAAATTGAACTTGCTGCAAATGCAATGCATCCGGATCTTAATGACATCCGTGCAGAAATCGAAAGGCATACCGCCAGCCACAAGCATCGTGGTCTCTTCGTTCAGTTGTATGACAAAAACAAAAAGCCCGTCTTCAGTAGTTTGGATCTTGAGGGCATCCCGCTGCCTAAAAATCCCGTCAGAATTTCTAACACACTTCTGACTTCTGAAGGGTTTCGCTTTCTCGACAAAAGCTTTCAAGGGAATGTCGCAAAAGACTTCTCGGGATTCAGGGTGGGATCCCGCATGGATCTCGTTGAAGAAGATGTCGAAAGCCTAAGCTGGCTCATGGTTGCTTCAATGGGGTTTGTGGTGCTTATCGCCCCAATCGGTGGCTACATTCTTGCTGTTCAAGCTACAAAGCCTATTGCAGATATCATTAATACTACTTCAAGGCTTAGGCCTCAGAATCTGACGGAAAGATTTATTATCAAAGGCACGGGCGATGAACTCGACAGACTCACGTTGACCATCAACAGTTTTCTTGATCGCATCGCAGATTTTATCCAAAAAAAGAGAGAGTTCGTTGCCAATGCAGCCCATGAACTCCGCTCACCGCTTACCGCAATTGGCGCCGCTTCAGAATTGGCACTTGCCCGAGAGCGAACACCGGAAGAATACCGCGAAACCCTTGGCGAAATTTCTGACAAGTGCGACCACTTCAGGTTGCTCATCAATCAGCTTTTATTGCTTGCTGAAACTGAGGCGGGGGCTAATATCCCACACCAAGTTATCCAGATGGACATGGTTGTTGAAAAAGCCTTCGAGATGTTCAAGGATGCTGCTTTACAACAGCATATTCATTTCAAACTTGATTCTACAAGCCCCGCTCTTGTACTTGGCGAAGCTAGGCAGATTCAACAGGTGGTCAACAATCTTATCGATAACGCGCTCAAGTTTACTCCCGAAGGCGGAACCATCGTTGTTGAGCTTTATAAAGAAGCCAGCAAGATTGTTTTAAATGTTTCTGATACTGGGATGGGGATTTCCAAAGAAGATCAGAGCAAAGTTTTCGACAGATTTTTTCAAGCGGATAGATCGCACACGAAAAACGCTGAAGCTTTGGGCGGTAATGGCTTGGGCCTTAGCATTTGCAAAGCGATTGTGGAATCCATGGGTGGCACCATTTCTGTTACTTCAATTCCAGAAAAAGGCTCCACCTTCACCATCACCCTGCCACTAATCGGCCCCGTGTGATGCCTGCAGGTTGCATTCGCTTTAATTGACGTAGACGCCGTAAGGGTCATTAGCAACGCCTGCAAAAAAGCTATCGATCAGATTTAGATTTACACCATCAAACACTTTAATGTGCGGACCTCCCCCAAGACCGGGGCCAGTAAATAAATCTAATATTCCATCGCCATTGCGGTCACTAAGTCCAACTCGCACCCCCCCGAAAAAGGCAGGATCATATGCCATAAAATTCTGAATAGACTGCAAGGTTCGGAGATCAAATGTTTTGACATTAGGACTACCACCGTAACCCGAACCTGTAATTATTTCCCAAATACCATTTCCATCACTATCTCCTGCAGCAACAAAGATGCCCCCGCGAAAATTTGAATCATACGCCATAAATGTTAGAAGCTCCCGCCCATTAAGTGCATCAAAAGCAGACACATGCGGCCCTCCGCCTTTTCCAGCTCCAGTCACTATATCGAGACGGCCGTCCTCATTAACATCTGCAAGTGCAACTGAAACCCCGCCTAGAAAAGAAGGATCATAGGCCATGAATTCGAAAATCACATTGTTGGTTTTACCATCATAGACCTTGATATGAGGTCCACCTCCAGCGCTAGGTCCTGTAATTAAATCATCCGCCCCATCTCCATTGACATCGCCGACTGCTATAAAAACTCCGCCCCGATAATCGGTGCTATAGCCAAACCAAGAACGAATTACATGACCGGTGACGGGATCCATGACCACAATATGAGGTGCCCCACCTTCTCCCGCTGCCATGACAATCCATTCTTTACCATCACCCAAGAAGTTTCCTTTTACCATATGGACAGCGCCAAAATAGCCCGGGAAAGGGGTAAAAATCCCCCATGATTTATTCGTGTTGGCATCTCTAACTTCCAAGCTGCCATCCATTTTTGGGCTCCGTAATGATATGAGGGCATTATCTGCCCCTGCCATGTACCATTCCGCTGCACTAGGATTGATCAATGAATTGCCTGCAATGTCAGTAATTCCGTTTCCAATTGCTTTAATTTGCAGGTGATACTCTCCAATGGGGTAGGTCAAATTTTCAAGGTTTTGCAAAACATAACTAACACCGCTTCCCGTTAAAACTGCCCCTTGAATATCAACAACAGTCCCGCTGCGAGTTAATAAAATATCGGTATTATCCAGCCCGGTTACACTTTCGGAGAAAGTGATGGTTAATTGAGGTAACCCGGATCTTCCAATAGAAGGAACGGACCCCATAGTTACACTCGGTGGAATTACATCACCAGTTGGTATTGAGGGTTGCAGTGGGGCAGTATAAGTCCAAGTTAAATTTGCATTTGCAATTATAGAATTTCCAGCATCATCAACAATTCCTGACCCAGAAGCGTTTAAGGTTAAAACATAAGTTCCATCATTGTAATTTGCTACAGCAAGGTTATTAATCGTAAATGCATATGGGTTGAGTGTCGATAAAGAAATTCCATTTAAGTTTACATTAGTTCCATTACAAGCAATCGTTAGGTCAGAAATATTAAATCCTATTGTAGGTTCACTAAAGTTGATTTGAATAATGTTGATCGAAGTGAAAGTAGGAGTGGTGATAGGAGAAAAATATGCGCTAGGAGCAACGGTATCAATGCTTATCGCGAGTTGAAAAGCGGGAGAGTTATTGTTGCCAGCGGTATCAGTGAGGGCCCCGCCTGCAATATTAAAAGTAGCAGTGGTAGTGCTATTTGCAGTAGGAGTAAAGGTTGCGGTGTAAGTAATACCAGAACCAGAGAAGT
>JBIIMS010000008.1:0-255615 GCA_044337875.1 Gemmataceae bacterium
ATTTTCTGCACCAGATCGAATTGCTTGCGTTCTTCTTCTTCAATGGTTCGGAGCATTGCTACTAGTTTGTTAATATCAGTAAGGGTGCCCATTGCTGCATTGGCCGAAACCATACACTCCCGCCTAAGGTAGTTTTATCGTAGGATAACCCAATAGCTCTATGTAAGCGTTACAGGTGCGAAATGACTTGTCTAAGATACACATTCCCATTAATCATCTTGAGTACAATGAGCATACTGGCTCTGGTCGCATGGGCAGATTCCCCCAAGACAACCTTGCCATCGCCTCCGCAATCAGGCCGATTTACTCTCGTCATCAAGTCGGGCGACTTTGACCGGGTGGCTCAGGTACACATTCCCAAAGGATATAAGCCTGACGCCAAACTACCTCTGGTACTGTTACTTCACGGAGGTGGCGGAAGTGGAACCACTGCATTGATTAAGGACGGCTGGGCGACCATGGCTGATAAGGGAGGCTTTCTGATTGTTGCACCAGAAGGTCTTGGCGCTATGCCCAAACTACCAACCAACTTTAAGACGAACCCGGCACAATGGAACTCCGGTCAACTCAACGCACGTTCACCAAGAGCAGCGATTGATGACGTGGCATTCATCCGACAACTTTTGGACGATTTGAAGAAAAAGCTGCCTTATGACGAGAGCCGGGTTTTTGCCACCGGCCACAGTAATGGAGGCGGTATGACATTTCGTTTGGCAGCGGAACTCTCCGATCGCTTCTGCGCAATCGGGATGGTTGCTGGACGAATGGCTGTCAATAACCCTAAGCCTACGAAGCCATTGCCGACGCTCTACATTATCGGAACCAATGACCCATTGATGCCGCTCGCCGGGGGTGAAGTTAAGTCGCCTTGGGGAAGTTGGATTAATCGCCCCGTCGTCGAACAACTGGAGAAATGGGCCGAAGCCATCGGATGCGAGAAAGAGCAGAAGGTTCTTTCAGAGAAAGATGACTTGCGTAAGGTCGAGTACAACTCGAAAAACAATGGGCCAAAGCTCACGGTTATTTATCTCAAAGGCCACGGCCATCATTGGCCGGGAGCAATACAAACACTTCCCGAAAGCATGATCGGCCCGATCAAGAGCAAGCTCAATGCGACCGATACGATCTGGGATTTCTTCCAGAAGCACTCTCAAATCGTCTTACCGCAAAAACCGGAACTAAAATCCAACAACGGTGGCCGCCCCAGCTTGAATTGGACGACACCTGCAATCAAGGCTGAACGGGTGCAGTACCAGACCTTCGACAGTGCCGCTATCAAGTCGAAAGTGAGTTACCATATCTATGCGCCAGAAGCTTACGAGAAGGAAAAAGATTGCCGTCTTCCAGTGCTATACTGGCTGCACGGTACGGGCGAGGGATTGGCAGGCATCAAGCCACTCAGCGAGTTTTTTGACGATGCGATCCGCAAGGAGAAGATTCCGCCGATGCTGGTTGTTTTCCCCAATGGCCTTACCAATAGCATGTGGTGCGACTCGAAAGACGGAAAGGTACCGATGGAAACCATACTCATCAAAGAACTAATTCCTCAAATTGATAAGACGTTCCGCACCGTTGCGAAACGTGACGGACGTATGCTCGAAGGCTTCAGCATGGGCGGTTACGGGGCAGGCCGACTGGGTGTCATCCACACAGATTTGTTCGGCGCAGTTTCAATCCTCGCCGGGGGACCATTGGACCTAGAATTCCAGGGTCCACGGGCCAAAGGCAACCCAGCCGAGAGGGAACGGATTCTGAAAGACACATTCGGAAACGATCTCGACTACTTCAAGGCACAAAGCCCGCTAATGATAGTCGAGAAGAATGCCGCTACCATCACTGGCAAATTGAAAATACGGGTGGCGGTTGGTTCCCGTGACTTTACAGCGGACCTTAACCGGGCATATTCTGAGCATCTCAATAAGTTAAAAATCGATCACCAATTGACCGTGGTGCCAGGAGTAGCCCATGAAACAATGCCACTCCTTAAAGGCTTGGGCGAGGTCAATTGGGATTTCTACCGTGCGACTTTCGGAAAGAAATGATGAGTCACTTCGGGGTTGGCTGTTCAATCGATGGCTTCTCAACACCTATCATGATTCCTGTACCCACATTTTTTACTAATGCGGTAGTGTAAAGTATCAATCCTACGACAGGCTAAGAAATTGGAGCTATGATACCACGGATGGCATTTTGGTTATTTGCCGGGGTTGAGTGCGTCTTCAAGAGTTTTTCGCACTAATTCTTCGTGAATTTTCTGCACCAGATCGAATTGCTTGCGTTCTTCTTCTTCAATGGTTCGGAGCATTGCTACTAGTTTGTTAATATCAGTAAGGGTGCCCATTGCTGCAAGAACTTCGTCAATTGCCTGCAAAAGTTTCTTGAACTGGGACCGGGATTCTGCCAAGGCAATTCGTGAAGCCTCAACTCGTTTATCCAAGGTTAATGAGGTGTTATCAAGCGCCTTGCGGAAGGAATCAATCGCACGGGTTGTTGCAGGAAATTCGACGAGGGTGATTTTTCGCAAGGGTTCGTGAATGGTATCTTGAACCCGTTTGTATCGTTCTGCATCAACCCGGTTAAGTTTGAATTCCCTCAGAATACGGGTGTAAGCTTCTAAAATCTCATTAGTGTTGGCCAATCGGGTTTCCAAATTGCGATCTATTTCATCGCAGCGGGCAACCATTGGGCCAAGTTGTTCAACTTTTACATTCCCTGCAGAAAGATCAAGGCTGGACAAACCGAGCCTAGATTCGGATTCAAGTAAATGCCCCTTGGCTTGTTCCAATGCAAGCTTGTGTTTTTCTTCTTCACGGGCGATTTCTGCAAGCAAATCATTTTCCGAGACGATGAAAAACATATAGCGTTCTTTACTTGTAACCAGATGCGGGCCAGTTTCTACATCATGATCCAAAGCTTCGAGCCAAAACTCCATGCGGTATCTGGGTTGGTATGCGTTACTGCCACCTGGCACTGCAAGGCCTAATTTACCCAAGGCGAAATCGCTTTGCACTTCTTCATCGATTTTTTCAAAGGTATCGGGTTGAATCTGGAAAGAGCGAACTGTTTGTTTGCGCTCGGATAGCTTTTTAGATTTAGAAAGCTCTTCCTTAATTACCGCAAGTGTTTTGATTTCCCCGGGAGTTGACTCCAGTAGTTTTTGAAACGAAGGAAGGGAGAATCGCTTTACTTCTTTTTCTGATTCCTTGGTCTCTGTTTTCTTACCCGAAGGCATTACCGCACCAAGGAAAGTAACGCCGTTAAGCACAGCGCCATGCGTCCCAATCATTTGTGGAATCGCAGAAAGTAGAAACAGATCCTTCACATTCAGGTTTTCAGACTCAACCTTTTTTACAGTGAGTGCGTAACGGATATCGCCCAAGCCATGTGCATCGTTGGCATTGCCTCGGAAAGGTAGACGGGCGATGGGGGTAACCATGAATCCATCCTTGGTTCTACGCAGAGCATCAGGTTCAAAATCTGCATTAGGGGCTTCATCAGTATTGGGTTTTAAAAGCATGCCCCTACGACCAAGCACCCCCTCCTGATCTTCGTATTCAACGAAGAAGCTAAGCTCTTCCTTAAGGTTTTCGGTAGTGAATGTAAAAGTTCGTTTGTCAATTAATTTGGGATTGATTGCATCAATCTTTACCCCAGCCTTATTCACCGCCCGAACCGAGGCGAGGTCGGCGTCTGCTTCCCCGGTAACCACAAGGCTAGTGCCTTCAGGCACGGTAACTCTGCTAATATCAGAACCAGATTGCAACATATCCTGAGCATCAAAGCGTTGTTTCAAACCTTTGAGCCCAGAAGCATTTTCACCAACAGCGGAACGATAATAAAGATAAGCAGGGTGACTTTCTTCCACCATCAGTTTGAGAAGCATCGGCGGAGGTACAAGAACCAGGCGTTTGTTTGCTGTACGGTAATCAAGAGCTTGTGCGGTAAAATCGATGGTTTCACGCAGGTCTGCAATTTGACCGCTGTATTCATTGCTGGCGCCCCGTTGCAGGGTCATGGTGTTGTTGGAAGAGTTGCCCCAAGATCGAAGAACGACATTTTCGGGAACAGCCATCACTCTAAATTTCCTGCGATAAACTGCATTACTACCCAATTGCTTGAGAGCATCGTGGCAGGCTTTCAAAGAATCAATCACCTCAGAGCTGGCATCGCTGGATTGTTTTTCAAGAAAATGCTCAATCTCATCGAAGGAGAGTGGATCTTCAGGCCTTGCAGGTTTAAGTTCTGGTGGAAGAGAATCAAAGGTAGGAATTTTTACGGAGATCCAGTCTTCAAGATCAAAGAAGGAAAGTGCGCGCCAGCCTTCTATGGGTCTGCGATCAAAACGAATCATAGCGGGTGCTTGATCAATATTTTTGAGTGCAAGGTAGGCTCGGAAATTAGATACTGCTTTTTCAGAAGGTCGGCCTGCTACAAGATATTTAACAGCCCGCACTTTAACAGGGAATGGGGGCGCATCCCGACCAACCCGAACCTGCCCTGATTCAGGAAATCCCACAAACTCAAGATAAGTATGTCGGGGCCAAATGACATTTCTTAAAACAACATTTCGATCCACCCAAGTAAGCAACACTTCATGAAGCGATTGCGTGCTGGAAAGGGTAATTTCATCTACCCCAATGTTTGGAATCCCCGCACCTGCAATGGATAACACCAGCGCAAATAAATACATTCCAAGGGTAAGACCCAACGCCTTATAACCCATGTTTTTAAGTCTTTTCCAATCGAAGACTTCATCTACAGGAAGGCCCTTCATGCGTTCTTCAGTTTCAAGAAGCATTTGTTGAAGCATTTGAGGCGAGGCGCCTCTTTCCTTCAGAATCTTTGGGGAACTTAATTCGATCGCAGTGATCAAGCGATCATTCAACCGCTCGGGGAATTTGTTTTCCAGCACCAATGCCAAGGCATCATCCCGGAAATCTTTGTTCAACCTAAGAGCGATGCGGGTTGCAGTAAGAACAATCACACCAAGCGTTAGAATGCCAAGCAGAAAGATACGAATGAAGCGGGGAAGGGATTGAACCCAGTCGATTCCGAAAAGCCTGTAGGAACCGTAATCAACGAAAAGATCAAGCCACATCCAAGCCGATGCAAAGATGATGATACCAAGCAAGGCTTCGATGATGACATATTGGCGAATGCGACCGCGTAGAAACACAAGCGGGCCCGAAAGGGCAGGTTGCTGGTTCAGATGCGGCGATTGATCAGCCATTGAAACTTTATCTCCGTGTAAAAATCAAGCTATGCGCAACAGTTTGCGAGTTAGCCATTCAAACGAAAGTAACCCCACCACTGCAAGAAGTAACCAAGGCAGGATGACTGGTTTATTATCTTTGCCAACCCACATGGTGATGCCATTATCCCATAGATCGCGAACCGGGCCACGATTGCGTTGTTCCTTGATATCGGTTTTCATGCAAAGTGGAATAAGGCTTGCAGAACGAAGATCGAAGAATAATCTTGGAGGTTCTTCAGCGCCCTTCGAAGGTTCCGACCCTGCATTTGCAACAGGGGATTGCAGGCGTTGTTTTAAGGTATCTCGGTCTGCATCAGAAAGCCTAGGCAATACCATCTCAGCGGGGCTTGCAAGTTTATAAAGGCTTGCGAAGTCTGGGCGGGTGTTTTCTTTTTCGGGGTCGGGTTGTTCCACAACAATGTAGTTGCCTGAAAGTTTATCGCCTGTTTCGGGTACATCAAAAACAACTTCATACCTGCCTGCACTACGCAGCATAAACCGAGCTCTGAAAACGCCTTCACTTCCCGGCCTTGGGGTCATCAGTATTTCTTTGGGGATTTCAGACTGAGCAACACCTGCGGGTGGATTGATTAAAACTCTTGGGGGCCTACCCGCTGAACCCAAAGGCTTGCCACCTTTATCATCAATGCGAGCTTCAAATTCGATGAAGCGGTTAGCAAGATATGGCCCACCAAGGTAGGGCGAAATCCTGCGATTCTCTTTGCCTGTTGCTGCAGCGCTTGCATAGCGGGTTAGTTTCATCCAGAAGCGTTCAAAGTATTGTTCTCGGTATTGCCTGATGCGCCAAACTTCACCCGATCCAATCCAGACAACTCGTTTACCACTTGCAGGATCGCTGATTACAATAAAAGGTTGCTCCTTGCCATCCTTGCCTTTTACGAGAGGGTCATCAAAGCGAGCCACAACAAGTGAGCCCGTCTTTGCTTGTTCGATAGGGTAGAAGTTATAGAAGCCGCGTTTAGGTTGGCCATCTTTAGCATCAACATTAAAGAACTGCTCCCAATCTTTCAGGAAGGGAAGTTGATCATCTTCATCAAGGCGCAGGAATTCCATTTCAGGAGTAGCGCCATCAAAGCGCAATGGCTTTGGTGAATCGGGCTTTCGATCCATTTCCTCGATGCGGATGTCTTTTAAAACAACGGGATACAGATCAAGGATGGGTTTAAGCTTTTCCTTTTCAGCACCAGGTCGTGCCAGCTCTAAAGTATGCAGCGGGCCTGCAATCACAATCAAACCGCCACCTTTATCTACCCATGTACGCAGCAAATTCATTGAAAGATCGTTGACTTGTTTCCAATCAGGATCGAAAGCAACGATGACATCATAAGAGGCGAGGTCGTAAATCTTTTCGTTCGGGTCAACCGTGGCGGAATCAAAGAGATCAGGGAATCGGGTAAGAAGTTTTTCAGGCGGGATATCTTGAACCACGCCTGGTCGCCTTTCGGTTTTTCCAGAAGGGTTCTGCAACAAGATTGCAAGTTCAGCGCGCTTTCTTTCAGTCTCTCTAACAAAAAGCGTACGCACAAATTGATAATCTCGCATAGGGCCACTAGCCACCAAAAGAACTCGCAATGGTTTATCCATCACGCGCATTTCCACTGGCCCGCGTTTATGTTCTTTATCTAATGCAATCTCTGATTTATCACGGGGAACTCTTGCTACAAATCTAATTTCGCTATCGGGAGTTTCTGCAAGAACCCACTTCTTGCCTGCAAGATCCGCCTCGCGACCCGCAGCCTTTGCAAGGGCTTGTGCATCCACCTGAAACTCAACTTCGGCCCTCGGTGGGTTACCCTTGTCGTATGTTGCAACAGGTGCAACGAGGGTGATTTTATTCCCAAGGTTTATTCTTTGCTTATCTTTTGATCCCTTAGAACCAGCTTCTTCAATCGCAATATCCAGCAGCTCTTCCTTCCCTGACTGATTTTTTCTTACATTGGTAATATCAAGGAATGCTTGGAACTCTTTCTCTGCAAGGCCTTCGCCCACAACTTCAACTGCGACACGAAATCGATCATCAGGCTGCACTCGGCCTGGAACCCGTAAGTCGACAATTTCGGTTTTAACCTTAGGGCGGTCTTCGCCAACTGCGACAACAAAAATCGGGATTCGTGCAGCGGTCGCCCTTTCTTCGAGATCCTTCAGCGCCTGCAAAGTTCCTTCGGTGCTGCGACCATCAGAAAACACTACGATGCCCTGAGTCATCTGGTTCATTTCGCGTTGTAGAATACCAACTACGCTATCAACCACATTAGTTGCATTGAAGTCACCCGCTTCGACTTTATTACGGCCTGCAGTGATCATGGTTTGAAGTCTGTTTAGTTCGGATTCTGCTGCGCCTTCTTTTGCAGGGATTAACTTGCCTGGTTGCAACCAAGCCTGCCAAGCCTCAGCCCCAAGCATTTCTGTTTTGAATGTAAGATTATCTTTCAAAGCTTCCTTGAGTTTCTCGCGATCTTCCTTGGTAAGGCATGTGCCCTCTTGGAACTGCAGGAAATTTTCATCCAGAGATCGACCAAAGCGGTAAGCAAAGACTGGGTTAGTTTTTTCGAGCGCACCTAAGAAGTCGATGGTGGAATCGCCTAGGAACTTGATCACTTTTTCTTGACGGGTAGGTAGCTTGTTCAAAGGAACTGATTCAGAGGGAATATCATCGATGGTTGTGGTCATGCTACTTGAGGCATCGAATGCAATGACGACCTTGGATCTTGAGGTGCTTTGCTCCCAAGTTTGTTCTGCAGGCAGAAGGAACGCAAAGGCGAGCAAGCCATACACCATGGCCCGCGACAAACCAAGAACCATGGCCCAGATAATGCCAATCGAACGACTATCACGAAGATACATCCAGCCCACGAAAACAAAGGCGAGCAGCAGAACAAAGGTAAGAACCACCAGCCAAACCGAGGGAGGAAGTTCTTTAGAGAAAATGCGCAGGGGATCTGCCAGCCTTCTGAAGACAAACTCGGTCACCTGGATAGGAAGGTTTTCGTTCATACGCCCAAACTTCTTGCTAGGGTCAAGGGGGCTTTTTCGCTACCTCGCAGGTGATAACTCAGATGAACCGCAAGGGCCTGCTCAGCAATCAAAATGATAAGAAATAAAAGATAGAGCCAAGGCGATTCGGAAGCATCGGGCGATCTATTTTTAAGGGAATCGTAATTATCGCCTGGCGACCATAAAGCTATTTTCCCTGCGCGTGGATCCGAAGCAAAGCGATTGGCTTCAAGCTTTTCGCGAGAAGTTCTACGCAAATCTCCCTCTGCTTGGGCATCAACATTAAACGCATATGCTTCTACTTCGGTTGCAGGAGTATCCTTGCCATCGGGTGGCGCATTAGGAGAGAATTCAAAAAACCATGAGCCTGGTTTTGCAGTCTGATTGAAGGTGAAATCCAACAACCCTTCTCGTTGCACCAAAGGTTGTTCAGCAATGCGAACAGGGTTGGCTGCAGCAGAAGCGCCCGGCGTTGAACTAACTTCCATTAATTGATAAGAGCCAGATACTCTGGGTTGGTAGCGGGTGGAATCGAGTGAAAGTTTAAGTTCATCGCCAACGATTTTATTTCGATCACTTCCTTCACTCGAAAGAAACCGTTGTAAATCCATCACAAAAACTGGATAGCTCCAAGAGACAGGGCTACCTGCGCCCCACTCATTCCAGCCATCGGTTGCCCCGGGTACGGTTGGCCTAGTGCCAGCAGGAGTTAGTATCGCAGCAACTTTTCCCTTGCCTAGTTTTCTTGCAATTGCGAGCGGGTCACCAAAGAGAATGTTCTTGCGAAATTCTTCGTACTCGCGTGCCAACGGCCTAAGCGAAGGTTGAGCCCAGAATTCCTTCATGCCCGGAATGTTTTGTGCTGCATCGCCCGGATCATTCAGCAATGCTTCCAATGCCTGACCCACACGGTATTGCGAATCTGCAGCTAAACTTTCTTTGATTGCTCGTTCGTGTTTGCGCAATAATTTCTGAAACTTTTCCTGTCCGGGATCATCGTAAGGGATTCTTCCGAGAAGCCCACGGGCCCGTTCTTTATAAGAATCACGCTGGCTATCATCATTCCATTTTCGGTTAGAAAGAAGGATGATTTCTTCGGTCGCATTGCCGGAAGGGTCGTAAGTGAATCTAGGCCTAGCCTGAAAATAACGATCAATAAGTAAAAAGCGCATCGCACTCTGATTACGCGATAATCCAAATATCACCGGGTGATCAGGCGAGGGGAACATGATCTTTGGTTGTTCATCCCGCTGTTTCATTTCCGAACGAATTGCTTCGGGTAGCGCATCCGTTGGTTTGTCTGCAAGTAATAATGGGAACAACCCTTTTTCTTTTTCAAAAAGACTGTTGAAGAATACAGGTTTGCTGCGATCACCCAGAAACCAAACAAGACCGCCGCCTCGTTCTACAAAGGTGCGAAGCTTACTGATTACTTTTTCCGATTTGATTTCAGGGATGTTAAGAAGATAGATGGAAGGATAGATTTCGAGATCTGCTTTTTCGAGATCATCGATACTGCGATGTTCGACCTCGTAGGCCCTTGCTGCAGCGAGTGCGAATTCGACATGGAAGGAATCGCCCCCAGGCAGACGGCCATCTGCACCAGCGCCATCCACCACAAGAACAGGAACACGAGAGCGGACTTCGAGCACTAACTCTCGGGCGTTATCAGAAAGGACGCCTGTTTTTTCATCTTCGGTTATTTCAGCACGAATGCGAACAAACTCGCGATCCATGCGCAGTTTGCGATCGCGCTCATCCGATTTATCTGAAGATTTCAAGGCAGCGCCCGCAGGTTTGTTCTTGCGTGTAAGAATAAGCGAAAAGCGCTTTTCAGTGCGCTGGCCCGAAGGAAGGCTGTCTACCGGTTGCGAGGCGCCAAAATCTTCTTGCCCATCAATCTTCACATGAAGAAAAGTTTTCTTATCTGCAGCGCCAAAGTTTTGAATACCGACAGAAAATTCGACCGCAACACCCTCTGCTGCAAGCCTTGACTCCGCCCGAAAATCTACCACCGAAAGATTATCATGATGAATCGTCAACTGCCTGTTTTCGCCCCGGTAAGGATGAGCAACATCAACCAAGCTTAAGTTGACCCCAGCTTCGAGAAGCCTATCAACGCCTTGACGAAGTTTTTCTTTATCGGGCCCTACAGACCAATCCACTTCGCGGAAGTCGCCTGCAAGATGCAGTGTTTTCGTACCCATCTGAATGCCGCCAAAATATTCGCCCGCAGTCTCCATCCCCTTAAGCGCATCACGATGCAAAAAGCCGGGCTTCAACGCATCAAGCTTTAAAGAAAGTTCTTCAATCGCCTGCTCATTAATGCTGCCTTCAAAAACAACAGAGGCAGGATCGGAAAGTAAAACGATGCGCATCTGCTGCACACCGTTGGCCTGCGAAAGCTTGCGTGCTATTTTCTTCGTCTCTTCCACTGCAACCTTGAAAGATGTGGTTTCGCCATTGGGCTCGGCCCAGCGATCGGTCATGCTGAGTGAATCATCCAATAATAAATAGTGAAAACCAGAAGAGCCCGCACCGCGACCCAGCGTCTCACCCACAAAGCGTGCAACTAAAAAACCAGTCAGCAATACCAGAAAGATTCGCAATAACAAAAGCAGCAATTGTTCGAGGATGAGTTTGCGCTTGTTGCGCTTCATGGCTTCAAGCAGGAACTCCATGGCGGCCCATTCAACCCGCTTGTAGCGAATGCGGTTGATCAAATGAATGATAATAGGGGCACTGATTAACAGCCCGCCCAGTATCATCGACCATGGATTAAGAAAAAGTTCCATCTACCCTCTATTCCAAAAGTTTCCTGCAATTAACTTCTTAGCGTACCGCGCCACCATTACCTCGCGCATTGCGATCATCCAGCCGCATGTTCAAAAATTTACTCAGCACAGCATCGAGGTAATCGCCCGTGGTCACCATTTGATAATCGATACCAAGCTTGGTGCAGCCCCTGCGCACATCGACCAAGTATTTATCAAGCGCCTCCATATATCCATCACGAAGAGATCTGGGGTCGCAAAGTAAATCGGGTTGTTCTTCCATGCCTTCAAATTTGGTGCTGCCTGTGAAGGGGAAGTTGATCTCATCGGTATCTAATACATGAAAGGCAAGGATGTCATGCCTGCGATGCCTGAGCATTTCAAGGCCCTTGAACAGTTCGGGCCTGTCAACCAAGAAGTCAGAGAACACAACGATCAAGCCGCGTTGGCCCACTGATTCTGCAACTCTGCGCATCACCTGCGAAAAATCTGTTTTCTTTGCGGGCTTGCTTTGATGCAAACCCATCACGAACGCATCAAGGTGAGACATTTGCGATCTTGCTGGAAGAATTGTTCGCACTTGCGAATCAAAGGTGACAAGGCCCACCGCATCATGCTGCCTTAATAAAAGGTAACTCAGGCACGCAGCAGCCGTGCAGGCATAATCGTATTTGTTCATCGCGCCTGCGCCATATCGCATCGATTCGCTTACATCTACAATCATGGTTGCACGAAGATTGGTTTCTTCTTCGTATTGCTTGATTACATAGCGATCGGTACGCGACCAGACTTTCCAATCGAGATGGCGGATATCATCGCCATGGGTGTATTCGCGATGCTGTAGAAATTCGATGCTATGGCCGAAGACTGGGCTTTTGTGCAAGCCAGCGATAAAGCCTTCCACCACTTGGCGGGCACGAATTTCGAGCCTGCCAATGCGACCTATGGTCGCAGGGTGTAAGAATCTACGGGCATCTTCCTGTGGTGATTGTGGCACGGGTATTTAAATCTCTTGAGGTTGATCAGGAAGCAAAGATTTTCTGGAATCTTTCATCTTTCTTCAGGTCACCCTCATGGCTTGGGGTTTCTTGCACAATCTTTTCGATCACCTTATCTGGGGTTACCCCTTCGCTTGCAGCGGTGAAGTTGGTGAGAATGCGATGCCTTAAAACAGGCAATGCAAGTGCTTGGATATCTTCCACAGCAACATGAACTCTGCCATGCAGAAGTGCACGAGCCTTAGAACCAAGAATAAGATTTTGCACCGCACGAGGGCCAGCGCCCCACGAAAGCCATTCTCCAATAAACTTGGGCACGCCCGGTTCGCCTATGCGGGTTTGCCTGACAAGCGCCAGCGTGTAACGAATCGCATGATCGCTAACAGGAACTCTGCGCACCAAATTTTGCAAGTCCATTATCTGCTGCCCGCCCAATACAGGCTTCACATCATCAATAAATGTGGAGGTAGTCTTCGAAGCAATTTCAAATTCTTCATTAAAGCTAGGGTACTTCACGAATACTTTAAACATAAAGCGATCTTGCTGCGCTTCGGGCAAAGGGTAGGTGCCTTCCTGCTCGATTGGGTTTTGCGTTGCCAATACAAAGAAGGGGCTTTCCAGTTTATGTCTGGTACGGCCAACGGTGACTTGCCTTTCCTGCATGGCTTCAAGAAGAGCGGCTTGGGTTTTCGGAGGAGTACGGTTAATTTCATCAGCAAGCACTACATTGGCAAACAATGGGCCTTGAAGAAATTTGAACTCGCGACCACCTGTATCTCTGTTTTCTTGGATGACTTCGGTGCCTGTGATATCCGAAGGCATAAGATCTGGGGTGAATTGGATTCTGCTGAATGAAAGCGAAAGAGTGCGTGCAAGGGTGCTGATCATCAAGGTTTTTGCAAGCCCCGGTACCCCTTCAAGCATGCAATGCCCTTTGCTAAATAGAGCAATAAGCAATTCTTCAATAACTTGATTCTGACCAACAATTACCTTGGAAAGCTGGGCTTTAATGTCATCGAATGCTGATCGCAGCTTCTTTGATTCTTCGATATCATTTTGATCAAGTGGCTTTTGTTGGGCAATTTCTGCACGATTAAGTTGTCTTGTTACCAATGTCGGGTCGATTGAATCACTCATTCTTAAGAATCCTGAAAGAAAAGAAAAAGGTAGGATACCATTATCGCTGATAAATGGGCAGAACACCACCATCAAGCTGCATGATGGTTAAATGCACCGCAGTAATAAACACGGGGCCAACATGGCCACCAGTCCAGGAGCCATCCGCCCCCTGCGTTCGAACTAAATTATCAAAAGTCGCCTTGCGATACTTCTTCCAAGTTAACTTATCGTTATCTTTTGTATCGCCAAAGAGTTTATTCCAACCATCATCTCCAAGGCTGTAAAGCGCCTGAGAATAATAATAGTGGGTGTATTCATCATGCCCTTGTCGTTGGTTGCCAAGCGCGCCAATATTATTAAGGCAGAACTTGAACCACTTTTTAATTAAAGGGGAGTTATAATCGCCTGAACTGAAACCGCAGGAAATGGCTGCAGCAGTAAGAGCAGGCCGCCCTTCGCCACCACCACCGCCACCCAGGCTATAGATAACCCCGCCTTGTGCGTTGGTGGATTCTTCGAGGTATGCTACGGCTTCTTTGATTGCATCTTGGGGAACAGCAATGCCAGCATTGCGGGCAGCACGAAGCGCTTGAACTTGGGTAATGGTAACCGAGCCTTCATCAAAATTATTACCTTCCTTAGCGGAGACATAGCCCCAGCCGCCCAAGGGGGTTTTGTTATCTTTCATGGAAACCCTGCGGGTCTGGGCATCGCGTGAGAATTTACCAGCACGAACTAAAATTTCTTCAAGCTTGCGCCTGCGGTCGCCTTCTTCTTCTTCACCATAAACCGAAGCCAGAAACAACATGCCAAATCCATGGCCATACATATAACGGCCAGCTTCTCCGGGAATATTAGGATTACCAATCATGCCATTAGCCTGGCAACGGGCCATAAGGAAATCGACAGCTCTGCGAATGTTATCGCGATACTGGCCTTCGCGAATGGTACTGCCTTCCATGAGCATGGTCATGCCGCCAAGGGCTGTCATGGTGATGGGGTATTGCCCACCGGTAGCTTCCCAATGGCCATCTTTATGCTGATTGCGAGACATCCAAGTCAGGCCTTTTTTGATGGCGTCTTGGTACTCTTTGGGGATTTCATCGCCTTGCAAAGAGGGCAGAGTAATGCCCACAAGAAGCAATGCAACAGCCATGGTTTTAAAATTCATGTTCTTACCCCGGGTATTACTTTTACTGCTGGAATAAATGAAGGCCCCTGCAACAAAAGAAACACCATTTAGTTGTAGACGATCCAGATTACCCTATCTAACACAAAATCAAGAATTCTTTTTACCCGCCTCTTCAACCGAAATACCAGCAGCATCACTCCCAAACTTGAAGATGATCTTTAACTGGTAGTTCACGAACTCAATCTTCCCATTTTTAAGGTCGAGATTGATATTGTGAAATTGGATGCCGTTGGGAATGTTTTCGTTATCGTAGATAAGTTTCCCGGTGCGTTTATCAATACTTTTGGCTGCAACAATTTGCATGACATTACGAATAGGCCCATTAGCAACCATTTTGTGCATGCGTGATGTAAACAAAACCATCGGGAGATCTTGGAAAGATTCAAGCACGACCATTTGGTGCGAAACCGGGTTATGCCATCGCATTTTTCCGGTATCTCGTTCGAATGCATAAAACTCACCGTTCACCGGTTGGGCTCTCATGCCACTGCCCGGCATCAGGTTGGTTTGAATCCCACCCCATGGCATGATGTTGGCATTCACAGGGTTATTAAACCCTACATAAAAGTTGGATTTGTCGGCCAAGAGTATTGCAGCACCACCCTTGACGATAAATTTAGGATCCAGCTTAGTGGAAAGAACTTGGGCTCCTTCAGGGATGCGCCAGACCCGCACTTTGCCATCGGGTTCGACCACGCCCGTAAAGCCAGGATGTTCATCTGACTTTAACACCATCACTCCGGCAGGGAAAGATTCTTTCCATGTATCCTTGCCAGTGATGATGTCGTAAATTCGCAAGTTCGAAGGGCCATCTGATAAGGTTTCGTTAAGCAAAAGCTTGCCCCCGATAATGCGTTCGCGCTTGGTAAAGAGCTGAGAAAAATCAGGGACTTTAACCGAAACCCCATCGTAGGCTCTGATAGCCCTAGTTGCTGCAGGAGTATTTTCTGGTGTCATGTCCACCACGAAAATATGCTTCCCATCACCAAAAAGAATCGAGCGCGAATTAACATCCGATCTGGTCCAAAGAGTTTTTCCAGTCAACGGATCAACCGCAACCAAGCCATCCCGGGTTTGCAATGCCGCTACCCCTGCAGTCATCGGGTTCGAAAGCCCTATTCGCTGCGCCCAACCATCAGGGTAAAGTATCCGGATCGAACCATCTGGATCTACATTAAGCTGGTTGTAACCCGGGGGCGAAGTAGCAGGCTGCCCTGGTAAAAAGCCCATCGGGTTGTAAAGGTTCTTTTCCCACAAGATCTTCTTGCCCACGGGATCAATAGCAAAAACCAAATGCCCCAAAGGCAACAGTACCAAATGCCCCTGGGCCTGCAGCGGGAATCGCACCAAGTGTGGCTGGCCGTTGCCATACACCAGGTTTTGAAACAAGGTGCGGGTGATGTTCATCGACCATTCTTCTTTACCCGTGAGGGTATCGTTGATTTTAAGGGCATGATAATCAAATCGTAAAGCCAGCCTATTGCGCTGGAAGTATGGCAAAGGAGAATCAGGTTCTTCAAATCGATAACTTTGAGTCTGCTGATGGAAGTTGCCCCGTTCTTCGGTAACGGTGATTTTGCGTGCATCAGGGATCAACTTGGATTCCGAAAGAAGCGCGACGAATTTTTTGTCAGCGTTAGCCTCTTTAAGAAAATCAGCACCTTTCTTACCATCGCGGATAACCACATCCCCATATTCTTTCCCAAGCTTTTTGTAACACCAGAGCGCATCATCAAGCAGATTTTTATTAGTGTAAATACGACCCAGAATCTCATAAGCCTTGGCTGCAAGCGCAGGGCTTTCAGTTAACACAGGTTGTAACGCCTGCTCTGCAAGTAACATTGCATTGGGGCTTGTATCTTCCAGCAACCGTTCTGCAAGCTTCAAGCGCGCTTCACGGCCTACATCAAAAAGTGAACCTGAAAACGCAACAAACTTCTTAAGCTCTTCAAGCGTTGCGCCTTTTTTCTGAAGCTGATCCCAAGTGGATTGAATTTTAGCTTCAAGTGGCTTTTTATTTTCAGGTGAAGCCTTGGCAACCATCGCTGCTATGCGACCCTGCGACCAAACCTCGCCCGATGCTCTTACCGAGGGCTCATCCAAAACAGAAATCAAATCATCAGATTGCGAAGTTGCTGCGAACTCTTGATACTTATCAAACGCATCGATCAAACGGCCCTGGCTTTCGCGACCCTTCGCAACCAAACAAAGGAAGTTTGTCTTGCGCCTGCGCCCCTCGGCTTCCATCTCAAGCCGTTCTTTTTCCTCTGCACCTGCACGAATATCTACTTTGCATAGCGCTTCATATTCCCCAAGGAATGGCTCTGCTGCGTTGAAATCCTGCTGGAAGTAATCAGTAAAAGCTTCAAACAACTTAGTCCGGGCACGATCCTTGATTTCTGGAGTGATGCTTTGTGCAAGCACTTTTTTCAAGTCATCGATTGCGCCTTTTAAATCACCCTTGTTCAACCTCAATTCGCCCCGCTCCGTAAGGCCTAGGGGGTCATTGGGGTTAGCCTTGATAAGCAAATCAATCTGCTCGAGCTTGATCGCTAGCTGTGGGTAAACTGCGACATCGCTCGTGGTTTGGGAAATTACAGCGCCCTCATGAAAAATCAGATTTCCTGCAATTTCGCTTTTACGCGATCTTGTATGAGCTAATATTTTCCCTCTCGCCACATCGATTGCGCAAACCTCGGGTTCTTTCGAACCATTTGATTCCTTGATGGGCAGGTAGTAAATGTTTTCAGATGCAACGCCCAGCCCCGATGGTACGCCGGTTTCTAATGTCCATACCGTAGTACCATTGTTGATATCAATACCGCTGCAGGTTTTTCGACCCACCACAATAGCCAACCCTGCATACACACCGCCAAAGTAAAGATCCTCTTCCTGCCGATTCTGAGTCCAAACCTTGGTGCCATCTCTTAGGTTGACACAATGAATCGCCCGAGCATCAGGAGCCGTGAAGATAACTTTGCCATCTTGAATGACAGGCGCAGTTACCTTCCATTGATTATTAAAGGATGGATTCATGAGGGCGCCATTGCCCCTGCGACCAATCATGCCATTAATCCTAGGGCGGTTGGGATCGAGTGCATTGTCTGGGCTTTCAGTTTTATCCCGGTACATATAAGCCCAAACCAGACTTCCCGTAAGAAGATCAACGCCTAGCAAAGCCCCCGAATTTGTGGGGCAAACTAAAATGCCTTCGCCATAGGATAAGTGGGCTGCCTGGGTGCGCCTGCCTACATCCTGCTCTAGCTTATCGCGTGTGGTAACCAAAGTTTGGATACCCAGCAGTTTGCCCGTTGTAGGGTCAAGCGTCACTAGCCTGAGTTCCTGCTGCTTTTCGGTAAGCACAAAAAGCTTACCACTCACCGGAATAGGGGGCCCAAGAAAATGCGTATCGCCCAACTCGCTTTTTTCATCGCGTTCGCCAATCTCCCAGCGCAGCTTCCCCGTCACCAAATCATAAGCCTGCAGCTTGCTGAAAAGAATCGCATCGTTGACTTCCTTATTGGGAGCCCTGTTATTGTTATTCTGACCACCATTAAAGTTCATGTAAGGGTTTGCAGAAGGCGGGGGTGGCACCGAAAGGTCTTCAACACAAAATACATTCCTACCATCCGAAGATAAACATCCCAACGAAGTGTTTTCAAAAAGTATGCCAGGGCGAAGATTGTTGTTCACATACTGAGTGAGCCATTGGTTGAGAATATCTTTCTTTTTATCTTGAGAGACAGCATCAATACCCCAATCGGATCGAGCCTCCCACTCCAATTTGCCCGTCTGCACTTGCACCGCATGAATACCCCAGTAACTGCGATAAATGATCAGCGGGATTTTCTGTTCGTTCTTGGTGATGGTGGTTGCAAGCGGGAAGAACCCCGGAAGCATGGCCTGCTGGCGCTGCTGCACCATGTAGTTTTCCGACAGCTTTAAAGCGTTTTTAGATTCATTCGTCTTCGCAGTGGAAATCTTCCACTTCGGTTCCATGAAAGGTGTGCCACCAGGAGTCTGGGCATTGCGCTTTACATTTCCCGCAAACATCTGCCAATCAAATACCCCCATCTCCCCTGCACGGTTTTGCTTGATCGCTACTTCTTTAAGCCCATCTAACGGCATAGCGTTTCCATCAAGGTTTAATTCGCGCAACCCCTTGGCGCTTAACATTACCCATAGCTTTTGCCCACGCGCTGTATCACCCGATTGAAAGAATGCATATGCAGCTTTGAAAAGAGTACGTGGCGAAAGCTTTTCACTGCCTTCACGGTCGAGCAACTTTTCATAGCACAACGATGCAGCCATGAAGTTTCCACGGTCAAGCTGATAAGTTCCCAATAGAAGTGCGGCCTCGGAACCGGGATCGGTATGCAAATAAAGCTTCATGACCTGAGCCAGCATATTGGGGTCGCTGTTAGCCTTAGCTTGCTTCAAAAGTGCTGCTGCACTTGGATTAAAGGTGAGCTTGTAAAATTCCAACCCTTTTGCAGGAAGAGATGCAACCAAACGGTTTGCCTCGGTTCGTACGCTGACCAAGGCAGTTGTGGCTTTGCCATCGGCATCTTTGCGCGAGATTTCAGCAAATACATCTTCCTTTATTTCGAGAAGCTTCTGAAGAACATTGCAAGCTTCCGCCCAATCCCCAGACTTGATGTAATCTTGAGCAGCTTCGATCCTACTTTTCATTTTGTTATCGCGGGGTAGGCTTACCGCAGAGTTATCCGTTCCATCAATCGGGGCTTTAGGATCCGAATCTGCTTTGCCAGGGGCAATCTGAACTGCTTGCGCCTTTAGCTCGACTGGGGCCTTTTGTTGCCCAACAACCCAATTGGTCGCTAAGCCCAAAATCAACAGGGATACCATGTGCCATATTTTCATCTTTTGGCCCCAAATAAGACTGTAAACCTTCAACTTATTCATTATCACATCTTCTTCACATTCCATGCAAGAAGAATGCCCCGCATATTTAAGACGATTCAGCCAATAGCCCTTAACCCTGTTCAAATCAGGATTTTCTTCTTTATCAGCCCCTATTTAATCGTTAACATCATTCATAGTATGAGACTTGCTTTAATCCTACCTATTTGAAAGGGATTTTCCGTGTTCCAACATTTACTTAAATTTTCGCTATTTCTAGCTTCGCTGTTCATTTCAAGCGTCGCATTTGCCCAAGATGAACAGTGGGTCACCTATCAAGGCTCTGAAGGCCTCGGAAAAGGTAAGAATATCGTCTTAATCGGGGGCGATGAAGAATATCGCTCCGAAGAAGCCCTTCCCCAACTCGGCAAAATCCTCGCCAAGCACCATGGCTTTAACTGCACCGTTCTTTTCGCGGTTGACCCCAAAACCGGCCTTATCACCCCTACTGTTAATGATAACATCCCAGGCCTCGAAGCCCTTGCCAAAGCCGATCTTATGATCATCGCTACCCGCTTCCGCAAGCTTCCACCCGACCAAATGAAACATATCGATGACTACCTTAAAACAGGCAAACCCGTAATCGGAATGCGCACCGCAACACACGCCTTCAATTTCCCCAAAGATCACCCCTACGCCCGTTATGGTAATGGCTATAAAGGCACCGAAAAAGAATGGACCGATGGCTTTGGTAAATTAGTTCTTGGCGAAATGTGGATCAGCCATCATGGCTCCCACGGCAAACAAAGTTGCAGGGGCATTATCGTCCCTAATCAACGCGAAAACCCCATCGTCAAAGGTATCAAAGATGGCGATATCTGGGGCCCTACCGATGTCTATGGCGTGCGCCTTCCCTTCTCAACTGATTACCAAGCTGTAGTGTTTGGCCAAGTTCTTGAAGGCATGAAGTTCGATGATAAGGCAGTCAACGGCAAAGTAAACGAACCAATGATGCCAATTGCCTGGACCAAAACCTACAAAATCCCCGAAGGCAAAATAGGCCGAGTTTTCACCACCACCATGGGCGCTTCCCAAGATCTTGAAAACGAAGGCGTTCGAAGATTATTAGTGAACGCAACCTTCTGGAGCCTGGATATGGAAAGCAAAATTCCAGAGAAAGCTAAAGTCGATATCGTAGGCAAGTTCGAACCCACAAAGTTCAGCTTCAATGGCCATAAAAAAGGGCTTAAACCCAAAGATTATGCAGGCTTGGATAATTAACCCGCCCTAAGCCCACCCACTTTGCCTTCAAGCCCACCCACTGCGCTGGGTGGGTCTGCTTTTTAACTTTCATCATTTTAAACAAGAGCCCCATGGAACGCAGTCCATGGGCTTTTCTTTTTCTCTTACTTTCTTTTTTACTTTTTTCCCCCAACTCCCAACCCTCTTCCCTCCGGGAAAAGGGCCCTTCGCTTCGCTAGCCCGGGTTTCTATCCTCTACCACTTTTACAACTTTCGTCTTATTGAGCGGCGGATGTCAATCCGCTGGTGCTTGCCCTGTCCTTTTCTTATTATTCTTTTTTCTTCTCATTAATTGATATGAGCTTGTTTAAAGACAGAGTAGTTGCGATGGGGAAGCCCCACTGCAACTACTCCATTTGAACCTTTGGATCTTGTACCTATGGAATGCGTATTACTTCCGGCTCTGAAAGATGTGTTTTCCTTCCGTGTAATTCCGTGTTCGTCCGTGGCTATGCTTCTTCTTGGCTTTCCTTCCGTGTCTCTGCTTCTGTCTTTTCCGTGTAATTCCGTGTTAATCCGTGGCTATGCTTCTGCTTTTTCTTCATTCCGTGGCTAGTCTTCTGCTTTTTCTTCATTCCGTGGCTAGTCTTCTGCTTTTTCTTCATTCCGAAAATAACCAGAGGGGGAAAGATAACTTTCCCCCTCTGGTTTACAATCATTTTTAAATGAAGCAGTTAGGCTCATTTACCAATTACTTGGCTACGCTGACCATTGCTGGACTAACATCAAAGCGATCAAGATTCATCACCTTGTTCCACGCAGCAACGAAGTCACGCACAAACTTCTCCTTCGCATCGTCACTGGCATAAACTTCCGCAATGGCTCGGAGTTGCGAGTTCGAACCGAACACTAGGTCGGCGGAACTAGCAGTCCACTTAATCTTGCCCGTCTTGGAATCCCGGCCGTCGAAGAAGTGCTCGCAAACGGCAGACTTCTTCCACTCGGTGTTCATGTCGATTAGGTTCACGAAGAAGTCATTGGTCAGGGTCTCTGGTCGCTTAGTAAAGACACCCAGTTGAATGTTCCCTGTGTTGGCATTCAGAACCCGCATCCCGCCAATGAGAACTGTCATCTCAGGAGCGCTGAGCGTAAGCAAATTCGCGCGATCGACCAACAACGCTTCCGCAGGTTTAGTCATCTCACGACTGAAGTAGTTACGGAATGCATCCGAAGTCGGCTCGAGAACGGCAAAAGATTCAATGTCGGTTTGTTCCTTCGAAGCATCGGTGCGGCCCGGTGTGAAGGGGACCGAAATTTCCTGCCCGCCCTTCTTTGCACCTTGCTCGATAGCTGCGCAGCCACCGAGAACAATCACATCAGCGAGCGAGACTTTCTTCCCATCGGTTAGCGCCTTGTTAAAGTCCGTTTGGGTCTTCTCCAAGATTTGCAGCACCTTTGTTAGCTCGTCGGGTTGGTTTACCTTCCAGTCTTTCTGCGGGGCGAGACGAATCCTAGCACCGTTGGCTCCGCCACGCTTGTCGGTACCGCGGAATGTCGATGCAGAAGCCCAAGCTGTCGAGACAAGTTGGGATGTGGACAGCCCCGATTCGAGGATCTTGCTCTTGAGGGCAGCGATATCTTGCTTGTCGATCAACTTGTAATCGACCTTGGGGACAGGGTCTTGCCACAATTGCGGCGGGGCAACTTCTGGCCCAAGCAATCTCGAGACGGGACCCATGTCGCGGTGAGTCAGCTTGTACCAAGCCTTGGCGAAGGCAACGTTAAACTCCTTTGGGTTCTCTTGGAACCGCTTCGAAATCTTGGCGTAGGCTGGATCCATTTTTAGTGCGATGTCGGTCGTGAACATCATCGGGGCGTGGGACTTTTTCGGATCGAAAGCGTCTGGTACGATGCCCTTCGCATTTTCGTCCGTGGGGGTCCACTGCCAAGCGCCGCCTGGGCCCTTTACCAGTTTCCACTCGTATCCGTAAAGGTTAGCGAAGTATTCGTTGGACCACTTCGTAGGAGTCGATGTCCACGCGCCTTCGATGCCGCTGGTGATGGTGTCACCGCCTTTGCCCTTCCCGAAGGTATTCTTCCAGCCTAAGCCTTGTTGCTCGATGCCAGCTCCCTCAGGATCGGGACCAACATTCTTATCCGGGTTAGCCGCCCCGTGGGATTTCCCAAGCGTGTGACCACCGGCGATGAGGGCAACGGTCTCTTCATCATTCATTGCCATACGGCCGAATGTAGTCCGGATGTCTATGGCAGCGGCGAGCGGGTCAGGCTTGCCGTTGGGGCCTTCTGGATTGACATAAATAAGGCCCATCTGGGTCGCGCCTAGACGTTGATCAAGTTTGCGGTCACCACTGTGACGCTTGTCGTCCAGCCATTTATTTTCAGGACCCCAGTAAGTATCCGCATCGGGTTCATAGGTATCAATGCGCCCACCTGCGAAGCCGAAGGTCTCGAACCCCGAAGACTCGAGTGCACAGTTGCCGGCGAGGATTATCAGGTCGGCCCACGAAATCTTTTGGCCGTATTTCTGCTTGATGGGCCAGAGCAACCGACGGGCCTTGTCTAGATTCGCGTTATCGGGCCAGCTACCCACGGGCGCAAGGCGGATGATGCCCGAGCCTGCACCGCCGCGACCGTCGTAAGTGCGATATGTTCCTGCGCTGTGCCAAGCTGATCGAATCCACAGCCCCCCATAGGTACCGTAGTCGGCTGGCCACCAGTCCTGCGAGGTCGTCATCAACTTCATTAGGTCCTTCTTAACGGCAGCGAGGTCAAGCTTCTTGAACTCTTCTGCATAATTGAATCCCTCACCCAGCGGGTTACCCTTGGGCGAGTGCTTGTGGAGGACATCTAGGTTCAACTGGTTTGACCACCATTCTTTTTCACGGTACTGCGCTGCCCCCGGGGCGGCTCCCATCACCGGGCATTTGGCGATGTCAGCGGCGTCTCCAGCCGGTTTGGCTGTTTTAGATTTCTCGTTGTCAGCAGGAGCGGGGTTCTTCTGAGAGAAAACGAATGTAGAAATGCACAGCGCTGCGCAGGTTATTATGACAGTCGTCAATTGTTTTGGCTTGGTCATGGTATCTCCTAGGAGGTTTTGAGCCCGAAACTCTTCGTGGAATCATATTAGCATAGAAACCAAGGTAAAGGCAAATTCGAGCACTAATCAAAGGAGTCAGGTCTCTTTTCCCCCTAGTTTACCAGCAATTTCAAATGAAGCAGGTAGGTTCAATTAGCAATTCAATCACTATTATCTGAAAGTCAGCACCTATTCTCGGCCCGTAAAAGAGACCTGACCCCTTTGATTTCTCCCTCCTGTTGAGAAACGAGGAACTCTGGGTAAATGAAAAACAAAACTTCACATTAAAACTTCAACATTGGCATTAACAAGGACCTAAGCATTTCCGATTTAACTATTACATTTGGGATTACCCAAACTTTGCAAACAAAGCATATAACCCATTCAGGAAATTGAATATTTCAAGAACCTGAGTTGTATTTATTTAAGGATGGAATCATGGCACGACTCAGCTTCCTTTCAGGTTTGATGGTGATTACCAGTTTGGCTGGTACAGCTTTTGCGCAGTCCCCGACGCCGCTAAATCTGGCACCATTAACGGCGCCTGCTCCGGCAGAAACCCGAGTCCCAATATCGATAGACGATGCACCAGTGAGCAGGGGCTTTCTCGAGAGCGATCGTGCGTTTCCTGGTTTTATTGGGCCAATCAGTAACCCAGTCCTATCCAAAGACCCCCGTTCCATAACCGATATACGCTTCTTGTTTATTAACGATGTTATTCCCTCGGAAAATGAATTAGCTGGTGGTAATTTTCAGGTCTACGCCGCCCAGATCCATCTTGCCATTACTGAAAGGTTAACCCTTATCGCTGACAAAGATGGTATTGCTAACATTCACTCAGGCGCCCTTGGAAACAGTAGTGGTTTGTTAAACATGAGCTATGGCTTGAGATACTTGCTCGCCCGTGATGTGGAAAACCAGTTTCTATGGTCCGCTGGTTTTTTGGTAGAACCGAACATGGGTTACGCTTCTGTATTCCAAAACCATGGCAGCGGGGTCATGACAACCTTTACCACAGTAGGCAAGGAGTTCGGCGACTCATGGCATGTTCTGAATACCTTTGGTTACCAATTTGGTTTTGAAGACAAATATAGCAGCTCCTTTTTCTACAACAGTTTTCATATCGATCGCCAATTCTTTGGATGGCTCTACCCTCTTGCTGAAGTGAACTGGTTTGGTTACAACAGTGGCGGAGATTGGGGACAACCCAATGCCCTTGGCGAAGGGGATGGCTTGCTTAACCTCGGTACCACCGGGATGGCTGGGCACAATTTGGTTACCCTGGCTTTGGGTATGAAAGCAAGACTCCGCACTAATGTAGAAACTGGCTTTGCTTGGGAATTTCCGCTTTCTAACCAAAAGGACTTAATGGATAACCGCTTGATTTGCGAGTTCATTGTCCGCTACTAAGTACAACGGATTTGTAACCAGCGGCCTAAAATCCAAAGATCAATAGAAACAAGAGACCCATGGAACGCAGTCCATGGGTCTCTTGTTTTCTTTTACTTTAAACCATTGTGAGTGGATGCTTGCGGTTTTTCAAAGGTAATGAGACTACGCCACCCACTCTGAATGATTCATACACCGCCATGATCATTTCCAATGCACCCCTGCCATCGTAAGCACTACCAAGAGGCTGGCGATCTTTTTCAATTGCTTCGATAAGATCCTTAACGATCCAAGTATTGCCCATCCCCAAGCCACCATCTTTGATGGGTTCAACTTTTCCTACACCCTCGCTGGTGATTTCCTGCCATTGAACCTTCCCCTTAATGGGAGACCAAGAAGGATTATCCAGAAACCAGGCAGAGCCAAGGCCGCCGGTTGCTACATGAACCGCGCCCTTGGAACCATAAATGTGTAACCCGAATCTACTACCTGAACCGAACTTGGCTTTGTGAGATCCGAAAGTAGCAAAGGCGCCATTTTCGAAAGCATAGCTTGCGTTGATGTTATCGCCAAGAACCGGTCCCATTCCTTCGCCACCCTCTTTAATATTTTCCTTGGTAGCGGGTTTATCTTCAAACCGGATCTTCGAGTAACATGAAATGGGATTGCCCGAGAAGTAACGCATGAGGTCAAAAATATGGGTGCCAAGCACCATGAGATCGGTGCCACCGCCCCGGGTATCTTCTTTACCTCTGCCATGCATTTCTAAAATGTCGCCTAGAACTCCGTCAGCTATCATTTTTTTGATTTGCAGCATTCTAGGGCTATAGCGGGTTTGGTGGGCGATTGCAAGTTTCACATGATGCCTTTCGCAGGCGGTGATCATTTCATCAGCTTCTTGCAGAGTAGTTGCCATGGGTTTTTCGAGAAAGATGCTGGCGCCATTTTCCGCACAAGCAATGACCATATCGCGATGTTGATCTAAAAATCGATCTGCAACGCTGACGATCTGGGGCTTTTCTTTTTCGAGCATCTGTTTGTAGTCTGCGTAGGCATTCTTGGCGCCTAGGCGTGTCTGGGCAGCTTTTCTGCCTGCTTCGTTTTCATCTGCAACTGCGACAATTTCGATGTTATCAATGGTTTTCCAGACGACATCCAAGCCATGGCCATAGGCGCCTTTGCCTGTTCTGCCGATGACTGCAACCTTGTAATTTTTCGCCATGGTTACACCTTTAAAAAGGAAAGTTCAGGAGGGAACAAAGCGAATGCATCGTACTCTGATAGAAGTGGAACTGCCAAGAAATTTCAGACCATCCCCGGATACTTGGTGAGTTTTTCTCGGAAGATGAAAAATGTTCGTGCCATTGCTGTGAGTTCCGTTACGATATTGGTTTAAATACCATTGGTTCAACTTACCGTACTGTGGGGATAGAGTGGGCGCATTCAACAAGCATTTGCCAACAGATAACACCAGACTAAGGGATTTATCCCCGCAACAAATTAAATCGGGGGCTGCAGCTTGGTTAGGCTGGATGTTCGATGGCCTCGACATGCATCTTTATACCTTGGTGGCAGCAAGCTTTGTTGCAGCGCTACTTCACACCGAACAATCCGACCCCTCAGTGCGCGAGCACATGGGATACATTCAGGCAGCATTCTTATTTGGCTGGGCAGTCGGGGGTGGATTCTTTGGCAGAATAGGTGATGTGATGGGGCGATCCCGTGCACTCATTTTCACGATTCTTACCTACGCATTGTTCACCGGGCTTTCCTGCTTTGCAACCACCTGGTGGCACTTGATGATTTTCCGTTTCCTTGCTGCATTGGGCATAGGTGGCGAATGGGCTGTTGGCGCTTCCATGCTTTCAGAAACATGGCCTGCAAAGTGGCGGCCTTGGATGGCTGCGGTACTGCAGAGCGGTGTGAATTTCGGCGTGGTAGTTGCGACCATGTTTGGACTCGCTCGCACCATTCTTCCTGAAAGTGTAAATATCCTTGGCATTGATGTAACCAACTTTAATGATCGTGCACTATTCTTGGTGGGGTTGCTTCCAGCACTCATCACCTTCTGGATAAGAAAGCATGTACCCGAACCTGAGGAATGGCACGAAGCCAAGAAAAATACTGTTACCCCGGGAATTACTGATCTGTTCAAAGGTAAAATACTTCGCACCACCATCCTTACTATTCTTGTTTGTGGCTTTTCACTGACAGGCCATTGGGCATTTCAATTCTGGGCCCCACAACAATATGGCAAGCTGCCTGAGTTTCAAAAACTCATCGAAGAAAATCCGGTTGAAGGCGAAGCAGCACGCAAGCGCGCTATTGCATTCGCTTTTCTTATCATGAATACAACCGCAGTTGCAGGCAACTTTCTAGCAGCCTGGCTTGCCACCATGTATGGGTATCGCAAAACAATTGCTGCGATGTGCTTGGCTTACACCCTCGGTTTGATTTTCACCTATGGAATCGAAAGGCCAGCTTCGGTAATAATCTGGTGCCTGCCCATCATGGGGCTGACGCAAGGGGTGTTTGGTTTGTTTACCATGTACCTTCCGCCGCTTTATCCTACATTGCTACGGACCACAGGCGCAGGGTTCTGCTACAACATCGGCCGTATTTCTGCAGCCATTGGTACCATAATATTTGGCATGGCCACCTCGATCGATTACAACATGTCGCTGGTGATATCGGGTATGCTGTTTATTCCCGCAGTCTTTTTCGCACTGCAGCTTCCTGAACATTCTGAAGTTTCCTTCGATGAACCAGCAACAGGGGCAAGCCAGTCATGAAAGCGGAGATCATCTCCATTGGCAGCGAGCTAACCAGTGGCAAGAACCTTGATACCAACTCCCAGTGGCTAAGTATTCAGCTTGCAGCAATGGGAATTCCAGTAGGCTGGCATACCACCATTGCGGATGATTTCGATGCGAACCTTCAAGCATTTGATATTGCATCGCAACGGGCTGAATTGGTGATTGCTTCGGGTGGACTAGGGCCAACGCAAGATGACTTGACCCGTGAAGTTCTTGCAAAGCTTATCAGCCAGCCTCTCGAATTTCATCCACCCTCTTGGGATACCATTGTTGAAATGTTCACCAAGCGAAACAGGGCCTGCCCTGATCGCAACAAGGTGCAGGCTTTCTTCCCCAAGGGTGCAGAACCTATTCCCAATGAATCCGGTACTGCCCCCGGAATTTGGATGAAGGCTAAGCAATCTTATATCGCAGCCTTTCCTGGGGTTCCCCGAGAAATGAAATCCATGTTCGGAGCTTGGCTTAAAACCAAGCTTTTCGAACTTGGATTAGCACAAGGGGTTTTGATACAGCGCAAGATCAACACCTTCGGCTTGGGCGAATCCGCAATCGAAGAAAAACTTTTCGATATCACCAAAAGAGGCAACGACCCAGAAGTAGGAATCACCGCATCCGATGCAGTTATTTCGTTGCGCATTCTTGCAAGCGCAGATAACGAAGCTGAGGCGTTCAAGAAGATAGTGCCTGCAGAAGCAATCATCTGCGAAAGATTGGGCGAGCTGGTGTTTGGCGTTGAAGAAGAAGAGCTTCAAGATGTAGTGCATCAAATGCTGCAAAAGGCTGGTAAAACTATAGCCACCGCAGAAAGCATCACCGGCGGAGTGCTGGCTTCCAAATTTACTAAAGTCCCCGGGGCCTCTGCCAGATATCTAGGGGGCTTTGTTACCTACACCAACGATGTAAAAAAAAGCGCTCTGGGTGTTCCCGCAGAATTGTTAGAGCAATTTGGCGCTTGCAGCAAAGAAGTTACGCTTGCCATGGCGGAAGGTTGCAGAGAAAGAACCGGTGCGGATTTCGCTTTGGCAACCACAGGTGTTGCGGGGCCGGGAGGGCTGAGCCCAGATCTTCCTGAAGGCAAAGTGTTTGTCGCGCTCGCTTGGAAGGGTGGCTCGCATTCCGAAACCAATCAATGGTTCGGGAATCGCAACGAAGTTCAAAGCCGTACTGCTAAGATGGCACTGAACATTCTTAGGCTTCATTTGCTGAAAGAAGCTAAACATGGCTAATCCAGGAACCCAACGAGAGGGGTTCTCAGCATCCAGCATTGCTGGCATCGTGATCGCTCTTGCAATGGCGATTGCCCTTGCAAAGCTTTTATCCGCACAACGGCTATACGAACCTTCGTACCACCGGGCACCTGGGGAAGCGCCAGGCTCGCGATCTGCTTGGCCCACCTCTAGGCCTACCCCCATGCCTACTTTCAGTTCTAATGATCGTTCGCGTTGGGCTACGGTTAGATCACTCGTGGATGATGGCACCTTCATCGTGGGTAAGCGCGATACCTTTGCCTACATTCTTACGGCGGTTGCGCAAACAGGGCAGACCGAATTTTTCCCTGCTCTCACCACCGCTGCATGCGGGCTTTCCAAAAGAATTTCTTCTAGCTCGGGTATCTCTTTCGAAGATGGCTGGCAGACCGTTGATCTTGTGCTTCATCCTGATGAACTTAATTTCTATTCCACCAAACCACCTTTGCTTCCCATCATGGTTGCAGGCGAATACTGGATCATCAAAAAGTTGACAGGGTGGACCTTGAAAGAACATCCCTTTGGTGTGGTTCGCATTATCTTATTTACCATCAACCTTATACCATTCTTCATCTACCTTCTTGTGTTCTGGGCATTACTGCAACGCTTTTCGCAATCTGATTGGGCCTGCATTTATGCTCTCACCATCGCTGCACTAGGCACAAGTGTTTTGCCTTTCTTGAACAGCTTCAACAATCATACGATGGCAACTTTTTCGGTACTGTTTGCAATTTATGGCATCGTTCGCATTCAAGAAATCGCTGATGGAAAATCTAAAACAGCATGGCAAGGATCTTTCTGGTTCGCACTCGTTGGGTTGCTTTGTGGATTTGCTGTTTGCAACGAACTACCTTCGCTTGCGTTTCTAGCATTCGTCGCCTTGGTTGGAACCTTCAAGTTCCCCAGGCAAACCATCCTTGTTTATCTGCCGTGCGCTGCGCTTCCGATACTGCTTCTTCTCGCTTCTAATCAAGTTGCAATGGGCCAATGGCGACCTGCATACAGCGAATTTGGCAGCCCTTGGTACACTTACGAAGGAAGCCACTGGCGCATTTTCGATGGCATGATTCGCAGAGGAATTGATTGGGCCAGATACAACGGCGAATCCAGAGCCACCTACACCTTCCATTTATTGCTGGGCCATCATGGATTCTTTTCACTTACCCCTGTCTTTTTACTCGCTCTTGTTGCTTTGGCACGCACTCCCTTTTACCAACACTCCAGTAAATCTTGGGGCTTTCTTGCACTTACTTCTGCTATCGTGGGTGCGGTCGTGATCGTCTTTTATATTTTCAAAAGCGACAACTACGGCGGCTTTGCTGTCGGCCCTCGTTGGCTCATGTGGGTTGCTCCACTATTCCTTCTTACAGCAGTGCCTGTAATCGATGGTATGGCTAAATCTAAAACCGGAAGGCTGATCGCTTTAGTGCTTTTAATATTTGCTGTGCTTGCTGCGAACTATCCGGGTTGGAATGCATGGCGGCATCCTTGGATTTACGATGCAATGCTTGATTCCGGTTGGCCCGGTTACTAAAGGGCCATCATGGATAATGCCACGACACCTTTGGATGATAAGCCTCTTTCTTATAATGTGCCTCACCCCAGTGCGCCCTTTGCTTTCCTGTGGGTATTGTTTTTCCTTATTGCAACTCAGGTTCCGGGCGCTCTTGTTGTCATCGCACTCATCATGATCAAAGGCTGGATGAATGGGGATTTCACATCTCTTCTGGGCATGGCACAAGAACAAGAGTTCCAAGAATCTGCAGAGTATTCTTTCATGCTTGCACCCGCCCTCGCCTTATCCCAGATTTTAACTGTCGTTGTTGGTATCACCGTTCTACGCTTCACTGCGGGCATAGACTGGCCACGAAGAATTGCATTGCGCTTGCCCCCTTGGCATCATATTCTTCTTACTCTTACTTTATTTCCTGCTCTGGTGTTTCTGGGTGAAGGCATTGATAAACTAGTCAGGCCTATCCTTCCAGAAATCATTCACATGGAAAATGCCATTGTAAGTTTTTCAAACTGGCCCTGGTGGCTTGGTGTTCTCATCATTGGAGTTGGCCCTGCACTTGGCGAAGAACTTTGGTGCAGAGGTTTTCTTGGTCGAGGATTGATTGCAAATCATGGTGTAATCAAAGGCGTTTTAGTTAGTTCCCTCTTGTTTGGGCTCATGCATGTTGAACCCCGCCAAGTTGCATACGCTACGGTTTTGGGCGTTATACTCCATAGCGTTTATCTTTGGACAAGATCGTTATTCATGCCGATGATGCTGCATTTCATGAACAACAGCTTAAGCATGATTCAAATTTCCCGCGATGGCCCTTCTTTTGAGCTCTTGAACCAGATTGAAGCAGCAGGGGTAACTTCTCCCTTTTGGCTCTATGGCGGAACACTTTGCCTTTTAGCCTGCTCATGCATGGCATTGCACCTATCTAGGCCCAAGCTCACTATTATTGATCCCGAGGGCAAACCCATCTGGGTTCCCCCATTCAAAGGCGTCGCTTACCCTCCTAATGATTCCAATACCAAGGTTGAATATCCATTCCCGAAAATATCATCTTGGTTATTGGTGCTATTTGGGCTGAGTATGTTCGTGCTGGGTACATTTATGGCTTTAAAGGGAAGTTAAGGTACCGAAAGCCTACATTTATAGGCAAACAGTAACGGTTGCGAAACATCTACAGACATCTTTAGGCGCTAAATACTACGTACATCTTACCCAGCCGGGCTTGACTCCTGAATCAAATAGGTTGCCTTAATCGGTAGATCGCTAATAACCGGAACACCTTGCGGAAACTTTTTGTATTAACCATCCTTCTTTTTTTTGCCATATCCACAGCAGCGGGCATATTTGCTTCGAGTAAAGGTTTGATCGTTTTTAGTCACCGAATGTTTCGAGTGGCACCGATCGACGTAACTGCAACCAAGGAGTAGAGCATGTTTTGGAAGCGAACCCGCCTGGCATTGTTGGCGAGCTTCTTCATGGCCACGACGGCTAACGTCGTTCGGGCTGAAGAAGCAAAACCAGTAACCGCACCAGCAACCCGTACTGTTTCTTACAAAGTACTGGTACCCGAGTATTATGAAACCACTCGGATTGTTAACAAGCAACAATGCGTTGAAGAAAAGTACACCGCATACAAATGCGAAAATGTAAAAGAAGAACGCACACGCAATGTTAATGTAAACAGAATCGTAAACGAAATGAAGGAAGAAACCCGCACTGTATGCGAATGGGTTAAGTCCTGCGAAGAACGCACCATCATGAAGAAAGTCACCACTTGCAAGCCCGTTACTTGCACTGTTAAGAAGTGTGTTGACAAAGGTCATTGGGAATGCAAGGAAGTTCCTTGTGGCCCTAGCATCACCGATCGCTTGAAAGGCCTTTTAGGCAAGTTCAAGAAGAACGATTGCTGCGAAACCAAGTGCGAAGATGCTTGCGCACCTAAGACCAAGACCGTTAAGTGCTGGGTTTCCAACAAGGTTTGGGAAGAATGCAAAGTAACCAAGATGGAAAAGGTTACCGAATGCGTACCAACCAAGGTTAAAGTTCAAGTTTGCAATAAGGTTCAAAAGCAGGTCAAAGTTCAGGTTTGCGTTAAGAAATGCGTAACCGAAGTTAAGACCGAAAAGTACACCGTATGCGTACCTAAGAAAGTTGCTTACGAAGCTACCCGCAAAGTAATGAAATGTGTACCAGTTGAAGAAAAAGTTAAGGCTTGCAAAATGGTTGAAAAGACTGTTGAAAAGCAAGTTGTTGACTGTGATCCTTGCGCTGCAAAGTGTGGCATCCTTGATAACTTGAAGAGCAAAGTTGGCGGCCTTCGCTGCAAGCTTGCTTCCCACAAGAAGAGCGATTGCAACTCTTGCTGCAACTAGTCCTAAAGAATAGTTGATAAACTTAAAGCCAGGGCTTCCAATATAACGGAGGCCCTGGCTTCTTTTAATAACAATCACTTTTAAACTAAGTTATTTGCTGCTGACAGGATTTAAGACAAGCGTACGAACCACCGCCGGTGGCACATTCATCCAAACTTTTCTCGCCCGGATCTGGTACTTCTTAATTTCCTCATCCACAATTTCACTTACTTCCCTTAGTCTTTTCTTTTCGGTCTGGGGTACGAAGGGATATTTCAAATTACGAATTGCAAAGTATTCGTAATAGCTGAGGGGTGCGCCCGGTTTCATCAGGCTTCGGAAGACTGTGAAAATCTGTTTAACTATTTCGCCTTCAAAGTTGTTCATGGGCAAGCCGGAGATAATGCAATCGTAAACTGCATTCCCGCCCAGGTCTTCCAGTTTGCCTACCAGAACCTGAATCTGGTCTTTGGTCTTTGCGTACTCTTTTTTTGTTTGGATTTCTTGGCGCAAATGTTCGGCGAAGCTTTCGTTGATTTCAATTGCGGTGAGGGTATCGCCTGGTCTTAGTACTTTGGCAATTTCGCGGGTGATGGCGCCAGTGCCTGGGCCAACTTCAAGAATATTCCAAGGGGCCCTTTCAACTCGCAAGGTTGCGCAGATTGCACGTGCCAAGTATTTACTACTCGGAAGTATTGCTCCGGTTGTACTAAACCTGCCTACTACTTCTTTGATGAAACTGCGGGTTTCTTTTAACGGAGCCCAAGATGCTTTTTTATTTTTCGAAAGGGGTGGATTCACTTTTCAAGTAGCCTCTGCATACACTTTATGATCCGTGGTATGCCCTTCCTTTCCATCCGGAAGGTTTGCCTATTCCTTGGCGAATTAATGCGTACCATTGAATTGCCAGTAATATCAAAATTCCCAGTGGGTGCATCAAGGCACCAAAAAATGATTGCCGAAATGCCACTTTTGCAACGAATCTTGCGCTATAAGCAAGAAAAACTGCAAGCACTGATACTAATCTCAAACCCCAGCAAGACTCAAAGTACCAGATAAGCCCAACGATTCCAAATGGAATAACCTGCCCCATGAGAAGAAAGATGGTGAAAAATGTTAAAAGAAAAGGCTTGGCCATGCCTTCGGTTGCATTTTTCGCCAAACCAAACCAAACCTGCCCAAATCCTCGGTACATCCTGCACTCTGCCAGGTTCGTGACATCGCACAAATCAGTCATCATGCCATTTTTCCTGTAGGCCCGGGGCAAGGTAATACCATCGTGCAATGATTGTTTGATCGAAGCATGCCCCCCCATTTGTTCATAGGATTGCTTTCTTGCCAAGAATAACTGCCCACAACCTGCAGCAAATGCGGGGCTGGTGGACATCCTCATCCTCTTTATGGGCAAAAAACAGAGCAACACAAAATGGATTAGGGGGATCAGCATTTTTTCTGACCAAGTGCCTGTTTCCTGCCATGGTATGCCGCTCACCAGTTCTGCTTTGCTTGCCTGCATAAATGCCACCAATCTTGGCGCGCAATCCTTTTTCAATCTTACATCTGCATCTTGAAACAACAAATAATCAAAGCGGGCCCTTTGCGATAAAATATGGCAGGCATGCTGCTTCCCGCACCAACCAGGGGGAAGTTCAGGCGCTTTTTCCAGCCGCACCCTCAAATCCACCATCGCTATCTTGGAAACAATTGCTGCAGTATTATCTTCGGAGTGATCATCCAACACCACGACCTCTACCTCTGCGTTTTCTGTTGCCAACGCACATTGAATTGCAGCTTGAATTCCACCTTCTTCGTTTCTTGCAGGAATCAAAATAGAAATTTGGGGTCTTAAATTTTCATCTTGAACCGGTGGCGGAAGATATGCCTTTAGGTTTGAAATTATCATAAGCAAAGGAATAGCAGATGCCAGGACACAGGCAATAAGAACAATCCAAATCATTCCTTCGACCCTTCGTTGGTGAAGCCATGCTCTGCGTCAAATGGTTTTCCACGGACCCAGGATTTTAATCGGCGCCAAAAATCATAAACACCGCCAACTCCGGCGCGGCCTTTGATATGAGTTGCAAATAAAACTGGATCTCGGGTAAGGGCTTCCAAAGAAAGTGCGTTCATGTTCTGCTCAAGTGCTGATTCGAAAATGCCGGTCCATTCTTCCACGGTATTACCTTTCCCTTTTCCCAAGGGAATAGGCGAACCAAAACGCACCAATGCCTCAGGGTAGCGCTCATTCCAAAAGGGGTATTCAATTGCGACAGGAACAACATGCCCACCGACCAATTTTCGTGCGAGATGGCCCAACCCCGGGCGAATTTTCACCGGCCTTTCCCTTGCATCCGAAAACTGCCCCTGCCCTGTGATCCAAACCATAGTGCCCGGCTGATTCAAAATATAAGAGGTTGTTTTCAAGAAACCAATAGCCCCTTTTGTAGTGCCCATTTCCACACTATAAAACCCAAGCCATGAAAAGAATTTGTATTTGCCCAAACCTCGTGAATCAATCGGGCAGTAGGGAACCCTAGTGGTAAAAATCTTCGAAAGCAATATTCCTGTTATGGGGTCCCACCATGAGGGATGGTTCAAAAGAAAAACTAGTGGCCCCTCTCCCGGATCTGCAGGCAACCCTGTCTTCGATATCCTGAGTGCATGAAAATTCTTGGCAACATAATTACGGCAGTACCATAAAAACCAAAAGGCAATCACATCCCAGCGCCTGGGAAGCGCACCCTGTTGCTTTTCTTTTACAGCAATATCTTTCATGAATTGCTATGCGCCAAGGCCTGTTTGTTTCCATGCTTTTCACCATTAGACGGCACGATCTCATCTTTATCGAGGGTATCTGCTGCAATCCATCCAGACATAAGCACCATGGGCATACCAGGCCCTGGATGAGCAGAGCCTCCTGAAAAATACAGGGACTTAAGATCTGGGCTTCGGTTGGAAGGCTTGAATGCTCCGAAAACCTTTCCATGGCTTGCCAGACCATAGATTGCCCCATTAAGAACATGATAGCGATCGTTTATATCTTGCGGAGTAAGAGCTGCTTCAAAGCGAATGTGCTTTTGCAAATCCTTCAAGCCTGCGGTGCGTTCCATCTTTTCCAATATCACTTTCCTGTAAGCAGGAAACATTTTCGACCAATCGTGGTGCTTGCGCAAGTAGGGGGCATGAACCAGAATATACAAGGATTCACAACCGTTTGGTGCAGCCGATGGATCTGTTTTTGCAGGCGCGCAAACATAACATGAAGGGTCTGGAGCGGGCTCACCCTTATTATAAATCCAGTCGAATTCCTCTTCAGGGTCTTTCGAAAATACAAAATCGTGGTGCTCTAATTGCTCGTATCTTTTATCAAGGCCAAGATAAAGAACAACACCAGAACATGCAGGTTCATACTTGCGCCGGCCTTCAAACTTGTATGCTGCACGGGTATCTGGAATCAATTCCCGATGTGTTCTTACCGTATCACAATTAGAAACAACAGCAGCGCCTAGAACCTCTTCACCATTTTCAAGAACTATCCCAAGCACTTTCTTCCCATCGTTGATGATTCGCTTGACCCCCTTACCCGTATGAAAGACGACGCCCAATTCTTCTCCCAGTTTTTTTAGACCTCTGGGAACTGCGTTGGTACCACCTAAAGGGTACCAGATGCCTTCGCTGGTTTGCATATGCGCAATGCCGCAAAGAACTGCGGGAGATTGGTAAGGCGAAGAACCAACATACTGCGTAAAGTGATCGATCATTTGCGAAACACGATGCTCGGGAACAAAACCGCGCACACATTGAGCAACAGATTTCCCCATGTTGATAGCAAGCACATCCGTCAGACTGCCAGGCTGAACGATGGTGCGCCAGTCAAACATATCGCGCAGTCCACCAATAGATTTCCAAAAGAAAAATCGTTGCGAAATACGATTCAACCTTTCAGAATACTGCAGGAATTTCTTATAACCACTAGCGCAGTTGGGGCCGAACTTACCCAAATTTTCCTGCATGGTTTTTTCATCACTCACCAGATCAAGAATCGAACCATCATCAAAGAATGAGCGCCATTGAGGCTCCAGCCTAACCATGGGAACATAATCTTCCATCTTTCGCCCTGCTTCGGAAAAGATCCGGGCAAGCACCGAAGGAATGGTAAGAATGGTCGGCCCCATGTCGAAGCGGTACCCGTCTTTTTCAAGAACCGCAGCCTTGCCGCCCAGCCAATCATTCTTTTCAAACAGCTCTACCTTATAACCCCGAGCTGCCAAAGTGCAGGCGGAAGCTAGGCCAGCTAACCCCCCTCCAATTACTAATACTTTTTCATTATTCGACTTAACCATTATTTTCTCCTGAAAGCATCGATCCAAAATTCATCAGTTATGCTCTAGCGCCCAACCGTGGTTAAGGGATCACCATATTCAGCCTTGTTCAAATTTCGCATTAATCCCTGGCTTAAAAGATCTGGAACACCTTCTTCAAGTGTGTATTCATCCGGGGGAATACAATGATCAAAAGGTAATCCCATGTCACCCAATAAAAGCCTTGAAGAGATTCTTGCTGATTCGTAAATGACAGGCAGACCACTGCCTGGATGAGTGCCCCCACCTACTAGGTAAACACCGTCCAACTCTGCAAATCGATTGCGTGGCCTGAAATGAAGCATCTGGCCTAGATTGTGCGCTAAGTTAAAAGTCGCACCTTTGTAAATCTCCATTTTGTTTTGCCAATCCATGGGCGTAATCACATGCTCGTAACAAATCCGCTTTTCTACATCGTGCAAACCGATTTTCCCCAACTGCTTGATTGCCAAATTGCGATAGCGCACTTTTTCTTTAGCCCAATCAACATTCCCATGCATATGGGTAACAGGCACTAAAACATAAAGCGTGCTTTTTCCCTCGGGCGCCAAAGTAGGATCAGTAATACTGGCATTCTGAATATAAAACGAAGGATCTTCCGAAAGAACATGTCGTTTTTCGATGTCCAACAGATTTCCTTGGTAATCGCGGGACATGTAAATCGTATGATGCTGAAGATTATCGTAACGCCCTTCGATCCCAAGATACAGCATAAAGGTAGAGCAGGAAAACCGCTTGCTTTCAATTTTTTTGTTAGACCATGCCGGCCGAATCTTCTCGGGAATCAGCCTTTCCATTGCCCGCCCAAAATCTGCATTAATCACCAATGCATCACAAACATGCTTTCCAGACTGTGTGTTGATGGAGACAGGCTTTCTACCTTGAAAATCAATCCCCTGCACATCTTCATTTAGTAGGATTTCAACCCCAGCTTCACGCGCTAGATTTGCCATCCCTTCGCTTACCGCATTACATCCCCCAATGGGATGGTATACGCCATGCTCATATTCCAAAAACGAAAGAATAGAAAAAAGACTGGGGCAATTGAAAGGTGACATACCCAAATATTTGGATTGAAACGAAAACGCCAGCTTAACGCGAGGGTCTGAAAAATATCGGGCTAGCTCGCCATCAAGAGATTTCCACGGCCTTAATAAAGGAAGCAACTTCAACATTTTCGTTTTGAAAAGGTCGCGCCAACCGTGGAAGGGGGTTTCCAGCGTGCTCTTAAACTCATTTAGTTTGATGCGATTATCAGTTAAGAATTTAATAAAGTTGGTAGCATCCTTGGGGCAGATCTTGGCAATCGCAGCTTCCATTGCAGGAACATCAGGCCGAGCCAGAATCTCGCCACCTTCTCCAAATAACAAATGGTATTGAGGATCCAGTCGAGCCATCGGAATCTCTTTGAAGAGATCTTTGCCCATGGAAGCATAAATACTTTTAAGAACTTGGGGGAAAAGAAAAAAAGTCGGTCCAAGGTCGAACTTAAACCCCCCAGACTCGAGGGATGATGTTCTGCCACCTACCTTGCCCTGTTTTTCTAAAACCTTGACACGCAGTCCAGATTTAGACAACAAAATAGCTGCTGCAAGGCCTCCGGGCCCCGCTCCAATGATTATCACTTGTTTCGTCATAGCCACCTCCGTGGCATTAATAGCTTTCCCTAGCTTCATTTATCTAATATTACCTAATTTTCCTAGAAATGAGTAAGCTATTTTTCTCATTTTGTATTGATCTTGCCTACCCATCATCTTTTAAGGTACTGATTAATTATTCTTTGGTACTTTCGCCTGCAAACATGGATGTTTTAGGCATTTATTTAGTCATGGATGATTTACGATGGCGCAACAAGAGCTTCTTTGCCTTAAAAGCGTCAGCCTCAAGTACCGCGATACCCTTGCGGTTAAAAACCTTGAACTTGCCGTTTACCCAGGAGAAATCCTTGGCCTACTAGGCCCCAACGGTTGTGGCAAAAGCACAACCCTTAATGCCATTGCAGGAAATCATGAACTCGATTCGGGCTGTATCTTGCTCGATGGGCAATCGCACACCCAGCACCCGCTTAGTTACCGTGCCCAAATCGGTTTTGTGCCTCAGGAACTTGCCTTCTACGAAGAACTTTCTCCTTACGCCAACTTACGCTTCTTTGGAAAAATCTACGGAATTCATGGCAATGATCTTTCCCAAAGAATTGCTGAAATTCTTAACCTGGTGCGGTTAGAAGACCGTGCCTATATTCCTGCTTTTGGGTTTTCGGGAGGCATGAAACGAAGGCTTAATCTGGCCTGTGCCCTTATTCATAAACCTAAATTACTTCTACTCGATGAGCCCACCGTTGGGCTCGATCCACCATCGCGGGAAGCTGTTTTTTCATGCCTTCATAAGCTTCGGGATGAAGGGTGCGCCATCGTTTACACCACCCATTACATCGAAGAAGTTGTACGACTTTGCAACAAGATTGGTTTCATGGCTCAAGGTTCCCTGTTATTTCATGGTACCTTGCAAGAATTCCAAGCCCAGATAATCATGAAAGCTCTCGCCAAGAAAGCCAATACCACTACTCCCAATTATATTTACGAAGAAGATTATGATGCTTCGCTAACAGATCAAAGCCTGCTTCGAAAAAATCAAGCTGAAGAAACGCATTCTCTTGAACAATATCTTCTTGAACTAAGTGAAATTAAGGTTGCCTGATGTTTAAACAACAACTAAGTCTTCTTTGGATTCTTGCCTCAAAAGACATCCAGCTTTTTCTAGTCGATAAGAAAGCTGCTGCTCTTTGCTTCCTTGTGCCGATCATTCTCGCAACCGGGTTTGGATATGTCTTTTCAAAACCATTGCAAAACGAAGACCTAAAACTACCGCTCTTAATCATTCGAGAAGATAACAGCCCTCTCGCAATCAAACTCACCGATGCACTGCTAAAAAGCCCAAAACTAAACGCTGCACTTGCTTCAAGAGAAAATGCTTTAGCTAAAATCAAAACGCAAACTGCGAAAATAGCTCTCGTAATCCCGAAAGATTTCGCCAGCCAGATAGCACTTAAGAAAAAAGTCCCTGCTATCGAAATATTACATCACCCAACTGCTTCTTTAGAATCCAAATGGGCCGAGGGTGTATTTACCGAAATAGCTTTTCACGAAGCAGCACCTGAACTACTTGGTTTCTGGTTGCCTGGCGCGGCTTCCCTGAAATTAGAAAGACCTTTCGAAGTAAAAAAAGAGCCCTACCCTGCGGGTATTGATATAAGCCAACAAGCTTACAGCCATAGCTTCAGCGGCATGACCATGCAGTACCTCTTATTCTGGGGCATGGATTGCGGCCTATTATTATTACGCGAACGCAGGCAAGGGATCTGGAAACGCCTTAAAGCAGCCCCTATCCCCCTTACTACTCTTCTCGGTGGAAAAATTATTGCCACCGCACTCATCGCCCTCACCCAAATCTTTTTGACGTTCAGCTTTGGAAGCCTTGTTTTTGGTGTCGCAATCAATGGCTCTGTTTCGGGCTTCTTCCTGATGGCCATCGCAACCGCAGTACTTTCTGCTGCAACCGGATTATTGGTGGCTGCAATTGGTGGTACCGAAAACCGTGCACGAAGCATGGCAATTCTTTCGATTCTCAGTCTCTCTATTCTTGGTGGGCTTTGGTTGCCTTCCTTCATGCTTCCTCTTTGGGTCCAAAATTTCTCTCTCCTTCTTCCTACCACTTGGATGATTAAAGGATTCGAAGGTGTCATTTGGCAGGGCATGGGGCTGCTTGATGCAACTTATTGCGCACTTGTCACACTTTCTTTTAGTGCCATCTTCATTGGTTTCTCAATCTTGAAATTCCAATCAACAAACCAACATACCTCCACCGATGGAGTTGGCTCATGCAATTAAAACCAATGCTGATCATCTTCTTTGTGCTTTTGTATGCAACATCGTTAAATGCCGAGGTATTAATCTACAGGCCTGTTCCTGTTCCAAAAATAGAGATGGAAGACCAGTTTCAAAAACCATACAGGCTCGATAATTACAAAGGGGATGTAATCATATTGCTATTTGGTGATAAAGAAGGTGCGGATGCAAACAAGTTGCTAGGTCAAACGATTCATGAATCCTTCCACCCACAAGCCAAAGGCAAGAACCCAGGACAAGCCCGATTCGCTCCCGTTATTGAAATTGTCAACCAACCACCTGGTACCCGAGCTCCCGAAGTTCATACCATTGCTGTTGCAAGCATTGGTAAAGTCCCAAACCTAGTCAAGGTTTTCATTCGTAATCAGTTTCAAAAAGCTTCGCCTGAGGTTCCGGTATGGCTCGACTATAACGAAACCATGCGGACCACTTTTAAATTCAAACCCTCTTCTGCAAATCTAGTGGTAATTGATCCCCAAGGAAATTTGCGCCTTAGCGCCAGTGGCAACCTTACCCAAGCCGAATTTACCGATCTGGTGAACGCCATCGAAGGTATCAGGGTGGAATCTGTAAATGCTCAAATCCCGCCAAAAGCCCCATAAATCCAGTTGTAATGAACTGATTGCAAATCTTTTATTCACTTTTCTGTATTAAATCCGAAACTTTTACAATGAAAATGTGTCTAAATAATATGTGCTTCTTATTACTTGTGGCAGTAATCAAACCATGTACCTTAAATATGTTTCCTTTAGTTTGATTTCGTTGATCTTTTTCGCAATCTCCGCACCGGCGCAGAAGGCTAATAAAAACAATCCGAACGAAACTTTTTCCAAAGCCAATATTTCGAAAATTCAAGGCACGCAATTCACCGCAAGGATTTCTACAGACCCAAACCGAAAAGCCATTACCGTTCAGATTCCCAATCAAAAAGTTGTCAACAAAAACGATAACGATAATAATAAGAATGACAAAAATGATAAAGACAACAACAATAAGAATGATAATAAAAAAGGAAAAGACAATAACAAATCACCCAATTCCCAAATTCAAAATCTTCAAAAGCAAATAGCTCAGGCTCAGGCTAAACAGATCCAGATGTTGAAATCCTTGAAAATTGCCACCGAGTGGGTCGAGATTGAAATCCCGATCAACGAAACCACCAAAATCAGAACCAAAACACCTCTCGAAGTTTATGATGATAAAGGGTACATAAAAAAATACACCGCTGAAGAACTTAAAACGCTTAAAGGTAGCAACCCTAATCTTCCTGGATACGAAGTTAAAATTGATGATCTTAATCCGGGTGCAGTTGTTGAAGTCACCTTAAATAGATCCCCCGGAAATAAAGATGATGACAAGAAAAAAGATGATAAGGTTTTCGCAACCATGATCATGGTGATAGGCAAAGACGCCACCTTCAAACCCGCTGCGGATAATTCGAAAAATAAAAAGAAGTAGGCAACTTAAAACCTCAGTTGAGAACTTAAACACACGTAAAAGAATGGCAGACAGCCAGTACCCGCTTGCGTTTCTAAACCATTAGAAAGTAAGGTGATGGTAGAAAAAATTACCCAAATCATGGAAATAGTTTTAATGATGGAGACGGACAGGCCAAAACCACAAAAGTATCTACCCATCTCTTAGTAAAAAAGTGGTATAATAATTCTGAAAGGATATCTAAAAATGGCTACCGTTACAATCTTAGAAGCACAATCTACACTTTCAGATCTTATCCACAGGGCCACCCTTGGTGAAGAAGTAGTTATAACTGAAAACAACCTACCCATAGCGAGACTTGTTCCGGAATCGGTTTTACCTTTAAAGAAACCCCGCATGGCTGGAACTCTTCGAGGAACCGTGCTGCATATGGCCCCAGACTTTGACGCCCCGCTTGAAGACTTCAAGGAGTACATGGAGTGAGGTATTTATTGGATGCCCACGCCCTGATATGGTTCGTTGATCAGGATCACCTGTTAAGTCCCAATGCGCATTCGATAATGTCAAACTCAGCCACCGATTTGGTTTTAAGTGCTGCAACGATTTGGGAAATAGGGATCAAAGTTGGTTTGCAAAAATTACCTCTATCAATGCCTTTTAAGCAATGGATGAACAAAGCAATTGCGGATCTTGGATTAGTAATTCTGCCAATCACCGTGGAATACATAGACAAACAGATTGGGCTACTTCATCACCATCGGGATCCATTTGACCGCATTTTGGCTTCGCAAGCAGTTGTCGAAGGAATACCGCTCCTTAGCAAAGACGCAACTTTCGATAGCTACGGAGTTGTGCGCATCTGGTAAAAAGTAGACATACATTATGTTTCGTCAAGAAAACCGGAAAGAAAGATGATGATAAGGTTTTTGCTACCATGATCATGGTCATAAGCAAAGATGCTACATTCAAACCACCTGTCGATAATTCAAAAAACAAGAAAAATTAGCTTCTACCAAACCTCAACTGAGAACTTAAACTCAAGTAAAAGCGAGAACCCTGTTATTACATTTTCATTAATTAGAAGCCTACTACTCAAATCACACTGCCAGTCTTGATTCAAAGTAATGTTTCTAATTCGACAATGAAAGTGAGACAAAGTGGCAAAAAGCACTGGTTTTTCACTACACTAATCTAGTGTGATGTAACCGGTTTTCTCAGAAATGTACATGAACGAGCCTTCCACAATACCCGAAAATAAACAACCTCTTCCAGGCAAAGGGGAAGTTCGTGCACTCATCACAAAATTGCTCGAAGTAAAAGAAATGCACAAGGTTGCTGAAGCCCTAGCGAAGGGCCAAAGCGCCACCGTTGATGGTTGTTGGGGGTCTTCTGCTTCCATGGTGGTTGCAGCTTGCGCAAGTAGAATCAAGCACAATATCTTGATCGTGTTATCACACCCTTCAGATTTAGAATTCTGGGCCTCAGAGCTAGAAACTTTCAGCGGGTTAGAAACAAAGATTTTCCCCGCAGATGATGATTTCGCAGGGAAGTTCAGCAATAAATCCGAAGCGGCATGCGCAAGGCTTAGGCTCGCTTTATCACTCAACATCCCAAACAAACCCTCTATTGTGCTTGCTTCAATACCCTCGCTGTTACAACCATTGCCCAGTATCGAACAGCTTGCCAAATCTAGCTTTCCCCTGAAGAATGGCACCACCATTCCCCCAGAAGATTTGACGAAATGGCTTGTAAAGCATGGTTATGATCCAACAGAAGCGGTGGTGCAACCAGGGCAGTTTTGTAAACGGGGAGGCATCGTTGATATTTATTCACCAGGAAGTGAATTGCCTCTTCGTCTTGAATTCTTTGGCGATGAAATCGAATCCCTAAGAAATTTCGCACCCGAAACCCAACGCAGTCTTGATGTGGTGCAGTCTTCTGAAATCATGGCAATGACCTTTGAAGAAAAAGGCACTTTGCCAAATGGTCATCTGGTGGATTATTTAGGTACCGCAACGGTAATCATGGTTGAACCGGAAGAGATACAAGATCAAGGCCGGCATTACCTAGACCGTATGGGGAATATCCGTGGCTTATTTTCGATGCAGGGCGCGTTTAAAACCCTAGCAACCAAGCCCAGCTTATTAGTTGCTGCTATGCCCCGCCATAGTGCGGAAATTTCCTACTCAATGAAAGTTGAATCAGTCGAGCGCTTTACAGGGGAAGTAGCAAAAGTTAAAACCGAATTAGATCATGCTGCAAGCAATGATGATGTGGTTCTAGTTTGTGCAACAGAAGCAGAGGCCCATCGATTGCATGAAGTGCTAGCTACATCGCAAGTGGCGGCGCAAGGTAGGCTTTCTTTAGATGTGGGGCTGATACGAAAAGGCTTCAGGCTTGTAGGGGTAAAAAAAGACAGGCATATCCTAGTGCTTGGCGCTCAAACATTATTCCGCAGAGATGAAGTTGCCAGACCCCACGCTTCCGCAAGAAAACTTGAATCACGGGCAATCGATAGTTTTCTAGACCTTTCGCCTTCGGATTTAGTGGTGCATATCAGCCATGGTATCGCCAGATATCTGGGCATGGAACTTCTTGAAAAGAAAAAGAACCCCACTAGTGATTCAACCAATCCCGCCAACATGGTCATGGAAGAACATCTGGTGTTGGAGTTTCGAGACAAGGTAAAAGTTTATGTTCCTGTATCGAAGATTGATCTGGTTCAAAAGTATGTTGGTGGTGGGAAACAAGAACCGGAATTGTCAAAGTTTGGTGGTACTGGTTGGAACAGTCGTAAATCTAAAGTACAAGCTGCAGTAATTGATCTGGCTTGCGAAATGATTCAAATGCAAGCTGTACGAGAATCGCAAACGGGCAATACATTCCCGCCTGACACCGAATGGCAAAAAGAATTTGAAGCTGCATTCCCCTATCAAGAAACACCCGATCAACTTGCATCGCTTACTGAAATCAAAGCAGATTTAGAACGCGCCAAGCCTATGGACAGGCTTATTTGTGGCGATGTAGGGTATGGAAAAACTGAACTTGCTATCAGGGCGGCCTTCAAATCCATTGATAATGGGAAGCAGGTTGCGGTATTGGTACCTACCACAATTCTTGCGGAACAACATCTTCGCACCTTTACGCAGCGAATTGCGGGATACCCCTTTGTTGTTGAATGCCTTAACAGATTCAGAACATCTTCCGAACAGCGAGACATCATCGCAAGGCTTGGAACAGGCAGCGTAGATATCGTAATAGGTACACATCGGTTGCTAAGCGAAGATGTAAAATTCAAGGATCTGGGATTGGTAATCATCGATGAAGAGCAACGGTTTGGGGTGGAACACAAAGAGAAACTGAAAAGGCTACGCGAGAAAATCGACATTCTCACCATGACAGCAACACCAATTCCAAGAACCCTGCATCTTTCACTTCTCGGAATAAAAGATATAAGCAATCTTGAAACCCCACCTGTGGATCGGCATGCCATCGAAACGCGAATTATCCGTTGGGATCCAGAATTAGTAAGGCACGGAATACTACGAGAAATGAACCGTGAAGGGCAGGTATACTTCGTGCATAATCGAGTGCATGACATCCATAAAGTTGCAGACAAGCTGAAAAAGCTAGTTCCTGAAGCATCCTTTGCCATTGTGCATGGGCAGATGAAGGAAGCAGAACTAGAAGAAAACATGGTGAAATTTCTGACTCGTAATGCAGATGTTTTGATTGCGACAACCATTATCGAAAGCGGTTTGGACATCCCCAATGCGAACACGATTTTCATCGATGAGGCGGATATTTATGGTCTAGCGGATTTGCACCAACTTAGGGGGCGGGTAGGTAGGCAGCAGCGCAGAGCATATGCCTACATGCTATTGCCAACAGATAGGGTACTAAGCCCGGATTCAGGCAGGAGATTAAAAGCGATTGAAGAATTCACCGAGTTAGGGTCTGGTTTTAAAATCGCATTGAGAGATCTGGAAATCCGAGGCGCAGGAAACATATTGGGAACCCAACAAAGCGGGCATATCGCTTCGGTAGGGTATGAAATGTATTGCCAACTGTTAGAAAACGCAGTGCGGGAAATGAAGAATCAGCCATTGCGAACCCCGTTGGAAGTGAACATCGATTTGGAATGGCCCGCATTTCTTCCAAGGGATTATGTAACAGGGCAAAAGAACCGGATCGAAGTGTATCGAAGGTTGGCACGCATCAGGCAGTTAGAAAAGCTGACAGATTTCCGCACCGAATTAAAAGACCGGTTTGGAAAGATTCCTGCAGTTTCAGAATGGCTTGTAAGGCTTGCTGAAGTACGAATTCTTGCAGCCAAATGGCAAATAAGTCAGATCCATATTGAAAGGCCACCAGCGGGAATAACAGGGCCTATTGATCTGGTTTTCACCTACAGAAATGCCAAGCGGGCGCAAACCGTTGCAAACAAAAGCAAAGGCAGGCTTAGGGTGGTGGATTCTGAAAATATTTATTGCAGGCTGAGGCCCAATGAGGATAAACCTGAGAAATTGTACAAATTACTGCATGAGCATTTACAATCGTAATGCCTATCTGCACCCTTCAAGAATTTGCAAATAATGTTGCCTGACAATTTTCTGATGCCTTGAAAGGGTTTCTTGAAAAACAACAAGTTCGAAACCTAATCTTCGAGCTAGCTTGGTTACTTCTTCAATTTTTTCAGGGATGGTATCAATCGCAAGATTTTTGACAATTCGTAACCTTGCCTGAACTCGAAAGAGAAAATCATAAGCACTGGTTAGCTCGAAATGTTCGGTAGCTGAAACCAAACCACATAGCTTCATTGCTTCAAGTGCGGACCAAACATTGGAATGCCTGATGGAAGAATGACTTGCCCCAAAACGAATTTGCAATAATTCGACGAGGAATTCAACATCGGCCATGCCTCCGATTCCCCGTTTCAAATCCCCGGGATTTCGACTAGCTTCAAGGCGATCGCGCATAGTTTTCATTTCGTCAATGAAAGTGCTTTGCCATGGAACCATGCAAACAGCATTGTTAACAACCACAGAAACATCGTTGGCAAAAGATGAATCGCCATGCACAACTCGGGCACGCGAAAGCATGAGCCTTTCCCAAAGCTGAACATTCCCAGAATCGTGATAGTATTTTTCGAATTCTTGGATGGGGATTACAAGGCTGCCTGATCGCCCTGTGGGTCGCAATCTAAAATCCAATTCATAAAGCCTACCCAAAGGTCCATGGTTACTTAGGGTTTTAATGATGCGTTGTGTAAGTTCGATAAAAAAAGAATTGTTATCCGGTTGCTGTTCATCAGAATTTTGAGCGTTTGCCTTATGCGGTTTGCCTTCGCCTTCATAAAGAATGATCAAATCAAGGTCGCTGTGGTAATTGATTTCTCTACCGCCCAGTTTTCCGAGGCCAACAATGGCATATCTACAGGGTTTTCCCGCCCTTGGGCCAACAGAAAGAAGCGGTAGGCCAAACTTGAGAACCATGGAATTCATTTCAATATCAGTCACGGTGGAAAGAATCGTTTCTGCCAAGTCGCTAAGAGAAGCAACCATTAGGCGGATAGGATCTTTGCCAAGAATATCGCGCACACCAATTCTAAGAAGTTCTTTATCTTGAAAGCTATGAAGGATTGGATTGAGATCGGTAGCGTTTTTACAAAGGTCTGCCAGTTCGTGTTTGAGTTCAGAAAGTTTTCTGGGTTGGTCGAGCACCAGGGAATCGAGAAGCTCATCGATCATGCCTGGGTTATTGGTAAGGATGCCTGAAAGGAACTGGCTCCAGGCGCAGATATCGACATAAAGTTTAAGGCTTGGAGGGTTAAAACTGAAGAGTTCCCACAGGATGGTTTTAGCACCCAAAGATGCTGTAACTTTTTCAAGATTCATAAGAGCCATGTCTGGATCTGGTGTCTCTCTGAGGCTTTTTAATAAAGCAGGAGCAATGGAAGCAAGGAAGTGTCTGCATCGCCTGGTTGAAAGGAAGGGTGCGGATTCCTGTGCTAGAAGAAGAAGATTCTGATAAGCGGCATCGATATTTTTAAAGCGATACTTTTCCAAAGCAGCGCGGATCAAATCAGGTTCGGGGTTGGGATCGAGAATGATATCTGATTCGGGCTCGGATTGATCCGCATCTCCGGAGAAAGTCTGATGCAAAAGATGTTCAAGAATTCTATGCGTTAGAGAGGTACGATCTTTATATTCTTCAAGGAATAACTCTCTGGGAGATTTATGACCCTCAGAAAAGTATCCCATTCTTTGTGCAAGCTTGTTGAGTTCATCCTCTTTGTCTGGGAGTTTATGTGTTTGCAGATCAAACAATACTTGAAGGCGATGCTCGGTTTTTCGCAAGAAACGATAAGCATCATCAAGGACTCGAGATTCTTGATCTGTCAGGCATCCTTCTTTTTCAAGTGCAAGCAGAGCCTTCAAGGTGTTTCGTTCGCGAACCATGGGAAGATCACCACCATTAAGAAGCTGAAGAAACTGAATGGTGAACTCAATATCCCTGATGCCACCCCGGCCTGTTTTAACCTCGGTTTGTTCAAGGCCCTGCTTGGATGTTTGTAGCTCGATTCTACGTTTAAGCGCTTTTATTTCGTTGATTTCAGCAAATGAAAGATACCTGCGATAGACGAAAGACTCGATCGATTTAATAAAGGCCGTACCGAGATTGAAATCGCCCGCAACAGTGCGAACCTTGATAAGGGCCTGCCTTTCGAAAGTTCTACCCAGAGTATCGTAGTAGGCGAGAGTGCCCTCGAGAGAACGAGCCAACGGCCCGCGCTGCCCTTCCGGGCGAAGCCTGAGATCAACCCTATAGCAAGTGCCCCTGTCGGTATGCGAGGAAAGCAGCCTGACAATCTCGGAAGCAAGCCTGCTAAAGAATTCGGAGTTATCAATGGGAGTCCCGCGAGAGATTTTGGTAATCCCATCGTCATCATAAACAAACATGAGATCGATATCAGAAGAATAGTTAAGCTCTTCACCGCCTAGTTTTCCAAATGCCAAAATGCAACAAGATGCGGGAAGATCGGAGGCATTGAAGGGTATACCATATCTGCGTTCAAGGGTTTTGCGTGCGAGGTTCATTGCAACTTCAAGCGCAGCCTCTGCAACTTGAGAGATATCCCTGGTAACTTCTTCAAGAGGCCTATTGCGAAGAATATCATTACCTCCGATTCTAAGAACCTGCCTTTGCTTATACCTGCGCAGTGCCCTAAGAACAGAAGCATCATCAGGGTTTTTATCAACCTCCGCTTGAAGCTCTTGCACCAGTTGTTCTCTGGAAGGAGTTTGATGCAGGGGCACGCCAAGCATATCAATGCAATCTGGATAAGAGATCAAAAGATCGCTGAAAGATTGGCTAGTGCTAAAAATCTGCAGGAGATCAAGGAGAGTGCCTGACTTATCGCCTAGAATCAAATCCCAATAAGGCTTGGAAGAAGATTGGGAAAAGAAGCGCTCAAGATTATTGAGGGAACGATCTGGATCAGGTAAAGAAGGTAAAAGCTCTTTGATATTATTGTGAAGCAAAAGAAAAGAATCAGAGTCGAGATGTTTTGCAAGAAGGGAAAGATTTCTTTGAGCACGAATAGGATCAGAGTGCTTGAAATTATTTAGCCAATCAAACTCAGGATTCGCAGGGCTATTCATGTGTTTGTAGTTTCAGTTTAAGAAAGCCTTTTCATGAAATGACTTCAAGCGATTTCCTACCTGCAGCAGTAGTAACAACGCTGGGTTTCGCAATCGTAGCTTCGCGAGAAACCAAAGCAGCCCCGGAAACTTCATCCGTTACTATCCTGCCAAAAAGAGTAAAAGCAGTGGCATCTTCAATAAGCACTTTCACGGTATTGCCAATCAACCTTTCATTACCATCAAAAACCGTAATGTGATCGGTCATGGTATGGCCTGTAAGTTGTCGAGGGCCATCAGGATGTTTAACCGCTAATTTACTAGGGCCTTCAACCAAGATATCAACAACAGATCCGATTTTAGCACGATGATCGATAAGGCTATTGGCATCTTGAAAAGCGAGAAGATCATTGTTTCTGCGCTTTTTAGTGGCATCGCTAATATCATCAGGATAAAGGTCGTCCGCTTTGGTACCAGGCCTGGTGCTGTATTTAAAGATGTAGCTATTTTTAAACATACTCTTTTCAACCAAATCACAACTGCGCCTAAAAGATTCTTCGGTCTCACCACAAAAGCCAACGATAAAATCACTAGAAACTGCAACGCCAGGAACTCTCTCTCTGCAACGCTGCAACATCTCGATGTAATATTCCACCGTATAAAGGCGCTTCATGCGTTTGAGCACTTCGTTGCAACCGGATTGCACAGGCACATGAAGATACTTGCAAACCTTCGGTAACTCACGCACCGCATCAAGAAGCTCATTATCCATATCCTTCGGATAATTAGTGACGAATTTAATCCGTTCAATTCCAGGCGTATCATGAATCAGATTAAAGAGCCCCGCAAGAGTGGTGGTTCTGCCATCGCCATGCTTGTAATAATAGCTATTAACAGTTTGGCCAAGGAAAGTGATTTCTTTGCAGCCCTGATCTGCGAGAAGTCGAACTTCAGCCAAGATATGATCAGGAGATCTGCTTTGCTCTGGTCCTCTGGTACTGGGAACAATGCAATAGGTACAGAATTTATCACAGCCAAACATGATGCGAACAAACGCTTGGAAAGAATTGGGCCGCATCGCAGTTTCTCTGGATGGGTCATAACTTTCGAAGCTGCGTTCAACTTCATCCTTGGAAGCATCAGATCTACCGAGGCTGAGAGCCAGTTGAGGCTTGCCTGATGATTTTGCATCTTCAATAAGTTCCGCAATCCTACCCAACTGCCCTGTACCACAAACGACATCAACATGCGGTGCCCTGCGAAGAATCAACTCCTGATCTTTTTGAGCCATGCACCCCAGCACGCCAAGAATCTTGTGCGGGTTTTCATCCATATGAATCCTGATCCGACCTAAGGCGCTGTAAATTTTATCTTCCGCATGCTGACGCACACTACAAGTATTAAAGAGAATCACATCAGCATCAGTGGCTTCAGTTGCAAGCTCGTAGCCCTGTTTTTTCAAAGTACCAACTACAATTTCGCTATCCAGAACATTCATCTGGCAGCCAACGGTTTCGATGAAAAGTTTCTTAGCCATGAATAAGTTTAAACCTGCGAAAAAAGTAAAAGATTATAAGAATAGTATACTAAACCCCGGGCCAAGGTTTAAGCCCTCGTAAGCGAGTCGCCCGAAAACCAGTGCCTTCCCCTCAGAAATTCAGCAGCAGCCATCTTGCGTTTGCCCGCAGGTTGAACCTCAAGGACATTCAAAATGGTGCGGTTTCCCGCAGCCACCTGCATCATGTTTAAATCTTTTGAAGGTTCAAGAATAGTGCCTGGCGGCAAAGAGGTAGTGGCTTCAAGTTCAGGAGTAGCTTTTAAAATCATAATCCGAACGGGGGGTTGCTCGGTCCGTTGCCACAAAGTAAAAGCCGTGGGCCATGGTTGCATTGCCCGAATATGAGCACTAATTTGCAATGCATTAAGCTCCCAGTTGATGTTGCCATGCTCTTTACGAAGCTTGGGTGCCTTGGTCGCAAGAGAAATATCCTGCGGAATACCTTTGATAGGTCCGGCCTCCATTTTTTTAATAACCTCAAGGGCAATAGTTGCGCCCATAATAGAAAGCCTAGCCTCAAGATCCCCTGCGGTTTCTTCCGGGGAAACTGGGGTGACAACCGTTGCTAGAATATTCCCACCATCAAGTGTGGGTGTCATCTGGATAATGGAAACACCTGTTTCTTTTTCGCAGTTGGCAATAGTCCATTGAACAGGGGCAGCCCCTCGGTATTTGGGAAGCAAAGAAGCATGAACATTAATACCGCCAAGAGTAGGAACTACAAGCACTTCTGGAGAAAGAATTTGGCCATAGGCAGCAACGACGAAAAGATCAGGGCGAAGATCATGAAGAATTGCAAGCCCTTCGTCGGAGTTGATTTTAAAAGGTTGAAAGACAGGGATATGGTGCTGAAGGGCAATGTTTTTCATCCCTTTACCAACCTGCCTGGTCGAAGCTTTTTCTTCCCCAATGGCGCGATCGGGTTGGGTGAAAAGTGCAACAACATCTTTTTTGTTGACCAATAAAGATTCAAAAGTGGGCTCGGAAAAAATACCAGTGCCCATCATGACAATTCGCATGAATCAACCCCCTAGGGAAATCAAGATTCGGATAAGAGTGAATCAATGAGAGCTTTGATCTCGGTCTCGGGAGGGATATCGCCTCGCTGCTGGGCAAACTTGAACTCTTCTTCAAGTTCTTTGAGAGCGCCCCGGGAAGCAAGTTTGCCAATAATACCAAGCTTATCAACAAAAAGAACGCCATTAAGATGATCAATTTCATGCTGCCAAGCTCTAGAAGCAAGGTCGGAAGCAACCACTTCTACCTTTTCCCCCAGAAGATTATAGGCCTGTATCTTTACAGTTTTAGCTCTGCGAACTTTTTGAAACAAACCAGGAAAGCTAAGGCAACCTTCTTCGCCATCCATGTTGCCCTTGCGCTCAACCAAGGTAGGGTTGATGTAAACAAATTCATGTTCTTTTTTATCTGGGTCTCCAGAAACATTCATCACCAACAACTGGAAGGGGAGTGCAACCTGAGTTGCAGCAAGCCCAAGCCCCTTGGCTTCGTACATAAGATCAAACATTTCGCCGATCTGAAGTTTAATCTTCTTGTCGATCGAAGAAATCGGCTTGGCCTGACAACGTAAAGCAGGGTGTGGGTAGTGAACAATTTTCATCGTAAAGAGCCTTGAAAAAATACTGGGTGTCTTGAGTCATTGTAATGCTAAAAAAAACCAATGCCTAATAATCATTAAGGTTCTTTCGAGGATTTGTTGATTTTATCAAATTTCGAAAGTGCATCATAACAAGCATATTTATAAATTTCACTAATGGTTGGATAGTTATAGCAGGTATCAATAAAAACATCGACGCCACCATCCATCACCATAACCGTAAGACCTATATGAACAATTTCGGTAGCCCCTTCCCCGATGACATGAACACCAAGAAGTTTTTTAGTATCTCGATGAAAAAGCAATTTAAGAAAGCCTTCAGTATCACCAATGATCTGGCCCCTGGCATTATTGGCATAACTAGCCTTGCCTGAAACATAAGGGATTTTAGCTTCGTCAAGATGCTCTTCCGACTGCCCAGCAGAGGAGCATTCGGGAATGGTGTACAAACCACTTGGAAGAAGGGAAGGGAAGTGCGCCGATTGCTTAAGATCAAAAGCATGATAAACAGCAATACGCCCCTGAGCCATAGCGGTTGAAGCAAGGGAAGGATTCCCGATGACATCGCCAGCAGCATAAATATGCGGTTGCTTGGTTTGGAAATGTTCGTTGACTAGAATATGGCCGCGAGAATTGGTGGTAACACCAACATTTTCAAGACCAATAGAACCGGTTTGCCCAGATCTTCCAGAAGAAACCAAAACCGACTCGGTCTCAACAGTTGCGCCGGATTCGAGTTCGACCTCAACGAGTTTACCACACTCAATTTTTATTACCGAATCACTCATAAAAAATTTAATGCCTGCGGATTCCATTCGTGATTTCAAAGAGCTTGAAATTTCACTATCCATCCCTCCAACAATCTTCTCGGATTTTTCCACCACGCTAACACGAACCCCTAAAGCAGAAAACATACAGGCATATTCGCAACCAATAACTCCGCCGCCAATAACCAACATACTTTCAGGAATAACATCAAGGGTTAAGATTGTGTCGGAATCAAGAATCCTCGGATCGTGGAAGGGAAAATTCTTGGGCCTGAAAGGGTAAGAACCCGTTGCAATGAGAAACCGATCCGCCTTCAACTGAATCTCAGGGCAACGATCAGGCTTTATAACAACAGTTTCCGAATCAACAAAAGAAGACATGCCACGGTATACAGTGATACCATGCCTGGCAAGATTTTCGCGAATGCGCTGGCGTTCATTATCGGTGACAAAGCGTTCATGCGCCATGAAATCACTGATATGAATGGTTTTCATCATATCAACCTGAAAACCAAACAGTTTTCTTTGCTTAAACCCGGAGAGGTAAAGAGCCGATTCTCTTAAGGTTTTAGAAGGCAGGGTACCAGTGTTTGCAGCAGCCCCCCCCAACACATTTTCTTTTTCTATGAGCGCAACTTTTTTACCAAAGTACGCTGCAGCAGCAGCGCCCTTTTCACCAGCAGGCCCAGAACCAAGTACTACCAAATCAAACTTTTCAACACTCATTATTTATTCTTTTCCAACCATCAAGGCTCTAATTTTTAATGGAATCAACTTTTTTAATCAGCTCTGCACCACTCATACGATGTGCAGCATCATGAGGACAAGCGTAAACACAACTAGGCTGACCATCGACAGATTCGCAAAGATCGCACATGGTTGCTTTTTGCTGAACAACCGCGACTTTATAACCAGGTCTGGTAATATCATCGATCTTTTCATTGGTCTCGAAAGGCTGCATATTGATATTGCCATAGGGGCAATTCTGGGCGCATTTCCCACACCCGATGCACCAGTTTTCGATAATCATTTCGCGTTTTTTGCCTCGGTGAATTGCATCAACCGGGCACCCAACCATGCAATAAGGATCAAGACAAGATCTGCAAGAACTTGCAACGAGGAAATTTTCGAACCGAAGGCCTTCACGAACTAATCTGGTCACGCCTTGATGAGTATCAGAGCAAGCTTTGGTACATTCATCGCAGCGGGTGCATTTTTCCAGATCCAACACCAATAAACTACGGGCCTCCATCAAACCTTGCTTAAGAAAATCATTAAGGTTGGTGCTTTCAACTTTTTGAACCTGCCTTTGAATTTCTGTAAGTCTTTCCAAAGCGATGGCGACCATCTTTTCACGAATCTTCGGAAAATTCTCGAGGATGAGTTTAAAATTTTCACCACTAATGCTGACAAGATCCACATGATCCAAAGCGGTCGCACTTGCAGTTCGACCTTGGGAAAGCAATTTGCCTTTCAATTCCGCAAGATGACCCATGAGGGCGATTTCGCCGACCATACCACCGGGGCCGGTGTAATTGATCACATGATCGCCACCCGGTTGCTTGATCCAGATTTTCACAAAGCCAATGCGCACCAAGTAGAAATTATCTTCCGCATCACCCTGCCTGAATAGAACATCACCTGGATTTAAGCGAATGAGATTAGCCTTCTCACGCACGAGATCAACAAACTGGTCAAAATCCTTGTCATTGGTAAATTGCTCTGCAAACAAGGGGATGCTGCGCAAATGGGTGCTGATGGATCTTTTGTTATAAACCCCATCGAGAATAGCCTTGCTCTCTTTATTTCGTTGCAGAATATAAAGCACATTCCTCCGTATTTCAAGAAGGCTTACATCGGTTTTAGCACGAACAGTAGCAGACCTTGGATAATTATTCATGCAAGTCATTTCGCCGAACAAAACATCTTCCTTAGTCAACTGGGCAATGGGATTGCTGGTGTTAAGGCTAACCGGAGCATCAATTGAAATGTAGCGGGCTTTTTTCTCTTCTTCCCTTTTGGAGGTAGAGAGCGTAGTGGTAAACTTTTTGATCAAGCCAAGAAACCCGCTTGATTGCGTGTTCTCAATATGATTCAAAGGGCTTTTTAAAAACACATCAACCACACCATCTTCAATAATGAATGCTGTCGAGCCAGATTCACCCTCATTACAAACGATTTCACCCTGCTTGAATTTCCTTCGTATAACCGAGCCTTGGTTCCACTCCATGAAGGGTTTGCTGATGCCTTGAAAAAGTTCATGGGTGAATAGATCGTCCAACGAAACGGGCAACGCCCCGGGTTCCGCAGCAAGATTAGAACCTACAAGCTTCTTATTCGTAAGCGCACCCGTGGGGCAGGAAGCCATGCATTCGCCACACGATACGCAAGAAGAATTCCCCATTGGATCATTAAGATCAAATGAAATTCTAGCCTTGAAACCTTTGTTCATTCTGCCAAGCACTTCATTATGGCGAACTTCATTGCATGCTCTTACACAGCGATCGCAAAGAATACACGCATTATGATCAACCGAAATAATCATCGAACTATCATCGGTGCCACGATCGTGAGGGTTTTTAGGAAAGCGGGAAGCATGCGGATCCATGCCAAGTTTTCTGGCAATGGTGCGAAGCTCATTGTCGCCATACTCCCGGTTTACCACACGAGGAACTTCATTATCAACCAAGAGAAGTTCGGTAAGAATCTTAACGGAGTTTTTAACTTTGTCGCTGGTGGCGCCTGTGGAAACTTTCATGCCCTCTTCAACGGGACGATGGCAGGCAGCAACAAGGGTACGAGCACCAATATCAACGGCGCAAAACCTGCATACTGCAACGGGTTCCATATGTTCGCGATGACAAAGAATGGGGATGAAAACTCCCGCCTTCTGTGCAGCATCCAAAATGGTGGTCAACTTGGGTTTCAACTCACCGGTAACCGAATTCTTAGAAAGCGTAGCACGGGCGATCTCCACCTCTTTGCCATCAATTGTTATTTTGATGGGAGGCGCCTTTAATAAATCCGAGGCAATACGATCGAGCTCAACAACCCTGCCATCAACCACCATAGGAAATAATTCTTCAGCTACATTCATCGCCAACCTCCAAGGCCGCAAAGGCCCCTATCTTTAAAATCAAACTTGTTTCAAATAGTTTTCAACTTCTTCAGGAAAGAACTTCAACAGGCTGGTAATGGGATTGGATGCCACCTGACCCAACCCACAAATCGAGGTTATCCCCATCGTCTCACCAAGTTCATTGATAAGGCCAAGCTCTTTACGGCCAGACTTACCTTGCATCAAATTCGTGATGATATCCACGAGCTTTTGTGAACCGGTTCTACAAGGAACACATTTCCCACACGATTCATTCCGATAAAAAGAAACACAGTTCAATGCATTGTCGAGCATATCTCTGCGATCATCATAGACGATAAAAGCAGCACCCAACATGCCGCCCATCTGCCCAACCGTGTTAAGATCTAAAGGCAGATCAAGGATATCGTAAAGCTTGGCTCCCGCAGGAACTTTATCTTGAACGAATTTAGCAGGCAACTTTTCGACAGGTACCTTCGCAGGTAAAAATCCACCCGAAGGCCCTGAGGTTGCAATAGCTTTAAGCGTATGGCCCTGCAACATTCCACCGGCTGTCTCAAAAATCAATTCTTTAACCGTCTGGCCAAAAGGCACTTCGTAAACGCCAGGCTTTTGTACATCGCCACTGATCGAAACAATGCGCATTCCAGTCGCACCACGGATGCCCTTATCGCGATACCATTCTCCGCCATTAAGTGCTATTCCAGGAATCCAAGAAAGTGTTTCAACATTATTGATGACAGTAGGTTTACCAAACAACCCCTCAAAAACAGGGAAAGGTGGCTTGTTCCTAGGTTCGCCACGCTTGTCTTCGATGGCTTCTAAAAGCGCACTTTCCTCACCCTGCACATACCCACCAGGGCTGATGAAAAGCTCGAGCATAAACTTTTTGCCAGTACCCAATACATTTTTACCTATCACACCTAAACCTGCTGCAGTGATTAAAGCCTCTTTGAGTACTTTGACTTCATCGATGTATTCATGGCGAATGTAGAGGTAACCCTTTTCAGCGCCAGTAACAAGCGCTGCTAAAACCATGCCCTCGATAACAAGATAAGGTGCCCTGCGCATGAGTTCGCGATCTTTGAAAGTACCTGGTTCGCTTTCATCCGCATTGCAAACAATATATTTTACATTCCCGGGAGCGCCCTTTACAGCAGACCATTTGCGAAAGGTGGGGAACCCCGCACCGCCCATGCCGCGAAGCACCGAAACTTCCATCTTTTTCAGCAAGTCTGCATGATCCATGCCCCCATTAACAAACTGTTTGACAGCCTCATAAGGCTCGCTACTCTGATAGGGATTAATTTGAAAAGGAAGGGTAGAATTATCCAAATGTTGGTGGGGAAGCTCTTCATTCGCAGCAGCTTTTCTTGCCAACTCGGATAAACTCTTAAGATCCATACCACGATAAACATGATGATCGTTGATCAACGCAGCTACGGTTGCATCGCATTGTCCCAAGCAAGAAACACCACAGACTTCGATTTTCCCGGGCCCAAGTTCTCTGGAAAGATTCTCGAGTCCCTGGGTGATTTCTGGTGCACCATGAATATGGCACGCCATATCCCTGCATACTTTAATGCTTGCGCCTTTAGGTGGCTCCAACCTGTACAACGGATAAAAACTTGCTACTTCATGAATACGATGCAAGGGCACACCCGTGCGCTTGGAAAGCGAATGCATTTCGTTGTAGGGCAAATAACCACATCTATCCTGAATTTCTTTTAATGCCTGAACTAACATTTCTTTCTCCCAAAGCCTGTCACAATTACAGTGTGCTTAATGCATCCCATTAAGGAATTGGTTTTTGCATCTGCTCGATGGTCCGAAGTATTTTCGGATCCCAAGCAGCAGCTCCAACGCCCTGGTATGGTTGATCGCCATGATGATAGTTATGGCATTCCACACAATCATGATTAACCCCGGCTTGCGCCACCCCTGCAACAAATTTGGCAGGTGCATGGCAACTTCTACAGTTATCTATTCCGGGAAGTAAAATATCATTTTTAGTAATTGAATCATTGGCAGCACCATGGCATGAAGCGCAATCCATGAACCTATGGGCAGAGTGATCGAACTTGGCATGAGGCATCCAAAGCGAAGGGATGGAAGGCCAAACAATCTTAGAAGGATCGCCTGCTCTCGAATCTTTAAACCATTGGAAAGCCTTGCTATCAGGGTCTAAACCCGTTTGAATCAGCTTAGGAATCTGGGCGAAACCAGGGTTCGTACTCTTGGTATCACCTTTTTCATAATGGCATTCGCCACAGGTTTTCTTGCCCAAAAACAAATTATTCATTGCGACAGAAACCTTGGCATCAACTTGCTTTTTCACCGATTCAACCATGGGCGTCAAAGGGTTCTTCCCTGGAACGGGTACAGGCAAAACCTCTCTTGGTTTCGAAAACTCTTTGGTTTTCAGCACCAATTGTTTCGAGTAAAAACCTTCGAGGTAAGTGCGTATTTCTTCAGGTTGATATCGATGGGGTACGGATTCGTTTTTGTTCGAATCATCAAAAGAAAGCGGATGGCAAGCTTTGCAATGCACATCGTAAACAATCGGTTGATATACCCCGCCCTTGGATCTTTCGGCATGAACCGATTTAGGCATGTTTGCAAACGTGCCAGGAGAGGGCTTGGCATCTGCGGACTCAAGGTTATGGCAAGCCTTGCAATCAAGAGCGATAGCAGTCTTTAAATCCATACCCTTCTGATATCCAAATCTCTCTCGTTCAAGCTCTGGAATATCCGAGTAAGTCCAAGGTTTGCCCTTAGGGTCACGGGATACACCAGGCGTCAGATGCAACTTGTGGTTGAATTTAACGGTGCCTGGATCGGTCATTTTCTCTGCCAACAATCTGAAATCAGGGTGCCCCTGCGAGGCAGTTGCAAACGAGGTTATCTTAGGAGCGTATTTCGGTGCAGCGCCAGTTGCAAGATGAGCCTGCATATTCTTATGACACGAAATGCAATCAGAATCTGACAGACGCACAATGCTCGCATCTAAGCCACGATGTTCCCGATGGCAACCCCCACAACTAGGAGTTGATTCAAGCTTTTGATTGGCATGATGCACTGGTGCAACATGGCAACTTTCGCAGCGTGCATCGCCTGAAAGATTTTTACCTGCTTGGTGGCCAAGCCATTTCATGCTGAAACTATTTTTGCTGATGGGTTCAAAATCGGAATGGCAAACGGTGCAATTATTATTCCAGGCAGCATGAAACTTAGTCACTTGGCCTCTGGAAAATGCAGCCTGTCCTTTTTCGCCCTGAGCAAACACCAACGCCATCCAGCCTACCGCCGCCAACAAGCAGATTAAAACTAGTTTTGACTTGGTACGATCCAGATAAGTCGACTTTTTGTAATAGTCGAGCTGGATTCTTGTCGCGCGCTGTTTTCCGCTTTCTTGGAAAGCCATGGATCCCTCTCGATTTACCAGTACTTCATAGCCACAAAAACATGAACAAACATCAACACAATCAAAGCAACAGAAAGGGGCAAATGCACCCACAACCAACTATGAAGCCAGAACTGAATTTTCGCCTGAGTAATAATTTGCCTGCGTTGATTGCAAAGATCTTCCAAAACTGTAACCACTTCATGGGCGCGGGGAGGCAACTTTGTCCGCAAGGAATTAAACATCGAATGAGCCCGGGGAGGATTTTGCAAAGGCGACTTGGCCATCTCGCCATTCTTCAAAAACGCATAAATATGCTCGTTGAAAAAGTCATACAACGGCTTACTATCGGGCACGCTTTCCTGCAAGCTGGAAGTTACTACCACCCGGCCTTGGATTGCGCCTGTATTACGAACCGCACCCACCACAATATGGGAACCGTCTGAAAACTTTTCTGCATCATCAGAATCTGAAGTGATGTTGCAAACAGATCGAACCAATTGAGACGCTTCACCAGCCATCAAATCTGAAACATAATCAATTTGGGAAAAAATGGTTTCAGCAGGAACTTCTTTCAACATCTTTTCAGGCAAAAACTGCTGCAATATCAAACCCCAGACTCCACTCGCAATCACCAACAAAAACAAAGTCATCAGGGTGGTACTTAAAGGGCCGCCCCAACGAAAGCCTGTATGGAGAACCAAAAGTGGGACAGCAAGTAATCCGAGCCAAATATGGGCACGCATCCAAGTTGATACTTTTCCTATACGCCACGATCTTAACTTTTTTCGAGGCCAGATTAGAAATTCGAATAAACAAATCAGACCACCTATGACTCCGAAAGTAAACCCAGGTAAACTGCTACCACTAGGCCATTCTGCATGGCCTACCGAGGCAAAAATAAACCAGACTACCGCCAAGGCAAACACAACCGAGGAAGCAAGAACCCAAGGGTAATGTTCTGCAAAGTTTGATTTGCGAATTAACACTGATTTTTATTCCTTCACTCAATAAAATTCAGACAGCAAGAATTAACCTTAATATATCGAATATTTTCTACCACCCTATCATAAAATTGACTAAAAATAGAATAACTGTTGATACTGTAAGATAATGTTTTCAGCGAGAATTATTAAAAGAAATACCGTTTATGAACCCTTTAAATTGTAGGCCCCTAAATTTGATTAAAGCGCTCAGTTTTTGCATCCTGTTTTGGGCAATTTCGTTCTTTTTAACAAGCCAAGACTTATTCTCTCAGGAAGGAAAACCCCTTCCTGCAAAAACTGCTTCAATTAAACCATCTAGCTCAGAAGCTAAACACCCCCCAATAGCCACATCTTCTTCTTGTTCTGGCCGCGGCTGCCATGGTGGCTCCGAACCCGTTTTAGGCCAAATAGTTCAGCAAAATGAATTTTCAACCTGGATTGCCCATGATAAACACGCAAAAGCCTACGAATCACTGCTTTCAGACCGGGCTAAAACCATGGCTAAAAATCTGGGAATCCCAGCAGCCCACAAAGACCTTCGCTGCTTGGCTTGCCATACAACCCCGCAAATTGCTCAGGAACAATCAAAATTAGATTATCCATTAGACCTAGGGGTTGGTTGCGAATCATGTCATGGCTCCGCTTCATCAAAATGGCTAGGAATTCATACCACCGAAGCTTGGAAAAACACGCCCTCCGCCGCTAAAAAGGCCCTTTATGATAACGAAGGCATGAACTATTTGGGAAATGCCATGTTGCAAGCACAAGTATGCATGGGTTGCCATGTGGGAGCACCCGCCAACCCTCAAACAGGAATACCCGCCCGCGATGCCAACCATGATATCATGGCTGCAGGACACCCAAGGCTTACCTTCGAAGCATTGTCCTACCAAGTAAATATGCCGCCACATTGGAACCAAAAAAAATACGATTCCAATACCAATCGCGATCTAGAAATATGGGTAACCGGGCAATTAGCAAGCTTATCCTCAAGCATTGAGCTGTCTTCGCATCGCGCAGAGCTTGCACTTAATAATCAGGGCGTATGGCCTGAATTCGCAGAATCGTCCTGCCTTTCATGCCATGCTGATTTTCAACAACCGAGCTGGCGTAACAATAAGAATTATTACGAAGGCAGAAAAGCAGGCTCACTTCCCTACGACTCTTGGACCGGGGTTTTGCTTTCAGAAGCCTTGTTGATTTCTGGCCAAGACAAGCAAATTACAAGCCTTTACTCTGATTTTGTGAAAGCTAAAAACACTTTTAAAACTAGCCCCAAACAAGCCAAGGCAGCAGCTAATACGCTGGCAATTCAACTTGCCAACATTCAAAAAGAGCTGGCTACCAAAGGTGTTAATCCTCCAAAAGAATGGCGTACCCTTTTACTCGATCAGCTTTCCAAGCATAATCTGGAAACTGCAACTTGGAATGAATCCACACAGATAACCTTGGCGCTTTCCATGCTCAGTTCCAAAAAGCCTGAACAAGCAATCTTGCAAAACCTATGGGAAAACCTTGCCTACCCATCGGGTTACGAAAGCCCCAAAGGCTATAATCCAAATCCCAAATCGCTTGAAGCTGTATTGCAAAAGTTTAAAAGCTCGAAGTGATAAAATCTACCCGCCTGCATCAGCCGAAATAATTAAAAGTTGCTGCCCTTCCAAAAGAATCGTATCGGGATCATTTAAAAAATAGTCCCCATTAAGGGAATAAAGCACATGGCTTTTTCCTGAAGGCGAGGGCAAGAATTCCTCGGAAAGCTTTGGGAACCGACTCTTTAAATTATTTATGATCGAAGATAAAGAGCCAACGGGTGCTTTGCAAAAAGGCACACCCGCTTTTAGTTTTGGAATGCCAAGAAATTCCACGGTGATAAAGCCCGGGGTAATTTCTTGATTAAGCATAAGTGATTACGATTCAGGATTGTTGCCGAGGTCTGCAAGGGGGGCAACCAAATTAAGCAAGGTACCTATCTGGGCAAGCCGCATTCCGTACCGATCAAGAAACTCTTGCAGGCCGAATTCGTTGTCGATGCAATCGGAATCATCAGAAATCCGCTCGACAATATCGTAAATCATTTTTCCATATGCTTTTTCCAAATGAGGCAAAGCATTTTTGCTCATATCTGGAAGGCCGGGGAAATCATCAGGCCAGCGAGAAATGAAAGATTTCCAACGGGCTGCGTGATCATGGGCAGCTAATGCAGCACGCTGATGGTTCAACATTTCTTTTTGAATATCAAGAATCTGCTTAAGGATTTCTGAAAGTTCGTTTGGGGGTGCAACTACGGGTGGTGATTCAATGTTACCTGGGGTTACGCCGCCGCCCATTTCAACAGGATAGTTCATATTAGGTTCCAAGTAAAATCACCCGAGTTAAAATAATATTGCAAGCAAAGTTCTTCCATTAAATAATAACGACACTTGCCCCAACTTGGAAGCTTTCAATGCAATAAATAATCAAAATATTTAAAATAACAAATTTAGAGCTAGCAAGTCTAATAAGTATAGGGGAGATCGAGATCAAAGCTTTCAGCTTTATGAAAAAGGCCAGTTCCAGGATTAAAAGATCGACATTCAACCCCGAGTTTGCCATTCAAGATAGAGTAGCGGGAGTAAGACCATTTTCCATTTTGTGTGGCACTACCAGCACATAAAACCGGGAATGGAACATCCGAACTTGTGGGGTGATAGAACTGGTCATGTCGATGGCCATGAAGCCAAAGTGAAACCTTACCCTTTGCAGCAACGTTAAGAAGTGAATCAAGATCACGAAGAGCGCGAATTTTTCGTTCTTTCTGGCCACTTGCAATTTTGACTGGGTAATGTGTGACAAGAATTCTACGGCTATCATCCAGCTGATCGAACAACATTTTTAAGCGCTGCAACTGATCACTACCCACACAACCCCGGGCATCCCAAGGCAGACGATTGGGCGTCGAAGAATTCACCGCAACAACCCAGATATTGCCAATTTTTTGGGCAAAGGGGTAAATATGATCGCCTATGCGCTCGCCTTTTTGCCAAGAGGAGAAATGGTTTTCAAAATGATTTTGAGCTGCACAGGAAGCGGTTTGGTAATCATGATTACCGGGCACAGCAAGCCCAGGATGCGCATCAGGGCCATTCAGGCCGAGAAGTTCTGCAGCTTTTGCCATCTCTTCTTCAAAACCTAAAGCCGTGGCGTCGCCCGAAAATACAATACTGTCTAAATTCTGAGACTTGATATCTTTCATCAAGGCATTGAGAATTTCGTTGGTGTTACGAAAGCGAAATCCCCTGCCAAAAATCTTAAGGTTAATCCAGCCTGTAAATCGCTTACTGAATAGATCACTTTTTGTCCATGCACTGCTTGCAGTGACATGAATATCGCTTAAATGCGCCAGAAATACGGGCCTGTTTTGGCCATCGCATGATCTTGATAAGGGGGTGTCAACCAAAGTAGTATCATCCTTAACAAAGCTCAGGTTCAAGGTTTTTTATCTCCACCCTCGTACTGTTGTTTTAAATCCCACTGGTTCTTTGCTTTAACAGCGTTATCATTCAAACGAAACGTTCGCATGGATCTCTCAGAAACCATTTCCTGTTTCTTACCTTGCTGCTTATCAAGATCATATTTAAATATTACAGCAACCTTTTCCTCAAAGGCCAAGAAAAGATGAATAGTTTCTGAAGAAGAATTCGTGAAGTAATATTGATCCGATTTCACATCATCCTTAAGTTTTAAACTAGGTAACTTTTTCTTTTCGGTCTTAGCTTCGAAGTGCTCAAGCACTCCATCCTTAAAAACGCCCCCCTCAGTTTCATCAGAATAAGCGAGAAATACGTCACGCGGAATCACCGTGCTCCCTTTTTGCTTGCCATATTTAACCAGTAACATCCCCTTGCCCCTAACAAAATCTGGATAAGGGCGCGAGTAATTTTCCCTGGGCAGGCGCAGGAAGGTAGGTTTGGAAACTACAGTTCCATTTCCATCCTTGGGAGCAGGGATTTCAACAGGATAGCCCAACAATTTATCTGCTTCATCTGCCTCTGCAACAAAATCTATGGTTTGATTGGCTTGCTCTTCGTATTCTGCGATGCCACAACCCAAAATGAGAATACAAAGGCAGAAAGTTAAGCTCGTCTTTTTTAAAATTGAAGATTGGGCAGTCATACAATAACTCTTAATAAAAGCTTAAATGCGCCAGCAAACATTGCTAGTTAAGATTATCATATCAGCATTATAGAGGTAGTAGACTGATAAAAGGGGTATGAAAGATGATTCAATTTGATTTTAAAGACAAAGTTGTACTGGTAACAGGGGCTAGCAGGGGTATGGGGGCCCAGATTTTAAGACAATTTGTCAATGCTGGTGCCCATGGTTTGCTCAATTTTCTGCCCAACGAACAAAATCTCGCAGATGCCAACGCACTTATCGAAGAATTTCACTCCCAAGGTAAAAAATGTGACCTCGCTGGTTTTGATGTAAGCCAAGAACTCGAAGTGCAAGAACATCTGGCAACGCTAGGCAAGAAGCACGGAAAATTAGATGTGCTGATCAATAACGCAGGAGTTTTACGCGACAAAACCATCCGAAAAATGACCTCCGAAGATTGGTATACCGTCATGAGAACCAATCTCGATGGTGTATTTTTCTGCTGCAAATACGCAGCGCAAATCCTCGCAGAAAAAGGCCGTATTGTTAACATTGCATCCATATCGGGAATCGTTGGGTTTCCCGGGCAGGCCAATTATTCCTCTGCCAAGGCAGGCGTTATTGCCCTCACCAAAGTGCTTTCCAAAGAACTAGCATCACGAAATATCACCGTGAATGCGGTTGCCCCCGGAATGATCCAAACATTGATGTTAACAGGTGTGCGTGAAGAAGTTTTGCAAGAATACAAAAAACAAATCCCCTTAAAACGCTTTGGACACCCAGAAGAAGTCGCAAACGCTATTTTATTTCTGGCCTCTGAAGAAGCTTCTTACATTACAGGCCAGATTTTACCCATCACAGGGGGCTGGAAATAACCCAAATTACCCAAATTTGCCCTCTTTGCTTAAAGTTGATCTTTCACGATTTCTTTGTTTGCGGTATCGGCTTCTCTTAAGACCAATATTGTTTCCCGGAGAAGTTGTGCCATGAGAATAAAACCCTTTGTCTTTGATTCGATTATAAGTTGTGCCTTGGTGGGGTTGCCCACCGCGATGCTATTACAGTTTTCGCCCACGGTAGTAAATGCAGCGATCTTGGATTCTAGCGACCCGATCGAAGTTTTGAGCAAAGCATTGCAACTTCCTAACGACATCTCAGGATATCGCGATAAAGCTATTGCAGATGCCAGCGTTAAAATTCAGTATCCCGCAGATATTTGGCGGGCTGCCTGCCTAGCAGATTGGCGCGAATTCCACTCCGATGGTTCCCCCGCAAAAGCTGACCGCGAGGCCAAAAATCTTCTCGTATCACGATTCCAAACCAAACTCGATACCATCCTTACCACTGCGCCACCCGAGGAAACAGAATCCCTGTTAGAGCTCGTTCTTACCATTGCCAAAGAAGAACGACTGGGGGGCAACTACCGACCCTTTTCCAAAGCTGCTGCTGCAGTTTTTGCCAAAGATTCTCTTAAAGGAACCGTGGCTGAACGAGTTGCAAGAATTCGGGTTTATGGCATGTTGAACCCTGAAACCGCACAAGGGTTGCAGTTGTTCTCCGCCCTTCTGAGCGAAAAAGAAATGCGTATTCGCAGAGCCGCACTCGATGGCATTTCCTATTGGGTCGAAGCCAGCGGGCCCGCAGAAGAATCTAAAGATCAAGGCAATAACGCCCGTAGAAGAACCCAGGCAATTTTATGTGTTAGCACCCTGCCTTTGGTGCAAACCGCTTTACAAGATACCGAACCCGAAGTGCGTAAACGCGCTGCCAACCATGCCCGTATCAGTGGTTATGTTCTAACTTCGATGATTGCAGATCCCCTCGGGAAAACAGTTCTAGGCTCCAGCGATCCAGGATTGCCCACATTCGTCATGGATAGAAAAGCAGCTTATGATCTTGCGGTTGTGCTTGAAAAAACAAGGCCCGCTTTGTTGCTGATGATAAGAGATACAGATTTGGAAACTCGCCTTTCAATCCATCGTGCAATGGAAGAGCTTGCGATGGCACGCAAAGCATGGAAGAGCCAAACTGCTGCCTACGATATCAAAGATGCGCCCGCATTTCCTGTAACCATGAAGGAAATCATCGAAGAGTTATCGAAATCAGTATCCGATTCTAATTTCAGAGTACGAAGAACTGCACTGGAAACCTTCGAACTTCTAGGGCCCGAAGGCGCTGCTTTTACCAGCAATATTATTAAAGCTCTGGACGATTCCGACCGGTTTGTTCGCTGGACTGCAATAAGAACCTTGGTTGAAATTGGCTCTACTTCCAGCGCACAAGCATTGCCAAAACTTCGAGATTTGCTTCAAGATCCTGATGGCGATGTGCGCAAAGCAGCATCGCTTGCTTTATCCAAGTTGCAGGATAAGTAAGGCTAATCTTTCTTCCAAAGCCTGCCTTTAGTAGATTTATTATCAGGCTTCTTCTTTTTAGGAGGAGCCTTTGCTTTTGTTTCTTTCTCAGGCGGCGCCTTTTTAATAACGCCTTTTTTGGGACCACCTATTTTCGGAGGCGGGCCTTTACGCGCAGCTATCCTAGGTGGCGTACTCGTTTCAACTACATCTTCCCCTACATCTTCCGATACATCATCCAAGCCTTCATTCTCATTCGCTGATTTTGAGTATCTTGCTTTTTTCACAGGCTCGATTGCGAATTTTTCTTCTACTACAACATCATCCTCAAACTTGTCGCCTGGCCCCAAGCGCGATTCTTTTCCTCGCATCACCAAGCGAATTGGCACATCGTTAAATGCCAATTTATCTCGGATATTCTTTAGCAAATAGCGCAGGTAGGGTGGATCAAAAAGATCGGACTTATTAGTAAACAACACCACTGTAGGCGGGTTCGCATCCACCTGGCTTGCAAAAAATATTCTAGGTGTGCGATTCTGCCTGATGGGCGGGGGAATATCTTGAAATGCTTGAACCACAACATTAGTAATATCTGCAGTGCTAACCCGCTGGCACGCTTGTTTAAATAGAGTTTGCGCCAAATTTAAAACAGGGTAAACATTCTTACCAGTCTTTGCGGTAACAAATGCAATGGGAACAAAATCTAAACTAGGGAATGTTTTTCGCACATACTCCGCCATCTTTCCCGTCTCGATTCCCTTCTCGATCACCAGATCCCACTTGTTGATCACAAAAACCGCAGGCTTGTGATACATCAGAATGTATTCTGCAAGTTGCTTATCTACCCTGCTGATTTTAAATTGCGGATCCATGAACAATAACACCACATCCGCCCTACGAATCGAACGCTCTGCACGCGCAATCGAATAAAACTCGATATCACCCTTGATCGATCTCTTCTTGCGTACGCCCGCAGTATCAATTGCAATGAATGTTTGATTATCGCGCTCGAACCGAACATCCACACTATCCCGGGTGGTGCCTGCAACTTCGCTGGCGATAACCCGGTCTTCCTGCGCAAGCGCATTTATAAAAGTACTTTTCCCCGTATTTCTTCGCCCAACAATTGCTATCTTCAGCGGTTCGTGCTCTGGAGGCGCAAAGGTATCTCCACCCTTGGGCAACAACCTTAATATCCATCTTAAAACTTCTTCTTTATGCCTTTTCTGCATCGCACTAACGCAGATCATCTCGGAAAACCCGAGCTGAAAGAAATCATTCGCCTGCATATCCAGGCCTTCGTGATCACATTTGTTAACCAACAGCAACACCGGCTTGCCATAGGTTCTTAAGGTTGCAGCTACCTTCAAGTCGGCATGCAACAAACCACTGCGTACATCAACTAAAAACAGAATTATGCACGCTTGCTTAAGAGCTTCTGCAATCTGCCCTTCGATATAATTGGTGAGGTTATCGACATCGTGGTTGCCCATGCCACCCGTGTCGACCAGTTCAAAATAGCGTTCATCCGCCTCAATCAAGCATTTGATACGATCACGGGTAACCCCTGCTGTCGGATCGACTATAGATATGCGTTTGCCCGCAAGCCAATTGAAAAAAGATGACTTGCCTACATTGGGCCTGCCCACGATTGCAACCGAAGGAAAAGCCAAGGGAATCTCCTGAAAAAAAGGTTATAATTCTATTCTAGTTACTATTGGCTAGAAATACATACCTTAAATATTCTTCGGCCCCTATTGCCAGACGGTATAATCCGAACTCATGGAAAGTCCCAGACCTTGATATGAACCCCAAATGAGGCATTTTTCCTTGTCAAAAAAGACGGTTTTATTGTGGTGGGCTTGCTGGTGGCTACTTCTGGTTTTATGGACTATAGGCCTACTTCGCCCCGAACCCATCCAATTGCAACACCACCTTATCAGCCCATCCCTTGGCTGGATTACTGCAAAGGGGCTGCACCTTGGGGTTTACGCCCTGTTAGCACTCTTTGCATCCCTTCTTCCTAGTTCACCATCTTTCAAACTTTTCTGCTTTATTATTCTAATGGTGCATGCTTTCGCTACCGAATTTCTCCAGCAATGGGTTAAGGAACGCACCGGTTCCCTTTCTGATGTTGCAATCGATTTACTGGGTATAGCCTTGGGGCTCGGCGTCTGGAAACTTTATTGCTGGTTTGGAACAACCGGAAAAAAAGTCCCATAAAGATAATACTTTTAGCACCCCGGCCTTCGTCACCCTTTTATGTTTTAAGGCAGTGCGAAGGGTTTGCTTACCTGGAATATGATAGTTGTGACATTTTCCTAATGGCGTCTCGGAAAGAAGGATCCCTTCCACCTTTAATGCCAGCATTTGTAGCCGCAGGGGCCATGCGTTTAACGGCAGATCTCAACTTTTCCTCATACTTATTCTTCAAGCGCTCGTCCTGTACCTTATCGAGTTTCAATTCTTTCATAGTTTTTTGCAACTCCAAGAGCTTTTCAGTGATACTTACGATTCTTGGCGCAGCAGCTTGAGCTGAACTTTCATCCTTGACAGATTCCAAAACCGAGGCCATCTCTTCCATATTACTGATGAGGCTTTTAATAACACTCTCATGCTTGCTTCCCAGAAAACCGTTAGAGAAGAGAAAATAAACGCCATAGCCCAGAGCCCCAAAAAGAATTAGTCCACTCACTGAAAGCCCAATGGCCAACCCTGAGCCAGAACCACTTTGCTTCTTCTTTTTCTTTTTGGGCTTGGGACTTTCCTCCTGTTCTTCCTCCTCATCTTCTATGGGAGGTGGAGCCTGTTTTTTTGGGGCGGGCTTGGAAGGCAGAGCCTCTTGCTCGCCGACAATAAAGCTTTCCTTGCATTTGGGGCAGATGATTTTTTTGCCCGGTGTTGGCGCATTACGCACCTTCAATTTAGCGAGACAATTGGAGCATTGGATCGCAAAAAATTCCGCTTCGGTTCCATCACTCGACATAAAATCTCCGACACAGCAAGTCCGATTGGGGGAAAGTAAATAACGAAGGGCTAAATATATTACAAAGGTTCAGGACGCCTAGGTCAAGAAATATTCTTTTAAGGGGGAAGCAGTAAATGGGCCTCGGCTTCTGGAAACTTTACCGCTGGTTCGGGCCAGCATTGCAATCGAATAGCAGTCAGAAATAATTACAACACTTTCTCTTGGCGATGCACTTCGCTTTTGCACCCAAAATAGCCTACCCTTAGCCGCCTATCTTTTTTGATTTTCTCAACTACCCTAGAATAATCCATTTCAAAAAAATCAACTTAAACATGCAATCAATTCTTACTGACCCAAGGTTAAATGGACTACGATAAGCGTTAAAGGAAAACCCAAATGTTAAACTGAGAGTTCTCCGCAAACAAGAACGTTTCAAACACGATTATTAAGTTAAAATTAAAACTTTTAAGTTATCACCTAAGCTTGCAATCTTTCCCAAATCAGTTAACTAATCAGCAGCTAAACATGAATATACACAACACTATAGCAACCTTAACCTGTGTTGCCTTGGGCTTATTGATGCCAACTTATTTAGTTGCGGAAGAACCATTTTTCAATGAAAAAGAAAGTGAAAAAAAAGGCTCCTTTGAAGATGCAACTTTTTTTTACAATCTCTCTCAGTTTCTTATTCCGGAGCCAACCAAAAGTTTCACAACACCCTCCATCAGAAAACCTTTGCCTGATTCCGAAGTCTTTGCAAGCAATCCTTATACTCTACCAAAAGGAATGGTTTATCTAGAATCCAACCCTGTTTTTATCGCAGGCAAATCCAGTTCTGATCCGAAAACTTACAATTCTCCGACTTTGCTTCGTTATGGTTTGAATGATAATGTTGAGTTGCAATTATTTTCAAATTCATTAACGGTTGAATTCGATAATTCGAATCGAACGGGATTTTCGCCTATTGTTTTTGGGATGAAACTTCACTTTTGGGATGAGAACGAGGCTCTTTATTTACCCTCGGTCGGTTTGGAAGTCTTTCTTCAAAGTAGTTTTGGTTCTAGCTTTCTGAATACTGGGGTACAACCTTCGTTGAACCTTTTATTTGGCAAGAAATTACCATGGGATATGATTTTAGATGCCAGCGTGGGTTTTCAGAGTAACAATATTGGATTAGATCGTGGTGGGGATGGATTTGAATTAGAGGTATCTGGCGCACTGACTAAGAAAATCACCCATCGATTATCCTTTTTTACCCAAGCACTTTATGACGGCGCAGTTAAACCAGACTTATCTAACAATATTCTTGTAGGTGGTGGAGCGATTATTTATTTAACCGACTCCATCGCCATTTGGGGAAGTTACAATGCTGGTTTAGTAAAAGATCTACCACCCTATATTTCTTATTTTGGTACGGCCTTCGCTTTTTAATTTTTTTAATACTCAACCAAGTGGCCAACCCTGAGCCAGAACCACTTTGCTTTTTCTTTTTCTTTTTGGGCTAGGGAGTTTCCTCCAGTTCTTCCTCCTCATCTTCTATGAGAGGTGGAGCCTGTTTTTTTGGGGCGAGGTTGGAAGGCAGTGCCTCTTGCTCAACGACAATAAAGCTTTCCTTGCATTTGGGGCAGATGTTTTTTTTGCCCGGTGTTGGCGCATTACGCACCTTCAATTTGGCGAGACAATTGGATCATTGGATCGCATAAAAATCCGATTCGGTACCATCACTCGACATAACAAATCAAATTAAGGAAAGCAAATAACGAAGGGCTGAACCCTGTTACATAGGTTCAGGCTGCCGAGGTCAAGAAATATTGTTTTAAGGAGGAAGCAGTAAATGCAAAGCGCCCTAAAGACAAATGCCTTGTCTTTTAATCACATTATAAAGTTACTTTTCCAAAGCTTTAGCCTTGGCAAAATCCTCTTCAGCCTCTTTGGTTTTTCCAAGTGCTTTATAAGCTTTTCCACGATTGTCGTAGGCAATCACATTCTTAGGATCTAGTTCAATCGCCTTAGTAGAATCTGCTATGGCTTCGGCGTATTTCTTTAATCCGTAATTCGCAGCGCCCCGAAGGTTGTAAACACCCGCATTTTTAGGGTTTAATTCAATCACTTTGGTGTAATCAGCTATAGCTTCAGGGTACTTCTTTAATTCGTGATTCGCAATTCCCCGAAGATTGTAAACATCCGCATTTTTAGGATCTAGTTCAATAGATTTGGTGAAATCCGCTATGGCTTCGGGATACTTCTTTAATGCGGAATTCGCACTACCCCGAAAGATATAATAACCCACATTGTTAGGATCTAGTTCAATTGCCTTGGTGTAATCCGCTAGGGCTTCAGGGACCTTCTTTAAACTGTCATACGCCATCCCCCGAGAGAGGTAGGATTTATCATCAGGCCTCAACTCAATCGCCTTGGTGTAATCCGCTAGGGCTTCGGGCCCTTTTTCCTGAATCTCATACACGCCCCCGCGAAATATAAAAAAATCCGGATTTTTAGGATCTAATTCAATAGCCTTATTGAAATCAGCAAAAGCTTCAGAAACTTTTTGCTGGGTTCGGTAAACTTCCCCACGGCTACCATATGCCTTGGAATACTTGGGGTCTAACTTGATTGCCTTGTTGAAATCACCTAGGGCTTCAGAAGCTTTCGCTTTAGATTTATCAAGGTCTTCTACGCTTTCAAATTCTATCGCCTGCTTCCAATACACACCACCACGACCAACATAGCCCTTGGGGTCCTTCGGATCCATTTTGATAGCCTTATTGAAATCTGCCATCGCTTCGGGCAACTTTTTTAACTCAGAATATGCATCACCACGACTGCTATACGCCGACGAATCCTTGGGGTCCAGCTTTATTGCATTCGTATAATCTTCCACGGCTTCAGCAAACTTCTTTAATGCTACATACGCATCGCCACGATTGTTGTAATAGGAATTTGCATCGTCTGCATCTAACTCAATCGCCTTGGTATAATCTTTTATGGCTTCAGCGTACTTCTTTGATGCCGAATATGCAAAACCTCGATCGTTGTAGAACAATGCATTTTTGGAATCCAACTTGATTGCCTTGGTAAAATCCGCAATAGCTTCAGGGTATTGCTCCAATTCGGAATACACATTGCCACGGCCATAGTACGCATCACTGTACTTAGAGTTCAGCTCTATGGCTTTGTTGTAATCTGCTAGGGCTTCGGGATACTTCTCTTGGTAGGAATTCGCTTCGCCGCGATTATAATAGGCCTCCGCAAAATCAGGATCCAATTTAATCGCCTTGGTGTAAAGCTTTATGGCTGCATCTACCTTATTGTTTTCATAAGCTTTAAGGCCTTTAGCTAAGGCATCTTCCGCTTCTTTATTTGTTATTTGGCCAACCAGATTAAAAGAACCAGCTAAAAATAACACAAAACAAAAACTAAATAAACGAATCATTTTAAACCTCGTTATATACGAGAGCATCCCCTAGGTTGAGAAACATTAACGATTAAAAATTAAAGCATTTACTTGGATGCTGCAAATGTTTTAATGTGGTTTTTCATTAGGCGCAAACTTTAATCGCTGCTGATTTGTAGTTACACTAAAAATGTGGCTAACATTCAAACAACCACAGGGGCGGTATTAGTATTACTGACCCGGGTGCCTTTCCATTGCAGATAGGCAAGAAGCAGAGCGCCCGCAAGGAATAGAAATAGGCTAACATTGCTTTCTAAAGAAACCGGCCTAGGGTCGCTGCGTAACAACTCATTAAGAAACCTATGCATTGCATAGAACATCATCAAAATAGCAGTCAACTGCCCGACTCTTGTTTGAAACGGTTCAAAGGAAAGAAGAAAAAACAAAAGCAAAGCCATGCTCATGGTTTCGTAAAGTTGTGCAGGATGAAGGCCCAAGCCATGGGGTTGCAAAACCAATTCTTGTTTGCCTAGGATTTTGAGTTGCAGAGTTTTCTTACCTCTGGGCCAATCGTTGTTAAGAATCATCCCGAGATCGAATGGGTTCTTAACCATCTGGCCTTCGGCTTCAATGATGATATCACCTTCAGCAATTCCTGCTTTTTTCGCAGCAGAATCGGGTTCAACTTTGCCTACGACTGCTCCCTGCCCTTTTTGATTCTCTGAAAAAGTAAAGCCCGTTGCAGTTTGCAAACCAGCCCGCACAAGATCATAGCGAGCAGGGGCCGCCAACGGAAAATGAATCGCAATCGCTGGTTGCGAGGGCTCTACAATCTGACCAAAACAACAGCCATTCATCAGGCAGCCAATTCTTCCAATTGCAATACCCAAGGCAACCGAAGGGGCGAGGATATCGATAACCAAAAGGGGCTCAATGCGTTTTGGTCTAAGGACCATGAACCAATAGGCAAAAAATCCGAGCGTGCCTCCTAATACCGAGCCATAAAGAATGATGCCACCATCCCAGATGCGGGGGAAATTCATCAGAAATTCTGTAAAGGTGAGTTTTTGTTCGTAAAGAAAAAGAGTTCTAGCGCCTAGAAGGCCCGCAACAAATATCCAAACAGATAAATCATGCACGATTTGTGCATCAATACCTTTTGCTACTGCTCGTTTTCCTGCAAGCCAGGTACATACGATGAAGGCAATAAAAAGCATCATACCAAAGCCATAAACCGGAATACCTTCAGGCGTAAAGCTGGTATAAACAGGTATACGAAAAAGAATCTGCATCATGCCTAAGGTTCCTTAACGGTTGCAGGAATGATTCCCACAGGTTTTCTTATATCGTAAATTAAAGGACTTATCGAGATCGGATCCACCGCAATCTTCCCTTGGGGCTTTTTTCATGGCATTGGAACCTAACCACCCGCAATTGAACTCTTCGAGAATGAGCCTTCGAATAAGCCCAAAAGTCTGGCCTTTCCTCTCTACATTTGCATTTTCTTCCGCCATTCTTGTCGCTGTAGCGTGGTCTCTGCCCGATTCGGAACATAAAAACATAGTCTTTGGGATTCTGATGCTATTTATTGCATTATCATCATGGGTTCAATGGAAGAAAAGCCTACGGCTTCATATATCCAAAGGGACTTTGACCTTTCATTCCCCGCTGGGAATTATCACGCCCATCACCAATATTAGCCATGTTGCGTTTGATCCCAAAGGGTCTTTGCAATTTTCGCTCTATGATCCAGAATTGATCTACCCACCCGAGAAAATTGGGTTGATTTATCAAACGATGGAAGAAGAAGGATATAACTTTGCGATCAAGGGTATTAGTAAACCACTTGCAATACAAATCTGCAAGGCTTGCAATCTGAGCCCTGATTATTTAATTGAAAATGAATTGGAACCAGACGAAGTCCGGGATATAGAATCCTTCCAATCCTTACTAGCGCAAAAACAACCTTGGGCTCCCATAAGCTACACCTTGTTTGCGATTAACATCCTTATTTTTCTAGCAATGTTGTACGCAGGGGTTGATCTATTCCAACCTACCACAGAACAACTTCTTGCGTGGGGCGCCAACGCGGGTCCAAAAACGATGGATGGCGAAGCTTGGCGGCTTCTTTCAAGCGCATTTTTGCACATTGGATTAATTCACCTTGGTGTGAATATGTTTGTGCTCTGGAAAGTTGGGCCCTTTCTTGAACGGCTATTTGGAAGTGTCACCTTTCTAATTTTTTACCTTGTAAGCGCAATAGGGGGCAGTGAAGCGAGCCTTTGGTGGAACGAGTTTGGAGTAAGTGCAGGAGCATCTGGGGCGTTATTTGGGATATTCGGAAGCTTGCTGGGATATTTATTGGCCAAGCCCCCGGGGATGTCTGCAGCAATTATGACCCAGCTTCGATTTTGGGCAATAAACTTCATCGTTTTAAATATCGCTTTTGTGTTTTTTCTTGCGGGGGTCGATCAGGCTGCGCATGGTGGTGGAGCACTGGCAGGATTACTAATTGGTCTTCTTGCGGGGACGATTCAAAAGAACTCGGTTTTAAAAACCCCGATTCTCAAGCACGGCATTTTGTTGCTTGCTGGGGTTGGGTTATGTTGGGGGAGTTGGTTTACGCTGCAAAAAGAAACTGCAGATAAATTCATAGCAATTAAAACCTTTGAACGATTTGGGAAAGAAGAAGAATCCCTGCTCGAGAAGTTTACTAATGGGCAAAACCAACTGAGAAAAACCCAACTGACAGAAGATGGATTTGCAACACTTTTGGAAAAAGAAATAACCCCGGTTTGGTCGGACTATGCGACAAAGTTTAATGGCTTTAAAAAGGTTCCAAGCCGTTGGTCAGGCTGGTATCCCGATTTTGTTGTGTACTTAAACACTCAGGTGATGGCTCAGACCCTTTTAATGGAAGGGATAAAAACAAGAGACAAAACCATGGTAGAAAAAGCGCACGAGAAGTTTTCAGAAGCAGGAGATTTAGTGATGAAAATAACCACCGAGATGAAAGCGAAGAGTAAGAATAAAAGCGAATAATAAAGCTTAATGTATACAGCTCAAGGCTTGGTTTTCTGCCCTAAAGGCATGAGATTAATTTCCAAACCACCCGCTCCTAAGTATTGATCCAACAAACCCAGGTTCCCCTGATCGCGAAGTTTTGCAAAGATCTTACTTCGTTCATCCTGCCAGATTTGAAGGAGATAATCGGGATTGGTTTTCCTGCCTTCAATGTATTGCTGTAGCCTGGCGAGAAAGCGTTCTGCATCTTTACTGGCTTGTAGAATCATGTTGTTGGTAATAGCCAGAGTTTCCTGTTCGAGCCTGAATTTATCGGATTCTGACTGCCTGAGTTTACTTTCGGTATCTTGCTCTGCCTTATTAAGCATTGTGGTTACGGAAGTTTGGGCCCTTGCAACAGCATCAAAAGAAGGTTTGACTTCATCAGGCGGGGCAACAAGAGAAACACGGACATCCAGGAGTTGGACCCCGAGATTGCATCCTTGGATTCTTTGTGTGGTTTTATTAAGGATTGCAGGGCCCATCGAAATCTTGCCAGCAAGCAATGCTTCATCAACGGTTTTACTTGCGACCCACATTGCAGTTTCAGATTCAACATAGCGTTTCAGAAATTCGGGAATGATAGGAGCATTGATTGCGAAATCAACTTCCATGCCAGGCTCTACTTTATAATAAACAGTAACTTGAACATTAACGAGGTTGTTATCACCTGTAAGCATCTGGCCTGGGGGCAGAGGTTTGCCACCATCATCTTCAAAAAATCCAACATTAATATTATTCACCTTATCAACAGCGATACGATCAACGCGATCCATGCCATAGGGAAGACCGATGAAAAGCCCAGGGTCCGCCAGTTGAGGCAACGGCTTACCAAAGCGCCTGATAACTCCCTTTTCACCCGGCCTGATTTGGGTGAAACCCGTCAGTAAATAGAAACCGAGAACGAGGGCAACTAAAACCAGCAGGGTTTTTCTCATGGTTTAGCCCCTTTGGTTTCGGGGGCTTTAATAGAGCCTTGTGGGGGTGAGAAAAGTAGGTCGAACAATTCTCTATGGGTTCCTAGAAGTAAAACTGTTTTGTTATCACCCAAGATGCGTTGATACTCTTCCAGCTTTTTGAGAAAGGTATAAAACTGGGGATCGCGGGATTGCGCCTGAGATCGCAATCGATCGGATTGAGCTTCTGCTTGGCCTTTCATGCGGATGGATTCTGCTTCGCTAGAGGCACGAAGTTGAGCGACATTTTTCTCGCCCGCACTGCGAATATCTGCAGCTTTTCGTTCTCCCTCGCTTTGGTACTGAGCCGCTTTTTTATCACGCTCGCTGATAATGCGATCGAAAATAGCCTGCCTAACCGCAGGCGGATGATTCGCCCTTCGCAGCCTGATATCAACCACTTCGATGCCGTAATCAGCAGATGCAGATTCCTGCAATGATTTTCCATTGGCCCTGCCTGGCTCAAGCAAAAGCTTGGTCCGTAGAATCTCGCGTTGTTTTTCAACCTTGCCCTCTTCGGTACTTACAAGATCATCAAGTTCCATAGTGCCTATGGCTGCGCCAAGTTCTGAATTAATGCGCTGTGCCAAAATTGCTTTAGCGCCTTCAATGGTGTTTACGGTGCGAAGAAAAGTATCAACGCCCTTGGCATCGCAGATACGCCAGCAGATATAAGCATCAAGGCTGAGAGTTTTATCGATGGTATTGCGTTGGGTATCGCGGGTGAGAAGTTCAACACTTGGAAGGTCGAAGAATTGAATTCTGCGATCAAGTCGAAGCACTGATTGAATGGGCCAAGGCAATTTAAAATGCAATCCTGCCTGCGAAGAATCAGCACCATCAAAAGTTTCGAGGTGTCTGCCAAATTGAGTAAGGTAAACAAACTCAGCTCGATCAACAGTAAAAATGCACTGGGGCATTACGGATAAAAGAACGAGTATAGCGAGTGATATTAAGAAAGTTTTCATTGTGAAAGTCCTCCGTCATTGCTTTTGGGGGCAGGTTTTTGCCTATCCACAGGAGCAGAAGAAAAGCCGGGCATGCGGAAAAAGTCTGAAGGCATCAGCCAAAGGTTGCTTTTAACGGGCTTATCAGAATCGATGATGATTTTATCCCTGCCAGCAAGGGCAGAAGAAATACCATTCCAGAACCTTCTAAAATCAGCGAGTGCTTTCCAAGAATCTCTACGGGCCTTGAGTTGTTCCAAGGTAATACGTGCAACCTCATTAGGCTTCCTTCCTTCTAAAACATCAATCAAAGAACTAATGATAAGAAGAAAATCATCGTAGGCAGAAGGGCCCACTCTACTAGAAAGAAGGGCCAAAGTAACATCAGTCTGTGCTTTGGTTTTATCGATAACCTCATCCTTAAAAGCTTGTGCGAGCCTCTCTTTTAAAAGGGCCCTGCCTTGTTCATCTGCAAGCTTGATTAACACTGCACCTTGGGCATCATTGATTTTTCTATCTCGCATTTCCATGGCTTGGGTAACTGCGTAATAAGATCGCACCACTTCTTGCGGAGGATGCAAATCGTGAAGAGATAAGCCTTCAAGCCTAATGCCCATTACTGAAGCATCAAGATTTGTAATGCGAGTTTCTAAAAGATTAGTGGCTTGAAATTGAAACTTGCCCCGATCTTCTGTCAACAAAGCACCCAGCGATTTTGAGCCTACCAATTCACGCAGAATCGATTCAGTATTGGCACGAAGTATTGCTTCGACATCATTGCAATTGAAAAGGAACTTGCGGGGATCGGTGATTGCATAACGGATGCTGCCTTGGATTTCCATGAGGTTACCATCGCCTGTGATCATGACGGATTCATCAGGGACTCGGTAAAACCCTTCGCTTTCATGCCTGCTGTTCCATGCGCCCGACTCTGATGTAACCTTACCGTTGGAGAGGGTACGAAACCCGATTTCGAGGGTGCGTACTTTGGAAGGTTGAATGCGGGTGACTTTTTCGAATGGGATGGGTAAACGCCAGTGCAAGCCAGGTTCTAACTGATCATCCAAAAGGCGGCCCATTCGTTGCACCAACCCGATTTCATTGGATTGGATTTGCGTAAACCCAAAAGAAAGCCAGATCAAAAACAATGTTGCAAAGGTAGCTGCAAATACTTTTTGCCAGTTGTGGAAGATGAAGTCGAAATGCTCATCGATATCGAGCAGACGATCTACAAATGCACCAACTTTATCAGTAAACTTCGCCAACGAATTAGAAGCTGAAAGATTGGATTCTCGTTGAAACCATAAAAGCCTCATCGAGTTCAACAGCACCGCGAAAGAGCCGAATTGATGATAAACAACCGCAAATAGTGGAGATTGTTCCATCCAATCGGTGGGGGCAAACAAAGGCCAAAGCCAGCCTGTGATGACAATCCCAACAATGTTGACACCAAAAGCGAAGTAAAGAATGTTCTGGTTGATGGTTTGCAAAGTTGCCCGAGAAAGCCCTATCAACAAAGGAAGAGAGCGAAGCGGATCGCCTAAAAGAACCACATCGCCTGACTCTGCAACGACCTCGATACCAGAGGGGCCACCAACTGCAAGGCCCACATTGGAACGCGCGAGGGCAGGAGCATCATTAATTCCATCGCCCACCATTGCAACCCGATGCGTGGAAGACATCTCTGCGATAATATTTTCTTTGTCTGCGGGAAGTAAGCCGCCATGACATTCATCAATCCCGAGATATTTTGCAACTTGATCTGCAACGATAGGTCGATCGCCAGAGAGAAGGGCGATGCGTTCGATTCCCATTTCGCGCAGTTTGGAAATAACGCCTGCAGCTTCTGGGCGAATGCGATCGCGGGCCCCAAATAACGCTTGAACTTTTCCATCGATAGAAGCGACCATTACAGTTTGACCTGTAGTTTCAAAACTCTTGATTGCATCATCTACAGATTCGGGGATGGTAATATTGCGCTCAAGAAAAAGCCTTGGAGTACCAACGAGAATGTTTTTACCATCAAGTGAAGCTTCGACCCCAAATCCAGGAAGTGCTTTAAAATCAATAGCTTGCGAAAGAGTTAGCCCTTTGCTTTTTGCAGAGTGAACCAGAAGCTTTGCCAAGGGATGTTCGCTGGATTGCTCAACACTTGCAACCAAGCGCAAGGCCTCATCAGCATTAAAACCATCCTCTGCAAACCAAGTTTGGCCAAGTTCTAATCTGCCCTCGGTAAGGGTGCCGGTTTTATCAAAAGCGAAGGCATTGATTTGCGCAAGTTGCTCGAGAAAGTTTCCGCCTTTGATTAAAATTCCTGTGCCAGCAAGCCTGCCCATTGCTGCAATCATTGCTGCAGGAGTAGCAAGGATAAGTGCGCAGGGGCATGCAACAACAAGGATGGAAAGAGCAGGATAAAGAGCTGCACGAAGAGCGGTATAAAATCCAGGCTTGGGAAGTTCGGGATTACGAAACCAACCCAACTGACTTACGATTAAGAACGCAAGAAAGGTGATTGCAGCCAAGCCAAGAACAATAGGAAGGAACCAACGAGCAAGTCGATCTGCAGTTCGCTCAAGTTTATTTTTTGATGCAAGGGCTTTTACGGTAAGGTCGAATACCCTGCCAGCAGCGGTATCATTACCAACTTTAAGAACCGTGAAGGTGAGTGCGCCAAAGCCATTCAAACAGCCTGCAAGAATGGTATCACCCGAAGTTTTCAGATGAGGAATACTTTCACCAGTAAGGGCAGCGGTGTTAACTTCGGAAGTGCCATCAAGGATAAGGCCATCCGCAGGAATGCGAGCGCCCGGTTTAACTCTGACGGTATCGCCCGCTTTAAGATCTTCAACAAGAATGCGTTCTTCATTACCCGAGGCATCGAGCCGCCAGCATCTGCGCGGAAAAAGTTCGAGCATTCCCCGCAGCGCTTTTTGAGTGCGATCAAAAGTGATACCTTCCAGGCATTCTCCAACAAGGCCAATGAATAAAACTTCTGCAGCAACGAGGGGTTCTCTAATTAGAATCGCAGCAATGCAAGCAATGGCAAGTGCAAGGTCTGCGCCCATTTTTCCCTGAAGAAGAGAATCGAGCGAGCCATAAAGCACCCGGGCCCCGCCAAGGATTGCAGCAATAAGAGCGATCCGAAAACCACGAACCTCATTGGGATAAGAAGGGATGGCCAAACCCGTCCATAGTTCGATGCGAGATGAAACCCAAGGCAGAATATCCCACCCGATTAGGAAGCCAAGTATAATTGTGAGGAGGTAGAGTGAAGTTCTACTTTCACTTTGAAAAGCCTTGTCCGATTGAGAGATTTCACGATGCATGTTCAGGAAGCTACGGGTTAGTGTAAGATCAAGTCAAAACGCAGCCGAGCTTCCTTGACAGATTGCGTACCTCCAATTTATGGGGTAAGTCGTGATGCAGTCAAGGAAACAATGTGAAGTATGAAAGAGAGATTTGTGTAGGCAGCGTCATAAATAAACCGGATATTGATGTTAAGGAATCAAAGAAAAGGTAAAAAGATGTCATATTTCCTGTTAATACTGCTGATATTGGGGCAAACAGGGCCGATTCAAGCCAAAAGGGAGCCCCACCCCCTTGCGCCAAGCCTTCCCTTGCTTAGCGAAGCAGAAGAGGCCCGCTATGATAAAATCGTCAATCAATTCATCAAGTATGATCTAGGCCAATTGCCAGGCGATGAGGGTTTGAAGGCGAAAAACGATTTTTTGAAGCTCACTTCGGAGTCTATCCCTGCCCTATTCCGAGGTCTGCAAACATCCGCAAAACTAGAACATAGCTGCCCAGTCGCCATGATCAGCCAGAAGTTGAAAAGCTTCCTAATGAAATCAGAGGATGATGAGCTGCTAGATTACGCACGGGATGAATTAACTTCCGCTTTGGAAGGAAGCAGGCATGCGCCCTTGCTGCAAGACATGAGGCTTGGGGTGACCATGAGAAGAAAAGTGGTGCTTGCAAACAAGCCACAAGTCCCCAAATGGTTGTTAACCATGACGGTCGCAGAAATGCTTAAATCTTTGCAGGAAGAAGAAAACCAACAGAAGCATAAATTGATGGCGCAAGAATTAGGAAGGCGTGGCGATCATGAATCCCTTCAAGGGTTGGGACTATTTGCAGTAAGTTTTTATCCTGAAGTAAAAGAGGCATCAATAAAGTTGCTGCAAGAAAAGATGCGGAAATTAAAGACCGTAGAACTGCAAGAGTTTTTAAAAGATACTAATCCCTTGTTAAGACAAAAGGCTGCAGAAACCATGGGTAACCTTAAAGCAATCAAGGGTGCAGACGATTTAGTACCCTTACTTTTAGATTCAAATGCCGGAGTACAAAAGGCGGTGCGAGAGGCACTGGTTAAAATAGCGAGTGGAAAAGATTTCGGTCCGGATGATGTCTCAATTACAGAGAAGGTGAAGAAATCGCAATCGGATTGGAAGCAATGGCTGACAGAGCAAGGCATGAAATAGATAAAAGACAGGAGCATCCATGCCCCTGCCTTATTTTGATTAGAATCCAGAGAAAATCATGGCCCAATAGCGATGGCACCTTTTTCTCCGGTTCGAATGCGAACACAATCTTCGAGGGAAAGCACAAATATTTTCCCATCGCCAACCTGGCCGGTTTCAGGAGTTCTTGCTGCATGAACAATAGCTTCAATAGTGGCTTCCACAAAAGCATCGGTCACAGCAATTTCGATTTTAAGCTTTGGAAGTAACTTAATTTGAATCTCGGTACCTCGATAAACTTCTGTATAACCCCGCTGCCTGCCGCAACCTCGAACTTCGGTAACAGTCATGAGGTAAACATCTCGTTCATTAAGAGCAGCTTGGACTTCCTCAAGTCTTTCAGGACGAATAATCGCAACTATCATTTTCATTTTTAAATACTCACTTCTAATAAGAAATATGGGATGAAAAGTTAGGGAGGAATTCCAGCCAGCTAGATAAGGCTGGCTGGTCTTCCAAGGAAATTACGCTTCCACAGTAGCTTTTACAGGAGTGTTCAATTTTTTCTGGAACAAATGCGACAGAGAATCCTTAATGTGATTCGGCTCGCCGCCCCTGAACTTGAACTTATTCCCATCGATGGTTGTAAGATAAGGATAAACCTTCTTAAAATCATCCGTTGGTGGGGTTTTCCCAGCCTGACACATTTCAGACCAAGCTTTTCGAACATCTTCTTGCTTGGGGCCTTCAAGGGCTATGACATATCCCTTGACCTTATTGGTTGGCGCCATTGCAGGACGAGGTTGACCAGATTTAGCGGCTGAGAAAGTGGTGCCGAAGTCGAAACCTGTTTCTCCATGCTCCGTTTCATCAAGGCCCTCCGATTCAGAGTTAAGATCGGTGGTAAAGTTAAAACCGGTCATAACTTGAACGGCCATTGCAAGAGCGTAGCTAAGGACGAAGGCAAACAAAGCTGAAAAAATGCTGGCCTTGATTTGAATCATCACCTGGCCGGTAGGAGTCCAATCCTTGAGCTTTGTGATGTTGGCTTTATCGCCAGCAGAACGATCTGGTTCAGCTTTCTTTTCAAGTTCAGCAATTTGCTTCTTTACGGTTGCTTCAGGGGTAACAAAACCATCCGTACCCATGGAGTTAACCGAGTAAAAGCAGAATACTCCTGTTAATATCGCACCTAAAAACCCGCCCACACCATGCACACCAAAGGCATCAAGAGAATCATCATAACCTAGGATGGTTTTAAACTGAACAGAAGCATAGCAAACAATGCCAGCAATTAAGCCGATTATCAAACCACCCCAAATGTATACATATCCAGAAGCGGGGGTGACAGCAACCAAACCAGCAACAATACCAGAAGCAAGGCCCAGTGCGGTAGGTTTACCCTTGTGAAGGTATTCCACCAACATCCAGCTTAAACCAGCAGCAGCAGCTGCAGCTTGGGTAGCAGCAAAAGCAGAGGTAGCAAGGAAATTGGAAGCAACTGCACTACCACCGTTAAAGCCAAACCATCCAAACCACAAAAGGCCTGCGCCAAGAAGGGTAAGTACCATACTGTTAGGTCGAACAGCTTGTGCGGGATAACCAATTCGTTTACGAAGCGCTAAGGAACAAGCCAAGCCAGCAAAGCCTGCTGCAATGTGAACCACGGTTCCACCTGCAAAGTCGAGAGCGCCCCATTTGCCCAATAGGCCAATTGCGGAACCACCTAAGCCAAGTCCTTCATCAAGTGGTTTGTCATAAAACCAGTCGAATGCCCAAACCATGTGAGCTAGTGGACAATAAACGATAGTAACCCAGAGAATTGAAAAAATAGTGAAAGGAAGAAATCGAATTCTTTCAGCAATCGCACCGCTGATTAGCGCAGGGGTAATGATTGCAAACATTCCTTGAAAAAGCACATGTGCATAAACAGGAGTGCTGGTAGCAGGAAGAAGATCCCCTGTTTCCACACCCTGCAAAAAGAAAAACTTAGGGTGCCAGCCAATTAAACCAGCATCGCCCCATTGAATCACGGAAGGCCCAAAGGCCAAACCATACCCGCATACAATCCAGAAAACACCCACCACGGAAAGGGAGGCCATACTTTCCATCATGGTTGCAAGAACATTCTTTCGTTGAACCATACCACCATAAAACAATGCCAACCCAGGAACCATGAGCATGACCAAAGCCGAGGATGTAAGCATCCAAGCGTTATGACCACCGAGTTTGGCATCAGCAATAGCTGTGTCCGCTTCTTCTTTAACTTTTTTGAGCTCTTCGGCTAATTCAGCAAGCGTAGGTACAGGTTTTTCCTTTTCAGGAGCCTGTGCATGGAGAGATGAGAGGTTGCTTAAAAGCAGAAATCCCACCAAAGAAAAAAGAAACCTTTTCATGTTTACAATCCTCAAAGATGCAAAGTAATAAGAAAACACTGAAAGTACGGGATGCAAACGGTATGCCAGCAGCCCCATAAACTCATAAAATAAACCATAAAGCCATACAAGTTAACGACTTAAATATTTTCAAAATAAACATATCACCCAAAGAATTTCGGGTTCGCTCAAAAGGCAGGCTACAGATGCTCAACATCTAAGCACCAAAAAGCAGGTTTGGAAGCGGGTATAAGGCGTTTATAGGTCAAATCTGTACCAATAATCTTCGATTTTAAAGAATTAAGACTTTGGCATTACCTTTGCTAGTTAAATATCTGGATTAAGTTTTAGTCAGGCTCAAAATTAGAGATTTACTTATTAAACAAGTGAAAAAAAGCCCCATGGTCTACCTATAATTAAGTAGGCCAGCATTGATCTCGGTTCATGTTTTGTTGCATTAAGGTAACTTTCATGAGGAGAAACAGTCATGGCACTATCAGAGTTCATTCTCTCAGCAATATTATTATTATCCCCATTAGAAATGACAGACTCAGAGAAATCAATTCAAGACGAAGCTGATCTATCTCCATTTGTCCAAGCAATCGCCTTAAACTTCGAAATCCTAGATCCGCGTGAACACCAATACATTTTGCTAAGGTCATCTGATTTTCAATCGGATGTAAAACTCCTAAAAAAACGCTACAACGAGCTATATGATGCCCCATTGGTCTTTGATTCCATGCGATTTCCTGATCGCTTAGTCATCCAAGAAATGCTTGGGTTCAACCGGGTTTATAGGCATCACCTTAGTGCAAGAGTGCATCTCGAGCCTGCATTTGGTGAAGATCTTCATGCAGTTATTAAAGAAACCGATCAGCTCTACCAAGTTTGGGATTACATCAGGGATTCACGATGTGAGTACTACTACATTACAGTTCGCAGGCATGCCCTTAAGAAGGTATTAGAATCTATTGGAACCGAAGCCTTTTATAATGGCGTCTACCCGCCCAGCGTCCCAACTTGGAGATTCGCAGCAATCGATTGATTTTTTCGATTCGCAAAATTCAAGCCCCTTTGCCAGTATCTTTTGGATAAATGCCCGCAAAGCATATAATTAGCAATGGGTTATCCCCGCCCCCGATAAAGCGGGTGTTTATATTCATTCTCAATAGTCGAATGATTCGGATTCATGCATAAAATGGATAACTATCAGCAAAACAATCCGCTGCACGGAATCACCCTAGAGAAAATTCTGACCGAGTTGGTTGAATATTATGGTTGGCAAGAACTTGGAAGCCGTATCACGATTAATTGCTTCACTCACGATCCAAGCATTAAATCGAGCCTTAAGTTTCTGCGTAAAACTGAGTGGGCCCGCAAGAAAGTGGAAAATCTCTACATTTGGCATAATCTCAAATAGAAGAAGCCAAAGAATCCACTTCAATCAATGAACTCTGAGAGATTTTAATTAGCAGGAACGATTTAGTATCTGATCTGTTATACCATGCAAAATGTTTCTAAAAGCTGAGGGCGCAAGAGCCTGCAAATCCCTCTTACCCGCTGCAATAAATTGTTCCGCCTTGTTCTTGGCGTAATCAATTGCACCAGAATCACTAAGAATATTTTTTATCTGGACTCTTTGTGCGGAAGAATCTTTCTCTAGCAAACTTTTAATCTTATTCTTTTCTAAATCAGGGCCATTTTGCAAAAGCCATATAAGCGGCAAAGTAAGCTTCTTCTGATCAAAATCGGTGCCAAGAGATTTGCCTGTTTGATTTTCATGGCCAACAAGATCAAGAACATCATCAGCAATTTGAAAAGCCATACCTAGATTACGGCCAAAACTAGCCATGGATTCGATCACCGCTTCGCTCGCCCCAGCATAAGCGGCCCCAAGTTCACAGCTTGCGGAAATCATTTCTGCGGTTTTTCCATCGATGATATCAAAGTAAGTAGCTTCAGAAATGTTGATATCACCCGTATGAAAGTTTTGTAACAGTTCACCTTCGCAAATGCGGTGTGCGCTTCTGCCAATAACCTTGCAAGCCCGGGTGTTTTCCAAATTACTAGTCATTTGGAAGGCGTTAGTGAAAAGGCAATCGCCTAGTAAAACAGCGGACTTAGTGCCCCAAAGAGTATGAACAGCGGGCAAATGCCTGCGCATATGAGCGGAATCTAACACATCATCATGAACCAGGGAGGCTGTATGAATCAACTCGACCGCAGCGCCTAAAACCCAATGGCTTTCATTAACTAATCCACTTGCATGAGCCGTGGCAAGAAGAAGTGCGGGTCGAAGCCTTTTGCCTTTGTATTGACTAACATGATCAAGGATGTCGGTGAATTCTTTATGCCTGGAAATAAGCTCGCGGGAAATTATGCGTTCGACTTGTTCAAGGTCTGAACGAATCGGGAGCATTGAGTCATATCGTTCAGGGGTAAAAAATGTGGAATACATCAATGAGGCGTTCATATTATGGCCCATTTCATGGAGATCGGAATGCGGTTTGTCATTATTGCCTGACAAATGAACCGCTCTTTCCACCAGTCTTTTCATCTAACCGGATTTCCGAAATGGTCATAACTTTATCCACAGATTTACACATATCATAAACCGTAAGGGCAGCAACACTAACAGCCGTAAGGGCTTCCATCTCAACCCCTGTTCTGCCAAATACTTTTACCACTGCAGTTATTCTAAGCAAGTTATTCTCAAAAAACGAGAAATCAAGTTTTACCCCCGTAATTGCCAAGGGATGGCATAACGGAATGAGATCCCAAGTTTTCTTGGCGGCCTGAATGCCTGCAAGCCTTGCAACCTCTAAAACATCCCCCTTGGAAAGCTCTTTATTCCGGATTAATTCTGCAGTGGATTCTTCCATTCGAACAATGGCACTAGCCTTGGCAAGGCGTTGGGTTTCCTCTTTATTCGAGGTATCCACCATTCTGCTGGCGCCCTGATCATCAAAATGACTTAAAGAAGCCATGTTTGCCCCTTATTTAGCGATATCTGGGAATATTTGGATCAATTTCACAGGACCAAGCCTCAATGCCGCCTGCAAGTGAATAAGCAGGGGTTATGCCTGCATTTTCTAGGATTGCAGCGCCCGATAAGCTTCGAACCCCATGATGGCAATAAACCACCACTTTAGCATCTTTAGGGGGTGTTACCTCATCCAAACTGTTGGAAAGGTCGCCCAAAGATACCAAAACGCTATTGGGAATGGCAGCGAACTGATTTTCCCAAGGTTGTCGTACATCAAGAAGATAAACACTAAGCCCCTGATCGAGCCATTCTTTAAGGGTTGCAGGGGAAATTTGGACCGGCATAAACTCTCCAGATTGATCTAAAAGTATTTTAAGGAAACAAGCCCCGTTTGATCTTTTCACGGGCTATTTTCTCTACTCCCAAAGATAGCGCCGCCAACCTCATCGATATTTTCTTGTTCAACGCCAAATCTCGCACCCGCCTGAATGCCTTAATCATCAACTCGTATAATTTATGATTAACCTGCTCTTCGCTCCATAACAATTGCTGGATATCCTGCACCCACTCAAAGTACGAAACCGTAACGCCACCCGCATTACACAAAATGTCCGGGATTAAATAAATATCACTCTTGCTAATGATGGCATCTGCTTCCGGAGTGGTCGGGCCGTTGGCAGCTTCCGCAAGTATCTTGCACTTAAGCTGTGCAGCATTCTTTAAATGAATCACTCTTTCAAGTGCAGCAGGTACCAAAACCGTGCAGGAAAGTATAAGCATTTCATCCGCATCAATCTGCTTTGCTTTGGGGAAGTCTTTAAGTAAGTTGCCCCCCGATACAAAATTTTGCAGTTCTACAATGTCTATCCCAAGGGCGTTATGAATTGCGCCATACCTATCCGAAACAGCAATTACCTTAATACCTTTTTGAGAAAGTTCAGCACAGGTGATCGCCCCAACATTTCCAAACCCCTGAACCACAGCAGTAGCTTCCTCAGGCTTAATGTTGAGATCCTTCAGCGCTTCCAAAATACAAAAGGTAACTCCTCTTCCAGTAGCTTCTCTGCGGCCTAAACACCCCCCCAACTCAACGGGTTTCCCCGTTACAATTTCCGGGCACGCATACCCAACCTTCATGCTGTAGGTATCCATGATCCAAGCCATGGTTTGCTCATCGGTGCCCATATCAGGCGCCATTACATCCATTCTCGGCCCAATAATGGAAAGAACTTCTTCCGTAAACCTTCGGGTAAGGCGTTCTTTTTCACCAATAGAAAGAGCCTCTGGGTCGCAAGTGATACCACCCTTGGCACCGCCAAAAGGCAGATTCATAATGCCACACTTCCACGACATCCACATGGAAAGTGCCGCAACTTCGCCCAAATCTACAGAAGGATGGTAACGCAATCCCCCCTTGGATGGGCCGCTGGTAAGGCTATGCTGCACTCTGTAACCATTAAAAACCCGGGTGGACCCATCATCCATGCGAACCGGAACACTTACAATCATAGCTCGCTTGGGGACCGAAAGCCTTTGCAGGATGCCCCGGTCGATTTTCAAAAGTTGAGCCACCGATTCCAATTGGCTTAATGCCATGCGATAGGTGGCAGAGGATTCAAAAACAGTGTTTTGCGAATGGTTATTTTCTCTAGAATGACTATCATTGTTGACCATGGGCATTAAATCTCCACAAGCATTAAAGAATCAAGCGTACCAAAGATCAACGACTGGTTTAGCCGCATAATAATAATTCTATGGGCGTAGCCTACAATGGAGTAAGAGGAAGGTAGAAAAGTATGAAAGAAATTCTAATCATTGGGTGCGGTTATTTGGGAAATGTCATTGCTGCTAATGCAATAGCCAAAGGAATCAAGGTGCTTGCAACCACGCGAAGCCGTGTAGATGCCTTGATATCCAAAGGAATAACCCCGGTTATTTGCGATGTAACCAATCAGGATAGTTACGCCAACCTTCCTATGGTAGATGGCGTGGTTCATTGCGTGGGCATGGATCGCAGCGCAGGAAAATCAATGCGCGAGGTATATGTTGATGGCCTTTCAGGCATTGCAACTTACCTCCAATCTAAAAACTTCAAAGGCAGATTTGTCCATGTCAGCAGCACCAGCGTATATGGCCAAAACGAGGGCGAAGTGGTGGATGAAAAATCGCCAACCATTCCTGCAGAAGGCTCGGGCGGAATCGTGCTGGAAGCTGAAAAAAAATTAAGAGGCATTCTTCCCGAAGCAATCATATTAAGGTTTGCAGGAATCTATGGACCGGGCAGATTAATTCGAGGCAAAGCTATTTTGGCAGGCGAGCCAATCGTTTGCTCGCCAGATAGGTATTTAAATCTGATGCATGTAGACGATGGCGCCAAGGCATGCTTAGCTGCCCTGAGTGATGGAAAAACAGGTGAAACCTATAATGCAAGTGATGATGAACCTGCCCTGAGGCGGGATTTTTACAACCATCTAGCTTCGCTCCTAAAAGCGACACCACCCCAGTTCATCCTTCCCAGCCCTGATCAGCCCGTACCTCCGCATGAAGGAACCAACAGGCGTATTTCCAACCTCAAACTGAAAAGAGAACTGGTTAATACTCTGCAATTTCCCTCCTTCCGAGAAGGGCTCGAAAATTGCGTCCAACTTGGAGCTTTCGCTTAACACTTGTTAATACCGGTGTAATCAAATAAGATATTCGTGACACAACTCAAATAGGTTTAATCATTATATGCTGAAACGAAAATACTTGTTCCCCAACGTCATCGAGCTAAATTACCAAGCTGGTCGCAGGCTAGGTGTTAATGTTTACCTCATTGATGGCGGGTCTGAATTCATTCTAATCGACATCGGCTTTGAAGATAGCCTGGATACCATCGTCGATCTGCTTCGAAAAATGGACTTCAATCTATCCAACTGCAAGATGATCATTGCAACCCATGCAGATGCAGACCATATCCAAGGCTCTGCAAAGGCTCGTGAACTACTTAAAACCAAAATCGCAGCGCACCCCGCGAGTGTCGAACCGATTGAAACAGGTGATGAAATAGTTACCTATGCCACCATCAAGGCCCAGGGAATAGAAATCCCCATGCCCAAGTGCAAGATTGATATCGTTCTAAACGAAGGTGATAAAATCCAAGTAGGCGATCAAACATTGGAAGTCTGGCACACACCAGGCCATACCCAAGGGCAACTTAGTTTTAAAATGGGCAACCTGCTTTTCAGTGGTGATAACATCTATAAAGATAGCTGCGTGGGCGTAATCGATGCGCATCATGGCTCTAACATCCCTGACTTTATCAAATCGTTGAAACGAATCCTTGCAGATGACTCGCAGTTCCTGCTTCCAAGCCATGGCCCTGTTTTCAAACGCGATCAGAAAATCATTACCAAAGCCATCAATCGATTGACCGAGTATCAATACATGGCAGATTTTGGCACTTGCGCCATCGGTTGGCCATTACTCGATGAATGGGAAAAAGAAGTAACCGCAGGCAAGATGCCCGACTTCTCGAAAAAATAACCCGGCTATACTCCAGTTGCAGCAAAAGCTTCTTTGTTTAAAGGTGCCGGTAAAACAATTTTAAATATTGATCCCTTACCTAGTTCACTAGTTATTTCGAGCCCTGCCCCTAGTAACTCTGCATAACCTTTTACAATTGCTAACCCCAATCCACAGTTCGTGGTATCGCCATGGCTTCTGGAAGCATCCACCCGATAAAAGCGTTCAAAAATCATATTCTTGTTGGAAGCTTCAATTCCGATTCCGTTATCTTCGACTTCAATGACGATTAATCCAGGGCGCGAGCTTAATCTTAAAAACACATTCCCAGCGGGCTTATTGTATTGAACCGCGTTATGAAGCAGATTAACTAGAATCTCTTTTAATTTGCCGGGATCAGATTGAATATCAAGATTTGGTTCCCCCTCAAACTGAAGTTCAATCCCCTTGGATTGAGCCAAAGGTGAAAGCATCTTGACACAATCAGAAGCCAAATGAGAAAGATCAAATAATTCTGGGCGGAACGGATCTGCCCCCGCATCCAATTGCGCAAGCGTAAGCAACCTTTCAACATCCTTGTGCATGTTGGTGCAACTTTCCCTGCAATCTTCTAACATCACCCGATATTCTTCTGCAGTTCTAGTTTTTCGCAGTGCCAAATCCAAAATTGCAAGCATCGCAGAAAGCGGTGTTCGTAACTCGTGAGAGATATCTGCCGTGGCTTGTTTCTCTCGAGCAAAAGCTTTTTTCAATTGATCTAAAGTCAGGCCCAACCTGATTGCAATGGGTTTTAATTCTTCGGGTAATTGTTTGTCAGTGATATCAAGATTGAAATCTTTTTCATTGATACGGCTTACTGCAACAGTGAGAAGATTTAACGGAGCAAGACCAAGCCTTACAAGCCAGAAGCAAATGCCCCCACCTGCAAGAAAGGTAAGTAGATTAATCGCAGCCAGCATGCCACGAAACCCTTCGAGGTCTTTTTTATGCTCGCTTGCAAAGTTAAGAATGTCCTCATCTCGTTGCTGTGCGAAAGAAGCAAACAAAGCATCGCGTTTTGCTAAGTCATAGGCACACTGGATAAAAATTGCAGGCCTAAATGAAGCATCTGCAGAATTATTATTGCGGGGCGGAGGCGGAGGTTCTGCACCCCTGTTTGGCACTGGATTACGATTGCGAGGAAGCGAAGGCAAATTAGGCCCAAGCAAAAATCGCGATGCCTTCAACACAACCCTGCGCACCTTCAAACTTTCACTCAACTGCATGTCTTCATATTCCCAATGAAGCACTTCGTCTGGTGCAAAGGTCGCCAAATTGATTGCCATGCTCATAGCTTCTAGGGAATTAGATTTGTAAGAGGCATTCCAAGCGGTATCAATTTGGAAAAACTCTGCAACCTGACCATCCAGTCGGGTTAAAAGTTCAGCAGGATCAAACCGGATTGCGGGAGTTGCCCTTCGAAATAAATCAAAGGCAAAACTGCGAGTACCTTGAAGCGCCCAAATAGGAGTCTGAACATAAGCGCTGGAGCTTGCAGGCGCAGCAAGCAAGCCAAGGGTGTGTAGTTCCAGGAATCTTAATTTGCCCCAATCAACATGAAATTGCACAAGCCTTGCGAGTGTCTGGGCCTGAAATAAAAGAGCATCATCAAGCCTGTTTTCCTCGTCTCTGCAGCGGTCCTTGTAGGTGGTTTGGGCGAGTTCTTTTTGAATGCTAAGACGGCCTTCTAGATTACGCGATGCACTTCGATACGCCATCAACGACGCCCCACCCAGCGAAAATGCTAGCAGTGCAAGAAAACATATCGTTAGTGAAAACCGTATCGATCGCATGTTAATCACCCTTGATCATGTATCCTTCGCCCCAGCGTGTGAGAATCAAAGGCGGGGTAAAGTTCTTGTCAATTTTATTGCGCAGATACCTGATATATACATCCACCACATTGGAGGTATTATCATCATTTTCATCATACAAATGTTCCCACACCATCGACCTTGTTACAACCTTGCCCCGATGGTAACAAAGAAACCGAAGCAAAGAAAATTCTCTGGGAGTAAGGTAGATATCTTTGCCAGCCCTGCGAACACTTCGTGCTCCTGTATCAATTTCCAAATCATGAATGCGAAGAATAGGATCCTTTGCTTGATGCCCCCTGCGAACCAAAGCTCGAACCCTTGCAAGAAATTCAGTCAACTCAAAAGGCTTCGGAAGATAATCATCCGCTCCAAGATTTAATCCCAACACTTTATCTTCTAATGTGCCCATCGCTGTTAAAATAAGAACATGAAAAGTAAGCCCATCCTTGCGCCAACCTTTTAACAAAGTCAGACCATCAATCTTCGGTAGCATAAGGTCCAAAATGACAACATCATAAATAGCCCCACGGGCCTTGGCATCGGCTTCGTCCCCTGCAACAGCAAGGTCAACAGCAAAGCCATCTTCCTCAAGGGCTTGTTTCAAAGATCTTGCCAGCAATTTGTGGTCTTCAACCAGAAGAATTTTCACGACATTTCCCCATTCGGCTTTTTAATCACACTCAAATCTATTATCCTCGATAACAGATCACTGGTGAATAAATCATGAGAGAAATTCTGATTTTTTATGTTAAACCATCATTATGAAGAAATTTTAATCTTTCTCCGGAGTTTGCAATGACTGTCAATCTTAATGAAAAATGGGATGTTGTTGCAGTAGCAGCCCACCCCGATGACCTCGAAATAACCTGTGGCGGCACCCTTGCAATGCTCACCTCGCAAGGCTACAAAGTTGCAATTATAGACCTAACTACAGGCGAACCAACCCCAAGGGGATCTGAAGAAATAAGGGCAAAAGAAGCCGAACAAGCGAGAATCACGCTTGGGGTTCAGGCCCGATTTCAATTAGGCTTGCCTAACCGCATTCTCATGGATAGCCCTGAAAATCGCTTTGCACTCGCCACCCTTTTACGAAAACTAAAACCCGATATCCTTCTAGGTACCAGTGGCCGAACACCCGCAGCTTCGCCTGATCATTACCAGGCACAATTACTCATCGAAGCTTCAAGATTTTCTTCCCAACTCACCAAATGGGATGAGAAATTTGGGAACACCCCGCCCCATCGTATCACCCATCTGGTTTATGCGCCCTTCCCCTTCGATGCCGAAATCCGACACTTCCCCGGCTCTTTCACCATCGATATAAGCTCTACGATTGAAAAGAAAATGGCTTCAGTCCAATGCTATCAATCGCAGTTTGACGAAAAACGCTTTCACAAAATCAGGCACACCGTGATGGGGCTTAATAACGCAATGGGTAGCCGTTGTGGTTTTGAGTATGGCGAAGTATTTCAGATGGCAGTGCCAGTTGGCGGCATCGATTTAGTTGGAATAGTGAAAGGATCGAAGGGCAGCCCCGCCCCGGTTCAATTACCCGGCCAACCGAATTAGTAGTAGTTATTTAAAGTTAAGGTGATCTTCCCTGAAAAGCCCACAAGGTGCTTTGAACCAGAAAACCAAGTCGCAGAGAAGAAACTTCGCCCTTAGCTTCTTCTTTGCTTACCTTTATTTTAATGGATATCTTTCCCTATACCTATTACGGGATTAACACCTATTCTATTTTTCCAGCGTAAGGGCAACCATGTCGCAAGAAGATGCCTTGGAAAAAGCAAAGAAGGCTGGGAATCGAACCCCAGAACATCTGCCCGGCGATCCCGAGGAGTCAAAGACTACCGCACTTAGCTTTCTAATATGGCTTGTTAGACGAACGACAGGTTTTGTTCTGCTGGCAATCATCACGGCCCCACTTTGGCCCCTTTACTGGCTTGGGGCATTGGTTTGGGGAAGTCCTCCGAATGTCCCGAAACTCTGGCAAGTGAGACGCTATCTACATCTGACATGGACAATTAGGCCACCCACTCCGGGCCTTCCTTTTGGCAAGCGATGCTTGCTTACGATTACAATCTTGCAGAAGGTTGCCCTTGCTCCGGTTCTCGGAATAGCCTGGTTTTTAGACGAATTGTTTTTCGGACGGGTTCTCGGTTCCACCACAATCGTCGCTCCGCTCATCGAAATCAGTGCTGCACGCAGTGGTAGTACGCAATTGGCTCGCTACTTAGAGGACGACCGAAGGATGGCCACTCCCAATCTCTTGCAGATCTTCTTCCCGTATCTTTGGCTATGGAAACTGGCCCCGTTTACCATCGGAAGAATTGTGTCGAAAGATGCCTTCCATCGCTGGCTGGAGCAGCAACTTCCACAAGAATTTCTGGAGCGGCATGAGGGCGATCCGTTTCGGACAGACACTTTTGATCTAGCGCTCTACACAAACCATTTCAATTCACTCGCATTCTATTTAGGCCCGGACGTGGTAGTGGAAGATTTCGGGTTTGCCCGAATCGCTCCCCATAACCGCACACTTTGGGAAGTGGAATTCATCCAATTGTTCGACCGCATCGCAAGGAAAACGCTTGTCTATTCTGGAAACGACATTTATGGAGAACGGCGGCGATTTTTCGTGAAGGGGCATTTCTTGTGTGCTGCTGACGCACTGGCGTGTAAGTACCCCGACGCTTCGTTCATCTCCATGATTCGTGAACCAGCCGCAAGGCTTCAAAGTGCGATCAACTACATGAAAGTCAATCCGCATGATTCCGCACTTGGCCCGATTCCCTGGGTATGGCTTACAGACGCCCTGACCAGAACCGAAACCGAATATTGCGAAGTAGAGCAGGAGTGGTTCAGTCGAAAGGATGGGACAAAGCGTATTGTGATTCGGTTTGCGGATTTCGTTGCAGACCTACAAGCTACGATGCTAGAAGTTTATGGCTTCTGCTTTGGCGACACGGTATTGCCACCTCATGTTCCGCATGAACATCCTCCACGAGAACGAAAGAACTACCGCATCAATAGGTCGCTCGCCGATCTGGGTGTCAATGAGTCTGAGCTTAATTCGAGGCTTGCTTCCTATATCATTTGGTGCAAAAACAAGGTTTGACGAGGGCGAATGGTTGTAGCGGTCCAAAAGTTCAGACTTACTGAGCGAACCTTTAGTCACCGAGTTGCGGGTTCCTTTTTTACCTTTTATTTTGTTTTTCAGGAACGGCTAGGCAAAGAAGCGCAGGAGGTTTTGTCTCGTTCAATTACCCGGCCAACCGAATTAAAAGTGATTAAAGAAACGCCCGCAAAAGCGTGACTATGCTTAGCCCGTATTTATGCCCCTAAGCCAATTCCACTGCGGTGGGTGGGTTACTTTCTTTTCTAAAGGTGACCCGGCCTTAATGCAGCTTTGCCAAAAGGTTACATAGTTCCAATACGCCTATGGCTTCAATTTTTTCGCCCAAGGGATAGCGATCAATTCCGGAATGGACTAAAAATTTTCTCGCAGGTTTTAGATCTTCGCAAGCTTCGTAAAATCCTCGACTTGGTTTACCTCCGAGGCTTCGTTTTATTTCCATTACCCAAAGTTTCCCACCAGGTAACTCCAAGATTAAATCAATTTCTGCGCCACCACTCGTTCTATAAAAACCGGGAACAGTTCCCGAAGGTGCCATGGCGATGAGGTTTTCAATGACAAAGCCTTCCCAACTAAAGCCCGCAACAGGGTGGCCAAGGAGACTATTCAAATTTCCCAAATTAAGGAGGGAATGAAGTAACCCGGAGTCGCGGATAAAAATTTTCGGACTCTTGACAAGTCTTTTTTTAACATTGCTGTGATAGGGCATAAGCCTGCGCAAAAGCAATAAGTCAGTTAAAAGATCGGTATACCGGTTAATCGTAGGACTGCTCACTTCCAAGCTTGCAGCTAATTTGGAGCAATTAAGCAACCCGCCTTGGGAATGGGCCAACATCGTCCAAAAACGGCGCAGGGTTTCTGCAGGAATCCGGGGCCCAAACATGGGGATATCCCGCTCCAAGTAAGTACGAATTAAATCCCTTCGCCAAGCCATGCTTTGAATTTCATCCTGTGCCAAAAAGCTTTCAGGGAACCCACCGCGGATCCAAAGTTGTTCGGTTTCGGAAACAACCTCCATCACATTAAAAGGATTCATATCGAGATAGGTGATACGGCCTGCAAGGGTTTCCCCGCTTTGCCTTAATAAATCGAAAGAGGCGGAACCAAGGAGTAAAAACCTTCCCGTTCGTTTTCCTCGCCTGCGCCCTTGATCAATCAAGCCTCGAAGGATGGGAAATAAGCCGGGGGCCCGGTGGATTTCATCTAAGATTACCAAGTGATTTTCATAAACTGCGAGGAATTGACCAGGATTGGTAAGTTTTTCCCGTTCGATGGGATCTTCCAAATCCATGTAAAGAGATTGTGTTTGGGCAGCAATTTGCAGGGCCAAAGTGGTTTTCCCGACCTGCCGAGGGCCAATTAATGCCACCGCAGCCTGTCGGGATAGCGCTGAAAGGACCTGATTATAAAGCGAACGCTCAATCATCCTTGCATTTTAAACATACAATATTAAATTTGCAAGGTTAATAAGCGGGCTCTGGAAAGATGCTGGGTTATTTTAAAGCGCCTCGGAAGGCCAAAATCAAAGGGGCAGGTCTCTTTTTCTCTGCAACCATTCAGGGTGCGAGAGGTTTTGGATTCCGGTGTTATCGCTGCAAAGCAGAGGTCCATTCTTGGCTGATTGTCTTTTTGGATTCCCTGCTTTCACAGAGAATGACGGAATGATGGCATACCCGCACCTTCGTCACCCTCGCCCACTCACCTTCGTCACCCTCGCTGAAAAGCGGCGGTCCATGCTTGACTGATTGCCTTTCTGGATTCCCTGCTTTCGCAGAGAATGACGGAATGGGGGCATACCCGCACCTTCGTCACCATCGCCCACTCACCTTCGTCACCCTCGCTGAAAAGCGGGGGTCCATTCTTGACTTTCATTCTTGGTTTTCAAGGCTCCAACCATTGATGATTGGCCAAAGATCTTGCCACTCGGGATTGGATTTTACAATCAAGTCAAGTTTCCAAGCTCGCTTCCATTTCTTTATCGCTTTTTCACGAATGATCGCAGATTCCATGGATGGGTGCTGCTCAAACCATACCAGTAAATGAACATGGTATTTTTTGCTAAACCCCTCCATTGCATTGGTTCGATGCTGCCAAACCCGATGAACCAAATCACTTGTAACACCTACATAAAGCGTGCCATTTCGCTCACTGGCCAATAGATATATCGCTGGCTGTTTCATGACTTTCTGGTTCTCTGGATTCCCTGCTTTCGCAGAGAATGACGGAATGAGGGCATCCCCGCACCTTCGTCAACCTCGCAGGTCCCTTTTTATTTTTTTCAGGAATGGCTTGGCATTGAAGCACAAGAAGTTTTGTCTGGTTCAACCATGTGAAGGCCGGCAAGCATGCCACACCCTGCGTTGATATCCTGCCCGCCACTATAACGCCTGACTACAGGTTGACCAAGCTCTGCGTTAAGAGAATCGCGGAAGGTTTTGAGCTCTTCAGCACTTGGTTTTAAAAACACCCCTGTGGGATCGTTGACATCAATTAAATCGATTTTCACGGGCATTCCCGCAGTCAACCTAGCGATTTCCTTGGCATCTTCAGGCGAAGTGTTGATTCCAGACATCATCGTCCAAGCAAGCATCATTCGAACTCCGGAATATTCTTGATATTCCCTAACCGCACTCATAAGTTCTTCAAGCGAGTGCGTGTTTTCAACAGGGAGAAGCGACTTGCGTTTTTCAGAATTAGCCGAGGTTAGAGAAACAACAAGCCTATATGGTTGTTTCTCACGGGTGAATCTTCGTATGCCAGGAACCACACCAACGGTCGAGATGGTGATATTGCGAGCATCTATGGCCAAGCCACATGGCTCACGCAAAATCGTTGCAGCTTGAATCACTTTATCGTAATTCAACATGGGTTCGCCCATACCCATGAAAACCACGCCCCTTACTGGATAAGAAGAATCTTTACGGATTTGAATCACTTGATCGACAATTTCCCAAGGCTGCAAGTTTCTACGAAAGCCCATCTTAGCCGTGGCGCAAAAAGCACAACCCATGGCGCAACCAACCTGGGAACTGACGCAAACAACATATTTTTCCTGCCCCTTTACATGCAAAAGAGGTATGCGCACGGTTTCAAAAGGCTCATCCCCTTCGCCTTTGAAAAGGTACTTGGTAAACCCATCGCGCGGGGAAACTTGTTTATCGATCAGCTGAAGGGTTGGAATCCGGGTGGCATTTTCAACTTTTTTAAGAACCCGCCAAGAAGTTTGCTCCATTACTTTGGGAACTTCATCAAGGGCGTTTCTAAGAATTGCAGATTGCAGTTTACCTGCAAGCTTGGGGTTAACCCCAAAAGGCGCAAGCAAAACTGCAAGCTCTTCGCCTGTATGGTTCTTAAACAAAATAGTTGGAGTTGGTTCCATGTTTCTATGCTAGTGGTTAAAATCTAGGTGTCATTACCCTTAACACCATTCTTTTCGAAAATACGACCAACAAAACTTGTGTAGTTCATATTATAACCTCTAGTAATATACCGGAGGGCATACTAAAAGGCCCATTTATCAATCAACATAACTGGAGGATTATCCATGTCCGCAAAAGTAACTATGCCTGCCCCTGATTTCGCAGCCACCGCTCTGGTTGGTGAAGAATTCAAGAACATCAAGCTTTCCGATTACAAGGGAAAGTATGTCGTTCTTTACTTTTACCCACTGGACTTTACTTTTGTATGCCCTACCGAAATCATCGCTTTCGATGAAAAACTCGCAGAATTCAAAAAACGCAACACCGAAGTTCTTGGCGTCAGCGTTGACAGCCAGTTCTCACACCTTGCATGGAACAAATTGGACCGCAACAAAGGCGGCCTTGGTGGCGTGCGCTATCCCCTTATCGCAGATCTTAACAAAAACATCGCAAGATCTTATGGCGTGCTTTTGGAAGATGCAGGAATTGCTTTACGCGGTTTGTTCATCATCGACAAGGAAGGCATTGTTCGCCATCTTTTGGTCAACGATCTGCCTTTGGGCCGTAGTATTGATGAAGCCATTCGCGTTCTTGACGCCTTGCAATTTGTAGAAAAACATGGCGAAGTTTGCCCTGCCAACTGGCAACCAGGTGAAGCCACCATGAAGCCCGACCCTAAGGGTTCACAAGATTATTTCCAAAAGGTCAAGTAAGCGCTTAATAGTTTTACCATGGGCATGAAGTTTACCCTTCGTGCCCATTTTTTTTACTTTTTAGGGTGAGAGAATCATGGCAGCCCAAATCATCGACGGCAAAGCACTTAGCCTTATCATCCAAGCTGAACTCGCACTTGATGCCTCAGCTATGCTCAAAGAAACAGGCGTAAAACCCGGCCTAGCTGCAGTGCTCGTTGGCGATAATCCTGCAAGCCAGGTTTATGTTAGAAACAAACAAAAGGCCTGCGAGAAAGCCGGATTCGAAAGCTGGCTCTACAAACTTGATGCTAATTCAACTCAAGAAGATCTTCTTAATCTTATATCAAAACTTAATCATGACCCCAAAGTTCATGGCATATTGGTGCAACTCCCCCTGCCTAAACATTTAAACACTGATCTCATCCTTGATGCAGTAACCGCGCTCAAAGATGTGGATGGCTTTGGCCCAGAAAACCTTGGGCTTCTAACTTCAGGCAGACCACGGCTTCTTCCCTGCACTCCGCATGGCGTTCTTGTCATGTTGCAGCGCTATAATATCCCCGTGGCAGGCAAACATGTTGTTGTTCTTGGCAGAAGTACCATCGTGGGTAAACCCATGGGCCTGATCCTTTTGCAAAATGGCATCGATGCCACGGTCACCATCTGCCATAGTAAAACTGCAAACCTTAAAGAGATTACCAAACAGGCAGATATCCTTGTAGCGGCAATTGGCAGGCCTTGCTTTGTGACCGCTGACATGGTGAAACCAGGCGCTGTGGTTATCGATGTTGGTATCAACAGGCTAGACGATGGCAAACTAGTGGGCGATGTTGATTACGAACAGGTTTTGCCTTTATGTGGTGCAATTACCCCCGTACCAGGCGGCGTTGGCCCCATGACTATCACTATGCTTCTCCATAACACCTTACTAGCAGCCAAGTTACAGTCAAACTCTTAATTGGCTTGGGAACTTATAATCTGCCGAAGAGCGCTAGCGCTTTTCCTACCTTTTTGTTTACAATCTCTCATTGCTAAACCAACGGATCAAACTTTAATAGTTGATCCAACAGCAAGGGAAATAAAAGCATGATGATTCTATCTCCTTACATTCTGACACTAATGCAATTGCTAATGACAACTTCGATGCAGCTTCAGTTGGAAGATGCGCCCAAGAAAGTCGGGCCTCTTCCCAAACTTACCAGCGACAGCAAACGCGAAGAAGCTATTAAGCTGTATGGCTCTGGGTTGCTTTATGAAAAAGAAAATCGCCTGCTCGATGCCTTAAGGTCTTTCGAAAAAGCAATGGAATTAGACCCGGGCGCCCTTTCGCCCAGAAAAGCTCTCATCCCCATTTACATGTCCTTGGATCGAATTGAAGATGCGTTGGTTCAGTGCAGATATGTTTTAGAGCGGGATGATTCAAGCTTGGAAACATTCGCACTCTATGCCAAGCAACTTGCAGCACTCGGAAAAATCGAAGAAGTCACCGAGATTCTTGAAAAGCTTATGAAGAACCCAGCATCGAAAGATAAACCTGAACTGCGACTTCAAGTGCTGAGAGAACTTTCGCTGCGCTACGAGCAAGCTAGCAATTGGGAAAAATCCGAAGAGAAAAGCAAAGGTGTTGCAGACATTCTTGAAATGCCCTCTGCAGAAGAAGTACTCGAACTTACCGAAGATTCGTATCGAAAACTGAAAGCAGAAAATTACGAGATGCTGGGCAGATTGGCCCTGAAGCGCAAAGATACCAAAACAGCCATCGAATATTATTTAAAAGCTCAGAAGCTCGATATTGTACGATCAGGAAGGTTAGGGTTAAACCTCGCCCAAGTTTATGCAAGTGAAGGAAAAAACGAAGAAGCTCTGCTTCGTGTTGATGAGTTTTTACAAACCCAACCTTTAGGCACAGAGGCCTACGAATTAAAAATCTCTCTACAAAAGAAGATGGGGAAAAATAAAGATGTCGTTCCGGAAATCGAACTCGCATCCAGCAGAGATAATCACAACAATTCCCTGAAACTAATCCTCGCACGGGAACTACGAATCAATGGCCAAGTACCACGAGCAGAAGCTATTTACGAGGAAATTGCCAATCAAGCTCCATCGACCGAAGTGTATCACGCCTTGTTTGATCTCTATCGCGAAAACAAAGATTCAGGGGCTTCTCGTGCCTTAGCTAGGCTTGAATCTTCCATCCAAGCCGTTTCGCGTAAAGGTGGTATTCCACCCGACCCTTCCCAAGCAATGCAAGTCAAAGCCATGCTCCTTGCATTAAAAAAAGACCCGGAGATGCTTCGGAAAATTTTAGATCAAGCCTACAATCAACTTGTCAAAGGTGGCAAAATTGGATTGGAAACCAAAGTTGCATTAGGCACACTGGCTTCCCGAGCATCTGAACTAAAAGCAGGCGAAAAACTCCTGCTCGTTTCCCTTTCCGAATCCACACTTAACCCCGCAACAGAATCCGAAGTCTATTCCGGGTTGCTCAGAATCTACCGCATGGCTCACAAGTATCAAGAAATCATCAACATTTGCAAAGAAGGCCTCGATAAAGCCAAAAATACCAGCAGAGTGCTTTTTCATGTAGAACTGGCCGGTGCTTACACCCACCTCGAAAAAGATGTCGAAGCCCTCGCTGCAATCGATCTCGCAATCAACGAATCTCAAGATCGGGAAAAACTATTTTCCAAGCGCTACCGTGCCAGCCTACTCGCGCAAATGGGAAGGCATCAGGATGCCGAAAAAGAAGCTCTCACACTCTTGCGTGATTACGACCAACCAAACGAAGTGCGAGATATTCGCTACACACTCAGCTCCATTTATTCAGGTATGAAGAACCATGAAAAATCTGAGGCACTGTTGAAACAAATACTGGAGGCGGATCCTGCAGATGCTACTGCAAATAACGATCTTGGTTACCAATGGGCAGATCGTTCCCACAATTTGGCAGAAGCAGAGAAATTAATTCTCAAGGCTCTCGACCTCGACCAGAAATTACGAGACACCAGTAACAGGCTGACCTTTGAAGCAGAGAATGCCGCTTATATTGATAGCCTTGGTTGGGTTATGTTTCGCCAAGGAAAATTGAAAGAAGCACGCCAAGAGCTTGAAAAAGCGTCTAATCTTCCTGAAGGATCGGATGATCCTGTGGTCTGGGATCATCTGGGGGATGTATATTTCAGTCTCAAAGAAAAACAAAAGAGTCTGGAATCCTACCTAAAAGCGATAAACCTTTATCAGGTTGTTCGCACCCGCAGAGATGCAGAGCGGGTTAAAGATATAAAACAAAAGATTGAATTACTGGAACTCGAGCCTTCTAAGAAGTAGAATAACAACTTGTTGTTTTACTTAAGGCTGCGCTTGAAATAGCGCATGTAAGGAGGTCGAGGCAATGTCAGGCCACTCCCATTGGGCAAATATTAAGCACTATAAAGGTGCAGCAGATGCCAAACGAGGCAAAGTATGGAGCAAGCTTAGTCGATTAATCATCATTGCATCTAAAGCAGGCGGTGGCGACCCCATAACGAATCTCAAATTACGCTACGCAATCGATAAAGCCCGCGCAATAAGTATGCCCAAAGATAACATCGAACGGGCTATCCGCAGAGGTACGGGCGAAGCAGAAGGCATCACCTTTGAAGAATTGGTTTATGAAGGATTTGGCTCAGGTGGCACCGCCATCGTCGTTGATCTTCTCACCGATAATCGCAACCGTAGCAATGGCGAAATCAGAAAGATTTTTGAAAAAGGCGGAGGCAACATGGGTGCGCCAGGGTGCGCTGCTCATTTCTTCGATCGCAAAGGGGTATTTGTCATCCTTGCAAAAGGCATTGATGAAGACACCCTGATGTCGCTTGTGCTCGATGCGGGCGCAGATGATATGAAAAACGAACGAGGTAGATTCACCGTCACTTGCGACCCAGCTAGCTTCCAAAAAGTTCAGGAAGCACTTGCAAAAAACAATATCACTACCGAAACTGCGGAAATCACCATGGTCGCTAAAATGAATGTGGATGTGGACGCAGAAACCGCCAGAAAAATTACCAAACTTCTTATGAACCTAGATGATCATGATGATGTGCAGAATGTTCACTGCAATGTGAACATGTCTGCAGAAGTTTTGGCAGAACTCGAAAACGAATAATAATCTGTCACCCAATAAAAACGGATCGGGCCTACTTTCGGCTCGATCCTTTTTCTTTTAAACTAATCTCTAGCTGATAATATCGTGAACCACATTACCATGCACATCAGTCAGGCGGAAATCACGCCCATCCACCTTGAAAGTAAGTTTCTGATGATCCAACCCAAGTAAATGCAGCATCGTTGCATGAAGATCATGCATGTGAACACAACCATCAATTGCATTGAAACCAAAGTCATCGGTTTTGCCATGCGTGTATCCGGCCTTCACCCCGCCGCCAGCAAGCCATACCGTAAAGCCATTGGGATTATGATCACGGCCTGTACCATTGCGTTCGGAATAAGGGGTTCTGCCAAACTCGCCACCAAACCAAACCAGAGTATCTTCGAGTAACCCTCGTTTTTTAAGATCGCCCAAAAGAGCAGCAATCGGCTTATCAACTGCTTTGGCATGATCAGCATGTTTGGGAAGATTGGAATGCTGATCCCAAGCTGGATTATTGGTGTTATCGCCGTAATTAACTTGAATATAGCGTACATCCGCTTCCGCAAGCCTACGAGCCATCAAACAAAGCCTGCCATAATTATCAGTCGTAGCATCCCCGATACCATAATCTTCAAGGGTGGACTTGGTTTCGCGGGAAAGATCCAAAACCTCTGGGGCGAAGTTTTGCATTCTCCAACCTAGCTCGAAAGAATTCAGAGTGGCTTCGTAATCTTTATCCGCCTGACTTTTAACAGACTGCTCTGCATTAAGAGAACGAAGGAAATCAAGGTACTTTCCTTGATCCGCTATTTTCATGGAAGGATGATAAAGGTTCTTAATCGTAGCATCCTTGGCCGTGATTCCCGCTCGACCCACCGCAGTGCCCTGAAAGACCGTGGGCAGAAAAGCATTGCTAAAATTCCTAGGCCCACCATTGCCCATCGAAGGGCATAAGGTCACAAAGCCAGGCAGGTTTTTATTTTCGCTGCCCAAACCATAATTGACCCAACTACCCATCGAAGGCCGAATCAAATTAATTGATCCTGTATGCATGAATAAAGTTGCAGGGCCATGGGCAACCCCTTCCGTTCTCATTCCATGCAACATGCAAAGATCATCAATATGCGTTGCAACATTTGGAAAAAGATCTGAGACATGGCGACCCGTTTCGCCATACTGATTAAACTTCCACAAGGATTTCATCACCCGATGCTTGATAACCGTTCCTGTTTTGGCAAGCACCCGTGCATCACGGAACTCTTCCATATCCCCATCGCGTTTTTCAAGCAAGGGTTTGTAATCGAACGAATCAACCTGACTAGGCCCACCCTGCATAAAAAGGAAAATAATTCGCTTTGCCTTAGGGGTATGATGAGGCTGCTTGGGGGCTAATGGATCCGTACTCGCTTGAGTAGCAGCCTTAGCTTGTGTGCCAGCAAGGCCCAACAATGCTAGGTTTCCGAAACCACAAGAGGTTGTTTCAAGAAATTTTCTTCGATTGAACATGTGAAAGTTCCTAAATACTATAAAGCCTGCCCAGCAATCGTATGGCTAATCTTAATATAAATATCGGAAATCCAGAGTGCTAAACATGGCTTGAAAAACCAAAGGCCATGCCTGAGCTTTCTCTTTTTCGGATTTTTCCTGTAAAAACGACACCACCTTGGCATTTTCTGCGGGAGTGGGGGATCTTCCAAGAACTTGAAAATAAACGCTCTCAATTTTTTGCGTTTCAGAAAGATTACTCTCTTTGAGTAAATGCACAGCGGCTTCGCCTGATTTTTCGATGATGAAGGAATTGTTCATCAAGTACAAAGCCTGGGGTGCAATGGTACTTACATTGCGCTTTCCAACCACCAAGTTAGGATCTGGAAAGTCGAAGACTTCAAAAATCTCGGGCAGATTGTTTCTGAAAATCGGAGTGTAAACGCTGCGCCTGTAATCCGTAAACTTATACCCGTATTCACTACTGGTACCAGGATTTATCGTCGAACCACCCATCGCCAAATCCAACTTTCCCGATACCATCAAAATAGCATCTCGGATAGATTCAACTTCCAACCTTTTGCGATTCATATGGCTAAAGGTTTTATTCTCGGGATCTTTCTGCTGGGCCAAGGTGCTTTCTTCAGAAGATTGCTTGTAGGTTTGCGAAGTAACGATCTTGCGAACTAATTTTTTCGTTGACCAATTATCCTTGATGAATCCCGCTGCGAGATAGTCGAGAAGTTCAGGATGGGTAGGCGCTTCGCCAGTGGTGCCAAAATTATCGGTGGTGCGAACCAATCCCGAACCAAGCAGCCAACTCCAAACTCTGTTTGCATAAACCCGGGCAGTCAAGGGGTTCGAATCATCACCAAGCCAAAGGCCAAATTCCTTGCGGCCACTTGCATTGTCCGGAATTTTAAGTGCGGTGTTTACCTTCACTGCAGAAAGAAAACCGCGTGGAACCAAGGCGCCTGGAGTATGCACATTTCCCCGAATACAAATATTAATAGCTGCTGGTTTTTTTTCTTCTTCAACAGACATCGCAACCGGCCTAACAGGGCCCTTTGCCTTCAACTCCTTTAATTCGCTCTCCATTTTCTTTAGTTCTTTGGCATCGACTGTTTCACCCTTTGCAGAAGGTTTTACCACTTTCTCGGCTTCACCCACGGGCAGGAATTGCAACGCGTCAACCGTTACATGCCCCTTAGTATCTATATTAGAAATTAAAACAAAGTTTTGCCCAGAGTTTTCAAATCTGAACTGCCCAAGACTAACGAATCTTCCATCGATTGGCGGATTCTTCTGCATGTCAACATGCACTACCGTTTCGCCATCCCCATGGAAAATAGTAACAGGGACATCATTAGCCCTAGTAGGCCCCGCTTGATAAGCAAGCAACACTTCGTACTTGCCCGCCTTGGAAAATTCTGGTGTGAAACTAAGCGTTAGTTCGCCTTTGTTTTTGTTTTCATCATGCAGGTAACCCGTACCAATAAAGAAATTACTGAACTTGGAAACAGTCCACGCGCCTACTCTCTTGGCCTTGGTATCATCAATCACGATGCCATCAAGATCTTTGGGGTCGATGATCTTTTTTACTACATCCCCCTTAGTGGTAGTCTTCTTCTTGAGTTCCTTGATTTTATTATCTAGAAGTGCAACCTTAGCATCGTGCTCTATGATTTTTTTCTCGGTTTCAGCATCCACAGGAAGCTTGCGATCAATCCATCTCGAAACATTGTCGTGAATCAAAGTCTTGGTGCTTTTGAATATCCCTGCAAGAGCGTAATAATCATGGGTTGGAATGGGATCGAACTTGTGATCATGGCACCGTGCACACCCAATGGTCATGCCCAAAATAGCTTTTCCGAGGGTGTCAAGTTGTTCATCAATAACATCCATCTCCAGAATTTTTTTATCTTGTCTTTCGAAGTTGGTGGGGCCCAATGCAAGGAAAGAGGTCGCAATAATGTTATCCGCTTGTTCACGATTATCCTTGGCAGGTAGAAGATCTCCTGCTATTTGCTCAAGTAAAAATCGATTGAAAGATTTATCGCTGTTAAAAGCTTGAATGACATAGTCACGATAACGCCAAGAATCTGGGAATAACGCGGTACGCCCTCCCCCGCTAGATTCTGAAAAGCGTGCAATATCCAGCCAATGCCTGCCCCATTTTTCGCCAAAGTGCTGCGATTTAAGAAGATTATCTACCAACTTTTCATAAGCATCAACGCTGGTATCAGAAAGAAAAGCTTTCACTTGATCAGGGGTGGGGGGTAAACCAATCAGATCAAAATACAATCTTCGAACCAAAATTGCTTTCGAAGCTTCGGGCGAAGGGGTCAGGTGATCTTTCTCTAACCGAGAAAGAATAAAATTATCAATTTCGTTGCGGCCAAGATTATTTGCTATCACAGGAGCTTTAACATTGGCAATGGGAGCGAACGACCACCAGTTTTCCCCCTTCAAAGGCTTCTTCTCAGTCTTTGCAATGTCAGCATTTTTTTTAGTTCTAGGATCTGGAGCACCCATTTTCACCCACTGGGTCAAATCTGCAATTAACTCTGCAGATAATTTCCCTTTCGGGGGCATCTTCAAATCGCCATCGTATAGAATTGCTTTTACCAATAAGCTTAATTCAGGTTTTCCAGGAACAACCGAAGGCCCGGTTTCCCCACCGCGCGCAACGCCTTCCTTGCTATCCAAGGCCAAGCCACCTTTAACTTTTTTATCAGCTTCACTATGGCACTTGATGCAATTCTCAACCAACGCAGGTCGTATTTTTTTTTCGAAGAACTCCAAATCCCGTGAATCTTCTGCCTTTAGATTTTGAAAGGCGAAAGCTATAACACCCAGTGCCAAAACTGCAATGCGCCAAGATATTTTAAGCAAATGATTATTCATAGTAATAAGCAAAAATGGCAGGTGAAATCTCGAACACTAACTCCATTTTGCTTCAAATTCGACACTTTTTCAAGATAGAAACCCCTGTAACTCATGCTTTTTCATAAGTTACAGGGGCATATTCCGCCCCTCGCGAGCAACTTAATCGTTAGGCTTTACCTGCTTTTTCCACTTCAATAAGGGCAGCAAGGAAATGCACAGGGTCATCTTGTGCCTGAGCAGCTTGCTTCATTGGCTTGAAATTGCCTGCTTTTATGCACATTCCATAAAGTCCGGAAGCATTCAAGGTTCTACCTGCAAGCTCTAAAGCCTCTTCCGATTTTCCCAATTTTTCCAACAATTGCAAAAGAACCTCTGCGGGATAACTGCTGCCATCTGGTTCGTTTTCCTTTGCAATCTTTCTGAAAAAATCTAAGTTTTTCTCTATCTCACGCCCTGCGTTAATTTCCAAGTACGTACCATAAGACTCATAAAGATTTTCAAAAGGCGGTTCGCTTTTTCCCAAGAACCTTGATGACAGGTTTTTCCCATACGCACATAACTCCAACGCCATCTCCAACTCTTTACACGCAGGCAAATGAATACTCATCTGTACCGCAGAACTCAAATGCGAAAGATCAATATGGTAGTTGTCTTCTTCAAACAACCAAGGGCGGTTTGCAATCAGCTTTTTAATTTCCCCTGCTTCTCCAACTGGAATTTTTTCAACAGCAGAACTATTCCCATCGTGCTTTTCAATTTCATTTCTCAGTCTGATTGCTAATTCTCCATACAACGCACGAATAAGTTTTTGCAGGCAATACTCTCTTACCGCGGGCATCTGGGAAAAATCCTGACTCGTCAAAGTGGTAATAGCATTGCAAAGACCATAGCGTTCGAGAATCCAATCAAAACCCAGAGGCATGTTCAAGCCTTCATAAAATGCAAGCCTGATCGGTACTTCCATTTCATCTTCAGGTTTGGGTTCCATTGCATCAATCGCAGCTTTGATAGGTTCCGTCTCGCCAATCATTCGATAAAAATTCCACGCCTGCTCAAGATTGTTTTCCTTAAGGAAACGTTCTGCCACATTTCTTGCAGAAAGCCTGATGTTGTCTTCAAACTTTTCCTGTATATCAACAGGAATTTCGTTGGAAGGCGCAGTAGGAATAACATTCAATCCAAGCTCAAGTCTGCTTTTCACCAATAAGGTATAAAAGAGCTTGTTGTAATCTTTGCGGGCAATCATTTGCTCTGCAAGATGGTCAATCGCTTTTTTAACACCATGAGTTTTTACCAACTCTTCAAGTTCACTAAAAATCACATCAGCCATGTTATCTCCGAGTAAAGAACCAATATTATTTCAAGAGTTTAAGGTTCACCCACAACAACGCGAACCTGATAAAATTTATTGCCAACCCCTTCAAACGATCTACGCAAATTGAAAACCAACACAACCTGGGAAGAGGAACCTGATGGTTGGGCTTTAGCCTTGAATTCAAATTGTTGAACCGTTCCAGCCCCTGGTCTGGGCTGATCAGGAGGTAAGGTTTTCGTTTGTTGAAAACTCAACGGCCCATGATTAGGCCCTAATAATTCCCATTGAAAGCCAGTTCCCAAACTCAAAGGCAGTTCTATTTTCAAAAGGCTTCCAGATTTTAGTTCTACCTTGGCAGCCTCGAATACCTCGATCATTGGGTCGCTTTTTGCAGGTTTGAAATCAGCAGATTTTAAAGTAGTCTCCGCTCCTGCAAGCATCAACCCAGCTATTAAAATTAAAAGTACATTCATTTTTCCGGAACCCCAACCTGTTATACTCGAAAAAGGCATGATATTAGATTACGATAAGGTTAATCGAATCATGAGTAGCATGAAATATAATTCCATCGAATCGCAGGAGACTCTTTGTGCAAGTTTGCCCGCTAAAGTTTTGGATCTTAAAGGCCTTTGGCCTGTTAGCCAGCCTTTTATTATCTGAAGGCGCACTTATAGCTGGGGTCTATTATTCCCAAGAATCGTATAACGAACTGCCTTCGCAATGGCGGGGCCTATTGATGGATCAAAGGCAACTCAGGCAATTGGCTGTTGAACCAAAACTTAAGCAAATCTCATCTGAGTTTCGAAAGAAATACCTTCAAGATTTATCCCGCCTAGATAAACTTTCCAAAGAAAGAAAACTCCTGCCCGAAGAATTCGCAGACCAGGGCGCCCTTTTGATCCGTTTAAATCAAGCACCCCTCGCCCTAGAAACCCTGCGAAAAGCTGACCGCGAATATCCTCTTAACTTTCGCATCCTTGCCAACCTATCAAGTGCTTGGCAAACTCTGGGAGAATTTGACCGGGCCATCCAGGTTTCTGAACAAGCAATAGCCCTCGCACCAGGGAAATATGTTGATGCAGAAAAATTGCATCTTTTCTGGATCAAGCAATTGAAAAAACAAAAAGCAGGACAAAAGTTTGAGAACTTGTTCAACCTTCAATTCCAATCGCCAGAAGGCAAATACCTTTCTGGCGGTATTGACGCCACACAATTAAAAAACATTCCAAAGGACGCCATTGCTTCCGTACAACTCTTGGCATTATGGTTTCCCGCAGATTCACTTTTACTAATGCAGCTTGCAGAAATCGCTAATGCATCGGGTGATCCGGAAGTGGCGCTTGCCATGATGGATGGTTGTGTTACAGAGTTTGGATTACGCGAAGCAATATTGTTGGAACATAGGCGGATATTAAAAGAGTATGTGCAAGGTAGAAAAACAGCCAAAGATGAAAAGCATCAGGATCATAAACGCTGGTTTGTTCCTAAATCATTACGGCCCTTTGCTCTGGATAAAATGGAACTCGATTTGCCACCCATCAAAGCCAATGCTGTTAATTTACTACCTTGGTTGGTGTTAGCGCAAACCCAGGTGGATCGCAAAGCGTTGGCACAATACCCTGCGTATTTAAAACAATTAGAAAATCAAAAAGTGCAAATCGAAGGGCATATGCAACCCGTGGGTGAGGAACATGAATCCAATACTTTTTTACTTTTGGAAAATCCCGTGGGCTGTTGGTACTGCGAAATGCCCTCATTGAATGGCATGGTTCTTATTGAACTTAAAGATTCAAAAGTTGTGCGGATGAGCAGGCAAACGCAGATCATCAAAGGGAAGTTACAACTTCGCAAGGATGACCCGGAGAAATTCCTGTTCACCATTCTTGAAGCAGAAATGCAACAAGCACCTTGATCAGCTTTCTAGCCTGATCGTTCACATAATAAGATTTTATGAGCAAAACCTTGCCGACCATTTTAAGTACCATCGTAAAATAGTCGTGACCAATTTACGATGCTACTTAAATTGGTCGGCATGAAATAATCAGAGTTAATTACTTGTAGTTTGAAAATAGGGATTTAGTGCTTAAGAATAGAACTTCTTGCGAACCTTCTCTGCATGCGACTGAACCTTTTCAAAGGCATGTGCGATGGAATTCATTGCGGATTCATTTTGCAGTAAAACCGGATGATGCAAAACGAGCATATTTTCATGGGCGTTTGCAGCTTCAGGCAACGGGCCCGCACTCTGCCAACGTGAAGGCGATCTGCTTACATGAAGGGCAGCGAAACCCGCATCAAGTGCAATACCCTCGGCCTGCATCGCAGGAACCAAGCACTCACGATCCAAGCCAAACTCTTGTGGATTCAATCTTAGCCCTAATTTGTAAAAAGCATGTTGATCAGAATTGAAGGAAGCTTGAATAAGTTCAATTCCATTGATGGAATGGAGTTTTGTTTGCAACAGATTCACTGAAGCCATGCGGAAAGCATTTGTTTTATTCAAGTTTTCCAGTTGGGGCAAAAGAACCACGGCTTGAATTTCGCTTAATGGCGCCAGCTTGCTACCCCGCAAAAGCAACATCTTCGCCTTTTGTGCAAACTCAGGTTTATTCGAAAGTATAGCTCCGCCCCTGCCTGCAGTAATCAATTTCGAACCACCGAAACTAAGAACGCCAAAGTCTCCCCAAGTACCTGCACTATTCCCCTGCACCACCGCACCGGGGTTTTGGCAGGCATCTTCGATTACACCCACGCCTGCGATTTTGCACTTTGCCATGATTGTTTTCATGTCTGCATGTCCACCATGCAAATGTGAAACAATCACTGCTTTGCAACCAACTTCGATTGCAACATCAATTGCCAGGGGCGAGATCTGCCAGTTTGCAGGATCGAGATCGATAAGAAAAGGTTTTGCCCCCAAGGCATGAATAGCAAGGAAGTTGCCTGGGTATTCGTAAGCAGCCATGCCAACTAAATCGCCTGGCTTAATTCCCAAAGCCTTCAAAGAAGTTTCGACCCCGAGAGTACCGCTTGAGCAGGTGAGTACATGAGGAGAAAGAAAATGTTCGCCGATTAATTTTTCAAGTGCGAGTACATGCCCTGAATCATAGGAAGCCCAAGATGCATCGTTCCAAGAAGATTGCAGGGCACGAAATATTGCAGGATCATGAACAGGCAAAGAAGGCCCCGAGGGAAATGCCATATCTCCGCCAAGGAAGGCAGGCAAATCAGAAATCATGAGAGCTCCTGCAAGCTTGTTATGGGCTGAAATAAGCTGGTTTTACGCGCATGGATTCAAATGCATTTTTGGGAATCAAAAACACATCAGCAAACTTGCCCGAAGTTGCAAAGTAAGATTTATCTCCATCCATTTTGCCAACCAAAAGCTTCTGGCTTTCTTTTTCACCTTGGATTTTGAATTCAACTTGTAAGGCACCCTTAGCAAGATCAAGTTCCTGTTCAGCTTTGACTCCAGCGCTAAAGGAAACAAACTTTTCAGCTTTCAAAGTCGCTAGCGCAGTTGCTAGAACTTCCGCTTTAACAGGATCCAATTTAAATTCAGCAGGGGCCTTGGCTATCCAAGATTTATCTTTGCGTTCAAGCTCAATCGTAAAGGGTGAACCCAACAAGGATTGCCAACCTGTTAGCTTGATAGATTCAATTTTTGCAGGATCGAGTTTGGGAAACACTACCAGATCCTGAAGCTCTGCTTCAAGCGCATTGGTGACAAAGCGATCGGTTATAAATACAAAATCACGCCAAGCTTGTCGGGCGTAGATACCAGTCTTATCAGGCGATTCCTTACCGAAACCATATTCAAAAGTTTTAGCATCTTTATCTTTACCCAAGGTGACGACCGCTTTGATACTTGCGGGGTTCAAACCATACTCACGGGTAAGTTCGCCTTCAGGAGCTTTTTCTGCAACCAACTTGTTGGCTTTAAGATTATTAAGCGCACCGAGAGCATTCATCACAAGGCCAGCATCAGCATTCTTGCCTGCTTGCTCGGGGGGCAAAACAATCTTCCATGGATCTTCTTTTTTATCCCTGCTAACTTCGAAAATTTTACCTGCACGAGAAATCGAAAGCTTTGTTACATTTTCGCCCAGATCCATCGATTCGCTAAACTTGGGAACAAAAGTATCCAAGTACGCCAATGGGCTTTCTTTTAATTTGTCCAATAAGATTTCAGGTACTTTGCCATAAGTGGTTTCTTTATCAGCGATGCGTTTGAATACCACGAGGCCATTTTCCCGCTTGCCAAAAAGAACCTTCACCTTTGGATCGCCTGGCTTTAACGAAGGTTTTACTTCCTTCTTGATCTCTTTCTTCTCTTCCTTGGCTTTATCGTCTTTTTTAGCTTCGTCTTTTTTAGCTTCTTTTGGCTCTTCTTTTTTAGGAGTCTTATCAATGCCATCGATGTAAATCGAAAGCTCTGCAAGAGGTTTATCAAGTTCGAGTTCGGAATCCTTGGCGGGCGTATCAATGAAGGATTTAATCTGCCCCTTTTGGCCAAAGACTGAAATCAAGTTGGTGACCGAAACTTCATTAATCGCATCGGGAACATCCTTACCCGGCCGATACAACATCCAAGGCTTGGCAGGATCGATGCGCTGAAATTCAAGGGTTCCATAGCTGTTTTTCAAAGTAATAGCATCAGGTTTATCTAGGGCGCCTGCTTTTACAAGGGTGCGATCGCGCAATCCTTCAGGGTCTGCAGCAAGCCTTAGCAACGGTTCAACCGAGGCAACGCTAATGCGCACGATTTCTTTTTTGCCATCATCGAGCATTGCGTAAAACTTATCCTTAGCCTCGCCCACTTTTTCACCCACTGCAACGATGAGTTTAGGGTTGCTGGTTTTATTACCTTCTTCAATCCGCTCGATCGATAATTGCAAGACCTTATCCTTCGCAACATCCAACTTATACTTGGCAAGGTCAGGGCTTTCATCAGAAACAAAGTCGTTATTTTTTTCGTCTTTGTATTCCACCTTAAGATTAGAGATATTCATGAGCAAGCCACGAACGCCTCCTGAAACTTTAAGGGGGTCATTGTTTTCGCCACCATCAAAGTCTGCTTCGCCATAGCTCACAGGCTCGGCATAACGCCATTTGCTTTCGCCAGTCATAGCAACTGCGACAGATTTTTTGCCTGTTTCTTCAAGCTTGAAGGATTTGATGTCGGAAACACTGGGGCTCAAAAGATCTTTCTCTCTGAAAGCAACCTGAGGTTTGAACAAGCCATCGATCAGGAATTTTTTGACAGCAATAGGGCTCTTGGGATTATCAGAAGAAAGCAGATAAACCACTGCGCTTGATTCGCCAGGACTGGTATTCCCAACTTTAAGGCTGATGGTATGTTCGGAATCTTTTTTCTTAAGGGTGATGATTGCAGAAGGATCATCCAAGCCCCACTGGGCCAAGTTGGATGGGCGATCAGCTTCGGTATCGGGTTTAGCTTCGCGAAGTTGGCGCACAATTTCTTGGATTGCAAACTTATCGGTTCTGGTAGATCGTGGAGCGGTCATGCTCCAACGCTTGGTTGCAGGATCGAGTTCGAACACGAGTTTCTCAGCAACAGGTTTCTTTCGATCCACTTCCACCCGTTCCACTTCATCCACTTGGATGGTGTTTTTCCCGGATCGCATCGAAGGGAAGATAAAGGCAGCAGAATCCACTGCGCCCGGATCCATGAACAATGCAAAAGCGAGGAGAATAAAAACTCCCGCAAGGAACCCAAACAGAATGTATGTAGTCTTAAAATTCATCGTAAAAACCTCAAATTCAAACTAGCGCCTGCGAACAATCCAGATAGCTCCGCCTAAACCAATTACTGAAAGAAGCATCATTGCAAGCGGAAGAAACTTCAGCCTGGTAACAGCATCTTCAGCAACATTAAACTTATAATCTTTTCGTTCCTGCCCTTTGGGCTTGGCCCCGAGATCTGATCGATCTCTTAACCATGAAATACTGGTGTTGAAAAGGGAAAGGCTGCTTTCGCCAAACCTACCATTGATGCCTTCATTGCTTGCCCAAGATGCATCCCCAAAAACAACCATCCTAGGTTTGTCTTCGGTAGGTGCCATGCCTTCATGGCCTGGGATTTGAGCCAATGGGTCTGCTGCACCTTTTTCCATCACCGCAACAGCCACGGGTAATTGACCACCTTGAAGTTTTTGTTGAGCCTTCTTTTCATCCTTGCGCAACTCAGCAATAATTTCTTGCGGATTAGCACTCATATCTGTTTCAGCCCAGACAGGAATACGGGGGTCCGTCAGCAAAATTTCTTCTGCACTAATTGGATTCGGTGGCGCATTGGGAACCCGTGCCAAGGGCTTAACGGTTCGAATGCCATCGAAGAGGAAAAGAGTTGCAGAACGGCCCTTTAAGAAAGCCTTGGCAATAGGATTATTGCTTTTATCGGAAGCCATGATAGTCATGATAGAAGGCTTGCGTTCGTTAAGAGGGTTGTAGATTTGGTCATCTGCAACATCAACCTGGAATTCGCGCAAAAGCACTTTCAGGTTGGGCATAGGGATGACTTGTTTCTTACCTGCAACTTGTTCCACTTCAACATCAAGAAGTAAAAGCAAACGGCCTTTTTTGCCATCAGTGCCGCGAAGATAATTGCGAAGGGCATCGATCGCTTGTGGGGGTGGATCGAACCTAGGTCGTGCCATCACCACCACATCAGCTTCTTGAGGGATTTTTTTGGTGTTTCGATCAAGCGTGATTTTATCAAGCTTGAAGTTCCCCTTTGCAGTTTCATCCCAAAGGGTGCCAATGCCTGCAACCGAGCCTGGATTTTTATCATCGATGCTAAGTTCGCCATTGCCCTGGGTGAAGAACACACCCGCTTGGGATTTGCCTTCGGAAAGGAAGGTAATTGTTTTAATGAGTTGGGCTTCGCCAAGAAATTGGAAACTCCCACTATCGGCATTGGGGTTGCGAGGGTCTTGTTGTGGAATGGAGTAAAGATCGGGATACTTGATAAAGTCATAAACAGGTTTTTGGTCGTTACCATAAACCACGAGCAAACCAAGGGAGTCAGGGATCTGATATTTTTCCTGAAGCTTAGCTAGTTCTTGGGCATCAAGATCACGAGAAACCGAAGACCAGGCGATATTTTTGGTATGGGTCTTGAAGGTTTCAAGCAGGGTTTCAGTTTCAACCGTGATTAGGTTATTACTGGGAAGAAGGACATAAACCTTGACGGGTTCCTTAAGATTGGAAAGAAAATTCTGGGTGCTCTCACTAATGGAATAAAGGCCGGAAGCGGTGAAATCAAAAGTGCGATTGAAGAAGTCTAGTTTGCCCATGGGCACATAAGCAAGCACATTAACAACGCCAAGCACGGTAAGAAGAAGCATACCGGTAAGGAAGGCATTGGTGCCATAAAGAAGCCTTCGAAGCCCGACGCTGGATTTTTCAAAGTTTTTGGCGAGCATGACGCTACCAAACATAAGGGCAAGGCCGCCAAAAAGAAGGCCAGCACAAAGAAGAACCGTGTTTGGGTTTTTGCGCCATTGTGCAAGGCCCCCACCAAAGATGTCACTGTATTCCATCAGTGGAAGAAAGAGGCCAAGGATAGCGGTGGCGAAGCCGATGCCGCCGCCGAGGAAAATAAGTCCGATTCGGAGAGCGTTTTCTGGGGAGGTTTCATTTTGATTTCGGTTAGCTAAAACAAAGCCAACGCCTGCGCTGAAAACAGCAAGCGAGCCGGACCAGATAATATAAGCCATTGCGGGGCGGCCCAGCCTCCAGGAAATAATCCCACAGGTAAGGGCAAAAATCGCAGCCATTAGGAATGCGCCAAAATTCATCACAATCGGGTTTTTAGATAACCCATTGATCAATCCATTATTCATGTTATTTGACTCGCTCATGTTTACTCTAAAATCCCTTACTTCCATTTGCGCGATTCCAGCACCTTCGTTGTCAAGAAGAGCCAGAACACAGCCGAGGATGCATGAAACAACAAAAACTTAGGAACTAACTTGCCTTCAAGCGTGGTATTCCAAACATCCAGATATGAAATATGCATAAGAACCTGATACCAAGGGCTAGCAGGGTTCTGGCCAAAAATCCGCTCACGAATGATTGCTACGATGAAAAGCCCCAGCATCCCTGCAAAAGTCAAAACACCACTGATGATCTGATTTTTACTAAGGCTGCTAAAGAACAACCCCATGGAAATGAATGCTGCGCCCGTAACACACAACCCCACAAAGAAACTGATCAACGGCCTATAATCGAATGCAGGCGCACCCGACAAAGGCAACGCCAACAGGTATAACCCAAAGGGGGACCACACCACCAAATACATTACAAACCCAGCAAAAAACTTACTCAATACGATGGTGTATTCATCAACAGGAGCGGTTAGCAAAACCTCGATGGTTCCGGATCGTTGTTCTTCGCTTAATAACCTCATGGTGATTGCAGGAACAATAAAAATGATCGCAAGCACAGGGACCAGATCGATCACATAGTTTCGAACAATCGGTTCAATATTGTTGCGGGATACGCTCAGTCGATTAATAAAATCCACATACCCAAACCAGCCTGCCACCACAAAGCCTAGCAGCACAAAGTATGCAATAGGCGAAAAGAACATCGAGCCTAATTCTCTTTGTGTGAGCACTGCCAACTTGCTATCAGAGGAAACGAGTGCTGCGGTGACAAAATAAAGAGTACCAAGCACCATTAAGAGAAATCCACCTGGGATTAAAAATTCCGCAGGTCGGACTTTGATATAGCCAAACGAATATAAAAATGGGGGCAAAGCAGAACGAAGTAGAGCGTAAACAAGAAGCAGAAGCCCGCCCCAAAGAGCCAAGCGTGCAACCTTATAAGTGAAGTCATCACTCATTCCCCTGCTACCCAGATAGGAAGCTAGGAAGAGCATGCCAAACAAACCTGCAACGAAGAATTCAGGAAGAAAAGGGGAAGAGCGCAGGTTTTCAGGCCCTATCAAGCAACCTGTAATTCCAACCACTGCACTGATCGATCCTACAAATCCCAGTGCAGCTTTTGCCATTCCTGCAATCATGGCATCTGTTTCATGCCGTAAAAAAGCCATTATAAATAACAGAGCCATGATAAAAGCCAAGCAACCCAAACCAAACAAACCTGGTTTGCCAAATAAAGGCAAAAGAAAACAGATAGAGCCCATCAGTAAAAGCATGTAACCGAAAAGCATGTAGGCCCTTCGGAACTGAACTTCATAATCGAAAGCTGCATGAAAAAGCAGTCCTGAAATACCAATAGCAATTGCAAAAGCAGCCCAGCCAGAGCCAACACTTGCAACCCTACCGGAAAGATTAAGTGCCATTGCCAAGCCGCCGAAAATCGTCAATGCAGCGCCCAAGCTTCCTATGATTCTGGCAAAAGTAGGCTGATCGGCCACCATTTCGGAGGGCCCGTAATCTGCACTTACCTCATTCTTATATTGCACCAATGGATCCATCTCCTACCTCCAGACAAACCTGTCGACTAAATGTATTAAGGTTGCAAAACGCCGGAGCAACCTGTGAATTTTGTTACTTGGACCCCACATGAGACTGAAGGGCATTTTCATCTTGATTGTTGATTTCGTTCCATTTGTCCTGCAGATTTTTTCGCCTTTGGTCAAGCTTGCGAAGCGACCAACCACTCTGCGATATCCGTTGATACACGGCTTCGCGAATATCATGGCTTTCTGCGCATCGAACATCAAACGAATTAAAGCCCTCACCCAATGATTTATGGGCGACATGGATAACACCATCAAGCGAACGAAGGCTGTTTGCAATTTGATCTTCGGGGCCGCGCGCTTCGATTTGAACAATCGTTGCAGCTTCCATTTCGGAAATCTTGCCAGAGAAAGCAAGCCTTCCCCTACGCATGATCAACACACGCTGAACAATCGTCTCCACTTCAGAAAGCAAGTGAGATGAAAATACAATGGTATGATTTTGCCCAAGCTCTTTGAGCATCTTCAAAGTTTGGACTTTTTGTTCAGGATCAAGGCCATCCGTAGGTTCATCTAAAATCAAGAGTTGGGGATCAGAAAGAAGAGCATCTGCGAGCCCTACCCGCTGCCTATAACCTTTGGAAAGTGTTCCTAAAAGTCTTCTACGAACTTCCAAAACCCTGCATTTTTCAAGAACTTTATCAATTTGGGCAGTACGAATTCTTCGGTCAACACCTTTTAATCTTGCCCTGAAGCTTAAATATTCCTCGACCCTCATCTCGGGGTAAAGCGGAATGCTTTCAGGCAGATAGCCTATCCTTTTTCGCACTTCCAAGGAATCATTCATGACATCGAAGCCGTCGACCCTTGCTGTGCCGTTTGTTGCGGGCAGAAAGGTAGTAAGGATGCGCATGAGGGTGGTTTTCCCTGCACCGTTGTTTCCCAGCAGACCTACAATTTCGTTGTGCTCAACTTGAAAAGAAACATTCCGCACTGCAAACACAGGGCCAAAATATTTTGAGAGGTTTTCTACTTCGATCATCATTGAACCATTTACTCCGAACCTAAGCCTAGAGTTAAATCCTTTAAGAACGACATCGTAAAGGAGAACTATTGCAATAGCGACGCAATTCTTCTTTATCGAATAATAGGTAACTAACTCACAATCATAATTCAAGTATTTTACCATGTAAAACACTTAAAATCATGCTAATCATTTGTTTTATAGAAAGCCCTATCTTTCGTCCGCAATTGCATGATATAGCAACTGCAACTCATGCTGATCAACCACTTCCGACAACTTTCGTTTCATTTGCAGCATTTTACCCGCCAACTCCTTCTCGAACTTTCTTAACTCCGCCTGCTTGAATTCATAAGTATGCAATACATCATGATCTAAAAGAACTAACCTGGCCCTTACAACCTCTTGTTCTTTGGGAATCAAATTGCAATTGAGCAAAGCAAGTGCATAAAGCTTCATCTGGAATTGATGATGCTCGATGGATTTTTTGGTAGGGCCCGCATCGGTTTTCCAATCAATGATCTCAACCACCCCACCCTGATTCAGCAACTTATCAATTCTACCTTGAATCACATATCCTTCTATAGGAAGCAGAAACTCGATCTCCACTTTACCCTCTGCAATGACCAACGGTTTAATCTCGCTACCCTTTGCAGTCTCAAGAAGTTTAACTGCCTGAGCTTTGATTTTTTGAATTTCATCAACCCCCAGAACCAAGGCCTGCTCTTCGCCCAGCTCTGCCAGCGCCAAACCTATCTCTGCATCCACCATCTTGTGAATCCAAACAAGCTGCTCGTCCTTTTTTGAATTGAGCCATTCGCCATGCCTTTCGAGAGAACGATGAACCGTATTCCCAATCAACGCCCCTATGTATTTACGGATATCATCTTCGGGTTCGGTATCGAATCTGGGTAGAGAATAGAAACTTAAAACATGATGTGTATTTCGAAGTTTCCACTCTGCAGGCTTTTCTTCGAACATCTTAAGTTCATCTTCAATGCGTGTTACGGAAAGCGTAACCATCTTCGGGGTCTCGGAAAACCGCCTAAGATCTTCGATTGCTTCCTCTTCCATGCCCGTATTTTCATTTTCCAACTGCCCACCGTCACTCTTAGATCTACAACGAACACGCAAATTGCCTTTTTCCCAATAACCTTTTTCAAAGTCAGAGATTTGCAAATCGAGTGCTTTATAAATCCAACGACGCCAAGAAAGGCAATCTCTAAAAGGTTTATGCCCTGCAAGCACTAAAACTTCTTCAGCCCTAGTAGTCCCGACATAAAACAACCTTCTACTTTCGGCAAGTTCTCTGCTATCGATATCTTTTTTGATGAGCTCGAATTTTGAATCTGGGAGAATTCTTCGAGGGTTTGCGGGGTGTCGAATTTTTAGACCAACCTCGCCCTCGGAACTTGCAATGATGTTTTCTGTTTTATTTCGAACGATCATTCTTTGCATGTTGGCAACCACAACCAAAGGAAATTGCAAGCCCTTTGATGCATGGATGGTCATGATTTGCACTGCATCAATACCATGGCCGCCCGGGTTCGCCTGCGAATCTCTATTACTTGCCTCCACCCTTTCCTCGAGAGCATGAGCGACTTTTGCCAAGCTTGAACCAGGCTTGGACTCTTCATTTCGCAGGAACTCAAAGAATTTCTGAAGGTTGGCTAGCACCTGTTCACCATCAGGCAGAGATGCATAAATCGCATAAGCCCCCGTCTGCTCCATGCAATGCTGCAAAAGATCCGCATGCGAAACCCTATCAACAAGAAGCCTCCATTCACCCACTAACCCAATCGACTTCGATGCCCGCACCAATCGGCTTCTATCCTCATCAGAAAAACCAGTCCAAGCCTCATCAAGGTTCTGCCTGTCCTCAGGTTTTAGATGATGTAATTTCCCATTGCAAGCACGCTCAAGATTAGCGTCATTCGAAACGAGAATAGATAAACCACGGGGCATTCTGCCACCACCTAAGCAATGATAAAAGTACAAGTCCGCATCATTACATCGCAGGCATGGGCCACGCAACACCCCAAGCAAAGCCAAATCGTTTCCAGGCTGCGACAACGATTGACACAACTGCATCATGTCGAGTACCTCCTGCCTTTGCCAAAACCCTACTCCACCATGTAGCAAATAAGGAATACCCAACGAGCGTAAATGTTCTTCCAGTTTCCTAAGCGTATCGTTTCTGCTTGGAACAAGAATGGCCATGTCTTTCCAAGAGAAAACCTTAGGCAGATTATCTTCACCAAGCTTGGATCTTGGCGCACCCTTAAAACGAATAAGCTCTTCAACAATCATCCTGACCTGACCCATGGAAATACCATCGGATTCTTCATCGGTTGCATTAACCTGATAATCGATGTAAACCACATCACCTTTAGATTCATTATCCAAGCCTGGAATCAACTCTTGGAATTTCACCTCATAATTTTTCGAAGAATCGATCGAGTGCGTGACAGGGTCAAAAACATAGTTAAACAGGTGGTTAAATAAGCCAAGAGGAGAGATTGCAAGAGTGCGGAAGTTTTCGCTTAACTTCACATCGCCCGCACGCACCTCTGGAGATGCAATCTCCGTGGAATGGCGTTCATGTAAAGTCTGAACCTGATGAAGTTGATTGGTCTTATTGCCCTTGGTGATTTTCTGAATCACCTCGCTGAATACTGCAACATCGGCTTGACGGAAGCCATAAATCGATTGTTGGGGATCGCCAACAATGAAGAGCCGATCGTTATCAAGAGGCTGCTCAGGGTCTGGCCCACCACCAACTAGGTAAGAAAGAATTTCCCATTGCAATCTGCTGGTATCTTGAAATTCATCTACCTGGATAAAGCGATACCGTTTCTTAAGGTCTAAAATAATCGTGGGAGAGCGCTCGAAAATCCTGAGAACCCCGCGAGCGACGGTATCGAAGTCGTACGTGTTTTTTTGCAGGCAGAGGGCCCTGTATTTTTGATCGACCTCCGCAAGGATAAGCATCAAATGATTACGTGCCAACGATGCTTGTTTTTCTAATGCGAAATCAACCCGCTTTGCTGCCAAGGGCCCTGCCCATGATTCAAGCAACGCATTGATTTCATCCCTTACCGGATCGCATCCTTTGAACTTTCTTGGTTGCCCACTCGTAAGCAACATACCTTCTAGAAATTCGAGAATATCAACTTCCCTGCCTACGACATCCTCTTCTAACATTTGTTGCGCTTCGAGACTGTTGCTGATTAATCCTTCGAGCGTTGCTGTTTTTTTTCTTTCCTGCCCGGCTCTTTTTAGCAGAGCATTAAGCATTTGCAAAAGTTCATTCTTTTCCATCTGCAATTTAACAAAAGCAGGGTCGGTGTTAACTTTTGCAAAAGCTTCACCCTCAGGATCAACCTGCGGGTTTCGTTTAAGCACCGCCTTAACTCCTGCAGAATTGCCTAGCAACTTCTTCAAGTTTTCTTCGAGCACATCCGCACCATCGAGATTCTTCCACCAAGCCAAAGCCGCCGCTAACTGCGGGTGAATTTCATCGAGCGATTCCAGAACCGAACGCACCGCAATGCCTTGCAGTTCCTGCGCATCATACGGGTCCATCAATTCAAAATCTGGTTCAATACGATCCTCGGAATCATCCATCAAGGCATATTCTCTAAGAATGCTGCCAAAGAAACTATCGATGGTTCCGATAGGTGCATCTTCTAATTTTTCGATTTGTTTGGCCCACCACTTTTTAACATGGCCTACACTTTGCAACTCAAGTTCTTGAAGCAACTTCATCAACCTGGCTTTCAATTCGCCCGCAGCTTTCTTGGTGAAAGTGATGGAAACAATATTTTCGATTGAAAAAGCAGGCATTGGGTCGGGTGTAAATTCGTTGTCATCCGCAGGACGGTTCTGCTCTAGAATCTGAATGATCCTATCTACAAGTACGCTGGTTTTTCCGCTACCTGCATTAGCCCGAACCCCGAGGTTACGGCTGCTATCAAGCGCATGTTTCTGCGGAGTGGTAAACTTGGCATTGGCTGAAGTTTTAATCATAATGGGCGATTCCTAATTGAAGGCTCTTTGTAATCCTGCAGGCTGCCTACAAGCATGCCCGAACGAACAATAACTCATACACTCAGGCGTTTTACTATTGCGGTGCATCGATAGGGAAAATCTTCCCCGTCTGATTCCATCTGCGTTAGCGATCGCAATTTCCCTGGCATGCTCCATACTTTTTTCATCTAGGGGGACTTCGATTTCATTTGGAGAACTCGACTCGGTATCAGCAAGATGCAAATACTTTGCAGATGCAACATGAAGTTCTCCTTTTTGATTTTGCATGAGTTCATTGATCGTGGTGATGGCATAAAGAGGCAGTTGCAACAATCTACCATCCGCAGTTTGGGCAACCACCTTATCCTTGTTTGGTTTTCCAGTTTTGAAATCAACCAACGCAAGGTTAGATGGATCAGTGCGGTCAGCATCGATGCGGTCGGCCCTCCCTGCCAAAAGTATAGGCACCCCATTGGTATCAAACCCTATTTCAGTGCCTGAAAAATCTCTTTCTCCCGTGATGAAACCAAATTTTTCTTCGTAGTTTTCGAGCCATTCCAACAACACATCTAACACCCCATTGGGCACAAGCAGAAGATTCAAACGATGTATGCGGATCATGCCCGCAAATTCTTCATTCGCATCCTGCCAAAGCCTTCTACATTCAGTTTCTAAAAGTAATCGATCAATTGTTTTATCAAGGGCAGGCAAAGGCGCATTGGCAGGCAGATTCAACCTTTCCCGCTTGTTGTTGTAAACGGTAAACAAAGCTTTATGCACAAGCTTTCCCAAAAGAGTTGCTTCATTATCTTCGAAGGGCAGCAGGCGCATTAAATTGTTTGCAAAGAAACGAAACGCACATTTCGAATACGCTTCAAGCGAACTGGGGCTGAAGGGCTTAGTACCCGGAAAAGATCGCTGTAAAATCTGAGCAAGACCATCGGGTAATGTTACGCCACCTTCCTCTAATAACCTAGATTTAGGCCAACTCTTCAGTTCGTTTAAATCGCGAACATCCATACCAATCGGATCCTGGCCCGTTTTTAGTTTTCTCCCAAACTCCGTATGTTTTTCGCTGCTACATGTAATTGCAGGTTGCATGGAAGGAACCAAAGCACGAGCTTCAAAAGGCTTGATAAACAAACTTGGAATCAACTCTTTCTCTTCATCATGTACAGGGAATGAGAGAATAAGATTTTTCGATGCAGCTTCAAATAACTGGGTAAACAGATATTTTTCTTCCCTATGCTTGGCTTGCATCCAGACTTTTAGGACCTCATGGTTTTGCCTTAGGCGCGCAAGATAAGACTTACCTTTGGTTGAAGGAACTTTCCCCGACACCAGACCAAGAGCAAACACGGTTTCAAATTCTAGACCTTGAATTTCACGACCTTCAAAAACCTGCACCCCCGCATCATCATCATTCGTTACCTGATAATGCCTGTCTGCAAGCAAAGTTTGCAATAGCTGCAAAGTTCCTTGTGCATAAGCTGCAGGGCTTTTAGCATTCGTAATTTCAGCGGGCAACCAACGGTCGCCCAGCAAAAGCACCTCTTTTAAAATATCCCGAAGCTTTGAAAATGATTTTTGATCTTTTTCAATTTCCGTCCAGGGAACAATGGTTGAATCATTGTTGATGTTTCCCTTTGCGCCAAGCCATGTATCCATTTTGATAATCGGGAAAATCGCAAACAACCCCCGGATGACATTGGCTATCTCCCCCGTGCCCAGCTCTGTTTCAAGATTTTCTACAGGCTTTAAAATAGCTTCCAAAGAAGCAACAAACGATTGGAATTTGCCTCCTAAAGATTCAGATCTTTCTTTAAGCTTAAGACCATGCCTAGCGATGGCCTCACGCCAGATTTTAAGTGAAGCCGGAGAAGATACCGGCAACCTTAACACTTCCTCCACAAAGTATGGCCTGTTCAAAGTTTTCAATACAAAAGGAAGATGCAAGAAGCCTGAAAGTTCTTCCCTAGTCCATGAGCTCTGGATTAAATCAAGCGCTGCCTGAAGAACCCGAACCGGCCTCGATTCAGCAAGTTGAAACCCTTTCCCCGCAAGGTTAAAAGGAATTCCAGACCGGGTGAAAACTTCCCGCACCAAACTGCCATAAGGCTCGCCTGGAATCACCACTGCAATTTTTCGAAACTCCGCATTATCGAGCGAGGCATTGCGTTTCAACCAACGAACCAAAGCCTCTACCTCCGCAAGTGCACTGCCACATTTAAAAACCTGCAAACCTTCAGCGTCTATGGGGTCATGAATCGGACCAGTTTCCTGAAACAACTGATTTCCGAGTGCAGCAATGGGATTTGTCTTAAGAGGAAAATAATCCTCTAGAGAAGACATTGCGTCATTGTTTTGGAAAAATTCGACCGCTTCCTGAACATTATGAGCAGGGGCAGCATCAAGGTTTGCAACCAGCCAAAGAACAACATCAGCATGTCGAGCAACCTGCTGGATCAACTTTAATTCCAAAGGTTGAAACAGGTGAAACCCTTCGAGAAGGAACCAAGGCTTTTGAGTTTTGAGCCAATTGGTAGGCCCTTGATTCTTTGCAAGAGCATCATGCAAAATCATTACCTGGGTGTTGCGATCTGCAAAATTTTCTGATTTAAGAAGTGCAAGATAGTTGTTGAAACAGTTGAAAATAGCAGGGTCTTTATTTTCATCGGGTAAAGAATTCGTGCCAAGAAAGTCGCGAAAGATACGATCGATATCGGTAAGGAAAGCAGCGCCCGCTTCCTTCCCTGTCGTTTGATGCCAAGCCTTTGCTAAAACCAAATGCCTTTGTGTTTCAGTCATCATGGTCAACTCGCCCAGCAAACCTTGGGCAGAAAGCTCGTTGATCCATTGGTCTAAAGTAATGATCTGAGGAATAATCTTGGCGCTTTGGGCAAGGTGTCTGGTAAGGAATTTTCGTCGTCGGGAAGTGGGTACAACTCTATAAACCCTATTGCTTGCGTTAAGTGGGTCTGCAAGTTTTTGGTGGATATCCTGCAGCCAATCTGGGGAATTTGCAGGTATGGTTTGGGGTATTGAGTTACAATTTGAACGAACGATATTAAGCATGATAAAATTCCCTGCTGCCAAGCTTGTAATGTCACCAGATATAACAGATGATTATTCGAACCTAAATAAAGATTATTTCCAGCCCAGTCGTAAAAATTTATTTCATTGGGAATTCTGAAAATGTTAATGGAAATATTTCCTAGGTCGCAACGAATAAAGAATAACAGACTTTTTAGCCCAGAGGTTTTATTATGATCCGATTCATCCATGCAGCAGATATCCACCTTGATAGCCCGCTAAAGGGATTGGCCAACAGACATAACCTTCCAACCGACAAGATATTAGCTGCAACCCGTGATGCCCTTGTAAATTTAGTAACCCTTGCAATTGACCAGAAAGTTGATTTTGTTCTGCTTGCTGGTGATATTTACGATGGCGACCCGGAAGATCTTAAAGCTAATTTTCATTTCAATCAACAAATGGGAAGGCTGAATCAGAAAAACATTAAAGTAGTCATGATCACCGGAAACCATGATGCCAAATCAAAAATTTCGAAACCCCTATCACCCCCAAAAAATCTGACAATCCTTTCTGCCCACCAACCTGAATCATGCGAAATAACCAAAGAAGGCGAAGTAATAGCCATCATTCATGGGCAGGGTTTTCTTAACCAGGCTGAACCTAGAAATCTTGCAAGCACCTACCCCGCACCCATGCCAGGCAAATTAAACATCGGTATATTGCATACCTCGCTAGATGGCAGAGAGGGGCATGCCAATTACGCCCCGACTACCACTAATGAACTAATCAATAAAGGTTATTCCTACTGGGCCCTGGGCCATGTTCATACACGCGAAGTTGTTAATGAAAAACCCTACATTATTTTCCCGGGGAACATTCAAGGCAGACATATCCGCGAAACAGGGGCCAAGGGTTGCTACCTTGTTACCTTTAATGACAATCGTGAAGCGCAGTTAGAATTTAAACCTCTTGATGTTTTCCGCTGGGAAGCAATCACCGTAAATCTGGATGGTATTGAGGGAGAATCAGAATTTGAGGGTAAATTAGCGGAAACCGTTGAATCCAAAAAGCTCCCATTCAATGAAATCCCCCATGGAATTCGCATTATTCTTAAGGGAAAAACAAGCCTTCACTCTTGGCTAATCTGCAGCCAAAATCGCATATCTGAAAACATCCAAGGCATATTCGATGGCATAAGCGCAGGCACTTTATTTCTAGAGCAAATCAAGGTTGAGACCTCCAACGAAAGCACTGCCATTCAAAACGAGGCCCTGGGTGAAGATGCCCTTTCAATCCTTAAACAAGAGATAGAAAAATTAAAAAAGAATCCAAAAGATTTGGAAACCCTTTTAAAAGAAACACCCTTGGCAAAATTGAACAGAGAAATTCCGGGCGATTGGAAAGCAAAAGATGATACCACTGCGATTCAACCAATGAACGCAGGTTGGCTTGACGAAATTTTTAATGAACTTGTACCCATGATTCAAACGATTGCCAAAAGTGAGGATAAAAAGTAATGAAGTTTGCAAAAATACGATTTGAAAAGATTGGGCCCTTTGATAACACCACACTTGATTTTTCCAAGGGAAATCCAGGATTACATATTGTGTATGGTTCAAACGAAGCAGGAAAAAGCTCTGCGTTAAAGTACATTGAATGGTTTCTCTTTGGCATTCCAGCTCAAAATGACGATAACTTCAAGCACGCCTTTGGAGATTTTTTGATCGAATCCATCATCTTGGATTCCAATAGTAAAACCCATCTCCTCAAACGAAAAAAAGCAAACAAAGGAAAAACATTTTTAGATACAAATAATGTAGATGCGACCTCGATTTTTGAGCCGATGCTGGGCGGCTTGGTTCGAGAAACTTTTTCCATGCAATTTGGCATAAGTCACGCTCAACTAAGGTCGGGTGGTCGCGAAGTTCTTGAAGGTGAGGGAGATTTAGGAACCAGTATTTTCGAAGCGGGAACTGGGCTCGCCAACCTCCGTAAGATACTCCAAAAATTGGAAGAAAGAGCCGCAGAAATTTACCCATCCAAGAACAGCAAATTATCCGTAACCTTGAAAGAAGCAAAGGAAAACCAAGAAAAAATCGAACAAGCAAAATTGAGTTTAAACACTTGGCAAAATGCAAGTGAACTGGTTGCAGCCTTGCAAAAAAAAGTTGAGGAATTGGGCGATGAGAAAAAAACCTGGGCATCAAAACAAGCTGAATGCGAAAGTATTCTCAGAGCACTGCCCCAGCTTACCAAATACAAAACCGCAGAAAGCACCCTTAGCGAAGTAGATAAAATTCCAATAGTTGAAGATGCAACTTTAATCAAGTATCAAGCCGCTGAAAAATTTCTAACCAGTTCCAAAGCATTACTTGAACAACAGAAAAAAAGAATCTCGGAGATCAGCACCAAACTTGCAAATCTAAATCCCAACGAAAAAATTCTAACTGTCCGAAACGAAATAGAGACTTTGAATCAAAGTTCCGAACTGCTTCTTAAAAATCTGCTTGATATTGGTAATAGACACAAAGATAAAGAAGCAAAAGAGGATAAAATTAGAGAATTGCTAAAGGATTACTTCACAAACACCGGTTTTGATGAGTCGCGAGATTTGTTCATCGACCAGAAAACCCAGATACAAATCAATGAACTCAGCAGCCTTATCACAACGGAAAAAACACTGATTGAAACCACTAAAAAAAATATCGACATTTTAATCAAGAAGATCAAGGATTTAGAACAGGAAGAGAAAAACCAGGCACCCCTCGCTTCTTTAGAAGAAGTAACGTCCCTAGTTCAAACCATCAAGGCGAAAAAGCTTGCCCCATCCGACCTTGAAAAACTTACATCAGATATTCCTGCCCAAAAATCTACCCTTGAAATTAAATTAAGCACTCTGCCGAATTCTTCGATTTCCTGGGATGCTTTTCTTAAATTGCGACTTCCAACTAGCGAAGAAATCAATAATTTTTCCAACCTTTTTCGAAACAATCATTCAATAGAGCAAAATCTTAAAACTGAAATCAAAGGAAAGAAAGAAGCTTTAAATTCAAAACAAAAGGACCTTGCAGCACTGCGAAATGAAGGCGTACTTTTAACACGCGAAGAGCTAGCCCGATTACGAGACCTCCGTGAACTTACCTGGACTGCAATAGAAAATCTGCTTGAAGGTAAATCACCAACATTACCCGAAAAAGTAACTGCAATCGTTGGGGCCAACGCTAGTGTAAAAAATGCCTTCTTAAACATCCAGCATCAATTAGATCAATTCACTGACAAGTTATTTTCCCAAGCAGATCAGGTGGGCCGGGGTAATCAATTAACCCAAGACATGGCAGGTCTCGAAAAAGAAATCTTAGAATTTGAGCAAAAACTTGTAGAGACGAACACTGCAAAAACGGAGTTGGAAAAAGATTGGCAAAAACTCTGGGCAGGAATACCCCTAACGGTAATAAACCTTCCAGAGCAAATGCTTGCTTGGCGAACCCAAGCACAATTATTACAGCAATCCATCATTGAATTAGTGCCTAAACTTGAAAACATTGAATCCAAACAAAAGGCACAGGCGGTTGTATTTGAAAAACTTCTGCAATTAACTGCTACGGGCGAAATTGAAACCGCATGGATTAAAGCAGAAGAAATCATCAGTAATGCAGCAAGATTTGAACTATCAAAAGCCAACAACAAAAAACAATTGGACGCCTTGGTTGCTGATCAAAGCAATTTGCAATCAGAATTGCAAACGCTTCAAGATAACCAAAAAGAAAATCATCAAGCTTGGGCCGGACTGATGGCTAATCTCAAGCTTCCACCCGAAGCTAGCACTAATAATGCAGCCCAGCATGTGAATGCGATTACCAATATTCATCAGCATCATAAAGATGCAAGAGATTTAGAAATCCGCATAAGAAAGATGGAATCTGACAACAAGGAAATTCTAGGGAAACTGACAAAGGTATTAGAAACTCTTTCAATCAAGGAATGCCCTACCGAAGCTGCAGATATAAAGAGAATGATTGCAGATCTTTGGCAGAAAGCCTCAGATGCTAAGCAAGAGGAAGTTTCACAAAAATCGTTGAAGGCTGATTTGAAGCTAGCTGAGGCCGCACTAGCAAAAATCGAAGAAGATGCATCAACGCACATAACCACACTAAAACCATTGGGAGACATGCCGCTCGAAGATCTTTCCAAATATTTCGAAGAGATTAGAAAAAAAACCAAAGCTACCAAAGATTATGATGACGCAAAAAATGCGCTTATTTTAGAAGCTTCGGGAGAAGACATTCCCTCTCTTGCAAAAAAGTTGGCGAACAAAAACTCAGCCATAATTACAGGTGAACTTGAGGATATTAAAACCAAAATGGAAGAGTGCTCTAAAGCCCGCGACAAAGAAGTAGAGGAGTTTGCCAACGCAAAAGCAACCCTCGAAAGACTTGAGAAACAACCTGGCTCGCATATTCTTAGTGCGGAAAGGGAATTGCTTAAATCCCAATGCTTGGAACAGGCAAAAGAATTTGCAATGCTGACACTGGCAAAATCAGTTCTAGAAAATACTATCAAGGATTATCGCAAAAATAATCAAGACCCAATGCTAATGAATGCTAACTCCTATTTAAAAACCCTTACCAATAACTCCTTGGCTGCAATCGTTCCTACCGATGTTGATGGCAAGAAATTACTGCAACTGCAAAGAATAGAATCAGAGGAAAAATACGCCATCAACTTTGAAGCAGGGCATATTGAGGCTGGCGAAGGTACAGCCTTCCTCAGCGATGGTACCGCGGATCAACTATTTCTAGCCCTGCGACTTGCTGGAATTGAAAACAACCTAGAAAAACTTGACGAACCTCTTCCAGTTATCCTCGATGATATCCTTATTAACTTTGATGATTCTCGTGCGTTATCCACACTGCGATGCCTTGCGGAGTTCTCAAACAAAACTCAGGTAATATTGTTTACCCACCATCAGCATCTTCTGAAATTAGTGGAAGGGTCCGATTTTGCTGATAAGGTTTTCACGCACCAACTAGGTTGATCTAATCTGCAGGTGTTGCTGCGCGTTTTAAGCGATCCCTGATGGCTAGCCATTGGGGGGCATCGGGTGGTAATTCAATTATAATTCTATCCAAACCCAATGCATCAAGGTCGTGTAAAGCTGCGTAAAGCATTGTGGCATATCCCACCGGATTATCTGGTAAGCAGACGGCATCTTTTATAGTCTTAAATCCCAGCAGCCTTACTTGAAGCCCTTCTTTTTTTAGTTTTTCCAACAACTCAACTCCTGAACCTTCGACGTTGATAACGGTGGTTTTTGGCGCATAATGCCTTGCCATCATCCCGGGGGAGGGAAAAGGACCACCATGTAAATGTAGTTGCTGAAGCTGCTTGGTCGGGCCGATGATTTTCTCGATCATTTGAACAGTAACCAAACCTGGCCTAAGAAGCATGGGTGGATTCGATCGAACATCGAGCACAGTGGATTCAATTCCCCCCGAAGCTGGGCCTGCATCAAGAATCATTTCAATTCTGCCTTCGAGGTCTTTAAGCACATGGCTTGCGGTGGTAGGGGAAATTGCACCAGAAATGTTGGCGCTGGGTGCTGCAAGGGGGAAGCCTGCAATTTCGATTAATTTGCGGGTGACAAGCAATTTGGGAATGCGAAGTGCAACACTTGAAGCCCCCGCTGTTACACAATCAGGCACCAGATTATTTTTATCGAGAACCATGGTAAAAGGGCCGGGCCAGAATGCTTCTGCAAGTTTCTCGGCACTTTCATTCCACTTCAATACCAGACTTTTTGCTTGTTCAACCGAGTGCACATGAACAATAAGAGGGTTGTTACCCGGCCTGCCCTTGGCTATATAAATTTTCGCAACTGCGGATTCATCAAAGATATTCGCAGCTAGGCCGTACACGGTTTCCGTGGGGATTCCAACCAAGCCCCCTTGATTAAGAATCAAGGAGGCTTCACGAAGAACTTCAAGGTCTGGATTATCCGGATCTAATTTTAGAAGCTGAGTGTGCATTCTTTGTGGCTTTCAGATGCTGTAATGAAGCCCGGAATCCTTGCCTGCAGGGCCCTTCATGCGTAGCACTGGTTTTTCAAGTGCAACAACATTACCAGGAGCAACACTTTGCGTAAGCCATACATTCGAGCCAATCACCGTGCCCTTACCCACAATGGTATCGCCCCCAAGAATGGTGGCATTGGCATACACAACTACATCATCTTCAAGTGTGGGATGGCGCTTCTTGCCACGGATAATATTACCCGAGGAATCTTTGGGGAATGAAAGTGCTCCCAAAGTAACACCTTGATAAAGTTTTACATTAACCCCAATGTCGCAGGTCTCGCCAATAACAACTCCGGTGCCATGATCGATGAAAAAGCGCGGTCCTATCCGAGCGCCCGGATGAATATCAATCCCCGTTTTGCTATGTGCATATTCAGTCATCATTCTGGGAATGAGAGGAATACCAAGAAGCAATAATTGATGAGCCAGCCTGTAAATGGAAATTGCTTCGATACCTGGATAGCAGAAAATAATTTCGTGATGGCCCTTGGCAGCGGGATCGCCTTCAAAAGCGGCCTGCACATCATGTTCAAGCACCATGCGGATTTCGGGAAGTTTTTTGAGAAAATCGAGTGTGCGTTGTTGCGCTATTGCTTCAAGATCATGTTTACTGATTTCTGGGGATGCCTGATTTTCCATTTCATGGCGTAAAGCCCGTGTGATTTGCACGATCATTTTATCATGCAAGCCATCGATTAGGTCGCCCACATAATATTCAACATTGGCAATGTGAAGATTTTGCCTGCGGAAATACCCTGGGAAGAGAATATCCAAGAGGTCTGCAAGCATGGCGTTGACAGCTTCCCTGCTGGGCAACGGTTTGTGGCCCAAATGACTGGTCATATTGCACTCTGTGTAAGTAGCAACAATTGACTCGGTAATTTCCGGCAGAATCTCTTTCAATCGAAAATCAGTAGCCATGGTTAACCTCAAGTAGCAAAACCCGAACAAAAAGCATGGTAGAAGGAAAAGTAGACAAGGTCTAGTGCCCCTCCTCACTAAAATCGGAAGGAATGCAACCAAGATAGACCAAAAGAAAGGGAAGTTTCAAAGTAATAACCCTTGAAGTAGTTATTTTACCTACTTATTACCTCGCTTCACTAGATTTCCAAAGCTCAAAACCAAAGCAGACTTGCTTAAAAAACTAGCATAGGCTGCTTTGATTATCAAATTCGGCCCAGCTATCAACATAATTAAAATAACTTAAGTTGTTGTAGCAAATAGGTTTATAGCAAAAATTTAATTTTTTACGAGATACTGATTAATAATTGGCCCGGCTTTTGCTCTAGAAGTACTGTGCGCTTGCGGAGGCGCCCCGACCAGAACCAGCCGACCCGCGCTGGCTATTGGAGAGATAGAACAGCGGGTTGGTTGGGCTGGAATAAAGGAACCTTTGTTAGTCCTTCTTGGCCTTCGGGTTGTCAACCATTGGGAGAGGTGGTTGGCAATCTGAAGGCCTCTTTTATTTGATATTATGTTAATCATTTCTTAAAACTCCATTACAATATAAGTAAGTGAAAAGATACGCTTTCAAAACATGAGGTTTGACCGTGGAGCAATCTTCAACGCATCGAGTAGAAGAATCAGCCAAGCATGACGCTGGCAAACTGGAATCACTAAACCGTACAGATCGGTTTGGAAGCCAGTGGAAAAATCAATTAGTATCGTGGTTTGGGTCGCCTTGGGATAGAAGGTTGGCATATGCAGCCTTGCAGGTGCCAAAAATCCGCCATTGGGAATCCGAATTCGACAAACTCACCGATTTTGAAATACTCGAAATATCTAAGAAAATGAAAGGCCGTGCCCGAGGCGGCGAATCATTAGACAAAATGCTTCCAGAAGCTTTTGGCCTAGCTTCGATTGCATCTAAACGAATTCTCGGCATGCGGCCTTTTGATGTGCAGTTGGTTGCTGGTGCAGTCATTCATGGCGGGGCACTTGCAGAACTTGCAACTGGCGAAGGAAAAACCTTGGTCGCAAGCCTTCCTGCTTTCTTAAATGGCTTGGCAGGAAAAGGCGTTCATGTTGCAAGCGTAAACGATTATCTTTCACGCCGCGATGGCGAATGGCTTAAACCTGTATATGCAGCTTTGGGGATGTCCACCGGTATTCTGCAGCAACAAATGTCGGATGTCGATCGCCAAAATGCTTACAAGTGCGATATCACTTACGCCACTGCCAGCGAATATGGTTTCGATTTTTTACGCGATCGCCTGAAAATAGCCGATGGCAAAGGTGCGGAATCTCCTTTCTGGTCTCCTTGGCTGGCAGGAAACGCAACCCCTACATCTAACTTTGTCCAACGTGGCCACCACTTCGCTCTTGTTGACGAAGCTGATAATATTTTTATCGATGAAGCCAGAACCCCTCTTATCATCAGCGGGCAAGTTAGACCTGCAACCCCTGAAGAACAAGTGGTTTACCTCTGGGCCGATGATCTAGTTCAAAGAATGGAAGCTGGCCAGCATTTCATCTTTAACCCGCAATTGCAAAAACTTGAACTTACCGCCTTGGGCAAACACCTTGTCCGCTATTCAAACCCACCTTCAGGGCCGCATGGCGATGCCCTCGACAAGTTGCACGAAGCCATGGAACAGGCTATTCAAGCGCACTATCGGTTCAAATTAAACCAGCATTACCTTGTTGATAAAAACAAGATCGTGATCATTGATGAATTTACGGGAAGAAGAATGCCCGATAGGCATTGGCGTGATGGCCTTCATCAAGCAGTGGAAGCCAAGGAAAAAATACCGGTTACTCATAGTGATGAACATGCAGCACAAATAACCTTTCAAAGTTATTTCAGGCTTTACAAAAAGCTGGGTGGGATGACAGGTACCGCATTGCAAAACCGGATGGAAATCCGAAGGGTATATAAAATCTGGGTGGTGTGCGTTCCTACAAACAAACCCATTCTAAGACAATTATGGCCCGACAAAGTCTACCCTAATGAAAATGCTAAATTCGATGCCATCGTGGATGAAATTCAAAAGCTGAGGACCGAAGGCCGTTCCGTTCTTATTGGAACTAGGAGCGTTGACAAATCGGAAATACTAAGCCAGAAACTTCATGATGCAGGATTGATCCACCAGGTTCTTAACGCAAAGAATCATGAACTCGAAGCAAAGATTATCGAACAAGCGGGGCAGCTTGGAAGAATCACGATTGCAACCAACATGGCTGGGAGAGGAACAGATATCAAGCCATGCAAGGAAGTAATCGCTGCAGGCGGTTTGCATGTATTAGGAACAGAAAGGCACGAATCAATACGAATTGATCGCCAGTTGGCGGGGCGAGCAGGGCGTCAGGGAGATCCGGGGAGTGCTCAATTTTTCTTATCGTTGGATGATGAATTATTGGAAGGGCTGGGCCAAGGCAAGCAGATGAAACTAAAAAATCTAGGGATCTCAGGCACCATCCGTGAATGGAACAAGTATCTTGCCATGTTTAAGCTGGCGCAACATCGGGTGGAAAGAAGACATTATCTTTCAAGGGTAGACTTGCTGGTTCATGAAAAGCAAAGACAGGAAATCCTCAAGGATTTGGGCGCAGACCCCTATGTGGATTAAATAAAGAAAGAATGGGTTGCAACCGTAACAAGATGTTTAACGACCTTGCTCGCTCTAGGCAGCAACCCGGGGGAAGTGCAAAATTAAAAACCAACAAATAAACTAAGGAATTTTTAGGCCTCAATAAACTTGACACCTTATTCCTATAATATAAATGCGATTTACATGAATTAAAATGACAAAATTTATGAATTTTTTTAAAACTATTTTCAAAACTGCACAAACTAAATAAGGTTCGCCTTTAAACCATAGAGCTATATCTTCTGATTATCAGACAAAATGGGCCTAAACATGCTATTATAGCCCATTTGGAACTAACCTTAAACTCTAAATTTTCGTGACAGCTAAGGCCTCTCCTAAACGGACAAATAATACAGACCGATATACAAAAATATCTACTCGGTTTTACAATCTTAATCAAAATTTAATTATTCCAACCTATCATATAATTATGGATTGCAACCGTAACGAGATGACTACCATTTAATCTTTCTTGTTTCGCTCTAGTTTGCAGCCTACAAGGCCATGGCGACATCTTAATTAAAAACAACATTAACCTTTAAGACTTAAAAAAGATTTTGAAAACTGTTCCCAATACACTTCGAAGCGCAACTTTAAGACTTAATTATTTAACTTAGCACTTTCGACATCGACATGATTTTTAGTAAGAGTGGGTTGCAACCGTAACAAGATGTTTAACGACCTTGCTCGCTCTAGGATGCAACCCGGGGAAATGAGTCCTGCACAGCATTTTGCAATGCCAGACAGAACAATGATTAATTTATCACAATAATAAGAGTAATTCAATCTTCAACTCTAATTAATTTTAATTAATGATAAACATGGATAAAAACCTAAGTTGTGAAATCCTTAAAAACCCTAAAGTTTTGGCTCCCAACCCGACTCATACTCTCTAGTCCACAGTTTCTTAGCATCGGGGTCGTTTAAAATCATACCATTAGAGGAGTCGCACTTAAGGGTTCTGCCCGTTCGCTGAGAAATATTGCCCAAATGGCAAAGCAAAGTACTCTTATGCTCTTCTGGAATAGGGGAATTCAACTTGCCATTGCCACGAACTGCTGAAATAAAGTTAGCAAGGTGCTGCGATTCACCCCCATCGCCTGTCGCCTTCTTGGTTTCTTTCCCTTTGGAGTCATAAACGATATAATCGCTACCTTTGATAGCAATTGTTCCCTTAGAGCCAACAAAAAGAATATCAGGGGTGTTGCATTCAGGTAAACGGTTACAGCTAAGACCAAGCCATTAGATATGCTTGCCTTGGTTAAAATTAAATTCAACCATGTGCTTGTCGGGGGTTTCCTGATCGTCTTTGTACATATACCTTCCACCAGAAGAATGAACGGAAGTTGGGAATTCGACGCCTAAGCCCCATCTGCAAACATCAATCAGATAGATGCCGGTATTTCCCAGTTCGCCATTACCCGAGTGCCAGAACCAATGCCAGTTGTAATGAAGGTAGTTATCTTTATAAGCTTTACGCGGGGCAGGGCCCTGCCATAAATCAAAGTCTAAGCCAGCGGGTACGGGTTTTTCAATACCTTTGCCGATGGAGGGCCTGCTATTTAAATACCAAGATTGAGCGAGGTGAGTTTCGCCGATTTCACCTTTACGGATAAGTTCAATTGCTTGGCGAATTTTAGGCCAGGTGCGCCTTTGATTCCCCATCTGCACAAGTTTGCCGTACTTAGCAGCAGCTTCAACCATTATTTCGCCTTCGCGAGTGTTATGGCTGCAGGGTTTTTCGACATAAGTATGCTTTCCTGCTTTTACTGCAAGGATAGTGGAGTGGGCGTTCCAATGGTTGCAAGCAGCACAAACAAAAACATCGATATCCTTATCATCAAGAATTTTCCTGAAGTCCTTGTCGACCTTAGGTGCCTTGCCAGAGATTTTATCGACCTCGCCTGCGGAATTGGTGGCACGATTAAAATCCGGGTCTGCGATAAACCCAATCTGCACACCCGGGATTTTAGAAAAATATTTTGCAAGTGCAGTGCCCCTACCTCCTGCACCCATAATTCTAATATTTACTTTTTAAGATGGTGCAACAAAAGCATTCCAAGAAACGACGCTTGCGCCTGTGGTAGCGATAAAGCTTCGACGATTCATAATAAGCTCTTGATTAGAAATGAAGTTTAGATGCAACGAAAATCGCAAAGGAGGGAATGGAATTCAAGAACCAATATTGCCCAAAGCTTTAAGGAAGCGAAGGCCATGAACCAATTGTTCTGCTTTATCATCTCCCTCTTCTTTTTCAGAAATCAAAAAGCCCTGATAGCCAGATTGATCTAGGTAAACCATTAAGGAATTCCAGTCAAAATTACCATGACCAAGAGGTACTTCGCGTGCAGCTCTGCCTGGCCCATTGCTTTGGAATTCTCTCGCATGAACTAGTTTGATTCGTGAACCAAGATCAAGAACCGCCTGCAAGGGATCAAAGCCATTGATCGTTAAACTACCTGGGTTTAGAGAGGCACCCAAAGCTCCCGAATCAATCTGAGAAAGGAAATCTAGCAACACTTTGCCCGATTCCTGCCCTGTTTCCAAAGCAAGAGAAACGCCTATTCGGTCGCCATGTGCGCCTAAATAAGAAAGCGATTCAGTGTAAGCCGCAATGCGTTTATCTTCTTTTTCTTGGGGAATCTGCCCTCCATGAAGGGCTAGCACATTGCAGCCGAGATCAAACCCGAGATCCATGACTTTTTTAAGATGAAGGATGCGCTGTTCCTGATCGAGTGCAACATCGAGCCCATTGCGTAGCGGGCAAAAGATAGAAGCAAGCTTAAGATTATAAGATCTGAGGAGATACGAGATTTCTCTGCGCCCAGACTCGGAAAGTTTATCCGGGGAAAGTTCGCCTGTGACATCAAATTGCACGCCTTGCGCACCTGCTTGAGCAGCAAGCAAAAGAGCTTTACGCAAAGGGACCCCAAAACATTCGAGCTTCACACCAAATTTACAACGATTCATAAAGTTACCAGTCTGTTTCAAACTCTTCCTCTATTTCAGGAAGTTCAAGAAAATATCGAAGAGGCTTAACCAAAGAGCGAAAAACTTTGCCTGGCAAATCAACTGTTCGCCAACTCTGGCTTCTTTCACGCATCTGGGCCCTGTAATCAGATATTAAAACGGCTCGTGCCAAATATCTTTTATCCCTGAACTTCCAAAAATCTTCGGTATTTTCAGGGAAGTTGACTTCATTAGCGATATCGTAAATAAAAACTAATAAGCCTTGGAAAGTTGGGCCCGACATCCCAGCCCATCGCTCTAGGCCTTCCACATCATCAATGGTTGACCAGCATTCCCAAACCTTTTTAGGTTTTTCGGGAGGACCACCAGGGAACTTCCTGCCTTTTACATCGACCACGAATCGAGCGCCTGATTCTGCGTAAAGGATAAAATCTAGGCTTTTAACGGGTTCGCCACCAAGGCAGGATCTGCGCTGCTCATCAACAGCAACATAGCAGATCTTGTTATCCTGTAAATACGACTCAAATGCAGACTCGTAGTGATTGCCACGATCCATAAAACCCTCCTGGGCCGAGGGATAAAAATTATCCGGGCAAGCCAATCCCCAGCATGGTACGCAACTGGGAAACAATGATTGCTTCATCGTAATCTGCTTCCTGCCTAGTAGCAAGTTCCTTGATTTTGAACTTCTTGGAAGCAAAGTCATCTGGGCCTGCAATTAGGGCAAAGCGAAACCCGCGCTTCTCCGCATATTGCAATTGCTGACCTATTTTTTTAGGTTCAAAAAAAACCTCAACACCAACACCTGCAGCACGCAAAGTTGCAGCAAGCTTTTCGTAAACCCCGATAGGAGTATCAGCAAAACGAACGATAAAAACTGGGGCGCTAGCCTGCACGCCACCCAAGATTTTTAGTTCTTCCATCGCAGCAAGCAAGCGATCCAATCCAAGCGATGCGCCAACGCCAGGCAAAGGCATTTTGGTGTAAAGGCCAGCAAGGTTATCGTAACGCCCGCCAGAACAAATACTGCCGATGCTAGGGAGGTCGGAAAGGAACGTTTCAAAGATGGTTCCGGTGTAGTAATCCAAACCGCGTGCAATGGAAAGATCGATGCGTAATCTTTCATCAGGGACGCCTGATTCGCGTGCGACGATAAGCAATTCGCTTAATCTTTTAACACCCTCTGCAGCTTTGGGATTGTTGCCAAACTTTTGCGAGACAAAGGCTAGGATTTCTTCGTTAGTGCCTTTAAAACCTGCAAGTTCAAGAACCTTCCTGCCTTTTTCCGCATCAACGCCATGCAATACCATTTCTTCAACAACAGGCTCGACGCCAACTTTGGGAAGCTTATCAAGGGCGCGAAGTACAGCGACGGATTTATCCGCAAGGCCAAGTTCTTCAAGCAAGCCTGAGAGAATCAAACGATTGTTGACATGGATTTCGAAGCGCTCGAATCCAATCGCAGCAAGCAATGCGTTGATAACAAGTGCAGCTTCGATGTCGGAAGAATTCGAGGTGGTGCCAATGGTATCAAAATCGCACTGCCAGAATTCTCTGTAACGGCCATGTGCCGTATTTTCGCCACGCCAAACAGGGCCCATATGATAACGTTTGAAAGGTGTGCCAAGAGTAGGGACATGCTGTGCGGCAAAGCGTGCGAAAGGTACGGTAAGATCGAAGCGTAAAGCAATATCGCGATCGCCATGATCCTTGAAACGATAGATAAGTTTATCGGATTCGGCGCCACCTTTACCTAGTAGGATTTCTGTGTATTCAAGGGCGGGTGTATCGATGGGTGCAAATCCAAAAGATCGATAAACGGTACGGGCCTTCTGCAGGATTTCCTCGCGGGGAATCATGAGAGAAGGAAGGTAATCACGAAACCCTTTAAGGGTTCTGGGTTGGATAAGATCAGCCATAATAAATAGGTTCGAAGCTGGTTAAAGAAACCAGCCCGAACATTTCTCCAAATTAAAGATTACTGGGAACGGTTTTTGTAACGATCACTGAAACGCTTCATGAATCTATGTTCTTCTTCAGTAAGGGATTTAAACCCCTCGCGGTGAAGTTTATCAAGCAAAGAATCCATGCGGGCTTCTTCGTCTTCCTGCTGCTTGATGATGCTCTGGATTTTTTTGAGAGTGCGGGCTTTTTTCCATCGTTCCCACCAGCTCAATCTGGGCTTTGCAGGAACTTCCGGATCATCTCTTTCGAAGCTGGTATACCCTTGAGAAAAATCATACCCAGATTCGTAATCAGATGTTTCCATTTCCAGAATCTGCCATTCATTCTTGCATGCAACATAAATGTAAACAGCAAGACACAAAACCATCACTTCATTGAATATGATTCCAAACAAGCCCACGAGAAACATGCAACCAAAGCCAGTGAATATCACCATGATAGTTGATTGGCGATACCCAATTCTGGGCCAGAGAAAAGCTTGCAACATTCTGCCACCATCCAGCGGGAAACCTATCAGAAGAACATTAAGCAGAAATAGCGTCCAGTTGACGAAAAAGAGTCTGGAAAGAAAAATAGGAAACCAAGAAGTAGTTTCTTCAAGAAACCCTGCCCAAGTGACAAGGCTCAGGGTGCCTTCGGCATCGATGCGGAAAGGTGGCCAGAAGGGGCTCCAAGGGGGTTGGAAAGAAGAGCCGATAAACGCTAGCGTAAGAGCGCATAAAAAGCAAAGTGCAAGGTTGACAAGTGGGCCAGATAAAGCGGTGATGAAATGCGCCCGGGGATTTTTTGGGATATCAACCTGCGCTAATCCACCTAAAGGCCAAAGCATGATTTCGGTGGCATCGCCATTCATTTTCCGGGCCCCAAAGCAATGGCCCAACTCATGCAGCAATACCGAAAAAAACCAGAGCATGGTCAATTGCAACGCATCAATCCAAGTATGATCGGGCGGTGAAGGCTTAGAAAAGCTGATACGCATGATCAAACCGAGGGCAACCAAGGGGAACAAAATATGCACCCGAACGAGGATACCAAAGACCCTGCCTAACGGAATGGACCAAGAAAAGGGATCACGCATAATAATTCAATCACACCGAAAAAAGCAAAAATAACAAACCACATAAATAATGTTAACACTTCACTCGCTGTGGAGCAATCAGATGGCTATAAAGTTTGGGATATTTGCTTAGGCGCCAACCTTGATGGGACGAACACGCTTGGGCTTATCCTTGGAAAAAGTGCGGAATTGCGAGAGAGTGAGGGTTGAAAGTGCCAACCCTGCCCAATTGATTTCCCCACAAAAAGCGAGTTCCTCAAGCATAGAATCTGAAGAAACCCCATTTAAATTGGAGTCAGATCCATCCACCAAGCCTAGAGGGGAGCTGATTTTTGAAATATCATCGAATGCTGCATCTTCAAACAAAGAATCGTCACATTCTTCGGGTTTGTCGGTGGATAAGCCATTATTGGTTTGGGGAATCGCATTCAATTTGGGGGTGATAATATCATTAGGAACAGACTTGATTTCGGAAATTACTTTCGACCATTCCTTTAAAAAATCACCCGCATTTTCAGGCAGCATCATTTTGATCATGCCGCCTATCACTTCTGGCCCGATTCCAATCGTACCCCTGATTAACTTCTGAATAATATCAGGGTTGATCAATTGTTTGATGGTTTCCTTACCAGCTTCATCATTGGTTGTACCGCCATAATTCGAAGCCCGTAAAAGAACTGTTCCATTAGATTGCGAGGGCGCAAGCGATAAAGTAGTTTGTCTGGAATTCTGGAAGGTAAGTGTTGTATTGGAAGCGCTTGCGGCGGCTGCAACATCCACCAAAGTTGAAGAAGCGCCCCATGCAATGCTAACCGCTGTGCCACCGGTAAAAGTTGCGGGCAGAATGGTGATAGTATTGGGGGATACCTGGGTGGTGTTGGTTACCACCGCAAAAACCGTACCTCTTAAGTTGTTAATAAGTGGGAAACTGGTTCGATCAAGATAAACCGTGATCGTGCTATCGATATAATTAATGATCACGAGGTTGTTTGCGGAGACAACATTTTGGTAGGAAGTTGAGGTATCTTGCGCAAACTGCAAATAAGGAGAAGAGCCCCGCTGCAAGCCACCAGAAAAGTTAGCAGTGAGGGTAAGCAAAGCCCCCGGTTCAGGGTTGATCAAGCGGACATCATAAAAGTTTTGGGCAGGCAGCGTTGGTGCATAAGATTGGGGATTATCAATAAATGAGCCTGCAAACAAAATAACGGTTTTGGGATTAGTTTGGGGCTGTTTGTAAAAGGTGTTAATACCGTTAATCCTGACATCCGCGGATTGGCCTCCGGGAGGCAATATTGCTCCACTGGCGCCATTTAATTGATCTTTTTGGCTTGGCGTAAGAACCACTGCATTAAAGCTGCTTGAAGAACTTGTATTATCAGAAATCCTTGTAACGGTGACCGAACCGGTAAACACTTCAAGTGAATTATAGGTATGCGTGCCTAAAACTTGAAATACACCTGGTTGATTAGGTGATGGAGTGAATGTGCCTGCGCTATTTTGGCTGCCATCACCCCACACTATCGTTGCTACATAATCAGAAAGCGTTGCAGAAGTCACTCCAGTAAGAATCGCAAGATCCTTGGTGATGCTGACACCAAGAGGGAAAGGAACAGGCTCACTTGGGGATGAAACCTGAAACGGTTCATTAGATGCTTGCAATACAATTCCAGATCCGCTACCTGTAACATTGCCATTAAAATTTGCAGTGACAGTAACTGACCCTAGGGTACGAAAAATTGCAGTAATAGCAACAACACCATTATCACCAGCAACAAATGCAACATTATCAGGAATGGTCGCCGAAGTATCGGTAGTTGAAATATTAACAAAACCAACAAAATTGGAATCCACTCCGCCGTTGGCGTTGAGTGCGGTAATTGTAACACTTACGGGTACACCAGCAAAAATTTGCTGCCCCGGGTTTGCAAGTTCTACTTTAAAACTAGAAACAATATTTGAAGTATTTGTAAAGTTAGTGGTAGTCGTAACTGTTCCACCTGAAGTAGTCACAGAAATAGGGCCGGTAGTTGCGCCTGCAGGTAACGTTGCAGTTATCTGAGTGGCAGAGTTAACAACAACACTAGTTGCTGCTACACCATTAAAGTTAACTTGAACTGACCCTACAAAACCTGAACCTGAAATCACTACCGAAGTTCCTGTTGGCCCTGAAGTTGGCGTGAAGGAAGTTATAGTAGGCAAATCGAATGCACCAATGCTGGGAGCGGTGGAAGAGCGGACATAGCCACGCTGATCCAAACCATTGATAGGGGCGGCATTACTTATTGTTGCATTACCAGCTCCAATAGCGGCACTGCCCACACCTAAAGCCATGGTAAAGGTAGGGCCACCGTTGTCTTGTAAAGGGCCAAGGTTAGGATCGCCGGAAATGTCTCCCGAACCTGTCGGGGTGCTAGAGCCATTTGTAATAGATCCATCTTCGACAAGGTTGTTGGAATTAGTACCTATGGTGCCGGTACCAGCGTAATCACCACCGCTGGCACTGTTGGCAATAATAGTGTTGGCGATGTTGAGATTGCCACCGTTGCTAAAGATACCGCCGCCCGAAACTGTAGCAGAATTGCCAGAGAGCGTGGAATTTGTGACCGTAAGGTTGTTATCACTAAAGATGCCTCCGCCTTTACTTGCAGTATTGCCCGAGAAGGTGGAATTGGAGACGGAGAGGGTGCCGCCGAAGTTATTTAAGATGCCGCCGCCATAAGTTGCAGTATTGGCAGAGAGCGTGGAATTTATGACGGTAAGGGTGCTGCCGCCAGTATTGTAAATGCCAGCGCCGTTGATTGCAGTATTGCCAGAGAGGGTGGAATTACTGACCGTGAGGGTACCGCCTCCGCTGTTTGCGATGGCACCCCCACGACTAGCATTATTGCCGGAGAGAGCGGAATTGGAAATGGTAAGGATGCCTTGGTTATTAAAGGCCCCGCCATCACTGGTTATTGCCCCGGAAATAGTCACGCCGGAGATGGAGAGATTACCACCAGAGTCGATGCTAAAAATTCTAAAGTTGTTTTTGTTAGCGTCAATGGTAAGCAAGGTAGCGCCAAGGCCAGTAATGGTAACAGAGCCTGAGCTAGATGCAGCCAAAATGTTGGGCAGTGACGAATTTAAGGTAATAATGTAAGGGCCGGAACCAGTAGCGAAATTAAAATTAATAATGTCATTGCCTGCGGTTGCATTGGCATCATTGATAGCTTGTCTTAACGAACCTAATCCTGAATCTAAAGTATTGGTTACGCTATAAGTTACTGCAGCAGTGGGAGTAACTGTAAAATTAGTGGTAGTCGTAACTGTTCCACCTGAAGTAGTCACCGAAATAAGCCCTGTAGTTGCGCCTGTAGGCACCCTTGCAGTTATCTGGGTGGCAGAATTTATAACCACATTAGTTGCTGTAACACCATTAAAATTGACTTGTACTGACCCTTCAAAACCTGAACCTGAAATCACTACGGAAGTTCCCACCTGCCCTGAAGTTGGCGTGAAGGAAGTTATGGTAGGCGCTGCCGTAGTATTGGTTAATGCAAAATTTGCCGGGGCGATACCCGCATTGTTAACATCTTGGGCTAACACAATAAAGTTACCGGCAAAGTTATTGGCTGTTAATGTCGTAGAAGCAGCCTCCCCAACCGTATTGGTAATGGCGATGATGGATTGTTGATTTACCGGAAAGGTTCCGGTTGCAGGATTTGTTGGGGGATTCGAATTAGGCGCTGCAAATTGCACCTGAATGTTTGGCACAGGGTCGCCACGCGAATCCACAACCTTGGCTGTTAATGGGTTTGCAAATGCAGTCCCAACCAAGGTGGTTTGGCTACTTCCTGAAACAACGCTAATTTGTGCGGGCGGACCTGCGGAAAATACTGAAGTTCCGATACCAAGATTTGTTGCAGTTGCAGTCACCACAAAAGTTGCACCTTGGGAGGTTTGATTTTGCGTGGGAGCAAAACCAGTAAAGCCAATATTACCATTGGCATCGGTGGTAACCGTAGTGGAGCCAAGATAATTAGCGCCCTGGGATCGCGAATCTGAAATTAGCGATGAATAAAAATCAACGGTATATTGAGTGTTTGCTACACCATTTACAAAACCCGAATAAGTAAACCCACCGGTTCCGTTTGAAAGTTGCTGGGTCAGAACTGGGGATGCAATGTTACTATTAGCACCATTAAGAAGAAGAATTCCAAGACCTAAATTGTCACGGATGTTGTTATACTCGATTGTATTACCCACCGATGCTGCACCAGTTATCAGCACTCCATTTTGATTGGAATAAGCAATAGTATTTGGTTTTACAGAGTTCCCAATCGTTGTGTTAATAACACTATTATCAATAGATATCGCATCGCCTGAGTTCCCAAGATTATTGGTGGAACCCGAGCTATCGGTACCAATTAGATTTCCAACAATTTGAGTTCCTGTGACGGTTCCAGTACCACCTTGTAAACCTATAAGCTTGATACCCGTGGTATTCTTCCCAATTAAGTTCGCGGAAATGGAATGATTAAGGGCATCAACATTAGCATTGTTGTTGATCTGTATCCCTGTGGTATTTGGCATGAAACTGGTATTGGTTTTACCCAAGCCGATACGATTACCCGTGAAACTACTGCCGCTACCAGCAATTTGAAGAATGCCAGTGGTTAGATTACCAAAAACATTTTGATCTGCAGCGGTGTTACCACCAACAATTGCACCATTAACTGTCGCAACATCAACACCAACCCCGCTTAAGCCGTTTGATTGAGCAGTACCATCTGCATTGAGACCAAAGTAGTTACCCTTAATCGTTATGTTGTTGTTATTTGCATAAATGGCAAAAGGGAAGTTGACGAAGGATAAACCCGTTACAGAACTTCCCGGAGTATTAAAATATAATCCTACGATTCCGCTACCCGTAGTAAAATTCGAACCGTCCAGTTGGATTTTAATGGCCGAATTATTACCAGCGCCTACTAACAAGGTGTTAGCGCTATACCCTGACTGGGTGGTGCCATCGATGGCAACTTGATCCGTAATCAAAGGTAAAGCAGTGGCAAGCGTGATGGTTTGAATTGCGCCAGTGCCACCTGTAATGGCAAAATTAATTATGTCTGACCCGGAATTATTATTGGCATCGGTAATTGCTTGCCTTAAAGATCCAGTTCCAGCATCCAAATTATTAACAACCGTGAAAGTTGCGGGGGTAATACGGCCTTCAAGGGTTTCCAATTGAAGCATTCGGGAATGAATGTAGCGATCCAGACCACCCAATTTTAGGAGCAGTTTATTAGAGTTTGCCCAAATATTAAAATCACGCAATATTTTCACAGCGATGTTCCCGATTAAACATAACCCTAATCCTACCAAATTATCTGTTTTAACTCAAGAAGCATTTGAAAACAGGGCTGAAATCTTAGTTAATATCGGAAAAACTATTATATCCTATCCATCTAATGGTTCAAAAGACACTCGAAGCCCGAATTTTTATGCTTTATTTACGCAGAATTACCTGCCAGAATGGTCCAATACAATGGATTTTAAATAATCTCAAGGCTGATCTTATTTTAGGGATTGGATTTATTCCAAAAACATCATGTTTATATGCAAAAATGGCCATTCATTTCCAACTACTGATAGCAATACAACTCAGGTTGTCGAATGCCCTACCTGTGGTGAAAAACTATTGGAAATCGAGTCTTCCGATGGAACCGGTACCCTTTTAGATAGCTATCTCCCTTCCTCAATTGAAAAGCCTATTTTTTTTGAGCAATCCAATTCGATTGATAACACCCTTGTACCAAATTCCGTTGATGAAGAACCCAATTCCAAACTTTTAGACACTCAAAATTTGCAAGGCACCCTGCTCGATTCGCAACTTTTAAAGCCCGAATCAATTTCGCCCACGCAATCAAACACTAGTATTGCAAGCGACATAAAAACAGTGGATGCCCAAAAAACTGAAGCGATAAATAATCCAAATGCAACTTTGGAAATGGGACCCGGCACTGATACACGCATTCAGAAAAAACCAAATCTAAATAACCCGATGAATCAAAATTCCGGTACAGAACCAGGCGAACACCAAGCCACTTTGGAAATGGGACCAGGCACTGATACACGCATTCAGAAAAAACCAAATCTAAATAGCCCAACGAATCAAAATTCCGGTACAGACACGGAAGGCCCTCAAGCAACATTGGACATGGTGCCAGGCCCTGATACCCGCATCCAGAAACAACCAAATTTTGACATCCCAACAAATGCCTTAAGTAATCTCCCATTAGAACAAACCGGGGTTCACCAAAACATAAAAATTGTAAGCGGATCACAAACCAACCCAGTGCCAAAGATCAAAGTTTCAACAAAAAAGCATGTAGCAAAAGCACCCGAAGGATATGAAATTTTAGGAGAGTTAGGCCGGGGTGCAATGGGCGTTGTCTATAAAGCCAAACAAACAGGACTAAAAAGACTTGTTGCGTTAAAAATGATTCTTTCAGCAGGGCGTGCAAGCAAAATAGAAATCGCACGCTTCCGCATCGAAGCCGAAGCTGTCGCAAAGCTTGATCATCCTAACATCGTCAAAATATACGAAATTGGAGAAATAGATAATCTGCCATTCTTTTCACTGGAATTTGTTTCTGGAGGGGTTCTATCTTCGCGCATTAAAAACAACATCCCCACCGCCAGGCAGGCAGCAATCATGATGCGGGGAATCGCAGAGGGAATGGATTTTGCGCATCGTAAGGGGATCGTCCACAGGGATTTGAAGCCCGCCAATATTCTGCTATCGCCCCCCGATCAAGCGGGTGAAGATGTGGATTTCGAAACCATTCCGTTAGATTTATTTGTACCCAAAATCACCGACTTCGGTTTGGCTAAAACTTTGGAAGGCGATTCCATTCAAACCCGGGAAGGTGCGATCATGGGCACCCCGAGTTACATGGCACCCGAGCAAGCCATGGGTAAAACCGCAGAAATCGGGCCCTCTGCAGATATCTACGGCTTGGGCGCAATCCTTTACGATATTATCACCGGAATTCCGCCTTTCCGAGGCGAGACGGTGATGGATACCATCACGCAAGTCATCCACAGGGAACCAGTTCACCCGGTAAGGCTAAACACCAAGCTACCTGCAGACATCGGCACTATATGTTTGAAGTGCCTAGAAAAAGACCCGAAGAAAAGGTACGCAACCGCAGGCGCACTGGCAGAAGATTTACGCAGATATCTCGTAGGCGAACCGATTCTAGCCAGGCCTACGCTCTTTTATGAATATGCCTGGAAATGGGCCAAGAGAAAACCAGCAATAACCGCCCTGATATTAATGACATTTTTCATGGCCTTGGGCGTTTCAGTTGGTGGTTACATACTTGCAGGCCGAGAAAAAATCAGAGCCGATGAAAACTTGCGACTAAAAGAAGAAGCTGTTTCTGAAAGAAACATCGCAGAGCAACAAAAGTTGCAAGCGGAAAGAAACTTCCAAGATGCACTTGCTGCCGTTGACCAGATGCTAACCAAGGTTGGGCAGAATCGCCTAGCACACGAACCCCGCATGGAACGGATCAGACGCGAACTTTTACAGGAAGCCAAGACTTTCCTTTCCCGATTTCTTGATTACCGCTCTGAAGATGTACAAGTCCGCTGGCAAACTGCACGCACCTTGATGCAACTAGGATCGATTGAAGAAATGCTGGGCAACTTTAAGGATGCTGAAAAAAACTTGCAGCAAGCTATCGAACAACTTGCCAAGCTTTACGAAATCAAACCTGACAACCAAGGTTTCCTTGCAGACCTTGCAGATAGCAAACAAGCTCTGGGCTTGCTGTTATCCCAGCAAGGAAAACCCAGCCTAGCTGAACCTGAATACCGTAAGGCAATCGAACTGCGATCCACACTTCCGGAAAATCAGCAAACACTTTCCAAGCAGGCAGCCAGCGAATTTAATCTGGGGCAGTTGCTACGATCGCAGGGCAAACTAGAACCTGCCATGACATCTCTATTTGCCACAGTTAAGAAGCTTGAAAATATCGTCGCTAAGGATAAATCCAATTCCCTCCAGAAGCAAAATTTGGTGAAGGGACTTTTGGGCCTTGCACAAACCCTGCAAGATCTCGGTCGCTTTGAAGAGTGCAAAACAACGCTAGAAAAAGCTCTGAGCATAGCCCAGGGGATTGTCACCCAATATCCAAGTAACCCTGATTTTCGGGTTGATCTTGCCTCTGCTTGGAATCAGAAAGGTAAGCTGTTCCGTGATACGGATATTCCGCTTGCAGAAAGTGCCTACACCAAGGCCCTGGAAATCCAAGATTCATTGGTTTCTGATTTTCCTGCAACACCTTTTTATAGACAAGAACTTGCCAATAGTTTGAACAACCTTGGCATCCTGTTGCAATCATCCGGAAACACCAAGGCTTCCGAAAGTGCCTTTGATCGATCCATGGGCATACGCGAAAAGCTTGCAAAGGATGTACCGTGGGTGCCTGATATCCGGAAGGATCTAGCAGCCGGCTTAAATAATCGAGGCATACAATTGCAGGTGCAAAACCGATTAAAAGAAGCTGAGCCCCTTTATTTAAAAGCCTTAGAAGATCTAAAGGCACTAACCAAGGAATTTCCTAATTCCATCGAATACAATCTGGAATTATCCCGCACCTTGTCAAATGAAAGTGTTTTGTTGGAAAGCTTGGGAAAAAATAAAGATGCGGATAAAGTTTCATCCCAATCGCTTCAGCAACTACAAGACCTTGCTTCAAAAAACCCTGATTCCATCGAGATCAGACAAGAGTTGGCTCGTGCTAAGTTAACCAGAGCCGGGTTGGTCGAGGTTGCTAAAATCCCACAGGAAACCATCGAACTATTTGAAGGCGCTGCAAGCGAATTCATGAAACTAGCATTAGAGTTTCCCGAACAAACCGACTATCCATTTCAGCAAGCCCTTGCTTTGATTAACCTTGGAAATTACCTCAAAGATCTTAATCAAGAAACAAAATCGGAAAAGCCTTGGGAGGAAGGGCGTGCCTTGCTGATCAAACTTGTCGCCAAGCATCCGGAAACCCCGGGCTTTAGCCTAGAGCTTTCCCGTAATCTAAACGAATGGGCCATCCATCTTGTATCGACCAAAAAACCAGAAGAAGCGGAAAAGGAATTTGAGAAAGCGCGAGAATTGCAGACCGCATTGGTAGCAAAATTCCCCGATGTTGAAGAGTATAGGCTGGAACTTATAAAAACCCTAGGCAACCAAGGCATGTGGGCTTTGTCTCGCAATCTTACTGCCAAGGCAGAAATTTCGTTTTCGAAAGCCCTCGAAATTATCCTAGCTGCAAAAAAAACTTCGAAAGCTTTAATCATTGCCCAAGTGCTTCCTACCGCATCACTTGCCAACATCATGCAAACTTCTGCTAGGGCCCCCGATGCAGAGAAGTATTTAAAATCTCTCATCGCAATTCGCAGAACTCTTCTTGCCTCAAACCCCAAGGGCGAAAAAGAAACAGAAGAGCTTGCGCAATCGATCGATCAGCTAGCAATATTCCTTGCGCAAAAAAATCGTGCCCCCGAAGCTTTAATCCTCTCCAATGAATCACTCAACCTTTCAAAACAAAACCCATCACTACCCCCTGATCAATTAAGAAATCGACTATTGCTAGGGGCAGAAATAGCAATTTTTGCAATAAAACCAAGCTCAGTTCTTGAAGCCATTGAAGCAACGCAAAAACTTCCCAACCCAAAACCAACCGATATGATCAAAGCAGCATCCCTAGCATCACGCGCAATTCCATCCGTGAAAAATCAGGAAAAACTTTCAGATGCGGAACGTATGAAGCTGACAATTGATTTGGGAAAAACTTCGGTGATGATACTGCAGCAAGCTGTGCTTGCAGGGTTATCCGATCTCGAATTTCTAAAGAAAAACCCAGACTTGGAATCCATTAGAGAACTACCTGGTTTCAAAGAACTTCTCAAAGCCATGGAATTAAAGAAAAAGAATTAAAGAATTTAACCACGCATAGGCTATCCAGTGCTGTTTCGATTATTCCGCTAATTCCGATCAAATCTTCCCTGAATCGGAATGCCAAATTAAAATATGCGAACAAATGTTAAGTCATGTGGTATTTTTATCAGTAGGAATGGTTATTGTTTTAACGGTATGCAGGCTTCCAATGATTTCTTTTTTAAAAGCCAAAGCACTTAAAAAATTAGCCCTTTTAACCATGGGCGCTATGTTTATTTGTTTTAGAACCTCCCCAATTACCGCTGCAGAAAAAGTGCCTTTTACGCCATTAGGTGCGCCCTCCTGCGCCTCAGCAGCATGCCATAATCAAAATCTTGGCAAAGGTATTACCTTTAGCGAATACACCACCTGGACCGGGTTTGATCCCCATCACAAAGCCTACGCAGTATTATTCAACCCAAGATCTGACAGGATAGTAAAAAACCTTTACAACACTGCTGCAGGAAGCGCGGGGGCTACCCAACTTTGCTTGAACTGCCATGCCTCCAATCAAGGAAAATCTGAGCACGCAGGCCCGGGCTTCAGCGTTACAGAAGGCGTGGGTTGCGAATCATGCCATGGTGCATCATCAGGTTATATCTCGATTCACTTTACTGAGAAATTCAAAAAGCTTAGCTCACAGGAAAAAGAAAAAGAGTTCGGGTTAACCAACACCAAGGATTTATCAAGCAGAAATAAAATGTGTGCGGATTGCCACGTGGGCAATGCAAAAAAAGGTATGGAAGTTAACCACGACTTAATAGCAGCCGGCCACCCTAGATTGAATTTTGAACTTTCTGCATACTCTGCCCAATACCCCAAACATTGGAAGATCGAAGACGATTTAAAAAGGTATCCAGATTTTAATGCCAAAGCATGGGCCCTAGGACAAATTCAAAATTCAAAAATCGCATTACAATTACTGGAAGACCGAACAACCAGTTTACATGGCGTCGATGGTAAAAAAAATCCTTGGCCCGAGTTCACCGAGTTTGATTGCTTCAGTTGCCACAAAGATTTAAAACTCAACAGCAAAAAATATCTAGGTGGGTATTCAAACAAACCGGGCTCATTGCCCTGGGGTGGTTGGTTCAATGGCAACGCCTTAAAGCTTGTATTAGAAGATAGCAAAGTAAAGGCTTTTCCCACGGAAGTATCCCTGCAGATGAATCAATTTGGCGCTCAACCAATCAAGGTGGGGCAATCATGCAAAAAGGCGATCGAACAACTTGAAATTGCTGCACAGGATTTGGAAAAAAGCCCGACTTGGAATAAATCCCAATTATTTAGCCTCGCAAAGAAGCTTATAGATTCAGGTAAAATTAACGCAGAAAAAGGTTCATGGGATGAATTTGCCCAACTATATCTGGGCTTGGCTGCCATTCATAATTCCTGGGACGACATAGACCCACAAGGCATCCCAAAAGATTTCACAAAAGAACTTGTCATCCTGAGAGATTTATTGAAAGATGTATTTCCGAAGGGGTTTGATAGTCCGAGTTTGTTTGAAGATAAGTTCGGTTTGAATCCCAGAAATGAAAAATCTGGCGAAACATTTTCATCCGTGTTTCGATCCTTGCAGATTGCGCTGGAATCAAACAGGAGATAATTAATGACACTCATCAAGATCCAACCTTTTCAGGGATTGTTGATCGCTTTTCTTATTTCTTTTTTATTACCCTTAGGCTCCAACGCTCAAGAAAAAAAAGATGCCTGGGCTGATCTAAAATATCAATCTGCTGCAAAATGTGGCGAATGCCATGCGCTTCCCAAAGGAAACCAATTACCAAGCGAAGATCCTGCGAGTAAAGAACTCCGTGCTTGGGATGTTGTGCTAATGACGGAATACTCCATCTGGAAAACCCACGACAAACATGCTCAAGCCTACGCTGTCCTGGTTGGCCCACGTGGCAAAAGAATGGGCGAAATCCTTGGGCAGGATGTTACCAAACAAGAAACTGGATGCCTTAATTGCCATTCCATGGGTAATCTTGCAGCCAAGGCGGATTTTGGCGGACTCGACAAACTTGATGGCGTTAGCTGTGCAGGTTGCCATGGCCCTTCTTCCAAATGGCTGGGCGAACATTCAGAATTCAATTGGCGCAAAAAAACTGCAGGCCAAAAGCATGACCTCGGAATGCGGGATTTACGCGACCCCGAAGTTCGATCAATGCTTTGTGTTTCTTGCCATATTGGCAACGCTGGCGAAGGCAAAGTTGTTACCCACGCCATGTTCGCTGCAGGCCACCTTCCTCTTCCCCCAATCGAAATCGCAACCTTTTCCAAAAATGAACCCCAGCACTGGCGCGATCCAAAAAACGTGCCCTATTTCAAAAATGCAGACGCAGAAAAGAAAACAAATTATCATCTCGAAAATATTGATTTCTTCCGAACCCGCTTGGCGCTTGTGGGCGCATTAGTCTCACTCAAAGAAACAGTAAAGCTTGCAGCAGACCGAGCAGACTTTGCCAACAAGAACCCTACCATGCTTTGGCCAGAAATCATGATGGGCGCCAATGCACCTAAAGAAATTGCACAACAACAAGAATTAGCAAAAGCCGCTTGGCCCGAAATAGCTATGGCCCATAGCGATTGCTTTGCCTGCCATCATGATTTGAGATACCCCGGCTTCAGGCAGGTGCGTGGCTACAGTTTTCACCTAGCACAGCGCCCTCTAATGCGGGTTTCCCCAGGAAGACCACTTTTAAGATCTTGGCCCACTTCACTTGTTGAGGCTGCTTTGATTGCGTCTGAAACCCCATTCGATGAAATTGAAAAAGGCCTAAACAGCATCCTTGCATCGAACAATGAAAGGCCATTTGGCAACCCCGAATCCATCAAGGCCGCAAGCATCCAACTTTCCAAGGCTTGCGATGTTGCCCTCGCAAAACTTCGGGCTAAAAAACTCGACAAGCCAACAGTTACACGAACTGTTCAAGAATTGCTCCGCCTTTACATCAAGCCAGGCCCAGATGGAAAAATAATCTCCCCCGATTACGAATCTGCAAGGCAATTAGCCTCGCTGCTAGAAGTAATAAGCGAAGAACTTAATGAAGGAAAAAAAGGTGCCTTAGCACCCGTTACGGAACTTTCCAATTTGCTCAATATTCATCCCTACCAGAACCGCATCCCGCGGGTTAAAGAAGTCTTGGATATAACCGTAAGAGCATCGCGCTCGGACAAATCCGACTTCAAAGATGATTTCATCAACTACCTTGCTGATATTTCAAGTGCCAACAATCTGGTCAAACTAGTAAAGAACCCGAATTTCTTAGTGACCATGATTACTTTGGATAATTCGAAATTCAACAGCGAAATCAATAAGGCTAGCGTGCTAGAAAAATTGCAGAAGCTTGATGATGAAGAAGAAGTAATCACACTAAAAAGCATTTCGGATTACGACCCGGAAATGCTGCGTAAGAAACTTGTGGAAATCAGCGAGGCATTGGGAAACAAAGGGCAGTAAATTTACTTCCCAGAAACCCAAATGATCGCCCTGCAATCCTGCTCTGCAAAGTTTTCTGATGTAAACCTATTCAGCAATCAGATGAAGATTGATCGTCCTTACCTGCATAACTTCCTTCCCAGGAATCTCAAGCGCCCTTAAAACAAGATCCCCCTTCCCCTTCGAAAGCTTGATCTTTCCCGCTTCTAATATCTTGAAATCTTTCATGATCGATTCCGCAGCAGGCCTTGCAATTACATCTTGATCCGTGATCAATGGCGGGTCCCAACCTTGAACAACCTTGGTGATCAGTTTACTTTCATTAAAGCTAATCTCGATGGTTGACCCCGCATCGTTTAATGGGCAGGCATACAGAATCTCAACCACATAAGTACCCTGCTTATTCACTTCAATATCCCAATTGATGCGATCCTCTTTGCTCGTCCAGTTAACAAAATACGAACAGTTGGGCGCGTTGGCGCTACGCTTTATTTTACCCGAGGCAGTACCATCTCTTGCAGGCAAAGGCGCCATGGACATTGCAATAAATCCTACAGGAATAGGGCGTTCATCAGACCTTTTAGGGATCACTTCTTTTCGCCATTGCGCCACCGCATCACTTAATTTCTTGGCAACTTCAGGTTCCTTTGCTGCAATGTTCTTAGTTTGCCCGGGGTCATTTTTCATATCGAACAATGCCCCTTTATCATCGAGTCGATGTTTCTCTGTTCGTACACTTGTCTTACCACCCCAATTAGAAAAAATCATGCGATCAGGCCATTGTGGGTCAGCATCAAAAAACAATTTCGAAAGATCCTTACCGTCAAGAGGTTTATCGCCAACCCTGCTAATACCACTAAGCGAAAGAAGCGTGGGAAGAATATCGATCGCACCACAAATTTGTGCAACAGTTTTCCCTGCAGGCAATTTGCCGGGCCAAGAAATAAAGCCTGGTGAGCGCACTCCCCCCTCATCCGTACTTCCCTTACGGCCTTTCATCCCCCCATTAAATCTGAAACTATTTGGCCCATTATCAGAGAAATAAAGCACGATCGTATTTTCTTTGATCCCAAGATTTTCGATTTTAGATAAAACTTTACCAACATTGGCATCGATGTTTTCACACATTGCAAGCACCGCACGAGTCACATCAATATCCTCACGATCCCCCTCAACACCCCTCTGCGGAATGACTTTATCTTTGAAGTTGTTCCAGAAAGGCTTGGGTACAATAAAAGGAGAATGTGGTGTATTGTAAGGCAAATAGACAAGAAAAGGCTTTGCAGAATTCTTTTCCATAAAGTTGATTGCATGGTTAGTAAAATCATCCACGGTGAAACCCTTGCCCCTTACCGGTACACCATTATGTTCCAAAGGCGGATCTATGTATTCGCCCCAATGCCCTGAAGTAAAACCATAGTACTCATCAAAACCCCGAGCGTTGGGGTGATAAGGCCATTGGCTACCATTATGCCATTTACCAAAAGCAGCGGTGGCGTAACCAGCACTTTTGAAGGAATCTGCGAGGGTCTTTTCATCAAGATTAAGTCGTTCCAAACCGGTAGATACACCACGCACCCCAGTGCGGGGGTGATACCTCCCTGTAAGGAATTCCGCTCTGGTTGGCGAACAAACTGGGCAAACATAAAAGCGATCGAGCCTGACACCGTTTTTCGCAAGCGAATCAATGTTGGGAGTTTTCAACATCGTATTCCCGTTGCAGGATAGATCGCCCCAACCCTGATCATCAGCTAAAAAGATCACAATATTGGGTGGGTTTAATTTTTTAGGTTGTTCCACCGCCCATGCAGATAAAGGCCCTGTTAACACTGATGAAAAAAGAAAGAACAACCGGAAGACTAGATTTCTTATTCGCATGAATAATCCTTAATGTAATGAGAATTCACACCTCGCCCATCTCGAGTTGGTGTTCATAAACATTGCGAATTGCAGTCAGAAAATCAAACATTCTTGTCAAAGGATAATCGCTTGTATGCGCAATAAATACAGGAAGCAACAAGGTTGCAATTTCCCTACGGGCAAGAATATTACAAGCGATAATGGCCCTTACCATCCATGCTGCGGATTTTTCATCCGGGCACTCAAACCCCACCCAGCCATATTCAGATGCGGTTTTACCTTCGCATTTTAATGCAGCACCAACGGTTTCAAATGTTTCAATGGCAGCTTTGGCATAAGCTTCCTTAGTTATTTCATTATTGGAAACCTGCGGAGGGATTATAAGTGGGGCATCATTCATGACCTTTCCCGCTTTGGCTTTTTCATTTTCCGACATGTGCCCATCCCAGTAATGCCAAGTTTTTGCAACGCAGACAATCACATTCTTAATTTCTTTTTCGATGCGAAAACTTGGAGACGAAGTAAGCCTCACCACATTTCCCAAATGATCAGCGAAAACATTTTCTGCAACGATTGCGCGATGCATCCACGCAGCCATTGTTTCAGATTCACATTCAAGCAATACCCAGTTTATTTCATCATCAATTGAAGCTTTCATGCCCGTGGTTAAGGCAATACCGCGCTGAATTTCAATCGCTACAGCTTTGGACTTTTCAAGGTCTTTAGAAATATCAGCAGGATTGGGCGGGCCAAGAAATTTCCCTCGGTGAGGAGGGCCACCTGCCATCGCAAGGTCGCAAAAAGTAGTCCAGATTTCGTCCCAGGCAACCCTGCCTTCTTTATCGAATTTCAACCCTGCAGAACCCATGGAAGTAGGCGAAATTGTTTCCAGACAAGAATGATATGCAAGAGGCAGCAACCCGCGAATCCGGATGTTTAAATCTTTGACTTCCTGTTTAACCGTAGGTTTTATATTCATTCATCCCGCCATTATTTGCTCGGTTCAAAAAACACATTCGGGCTGGTGCCAAACTTCGCAGGCAACGGAATGTTCGACCAGGAAGAATCATCCCCCAACCTTGCTTCCCACCGCCCTGCCAAAGATAAACTATTCTTACCCACGAGATTCGCAAGATGAAGCTGATTCTTTTGCGCTTTTGTATCTTCTATTCGAATCACTAAAAGATTTGCATCATCCTTATTGATAAAATCTGGTTTGATCAAACAACTACAAGAGCCTTCAGCATTCGTGTTTGTAACAAGCTCATTACCATTCATCCATGCCTTTGCAACAGATGCGGAATTTTGCAAATGAAAGTGGACACCCTTTTCTGGTATCCATTCCGAAGGAATACGAATAGAGGATCGGTACCATTGAACCTTGCCCTGTTGCAATAAAACTTGAACATCCGAAGAAGCAGGAAGCGTAATCGTATTCCAATGCTTGCGTAAAGAATTAGCATCAACTTTTTTAAGATCAGTCAGGGTTTGAACATCTTTGATTTTTCGAGAATCATTTTTGAATTCGAAAGGTTTGCCACCAAGTATTTGATCGCTAGTGATAGTCGGGCAGACAAATCTTTCGACATGGGAAATAACAAGATCATGGCCTGTAAAGTGATCCACAAAAGGCCACTGCTTAGGATTGTACATGCTATCGGTCATATCCCGCATGAGCACAACATTCTTCTTGTTACGCACTAATTGCCTTAAACCAAAGGGCCGTCCCAGAACACACATATTCGTATGAACACCAAGTAGAACAATATTCTTGATACCTTTTTGTTCAAGGATATTCCAAACTTCATCGCCCTTATCGCTGATAAAATCTTTATTGGAATCAATTTCAATGAGTGAAGATTGCGCCTTCCAAGGCATGCCGGGATTACGGCCAAGGCCTTTCAACTTTAATGCCCAAGCCTTATGCTCTTCTGGATCATCATCTTCGCCACCATCGGATTGATCGATTGGATAAAATGCTTTTTCCTCTGCGGGGATTCGCGAACACCAAGATTCAATACTTAGAGGAAGGTTCCCTGCTTTGGGGGAATTAGTCGCACGCAATCTTGCGGGGTTATCTTTATAAGCGTCCATGCAATCGCTTGGCGAATGAATGATTAACGCACCTTGGCTTCGAGCTGTTTGTAGCACCTTGTTTAATGTAGGTGCAAATTCTTCCAACCTGCGGACAGCATTGATGCTGTGGTGATAATCCCAAACATCACAAACAATGAACGCGGTTTCCTCAACTTTCCATGATTGCTTTTCGATGGTGCGTTGAAGCATTTGATTTTTATCATTTTGCTGCCTTAGGGAGAGCAAGAAATCCGCAGCTTGCAAGCTTCCTGCAAGGGTGATGGAAAGCATAAGAACCGTTGGGAGATATTTGTGATTTAGCATTGCACTATTCCTGAATGGCCAAGTAGGGTGATAGCATCAGTTTAATTGATCCTATTGCAGGGGCAATAAATAAGCTGCTTCTTTTTGGACCGTTTCTAATATTAGCATCACCTTCAACCCCAGGCCCAGGAGCTACGCTTGTTGTAAAATTAAAATAAGCTGCTATGCTTTAAATAATGGATTAACTTAAGATTTTAAGGGTAAGCTAATGATACTAACTGCAGTAATTGTTCCAGCGCCCGAAGGCGGTTTTACTGCCTCGAACCCCGAAACCGGCACAACCACTCAAGGCGAATCCTTGGAAGAGGCTTTGGCAAATTTAAGAGAGGCTACTTTGCTTTATCTTGAAGAATTTCCAAGCTAGCGTTAGTGCCGAAGAATTTATCGATACCCTTCGTAAATAACTATAACCACTTTAAAAACAATCAAGAAGCTGTTTCTTTTTGGATCAATCAGCATTAGTGTTGAACCAGCGTTTCCCTAAAAGCCTGGCTTCCATGGTCGCAGGTGTATCTGGATAAGCTTTTTCAATCTGCCTAAGAGCTTCGCCAAGCTGTGTCAATAATGCAGAATTAGCAGTTTTAAAGGAAGCGGTTTCAGGATTGATCGATCCCGGCTTTCCATTCAAAACAGAATCTAATTTTTTAATTGTTTCAAGTTTGATCCTAGCCTGTTTTTCTATTAGCACTTTTTTACTCTTATCCACCTTGGGCAATATAACCCTGGCTTTATTAGCGATCGCAGTGTTTTTGTAGTTAAGAATTATTCTTTCAAGCTGCAAAAAAGACTGCAGAGGATCAGTTTCAACAAGGTTGTTTGCATCTTCCACAGTAGCAGTTGCACCTTCGCAAAGAGTATCAACCAGAAGCTTGGCTTCTTCAGCAACTTCTTTTGAAGGATTAGATACCAAGGCCAAGGCTTTTGCAAGCACCTGACTAGGTGGCGTTCCCATACCTAGGGAATCCACCAAAGGTTGTACTAGTTTGGTGTAAGAATCTTTACCTAGTTTTTCTATAAGTGCCTGCCCAACAAGATAGCGAAGGGCTTTTTCAATGGAGGTGGCATCGCCACGATAAACAGCATTGCCTTCATGATCAAACAGGATTGCATGAGGAGGGATAAAAGATTCGGATACCTTGAAGTTAAAGGCAGCCTTGGCAAATAGAGGTAAAGTAAGGCTAGAAGTGTTCCAATCCTTTAAAAGATTTGGTTCGGTAGAAGAGTTGGTACCCGAAACAAAAGTAACTAGGCCAAAATCTGCAAGTTCCTTGTGCCAAGTTTGAACTTTTAGGAGTTGGGCCAACTCATCATCCTTACCAGCCCTGTGAAGAATTGCAGCAATGACTTTGCCCTTTAAAGAACTCTGGGTTAGGTTCGCTCCGCCAATTTGATTACCTAAGCGAATCCCTTCGGTTGTTATTTCTAAATTAAAAGTTGAAGAAGATGGGATGGGAGAAGAAGCACTTTTACTTTTTGCAAGAGTTGTCTTTGTTGCTTTTCCCCAGAGATTTTCCATGAGAGCGAAACCTGCCTTATCGTGCTTCTTCAAATCTTCCCTCGTATGGGGAAAATAATCGATTCGATTTAAATAGGCGCAGCTCATCTCAGCAAAATATTCATGTTCATTGGTTGCAGCATAGGAAGTTCGATCGTAAAGGTTTCTTTCCATCGCCAACTTGTAGGTTTGCTTCACCGTGGGGTTTTCATAACCAATAAGTTGAAAGTGAACTGCATGAGCCATCTCATGAAGCAAAACACAACGCTTGGTATCAAACTCAGGTTGATGCTCTTTGGTTAACGATTTCATGCGCAGAACAACTACAGAATTAGCTTTAAGGGGTTGGGTACCTTCTCGGAGTAACTGCCTTTGGGTACCGCCATAATACACAGCAAGGGCGTTTCCCTGTCTCCCATTGCTCATTGCGAGTTGTTCATCCCATTCGACCCAGATAAGGATATTTCTAAGGAGTGCAAGAGGCTTGGGGGCAAGAACTGCAGAGATCATTTTAAGTTCCATGTCAAGAACTTCGAGCGGTTTGACTTTGAACATTTCAGAATTTTTAGGGTCAAGAACCTTTTCATGTACAAGAAGAGTAAAGCCATCAATCATCATGGTTTTATAACCAGGAATGGAATCTGGTTTGATCACAGCCTTTTTAGTTGCAGTCGTCTGCGCACTAAGGTCAAACGAAAAGAGCACGAGCAAAATAATAACTAAAGATAATAATTTTCGCATGAGGCACCTTGGGCTAAATTAAAACTAACTCAACCTATCGTAGACTAAAAAGATTTAAGAGTGAAGGAATTATTATCCGTCATTAAGTCGGGGTGAAATGAAAAAGGATGCCCATGATTAACATGCGCATCCTAGAATTGGTTGAACTTTAAAGCGAAGATTTATTTCTTTGCGGGTGCTACAGGATCTCGGCTATAACCTTCCCACATAGGATCATTGCTGACCTTCCAGACTTTGCCATTATGCATGAATAGTTTCTGGGTTTCTTCCTTATTGAAAGGTCGTGCCCCGATCCTGCCAAACACAGAAAGCTGATTACCACTCTCATCAACAGCCCTATCGCGATCCATGCCCTTGCTGACGCAAAGAGCGTGCCCGCCAATGGGTAGCTTGAAGGTTGCGATCAATTCTGGAGTAGGTTTCGGACTGAACCCACCACTGCCGGGTGAATCAGGTGTGGTAAGCTGTAAGATGCGCATGCCGTTTTTACCATCAGCGACATAAGCAAATTCGCTGGTGTAAGTGATACCAAGTTTAACATCATGGGCGTCATTGATTTCGCCATTAGCATTAAAGACTTGGTCCACCTTGGGTTTCTCAGGGTTCTGGATATCAAGGATAACCAAGCCAAGTTTGCCTGCAGCGAGGTAGGCATAAGTTCGGGCAAGGTAAATACTATGCACATCAGGAATGTTAATTTGACTGATGGGTTTAGGCTTGGCAAGGTCTGTAACATCCAGAACTTTAACGCCTTCTTCATCAGCGACAAACGCATAGCGGAACTGAACTGCAACAGCTTTGGGCTTCTTGATCCATTTGTTATCAATCACGCTAGTGATTACTGGTTTAGTAGAATCTTCGCATGAAATTACAACCAGGCCTTTATCACAAGTGACATAAACATAATTGCCCACGGTGATCACATGGCTTGCCCCTGCAAGAATGTTATCTGGGTTGAATGTCCAAGCGCGTTTTACAAAGTTGTTAAGCGGATCGCCATCAAGCAGAGTACCAGCGCCCACTGCGACCAAGCCTTCATATCTATCGGTAAAGAAGATAAGGCCATAGATGCCTGCAACGCGGGGCTCATCATTTTCAGGGAAATGCTTGCGTGTAGGATCTGGTGCGATGGTTGTAGGTGCAGCAACACAAGTTGCGTACTTACTGCGAATGTAAAACTTCTGACCCAGCGGGGAAACAGGAGCGGTGGACATGCGCTCGGAGAAACCCTTGTGGTCGATGAAAGCAATATCGAAGATGCGGAAACCAGCTTCGCCACATGCAGCATAAAGATATTCGCCACGATGCTGAACGCTTTGGATCTCTGACTTCATGAATGGATGAAGCAGAGGATCACTAATATCGCGGCCTACATGTTCGTGGGCTCGTTTAAGCATGCTCTTATTCTTGCCCACATGTTCCTTGAAGAAATCTGGGTAGGCAAGCCTATGTAGATAACTGCCTATCACCGCCTGTGGTTCATCGCGTTCTGTGGAAACAATGCTCCATAAGCCGTGCGAGCCTGCACCAACCCATGCATAACGCCCGATGAAATTCAGGTAATTAGTACCCTGCATCGAAAGTTGGGTGATCAACGCATTGTTATTATCATCCTTGGAAAGATGACAATCTGCGCATTGCTTGGTGGCTTTACCGCTAAAGGTGTGTGGCACATTGGTACTGAATGCAATTCCACTCAGGCCCTCTGCAGAAATGGTCTGCTGTTGTTGATAAATAACTTCACGATTCTGATTGTAGCTGGTCACATGGATGGCACAAGAAGATCGGGAAGGGTTAACCTTGTTGTTGGTAACAGAACCATCGCGTGCCAACATGAAAACATCATCGCGAAGTGTCTGCCAATTGTAGGAACTATAATTCCTAGTGACATCGCCCTCGGCGTGAAGCTGAGGCATCTTGCTGTTTGCCTTCTGAGGGATATGGCAGCCATAGCAACTTGGGTTCCAAGAAGAATGGCACGAGATACAAGACATATTTTTATTGGAATGTGCACAACCCGAATCGTCATGGGCATCCACACCCTTCACATTACCCCAAACAATTTTATCACCTTCGTAACGAACCGTTTTTGCAATAGCAGACTTGGCGTTGAAGTGTTCGCTTTGAGGATTGATGGTATCTTTGGTCTGAACAATTTCCCAGATAAGATCTTTTTCAACCATGCTGCGCTGATAAAGCTTTTCGCCTCTTCGTTCAAACCTTGGTTTGCCTGAAGGCGTTCGCAACGAGGTAAGATCTCTACCATAAAGTGGGTTTTTCGTATCTTCGGGCTTCACATCAGGGTTGGAAGTGTAAGAAGCGGGGCCCGAGGTTCGAAGCTTTGCAATATCGGTAGATGAACCATGACAGTCAATGCAAGCGATTTCAATTGCGCCACGCACTTCCATCTGGAGCCTACCGTTGCCATGCATATCTTGAATGAAATGGCAATCAACGCAATGCATACCTTTTTCAACATGGATATCGACAAGGTGCATTGGGATGCCCGCTCGTTCATGAGCTTCAAAGTTTTTCACTTCAGCGGGGCTGATCGGTTTTTTAGCAGAGTCGGTCGGTTCCTTGAAACGACTATGCAGTTCTTTGACGATGTCGACGCCTTTTTTCATGTTGGCAGAAGAAAGATCTTTGACTGGGTCGCCATTGTAATCAAGAATATTGCCTTTTTGATCCCTACGGAAAACAGCCCTGAAGACCCAACCATGACTATGGAAGTCACCAAACTGGCTATGTTTAGTTTCGGTGTTGAGGTCGGTCACATTATTAAGGAAATCAGGATCGGACCAGTTACCTCTTGCAGAAGCTTCCTCGGGGTTGGCCATTTGCGCACGAATGAACTCTTCGCTGCTGGGATACCGTTGTTTTTTTGGATACATCAACTCTGCATCCGATTCCAAATCCCACCACATATAACCGATGAAACTATTCATAACCGTAGTACCAGGATGCACATGACAAGTCATGCACTGGCTGGTTGGTATGGAATTACCCTTGGCAAAACGATGTTGAATGGGGTGGCCGGATTCATTCTTTGGAATGGTCGGGTCAGGTTTGATATCATCAAATTCTTTATCGGTTGCTAGGCCCTTGTTCCCAAATTTGGCATATGGGCCAGAGTGTAGTGAGGAACGATCATTGGCATAAATCACATGGCAACCGGTACAGCCACTATTGCGGTAATCACCAGCTTGTTCGTTGGTACCCGAGAAATTAAGTGTCGGATCAAAGAGGCGGGTTTTGGTAAGGCTCACGAAAACAGGGTCGGTACGATTTTCCGTACCCAGACCACGATTACTTAAACGGGAAAGAAATGGTCTACCTGTATCTTCAAAAATATTTGGAATCCCAACTTCAGTTCGGACTTTGCCACCTCGTTCAAAGATACGAAGAATATTTCCGGGCTGCGCCATTTCAAATCTTGGCAGCGGATCAAGGTAGGGAATTACTCCCCGAGTTTTTTCGAAGTCGGTAGGCGGAGGATTAGATTGAATGCGCAATGGCGTACCATTCATGCTGTAAAGTTCGCCATGACGGGGCACTTTGTAAGGAATCGATCCGTTGTTATAAAGTGCAGCACCCCAAAGCATACAACCATGGCTCATCATGCTTTTTCGAACTTGGGTGACAATATTGGAATGGCAATTCACGGTACCACAACTGATATGGCTGATGCGGGAATCACCTGGGTTCACAAAGCGGATGTAATCTGGGGATTCTTGATTCAGAAGGGTGTAACTGCGAACAGGGTTGGCAGAGTTACGCCACGCACCAGGTTTTTTAGCAGGTGGAGCTGCAGGGCAACTGCGAGGAGTGTTAGCGGGCCTTTCGGGATAGCCTGGGCCATCCACATTCCGGGTGAAATTCGGATTCCCACCATGGCAATCTGTACAACCAATTCTCACGGTTGTCTTGCAGTGCGGATCCTTGGAATTTTCATGACACGAAATACAATTGGCAGACTTAGCTTTGATTTCTTCATCAGATTGCTTATTAAGATCCAACCCTTCCAATTCAGGAGGCAAAGGAAAAGGAACATTAGAAGGCGCAACAATTGCAACGGTGGGTGGCGCAGCGGCTAGGGGCATTGAGCTTTTGAATAAGCCCCCAAAACCATAAAATACGCCCAGCGAAAGAGCCACAAACACTAGACTGTTGATCAACTTTTCACGAGAAACATTCAAAAGCATGGCCATTGCGCCTCCTGCACTTAAGCCACGAAAAAACCCATACGCAAGACTGCGCATGGGTATAAATTAAGCTTTTTAACTAATTTAGGTCAAGAGAGGTAAAGTCTTAATGCTCCAACGTTTATATGCAACTAGTAGGTTAGGGTAAGTTGGGCAAATCCGGCCACTAGGGGGTCCACTGTTCCGAACGGGTTATTATATAAGGCCTTAAATGCTGAACCTGGAACTAGGGTAGAAACACCCACCGTCATAATTGCATTGTTGTTAAGAAAGGGCCTGTATTCAAAGCCCGAGCTTAAATCGGTGCCAAGAAAATTATTGATGCCTCCCGCAAAAACATATTGCTCGATCACAGCACTACTTTCCAACCACATAAAATTGCAATTGTTGATCATTTTCAATTTCGGATTGATATCTAAATCAAATCCTAAATTATAAAGAAGCAAACCAGGGTTCACAAAATTCGCCTGACCCTGAATTCTACTGCTGCGTAGATCGGGGATAAGACTACCGCCATTGGTTAGATTCACCCCAAACAACTTAACCGATTGCCTTTGCCAGTAACTAAAAGGCCCGCCTGCAAAATTACTATTTTCAAAAATAGTATCAAAACCAGAAGCATGACTGTTGGTTATATCCCGATCGCCTGAAGACCAGAAGAAAGAAGTACGAAACCTTGCATAATCTCGGTCATAGGAAAGTTCACAAGCGGCCATCGCTGCGCGAATATCCTGGGCCTGCCCTGCAAGAGGATTATAAGCATCATAACCCATCACATAGTACATCTGATGCGACACATTAAAACGCTCGATATGGCCATCTCCGGCCCAACCAAAGTATACAGCATCAACATTATGGGGTGTAAAAACACCCACGGGATCTGGGCGGATAAGAAAACTGTTTCGATCAAAAAGAAAATCCGCTGAATCGTGATAATAATTGGTGCTAATCTGAGCAGTATAACCTGGCCAGATAAAATCTTGCCTATAGTAGTTAGCAAAAATAAGGTTAGTCCCACGATCTCGGAAAGTATTTAAACCGCTATTGGTATCTTTTTCAGCTTGGCGGAAATAAGCTATATTAAATTGATCACGGTTGTCGTTTCGTGTGCCGAATATACGCACTGCCCGATTGATATCATTGAATAAAAACCCGCGAAAGTCGGCATTAAATGGCTGAGAACCAACTCTTGCAGACATGAAGTCATAGTAAGCACTGAGATCCACCAACTTGGATTCTGCAAAATATTCTTCAATGGCAAGGTAATCCCGCTCACGCTGGGTTCTTTTCAAAACATTGGGATTAACCACCGCTAATTCATTAACATTCAAAGTGTTTACATTTAAAATTGGAGTGATCTTTAGGCGCCAATCCACGGGCTTATATGCAGCATCCCCATGAAACAAATCAAAAGAGAAAGACATAAAGGTCAAGTTTGCAAGTTGATTGGGATTACCAAAGAACTGTTCTTGAAAAGGCCTGGCGGTACTTTCAAACGGTGTTGTCCCAATCGGGCTTTGAATCGCCTGGGTGATCTGTGTCACCGAGCCTGTAAAGTTGAAAAAGGTGTGCTGACCATAAATTGGATAGTCACCCTTAAGAACATTTTGGTTGTACGGATCCCACCAATGACCAAGCTGAAAGGGGTAGTCCTTAACAGGAGGGTGGCCCAAGCCATATCGATCCAATGCGGGGAAGCCCATGCGCCAGCGGTCAGGCACAGGAACATAATCGTTATCGCCAACAATATCGGAGAGTACGGAGGATTTACCTGTAAAGCCTAATGGGGGAAGCACTGGGGTAGAAACTATTTCTTCAATGCTGGGCGGTTTTTCCAAGGAAGGAGGCGTAACCAAAGGGCGTTCAATCGGCTTAGAGCTGTCAGCGGGCCTAGGTGCTTCAAAGGGTTTGTCTGCAGATTTAAAATCAGGTATGGGTAAAAAATTTGGTAATTCTGAGGCAATTGCTTCTTTCGTAACTTTGGTTTTCTCTGCCTGACTAACAACCAAAGGTGCATCCTTCACAGGTTCCTGTGATAAAATGATACCTGGTGTCCAACTAGCTCCGCATAGTGCTAGAGCCCACAGGATGCTTCGCAGCCTCATGGGAATTCCCTCTAAAAATATTGGCCGAGGAATCTTACCTGTTAATAATCACAAGAAATACCATTTCCTCGAAAGTCTACGAAAGTGTTTATCGGTATTAGAAATGTTAAGCTTGATAAAGATTACCAATTTTATCAGTAATTTGTGTTATTAGGGTTGTAATCATTATTCAGCCCGTAATTTAAGCCTCAAATCGCTATAGAATTGAGCTCATTTCCTAAAACTTTATAAATTTTTCAACTATTTTCAAAATTGACTCAAAGACTTTACCGATTATGTCGATTCTTCCTTTAAGGAATAGCTCCCTCATCGGTGGTAATTAGTTATTTGGAGTCTTCCTATTGGAGAATCTAAGAGATGAATATTTTTAAGTCGCTATTTAAAAATCCCAAAAAGAACATCAATAAGGGCTTCGCGCTGCCTCGCATGGAAACTTTGGAAGATCGATCCGTGCCGGCCACCGCTGTATTAGATTCAGGCATTCTTTCTGTAATTGGAACCAGTGCACCAGATCGCATTTCCATCAATCTTGATTCAATCACCAATCAAATAGTAGTAATCAATGGCAACCAAGAAACAGGGCGTTTTAATTCTGCTGATGTCAACTCCATCTATCTATTTGGTGGCGCAGGAAATGATTCACTGCAAGTTTCTTCCCAAATAACTCAACCCGCTGTTATTGATGGTGGTTCAGGTAATGACCGAGTGTTTGGAGGCGGTGGCGGTTCGACGATCACCGGGGGCATAGGCGCCAACCGTATGGCTGGTGGTACTGGAAATGACAATATAATTGGACAGGGAGATTTCGATATCATCGGTAGCCCTTCGGGCGTGGATTTATTCACTGGCGGACCTGGGATCAATCGTTTTTTTGGTTATGCCCTTAATTCTGATGGCGGTGCCCAAGCTACCATTACTAATCTTTCTATTAATGATCTTAATTATCTTCTTCCTCAAGCACCTCCGGATCTTTCTTCCACATTAAACTTGCCACCTAGCCCAAATGTCACCTTAAGCATCAGCGATGTAACAACCCTTTTGCAACGGGCTGCTGCTGCAACTAAAAGTGAAGATGGCATCATCGCAATTGTGGATAGGCAGGGTAGAATTTTGGGAGTTCAAGTTGAAGGCGGTGTGAACTCCAAGATGAACCCAAACAGCCCGGATTTTGATCCGAACCTTTTCGTTTTCGCTGTCGATGGTGCAGTAGCACTTGCAAGAACAGGTGGCATGTTTGGTAATAACCAAGCACCTTTAACCTCGCGCACCATTGGTTACATCAGCCAAACAACCGTAACTGAAAGAGAAGTTAATTCCTACCCAAGTGACACAAACGAAAATTCCATAGTCCGTGGCCCAGGTTATGTTGCTGCTGTTGGCATTGGTGGCCATTTTCCACCACAACCATCAACGAATGGCGGGCCTAACGGTATTGCCTTCACACCCCAGGTTGATCTTTTTGGTATCGAACAAACCAATCGAGATGGGACTTACAATCCAGGGCTTGATCGCATCAAAGGAACTGCGGATGATGTTTTTGTACCCTTCCGCTTTAATATCGATCCAACCTATATTCCTGCAGATATTTTAAGTACCTTCTATACTGCGCCAGATTCCTATGGATATATGTCGGGCTACGCACCCAATGCACAGAGTCGCGGTATTGCAACTTTGCCTGGTGGTATTCCAATTGTAAAAGATAATGTAATCGTTGGCGGTATTGGGGTCTTCTATCCTGGTGCAACCGGTTTTGCGACCGAAGAAAATTCAATTCTCTCATCAACCTATGATCCAACTAAACTTGATCGGTCCATGGAAGCTGAATATTGCGCATTTGTAGCAACGGGCGGTTTCCCATCTGGTGGCGCAGCACAAAATCAACCAGTCGGTGGTATCGCATTGCCAACGAGTGGCTCTTTTGGCTTAAATGCTCCATTAAGTACTACTAGGATCGATCTTGTAGGTATTACTCTTCCGATCTTTGGTATGCCAGGGCAAAATGGAACGACACAGCTCCTACAGTTTGGCCAAGCTTTGGGAGAAGGTACCGCAACCAACAGTTTCCTTGCCAACCTGCTTCCTAGGGACGGGATGACAAATTATGTTCAGTACACTGGTGCGCCCCCAAATCTTATCCCAGTTGGTACTGCAACCTCACAAGCTTTTGCAGGTCTATTTGCTCCAGAGGGATATTTGGTGACACCTCATGATGGGGTGAATTTCACTGCTGCACAAGTAAATACGATCATCATGCAATCGGTAAATCAGGCGCTTCAAACCAGATCTGCAATTCGCCTACCTTTAAATCAGAACGCCAAGATGACCATTGCAGTAACCGATGTAACCGGTGAAGTTCTGGGCTTGTTCCGCATGCCAGATGGCACCACTTTCTCACTTGATGTTGCAGTTGGGAAAGCCCGCAACCTTCGTTATTACAACGATGCAACCCAGTTGCAATCCATTGATCAGGTACCAGGCGTTCCCGCGGGAACTGCGTTCACCAATCGCACAATCAGGTATTTGTCATTACCAAGATTCCCTGAAGGTATTGATTTCCCTTCAGGACCGTTCTCGCAAATTAATGATGGTGGGACCAACCTTAATACCGCGCAAACAGTTGGTGCTCCTCTACCAGCTTCTGCCTTCCAAAGCGTTTTTGGTTTCACTTCGTTCCATCCCGGAAGTAACTTTAGGCAGCCTGCAACGTCAATAACCCCGATTCAAAACCAAAACGGGGTCATCTACTTCCCCGGATCATCAGCGATTTATGTTGGTGGACAACTTATATCTGGGTTTGGCATTAGCGGCGACGGTGTGGATCAAGATGATGTGGTCACCTTCGGTGGTCAGGCTGGGTTTAATGCACCAGATTCACTTCGGGCAGACTTCCAGTTTGTCAGAGGGGTGCGCCTGCCTTACCAAAAGTTCAATCGTCAACCAATTCTACCCCAAGCTTAACTCAGCTTTTAAAACAAGAAAGCCTTCTTTACTTAAGGGTGAAGAAGGCTTTTCTATTGAGATTATAATTAAATCTATTTCTTCTTGGTCATTACTTGGGCTAAAGGATTGGGCAGGGTTCTTGAATCGTTTTCAAATTGCTCGATCTTTTCGATGCGCCTAGAATGCCGGCCTTTCTCGAAAGGTGTTTCCAGCCATATTCTTACCATGCGCTCAATCAATTCCTCGCCCAACAAATCTGCGCTAAGGCACAAAACATTAGCGTCGTTATGTCGCCTGCTCATTTCTGCAGTGATGCTATCATGGCAGGGTGCAGCGCGAACGCCCGCAACTTTGTTTGCAGCGATGCACATTCCTATGCCGGTGCCACAGATTAAAATACCACGGTGAGCTTGTTTTTTGCTGACCGAGTTAGCTACATCAAAGGCAAAGTCGGGGTAATCAACACAATCTTCGTTACCTGGGCCCATATCAAGCACTTCATGCCCCATGCCCGAAAGAAAATTAAGTATGCGTTGCTTGACATTAAAACCACGATGGTCACTGCCAATTGCGATTACCATGGTATGGTATCCTTGTTTTCCAAATAAATCTTGCTTGGTCATTTTATCACCTTAGTGCACTAGGAGAGTATCTTAAAAACTAAATGTTTGAGGTTTTCCTGTATTTCGGACAAACATTGACTGTAAACCTTTTCGTCTCCACCGAAAGGGTCACTGATATCCGAACCTGAAAAGCTCAACATATGAACGGGTAGATGTTGGTCATGAAAACGATCTTGAAAAATATCCAAGTGGTTTTTAGTCATGACTAAAACAGCATCTGAATGCTTAATTAAATCAATATCAACATATCTGCTCTGATGATCTTCCAAGCTAACCCCTAATTTTTGAACCACAATGGTTGCATTTGGGGAAGCCGCCATGCCATCATAAGCTGCCAATCCGCCCGAAAGAATTTCAAAACCTTTGTCGGGCAGTTCATGAATTTGACACCCGAGTTTTTCTGCAAGAAGCTTTTTGAACACAATTTCCGCCATCGGGCTTCTGCAGGTATTCCCGGTACAAACGAAGACGATTTTCATTCTTCGCTCGATCTTTTCCACAGTAACTCCATGATTATCAGATAAGCTGCTTCACGATTTTTTTTGTACTAAAGCCTAAGAACCATGAAATATTTCTTGCAACAAAGTAAGTCTAGGGCTGTCGTTCTATGAAACAATCACGATTGTTGATTCTTAACAGATACTTAACACAGATGGGGTAGTTTAAACTAACTTCTTGTAATTATACCCCGATCCTTGGGGAAAACCTTAATTAATTAGAATAAAATGGCGGAGTTTTAGCAATAGGAGACTAAGGGGATTAGCCTAAACTACGGAAATTAGAGAGCCTCATCGATCCAACCGCCTCCCAAAACCCGATTTCCATCGTAAAAAACCACTGCTTGGCCTGGAGTTACCGCACTTTGGCTCGTTTGAAATTCAACTTCTGCTGCTTCCTCACCCAAACGAATCACCTTGGCGGGCGCAGCTTTATGGCGATAGCGAATTTGAGCCTGGCAATTAATCTGCACATTCATCGGTATATTTGCCTGCCAATTAACCCCGGTCGATTTCAACCCTTTTGCCAGCAATCCTTCCATTTCGCCCACAACGACTTTATTTTCCTCAGCAACTATTTTAAGAACATACTTGCGCTGCCCCGTCGCAAAACCCAATCCTTTTCGTTGCCCAATCGTAAACCTCTCAATGCCATCATGCGTTGCCAGCGATTTCCCTGCCTCATCAACAATCATCCCGGGCCTATTTAAATCGGGCATACGCTGCTTGATCATTTTGGCATGATCACCATCCGGCACGAAACAAATTTCAACACTGTCGGGTTTATCCGCTACGCTAAGGTTGGCAGCAAACGCCAACTCCCGCACTTGTTCTTTTTTCATATCCCCAAGGGGAAACATGATTTTTTCCAGTATCTTTCGTTTCAAACCATGAAGCACATACGATTGATCTTTATCAGGATCTACTGCCCTATGCAGCTCTGCCCCATCGGTACCATGCACTATTTTTGCATAATGCCCGGTTGCAATATGATCAACTCCCAGCATTTCCCCATAGGACCAGAGTTGTCCAAATTTGAGCCAGTTATTGCAAACAATACAAGGGTTGGGGGTACGCCCGGAAAGGTATTCATGGGCAAAATAATCCATGATTTTACCAAATTCCGCTTCAAAATCGAGGGCGTAAAAAGGGATGTCGAATTTATCTGCTACCCGACGGGCATCGCCCGCATCAAGTGCGCTGCAGCAACCTTTTTTTCTTTCCGCACGAGCATCTTCGCTGCCGTGCACTCCTGTGCGCATGAATACCCCAATAACCTCATAGCCTTGGTCTATGAGTAATTGTGCGCAAACCGAGCTGTCAACTCCCCCCGACATGGCAAGGAGGACTTTATTTCCCATGGCAACCTCGTAATTGGATGGACATCTATGCTAAGAATATCTTAGCAACCAATGGGAAAAGGGAATGAATTATCTTAAATTTAGATTGAATAAAGGCAGGCGGAAGTAAGGAATCGATGGGTATATCGAACGGATGTAACGAAATTTCCGGATTAGCAGTTTGCGTAAGAGGAAACCTGATTTCTTCATATAACAAATACTTCTGAAGCATCAAATAGAACCGTAAGCTTTACTACAGAGTACTATTAACAATACAAAAATGGTTTTGAAGCATTTATACAGGCCTTATGAAGGGTTAAAGCGATGCGGATCGCATTGGTATCATCTGAAGTGGTCGGTTTTGCCAAAACTGGTGGCTTGGCTGATGTTGCGGGAGCTTTACCCCCTGCACTGGAAAGCCTTGGCGAAGAAGTTATTGTTTTTCTACCGATGTACCATTGCATCCGAAAAACAGGAAACTTTGAAAGCACCAATGTTCGATTTCAAATTCCGCTAGGCCCTAAACTAGTTCCAGGCTCGCTTGCAAAATCAAAAATACCAGGCTCCAACGTCACTGTTTATCTGGTAGAAAATCCTGATCTATTTGAACGCGACAACCCCGCTTATGGCAGAGGGTTCTACCAATTTGCTGGCTCTGAGGGCACGAAAAAAGATTACCCGGATAATTCCTCCCGATTCTATTTCTTCAATCAGGCTGTACTTGCCTCTTTCCCCCAACTAGGTTTCTGGCCCGATGTAGTTCATTGGAACGATTGGCAATCCGGTATCGGCCCTGTACTACTAAGAGAAAAGTACGACAAAAGCGAAGATCGGACCCTTGCAGATAAATACCAAAAAGTACGCAGTTTGATGACCATCCACAACATTGCATACCAAGGCAATTTCTGGAAAGAAGATATGAATATGGCCCATCTTAATTGGAGCCTATTTAATCTTAACCAACTCGAGTTCCACGATACCCTCAGCTTCCTCAAAGCGGGAATTGTTTTCTCCGATCGCATCAGCACTGTCAGCCCAACCTATGCCCGTGAAATCCAAACCCCCTATTATGGGTATGGCTTGCAGGGTTTGCTAACTGCTCTCGCCAGCAAATTAACCGGCATAGTCAATGGCATCGATTACAAAGTCTGGGACCCAGCAAACGACCCATTGATTGCAGGAAAATTTGACTCCCATAACATCCAACCCGGAAAAGCTCTCTGCAAAAAGGCTCTCCAGCACGAACTCGGACTCCAAGTTGACCCGAATATACCCATCGTTGGACTTGTCGCAAGGCTCGTTCAACAAAAAGGCATTGATCTGGTGATTGAAAGCGCATGGCGCATGATGGATTTGGGAATTCAGTTTGTTGTTTTGGGCGAAGGCGATTCTTATTACCAAAATGCATTAGTTCAATTGCAAGCTACCTACCCAGGCAGAGTCGCACTCAACTTCGCTTTCAGCGAATCCATGGCACACAAAATTGAAGCTGGATCGGATTGCTTCCTTATGCCCAGCCTTTATGAACCCTCGGGCCTCAACCAGCTTTATAGCATGCGCTATGGCACTCTGCCCGTTGTACGCGCCACGGGCGGCCTTGCTGATACTGTCACCGATGCAAATGCTAGTTCCCTTGCCAACAACTCCGCAACGGGATTCAGTTTCAATGCCTACAGTTCCGCTGCTCTTTATGATTGCCTTTACAGGGCCATTGATTGTTATCGAAATCATCCTCAGGATTGGGCTAAAATTCAACGCAATGCCATGACTCAAGATTGGTCCTGGAACCGCAGTGCCAAAAATTATCAACAACTTTATAGTACAATAATATCTAGTCAAGCTTAGTGTTTACATTACTGAGGCATGATCCACCATGGCGGATGTTTCCTTAGCTTTTTTATGGCATCAACATCAGCCATATTATCCTGATGATTTAACAGGCGAAAACCCCATGCCTTGGGTTCGTCTTCATGGGGTCAAAGATTATTACGGAATGCTTTTGCATCTCATGGAATTCCCCGCCATGCGTTGTTCCATCAATTTGGTCCCCAGCCTTATCGAACAAATTCTGCAATACACCGAACAAGGCAGATCCGATCGATTCCTAGATGTTTCCAGAATCAACGCAGACAATCTCGAGGAAGCCGAGGCTGTTTTTTTGCTCGACAATTTCTTCATGGCCAACCCCCACCATATGATTCTAGCTTTTCCACGATATGGTGAGTTATACCAGCGAAGGGGTTTGGGACGATGTTCGGGTCAAGAGGCGCTGCGGCGTTTTAATTCCAGAGACCTCAGAGATTTGCAGGTATGGTTTAATCTTGCCTGGGTGCATCCCATTGCAGTTGCCCAGGATCCTTTTCTTTCCGGCCTTGTTACCAAGGGAAAACAATTTACCGAGGAAGAAAAACATCTTCTTTTAGACAAGCATCTAGAGATTCTAAAAAAGGTCCTGCCTCTTCATAAAAAATTGCAGGACGATGGGCAGATAGAGATCACCACTACTCCCTATTTTCATCCAATAGTACCCTTGTTGTTGGATAAGAAGTTTGCACGCGAGGCTCTCCCGCAAATTCAATTACCCTCATATCAGGCCAGCTATTTAGAAGATGCTAAAGTTCATTTCCAAAAAGCTATCGATCAGTATAAGTCTATTTTTGGAATTGCCCCTATAGGGATGTGGCCTTCGGAAGGCAGTGTCTGCCAGCCTTTTATTTCGCTTGCTGAAAGTTTTGGATTTCGCTGGATTGCAACCGATGAAGAAATACTATCTGCATCAACCCATGGCGATGTAAGTAGAGATTCCCAAGGGTATGTTCGCAACCCACATAAACTTTATTCACCTTATAGGGTTCATGATTCAGGCAAAGGGATCAACATCGTTTTCCGTGATCATGCCCTTAGCGATTTAATTGGTTTTCGTTATCAACATAGCGACCCCGAGGCTGCTGCACAAGATTTTCTTGACACCCTTTCGGAAATTGGAAAATCCATCAACTCGGATAAACCTGCATTGGTCACTGTCATTTTGGATGGGGAAAATTGCTGGGAACATTACCCAGGCGGGGGCGTCGACTTTATACGGGCGCTTTATCGCAAGTGCACCTCAACGCCTAATGTTCATACTGTTCGGCTAGGGGATTACCTTGCGCATAATCCACCTACAAACAATCTTGATCATCTTTTTGCAGGGTCTTGGATCAATCATAATTTTGCAATCTGGGTCGGGCATGAAGAAGATAACACCGCATGGGATCTACTCCATAAAGCACGCGAGTATCTCAAAACCAAGGATGCTTTCTCCCTTCCCGAATTATTACAAAAAGCTTGGCGAGAAATTTACATCGCACAAGGAAGCGATTGGTTCTGGTGGTATGGAGACGACCATTCCTGCGCACAAGACGAGCTCTTTGATGAACTCTTTCGCAGGCATCTGAAAAATGTTTATGCTTTTCTGGGGGATATTCCACCCATCGAACTCGATAGGCCCATTCGCAAAAAAGGGGCACGCAATATTCATACCCTGCCCCGCTCTTTCCTCGAAATTCGTATCGATGGCATGCCCCGATTTTTTGAATGGCTCACCGCAGGGCATTATGCCTGTCAGGGTGAACGAGGCACCATGGCAATGACCACCCAAGGCCCGCTTCGTGACATCTACTTTGGTTTTAATCTCCGAAAATTATTCATCCGCATTGATTGCACCGCAGATGCCAGGATATCTCTCAAACAGTTCCATCAAATTAAAATCGGGTTTCTAGAACCTGCAGGGCACCAAGTGATCATTGATATATCTAACCAAGAAAAACTTTCTTTTACTCATCTGCTTGCAGGAAAAGAAGTGCCTACATCCATCGAAATTGCATTGCAGAAAGTAGTGGAGTTATCTATTCCTTTTGAAGCACTCGATGTGAATGAAAATCAAATTGTTTCTTTTTATGTCGAGATTTTGGAAAATGGACTTGGTCGAGATCGGGCACCCAGAGAAGGATTGATTACCTTTAGCAGACCCACCCGAGATTTTGAACAAATCATGTGGGATGTCTGATTATGAAAACAAGTTTGAACTTAAATAGCACTAAGTCGGGGATTTAAAATAATGCCAGAGCTTCGTAAAGATCCGATTGTTGGCCGATGGGTGATTATTGCAACCGAAAGGGCTCGCAGGCCCATGCCCCAATCTGCGGAACCCCTGCTAGCACCTGGGGGGTACTGCCCTTTTTGCGAGGGTAACGAAGATAAAACCCCCAACGAAATTTATTCTTTCAGGGAACCAGACACCCAAGCAGATCGACCAGGTTGGCGGGTCAGAGTGGTGCCCAACAAATTTCCCGCTCTGCAAATCGAAGGCGATCTGCAAAAAAAAGGCGATGGCATTTACGATAGCATGAATGGTATCGGAGCCCATGAAGTCATCCTCGAATGCCCCTTTCATGAAACAAGCATGGCTCGCCTTCCTGAAAGTTATATCCGCGAAATCCTCTGGACTTACCACGAAAGGCTTGCAGATCTGAAAATGGATTCCAGGATGGTCTATGGCATGATTTTCAAAAATGTAGGCGCTGCTGCTGGCGCTTCATTAGAACATTCCCACAGCCAGCTTATTGTTACACCCATCCTTCCCGTTAATGTTCTCGAAGAAATGAATGGCGCACTCGAATTTTACAAGTACCGGGGGCGCTGCATTTATTGCGATATAATTTCTCAAGAACTTGGGGCGGATAAAAGAGTCATCTTTGATTCACCCAGTTTTTTAGTGATTACTCCTTATGCCAGCAGATTTCCTTTTGAAACTTGGATCATCCCCAAGCAGCATAACAGCCATTATGAAAACGCATCGAAGAGCGAACTGGATGAATTGGCCGGGGTGCTAAAAACGATATTGTTGAAGTTGGAAATCGCACTGGATAACCCTGCCTACAACTACATGATCCATACAGGGCCCTTGAACACATCTCAATTGCCACACTATCACTGGCATATGGAAATTATTCCAAGGTTGACCCGAGTTGCAGGATTTGAATGGGGCACTGGTTTCTACATCAACCATGTACCACCCGAGCAGGCGGCAATGGTTTTACGAAACACCGAAGTTGATACGCTTTAATGATTAACGGGCACCAAAATAATACAGGCTTAAAAAGAGTGATGCGTGCCTAAGCCAGCTAGGCAGCCCTTCTGGCCCATGGATAAAAAAGATTGCCGCGGTGCTTGCAACGGTAATCAAAACAAGCATAGCTTGCATATCTTGCCAGCGGGACAGCAAAGAATTTACACCAGGGCGCATGACCAATTTTGCAAAATAAGCAATAACCATACCGGAAATATAAGCGCCCACTGCGCCAAAGATAGGCAACACTTTGGGATCAAACAGCCTGCCTTGTTTTTGTAGAAAAAATCCAGCAACACCAAATGTCAGAAGAATCATTGCCCGGATAACTCCTGTGGGCAGGTAAAGGGGTCTGGTTTCTGGTGGGAGTAAACCTTCTTTTTGCAATCGAGGAACAACTTCGGGGGGGATATTTAAAAATCTGCGCCTCGAAAAGTAATGCGCAAGTGCAATCAATAGTGTTTCGTTCCACAAAATATCTATCTCTCGCCCCGCCATCATTTCATTGATGACAACTCCAAGAATCAACAGGGTTAGCAATGCACGAACGCTGCCTTGGGGAAGGCCTAAAGGCGGCCTGACTGGATTATCTGAATCTGTTATTTGTGACATTTATTTCCAGAGTAAGAATTTCGAGGATATCATATTTGAATCTTTCAACCGCTTTTTTAGAAATCCCAAACTCCTCCGAAATTTCAGCAGGGGAATAACCCCGAAGAATTAAACAAAACGATCTTTTTCTATTTTCATCTTCAAGCTTGATCATTACTAAGTCAAGAGATTCCTCAAGTATTAATTTTTCGACGATTTATTGGCGCTAGTGATTGCATTTCCAGATGGTCATTTTGGCAAGCAGGTACCATATTCCCCCAGTTCGCAAGCTTGACGGTTCCTTTTTACAACGCTGTAAAGAAATCCAGAAAAACCGATCAAGCAATATCATTTGGATCTAAACTTGGACACTAAAAGTCTGCCAATTTTAGCTAGGGCAAGGGGAGAGCAATCTTCTAAGAAAGCAGATAATTTCTTCAAAATTATTAGTATTTACAGGTCCGGGAGGGTGCGATTCCTGATCCATCAATCAAATCTTTAATTAATTCTTAACAAGGCAAAAACTAATGTCTAAATTGCCTGGTCATGGTCCCCTACATTAGCGCCAGATGGAAGTTAAGGATTTTGGAAGAAAAAGGGCCAAGGGGATGAAGAAAAAAGTGTTCAGTGATGAGAAGAAGGTGGAAGTTTTACGGGAAGCCGAGCAGTCCGGGAAAAGCATTCAGGAGGTGTGCCGGACGCATGGTATATCCGAGCCCACCTTTTACCTTTGGAGGAAGAAATTTGGTTCGTTGAAGGAGAATGAGGTCAAACGATTGCGAGAGCTTGAGAAAGAAAACCTAAGGCTGAAAAGGCTGCTCGCAGAGCGTGACGTGGAACTGGATGTCGTGAGGGAGTTTCTGCAAAAAAAGTAAGCAGTCCTCTGGAGAAGCGAAGAGCGGTGGAGTTCCTGACCACCCGCAAGATCTCCCAGAGGAGAGCCTGTGAAATACTCAGGATCAGCCGATCCCTCCTGAGATATGTACCCAAGAAGAAAGACCAAAAGCTGATTGAATGCCTGAAAGTGATGGCAGGGAAATACCCACGTTTTGGGGTGCGCAGGCTTCATGCCGTGGTAAGGCGGAATGGTTGGCAGGTAAACATTAAGAAGGTAAGGCGGTTGTGCCGCCTCCAGGGATTATTGATACCCAAGAAAAGACATCGAAAACGATGGAAGGGATCAGGAAGACTGCCCTGCAAGGCAGAGTATGTGAACCATGTCTGGTCCTATGACTTTGTGCATGATTCGTTTGAAAACGGGCAGAAAATCAAGTTTTTAACCGTGATTGAGGAATATACCCGATACTGCTTGTGTATCGAGGTGGGCTCAAGATTTACCAGCAAAGATGTGATGGCAGTATTGGAAAGATTATTTACCCAATACGGTTATCCAACCTTTATCCGCAGTGATAATGGACCAGAGTTTATTGCCAACGCCCTGTCTGCTTGGTTGTCCACCCAGGGAGTAACAACCAGATACATTGAACCCGGATCACCATGGCAGAATGCTGTGGATGAAAGGGTCAATGGTACTGTTCGGGATGAATGCCTGAACATGGAAATGTTTCATCATGTGGATCATGCAAGGGCATTGGTCAGGATATTCCAAAGACATTACAACCAGGAGCGTCCACATAGCAGTTTGGGGTACAGGACACCTCAGGAAATTGCGTCTAAATATGGACTTAAAACTACCAAGAACAACTCCTGGAAAACCAACCCCCTTGGAAGTGGAACACTTGGAACAAAAATATTTTTGCCTGGTTACGGAACAGGCATAACCAAACTTTTAAAAACCATTAGATCCAGAAAATGATCATGAATACATCAAAGGATGTTCTCTTCGAGAACTCAGCGAAATCAAGCAATTGGAATGATGCCACGGAATAATCCGTGGCCAAAAAAAGGATGGAAAAGCAGCAAAATACTTAAGATCACGGTGGACCTAAAAATGGGGACTAGACAACGCTACCAAAATGATTTATCATAAATGTCATCAAACCTGACGAATTTATCATAAATGTCATCAAGCCTGACGAGATGGGGGATTGATACTTGGCAAGAAATTGATACCAGTCATTTGCTAACTCAACAGAGGGGAAAGGGTGATGCGCACCTTGATTTTGGCGGTCATGGATTGGGACGTGACATGGATTGGTCTCGGGCGATTGAGACCGCATCGGCGGGAAGATTTTCTTAGTGGTCGGGTGATTACGTTAATTGTTTTTTATACTAGCATTTTAACTTTGTTGGGGACATTCGGGATGTACTCAATTGCGGTTGGGGCGGGACAAAAATTTGTAGGATTGAAAGGCCAAAGCGCGTTGATTGCAGTTGCAGCAACTATCTTTTTGAACGCGTTTCTTCAAGTCTTTAGCGCGTCTTTATGGAATCAACGCGCTGCAGAGCTGCAGTCTCGCTTCGCTTCAAAAATGAACGGTTCTTAAAATGATGCCACGGAATAATCCGTGGCAAAAAAAAGGATGGAAAAGCAGCAAAATACTTAAGATCACGGTGGACCTAAAAATGGGGACTAGACAACCTTAATTGACAATCCCAGAAAAATTAAATTTTACTAAGAATTAACCGCTAAACTTGTGCGCCTTCTTGATTTCCTATTAATCGCAGCAGCACAATAGTTGCCAAGTTGTGAAAAATGGAACTCTAGGCAAGCAAAACGACCCATTAAACCGGGAGTTGAGCATAATTTTCTTTTAATTATTGCAATCTTGATGAAATATTTTAGTTCTCATGACGAATAATTAAAAGTAAGGCTATTATATATAACAGTGGGTTCCAATTAATCATTCTTTAAAATTGGTCTAGGAGTATAACTGAATCCTTGTTAATAAGCGTAAAGCAATTAATCGGGAAGTTTAACTAAATAGACATTTGAAGAAATAAACAGGTAGGAGTTTAACCATGACCCAAGTAGAGATTCCAAAAATAAAAGTTCAACCCGAAAGCACTTTGCTTGCCAACCTTTTCGCCAAAGTTGGTGAACCAGTAGACCCATTGAAAATTTCGGTGATCAATGTGTATGCAAATAAATGGCGTGTTAATGTTTGGAAAAGCTCGAACAATAATTTCCTTCCCAGTGCTGGATTCATCGAAGCCAGCTACTTTGTTGAAGTTGGACCAGAAGACGAAATCAGAAGCGTCCGCTAAGTAAGGCATTTGCTATTTTTAGCTAAGTGTACTTTAAGTGAATTAACTGATTTTGTAGATCATTCTAATGAGGTGTCTGGCCTTTGAGGCTTTCCGAACAAAGCCAGACACCAATTACAATCACGAACACTGCACTGATAATAGGCAGAAGTTTCGAAATTCTCTCAAGCCATATTCCTGATGGCCCGTGCTTTTTGATTACGTCGCGGGTTTTAACTACTGCAATTCCCACTGCGACCAAAACTCCAGCCATTCCGGTGCTAAAAGCCAAAAGCAAAGGTACCGCAATACTTGCCAATCCTGCACTTAATGCAAAAAGAAGCATCGCAACTGCATCCCAGCAGGGAATAATCCCACCTGCAATTCCAAGAATTACTATACCTTTCCATCCTGCATCCTGAGTATTGAGGGAAATAGAGCCATCGGCGTTATGTTGGTGAGAAGAACCAGGGCCATGAGAATGATCAGCTTGCCCCAGAATGCGACGAAGTAGCAACCAAGCACCAAGTGCAGCAATGGTAATGCCACCAAAGAAACCAAGTACAGTTTGCACATCTGCGGGGGCAGCATTGGGAAAAAAGCTAGGGAGCAATAGTGCGAGAAGAATTACACCGCCTGTATGAGAAATCGTGGTAACTGCACCAAGCAAAAAAGCATGGGCTAATGTGCCTTTTTCTCCAACGAGGTAAGCTGCTGCCAAAGTTTTGCCATGCCCGGGTGTTAATGCATGTGCAGCCCCAAAGAACAAAGCGAATAGAAAAAGTAACCAGCGGTTGCTCTTGTTATCAAGCAATAGATTAAGCATGGAATCGTTATCATGTTGGTTTTCGTTAGCGGGCGGAGTTAATACGCCATTGGTTGCATCCAAGGGATTAGTATTAGCTTCTAGAGAGAATTGAAAAGAAGCGAGTCGCAGTTTTTCTGCTTCGCCCGGACCGAGATCAAAGGGTGCTTTACCCATAAGCTCGGGGCTGGGAAGATTAAGATTGGTTAAGATCGAGTCATCGGTTGGTGCGGTCAGGATTTCCACTTTAGAAAAATCATCTTCTGCGTAATTACCCTCACGGAATTGAAAAGAGTGGCTGGGCATGGGGGAAACTTCAAAAGGCGCTTCGAAACGAAAAAAACATTGCAGATGGTTCTTAACTCTGATTGTTTTTTGAGTGCACACAAAGGTTAGTGTTTTGCCATCCACCTTTGCAATTAAATTAACGACCAGCTCCTCAGCCATATACGAAGAAAAAACAGAATGAAGCTGTTCCCGTGTGCGTATTTTTAAACGCTGTTCTTCGGGAAGAGATGCAATATCTCTTGCAGCGCGTAATTCATCAACCTCCAGCAAGTAATCCAGTTGCACCGTATTATTAAGAATGCGGATGATGATGGTACGGTCATGGTTTTCAGAAAGCAAAGGGTGCGCAATCAAAGGATCAGCTTTAATTAAAAAGCCAATCAGCAGCAACAGAACAAGGAAGACGTTATTTTTTAGGCTTGGCATGACTTAGGGCCATGAGTGCAAAACCTGTTACTAGGTTTGGATCGCCTTCCATCCAACGATCTTGGGGATTAGTCCAAGAACCATCGGGAGATTGTTTTTTAGCAAGAGTAAGAGCAAGTTCATCTTTCCACATGTGGGAAACGCCCTTGGAATCTTTTACTTCATTAATTTCAAGTGCTTCGAGGGCCTTTGCCATGGTGTTGTAATAATAAAAAATGCCCCATGCAGCGCGTTGAGGAGGCATGCCTGGGTTAGACTCCAAACTATAGTTGTTGCTAACCCATTCATAAGCTTTCTTAACCCTCGGATCATTTTTTGAAACTCCGCAATAAATCATGCTTTTTATACCCGCATAAGTCATGCTGGCATAACCGGGCATGGATCCATCTTTTTCTGGGCCATCCGCATTACGCACGCTACCACCCGCTGCAGCAGAATAAATAAAGCTGCCATCGTTTATCTTTCCAGCCCAAGGTTGATCGTTATTTTCGCTCTTAAGATTTTGGCACCTACTAACAAAGACCATGGCTTTTTTGAAAGCAGGGTCATCTTTGGCAACGCCCGCAGCAACCAGTGCATCAAGGTAAAAAGCTGTATTAGAAAGATCTGGACGAGACTTACTATCGTATCCTGCACCGCCGTAATAATCATCTTTTGGGTTTTTACCTTCCGATTCATCCCACTGAAGTTGTTTCAAAAACTTAGCAGCATTACCAACCACAGCTTTGTAGGAATCTTTATTAGCAGCACTAAGCGCCATCACATTAACCGAGGTGACATAATTTTGAAGTTGAACTCGTGGGTCAAGGCCCGCAATGTGTCCGGATTTAGTATTAATAAGCCCTTCGATATAGGTAAGGCCTTTGGCAATCATAGGATCATCAGAGGGAAGTTTGCCCGTTTTTAGAAGGCCAGTAATAATTATTCCTGTAATTCCTGGGCTGGCTTTAGAGCTCCACGAACCATCTTCGGCTTGGTTCTTCCTGAGATAGGAAATCGCTTTATCCACAGAAGAATTCCAAGAATCTGCTGGGGTAGGCTGGGCATTTGCAATGCTTAAGAAAAGAATGGCACCGATCAAAACTAGGCCAAAATACTTCGATTTCATGATTGAACCCCTTTAAGGCGTGACCGCTTAATATCACTGACAATATTATTGTAAACGAAAGTATAGAAAGTGAAATAAAAAAGGGCACGGACTGTGATAAACAGTTCGTGCCCCGAATAGTTTGGCCTACCTTGTTAGCCTACGATTGCAAGAATATCATCTTCGGTCATGATAAGGTATTCATTACCATCAACAGTAACTTCACTGCCTGCATAAGAGGTAAAAAGAACGCGATCGCCTTCTTTGATTTGGAAAGGGGCGCGTTTGCCGTTATCCAGAACGGTGCCTTCACCTACGGAAAGGACTTTGCCTTGCCTGGGTTTTTCCCGGGCACTATCAGGAAGAAGAATGCCACCAGAAGATTTATCTTCTGCTTCAAGTCGTTTAACAACAATTTTATCATTCAGGGGTTTCAAAGCCATTGCAACAACACTCCTCAAAATACCAACAACAAAAAAAGAACAAAAAAGAAGGATCAGTCACCACTTTTTAACCGGCCATAAAACCGGGTCAATGCCTTCATTACTGTATATAACACCATGCCACGATTTACAGGCTTGGGTATGACGCTGTAGACCGATGCTTGATGAGCCTGCCTCATTACGGTTTCTGTTGGGTCACCGGTAACAAGGATCGCTGGTAACATTGTATGAATCTGACGAACAAGATGCAGAGTTTCCAAACCAGTAAGGTTCGGCATATGCATATCCAGCAGGACTAAATGAACTTGAACTTCTTGAATGAGATCAACCGCTTCTACGCCTGAAGAAGCTAGAATCGTGCGATATCCTTCTTGCTCGACGATGTCTCTCAGTGCCTCTCGGGCCGGAGTATCATCGTCTGCAATCAAGATCGAATAATTTTGGTTGGTGGCAAGCATGCCACTGACCTCATAAGAAAAGAAAATTGTAAGACTCCGTCTGATTAAAGACGGCAAGCCAGAAACCCAAGTTTCTAGTATTCATTATGTGCAAATTATGTACCGCACACCAGAGGAACTTCACAGATAAGCCATAACTCTATATATAGTAATAGGATAGCCCAATTTGCAGGGGTATGTTTAGGGTAATCCTAAGTCTGCCAACGGTGGTGATTTATGTCAGATTGGCAGTAAAAATGCTAAACAAAGGGGCAATAAAAAAGGCGCCCTAGAGAGCGCCTTTTAGACAATAAAGGAGTTCGAAGGCTTAAAGTTTCGAGCCACTTGCCAATTTAGGCTTCGACCACAAGTAATCTGGATTAAAATCATTTTCATCCAAACGGGTCGGGAACTGGAAGCGATCGTACTTGTAATATTCAACTTCTTGATTGTTTTCATCAAAAGTAATAATCAGCATGGGCAGAGAAGATTGAGGATCAAAACAAACAACCCTTCGGCCACCCTTGGGCAGTTCATTTTCAACACCAATTGGGATGAAGTGTTCTAAAGATTCAACAGGAAAGCCAAACTCTGGCCTTTTGTTCGCTGCTGTGTATTTGACCGTACCAAAACGCATATCGCCTTTGGATTGGCCAATGATTGCACGACCCAAACCTTCGACTAAAGGTACAAATCCTGCATCTTTAATATTGTGCCTGCTGGCACTCCTTACCAAAATACTATCGGGTGCAAATGCCATCCGTTTTCCTGCGGGCATGAAAGGCACATCCCCACCGGCCAAAAGTGTATGAATTTTATTTTCGTACATGCCTTCAACATAAACAACTTCTCGGCCAATGCCTTCGCTATCGAGCCATTTAAAATAAATACTTAAAGGGGCTTTACGATACTTAAGCAGCAAAGTTTCTTGAGGTTTCTTCTTGTTATTGATTACTTCCTTACGTACCAGCCTCACAACATAAGAGTCCAAAGTTGCAAGCCTTGCCATGGTTTTATGGTAAAGATTGCGAGTTGGATCGGTAGACATCTCGGTTGGTTTTGGGGTGGTATTATTGTTTTCAGTTACGCCCAAAACACCAAAAGGGGATACCAAGTTATTGGCCTTCGCAATATTAGAAGAGCCAACTGCTACTTGATTAGTGGTGTTTATCGTGGGGTTTTCAGGAATGTTATTAGCCACAGCGTTATTTGTTCGCACCACATCAGAAGTGTTTTGATTATACTTTGGAATCGGAGGAAGGGGAACCAAAGCAACCTCGGCTGGAGCAGGTGCCCCTTTGTTTTGATTGGATGCTGCAGGAATGCGTAATTCAGGGCCGGGTTCTGCACTCACTGCTCTCATGCGCATTGCTGGCCGTTGCATTGCAACATTGCTGCCTGTGCCATTGCGCTGTGCCATCATCTGGCCGCAACCATTAATGAATAAAATACCGAGCATTGCAGAAGCGATTTGCCATTTGTTTCCAACAACCATACAGATTCCCTTCCGTTCACTAGCTCTTGGCTTTATTTGCCATTTAACAAGGAGCTTCCTGCACCCTGATGGGGCGGGACCATACCTTATAATATTCACAAAATACAGACGAACATTTCCAAATTTATAGAAGTATAGGAAGCCTTGGAAGAATAGGGGGCCTCTTTTCACCTTCTTTTTATAAAACTTTTCTTATTTTCTTAAGAAACATTAAAGTTCCACCTATAGAACTCGAACCTAACTATAGCAGTTTTACAACCCTATGGAAGTTCCTAAATCCCGAATTATTTGCAAAGAGTTTAAAAAGAAATGAGCACAACACGGGCCTTATCTAGCAAGAAATGTGCAGCTCTGGCTCTCGAAGCTTTTATAAATCAAAATGAACCCCCTGCGCTAAGGGAAGTTGGTCGCCCCCATTGATGGTGCAGGTTTGCCTGCGCATATAAGCTTTCCAGCAATCACTGCCAGACTCTCTGCCACCGCCTGTTTCTTTCTCGCCCCCAAAGGCACCCCCAATTTCTGCACCAGAGGTTCCTATATTAACATTCGCAATTCCGCAATCACTGCCCCGATAACTTAAGAACTGCTCAGCCTCATTAACGCTATCAGTGAAAATTGCAGAGGATAGCCCCTGTGGGACTTCATTGTTAAAACGGATAGCATCCCCCAGATGATGGTAAGGCATCACATAAAGAATCGGAGCAAAGGTTTCCTGCTGGATGATTGGCATTTCAGGGTTTCCAAGTATGATCGTCGGTTCAACAAAGTTCCCAATTCCAAGAATCCTATTACCGCCCGCCAAGACTTTCCCGCCCTGCTTCTTTGCTTCTTCAATGGCATGCATCATTTTTTCAACAGCATCGTCGGAAATCAGCGGGCCCATCAACACCCCTTCTTCCCATGGGTTCCCAATTGTTACGCTACCATAGGCATTGCACAGCTTTTCCAGAAAGATTGTTTCAATGGCATCATGCACAAACAACCTTCGTAGCGTGGTGCACCTCTGCCCTGCAGTACCCACCGCAGCGAACACAACGCCCCTAAGGGCGAGATCCAAATTTGCACTAGGGGAAATAATTGCAGCATTGTTCCCGCCCAACTCCAGTAAGCTTCGTCCCAACCTCTGACCCACTTTGACACCAATAACCTTACCCATCTCACAACTTCCTGTTGCGCTCACCAGCGGGATTCTTTTATCGTCCGCAATCCATTCTGCTGCATGATGCCCTTCACTTATGCACAACGAAAAAACATCCCCATAACCGTTTGATTTCATGACTGATGCGACAATGTTAATAACAGCAATGGAAGTAATTGTTGTATGAGTCGATGGTTTCCAAACAGATGTATCGCCACATATTGCTGCAAGAATAGCATTCCAAGCCCATACAGCAGCGGGGAAATTAAATGCGCTGATAATTCCAACAACCCCAAGTGGGTGCCATTGTTCAAAAAGCCTGTGCTCCTTTCTCTCACTTGCAATGGTAAGTCCATGCAGTTGTCTGGAAAGGCCGGTTGCAAAGTCGCACATGTCGATCATTTCCTGAACTTCGCCCTGACCCTCAGTAAGGATTTTTCCGGTTTCTAAAGTGATGAGCAAACCTAGATCTTTTTTATTTTTTCGCAGTGCTATCCCAATCTGCCTAATGATCTCCCCTCTCTTTGGCGCAGGAACTCCACGCCATTTCTTAAATCCTTCATCAGCCATCGCCATCACTTGTTCATAATTATTTTTCGTGCCACTCATAATAGTGGCAAGACATTTTCCATCTGAAGGATTTATGGAATCAAATTCCAAACCTTCAGGCTTGGTGATCCAATCTCCTGCATAAACACCACTATGAGTGTGATGAATGCCAAATTTTTCCAGCAGTTCTGTGATCATTATTCTATCCTTTTAACTCAGACAAAACTTCATCGAGAATTCTAACCGCAGTAGCTGCTTCATGATCTTTGATTATCAAAGGCGGACAGAAGCGAATACCGCTCAACCCGCATCCCAATAACAACAAACCATTTTTAAAGCAGGCCTGAACAATCGCATCTCTTTCCACGCCTGCTGGTTCTTTGCTTTCACGATTCTTGACCAGATCAATAGCAAGCATCAAGCCTTTGCCCCGTACATCCCCTATCAACGCATGTTTATCTTTAAGGGCAAGCAATAAATCAAACAAGAATTCTCCCACCTGTTGTGCGTTATCCATTAACCCCTCTTCCAATAACGCAATAGTTTCTAACGCAGCAACACACGCCACGGGGTTGCCTCCAAAAGTACTTGCATGCGAACCTTTGGGCCAATCCATGATTTCCGACTTTGCAATCATCGCGCCCAAGGGCAAGCCCGAGGCTATCCCCTTTGCCAAGCAGATAATGTCTGGCTCGATCCCATAATGCTCAATGGCAAACATTTTTCCCGTGCGACCCATCCCAGATTGCACCTCATCAGCGATGTAAAGTATGCCATGTTTCTCTGCAAGAGCCTTCAAATCACGATGAAACTCTAACGGAGGCACCACATAACCACCCTCACCCTGTATGGGTTCCACAATAAATGCAGCTACTTCATCAGGCGATACCGTGTGCCTGAACAATTGCTTTTCAATGCTCTCAACACAAGCAATTCCGCAAGTTCCAAAAGTTTTGTTCACCGGGCACCGGTAGCAATTTCCAAAAGGTGCATGGCTTACACCGGGTATCAGGGGATCAAACCCTTTGCGTTGAATGGTCTTGCTAGCTGTCAGCGAAAGCGAGCCCATGGTTCTGCCATGGAATCCACCAAAGAACGAAATGATTTGTTTTCGTTTGGTGTGATAACGTGCAAGCTTAAAAGCTGCTTCGACACTTTCGGTTCCTGAGTTTGCGAAGAATACTTTTTTCGGGGAAGTTCCGGGAGCCAAAAGAGCGAGCTTTTTAGCAAGATCTGCCTGGGGGGCATAATAAAAATCTGTCCCCGACATATGCAAAAGAAGTTCTGATTGCTTTTTTATAGCTTCCACAATTCGTGGATGACAATGGCCCGTAGAGCAAACTGCAATTCCAGAGGTGAAATCAAGAAACAAGTTCCCATCCACATCTTCTATAATTGCGCCCTTTCCGCGCCTAACTACAACCGGATAAAATCTTGTGTACGAAGGCGAGGTGTATTCCTCATCCTGCGCAATAATCCGGCTTGCGATAGGCCCCGGAAGCATGGTTTTTATTATCGGAATTTGAATCAACTCTTGGTAAGTCATGGCGTGGTCTCCTTAGGGGACTTACATCAAGCATTAATTTGTCTGATTAATTCTATACTTCATTGCACCTTTTGAGCCTTCAAAGGTATAAAATAAATTAGAGCACCACAGCGACTTGATCAGTTCCTAAGATTTCAGGAGCATCACATGCATACCACCAACCTTGGCCCACACCATGCTTTGATTTCTAAAAATGCATCAGAACGATTTGTTTTAAATCTGTTCGACCGGTTGTGGGAAAAATATCGATCCCGGGTCAGCTATGTGAATAACTACGAAACATTAATTCAAGAATCTGGCGCATCGTTCTTTAACGATCATATTGCCCTACGAACTTTTTGCAGCCAAAACCCCCTAGCTGGCATCTCTTCCATCTCGCGCATTTTTGAAGCTTTGGGTTATCGTGCTGCTGATTGTTACAACTTTGAAGACAAACACCTAAACGCTATTTATTTCCAACACCCGCAACCCACCTTCCCCAAAGTTTTCATCTCCGAATTGCGCACTTGGGAATTAAAACCCTCTTCCAAGCACATCATTCATGGCGCACTTAAAACGCACCGTACCAACCTTCCTGAATCTTTCCTCGCAGACCTTCATCACCTTGAAACAAAATCAGAATCCTCGCGAGAATCGCTTCTGGATGAGGCGGTTGAATTCTTCCACGAACTTCCATGGCACCTACCCGAAAAATCCGATCTACTCGAACTTAATCTGGATTCCCAGTATGCTGCCTGGGTTTTAATACATGGCTACAATGTGAATCACTTTACCTCGCTGATCAACTCGCATAAGGTACCCGCCTTGGATAACATCGAAAAAACAACAAAAGCCTTGTTGAATTCGGGCGTACCCATGAAAAAAGAAATTGAAGGTGCAAGAGGCAGCAAGCTTAGGCAGACTGCCACCGAAGCGGTCGTAATCGATGTGCCGGTATTAGAAAACGGCAACTTAACCACTATGCCTTGGACATACGCTTACTTCGAGTTGGCGCAAAGGGATACATTCAAAGATTTAGGAACGGGAAAACTATTGCGCTACGAAGGATTCCTAGGGCCGCAAGCTACCAACCTTTTCGACATGACGAAAATTGCGACCTAAGAACCCATCTTCTTGTACGCTTCTTCATTAAACCCAATGTAAAGCGTGCTACCTACTAAAAGGGTGGGCGCTCGAAGGTTGCCTGTCGGGCCCATGATTAGAGCAGCAATATCTTCATTGCTTGGCTTATCTTTTTTCAAATCCAGAGTAGTAATTTTACTGCCCTTAGCAGCTATGATTGTGCTGGCTTTTTGGGTGATGGCCAATGCTTCTTTCAAACCTATTTTGGTTTTAGAAGCATCAATAGTTTCAGTAATGGTATGGCTGATTGGCTCAAGAAACTCCTGAGCTTTTTTGCAGGTTGTTCACCCTTTGCGATGGTACTGCCAAGCGATTTTTACAGTCATGATATTCTCCTTTTCATTACTATAGGCCATTATCTAAAGCTACTTCCAACTTATTGCTTACTTTTTAGGCTGATTGTTTGCGGGGGTCTCTAGAAAAATCTCATCATCCACCACAGACACATTGTAGCAACCAACTTTTAATCTCGGGTTATCGGCCCAAGCACCATCGCATAAGCGGAAACGCCAAGCATGCCAAGGGCAGGTAACCGTACCATCTTCTACATGGCCTCCACTAAGGGAAGCTCCCATGTGTGGGCAAAAATCATCGATTGCAAAGTATTTTCCTTGCTGATGATAGACCCCCACATACTTTTCTTCGACTTCGATGGTATGAACCTGGCCTTCGGGAAGTTCGCTGACTTTGCACACCTTGTGAAGTTTCGACATAACTAGGACCCCTTATGAGTTACCCGGTTGCATAAAAATACACTTTTATTGTACAAAGGATAGAGTGAAATAAGTCAGCATTAAGGAAAATAAACCCATGCTTGAAATTGAACAAAAGTTTGAAGTGGCATCGTTTCAAGAACTTGAGAAGAAATTGGCTTCAAGAAATGTGCAGTTGGCAAAAGAAGAGTACGAAGTGGATCATTATCTAAATGCTCCCGATCGAGATTTTGCAATGACTGGCGAAGCGTTTCGAATACGAAGAATAGGTGATTCGAACTTTCTTACCTTTAAGGGACCAAAGCTAGATTCCAAAGTTAAAATGCGTGAAGAAATCGAAGTGCCTATCCCTGCGGGAGAGATCGGGTTTCAAGATCACCTTAAAGTATTCCTAGCTTTGGGCTACAAGTTTGTTGCAAGGGTAAGCAAAAGAAGAAGAACCTATAGTTTAAACATTGAGGGCTTTTACATCGCCTTCAGCCTTGATGAAGTGGAAACCCTCGGGCTACATGTCGAAGTTGAAATAGTGGCAGAAGAACAAGACTCTACACGAGCGATTGCAGTAGTGCAAAAACTCTCAGAGGAATTGGGATTGAAACAAGTACAACCCAAATCCTACCTCAGGTTGGTTCTGGAGAAAATGAATGGCTGAGATGGAAACTGCGACCACGATTGCACAATTAAGAACGCTCGTGTCTTGCGCCAAGAAATCGGGTTGCAAAATTGGATTTGTCCCTACCATGGGTGCCCTGCATGAAGGGCATATCAGCTTGGTCCACGAAGCTCGGAAGCACTGCGATTATGTTGTAGTTTCAATCTTTGTCAACCCGATGCAGTTCGGCCCTAACGAAGATTTTCACCGCTATCCACGGCCTTTGCAGGATGACCTCAAACTATGCACCGATGCCGGGGTGAATCTTGTCTTTAATCCTTCTGTCGAAGAAATGTATCCCACAGGTTTTGCAACGGTTGTAGAGGTGAATGGGCTTACTAACAACTTGTGTGGCAAAAGTAGACCGGGACATTTTAAAGGTGTTACCACGGTGGTAATGAAATTATTCGGACAGGTACAACCCGATGCTGCCTATCTGGGCCAAAAAGATGCCCAGCAGGCATTGGTGATCAAAAGGATGGCTCGTGATCTTGATTTACCTATCGAAGTGGTGATTTGCCCAACACTAAGGGAACATGATGGATTAGCGATGAGCTCGCGCAACCGCTATCTTTCAAACGAACAAAGATCCGTTGCACCTTTAATCTACAAAGGTTTGTGTTTATTAAAGGAAGAAGTAGCTTTAAGAAAACATGAATCAAGCGCACAATATCGCATGGATTTGTTAAAGCGACTTGAAGCCATACCAAATGGCGTGGTCGATTATGTAGAAATAGTGAATGCCGACTCTTTGGAAGTTCTGGAAAAAATGAACGGTATAGTTTTAATTGCTGTTGCATTAAAGTTGGGTAATACCAGATTGATTGATAACATAATTATAAATACCTCCGCCTGAAAAGGTGGCCATAATAAATGGGAATAGAATATGCCTCACCCCCTTTTTACTCCTGAAATAGAGCATTGCATCAGAAGCAATGACCCCGAAACCATGCGGGAATTTTCAGAAGCATTGCACCCTGCAACTATTGCAGAGGCTTTAGATGGAAACTTCAAGGTTGAAGATACTTGGCGCTTCCTTCAAGAAACCCCGATCGACAATCAAGCCGAGATCTTTTCCTACCTTCCCACCGAAGAACAAGTTCGACTGGTGAAGGGTGTGGGCAGACCTCATATGGCAAAACTTATCGAACGAATGTCGCATGATGATCGCGCTGCTCTTCTTAGGCACTTAGATCCCACCGTAACCGAGGCTATTTTAAGGCTGATTGATGATGCAGAACGCAGGGATATTGCTTCTCTAGTAAATTTCCCCGAAGATACCGCAGGTGCTATCATGACCACAGATTATGCTTGGCTTCCCGCCAACATTACTGTGGAAGAAGCTCTTGAGCGCTTAAGATTACAGGCTCCTGATCGCGAGACGATTTATTATGTTTATCTCGTTGATGAAAATCGCAGGCTTCAAGGTGTGGTTTCTTTAAGAACCCTCATCCTCGCCCCCAGAAAAGATATTCTTGCAGATATCATGGAAACCCAGATCGTTACTGTTAAAGTAACCGATTCCAAAGACAGGGTTGCCCAATCGATGGCGCGTTATGACCTTCTTGCCATCCCCGTCATCGACAAGGATGCCAAGCTTGTAGGTATTGTGACGCATGATGATGCAATGGATGCCGTGGTTTCTGCTGCAACTGAAGATGTGCATCGCATGGGTGGTATGGAACCCATGAAAGATAGCTACTTAGATGCGAGCTTCACTCTTGTTTGGAAAAAAAGATCCGTCTGGCTTTCTTGCTTGTTCCTAGCAGAGTTATTCACCTTTACAGCACTATCCTACTTTGAAGATGCCATTGCTCAAGTGGTGGTATTGAGTTTATTTGTTCCCCTTTGCATTTCCACAGGTGGAAACTCTGGTTCGCAAGCAGCGACTTTGATCACCCGAGCCATGGCGCTTAATGAAGTGAACCGTAAAAACTGGTTTCACATTTTCAAACATGAACTTTTAATGGGCCTAGCACTGGGCCTGACCCTTGGGGGCATTGGTTTCATCAGGGCTGCCCTAACCCCCGACAATATCCGCGGAAGTTCACACCCTAGGCATGAAACATTCAAGGTAAAGGTTGCACCAAGTAATCCTTTGGTTCCCACTCAAGATGGCGTCTATGAGATCATTCCAGATACCGAACAAGTCATTCATAGTAATAAGTCCGAAAAAATTCGCCTGCCTGAAGCTTCAAAGTTAAAGGAACCCACACTCCAAGATGGGCAGCTAGTTTACGAATTCCCCAAGGGTTGCTCGTTAATCACGCCTTCCGTTGATCGCTGGAAACTTGCAGCAGTGATTGGTTTTTCAGTTGCAGGAATTTGCTTGTGGGGCACCGTGGTTGGCTCCATGCTGCCACTTGTATTTGACCGCTTTGGCGTTGATCCGGGTATTGCATCAAGCCCGTTCGTTGCAACTTTTGTCGATGTTACAGGAATCGTTATTTACTTTTCCATCGCTGGAGTCTTCCTAGGCGACTTGTTACATTAATCTCACAAAATAAAAAAAGCCTTTGCAAGGATCACCCTGCAAAGGCTTTTTGTTTGAGTCTTAGGCAGAGTCAAGTGGTGCCTTTATGCTTTGGCAATATGGCCCTGCGGGTATCTAGTGGATCGGATTGATAGCGCCATCCTACCACATGATCTTCATGATAAAGTTCCAAGATAAACCAAGCTAATTGTTCCTCCTCGATGAAAGGGATCGCAACCACTCCGTTTCCCGGCGAAGCCACAAACATTCCCATACTCTCGAGCTCCGCAACATCCTGATTGTATTTTGAGCTCGCGGTTTCAGAATCCATCTGAGCTTCTTGCTTTGCTATGAATGCAGATCGATCTGGGCGCCCTAGGCGCTGACCCATCTTGTTTAAACGGTAGTTGGCAAACTGCATTGCTAAGTAGTTTTCTCGCAGCGATCGTATAACTTCAAGAAGGTAAGGCAGAGCTTTTATAGTTTGATCATAAGACCAAACTTGAATTAGCTGCTGCTTCCGTTTTTTTCCTGGATTGCGCTTCATGACTAGGCCCTCCCTAATGTTAAAGGAAGAGAGAACGGCCAGAACTTCCCTTTTGGGTACCGCCTCCTAGATTTTAAGCTTTAAGCTATTGATGTATCCCGGATAGCCACCTAAATTAGGTGATTTACCAAGAATAGAACTCGGCAGGGTTCCGGACCTGCACAAGCTTTGCATCTTTGCTTACACATAATCTTATTAGTCTGAGAGGAGAAAAAGTTCACATAAAAATGATATTTCTGATGGTTTTTTTAAAAATTATTCCGCCTGTACGCTTTAGTTTTGCAATAATAATATCATGTTTACCTCCATCAAACTCGGATCACCATTTGGCATAAGTGTTTACATCCATCCAGCCTTTTGGTTATTACCCATTTTTTATCTCTTTTCGAATCTTAAAGAGGCATCTTTATTTCATAGTATTTTAGAAGTTCTGCTGCTTTTTGCTGTTTTTTTCTGTGTCATCCTTCATGAATTTGGACATGCTTTTGCTGCCCGAATTTTTGGCATCCAAACCCGTGATATAACTATTTATCCCATGGGAGGAATCGCAAGCCTTGAAAGAATGAGCGAAGATCCTTTTGAAGAACTGGTGATCTCTCTCGCAGGCCCTGCAGTTAATTTGCTAATCTTTGTTCTGCTTTTACCCATATGCTTTACTTTTTCCGCAGCTCCTTTTGACTTCGAAAATCTTACTCCCCCAAACTCTCTTTCAGGTAGCTTGAATCATTACTTGAAAATGATCATGTTTTCTAACCTAGGGCTCTTAGTTTTTAATCTACTTCCCATTTTCCCCATGGATGGCGGGCGTGTGCTCAGGGCTTTGCTTAACCTTGCGGTAGGCTTTTCCAACGCCACGGTAATTTCTGTAACCCTGGGCAATTTGGGCGCCATCTTTCTCGTCTTCCTTGGGCTCTTTTCCTCGAACTACATTCTTATTTTACTCGCATTCTTTGTCTTTATTGCAGGCAGGCAAGAACTCATGATGTTAAACAACAAGCGCAACCTCAATGCAAACTTTACTTCCACACCTTCCGGAGCCTCCAATCCCGCTAACTTCTCCGGCTTGGCCTGGGATCCCCAACGAAAAATCTGGGTCCAGTTTGGCGCTGGCAACACACCCCCTTTTTCTAACAACCCAGAATAACCAGCATAACCCCTACAACCTTCACCTTCTTCGTCCTGCTTTTTCCTCTCTCGCTTTTTCTACGCTTATACAAGGCCTGACTGTGCCGATCTTCTAGATACGATAGTATTTCGGCATGGATTGCCGGAGCTTTTGGGAGGCAGGATGTCTGAACCTTTAAGAAAAGAAATTAAATCCGCTCTAAATAAAGTCTCACAGGCCTTTGATGCCTTGGGAGATTTTACTACCTTTTCTGCCCTCTCCATTGCAACGATTATTAAAAAACCCTCAGCCGGTACCATGATTCCGATTTGCTTTCGAGTTGGCGTGCAAAGCGTTCCCGTGGTTGCTATTACCGGTATGTTCATTGGTATGGTGATGGCTATCCAAGTTTATTCCCAGTTTCAAGCATTAGGCATGGCTACCCAAATCGGACAGATCATCAATGTTTCCGTGATCAAAGAACTTGGCCCGGTGCTTGCTGCAACGATGCTTGCAGGAAGAATTGGCAGTTCGATGGCTGCGGAGTTGGCGACCATGCGGGTCACTGAACAAGTGGATGCTTTGATTTGTCTGGGCGTTAATCCATTGCATTATCTTGTTTTACCCAGAGTTCTTGCATGTGTATTATTGATTCCAATATTAACGGTATTGGCAAATTTCATGGGGGTATTTGGTGGTAGCATGGTCTGCACTGAAATATTCAAGGTAGACCCATATCACTACTGGCAAAATTCGCGTGGGCATATTCAAATTTGGGATCTCTCGGTTGGCTTGATCAAACCTATTTTCTTCGGGGCGGCCATCTCTCTTATTTCTTGCCATCGTGGCATGAATTCGCGAGCAGGTGCTGAAGGCGTGGGTAAGGCTGCAACCTCGGCATTCGTCTGGTCGTTTATGTCGATATTGGTACTCGACTTTTTCTTGGCGCTTTTCTTCAATAACTTATATCAAGCCATTTGGCCTGATAATTCCATTAAAACCTTTGGACCCAAATAAGGATCATGCTACGAATGGATTCTTCCTCCTCCAATCCGAATTTCATCTCCTTGCAGAATGTAGGCATGGCATTTAATGGCGTGGATATTCTCCGAAATATCAACTTTAATATTCCCAAAGGACAGACTCTTGTGGTGATTGGGGAAAGCGGTTGTGGCAAAACAGTACTCCTCAAACTTTTAATTTCACTACTTCAGGCTACAACGGGAAAAGTTCTATTTGACGGCCAGGATTGGTGTTCCCTTGATGAAAAACGCACAAATGAACAACGTCTTCGATTCGGGTTTTTATTCCAAGGTGCTGCCCTTTTCGACAGCCTTACTGTCTTTGATAATGTCGCATTTGGGTTAAGGGCCCATTCTAATTATGATGAAAAAGAAATTGAAAAGCTCGTGCTGATGCGGGTCAAAGAAGTTGGGATGAAGGAAAGTGTTCTAGAAAAAAAACCTGCAGAACTTTCAGGCGGCATGAAAAAAAGAATAGGCCTCGCAAGGGCCCTTATCCTTAAACCCGAAGTCATGCTTTATGATGAGCCGACTACTGGTCTAGATCCCATCATGACCGATGTTATCAATGATCTGATTCTGCAAACGCGCAAAAACATGCCTGTTACTAGCATTGTGGTTACACATGAAATGCGTACTGTCCACAAGGTAGCAGACCGGGTCATCATGTTTTACCCGCTCTCCAGATTGAAACCTAATGAACCACAATTGATTTTTGATGGCACGACAGATGAACTGTTTAAGACCTCTGATCTCCGCGTGCAACAGTTCATTCATGGCGAAGCCAAGGAACGCACGCTAGAATCTGAAAACCATGCGAATAGGGATGAAGCATCATGAGCAATCAGACAATGAAAGTACAGATTGGACTTTTGGTGCTGGGGGGATTCCTATTGCTGGGAACTCTCGTAATTATGTTTGGCAGTATCCCTGGTTTATTCAAATCGGTAAATCATTATCAAGTTAGTTTCAATGATGCGCCCGGGATTTCTGCAGGGGCACCCGTTAGAAGATCCGGGGTTCGCATTGGGCAAGTCTCACACATCACACTCGATGATAAAAACGGCCAAGTTATTGTTAATCTCACCATCGAACGATCGTACAAAATACGTAAATATGAACAACCTACTTTGGTTACAGGCCTTTTGGGGAACGATAGCAGCATCGATTTAATTCCCAAAGATGATGACATGATAGATCCTAATCGCGAGGAAGTTGCGCTTGGAACAACGATAGAAGGGGTTCGAGCTGCGAATGTTGCAAGCCTTTTAAACCGGGCTTCCGATATCGTTCCTAGTACACAAGAAACCCTTAATGAGATGAGCAAGTCGATTCAAAAGCTCGAAAAAATCGCCCCTAAAGTCGAGGAAGCTCTAAAAGAATTCACCAACACTGCAAAGAAAATTCAAGATGTGGTTCCCGAAGTCAAAAAAACTCTGGACGAATACAGTGCTGTTGCCAGGCAGTATAACCGCATTGGCGAGCGAGTCGACTTGTTGATTCAAGCGAACCAAGACAAAATTGTGAAAATCATTGAAGTAGCTGCGGACGATTTAAACAAACTTGGAAACATCTTAAATGATGAGAATCAAAAACAAGTAAGTTCAATCCTTAAAAATGTACGCAAAGGCACCGAAGACATCGACCAACTTGCCAAGAATACAGACGAAATGATGAAGGAATTGAAATTATTGGTTAAAAAAGTAAACGATCAATTCTCCGTAGTTGAAGAAATGATCAACGATATTTCCGTTTTGATCAAACCTTTTGCAAATAGAAGCGAATCACTGGCGAAGAACATTGACGAAATTTTTGAGAAAAGCGTTTTCACTATTTCTGATATAAGAGAACTTGTGCGAGTTATTGGCCAAGCAGATGGCACAATTAAAAGGTTTCTAACCGACCCAGGGATTTACAACAATCTGGATAACGCTATCGGCGCAGTGACCCGCATGACACCAAAGATCGAGCGCGTTTTAAAGGATGTTGAAATTTTCACGGATAAGATTGCAAGGCATCCAGAATCAATCGGGTTGGGCGGAGTGGTCAGGCCTGGTAGTGGGCTGAAGGATAACCCACCTAGTGCCAACCCCTTAATTCTTTCGCCCAATAGATAAACTACTTCCCTGGCTTTTTGAAAACGGAAGCATCAACCTTCTCTAGGATGCTATAGGTAATGTTTTTATTCTCTACGAATTTATTCCCCCCGAGAAAGTGCGTTTCTTTTGTTGCAAACTTGGCAGACCCAAAAGTCTGAAAATCTGAATATTGCACCCCCTTGAGTATCTCGACCCCCGATTGCTTTCCTTTTCGTTCCGCCTTGGTTAAAAGATTGGTTTCCTTATCGAAATACAATGAAACTTCGGGCCCACCTGCAAGAGAAACCTTAACTCCCAATACCGGTGTATTCATAAGTTTAGATTCCCCCAGCGAGGTCAGCTTCGAACTGGGTTCCAAAAGAGATACAAGATTGGTTACTTGAAGGAAGTAGGATTCTTCCTTGAGTTCCACGATTTTTTCCTTCGATAGATCAATAGGAAATCCACTTGCAATGCTCCAACCGGTATCGCCTTCCAGGCACATAAGAAGATTTTCCTTGGTATCAAGCTTTATATCTAGTTTGATTTTCCCGGGCAAAGCAACAATCAATTCATCGGTAAATTTTTGAGTTTGGCCAAAAAAGATAGTGCCTGCACTGGTGCGCTTGAATTGCTGGGCCTTGGTAAGCGCTTCTTTTCCCCCATGTGCTTCAACCGCTTTCTTGATGGTTTCCTGTGCATCTTGTTGCGCAAGAGCTACCGAATTTAAAAACAGTGTTGCGCTAAATAGAACAGTAGTTGCAATCTTAAAATTAGCCATGATTTCTTTCTTTCAATCGAGTATTCTGAACCGCATCATCGTATTAAAAACTTAGCATAAATCGTACCTTTACTTGTAGCCCAATTTAAGGATTATTAAAAGTGATGAAATCAAGTGTAACCATAAGCCTTGTGAATGAAGCGCGGGGCGGGCCATTTGTTTATTGGGCGGATGTTCAAGAAGCTTGTAAAGAAGCCAAAGCCCTTGGATTTACAGGCATCGAAATATTCGCACCAGGGCCAGAAGCCTTGGCTAAATCTGAAGCTACGAAAATTGCTACCGATCATGGCTTGAAAATTGCAGCATTGGGAACCGGGGGCGGATGGGTCCTCCATAAATGGACTTTAACTTCTCCAGATGAAAAAATCCGCAACAATGCCAAAGATTTTATTGCGCACATGATAGAAGCTGGCGCCCCCCACGGCGCACCAGCAATCATTGGTTCGCTTCAAGGCAGGCATTGCGAATCAGTGGATCCGGTTCAGGCCCACGCCTATCTAGAAGAAGCATTGGCATACCTTTCGCAAAAAGCAAAAAGTGTAGGAACTATATTACTTTTTGAGCCCCTTAACCGTTATGAATCTAACTTGATTCGCACGGTTGAAGAAGGAATGGCATTAGTTTCCAAGGTGGGTCAAAGTAACTCACTTAAGCTTTTATGTGATTTGTTTCACATGAACATTGAAGAAACAAACATTGCTGACTCGCTCAGAAAATGTGGGGCAATGGTCGGGCATGTGCACCTTGCGGATTCCAACAGGAAACCTGCAGGGTTAGGCCACACTGATTTTAAACCTATCGCAGCAGCCTTAAAAGAAATTAACTACCAAGGATTTGTATCAGCAGAGGCATTGCCCTTGCCTGATTCTTCCAAGGCTGCGCATCACACCATCGATTGTTTTAATCGTTACTTTAAAAGTTGATCAGGTTTTGAATCTACAGGCTTTGGAGCAGGCAATGGCTTAGTATTTAATGTTGGGATTGATTTATCTTCGAATGCCTTGCCCCCCATTTCTTTTTCAGACTTGGTTGCTGGCGCCCATTTTCCATCCACCCCAAAGTATTTAGGGTCACCGAGTGGCGAGCATTGGTGTTTGCAAGGCAGATTGATCAATTGTTCCAAAGCTTCGGAACTATTGATCCATTCAGTAGAAACTTTTTCTCCTGCGATCTGAAAAAGATCATCTGTTTGCAATAAATTTGCGATATCCACCACAGATATCCACATGACCCCTAAGACTTGAAGATACTGTACAACGCTTGCTGAAAGAATGTTCTGGGCATTAACCACATCTGCAAAAGTAAGGGTATCGCTATCACCCACTTTAACTTCTGCATGAAATCTTTCGAACAAACCACGATAGGTTCTAATCTGATCAGGGAGTATTTGATCACGATAATACCCAAGCAAAACCCTGCTGTTTTCATAGCGTTCAAATGCTTCCGCAAGATCCGCAGTGAGTTGATTTCGGGCTTTGTGTTTGTTTTCGGAAGCCGAGATCATCTGGCTTTCCGCCTGCAATATGTTTCCTTGATTACGATTCCAGATGGGCACAGGCATGCCAACCTGCACAGAAGGCGACAATGGATAGGGTGGTGCCGTAAAATCTTTTTGCATCAGTACTCGCACTGTTACATCTGGAATTGGAGTTATCTGAGCAAGCTTTAATAATGACTGAGCCTTTAACAAATCAAATTCTGCTGTCGCTACACTGGTATGCAACAAGGTAACCCGCTTGACGCACTCATCATATTTATAAACAGGAATGGGAATATTAATATTACCTGCAAGTTGAGAAAGTGGAAGCCCTGGTACACCCATGGCTGCCGTCAACTGTTTCCAAGCACTGGTATAACGATTTCTAGCTTGAACAAGCTGCCCATACGCTTGCAATGCCAGCACTCGAATTTGAAATGGTTCATAAGGTGCTGCAAACCCACCTTTATTAACTTGCTCGATGATTGTTTCGTACACCTCACCAGAAAGATTCGCCAAGGCTTTCGATACTCGAATATTCTGATCCGCAACTAATACTGCAAAGTAGCCATTGCGTACTTCTCGTGAAAGATCTGTTTCAGCTTTTCGAAGTGAAAGTTCAGTGATTCGAACATCCATCAAAGCCGCCTGCCTTGCGGTAGGCAACTTGCTTGCAGTCACAATGGTTTGCTGAATGTAACCGCCCTGGTATCCTGCAGTGCCCATGGTTTGCATGGTATCACCTTCGTAACCAAAATCTGGGTTTGGATAAAGACCTGCTTGAATAGCTGCGCCTCTTGCTGCAGCAACTGCTGCAACTGCCTGTTTAATTTTCGGACTTGATGTAAGTGCAATTTTCTGCAGATCTGAAAGGGAGTAAGGTTTACCATCGGGCCCTAATGCCAACTCTGGTTCTGGTAACATTATAGGAAGGGGTGGATACAACTTGGCGAGAATTTCCTTCCTCTGTTCCATGTTTTCTTTGGTGAATTTAGGAAGTTTTATAGGAGGTTCTTGAGCACCTGGAAGGTCGGCGGGAACCTTTAGACGATCTTTTGAAAAATTAGGATCTGCTTCATATCTAGTAAATTCTAAACTCCCATCAATTTTATTATCAACTGCTTTTTCTTTGTTAGGCTTAATTTCTGAGTTCACTTTAGGCAGCTCAGATTTTTTTTCGAAATGAGTCAACGGTTCTAAATCGATCACTTCTTTTGAGCGTTCGCAAATCGAATGATCCATCAATTCATGTACATTATAAAGGCAACCCGAGCCCGCTAGAATAAACAAGCAAAGGAAGAGACTTCGAAATATCGTAAAAGCCTTCAGCATAAAAACCCTGAACCGGAATAATCCAAAGCAAAAGATACACAAGATATATCGGTTAAAAGGGGAAAATAGCTGAGTGCTTTGAAAAACTTATTAAATTGGATAAAGATGGGGGATCTGGGTTTGAGTTTGGAGAAAATAGCGAAGCAAACTTACTTGGACATCGACCAAAGTATGGACGAAAACTCTCCCGAGGTGGATTCCAGACCTTCTAAAGATTTTCGAATCAATTTTAGCGAGGGGCTATCAATCAGTTTCCCTTGACCATGTTTTTCGATCAAAGGGGTCAGAGTTTTAATTGCGTGCCCAAAAGATTTAGCTTCAAAATGCTTCAGTGCTGTTTCATATAGAATTTTATTTTCTTGCCATTCGCTGCTTGCGGATGAATCCTTACATTCAAAAATTTCCACAGGCAAAGAAACACCCGGGAACATCGCTTGCCCTAATCTTCGTGTGGGATAATTTGTTGAAAGTTTTGCTTTAGAAGCCGCACTGATAACCAAAGGCAAACCCAGTAATTTGGTCGAGGCTTCCAATCGGCTTGCTAAATTTACGGTGAGGCCCATAGGTCCGTATTTAAATTTTCTTTTGCTCCCCGTATTCCCTACCAATGCATCACCGGTATTAATACCAATCCCTAATCCAATCGGAAAATCACCCAGCAGATGGCTCCACCTTTTACAGACATCAGGGAAACCCTTATGCATGGCAAGTGCAGCTTTACAAGCCCTCTCTACATGATCTGGTTGTTCAACCGGGGCATTCCACATTGCAAGAATTCCATCTCCTGCATAATCAACAATAACGCCACCTTCAATTTGAATTTGTTCGCTAAGATGTTCCATAATATCTTGAAGAAGCATGCAAATTTCAGCGGGCTTTAGAATGTTGGAAAGAGCGGTAAATCCACGCATATCCGAAAACATTGCGGTTATTTCCTGCTCCCTTCCTGTGAGCAAATCGGGGTTCCTGTCCAATTCTTTTGCTAACTCAGAGGAAAAGAATTGTTCGAATTGGGCCTTGGATTTATTAGCCCTATCCCGAATAATACCTGACCCCACGGTACTTGCAAGCATTTGCACCAATTGCGCCTCAAGGCTTGTGATCCCACCCTTGGCAATAATATTTTTGCTGCGTGCGCCATACAGTGCACCAATGATATTGTCATGAAAATCTAAAATTGGCGAAATGACTGCAGCCTCAAGGTTTACCAAAGACTGGCCTTTTTCTTCAAGGTTTGATAAGTCCTGAAAGAAGGTTTTCTTCCGCTCCACAACATTTTTGACCAGCGTTGTGCTGTAGCGAACTGAAACATTTTCATTAGCGGTATAACATCCAGAAATAATCCAATTACCATTTGTAAGCAGCAGTACCATGCCAATATCGAGGTCCGCCATTTCTACAAGTTGCTTGGCTATCTGATTGTTGTAATGCTCCCCCACAGATAATTCAGCTTGCAATTTATTAATATTTTCTAGTGCCTTGAGAATTTTACCAATGACTGCGGGGGCAGATTGATTTTCTAAATTTATGGGATTCGATTGATTATCAAGAAAATGCGAATTAGAAGGGAATTCAAAATTGATGACCGGGGGAGATTTCTGAATTTCTGGTTTGCTAGGAGAATATAAGACGGTGGTGGCTTTTTTTTCTCTATTGAAAAAGTCTGAAGGATTACCATGCTTTCCAGACTGGATAAAAATACTGGTACCGCCAATAACAAAATGATTGGGGGTTGAAAACTCAGCAGTAGACCCTGGAGCCAAGCTTTTGCCATCTTCAAAAACAATGGTATTTCCCGAACTGATATTACTAAGCAGGAAATTACCACCATTCCCAGCTTCAATACAAAAATGCGTACGGGAAACAGAAGGGTCTTTTATAATCAGGGCATTTCCCCCTCCTGAAGGTGCTCTGCCTCCAAATAATTTACCCTCAAAATGCTCGAATGAAGCATCTTGAGTCGGGTTTTTTATCTGGATTTTAAACATGACAGAACACCTTTTAAAATTTGATAACCACGGCTGTTATCAAACAAGGGGAGTGCGATGAAAATGCACATGCAGCCATTTCCCGTCCTTGCATTCCCAAACTCTGGTTTCCGCAGATGCTGCAGTTATGGGGGATCCATTTGCATTCAATTTTTGCACCAATCGAACATAAGCAATCACAGCCATATCGCCCTTATGATGCACAACAGGGTGGCACATCGTGGTTTGCACTTTGGTTTTAGAAGACCCAAGATCAAAATAATATTTGTGGAAATCGAGGCCTTCAACCACCTGCCCTGGTGCTTCAGGTTCGATCGCGGTGATTTTTGCATCACACAGATTTTTATAAGTTTTCCAATCAGCGTTGGCGATGCTATCCAAAAGCTTCTGGTTTAATGCAATCAATTCATCAGCAATTTTACTATCGTTCATCAAAATCTCCTTTTAGTTATCTTCACATTTATAGACCAAAAACACCAGTTTTTAATTGGGCAAATAACAATCCCAGTTCCTTGATTTGAAAATGTGCATTCAATCCGCTTGGATTGGGCAGCACCCAAAGCTTGGAACCAGAAATTTTATCTTCTTGAAGCCCCAATTTAGCTCGAGGCTTCTTGAATGCAGTACGATAAGTGGTGATGCCAAGAATTGCAACTGCTTCCGGCTTATACCTTGCTATTTTTTCTGAAAGTAACTCTGCTCCTTTTTCAAGTTCATTATCCCCGACTTCATCAGCTCGCGCAGTTGCACGGTTCACCAGATTCGTAATACCGAGATTTTCAAGCAAAAGAAGGTGCTGTTCAAACGGGGAATAAAGTCGAGGGGTAAAGCCGCCTGCAAATAATGCGGGCCAGAACCTATTTCCTGGCCTACCAAAATGCTTTTCAATTGCTGCGGTATACAGACCCGGATTAATGCCACAAAACAACAGCTTGATTCCTGGCGCTATAACATCAGAAATTTGTTTGTTGGCGGCAAGGGCGATTTGGTCCTTGGAAGGCTTCCAAAATCCGAAGGGTATCTCCATTTCAAATACCAAAATAATTAGGGAAGTGGGGTGGGTGTGAAGTAATCCGTTCCTTCAATTGGAAGGTTGAACATGGTAGTTTTTCCCATGATAGATTCAGATTCGCCCAAGATGAGGAAACCGGTGTCCTTGATTGCGCCTCGGAGTTTTTGAAAAATCCCAGTGATGACTTCAGGGGCAAAATAAATAAGAGCATTTCGAAGAAGAATAATATCGAATGGGCCACCAAGTGCATAAAATCCTTCCAGCAGATTGACTTGCTGAAACTTAATTTTTTGGCGTAAGTCATAACGGATTTGATACTGATTGTCCGGGGTTTCGAGAAAATATTTTTCTTTAAGTTCAGTGGAAAGCCCGCGAATGACTTCAAATCTGGAGTAGATTCCAGATCGCGCCTTGGTAAGCGCGTTTTCAGAAACATCTGTCGCAAGAAGGTTGATGTTCCAATTTTCCAGTTGCGGAAAATTCTGCATCAGCAGCATCATGATTGAATAAGGTTCCTGGCCTGTGGAACAACATGCGCACCAAATTTTAATGGTGTGGGAATAAACATTTTCATTGATCAATTTTGGAATGATGTATTTCTTCAAATTATCAAAGACTCTGGGGCCCCTGAAAAAACTGGTTTCTTGGATGGTCATGTTCTCCACAACCAGATTCCCCAAGGCGGAGTAAGGGTTGATTTTTATTTCCCTTGCAAGCTCATTTACATTCGCAATTTTCTGGGATTCACAAACAGGATTTAGCCTGTTTTCAATCAAATACTCCTTACCCTCGCCCAAATCATGGCCAAGTTTGATTTTGAGAAAATCAACAAAAATACGATAGTTTTCCTGGGTTATACCGGCGCTGTCAAATTGCATTTAATGATCCAGATATTCAAATTTAATTTAGTTTATTTTTGATTCAGTCGACCCATGATTGCTGTCGAAAGATCATGAATGGAAAGTGCTTCTTCTGCCAATCCTTCCTTATAGACACTGCCTGGCATTCCCCAAACAACGCTGGTGGCCTGATCTTGAACCAGAATTTTCCCGCCCGCTTTATGAATTGTCTTACACCCCTCAAGACCATCCTGCCCCATACCTGTCAAAATAACGGTCAGGGCACTCGCTCCATATATTTTAGCAACCGACCGTAACATCGGATCAACCGCTGGCCTGCAATAATTTTCTGGAGGATTCTGATTTAACCGCACTTTATTTCCTGCCAAGCACGGTTCAATCACCATGTGATAATCCCCCGGGGCAAGCAAAAACTTACCAACAACAAGGGTATCCCCATCTGCCGCTTCGGTAACAGCATGTTTTGTCTGGGTATTTAAATGATCTGCTAGGCTTTTGGTAAACCCTGCAGGCATATGTTGGGTGATAACCGCGGGAACTGGTAAAGGTGGCAGTGCCGTCAACAATACTTTAAGAGCTTCTGGGCCGCCCGCAGATACCCCGATTGCTAAGATTTTAGGCGTGACGGATTTTATATGTTCTTTGAGTATTTTTTTTGCAGCTTGAGGCATGTCAATTACCCCACTGCTGGACTGATTCTTTTTAAAAACCGCTTTCAAGCGAGGCAACAAATCTTTTTTTAACAGTTCAATGGTTTCTTCTGCTGACCCTGTGGAAGGTTTGCAGAAATAATCATCCGCACCCAGAGAAATTGCATCAAGGGTAATAATGCTTCCTTTTTGCACCAAGGAGCTAAACATGATGATAGCTAATTCGGGATTTTTCTTTTTAAGTTCAGCGAGAACCTCAAGCCCATTCATCTTAGGCATGTCAACATCAAGAATAACCAAGTCTGGCTTTAATTTTAAAGCTAGTTCTATTCCTTCTTTGCCATCAGCACCAGCACCAACTATGGAAAAATCAGGATCAGATAATAGCACTGTTTTTAAGGTTCTGCGTACTACTGAAGAATCATCAACAATAAGCACACGAATTAAAGGCATCATTTATTCCACTAATAAAAAAATGTTAATTGCCAACATATAATTGATAGCAATTAACATTATAAGCTAAATCACAGCCATTACCAAAAAAACTCACCAAAGTTTAAGTAATCCCTATTCAGGAAACATTACAAGGCCTTGGTTTGAAATGTTTTTACCAATTGCTCCAATTCATTGGCCATTGAATCTAGGCCCATTGCAGCTTTCTCTAACTCCGTTGCACCTTTAGAAGTGCTCTGGGCAGCTTCTGCTAGCCCTGTAATATTCTTGGCAATTTCGGTACTGCCGGTTGCTGCATCCGCAACATTTCTGGTGATCTCTCTCGTTGTAGCTGCCTGCTCTTCCACCGCTCCAGCAATCGTATTTTGAATCTCATGAATTTTGCTGATGATATTACGGGTCTTCTCGTTGGCGCTTACTGCTTCCCGAGTATCCGACTGAATCCCTTCAATTTTCGTTCGTATATCTTCAGTCGCCTTAGATGTCTCCTTGGCAAGTTCTTTTACTTCGCTAGCTACCACTGCAAAACCTTTGCCAAACTCTCCTGCTCGTGCAGCTTCGATACTCGCATTTAATGCAAGTAGATTCGTCTGCTCTGCAATCGAGGTGATAACTTTAATTACATTGCCAATGATATTGCTATTTTCGCCCAACCTAAGCACCGCCTTGTTTCCAGTTTCTGCAATGGTAACCGCTTCGTTTGCTACCTGGGCTGCTTGCTGCGCCTGCTTTGCAATTTCTCTGATGGTTGCGCCCATTTCCTCAGCTGCTCCTGCAACTGATTGAATATTTACACTAACTTCCTCGGCGGCGGTAGCAATGGCATTAGCTTGGGCTGAAGTTTCGGTTGCATTGGAAACCATACTCCGACTAACCTGCCTTTGGTTGGTGGAAGAATGGATCAATTTTTGGGCATTGACTGAAATTAAAACGATTGCATTATTCATACCCGAAACAGCTTTGGAAAGGGATTGAGACATTGCTCCCAGTTCCCCCTGCCCTAGCACATCAACCACTGAGGCAAGATCGCCCTTGGCAAGTTTATCGAGCCTTGCACTGCTGGTGCGAATAGGCACAGTAATACCCTTACCAATATACCAAACAAGAGCAAATGATACTGAAAGTGCAAGTGCGGAAAGCAATATCGAATAAAACCTATCGTACTTAAACTTCGTAATTCTTTTATTAAACAATTCTTCAAGTTCAGCAGAGCAGGTATCCCAAAGGCTGAAGGAATCCTCAAGGCACTCATTACCCGCCTCAAGAATTTTTGGGTCGACTTTATTCATTTGCTCGGGTTTGAGATTCGAAAGCAGTTTCACAAAGTTGTCAGTGCTTTTCTTAAGCTTTTCGGTGGGTGCAGGTAGATTTTTGTGCAGGGATTCCGACTTCCCATAAAAATTATTGTCTTCATTCATCGAGGTCTCAACACTTGCAAAAATCCTATCTAAATCACTCTGTGAAAAAAGAGTTAACTGAGCAGTCATTGCTATTTTATCATCTTCTTTCTTGGAACTGCTTTTAACAGTTGCACCATAGAGCGAAAGCAATACAGAAATTCTTTCTTGCGCTTGTGGTAAAGCAACCAAGCTAACATCCATCAGATAAAATGAATCCAAATCCGGATCTAAAATAAGATTCGAGGTATCGCCCAAATGGGTGATCATGGTGCGAATAATTTTAATTAGGTTATCATGTTCAGCCTTGCAAACATCTACAGATAAAGTCTGCCAAGACTTTCGTAATTGATCCCATTTTCTGGATAAGTTATCAGTCTTTGCGTCATCTCTTTTTCTCTTGGCTAGGCCATCCTGGGTGAATTGCAAAATCGACCCGAGTTCTTTATCCAAACTTTCCAAAGTGCGTAGCGCAGAATCTAAAGCAGATTGTTCTTTTGCAATAATGATGCTAGAAGCATTATCCCCTGCGAGGACTGCAGATGCTGCGTTTTTGTGAATCAAAAGAGATTTCAAGATTTTTTCAAGGGGCCTCTGGTAGATGTTCCCTTGCTTTTCAAGTTCTGCAAAATCAATCCGATCTTGTATTCCATCGATTGCAAAATACAAAAGCACTGAAATTGGAAGTAAAAAACTGGCAGAAATTAGAAGAAGCCTTTGCAGAATACTCATGGATAATCCCTCGCTTTATCTTTCGTTATTTTCTAGGTTTAACCCTATGTTTGTTTTCTGTTGAAATCCTACGATTTTATCTGGAAAGTTTTTACAATCTTTTCCAACTCAGAAGCCATGGTATCCAATCCCAATGCTGCTGTTTCCAATTCAGTCGCGCCCTTGGAAGTGCTTCGGGCAGCTTCTGCTAGCCCCGAAATATTCTTGGCGATTTCTGAACTACCCGTTGCTGCATCCGCTGCATTTCTGGTGATCTCTCGCGTAGTAGCAGCTTGCTCTTCCACTGCTCCCGCAATCGTACTTTGAATCTCATGAATTTTACTGATGATATTTCGGGTCTTCTCGTTGGAAGTTACCGCTTCCCGGGTATCCGATTGAATCCCCTCTATTTTCGTTCGAATATCTTCAGTCGCCTTGGCGGTTTCCTTGGCAAGTTCTTTTACTTCGCTAGCTACCACTGCAAAACCTTTGCCAAACTCGCCTGCTCGGGCAGCTTCGATACTCGCATTTAATGCAAGCAGATTCGTCTGCTCTGCGATCGAAGTGATTACCTTGATCACATTGCCAATGATATTACTATTTTCGCCTAACCTAAGTACTGCCTTATTTCCAGTTTCTGCAATGCTAACTGCTTCGTTTGCAACCTGGGCTGCTTGCTGCGATTGTTTCGCAATTTCTCGGATTGTTGCGCCTATTTCCTCTGCTGCGCTTGCAACTGATTGAATATTCACGCTGACTTCTTCTGCAGCGCTTGCAATGGCATTAGCTTGGGCAGAAGTTTCGGTTGCGTTGGCTACCATACTCTTGCTAACCAATTTCTGGTTATTAGAAGATACGATCAATTTTTTAGAATTGCCTGATATTTGAATAAAGGAATTGTTTAATCCTCGTCCTATGTACCACACAAGGAAGAACGAAATAACCAATGCTAATGCGGAAAGCATTAAAGAAGAAAGCCTGTCATTCTGAAACTTGAGAATTCTAGATTCCAACAACACTTGAAGTTCCGCAGAGCAAGCATCCCAAAGGCTAAACGAATCTTCCATAGCCTCATTGCCTGCTTCTAGAATTTTTGGGTCAGCTTTAGTAAGTTGTTCCGCCTTAAGCGATGAAAGAAGCTTGGAAAAGTTACCAGATGATTTTTTAAATTTCTCCAAAGGTGCACTGATGTTCTTTTGCAGAGATTCCGACTTACCATAAAAGTTATTGTCTTCATTAAAGGCAGTATCGATGCTTGAGAAAATCCTATCTAAATCACTTTGTTGAAAAAGGGCATTTTGGATCGCAAGAGCTAACTTGTCTTCCTGATCATTTGCACCCTTTTTAATCAGAGTACCATAGGTGGTAAGCAAAGTTGAAATTCGTTCTTGGCCACTAGGCAACGCAACAACGCTTACATCCATTAAGTAATAGGAATCCAGATCCGGATCAAGAATAAGATTGGAGGTGTCGCCCAAATGAGTAATCATCATACGAACAATCTTGATCAGATTATCATGCTCGTTTTTGCAAGCCTCGAGGGTCATAGTCTGCCAGAATTTCCTGCATTGATCCCATTTTCTTGAAAAATTATCAATTTTAGCTTCTTCTCTTTTTCTCTTGGCAAGGCCATCCTGAGTGAATTGCAAAATGGTGCCAAAGGATTTTTCAAGCACTTCAAGATTTCTTATCGCAGAATCCAAAGATGCTTCTTCTTTGGTTGCAGTTGTTAAGGCAGTAGAGTCGCCCTCAATAACGGAAAGGGCAGCGCTCTTATGAACCAGCAGGGAGCGAAGTATTTTTTCCAGGGGTCTCTGAAAGCTATTACCGTGTTTTTCAAGGACTGCAAAATCAATACGATCTTGAATGCCATCGACTGTAAAATAGAGTAACACAGAAATCGGCAGAAGGAAACTTGCAGAAATAAGAAGAAGCCTTTGGAGAATACTCATACTAAAATCTCACTTTGTTTTTCTTTAAGAGACAAAGATTTATCCTCAAGGATTTGCTCAATGTCCAAAATATGTAATAACTTGTTATCAACCTTGTAAGTGCCAGTGATGAATCGCCTAATTTCTACTGGAAGTGTTTCAGGCGGGATTTCAAAATCATCCTTTTGCACTACAACCACATCTGCCACCGAATCAACTTGCAAACTGTAAAATTCATCTCGAAGCTTAATAATTATATTCATGCAAAACTTGGCCTCCATGGTAGGCAAACCAAGTTGTTGGCGCATCCTAACGGCAAGGACAATATTGCCTCGAAGATTAATAAGCCCGTTAAACGCCAAGGAAGCCAAAGGCACTTCCGTTACTTCAAGAGGGCGCAGTATTTCCTGCACATCCTCAATGAGAATTCCAAATAGTTTACCATCAATGGTAAAGGTGGCGTAAGAAAGTTCCTTGCTCAAGAAACGACCTCCAGTTTTTTAACTGTCAGGGCTAAAAGGACGCCAAGGTCAACAAATTCGGTGATTTTCTCGCTAACAACACCAGTTTTCTTTATTCCCTGGCCAGTACTATCACCATTGATTTTTATCGATTCATAAACAGTATCGAGAATTTTCTCTACAGCCAGCCCTACATACTTGCCAGCATACTTATGAACGACAACCTGTATTTTTTTGGTTTTATCCCGAGTTTCTACGCCAACCTTGATTCCCAAAATATTTCCAAGATTGTAAATTGGCATGATGCCTTCGCGATATTGAACCAAATGCATTTCACCTGTTTTTTCCAATTGATGAGGTCTGAATTCTTCCAGCCTGACCACTTGCTCCAAGGAAATTGCAATCTGGCTTTCGCCCCCTGCACTGACCAAAAGAAGGCCCTCTCCTGCAGTTTGTTTATCAGCCTGAATTTCATCCTCTGCTGAAAGATCTTTAATACCAAGATCGCGGATTTTTGGCAGAACTCTTCCCAGCCTAGCCACTCCGGAAACATCAAGGATAAGTTGTACCAACCCATCGCCCATGATGGTCACCCCAGCAAAACAACCCACGCTTTTTAGCCTTGAAGGAAGAGGCTTAACAACGATTTCATTGGTGTCCTTGACGGAATCCACCAAGAGACCAAACTGCCGGTCTTCAGCCTGCAAAATCACCAGATGATTCGGTTGCGATTGAATTTCGGACTTACCTTTGATTTGTAAAAGTTCAGCAAGGTTGATCAAGGGAATGAGTTTGCCACGAAATCTGAATACGGGCGTCTCGTGCACAAACTCAATGCCACCAATTTTACTATCATCCTTAATCCTGAGTAATTCGGTGATATGGGTTTGTGGGATGGTAAAACTTTGGCCTGCAGCGGTAATGCTAAGGGCTTTGATAATCGCAAGAGTAAGTGGAATACGAAGGTGGATCGTTGTGCCTTTATTCACTTCGCTTTGAATATCAATCATGCCACCAATTTTTTCGATGTTGTTTTTTACAACATCCATGCCAACGCCTCTGCCTGAAACGCTGGTGATTTTTTCAGCAGTCGAAAACCCAGGAAGGAATATCAATTGTAATACAGAGTTATCACCCATTTGCGAAAGCTGATCTGAAGAAAGCAACTGCTTTTCAAGCGCCTTTGCTTTGACTCGGTTAAGGTCGATCCCTTTACCATCATCAGAAATCACAACATTAACACGGCCGCTTTCGTGATATGCCCGAAGCAAAAGAGTACCTTCGGGTTTTTTATTGGCCCGGGCCCTGCCTTCGGGAGATTCAATTCCATGATCGATTGAATTGCGCACGAGATGCGTCAAGGGATCTTTAATAGCTTCGATTAAGGTTTTATCCAGTTCGGTTTCAGCGCCCTGCATTTGTAGATTGATTTGTTTGCCCAGTTTGAATGCAACTTCACGAACCATGCGCGGGAATTTGTTCCATACATTCGATATGGGTTGCATCCTGGTTTTCATCAATGCTTCCTGCAATTCGGAAGTCACCAGATTGAATTGCCTTGATGCCACCTGCAACAAGGAATCGTTCAACCTTGTGGAGCATTGCAGCAATTGATTGCGCGATAAAACCAACTCACTTGCAAGGGACATTAATTTATCAAGAATATCTACCGGAATACGAACCGAGGAATCTGAAAGCGCAGAAGCCATCTCTCGCTGTGGTTCTTCAATTTTTTCCTTCAGTGCAGAAACCGTATCTGGGGCCTTTTCCATTACTAAAGGTACTGGCTTTACTGCATCTGAAAACGAATTTCCTGCATCCCTTGGAAACACCATCGTTGGCGCAATAACCGGTGCAGGATTCGGAAACACCATCGTTGGCGCAATAACCGGTGCAGGATTCGGTTTGATCTCTGGAGCAGGTGTTTTGGCAGCAGGAGCATTGCCAACAGATACTGGCGCCTTGGTGCAATCATTAAGCGTTTTAATAATTGCTTCTGAATCCGAATTACCTTCGTTCTGATTCGATTCAAGGCTGGAAAGAATTGCTCTGGTTCCATCAATTGCAGCTAAAAGCGCAGAAGTAATTGCGGTAGTGGGCTGAAGCGAGCCCTCGCGTATTTTACTAAGCAGATTTTCTGCTGCATGGGTCAGCTTTTCGAGTTTCGATAATCCAAGAAACCCTGCACTACCCTTGATAGTGTGCATGACTCTGAAGATACTTTTTACCAATTCGGGATCGGTAGACTTCTCGAGTTCGAGAAGCTCAAGATCCATACGAGACAGGTTTTCCTGACACTCGATGAGAAATTCTTTCAGGGCTTCGTCCATTTCAACATTTGCAGAACTTGCAACCGGGATGGGGGCTTCCTTAGCGATAGCAGGTGTCGGCTTGGTGCAATCGTTAAGTGCTTTAATAATGGCTTCTGAATCTGAATTACCTTCGTTCTGATTCGATTCAAGGCTGGAAAGAATGGCTCTGGTTCCATCAATTGCAGCTAAAAGCGCAGAAGTAATTGCGGTAGTGGGCTGAAGCGAGCCCTCGCGTATTTTGCTAAGCAGATTTTCTGCTGTATGGGTCAGCTTTTCGAGTTTCGATAATCCAAGAAAACCTGCACTACCCTTGATGGTGTGCATCACTCGAAAGATACTTTTTACCAATTCAGGATCGGTAGACTTCTCTAGTTCGAGAAGTTCAAGATCCATACGAGACAGGTTTTCCTGACACTCGATGAGAAATTCTACTAATGCCTCGTCCATTTCGCTCATAAGTAACTTAATTAGTAAGAAATAAAAGTTAATGTTAACAGATAGGATAGCATAGGAAGTGTGCGTAAACTTTAAGCGAAAGCGTGATTTTTAGTACAAAATAGCCTAGGTAAGGGCTTTTATTCGCATAACCGTTAAAACTGTACTAACTAAGTGCACTCTATAAAACTTAAAGGGCAATAAACTTAGATATTTCCACCTTAAGAGCTGAGGCCTCTGCGGATTTCGAAAGAATTCTGCAAGACTTCAAGTTTCGAATAGGATCGAGCAGGAAAGAATCGGGTTCACTAGTGATCAGCAAAACGGGGATATTTTTCAGTTTAGGATCTTGACTAAGGCTTTCGACAAAGCCCTTGCCATCTAAGATGGGCATATGAAAATCAGAGACGATAAAAAGAAAAGGCCGGCTCTGAGCCATGGCCAAACCTTTTGCACCATCCACTGCTTCTACCACATCATCGAACCCCAAGGTTTTTAAAATCCCCAGCATTCTTTTCCTAGCAAAGGAACTATCATCAACCAAAAGCACGGTTTTGGTGGTGGGTTGAAAAACAGTAGTAGGTTGGGAAACACTGGGCGCATTAACAGGTAAAGTTGATTGAAGTTGTTCTGGAGTGAAGGGTTTTCTAAGAATTTTGAAATCGACTTTTGCAGCCAGGGATTCCATTTCATTATCAATGTTCGAGGTAATCAAGATAAAAGAAATACCTTTGCCCGAAGGGGTGGCTTTTATCTTTTGAGCAAGTTCAATACCACTGCAATCGGGCAGATTTTGCGAGCAAACAATGGCCTTATAGCCACCTTTGCTAAACTGTTCGAATGCATCCGCTCCCGAAACCGCAAATTTTACATCAGCAATTCCAAGCGATTTAAGCTGATTGCCAATCATCATGCCTTGAAGTTTAGAAGGTTCAACCAACAAAACCTTAGCGCTATCAATTTGGGATAGTTCTGCTCCAGATTGGCTGGGGCGTTCGATAAATGCAGTTGCAGCGTTATTCAAATTATTCTGAATGGAAGTTTTTTGACCTGGGTTGAAAATCAAAGTGCCTTCTAATTCAGATGGAGGACGCTTTGCAATCGGGGTTTCAAAAAAGGCAGTACCAGTATCCGTTTCGGTTTGGGCAGCCTGCGGAGTTATTACGATATTAGTTGGCGCGACATTAGAAACTTTCTCCATCATCTTGATATTTTCAAGATCTGCTATTACTTCATTCATTGTCTGATATCGCTGATCAACCGTCTTTGCAACCATCTTCATAAAAACATTATCTAGTTTTTCAGAAACATCGGTCCTTAATTCTCTGATGCTTGGAATTGGATGGGTCATATGAGCCATCAACTTATCCATCACGGATTTACCCGTGTAAACATTTTTACCAGCCAAGATGTAATATAAGGAACAACCAAGGCTGTAAATGTCTGCGCGGTTATCAACACCACTGGTGTTTTCAGCTTGTTCAGGAGCCATGAATTCCAATGTGCCTGCAATGGTGAATTGCTGGGTAAGGCCCTGCTTATTGTGATCATCCGCAGATTCGGCTTCGGCTAGGCGAACAAGCCCAAGGTCTGCAACCTTAATATCACCCTGCCTGTTTCTCATCAAGTTTTGCGGTTTGATATCGCGGTGCACCATCCCCTGATCGTGTACATACTGCAATGCTTTAGCAGATTGAATCATTGCATCGATGGCTTCGCTTACGGGAAGGGGGCCATTCTTACGAACAATCCCATCAAGATCGTTACCTTCAACAAGTTCGAGAACTAAAAAGAATCCAGAGGGTCCGAAATCTGCATCATAAGCTTGTATAACTCCGGGGTGATTAAGGCGTGCCAGGGTTTCTATCTCGCGTTGAAAGCGTTGCAAGTGATCTGGGTTTTCTTGAATTTCAGGGTTAAGCACCTTAAGCGCAACAATCCTGCGCATGCGTTTGTGCCTGGCACGAAAAACCGTCCCCATGCCACCTTCACCAAGGCGATCAAGAATGAGATAATTGGCCATGGCCAAATCAGCAATGCGCTTATTACGAAGTTCACCGGCTTGAAATGCAGTGATCAGCCCTATTTGTTCTAAAAAATCACCCAAGGCATCGCGATCATCTATGCTTGCAGCTTCGGGATATTTCTCAAACGCAGAATCAATTTCATCCTTGTGGAGTACGCCATGCTTTACTAATTCACCAATTGCTAAATCTACTTCTGGTTTCATTTATGGATCCACAACAAAATTAGGACTTAATTAATTAATATTAGTTATAAGGTATAAATCTGTATGGAACAATGAATTGATTTGGTAATTTTATGGCACCTGCATCTTTCTTTTATTGAGGCAAGCAATGAACCGCAGAACCTTCACAAGAATTATTGGCTTTTCACATGCAGATGTTTTTACACAGCTACCTATAGATAATTTAAACCCTTACACCTGCAAATAGACAAATACATTACCCAAAATCGACAATATGGTTGATAAACAAGCGGTTGAATTATTTACCGAATGGATCAGGTCACTGCCCAAATGATACCCCTTCTCCAACGATGGCTTAGCACTTGGCCTGGTGTCTTTCTGTTTACATTCGCCAGCCTGGCGCTGTTTATCCCTTCATGGTTTCTAAGCGATCCCGGCACCTTCTGGCATATTCGCACAGGCGAATGGATGATCGATCATCTTCAGATTCTTCGCACCGATCCCTTCTCGCAATCTGAATCAAACTGGGTTCCCACCCAATGGCTTGCTGAAATTTTAATGGCTTACTCCTACCGAATAGGAGGCTTTGCAACACTAAAAATTCTTTCATCCTTGATAATCGCAACTTGGATTTCCATCTTGGCACGCAGATGGTTTTTAGCAGGCATGCACCCCGCTATAGTTTGGCTCCTCGCATCCTTAGTGCTAATGGTTGGAGCACTTCATTTTCTCGCAAGACCCTTACTAATCAACTACCTCGGCATCACCCTGCTCTCTTATTTTATTCTCGATTTTGAAAACCATAGAGCAAAAGTATCTTGGTTATTATGGTGTTTCCCTCTCGCGGTTTTTTGGGCCAACTGCCATGGTGGATATCTAGGGGGTCTTTCAATCCTCGGCTTGGCCACATTAACATGGACTACGCAGTTTTTGTTTTCACAAGGACCAATAAAAGACTTTCGTACTCTTTTAACATTATGGTGTGGCAATTTTATTTGGCTGCTCGCACCTTGCATTTCGCCTTTCGGCATAGGGATGTATGAAGAATGGCTAAAAATCTGGTTTAAACTCGATCTTTCAAGCTATATTATTGAGCACGCTGCACCAAAATTATTAGATGTTTACATGCTTGGGGCTTATGCAGCATTTGCTGCGGTGACAATCTTTTTTTTCTTGTCTGGCAAAGGCGCACAACATCTAGCAATTACTGCAAGTATTTGGGCCTGGTTTTTCTTAGCTCTAAAGCGCGCCCGCAATGCCCCCATCTTCATCAGCATTGCAGCAGTTATGTTTGAAGAAATCTGGCTGAATCTTGTTAGCTCGCAAAAAATAAGAGAAGACTGGATCATCAGGGAACCTAAAAAGCCCAGCGTAAAAATGATTGCAACTTTATCCTTTATCGTAGCGGGCCTTTTAATTTCTTCAATTTTCGGTTGGTTTCAAGTTCCGCTCGATCCTATAAAATGGCCTATCGATCTTATTGAGCCTATGCAACAGCTTGCACGAAATTACGGCCCTGATACCAAAATCTACAATGCATTAAATGATGGCGGCTTTCTAATTTTTTATGCTCCCAAATGGCGGGTATTTCAAGATGATCGCTGCGAAATTCATGCTTTCCGTGAGGGTGCCAAAGATGGCAGTTGGATTACAAAAACCATGGATTTAGAAAGAACTGCACCCGATCAACTTCTTTTGGAATTACAAAACCGAGGCGTCAAAATCGCAATAGTTCCCAAGGATTCCCCCTTGGAAAAATTATTACATAGCACTAATCCACCTATAAACCCTGTTTTTTCAGGCAATACTCACACTATCTGGCTAGTACCATAACCACCTAAATTTACTTTGTTTAATCTTTAACTGTTGAATGCACTATCTTTCATGGGTAATAAAACACTCTATTTGTGATTTAATCACTCGAAGCACCTCGAAAAAGATCCTAAAATCAACAACATTCAGAGAAAAGTGATTGCCTTTTTGAATCATAAGAATAGCCCCACCGCAGTTGAATATGCATTTATGGTGGCACTTATCATCGTGGTTTCAATCGCTGCGGTCACCACCTTGGGTAGCTAGGTAAGCAGTACCATTTCCAATACCGCATCCAAAATCACCACCGCAATAACTGCAAGTTAACTTAATTAACCTTACAAATAAGCATTTTTTCGCCAAAAAGGGTGTTGCAATGCTGAGCATCTTGGCTAATTTTAAAAAAATCGCAAAATTATCAGTATAATTATTTGACTAGGCTTAAATAAAAATCTAGGTTTATTTATCAGAAGATGATCAAGCAAGATCCTAAGAGCACTGATAAGTGATTGAACGGGTTTTGAAGCACCCGATTAATCAACGAAGATTTTTACTATTTGTTTTTATTACATTTTTAAGGAGTTTATGATGAATACTCTGCGCGAAAAGTTGGTTAAGTTTTTGAAGAGCGAAGATGGCCCTACTGCTGTTGAATACGCTGTTATGGTGGCTCTGATTATCGTGGTATCGATTGCTGCGATCACCACCCTTGGTACTAAGGTAAGTAGCACCTTCACTAAAACCGCAGCTGATATTACCACTGCGACAACCGCGAGCTAGTTAACCTACCCTTTTGGGTGAGGTGTTTACAACTAGGGCGTAATAAAAAAGCGCCCCTCATTTTAAGGGGCGCTTTTAAAACCCCTACTAATTATACTTGAAGATCATCAAGTAATATTTATGATTCACTTTGTTTTCCCTTCAGTTCCACATCCTAAAGGAGTTTCTCATGCGCACTTTACACGAAAAGTTGGTCAAGTTTTTCAAAAGCGAAGACGGCCCCACTGCTGTAGAATATGCTGTTATGGTGGCTCTCATTATCGTGGTGTCGATCGCTGCGATCACCACACTTGGTACCAAGGTAAGCAGTACCTTTAGTAGCGCTGCCTCGGCCATTCAGTAAGTTTGTTAAGAGAAAATGTCTTTTTAATTGGGGTGCGTGATGGATTTTAGTTTAAATGTCTGGCCTATCGCCTTGGTTAGCCTTGCAATGATCGTTGCTGCAATCATCGATGGCTGGAAACTTAAAGTTCCTAACGCACTCACCTTCCCTTTAATTATCTCAGGCTGGATTTTAGGATTGCTCAATACTTTTCAAATCCTTCCTGACTCAGGCATTGGTGGAATCGGTGGCAGCCTCACGGCCACCCTTTTAGGTTTCGCACTTATCTTCCCCGTTTATGCTATTGGGGGCATGGGGGCGGGAGATGTTAAAATGCAAATGGGGTTTGGCGCTTGGGTTGGTGCTTACTACTCTTTTGGTCAGGCCCAATACATTGTTTTGATTGCTTTTTGCTGGGGCGCAATCATCGGAGGCATCATTGCTTTCTTCATGATTCTTTTCAGAAGGCAAATTGCAACCAATATATTGAACACCCGTGAAATCCTTTCCGACCTCGCAACCAAAAGCGTGGACGAAACGGAACAAAAAGCCTCTGCTCGCAAACCTAGGATGCATTTGCTACCTTATGGCATCCCACTTTGCCTTGGGTTTCTGGGCTATCTGGCTTACCTGCACCTCTACTTACATATTCCTTTGCCTGTTTATCCCATCCAATAATTAGCTTTTTTTAAAAAATAAGCTAAAGTATTAGTGTGCAGCCAACGATTGCGCTGCGGTTCCCTTCGCAAGATGCTAATTTATAGCAAACAAGACTTCCTATCTTTGCTTGTTACCCTAAGGTCAGCATGAATTATCGATATCTTCGTTATAATCGATAAATCTTAAAGCTGGTCATGCTTTTGTGCCGATGAAATATATGAGGGATACTCCGATTGTACGGATTAGAACTCAGGATATATCCGGTGCCTCAGCGACGAGAGGCCTAGAACGATGAATCCTAGAATGTTGGCGCTTGGTATGGCGGTTTTTTGCGGCTTGGCTGCAGCCTACTTGGCGATGACTTATAAACAAGGGAATCCAGGTCCAAAAATGGTTGAAGTTCTCAGAACTAAAAGCAAGGTACCTTTCCGCGAGAAGCTTTCTGATCCTCAGAAGTACTTCGAGGTAATTGCTGTTCCTGAGCTTAATCTTCCATCTAAAATTTTAAAGTCCTTTGAACAAGTTAAAGACAAAAGCCTTAACAAAACGCTTACCGATCAATCCTTTGTAACTGAAGATGATCTTCTTGGGGCTAATCAACACTACCTTACCGACCAACTCGATAAGGGTAAAAGGCTTTTTGGCCTTACTGTTAATGCTGAATCCCTTGCTGGGGGTTTTATTCTTCCGGGTTCCACGGTAGATCTGATTGGCACCAAACGCCTAGCCAACAACAACATCGAAACGCAAACCGTTTTGGAAAATATTCGAGTGATGGCTGTAGGCGATAAATCGACCATTAATGAAAAACAGGGCGATGTACGCCATTCTATTGTTGAAAATACGGTGACTCTTGAGGTTAGCCCTGAAGAAGCGCAAATTTTAGCAATGTGGAAGTCCGTTGGTGAAATCAAGCTTTCTGCAAGGGCCAAGGATGATAACGATAAAGTGAACACCAAAACCACCAAGTTAAATGAAGAATTGAAAGCTAATGAAGTGGTAAAGAACGAGCCTGAGAAAAAGAAAATCAAAAGTAGTATTTTTGGTGGGAACGAAAACAAACACACCCTTGTGATCTTTAATACGAAAGATTCCAAGGAAAATGTCACCACCAATGATGCGGTGGAGTTTGAAGAATACGAAAAAGGTAAATGGCGCACGGTGTTTAAAAACACTCGGAATACCAATGCTGTTGAACAGTCGGTAGAGGTTCCGGAAGAAGTGCCTGAGAAAGTAAAGCAATAGTCAGGGATGGTTGCGGAGATTTATAATTTTGGCGAAGGGAATCGCCAGCTTGTTTGAAGAGGTTGCAAGGATGCCATACAAAAATTACCACCTAGCTAAAAGCTTGCAAGCCTGCATGGCCATGATGATCATGGTTTGCAGTGTTGCATCGCTATTTGGCCAAGATGAACCGCCTTTGGTTAAAGGCCCTGATTACGCAATTCCCATTGATTTCACCATCAAGATTCAGATGAAGAGCAAAAAGCTCATCAAAACCGCCCGCACTTTTGATAATAAAATTTTTGAAGTAAAAGATGTTGTGAATGATCCCAAATCTGTTTATCTAAAGGGTTTAGCTGAAGGCGTTGCAACCTTAGAATTAGTTTCAACGGATGAAGAAAGAGAAGAACTCAGTATTTATATTATGCGTCAACAAACACCAGCAACCAATGTGAAATTTTTAGAAAAAACCACGATTGATTTGGTGCATTTGAAAAAAGTGCTTGCACAAGCAGTACCTAATACAACTGTCGAAGTTAGTCTTGTAACAAGTGATTCTGTTTTCATAAACGGTTTGGTCAACTCCTATAACGATATGCGAACTATTCTTCATCTTGCCAGTAAAGTGGTTGATCCAAATTATCAGGATAAAGAAAAAGAAGGACCAACCTATGATCTTAGTGATGCAAAAGATAAAAAGATTGTTTCTGTTTCCTCCAAGGTCATAACGGGCCTGAAGTTAAGATTAAACAGCGAAGCAGAAAACCAAGCATTGAAAACAGGTGCACCTCCAACCACCAACTTTGATCTCGATTACCTCAAAAAGGTAATTAGCAATGCTGTACCCAATTCAAATATCCAAATCATTCCTGTCACCAAAGATGCGGTCATACTTTCTGGTTATGTTTCCCGTGCAGAAGATATAAGTATGATTCTTTCTATTGCAAGCAATATTGTTGACCCTACTTTATTTGATGGCTTATCGCAAAGTAGTACAACACAAACAAATAATCCTGGACAAACCAATCCCACAGGCAACGCGGCGGGCAATATGCCCACCGATTCTAATGCTGTTGCAACTTCACAGGCGGCACAATCTGCACCCAGATCTTCCCAAAAAGTCATCAATGCCCTTAGGGTTGCAGGCGTGCAACAAGTTCAATTAGATGTTGTGGTGGCGCAAGTTTCCCGTACAGAATTTAGAAATTTAGGTTTCAATTTTCTTAGTTCCCGAAATAGTTCTTTTATTGGAAGTACCTTAAGTGGCCTCTCCGCCCAACCCACTTCTATGGGTGCAGGCCTAGCTTCAGGAGCCTCTTCAGGGGCCTCCATAGGTTCTACACTGGCTGCCAATGGATTTGTTGCAAGCACCACCGGTGCCAATGTTCCCTTCGGTGTTTTAAACTCCAATAGTGGATTCCTTGGTTTCCTTAATGCTCTTCGCATTGAAAGTGCTTCAAAACTTTTAGCTGAACCTAAATTAGTGACTTCAAGTGGTAAAAAAGCTTCTTTCTTAGTTGGGGGCGAACAAGCAGTTATAAGTGCAACATCCGGAGTTAATGGACCCGGTGTAGCTTTTGTACAAATTGGCACCAGGTTAGATTTCCTACCTGTTGTTCTAGGCAATGGTAAAATTCAACTTACAGTTAATCCTAGTATTAAATCCGTTAATAATGATTTAGGTATAGCTAACCCCACGGGACCGGGCAGAACACCAGGTTTTAATGATAAGCAGGTAACTGCAACGGTAGAAATGGAAACAGGACAGACTTTTGTTATCGGGGGTCTGATTCAAAATGAAACTAGAGGTAGTACCATTAAGATGCCGGTGCTTGGTGACCTTCCTTTCTTGGGCGTTTTATTCAGTTCCAAATCATTCGAAGAAATCGAGCAAGAAGTAGTGATTTTAGTTACTCCATACTTGGTCGATCCACAATCTTGTGATCAATTGCCTAAGTTGCTTCCTGGTCAAGAAACCCGCAGCCCTGATGATTTCGAACTCTTTTTAGAAGGGATTTTGGAAGCACCCCGTGGCCCAAGAAAAGTGATTCAAGATCGCAGATACATCCCAGCATTTAAAAATGCCAAGCCTTTGGATGCTGAATCGGGTGAATCCCGCGTACCAGGGAATTTGATTTTCCCTGCTCGCAATCAAGAAAACCCTAAACCTAAAGAACTTCCAATCATCGAAACCCAGCCTATGCCATTAACCTTACCTGAGGTTTCCAATTCTGAAAAAACAAGCGAAGTACCGCTAGTTCCGATTAAAAACAGCAGAAGTTCATTGCCAATCAAGGTGTTACCAGGGGTAGCCAATCCAAATAATTCTGAACCAAAAATTAAAACATCATCGTTGCAGACACTTTCTCCGGTAAAATAAAGTGTCCGCTTTTTAAATATTACCACGGGCAATTGAATCATGGCTGAGTTTGACCAAAACAATAATGCAAAACCAGATGAGAATCTTCTTAGATTGGTCATTATGAATCCCCCCGACAAGGGGCATGAAGCATTGCGCAGTATGTTTACTCAAATACCCTATGTATGGCTGCAGGCGGAATGTACCAAGTACGAATTCCTTCAAGAGGTAATCGCCAACCAGACTGCTCCCCATGTTGTGGTAGTTGCAATTGATGCTGATTTAGAAAAAGCTTGCAAAGCAATCGAAAGGCTTGCACAAGAAATGCCTGATGTAGCCATTCTTGCAATCAGCAAGCGCGATGATGGGCAGGCAATATTAAAGGCCTTAAGAGCGGGCGCTAAGGAATTTCTTACCATGCCTTTTGGCGTGGATACCCTCTCGGATGCACTTCGGAAACTTGAAAAAACAGGAAAAGCACAACATTCTCCCAACCTTGGGGTTAACAAAAAAGAAAAGACATTGGTCATCTCTTTTCTTGGATCTCGAGGTGGTGTGGGCTGCACCAGCCTAAGCGTTAATCTTGCTGCTACCCTTGCCGCAGATCCCCATAATAAAGTTGTGCTTGTAGATCTCGATCTTGCCCTAGGTGATGCAGATATTGCCCTCGACTTGATTGCAGATTACACCCTAAGCGATCTTGTTGAAAACATCGATAAGCTGGACATGACTTTTTTAAACCGATCATTGAGCAAGCATTCAACAGGCTTGGCGTTATTGCCACACCCGCTTAATGTTGGTGATGCAACCGCGATAACGGAAGAGCATTTAAAACGAATCATCTCTTTGCTGGGTGCATGCCATACGCATTTGGTATTGGATTTAAGCAAAAGTCTTCGCCCGACAGATATCTGTGCGTTGGCAATGTCGGACTTTATTTTCTTAGTGGTTCAATTAGAAATCACAAGTATTCGCAATACAATTCGTCTGCTTTCAACCTTGGATGCAGATGGCAGGCTTGGGCCTAGGGTAAAATTGGTGCTTAACCGGGTGGGTATGGTGACGGATATCAGCAGAGAAAAAGCAGTGGAACTTTTAGGCAGGCCTTTTTTCTGGGAAGTCCCCAATGATCATAAGATAATGATGGAGTCGCGAAACTCTGGTACTCCCATGGTAAAAAGCGCACCCGTAAGCAAGATCCAACATAACTTCAGCGACTTTGCTGATGCGATTTGCAGCAAAACAAAAGCGAACAAAGGGGGCAAGTCTTTTTGGCACTCCTTTTTCACCAGCAAACCTTAATGAGAACACACCATGTCTAGGCTACAACGGGGATTATCAGGAATTACAGCAGGCTTAGGCGGCTTGGGTGGAAACCTTGGCCAAGGTAAATCATTTGATGAACTTAAACAACTTATTCATGGAAGACTCGTTGACAAACTCGATCTTTCAAAGGTAAGTGAACTTGCTGGCGACACACTTCGAAAAGAAATCCGCGTAGTTGTCGAACGACTTTGTGACACTGAAAACCCGCTGCTTAACAGGGTTGAAAAAGAACGATTGATTGACGAGGTTTTGGATGAAACTCTCGGCCTCGGGCCACTCGAACTTCTTTTAAAAGACTCCACCATTAGTGATATTCTTATCAATGGCCCGCATAAAATCTTTGTCGAACGAAAAGGTAAGATGACTCTTTCCGAAGTTAAGTTTCGCGACAACGACCACCTGCTTCAAATCATCGATCGCATCGTTTCTAAAATGGGAAGGCGCGTTGATGAAACCTCCCCTATGGTGGATGCACGCCTACCCGATGGCTCGCGATTTAATGCAATCATCGCCCCTTTGGCACTCGATGGCGCAACTGTAAGTATCAGGCGCTTTGGTACCAAGCCTTTGATGATGACAGATTTATTAAGCTATAATGCCCTTACTTCTGAAATGGCAGTATTTCTAGAAGCATGCATCAAGGCCCGCTTGAATGTGATTATTTCTGGTGGTACTGGTTCGGGTAAAACCACCCTCTTGAATTCACTTTCCAGCTTCATTGGAAATGAAGAACGCGTTATCACCATCGAAGATGCTGCTGAACTTCAACTTCAACAAGAACATATTGTAAGGCTGGAAACCAGGCCACCAAACATCGAAGGCAAAGGCGCTATCACCGCCCGCGACCTTGTTCGTAATGCCCTTCGTATGCGACCCGAGCGAGTGATCATCGGCGAATGCAGAGGTGGCGAAACTCTCGATATGCTTCAAGCCATGAATACCGGCCATGCGGGCTCCATGACCACCATTCATGCCAATGCCCCAAGAGACGCACAGGCTCGTATCGAAACTTTAGTGATGATGGCCGGGTTAGAATTACCCATCAAAGCCATGCGCCAGCAGATTTCCTCGGCTGTCGATTTGATCATTCAAGCCAACAGGTTGCAGGGTGGGCCCAGAAAAATCACACACATAACCGAAGTGATGAACATGGAACAAGACATGATCATCATGCAGGATATTTTCCTTTACAAGCAACAAGGTTGCGATGCGAATGGCAGGGCTTTCGGGCAGTTTGAAGCGACGGGTGTACGGCCAAGTTTTGTACCAAGATTGGAAGCTGCAGGGGTAAAGTTTCCCCCCAATCTATTTCAAGAACGCGTTCTACTTAAGGATTAGGGATTCTTACCTTGGAAATTATTTACCTTATCGCTGTTCTGGCATTCTTCGCAGTCGCTGCATTAGTGATGGCTATATTCATGTTTTCCACCAAGGAACCCAACAAGGTATTGGAAAGCAGATTAGATGTGCTTGCAGGAAAAGTAACACGCGAAGAAAGCAGGCAGACAGATCTGCTTCGTAAAACCTATACAGAAACCGACCGCAATTCTCTTATTCAAGCTTTCATGCCCAGAATGATTTCCATCGAGAAAATCTTTGAGCAAGCCGATTGCAATATCCCGCCCTCTACTTTGATCAGTATTTCGATCATGCTAGGGTTATCCGGAATTGGTATCCAGATGGCTGCAGGCTTGCCCTTTTACGTTGCTTTTATTTCCATCCCTTTAATGGTAATACCTTGGGTTTGGTTGTATCAAAAACGCAGCGCAAGATTGCAAAAATTCTCCGAACAGTTTCCCGAAGCTTTGGAATTACTGGCACGCGCGCTTCGATCTGGGCAAAGCTTGGCTGCGGGGTTGCAAGTGATTGGCCAAGAGATGGTTGAACCCATTGGCGTGGAATTTGGCAAAGCATATGAAAAACAGAAACTCGGCATGCCTGTTGAAGATACCTTAAAGGAAATGTGCAATCGTGTTCCCAGTCTTGACCTCAAATTTTTTGCAACTTCCGTTGCGATTCAAAAACAAACGGGTGGCGACCTTGCTGAAATCCTCGACAAAATTGGTTACATCGTTCGCGAAAGGTTTAAAATTCTGGGTCAGGTTGCGGCTCTTACAGGGGAAGGCCGCATGAGCGGTACCGTGCTATTAGCATTGCCCGTGGCTTTGTTTATTTATTTGCGCATCAGCAATCCAGAATATATCCAGCCTCTTTGGACTACCGAAATAGGCCGAAAAATGCTGGCAGGTTTGGTTGTGGGGCAAATATTGGGCGCAATCACCATTAAAAAAATTGTCGACATCAAGGTTTAGAAAGGAGAGAGAAATGGTATTACCCGAATTCATGCAGGATTTGATTCCTTTACTTCTTGCTCTCCTTGTGGGTGTTGGTATCTGGAGTTTGCTCAGTTTATTTTCAGCAACAAACAAAAGCGAGCAAACCGATCGTTTAAAAAAACTTTCCAGCAAGGATGCAATCATCGAGGCAGAATCCTCTGATTCAAAAGGCGGTATCTTCAACATGCTGTTGAAGACTGCCAAGGCTCTCGCATCGCCCATGATGCCATCTACCGAAGGTGAGCAAACCGAAATTCGCAAAGAGCTTTCCGCTGCGGGGTTTCGTAGCGAAAATGCAGTCCCAATTTTTCAGGGCTTGCGCTTTATCACTCTGCTAATCTTCAGCCTGCCTTCGATTGCCTACTTTATTCCAGCTTATGGCATGACTTATGATGGCCTTAAATATGTAGTTATTTTCAGTGCAATCGGTATGTACATTCCAAAAATCGGGTTGTGGTATGTGCGCACAACCAGGCAGCAGGAAATCTTCCTTACTCTGCCTGATATTATTGATCTTTTAGTTGTTTGTGTTGAAAGCGGCTTGGGCCTTGATGCTGCACTACGTAAAGTTTGCGATGAGATGAAGGATCATGCCAAGGTAATGGCTTCGGAACTTAGCCTTTGCAACTTTCAGCTTCAAATTGGGCGTGTTAGAAAAGATGTGCTCCGCGATTTGGGCGATAGAAATGGCGTAGATGATTTGCGGGGCCTGACCACTATTATTATTCAAGCTGATCGCTTTGGCTCTTCCATTGCCAATGCTCTAAGGGTTCAATCCGATACGATGCGAACCAAGCGCAGGCAGATGGCGGAAGAAAAAGCTGCAAAATGCGCGGTGCAGTTACTTTTCCCAATGTTATTTTTCATTTTCCCGGGTGTCTTTATTATTCTGGTTGGCCCTGCTGCAATCAAGATGATGATGTCTGGGGCGTTTTAATATTAATCATCAGGCCATGGATGGCCGATTGCTTATAGGTGAGATTCATACAAGGAGGTTAGTCATGATTTACTCGAAGTTCAATATTACCAAGAAGTTTTTCCTTTGCTTGGTTCCTATGTCTCTCACTATTACAGGTTGCTTTGGCTACCGTGATGTGATCGATCCGTATTACCCAAAGCGTTACAATGTGGATGCTCGTAATTCAGTAAGGACAGCCCTTGCGCCCCAAGTTAGCAATGGCAATGTGCTGGATCAAACCGTTTGGGATTTTCATTTTGAATCAGGGAAGCCCGAACTTAATGCAATGGGTAAAGATCATTTAAAGAGGCTTTCGCGCAGAAGGCCCGCTGCCCAGGAAGTTATTTTCCTGCAAGTTGCCCAGAACCCTGATGAAAAAGTTAACAACAAAGAACTCAACATGGCTCGAACCGAAAACATTAAGGCTTACATGACTAAAATTTCGCAAGACAAGGTACATCCTGAATTTCAAGTGGTGTTGCATGACCCTGCAGAGGTTTCAGGCTCCGGAATTGAAGCTAGAAATATAATAAATGGTAAACAATTAGGCGTTAATGGGAACTTTAACCCTGACCAATCTGGGGCTTCTTTTGGCGGTAGTAATTCTAGCCAAAGTAGTGGCGGTGGCGGTGGCGGCAGTGGCGGTGGCTATTAGTTGCCTAGAATAAAGCTGTCGCCCCTTTAATTAGGAGACTTCAGCGTGATATATTTGAACTTTGATTACTGGTGGAATTTTATCTTTTCCGATAGGGCGATATTTATTCAATTTTCTTTGATAGTACTTGCCCTTGGTATTTGGTTGCTACGTCGTAAGTGATGTTTAAGGAGCGAAAGTGAAATCTCAGGACAAAGATCAATATATCCCCACTGCGCCTCAATGCCCTGATAATCTTAAGGAAACTGGCCTTAACTCGGGCATGCTTTCGGAAATGGTTTTAAAAGCGATTTATACCAAGGGCGCAATGCTCGGTATGGATATCTCTAAATCCTTGTGCCTACCTTTTAAAATCATTGAAGAAGCTTTGGTCTTCCTTAAAAACGAAAAGTGCATCGATGTTTCAGGTGGCGACCTTATTGGCAGGGCCAGTTACAAATTCAACCTTACTGAACTCGGCAGACGAAGAGCACAAGATGCCATGAAGGTTTGTGGCTATGTTGGGCCTGCCCCCGTCAGCTTGGAAGATTATGTTGATCAAACCTACAAGCAGGCGGTGACCAACCTGCCCGTGGATCCCCAAGCTTTAAGAGAAGCTTTTAGCCATCTGGTGATTACCGATGAACTTTTCAATGCAGTTGGCCCTGCAATTCTTAGTGGCAAATCTATTTTCATTTATGGCCCGCCCGGTACTGGAAAAACCTCAATCGCCCAAGCCATAGGCGACTTCATGAATCGCAAGGGTGGCGATATTTTTGTCCCGTATGCCTTCCACTTTGAAGGCAACATTATTTCCATATTTGACCCTGCAATTCATATTCCGCATGAAGTCCAAGCAGAGGCCCCGAAAGATGAAGCAGAGGCTGCAATCCGAAGGTTATTGAATAGTAGTAATCATGATAGCCGTTGGGTTCGCATTCGTAGGCCGGTGATCATTACAGGTGGCGAATTAAGCCTCAGCATGCTCGAGCCACGATACAGCCCAGAATCTAATTATTACCAAGGCCCTTTGCATGTAAAAGCTAATGGCGGGATCTTTCTCATCGATGACTTTGGCAGGCAATTATGCAGCCCTAAAGAGCTACTCAACCGCTGGATTGTTCCTTTGGAAAGCCGGGTAGATTACCTCAACTTGGTAAGCGGGCAAAAATTCAAAGTGCCTTTCGAACAGTTAACCATCTTCTCAACCAACCTCGATCCCAAGGATATTGTTGATGAAGCTTTCCTCAGACGCATGAGGCATAAGGTGGAAATCAACGCTCCTAAAAGAGACATCTACGAGAAGATATTTGAGATGTATTGCAAAAAACTTTCGATGAAACCCTGCCCCGAAGCCGTGGACTACCTATTTGATCGCTATTACTCCAAAGGCAGGTCAGTTCGTGCAAGCGATTGTCGTGATTTGCTGGAGACAGTGGCCTCAATATGCCGATTTCGTGGTAGTCCAGTTGTGTTGTCACGCGAGTTGATCGCAGAGGCAGCAGGCAGCTTCATCGGCGACTTTGCCTGATCTTCCTCGCTTCACCCGGTGGCCCCAACTTCTGAACTTTGCTTGTTTAGCTGGTTGGAGAGTTATCATGAAAAGAATATTCCTAGTTTTCCCCGCGCTCTGTTCCACTCTGGTAGGTTGCACCCTCACAGGCACAGACTTCGCATTAAAAGATAAAACATTCAATGTTAATGAAAAAGTAGTAACCAAACCGGGTTCCGAAAAAGAAGCTCCCACGCGCGCACCCAAGGCTGCGACTTGCATTGCCTTTGGCGACTTCCGAGCCATCGAGGCCAAGAACCTCGAGCGATCCTCTTTGCAACGCCAGCAGCTTTTCGAAGATGCCCGTAAAGCTTACCAACAGGCACTTTCCATCGAGCCGGATAATCTTCAAGCTTTGGTCGGCCTAGCCAGACTTTATTCAAGCATGGAAGATTATCAGCACGCTCAAGAAACCTATGAATTGGCAGGTAAAAAACACCCCAAGGAAGCAGGCATTTGGTTCGAACTAGGGATGCTTCATGCCAGGAAAAAAGAATGGGACATCGCACTCGCAGATTTAGCCCTTGCTGTAAAACTCGAACCTGAAAACAGACAGTTCATCAACACCTATGGCTTTGCACTTTGTCGAAACGGAAAATTTGAAGAAAGCTATAAAGTCTTCATCAAGATCAACGAACCAGCAAAGGCCCATTACCAGGTTGCCCGCATGATGGAACATGTTGGTAAAAAAGAAGAAGCCCGCGAACACCTGATCAAGGCGCTTGCCAACCAACCCGATTTCCCTGATGCCAAAGAGATGCTTACTTCCCTAGGCCAATAAAGTCATGCCTACTTAACTAGCAAAAGTGGACCCTTAAGACCTGCAAAACCAAATCAAAGAATCTTTAACGCGAAGACGCTAAGAACGCTAAGAAGCAGCAGATAAGTCCGGATTTCTTGTCTTCCTTTGCGCTCTTTGCGTCTTTGCGGTGAGAATGCCTTTATTCTTCTACGATTCTTTACCGCAAAGGCGCTTGCCAACCAACCCGATTTCCCTGATGCCAAAGAGATGCTTACTTCCCTAGGCCAATAAAGTCATGCCCATAAAACTTGTTTCAATAAGGCGACCAACAGTGGCCTTTTAACATTGTTCACATGCTGCAGTAGAAATCATCCATCCATGTTTCACGATTACCACTAAAGTTATCTTAAAATTAAATTCCATATTATTTATTTTTCCCCGAATAAACATCGCTTCCCAACGAATAGTAGTTTGTAAAAGGTATGTTCAGCGAAAAGCGCTGCAACCTAGTGCCCTATGCAGTGGGGGTCCTGGGCCAACTCATAACTGCTATTCAGGAGATCTAAGATGGAACTTATAAAATGGGAACCGATTCGCGAGTTCGAGGAAATGTTTAACAATTACACCAAGGCGATGACTTGGCCTTCTATTCGTGCAGACGCCCTGATTTCTGGCGATTGGGCCCCCAGAGTGGATATCTCGGAAAATGACCATGAAATTGAAATCCGAGCGGAAATTCCAGACGTCAAAAAAGAAGATGTAAAGGTCGGTATCGATGATGGCATCCTTACCATTGAAGGTTGCAGAAACAAAGAAAAAGAAGAAAAGGGAAAAAGGTTTCATCGGATTGAACGATCCTATGGAAGCTTCGCCCGCAGCTTCACCCTGCCCGATCATACGGATGGAACCAAGATTAAAGCATCCTTCAAGGATGGCATGCTTAATCTTCACATTCCCAAAACACCCAATGGCAAACCCAAGGCCATTCAAGTAAAAGTCGACTAAGCCTTGCGATTATTTGTTCACTTAAATTAATCCTTGGATTATTCACCCTATCATCCGTTACAATATCTTCGTGAAAATTCTCACGGAGATATTGTATGTTTACCCTAGTTACTTTAGCCCTTGGCGCCGCACTGCTTTCTGAAACACCCCGCAACATCATCATCGTTATGACCGATGATCAAGGCTATGGCGATATCGCAGTCCATGGCAACCCAATTCTTAAAACACCAAACCTCGATAAGCTTCATTCGCAAAGTGTTCGCTTCACGGATTTTCATGTCAGCCCTACTTGTGCCCCTACTCGCTCCGCACTTATGACCGGCAGGCATGAATTCAAAAATGGTATTACTCATACTATTTTCGAAAGGGAAAGGCTTAACCCCAAAGCCATCACCCTCCCCCAAGTTTTGAAAACCGCAAACTACACCACCGGGATATTTGGCAAATGGCATCTGGGCGATGAGCCCGCCTACTGGCCCAATAAACGCGGCTTTGATGAGATGTTCATCCATGGTGCAGGTGGGATTGGTCAAACCTATCCTGGAAGTTGTGGTGATGCCCCCAACAATAAGTATTTCGATCCTGCAATCCTTCACAACGGAACATTCGAAAAAACAAAGGGTTACTGCACTGATGTTTTTTTCAACCAAGCCATTCTTTGGATGACTGCTCAGCAAAAAGCAAACAAACCCTTCTTCACCTACATCACGCCTAATGCACCCCATGGCCCCTTAATCTGCCCACCAGAGTACGAAAAGAAATATGAAGGAAAGGTGCCCCCTGATGCAGCCAAGTTTTTTGGCATGATTGAAAATATTGATGACAACATGGGCAAACTCATGACATTCCTCGATGAATCGGGGATCTCCAAGGATACGCTTCTAATATTCATGACCGACAACGGCGGTACTGCAGGAGTGAAAATTTTCAACGCAGGCATGCGAGGTTCGAAAAATACCCCTTACATGGGTGGCACCCGGGTTCCTGCATTTTGGCGCTGGCCCGCGGGTTTCACGGGGGGCAAAGATTGCAACAAGCTGACCGCCCACATCGACATATTTCCCACCTTGCTTCAAATTACAAACATCCCCATGCCCAAGGAAGCAGCCTCACAAGTTGAAGGGCGAAGTTTTCTTCCCCTCCTAAAAAACCCAGAAGCTGCGTGGGATGATCGTGTTCTTTTCACCCATGTTGGGCGCTGGGAAAAAGGCAAAGCTTCTGAATCCAAGTACTCTTCTGTTTCTGCAAGGAACACCCGCTACAACCTAGTTAACAATGTAAGGCAGGGCGAAAAGTGGGAACTGTTTGATATCTCAACCGACCCCGGGGAAAAGAACAACATTGCAGAAACCAGCCCTGAGGTTGTACAAAAACTTAAAGGTGCAATTGATCAGTGGTGGCTGGAGGTTACTCCGCTGTTAGTGAATGAAGATGCAACCGGGCCTAAGATAAATCCCTTCAAGGAACTTTATTGGAAGCAGTTTAGCGAAACTCCAGATCCCAAAATACTTAAGCAGATGGATCCCACTTCGAAACAGGGCAAGAAAAAGTAGCTTCTACAAGAATGGCTTAAACAGCGATTTTAATTTCTGTTCTGAATGCAGGATAAAGGAATAGTCTCTGCTTTGCAGCTGTTGTTGCACTTTGAATTGGCCTTGCAAGTGCTTAGCTTTTTCAACTTCTTGTTGATAATCGGTTTTAACCCAAACCCGCAGGCCATCGAGATTTGCTCTCAGTTTTTGATATCTTTCTTTGCGCTCACTATGGGTGTTGCAAGCAAGTTGCAGAAGCTTTTGCCTTTGCACAATCAAAGTATCCCACTGAGAATCGGGCTTTGCAGGAGAATGCCTTTGCGGGTTCCACCAGATATCCCTGGCAATTTGATTTGCAGCATTTACGGCAGATTCAGTTTCATCATTCTTGATCAGGTTCAATCTTGCGGTTGCAGAAACCACCATAAATGCTGGGGGCGTTACCTGATAAAAATTCTGAATCATCTGATCCGTAACTTCATCATACTTGGCACCACCGATGCCGTGAATGAAGGCATCTGAAAGTAATAGGCGGGCAAAAATCGTGGTGGATAAAGCACGAGGCCTTACTCTGGTTCCCTGCATCTCCAAATTTTTAAAAGCAGCAAGTTGATCTTTAACACCCAAGCTGATTCTTACCCCCTGTGGGCCGGGTGTACCCAGAATGATTTCTCCTGAAGCTTCTTTTTTTACCCCCAGCCTTTGCCTTCTACTTTCGCCGGGAAGTAACAACCAGAATGGCGTTTCCGCCCAACCCTTCGCAACGCCTAAATCCGGGAAGGGATGGTTCTTGCTTTTAAGCCCATGCTTTGTTCGATAGGTTGCAACCGCCTGATTAAACAAATTTGCGAACGATTCTGCTTTACTGATGATATCCATAGCAAAAAGCGAGAACGACTTAGTGCCACAAAGTATACTTACGGGAAGCTCAAGGTTGTTGCAGCCTAGATGCTGCTCCCATTTTCTGCGTGCATGGGTAAAGGCCAGCCCCGGTTTTAAGCCTATTGCAACAGCCTTTGAAACATCCTGCCAAAAGCTGACACCCATGGGGATATTTTCCCAGGTAGCAGTGAGCTCTTTTAAATTTTCACCAAAGCATTTGAAGATATCATGATTTTTGATCGCCCAATCTTCGTAGGGCATTCCAGAATTATCTTTATCAAAATTACAGGCAACCACAATCGACTTCTTTAACCCCATTGGAATCACGGGAACAGAAATTGATGAATCTTTGACTACATCATTATCAATGATGAGGTTAAGCGGGGTAAGACCATGTTTTTTAGAGATGGAGTGCAGTGCAAAATTCTTGATCCAGACTCCTGGATGAAACAATTCGGGTTGATGGCCTGATACAAGCAAGGGCAGACCCTTATCAACTTTTATTTCCTGTTGATTAGATTTCAAAAATGCCATCGCAGCAGCAATTGCTTCCTCTTTGGCAAGCAGGCGAAGCTCTTTTAGGGGACGATCAAAAATCAAAGAATGTACGTTAGAAAGCTTCTTCTGGTTTTCTTTGATCAATTCTGCGACATGGGAAAGGTCTGGATGATAAAGAATTCCGCCATCTTCAGAAGGTGCGCGAAGTTCATGCAGGGAAATCAACGGGTTGTTTCCATGAGGATTGAATCAAAGGTGAAAGAACCAGATGGATTAATCCCATGCCAGGAAAGTTGCTCTTCCGCCTGCACCAATACTTTGCGGTAGTAAGCAAGTCGCTTTGCAGAATCATCAAGCACGGCTCCGAAAGTTCGATTGGGATCGATATAAAGCCTAGGAACTGCAACTTCTTGAATCTTCATGTTGTAGTATGCAGCTTGCACCCATAATTCCAGCGGCATACCCCAACTGGTTTCGGTGATTTGAAACTTCGCAAGGGCGCTGCAGTTATACGCTTTAAAACCACAAAACGCATCAGTTACCTGCAAGCCATAACGCAGATTTAATTCTTTGGTGATCAGCGTGTTGATGCGCTTACGATCTTCGGGTGCGCTATTATCTTGGCGAAAATCACGAAGGTATCTACTGCCCGAAACAATGTCGGCATGATCGATCGCTTCCAATAAAACGGGAATTCTGGAAGGTTCATGCTGCCCATCACAATCCATGGTGATGAGAATATCTGCGTTATGCGATAAGGAGTATTCAAAAGCGGAAATCAGCGCTGCGCCGTACCCTTTGTTTTTTTCGTGGGTGATACGCTCGATGCCAGATTCCTGATCTAATTTTTTGGAGGTATCATCGGTTGAACCATCATCGATCACTAGAATTCGATTCGAGTATTTTCGCACTTCTTCCAATACCGAATGAACATGGTTGGCTTCATTGAAAACTGGAATAGCTACAATAGTGTTCAAGGCGTTGACTCCAAATGGGATGTACCGACGAATCCATAGTAATACTTCGCCACATCCTTACTATTATTTTATGGTAGCACAGAGGTAGAAGTCAAAAAGGTTGTCACAATTAGTTGAAGCAAAGTTGTAACAAGCCCGTATATTTTGAATAAAACGAAACCTCACAACGGTTATACTTTATATAACCACATGCAAGTAAAGCTATGAAACCAGATCAAAGTAATAATGAAAGCGAGCATTTCCCTTGGTTTGATCCGATGGGAGCATCTGAAAAGTTTCGTCCGGCGCTTTGGTTTTTACTATTCCTTATGGTTATTTCTTTACAGGGGCCGCACTTTATTTATTCTCTGCCAGGCAATTTAAACTCTGGGAGTGATTTTTTCCAAGACTGGGCATCCGCCAAGGATTGGCTCGACGGTCGCCCGATATACGGCCCTCTTGCTGATTCACTGAATCGCTTTCTTGATATTCAGGCCGACAACAAAAATACAACCATGGATGTTCATGTCAATGCGCACCCACCCTTCTCGCTTTTTGTTGTCTTACCTTTTGCGTTTCTCTCTTATGTTAACGCCATGCTTTTATGGAACCTGGTCATGCTCGGTTTGTTTGTATGCTCTGTTGTGTTCGTTCTTAAAACATTGAATCTTCCCTGGCATTGGTGGTCCCTATTTCCTGCGGGAACACTTTTCCTTTTATGTGGCCCCTTGCAAAGCCAAATCAATCAAGCACAGTGGAACTTCCTGCTTCTATCGTTACTGCTTGCAACTTATAGCTTCGACCTTAAAAACAAACCATGGCTTTCAGGCATCAGCTTAGGCATAGCTGCCGCACTCAAGCTTACCCCTATATTTCTAATCCTCTGGTTTGTATTTGATCGTAAATGGAAAAGCCTTTTTGCTTTTATTCTCTCTTTCATGATTTGCAATCTACTTGCAATCCTAGTTTTTGGCCTACCCGATATAAAGGATTACCTATTGCGGGTGTTGCCTTTAGTCAGAGATTTTGAAGGTTCACTAGGAAACATCTCGTTGAATGGTTTCATGGGAAAACTATTCTTCCCTGAACACCCCGAACTTTTACCACCTTTAATGCTGGCCCCCGCCTTAGGCAAAGCGCTTGCTCTGATATTACAAATAGCATTCATCTCCCTTTGGGTTATCTTATTTTTTCTACCCATGCCCGAGAAACGAGAAAGGCTTTTCTTCCTAGGCATAGTCATCATGCTTTTCGTTTCGCCCATCACTTGGGATCACTATCTTGTACTTGCATTACCCGCCCTTGCCTTCTCTTGGAGAGATCTTAGGCAGCACCCGATGCTCAATATCTTCTTCCTGATAACCTTGGTTTTGTTCTCTGTATGCCTAGGAGATTTGCAATTGCATTTGATGCAAAGCCAACCTCTTGATGCATTTTATGGCCCTATTTATTCCGTCACTTTATTCAGCATACCCACCTACGCACTTTTCCTGTTGCTGATGATGTTACTCCACCCGATATTCCGCAAACCAGAAACCTATCGCACACTTTGAGTTTCAAAAATATCGGGATTGCTGATTGAACCGACCCTTAAAGCAGGTGTATCATCCATTGCTTGAACCATACATAACAAGGAATTGAACATGAATCTGATGACCCCAATTTTGGTATTGCTCTCTCTTGGGTTTGCCCCCGATGAAACAAAAAAAACAACAGAGACAGTAATTTACAAGGGCGCAATCATTCACACTGCCAACGCAATGCCCATCATCAATGGCTATTTGGTAGTAAAAGATGGCAAGATCATTGCATTGGGCAGCGCAGAAAACATGCCCGCAATTCAAGGGAAAATAATTGATGTAACAGGGAAAGTCATCATTCCCGGGTTAGTAGACAGCCATTCGCATCTAGGCGTTTTTGCTCGCCCTCAGGTTCCCGCAAACTCCGATGGCAATGAGGGCAGCGGCCCACTTCAGGCATCACTTAGGGCAATGGATGGTATCACCCCGAACGATCCTGGCATCCGCATGGCACTTGCTGGTGGTGTTACAACTGCCAACATCATGCCTGGCAGTGGTAATGTGATTGGCGGGCAAACCCTTTATGTAAAATTCGTGGGCCAGACCGTCGAACAAATGCGCATCCAGAATATTCCGGTGCTGGGTGGGCTAAAGATGGCGAACGGCGAAAACCCCAAGCGCTTCAACTTTGATCGCACCAAAGGTGCACCAGCAACAAGGATGAAAATCCATGCCATGCAGAGAGAGCAATTCATCAAGGCACGGGAATATCAAAAAAAGTGGGCTGATTATCGCAAGAAGAAAGAGACTGATACCAAGGCAGAACCGCCCGAGGTGGACTTAGCACTAGATCCCTTGGTTGAAGTATTAGAGCGCAAGAGAACAGTGCATTTTCACTGCCATCGTGCTGATGATATCTACTCTGCATTTAAACTTTCGCAGGAGTTCGATTTTGAAATTGTGCTGCAACATGCGACCGAGGCCTATCGCATTGTGGATGAACTTGCAAAAAAGAATGCCTGGGTTTCACTAACTTTGGTGGATAGCCCTGGTGGCAAAGCAGAAGTATCAGGGCTGCTTGAAGAAAATGCTGCAGCAATCACCAAGGCGGGCGTGAAGGTTGCAATCAATACGGATGATCCCGTTACAGAATCGAGATTTTTTCTGCGCACAGGCGCAATCGCATTACGAGGTGGAATGACAGAACTAGAAGCGCTTAGGGCATTGACATTAAATCCTGCAACGATGATGCATTTAGAGAAGCGCGTGGGTTCCCTTGAAGTAGGAAAAGATGCAGATTTTGTTGTACTTTCTGGTGCACCCTTCAGTATTTACACACAAGTTCTTGCAACATTTATCGAAGGAAAACAATTATTTGATCGAACGGTTCATGAGAATTGGGCCTATCAAGCGGGCGGTTTTGCCTTGGTTGACAGAGAGAACAAACTGCCCAAGGTTCCTGCTGTGGTTTCAAGTATGCCCAAGGTAGTAGGAATTGATCTAGGCAATCTGAAAGCCCCAATGTCTGAAACCCCCGAACGCCTTGCAATCTTTGCAGGTCGCATTCATACGGTTTCAGGAAAACCCATCCTAGAGGGTGTGGTGCTTTTAGAAAAAGGAAGGATCACTGCGGTTGGTAAAGTCGGCGAGGTAAAAATACCACTAGGCACCCCTGCTCTTGCCGTTGCAGAAATCACCCCTGGCCTGATTGATGCTCATTCAAGCGTTGGGCTTTCTGGCGCGTTAAACATTCAAGCTGATCAAGATCAGGATGAAAACACCGATCCCAATCAGGCAGACCTTCGAGTCATTGATGGCTTTAACCCTGATGAGGCTTTGCTCGAATTTCTTCGCAGGCAGGGTGTGACAGTGCTTCATGTAGTGCCCGGCGCAGTCAATGTTATTGCAGGTCAGACAGGCATATTAAAAACCTATGGCAACACGGTAGATGCCATGACGATTAAATTTCCTGCAGCACTCATGATCAACCTCGGCGAAATCCCCAAGAAGACTTATCCCAACAAAGCACCCACTACAAGGATGGCAACCGCAGCCCTGTTGCGTAACGAGTTCAACAAAGGTAGTGAACAACTTCGCAAGCGCTTAAAGGAAACAGATGCATCGAAGCTTGAACCCAAGCTCAAGCTCGATCCTTTTGCAGATGCAGTTTCAGGGAAGTTGCCCGTGATCTTTTCGGCTCATCGTGCGGATGATATTCAAACCGCTCTGCGCATCACTTCCGAATTCAAGCTTAAGGCTCAGTTAGATCAAGCCACCGAAGCCTATCTAATGACTGATGAAATTCGCAAGGCGGGCATACCCATCGTATTGCATCCTACGATGCAGCGGGTTGCAAGGATGGAAACTTTTAACACCTTCGTAGGCAGTGCTCAAAGAATTTCCGATGCACAAATCCCACTCGCAATCAGTTCGGGCTTTGAAGATTATGTACCCAAGACACGATCGATAAGGTTTGAAGCAGCGATGGCGATGGCTCATGGATTTGGCTTTGATAAAGCCCTTGGTAGCATCACACTTGAGGCTGCAAAAATCCTTGGCATAGACAAAGATTATGGCTCGATCGAAATGGGTAAGGTTGCAGATCTGGTGCTCTACGATGGCGACCCGTTCGAGCATTCAACCCAAGTGAAGTACACCATCATCGGTGGCAGAATCGTTTACAATCGTGAAGACTATTTGAAAATGCCCTTCGCTCGCAGGGCCCTGCCCTTTTTGGGTTCGGGCGCTGGTTCAGGCGGTTGTTGCATCGGTTGGTAAACTTCTACGCAAGTATGCCAGGCACGACTTTTCCAAAGACATCGGTCAGGCGGAAGTGTCTGCCTTGAAACTTGAAGGTTAACTTCGTGTGATCAATGCCCAACTGTTGTAGCAGTGTTGCTTGAAAATCATGCACATGAACGCCATCAGTTGCAACATTCATTGCAAGTTCATCGGATGCGCCAAACGAAATGCCCGGCTTAAAGCCTCCGCCGGCAGCCCAAATAGTAAAGGCATACGGATGATGATCACGGCCCCATTGAGGCCTGTTGGCGAGATCACCTTGGATGAACGGAGTTCTACCAAACTCACCACCCCAGATCACGATGGTATCATCCAATAAACCACGCTGCTTCAGATCGCGAACCAAGGCTGCAGAGGGTTGGTCGGTATCCCTGCATTGGTTGTAAAGTTCGGTGGTGATGCTGCGATGCTGATCCCAGCCTGCGTGCATGACTTGAACAAAGCGGGTGCCTCGTTCAACAAGTCTGCGAGCCATCAGGCAGTTGTAGGCAAAGGTGCCGGGCTCGCGCACTTGTGGCCCATACATTGCAAGTGTCTTTTCAGATTCCTTGGAAAAGTCGGTAAGTTCGGGCACGCTGGTTTGCATGCGATAAGCCATTTCGTATTGTGCGATACGGGTAGCGATTTCAGGGTCGCCAAACTCCTTCAACTTGATCTCGTTTAATTTGGAAATGTCATCGAGTTGGGCCCTGCGCAGGTTTTTGCTCATGCCTTCGGGGTTGGAAAGATAAAGAACCGGGTCGCCACCGGAACTGAATTTCACACCCTGATGCTTCGAGGGAAGAAAACCCGAACCCCAATAGAAATCGTAAAAGATCTGGCCACAGGTGGTGCCCTTGCTGATGGAAGTCATGACCACAAAGGCGGGAAGGTTTTCTGATTCGCTACCCAAGCCATAGGAAAGCCAGGCTCCCAAGGTGGGCCTACCGGGAATCTGTGCACCACTTAAAAAAAATGATATCGCAGGTGCATGATTCACCGCTTCCGTATGCATGCTTTTAATAAAGCAAAGGTCATCTGCAATCGATGCGGTATGTGGCAGAAAATCACTCACCCATGAACCACTATTTCCCCGCTGCTTAAAAGGCTCGACGGGCGAAAGCATCACCTTACCCTTGGGATTACCTGTCATGGTCGAGAAGCGCTTGCCTTCGAAGAGGGAATCAGGCACGGGCTTACCATGCATCTCGATCAATTTGGGTTTGTAATCAAAAAGATCTACATGGGTGGGTGCGCCATTCTGAAATAGATAAATAACATTCTTGGCTTTGGGCTTCCAATGGGGAAGATCGGGCAGCCTATTATTCTGGGGTGCAGCAGCGAACCCATCCTTTGCAAGCAAGCCTGAAAGCGCAGCAGTGCCCAAACCCAAGGCCTGCTTCCCGAAGAATTCCCTACGGTTCACCAGCAACGATTGTTGAATTCTTGGATCCATAATTATTCCTTGTTCAAGGCCTCATCAAGGTTGAAAAGGGAAAGGGCCAGGGTGCCAAACGCTGCAAGCTTTTTACTTTCGATGGCGGTGCTCGCAGGCATTTTGCCTACGGAGATAAATTTCTTTGCAGCTTCAGCATCTTTTTCAAAGGCATCCTGATACCGCTTAACTGCAGCAGATAAAATCCCTGCTTCTTCTGGGTTTGGTTTCCTTGCAAGTATGGCACGAAAGATGTTTTCAATCACAACCTCATCCAAAACTTCACCCTTGTTGGTTATTGCAAGAAGTTCTCTTTGCGCAAGCACACGCGATGCTTCAACATAGGTTGTATCGTTGAGGGTTGCGAGGGCATGAAGCGGGGTATTGGTACGCGATAGCTTGACATTGCAATACTGCCTAGCGGGGGTATCAAAAAACATGGTGGGGCCGATGATCCTGCGCCAAAAGGTATAGACGCTTCGCTTGTAAAGGTTTTCGCCTTGGTCCTGAACATATCTTTTATTACCAAAAGTTGCATCTTCCCAGATACCTTGGGGCTGATAGGGCTTGGTGGGTGGGCCACCAATTTGAGGAATTAAAAGGCCGGATGCAGCAAGCGCTTGATCACGGATCATCCAAGCGGGCCTGCGATATCTTGGGCCGTGGGAAAGAAACTTATTGGCACTATCTTTTTCTTTAGCCTCGGGATCCAACCTCGAAGATTGTTGATACGTTTCGCTAAGTACGATCAGTCGAACAAGATGTTTGACATCCCAATTACTCTCTTGGAATTCAACTGCCAGCCAATCAAGAAGTTCGGGGTGAGAGGGTTTTTCTCCCTGCACGCCGAAGTCTTCGGATGTCTTAACGATTCCGGTTCCAAAGAATTGCTGCCAGATTCGATTGACGATCACCCGCGAGGTAAGGGGGTTTTCCTTGGTTACAAGCCACTGAGCGAGATCAAGCCTGTTAATTGCATCAGCCTTGCGAATTTGAGGAAGCACCGCTGGGACAGCAATTCCAACTTTGGCCATGGGCTTTTCGTAATTGCCAATGTTAAGAATAAAAGTTTCCCGCTGCTTCGGAAGTTCTTCCATCACCATGACACGTGGCATCGATTTTGAAAAATTGTCTCGTTCGTCAATAGCTTTGATAAGGCTATTCAAAATTTGAAAGAGTTCTGGTTTGGGTTTTTCAACTGCCTTAGCAAGTTGTTGAAGTTGCGCCTTGCCTCTCGAGCCCGCAGGCTTGGAAAGAATCTCTTTACTCTCTTTGGAATACTCTTTTGCAGCATCCGAGTCTGAGGCTTTTTTACCTTTATCCCTTGGAAATATTTTGTTCTCGAGTTCTTCAGTTTGGCTTTGAAGCTTACCCACAGCAGTGTCAAGTTGCTTCTTTTTTAGAAGCTCTTGAGGGCTCGAAAATTCCAGCATGGGGGGAGTTTGAGGGTTTCCACCTCCACCATCAACAGGCGTGTTATTAAAGAATGAGAAAAGCTGATAGTAATCTTTCTGCGAAAGAGCATCGTATTTATGATCATGGCATCTGCAGCAATTGAAGGTCAGACCCAGCCAGATTGTTCCCATGGTTTCCGACATATCCATCACATAATCGATACGGTTTTCGGCTGCGATCCTACCGCCTTCACCATTGATCATGTGATTGCGATTGAAGCCAGTCGCTAAGCGTTGTTCAAATGTCGCATTGGGAAGAAGATCGCCCGCAAGTTGCCAAGTCGTGAAATCCTTGAACGATAGATTATCATTGAATGCAGATGCTGCCCAATCACGCCATGGCCACATGGTTCGTTCGTTATCGCCCTGATACCCATTGCTATCTGCATAACGCGAGGCATCAAGCCAATCCCAGACCATGCGTTCGCCATAATGCGGGCTGGCAAGCAAACCATCCACCAGCTTTACATAGGCATTGGGCGAGTTGTCATTAATAAAAGACTCTGCTTGTACTAAATTCGGGGGCAAGCCGGTCAGGTCAAGGTACAATCGCCTAACTAAAGTCTCACGGTTGGCGCGTGGAGCCTGCTTTAATCCTTCAGCCTTCAGCTTCTCAAGAATAAAAGAATCAATGGGATTAGAAGCTCGAGTATCGCTAGTTGAAATAGGAACATTAGGCCTGATGGGCGCTTCAAACGCCCAGTGTTTCCCCCAGTTTGCGCCTTGATCGATCCATGCCTTCAATAGTTCGATCTGATTTTTACCAAGCTTTCTGGCAGAGGAGGGCGGGGGCATCAACTCTTTTTCATCATTGGTAATCAACCGTTGGAACAACTCACTTTTTGCAATGTCTTTTGGTTTGATGATATGTGAGCCGGGGTTTTTGGATTTAGCCAACGCACCTTCCTGGGTATCCAGCCTTAGTTTCGCTTTGCGTGCTTTTTCATCGGGCCCATGGCATGAGTAGCAGTTATCAGAAAGAATCGGAAGTATATCCCGCGAAAAATTAATCTGCGCAGGATCTGCACCAAATATCAGCCAAGTCAAAATGAATGCGGGAGCTGTCATGAGAACCATTCTTCAAAAGTTACTTTTGCAATTCTCGAACTTTGATGTTTTTGAATGCCACCGGGCCGTGATCTACTTGTATCAGGATCGGGGCTTTTGTCTTTTCCTTTAACTTGAAGTTATTTCCTGTGGGGGTGAGTAGCTCCACATTATCGTGAATCAACTCGCCATTCAAAAGCACCTTGGGTAGTCGAGCATTTTTAACCTTGTTGCCTGCCTCATCAAAGCGGGGCGCTATGAAAGTGATATCCAAAGTTTGCCATTCGCCAGCAGGCTTACAAGCATTCTTAGAGGGGGGAATACCTTTATCAATGTAGGTGAAGGCTGGCTTTAATTCCCATCTCGGGTAAACACCACCACAATCCGAACCGGTTAAATTAGTTTTCCCAAAGCTATCGAAAATCTGAACCTCATAGAGCGCATGCATTTTAAGGCCCGAGTTGGAACCCTTGGCTACTAGAAATTCTAAATGTATTTCGTGATCACCCCAGGATTCCTTAGTTACTAGGTCGGGTAACCCCTCGTTGTTATTGAAAAGAATAGGGCCTTTATCTTTACCCGCTACCAGCTTATTTTGCTTCGCCCCATCAAGGCTTACTTTATCCGTCCAGACAAATTTGGGGGATGCTTTTTTAAACGCGTCCAACTTCCCTTCAGGGATCAATTCCACCCAATCCGTTTCTGCGTTACAAATCAGCGTCATCATTCCTAAAGCAATGCCTATACTATTCATTGTGGATCTCGAGTTAGAACTTCAAAGGGTAGGAATTTAGTAAGTTAATAATGTAACCTTTGTGCTTATGCTCTTCAATTGATACCCTAAAATAATAGGGAATCAATTTTAAGGCTTGATTCTTAATCGGAGACTGCATGATTACTCGATATTCTATTCTTTTTACTTTGTTCTTTGCTACTTTTGCTTCTGCAGTTGACCCTAAAGAAACTAAACTCCAAGAAGAAGAAGCCATCCATCAAGGCATTTGGCAAGTTACTTCTTTTATGCGCAATGGCAAAGAAACCGCCAAAGAAACTGTTGATTCCATTGAAAGACTAGTCGATGGCAAGCATGTAGTTTGGAAAAGGGATGGCAAAAGATTTGCAGGCACCACCGTTGAACTCAATCCAGAGGTAAATCCCAAAACTCTTGATGTCAGCCCAGACGGGGGCACCATGAAGGGAGAAAAACTTCTAGGAATTTATAAACTTGAAGGCGATATCCTCACCATCTGCATGGCGCCCAAAGGAAAAGATCGCCCCACCAAGTTCGAAGCAATTCCGGGAACCGATGATACCCTAATGGTTTTCAAGAAAAAAACCAAACCCCAAAACTAACTATCTCACCCAAACCACCTGCGACCGTATTTCAGAGAGTTTGATTTTATTTGCCTTGATTAATTAGCTCTAAATCAATCTTTACTCAACATTCACCTATAGCTATAGATCCGCCTTACCTGAGTTAACTTAAGGCGTATATGGTTTTGATGTATGAGTAATATAAATAATAATACGCAGGCTGAAGCAAGCGATAATTTAGCTGAAGAATCTTCTTCAGATAAAAGTTCTTGGCTTGATGGTTTATATTGCTTGGTTCAAAAAACTTGTGTCAACGATCGATTTTTTTGGGTCTTACTCAACCTGCTTTTGCTCGCAATTATTTTCCCCTCTTTAGATCATTCTTCTTCAGGTAATGATATCCTCGCTTTGTTCTTTTCGTTTTTTCTGTTCTCTGTCCCTTATAGTCTTAGAAATAATGATGAAGCCACAAAGTTCATTTATTTCTTCTCGTTACCTTTTTGTTTGATTGGCTGCGCATTGTTAATCCTTCCGGATAATCTACCCGGGTTAGCACATCCCAAATGGGTCATGCTGCCTAGGATGGTTTCTCACATGGTTTTCTTTTTCAGCCTCGGATTTTATTTGTTTCGCGAACTATGGCTCGACAAAGCCGTCGGCTTCGACAAAATCATTGGCGGTTGCTGCCTTTATCTTATCGTTGGCACGACCTGGGCTTATGTCTATGGCATGGTCGAAGAATTCTCCCCCGGATCTTTTGCAGTTGCAAATATGAAATTTCTTGATGCCGAAGATGGCACCTATAATCATCATGTGCGTAGCTCTGTTCTTCTTTACTTCAGTTTTATCACCCTAACCACCGTAGGCTTTGGCGATGTGACACCTCTTGCTCCCATTGCACGAACCATTGTTTGGCTTGAAGCGGTGTTTGGTCAGTTTCTTGTTACCGTTTTACTTGCAAGACTTGTCAGCCTTTATCTCGATTATTCAAAAGATCAAACCAAAGCCATCAAAAGTCTGGAAGAAAAAGTTGAAGACATCCCCATCCCCAGCGAAAAGTATCACCCCAGACATCACCATTATCAATCCGCAGATGAAGATCCCAATTTTGATCGCAATGCCGCATAGCTCTTATTTCCTTAGTAAATCCAACCAAAGCATGGCAGAATAATCTCCTCACCCTGAGGTAAAAAACCATGCAACATGTTTCAACTTCCCGCGTTTTTTCTATCGATGCCTATCGTGGCTTCACCATGCTTGCAATGATTTCGGGCGGCATGGGCATGGGCAAACTTCTCAAAGATCCAAACTGGGGATGGCTTGCAGATCAATTCACCCATCGCGAATGGGTCGGGTGCACCTTCTGGGATTTGATCCAACCTTCGTTCATGTTTTTGGTAGGCGTATCGATGCCCATCGCTTTTGGTCTGCGAATGGATAAGGGCGAAACATGGGCGGTTCAATTGCAACACGCTTTTAAAAGGGCGTTCCTACTTATCCTTCTGGGCGTGCTTCTTGATTCCATGAGCAAGCCCGAACCTATTGTGCAATTCATCCGGGTGCTTCAACAAATCGCACTGGGTTACATCATTGCTTTTTTCACACTCACTCTAAGTTGGAAAAAACAATTATCGGTGGCAGTAGGTTGTTTACTTCTTCATACCGTATTGCATTTACTTTTTGGATATTACAAAGGCGCTGGCTACGACCCTTGGGAGCGGGATAAAAACATTGGTTACATTCTTGATTCACATTTAAGCCATTTCTTCACCTCGCTTGGTTACCCAACTATTTTTCAAAATAGTACCGGGGGTTATGCAACCCTTAATGCACTTTCAGCATCTGCAACGATTATTTTTGGCTGCATGATCGGAAGAATGTTTCGTGAACAGTGGGAAGTAAAAGTACAAATAAAAACCTTGGTACTAGCAGGCTTGGCAGGTTTGGCATTGGGATGGGGTTTAAGTTTTCCCATTCCCATGGTGAAGAAAATCTGGACAGCATCTTTTGGTTTGTTTGCAGCAGGGTGGACCTGCCTGATTTTTGCATTCTTTCATTCATTTACGGAAGGCCTTGGGAAAAAAGCTTGGGCCAACCCTTTCATGATTGCAGGGATGAACTCGTTTTTCCTGTATATGTCTGCTGGCATTCTCACCGGGCAATTTCGCAACCTGCTCATGCCTTTCACCAGCCACGCCATTATTTGGATTGGAAATTGGGGGCCAGTGCTTTTAGCACTTTTGGTGGTCTGTTGCCATTGGTCCCTAGCTTACTGGCTCTACCGCAGAAAGATATTCTTCAAGGTTTAGCAAGATTCAAGCGGTGCAATATTATCTAATACTGTTCCAGCCTTCGAATTTATCACCCAACTGAAGCTCCACCTCTAAGAAGCCGATTTAATTATTGGGCACAGAAATACACCTCATAAAAGGGTTTTCTTGCGACCGTAACATTAATTTATCGATAAAAGGAGTTTGTAAAACAAGGAGCATTGTGTAAAGTGGGGCACATGGGGAAAGATTTAGGCTCCTTAAAAGGATCAATATGAAGCGTACTAAAAAACAAGATCTGTCAAAAAAATTATCCCTCGAATTCCTTGAAGACCGCACCGTTCCGGTCGTTGGCGCTTTTGCTGATGCACCACCTACTTTAGCACCCCAGTTTGATGGGGTGGTTCTTATTAACGCAAATGATGGCGCTAATGCTTTCATTGGTACTGGCAGCCTTTTAATTGACAGAACTTTTATTCTTACTGCTGCCCATGTTGTCACCAACAATAGTGGCGATAAACTTTCTGGAACCATCGATTTCGTTACCGCTGGTGGTACCCAGAGTATCGTTTATACAACAGCAGATGTATTCGTTGTTAATGGATATGATCCTGACGATAGCAACAATATTGTTCCCAACGATGTAGCACTTATACGAATCAACGGAACCGTTCCTTCTGGCATTCAAGGATATGATATCTACCGCCTGCATGATGAAATCGGTCAAGACTTTACCATGGTAGGGTATGGCCAAACGGGAGATGGTGCAACCGGCGAGATCGATGGCTCTTCCGGAACTAAAAGATTTGGAACCAATACTTTTGAAGCTACTGACAATTTAACCGAAGGGCCAGCCTATTTCCGCAATCTCGCCTACGACTTTGATGATGGAACATCCGCAGAAAACACCTTCGCCAATGATTACAGTATTCCTTCAACTCTGGGGGTTTTTAGCGGCGCAACTTTGGTTGAAACCGCAGTGGGCGCTGGCGATTCAGGTGGTCCTGCCTTCATCAACACTTCTTCCGGTTTGACCATTGCTGGAATTGTAAGTGGATCAACGGATGATAGTAAGTTTGGTTCTATCGGATCTTATGCTAGGGTTTCTGCCTTTGCCCGAGCCATCGATCTCATCGTCGGTACCCCTGTTGGCAATCGCATTACGACCACGAATTTTGCTGCAAGCCCCAGTGCAGGCAATGGTTCTTTCTCTACACCCAATGTGCATGTTTATGACTCCACCGTAACCAATCCGACTGAATATGTTGCAGATATTCAAGCCTATAGCTCTGCATTCACAGGCGGCTTTACTATTGCAATGGGCGATGTCAACCGCGATGGCTTTGTCGATATCATCACTGGCCCTGGCCCTGGTGGCGGTCCTAATATCAAAGTGTTCTCCGGTGCAGATTACACCACGGTTCTCTACAACTTCTTTGCTTTCGAATCCACCTTCACTGGGGGTGTTACCCTCGCTTCCGCAGATATCAACAACGATGGCTACGATGATATGCTGGTTGGCGCTGGCCCAGGCGGTGGCCCGCGGGTAACTGTTTTCAGTGGCCTTAATGGTGCCATCCTTTTAGATTTCTTTGCATTCGAACCAACCTTCACTGGGGGCGTGAACCTCGCAGCAGGTTTGATCGATGGCGATTCCAATTACGATATCATCGTCGGCGCAGGGGCTGGGGGCGGGCCCAGAATCAAAGTTCTTTCAGGTGCAAACCTTGCGGTCATTCAAGATTTCTTCGCTTATGATCCTACTTTCTTAGGTGGTGTTTATGTAGGGTCAGGAAACATCGGCGGCGGTTCATTTGACAAAATCTTAGTAGGCGCTGGGGCGGGTGGAGGCCCTAATGTTCGGGTCTTTGATAACAGCGCAAACATGGTGCAAAACTTCTTCGCCTATGCCGTTGGCTTTTCTGGGGGCGTTCGTGTTTCCACCGGATTAATGTCCTCCACCTCCACCAGTGCAGATATCATCACTGGCGCAGGAATAGGCGGGGGCCCCAATATCAGCACCTTTAATTCTCTTAACCAACCTTTCCCGCTCAACTTCTTCGCTTTCGATCCCTCTTTTGCTGGGGGAATCTTTGTCGCGGGCAGGGCTTCCTAATTTCTTGCTGCTAAATCGCCAACTGCGGTTATGATATCTAATAGATTTCCTTTCATCTATTGGATCATTAGCAATGCAAGACAGCAAAGAGTTGCAGGAAATTTTAAAGAAGTACGAAGAGCTGACAAAGTCGGGCAATACCCTAACGCCCGAAGAAGCTTGCGCTGCGAACCCCAGCTTGCTTGATGCCTTCAAAAGCGCGATTAATAATTCCAAGACCATCCTTCACATCGAACCAAATTCCCAAGATAAAACCATCGGCTTCGAGCCGACTATTGATCAAGCACTGGTAAAAACTCTTAGCGTCGGCTTTAATGAAGCGCTTGCAGATAGAATGCAAGCTGGCGATGTTCAACCCACGATTCCGGGTTACACCATATCAGGCGAGATAGGGCGTGGCGGCATGGGCGTTGTTTACAAAGCCAGCCAAACCACCCTTAACAGGCCCGTTGCAATCAAAACTTTATTGAGTGCAGGCAAGTTATCCGCTGATTTAAAAGCCAGGCTGCGAAAAGAAGCTGAAGCCTTGGGTATGATGCATCATCCCAACATCATCCAGGTTTACGACATCAATGAATTTGATGGCATACCTTATTTTGTCATGGAGCTAGTCAACGGCACAAGTTTGGAAGACATGATTTCCGGCCGTTTAGTGCAGCCCAAAGATGCTGCGAAATTAGTGGCTACGCTTGCAGATGCTATTGATGTTGCACATAAAAGCGGCATCATACACCGCGATATCAAGCCTGCAAATATCCTCATGCAAGGTGGTAAGAAACCCCAG